>NZ_BAAGTN010000005.1:0-609566 GCF_054781895.1 Saccharothrix stipae | reverse complement strand
CTCGCCCCACCCTCAACCCACCCGCCTGTGCCAACCCCTCTCCAACGCCCCCACCCGCGCCACACCCGGCAACCGAACGCAACCGCGCCGAGCTCTACCCACCCCAGCCCAACCGGGCTGGCCGGGCCTCAGCCGCGCGGTACCCGCCCCGACCGAGCCGAGTCCCGGCTCACCTAGGCGGGTCCTCAGCCCAGCGCACCCAGCCCAGCCGGGCTCACCCCAGCTGGGCTCAGCGCCAGCCGGGCTCAGCCCCAACCGAGCGGTACCCAGTCCAGCGGTACCCAGCCCAGCGGTACCCAGCCCTGCGCAGCCGAGCAGTACCCACCCAGCCGTGCCGAGTCCGACCCAGCGAGCCGTATCCAGCCCAGCCCAACCCAGCCGGACTCAGTCCGGCCGTACCCAGCCGTGCTGTACCTAGCCGAGCCCTGCCCAACCGAGCAGTGCCCAGCCGAGCCAGCCGTGCCGTGCGCGCCGAGCCCGGCCCAGCGAGCGGTACCCAGCCCAACCCAGCCGGGCTTAGCCGTGCCAGCGTGTCGTGCCCGGGTGGGTCGAGTCGGGCCCGACACGACCCACCCGGGCAGCCAGCCCGGCCGTGGTGGCGGTGGCTTGGCGCGATCGGCTCGCTGGGCGGAAGGCGTGGCGGAGGCTGGCCGGGCTCAGAGCCCAACCGTGCCCAGCCGCGCCGAGCCGGCTCAGGCTTGCCGCACCGAGCCGCACCGCACCGAGCCGCACCGCACCGAGCCGCACCGCACCGAGCCGCACCGCACCGAGCCCAGCCGAGCCCAGCCGAGCCCAGCCGAGCCCAGCCCAGCTCAGCCGAGCCCAGCCCAGCCGAGGCTTGCCGAGCCCAGGCTTGCCGAGTCGAGCCCGGCCGGACCGGGTAGGCACCGGGCCGAGTGGTGCGGGGGCGAGTGGTGCGGGGCGACCCCGCCCCCGCTCAGCCCTGCTCAGCCCGCCCAACCCCGCCCCCGCCCGGCCAGCCCACGCCCCGCCCCGCCAGACCCGGCCACGCCCCGCCCGGCCACGCCCCGCCCGGCCCGGCCCGGCCACGCCAGGTGTGCCCGGCGTGCCGTGCTCGGGTGGGGCGGGTCGGGCCCGGCACGGTCCACCCGCCGAGCCGGGGCCTGCCGTGGTGGCGGTGGCTTGGTGCGATTGGTCGGCGGGGTGGGAGGGTGGAGGCGGGCCGGCCGGGGTTGGACCGGGTGGCCTGGCTGGGTTGGTCGGGGTCTGTGCCCGTGGCTGGGGTGGGGTGGTGTCAGTGGTTACTGGGTTGGCGGGACCTCCTGCGGGCCAGGGTGGCTACTCCGGCGCCGGCCAGGCCGACCTGGAGGGCCAGTTCGATCCAGTCGATGCCCGAGGTGTTCGACACGCCGAGGATCGAGGCCGCGAACGTGCCCGCCAGGGCCGCCGCGATGCCAACCAGCAGCGTCATCACCATCGAGATCTGCTGCCTGCCCGGCACGACCAGCCGCCCCAGGCCGCCGATGAGCACGCCGATGATCAGCGCCGAGATGAGCCCGGTGATCTCCACGAGAGGTCCTTTCCTCGCCCTACGCGTCCACCACGAGCATCACGGCCCGCCCTCCCCTCCCGAATCGGGTTTGCCCCTGACCCGCCCCTGATCCCGACCCTGAACGCGCAACACCCGCGCCCCCTCCTCCGACAACGCCCGACCGGGCACGTCGGGATCGCAGCCCACCTTCGCCAGCCGTGACCTGATCGAGGTGGGGGAGCGCTCCAACCGCTTCGCGATCGAACGGATCAGGTCGGCGGTCGGGATGTCCTGGGTCGCGGCCAGCCAGTCGGCGCGCAGGCCGTCGTCCAGGTCCTGGCTCCACGGCTGGTTGGCGTTGGCCGGACGGTCCCTCGCCGAGGCGGTCGACGGCGTGCTGAGCCTGCCCAACGCCTCCAGCACCTGCGCGAGCAGCTTGCCGATCTTCGCGCCGGCGTCCGCGGGCAGGCGGATGGCGCCCTCGGCCACCAACGCCCCCGACGAGTCGACGCCGGCCAGGTCCACCACCAGTCCGGGGTCGGCCGTGGCCACCAGTTGGTAGGTCGTGGAGCCGATGCGGACCGAGTTCTCATACGTGGTTGTCGTCATGGTGATGACGGTAGTGGAGGGGTCTGACAATTCCGGGCCGACGACGGGTCAGTGGCAGAGCGGGCAACTCGGCGCGGTCGGCTCGGTGCCCGTCAGGTAGGGCTTGAGATGCTCGGCGATGGCCCTGGCCAGCGACGGCGGCACGGCGTTGCCGATCTGCCTGGCCACCTCGATCTTCGACCCGCACCACTCGAACGTGTCCGGGAACGACTGCAGCCGCGCCGCCTCCAGGTGCGTGATCGGTCGGTCGACCCGGTGCCCGCCCTCACCCGGCTCCCACTGCGGGTGCAGGTAGCGGCCCTTCTCCGGCTTGTAGAACTCGGTGCGGATGGTCAACGACGGCTCGTCCCACCGCATCCGGCCCATCACGTCGGTCGTGCCGGTCTTCTTCTCCCGCCAGCACCGCGGCAGCAGCTCGGTCGGCAGGTCGAACCGGCCGCCACCCGGCGGGATGTGGCGGTACCGCTCCAACGACATCGGCGTGGGGTTGCGGCCGATGTGCAGTTGCGGGCTCTTGAACGGCCCGGGCAGCTCGCGCCCGAAGAACTCCACCACCGAGTCCGGCAAGGCGGTCGTCGCCGGCCGCTCCGGCAGGCCCCGCAGCACGTCGCCCACCGTGTGCCAGCGCCCACGCGGGTGCGTCGGCGCGGGCAACGGGATCCGCCCGATCCGCGAGCCGATCACGATCGTCCGCCGACGCCGTTGCGGCACACCGAAATCCGCCGCCAGCAGGATGCCGTGGCTGAGCTCGTACCCCTCGGTCTCGGCTTGGAGCAGCGCGAACTCCGTCGACGCCAGGAACCGGTCGACGTTCTCGATCACGAACACCGCCGGCCGGGCCCGCCGCACGAACCGCAGGTACTCCCGCCACAACGAGTTGCGCGGGTCGTCGACGTCCCTCGACCCCAGGTTGGAGAACCCCTGGCACGGCGGGCCGCCCACGATCACGTCGACCTCGGGGATCGCGTCGTCCGGCACGGCCGCGATGTCGGACCAGCGGATGTGGTCCTCGCCGAAGTTCGCCGCGTACGTCGCCGCCGCGTGCAGGTCCCACTCGACCGCCATGACCGGCCGGTAGCCGCCCGCCGCGGCGAAGCCGGCGGTCATGCCGCCGCAGCCGGCGAACAGGTCGATCATGGACAGCACGAGCTCAGGCTAGCCGACCGCGCCGGCCCAACACCGTGGTCCGCACCCGACTCGCCGCGACGACCGGGTCCTCGTGCTCCCACACCCGCACCGCGATCCACCCCGCCTCCGCCAGCACCTGGTCGGTGTTCGCGTCACGCGCCTGGTTCGTCTCGATCTTGGTCCGCCAGAACTCGCCGTTGCGCTTGGGCCACGTGCCGTGCTCCGGGCAGCCGTGCCAGAAGCAGCCGTCCACGAACACCGCCACCTTGGCGGGCCCGAACACCACGTCCGCCTCACGCCGCACCGCGCGCACCGGACGTTGGTGCACCCGGTAGCGCAGCCCGAGCCGGTGCAGTTCGCGCCGCAACGCCACCTCGATGCCCGTGTCACGGGACCGCTGCTTGCTCATCCGGGCGCGGACGTCGTCCGTCGTCTCCAGGTTCGGCACCCGGCCATGATGGCTCATGCCCACGCCTCGCCGGCGCGCGCCGTGGCACGAGTCCGAAGCACTGCGTCGGACAACTCGCTCGCAACCTCCCTCATGTCGGGTGCAGCACGTCCCGCAGCCTCCGCGCCGCCCGGTCGAGCTGCGTGCGCGACGGCAGCAGAGCCGCGCCGACCTGCCTGAACTCGGTGATCCCCAAATCGGAGAAGAAGAACGGCGGCATCGCGTGCACCAACAGGTCGTGCGACCGCTGCGGACCGCCGCGCGGGTTGAGGATCAGCCGCTCCACCCACGCGTCGACCTCGAACACGGTGTCCGCCAACGGGTGCACCCGCACGTCCAGCCCGTGCCCGCGCAGCACGGCGACCACGTACACGTCCCGCAGGAACCCGAGGAAGTCGGACACGACGCGGTTGCGCAGGGCCGAACGACCCTCCGGCCCCACCTCGGCGATCACCTCGCGCGCCGGCGTCCACAACATCGCCCGCGCCCGCTCGTCGGCCTCGCAGAACTCGCGGAACTCCGGCCAGCCGGGTAATCGACCCAGCACCTCGACCACGTGGTGCGCCACGTGGGTGAAGGCGAAGTCGGGCCGCCAGTCCCGGATCTCCGGCACGTCGGTCGGACCGGGCCGCGGCGCGCTCCGGCACGCGGCCTCGACCTCGTCGGCGGTGATCCGGTGGACCGCCGCGGACTCGTGCGCCATCACGTGCGCAACGACGTGCTTCCGCTTGCTGTACCAGTGGTTGAAGCGGAACCGGGTCTCCTGGGTGACGTTGAACAGCCTGCGCACTTCCATCGCGGTGGTCATGACGCAGAGGGTACGGACGGGCACCGACAGTCCCGGGAAACCGCAGGTCAGGTGATCGACAGGTTGGCCCGGTCGGCCGCCGAACGGCCCGCGTCCCAGCCCGCCGCGCTGCGCACCGGCGTCGTCTTGGCGACGGTCCTGGAGAACATCGCGCCGAAGTACTCCTCCACCGCCTTCTTGCGTTCCGCCAGCACGGGCAGCAGCCGGTCGTCGTCGGGCACCTCGTTGGCTGCACGCAGCCGTTCCCCGATCCGGTGCGCATAAGACAGCAGGAACGACTTGCGGAACGCAGCAGAGCGCGCCTCGTCACCCTTGCGCGCCCTCTCACCCGCCGCGACCATCGCCCGCGTCGCCTGGACCAGCAGCGATGCCGACAGCAGCTCCACGATCTCCAGGTCGAGCTCCTCGCCGACCAACGCCACGAACCCCAGGTCGTACACCACGGCCCGGCAGCGGTTCGCCTCCGCGACCACGTGCACCACCTGCGCCTTGCCGTCGAAGTACCGCTTGTCCAGCCACAACCGGCGTGACGTGGTGGTCGGCGCCTCGCGGGGCATCCGCTCCAACGCGTGCCGCGTCACCAACTCCTGCGCCTTGGCCGACAACGCCTCCGCCTCGTCCGGGAACGCCGTCGACTCGGCCTTTGCCAACAGCCCGCGCACCCGGTTGAGGATCTTCGGGTCGACGTGGTGGTGGGCGATCGCGGCCAGCGGGGTGCCCGGCTTCGGCACGATCACCGCCAGGGCGGGCAACGTGATCAGCACCGCCAGCACCGCCACCGCGGCGGCCACGGCGTCGTCGCGCAACTCGATGTGCCTGCGCGCCCACTGGTCGACGTGCGGCTGTGAGGTGTCCCACCAGACCGTCGCTTCGATCTCGGCCAGCTGCTCCTGCCAACGCGGGTGCAACGCCGAGTACCGGGACGCCTCCAGCGCCAACGAGTCGACCAGGAACGACAGCGCGCGCTCGTCCTCACTGCGCCGCACGATCTCGTACACGTCGTAAGGGAGCCAGCCGTGCTCCCACAGGTGCTCGAAGGCGCGCCTCAACACCGCCCGCACCGCATCGTCCACTTCGGCCGGCGGGAGGGAGGAGGTGCGCGGCAGTCCGGCCCGGCGGTTCGCCGCGGCCCGCCACAACACCTCGCGCAGGGAGTCCACAACCGCCGATTGTCCCCTTTCGGGTGTGGTGTCGCCGCAGCCGGTGCGCGTTGCGGCCCGACGGGTGCCCCGACGTGCCAGCCTCTCGCGGTGAGCCGGAAGACGCAGGCCCCGAAGCGGCGGCCGATCGTGGTGGTACACCGTCCACAAGGGATGCCACTGACCGCGGCACAACGACGGGTCATCCGCCGCTGCCGCGCCCTGCCCGAGCTCCTCGACCCGCTGGAGGCGGAGCTGACGGTCAGCAGCGCGGTCGCCGACGTCCGGCCGGACGAGGAGTTCTGGGCCGGGCTGATCGACCACGCCGTGTCGCTGCCCAGCCGCCGCAACCACGCCCTGCTGCGCGTGCTGGCCGCCGTGCTCACCGGCCGCCCGCGCGAGTGGGCGGCCAGCGCCGTGACCCCGGCGGGCCCACCGCTGACCGTGGGCGGAGCCTGGATCTGCGACCGCTCGATCGACGCCGGCTACCTGGCCCTGATCTGCGCGTACACGTTCGCCACCGCCGAGCACGCCATGGTGTTCCTGATCGACGAGCTGTCCGGCGGCGTCGTCCGCACCGCCTTCGTCACCAGGGACGTCACCACGGCCCGCGCCCGCCTGTCCGACCAGGGCCCGCTCACCCCGATAGGAGCCGAGGCCGCCCACTGGCTGCTGGCCAAGTCCTACGACCGCCTGGACCGCAACGGCGACTCCGCCGTTGACCCGGACGTCCAGCGCACCCGACTGCTGGCGAGTCGGCGCATCGCGCTCGCATTCGGATAGGACATTGGATACCGCAGAATTCGTATTCGAGTGATCGGTGTCACCGTCCGCGCTGGTCCGATCGCAGCGGAATTCCCCCAGGCGCGCAAGCTCTTGAGCGCCTTCAGGCACATACGCTTGGTCCGTGGGTCCGAGTGACACGCCATGGGGGCAGTCGATGCCCAATCCGGGCGAAGCGCGAAACAGTGGGAACGGTGTGCACAACACGCTGTCCGGTGCGATGCCGGGCGGTGCCTTGCAGGCAGGGGTGGTGCACGGTGGCGTGACGTTCCACGCGGCACCACCAGGCTCTCCGCTCATACCTCGTCAGTTGCCGGCCGCTCCGGCGCATTTCACCGGCCGCACAGCCGAATTGGCGGAACTGGACGAGGTGCTGACCGCGAGTACGCGAAACGGAACTCGCATGTTCGCGACGTTGAGCGGTCCGGGCGGCGTCGGCAAGACGGCACTCGCGCTGCACTGGGCGCACGGTGCGCGTGACCGGTTCACCGATGGTCAGCTTTACGTGGACCTCGCCGGCTTCAGCGGATCGAGCCCGATATCACCCGAGGACGCGCTCGGGCTGTTCCTGCGCAGCCTGGGCGTGCCTGCTCGGGAGGTCCCGGTCGAGGTCGCCGAACAGGCCGCCCTCTACCGCTCCCTGACCGCGGACAAGAAGCTGCTGGTGCTGCTCGACAACGCGTACTCGGCGGCACAGGTGCGCCCGCTCACGCCGAACTCGCCGTTCAGCTCGGTCCTGGTGACCAGCCGCAACAAGCTGACCGGCCTGCTCTTGGAGAGCGCGTCGTTGGTCGACCTCGGTCCGCTCGGCTCGCGGTCGGCACTGCGGCTGCTGGCGAAGCTGGTGGGCAAGCGCAGGGTCGACGCCGATCCCGAGCGCGCCGAGTCGTTGGTCGGGATGTGCGCCGGCCTGCCGATCGCCGTTCAAGTGGCCGCCGCGCGGTTGGCGAGCCGACCCATGTGGTCGGTGCGCAAGGTGGTCGCCGAACTGAGCGACGAACGAAGCCGTCTGTCGATGCTGTCGGTGTCGCCGGAGTTGTCCGTGAAAGCGACGTTCGACCTGTCCTACCGGGCGCTCCGACCGACCGCTGCCGCGCTCTACCGCCGACTCGCACTGCACCCGGGTCAGGAGTTCGGCGCGATGGTGGCGATGTCGGTGGTCGAGGGAAGCGTCTCGCCGGACGTGTTGGACGAGCTGGTGGACGGCAACCTGGTCGAGTCCGTCGGGGAGAACAGGTACCGCTTCCACGACCTGCTGCGGCTGCACGCCCGCACCAAAGCCGACTCCGAGGACGACGCCGAGCAACGGGCGCGGGCCGAACGGCGGATGGTGGAGTGGTACCTCCGCGGCGCGATGGCCGCCGACCTCGTCGTCACGCCCCACCGGCGCCGGCTGGGCCACGAGTTCCCGGCTCCGGCCGACGAGATCCCGCGGTTCGACGACCACGAGTCGGCGTTGGCCTGGCTGGACGAGGAACGGATGAACCTGATCGCCTGCGGCCGGGTCGCCGAGGAACGAGGGTGGTGGTCACTGGCCTGGCACCTGTCCGATGTGCTGTGGCCGCTGTTCCTCCACCACAAGCACTACCGCGACCGCCTGGAGGTCGACCGGCGTGGCGTGGACGCGGCGCGTCGGTGGGGGGACAGGTTCGCCGAGGCCGACATGCTCAAGCGGCTCGGCATGGCGTACACCACCCTCGGCAGGTTCGCCGAGGCCGAGGAACACCTGCTGGCCTCGTCCGCGGTCGCCGAGAGGATCGGCGACCGGCGTGGCTTCGCCGACGCGGAGGAGGCGGTGGTGCTGCTGGAGGTGGCCTGCGGCAGGCTCGCCGAAGCGGCCGGGTTGTTCGAGCAGCTGACCGCCATCAACCGCGAGCTGAGCGCCTGGCGGAGCCTCGGTCTCACGCTGATCAACCTCGGCCGGGTGCTCACCGGGCTCGGCCGGACCGACGAGGCGCTGCGGGCGCTGGAGGAGGCGACGACGCGGTTCCGCGACCTGGATCCGCCCGATCCGTACAACGAGGCGCGGGTCGTGGTGGCCCGAGCCATGGCGTACCTGCGTGCCGACGACCTGCCGTCGACCGACCGCACCGCGGACCGCGCTCTCAGCGCTCTCCGCGCGCTCGGCTCGAAGGAGGGCATGGCGGAGTGCCATCAGTTGCTCGCCGAATCGGCGGAGCGCCAGGGAGCGGGCGAACGGGCAATCGAGCACTGGAGGCAGGCTCTGCGGCTCTACACGGACATCGGGTCCCGGGCTGTCGACGTCGCCCAGCGGTTCCGCGGGCCGGACGACGACGCCGCACGACGCCGCGACTGACCGGCGTGCCCGGCGGGCGGCTGGTCAGCGCGGCTTCCCCTGAGGTCGCGGAACAGGCGGCACGGCGCGGTAGTGCGCCGGCTCCGGGGTGTCGAGAAGTCCGTACATGATCCGGCGCAGGTCCGCAGCAGCCGAACCCGGCCTCGACGTCAGCCGTTCCCGGACGACCTCGCTCACCCGCCGAGCGCTTTCCGCCGCTCGGTCGAGTTGCGGTCGGATCGGCGATCCCACGTCCAGTCGCGGCGTGGAGCGGCGCAGCAACTCCTGCGCTGATCCGGCGGAGACGACGGCGGGCTCCGGGGCGTCGACCAGCACCACGGGTCGTCCGATGGCCGCCGCGTACACGCCGACCGAACCGTGGTCGGCCACCACGTGGTCAGCCGCGATGACGGCGGCCCGCCAGTCCTCCTGCGGTGGGACCAGGACGAGGCCCGCGTCCCGGCACGCCGCGAGCCACGCCTCGACCTGCCGCCGACCGTGGCCGGACCACACCGCCGGGTGCACGAGCCCGACGACCAGGAAGCCCTGCGGTGTCAGTTCGTGGAGCAACCGCGGCAGCACGTCCTCGAACCGGGAGAACAGCGAACCGGGTCCCCACGTCGAGCTGACCACCACGACGGGTCGGCCGGGGTCGTCGTCCAGCGCGGCCCGGTACGCGTCGCGGTGCGGCAGGCTCGCCACCAACCTGTCGTAGCACGGGTCACCCGCCACGACCGCCACGTCGAGGGCCTCCGGGCACTGCCGGTGCAACACCTTCCGCTCTTCGTCGTGGGAAAGCACGAGAGCGCTCGCCAACACACGGCCGTTGTGCAGGAGTCGTTGCGCGTCCAATCCGTAGACCACCGGCCCGCCGGTCGCGGCGAAGGCTTTGCCGTGACCGGCGCCGTGCGGCATCACCATCAGCGGCGCGTGCAGTTCGTCCAATCCGCCGTGAGCCGCCGCGATCGCCAGGTCGAACTCCTCGCGCGTCGCCATCTCCCACGGCAACACGATTCCACCGGTCGACCGCAGGAAGTCGGCGACACCGTTGCCGAAGACGTCCGGCGCCTGGGTGAGGACGACTTGCAACCGCGTGTCGTCCTCGATGAGCTCGACCGCTTCCAGCAACCGCTGACCACTGGTGACGGTGTGCACGACGGCGAGCACGGATCGACACCGGTGCGGCTGACCCAGCGCGGGGCGTCGAGCCCGATCGGTACCCGCGGCCACTCTGGACGTGCCATGCGATTCCCCCACTCCGGGGTCCGAAGAAAGGGGACGGCCGGTGTGCAGAGGTGTTTAGTGGTACTCGCACCATAAACAGCGAAAGGGCCACCGGAATGGTGGCCCTCTTGCTGTGTTGTGCGCCGCCAGGGACTCGAACCCCGAACCCGCTGATTAAGAGTCAGCTGCTCTGCCAGTTGAGCTAGCGGCGCTCGGACTCTCTTGCGCTGTCCGACGCGGAGAACATTAGCACAGCGTCCGACCGGGCTCCCAATCGCCTGGTCAGGGCAGGTGTGCCGCCCTGGTGCAGGGGGAACTTCGCCTTGGTAACGATCCAGCATCTCGGGCAACATCGTCAACCCTTCAGGCGTCCCCTTGTCAGGGGACGCCAGCGGACTCCTGTTGCAGGCAGTCATGGCGTTCTGGGGATGAACCGGAGGATGGGGATGGACCGCAAGCGGGGGGCGCGTGGAGCGCTGGGGATCGTCGCGATCGGGCTCGTCGCGACGTTGATCACAAGTTGTTCGTCCGGCTCGGCCTCGACCGAGAACGGCGCCGCCGGTGAGACGTCCACCTCGACGTCGTCCACGCCGCCGCCCAAGCCGGTGTCGTTGAGCACGGGCCCCGCGGACGCGGCGGTCGACGTCGCGCCCGGCGTGCCGGTCGTGGCCACGGCCACCGACGGCAAGATCACCTCGGTCTCGCTGACCAACCCCGAGGGCAAGGCGGTCGCCGGCCAGCTGAGCCCCGACGGTCTCCAGTGGACCAACACCGAACCGCTGGGCTACCAGAAGGCCTACACGCTGACCGTGACGGGCGAAGGCGCGGACGGCAAGGCGGTCACCAAGACCTCCACCTTCACCACGGTCAAGCCGCGCACGCTGACCTACCTCTCGGTCAACCCGCAGGACGGCACGACCGTCGGCGTCGGCCAGCCGCTCGCGTTCTACTTCGACGAGCCGATCGCGGACAAGGCCGCCGCCGAGGCGATGATCTCGATCACCACGCAACCGCGCGTCGAGGGCGCCTTCTACTGGTTCGACGAGAAGACCGTGCACTGGCGCCCGCAGGCCTACTGGACGCCGGGCACCAAGATCACGATCAACGCGAAGGTCTACGGCAAGCACGTGGGCAACGGCGTCTACGGCGAAGAGGACCGCGTGATCAACACCACGATCGGCGACGCCGTCGTGCACGAGGCGGACGGCCAGACGCACCAGGTCGTCACCAAGGTCAACGGCCAGGTCGTGCGCACCATGCCGACCTCGATGGGCGACGCGCAGAACCCGACCCCCACGGGCACCTACGTGCTCATGGAGAAGCACGCCCACATGGTGATGGACTCCCGCACCTACGGCCTCTCGCTGGAGGCGGGCGGCTACGTCACGCCGGTCGACTGGGCCTACCGCATGTCCAACTCGGGCATCTTCTTCCACAGCGCGCCGTGGTCGATCGGCGACCAGGGCAGGCGCAACGTCAGCCACGGCTGCCTGAACCTGTCGCCGGAGAACGCCAAGTGGGTGTTCGACAACTCCAAGCAGGGCGACATCGTGGTCGTCACCAACTCCGGCGGCCCGGTGCTGCAGTCCTGGGACGGCTACGGCGACTGGCAGATCCCGTGGGACCAGTGGACCAAGGGCAACCGCTGACGTCCGCGCGCCGAGGCGTTAGAGGCCAGAGGCGCTAGAGCTCCGAGACACGGCCGGCCGCCACCGCCAGGCGGCGGGTCGTGCTCACGGCGTCCAGCATTCGCCGGTCGTGCGTGACCAGCAGCAACGTGCCGGTGTACGAGTCGAGTGCGGACTCCAGCTGTTCGATCGCGGGCAGGTCCAGGTGGTTCGTGGGCTCGTCCAGCACCAGCAGGTTCACCCCGCGCGCCTGGAGCAGGGCCAGCGCGGCACGGGTGCGTTCGCCGGGGGAGAGCGAGGCGGCCGGCCGCAGCACGTGGGCCGCCTTCAGCCCGAACTTCGCCAGCAGCGTGCGCAGGTCGGCGGGCACCCACTCGGGAACGGCCGCGCCGAACGCGTCCAGCAACGGCTCGTCGCCCAGGAACAGACCGCGCGCCTGGTCGATCTCACCGACGACCACGCCGGAACCCAGCGACGACGACCCGGAGGTCAACGCGACCCGACCGAGCAGCGCCGCCAGCAACGTCGACTTGCCCGAGCCGTTGGCCCCGGTGATGGCGATCCGGTCCGCCCAGTCCACCTGCACGTCGACCGGGCCCAGCGTGAACGCGCCCCGCGTCACCACCGCCGCCCGCAGCACCGCCACCACCGCGCCGGACCTGGGCGCGGCGGCGATCTCCATCCGCAGCTCCCACTCCTTGCGCGGCTCCTCGACCGCGTCCAGCCGTTCGATCAGCCGTTCGGTCTGCCGTGCCTTGGCCGCCTGCTTCTCGGTCGCCTCGGTGCGGAACTTGCGCCCCACCTTGTCGTTGTCCGGTGCCTTGCGCCGGGCGTTCTTCACGCCCTTCTCCATCCACGCGCGCTGCGCCCGGGCCCGCTCCTCCAGGGACGACCGCGTCGACGCGTACTCGTCGTACTCCTCACGCGCGTGCCTGCGGGCGATCTCCCGCTCCTCCAAGTACGACTCGTAGCCGCCGCCGTAGGTCCGCACCTGCTGTTGCGCCAGGTCGAGCTCCACCACCCGCGTCACCGTGCGGGCCAGGAACTCGCGGTCGTGCGAGACCACCACGACGCCGGCGCGCAGCCCGGTCACGAACCGCTCCAGCCGGGCCAGGCCGTCCAGGTCGAGGTCGTTGGTCGGTTCGTCGAGCAGGAACACGTCGTACCTGCTCAGCAGCAACGACGCCATGCCCACCCGGGCCGCCTGGCCACCCGACAGGGCGGTCATCGGCAGGTCGAGCGACACGTCCAGGCCCAGGTCGGCCGCCACCTCCAGCGACCGTTCCGGAAGGTCCGCGCCGCCCAGTGCGAGCCAGCGCTCCAACGCGTCGGAGTAGCCGTCGTCGCCCGTGCCCGCGGTCAACGCCTCGGTCGCCCGGTCCAGCTCGGCCTGCGCCGCCGCCACGCCCGTGCGGCGGGCCAGGAACGCCCGCACGGTCTCACCCGGCCGCCGGTCCGGCTCCTGCGGCAGGTGGCCGACGGTCGCGGTCACCGGGGAGAGGCGGACCACGCCCTGCTCGGCGGGCAGCAGCCCCGCCAACGTCCGCAGCAGCGTCGACTTGCCCGCGCCGTTGGCGCCGACCAGGCCGATCACGTCACCGGGCGCGACGACCAGGTCCAGCCCTTCGAACAGCACGCGGTCACCGTGGCCCGCGGCCAGGTCCTTCGCGACGAGTGTGGCGCTCATGACAACTCCACGGCAAAAGAAGACGCCCCTCGACGAGGCGTCGAGGGGCGTTCCGCTTGGGGTGAGTGACGGGACTTGAACCCGCGACACCTGGGATCACAACCCAGTGCTCTGCCAGCTGAGCTACACCCACCAAGACCGGCTGACCCGGCGCGTGAAGCATACAGTGCCCTACCGCCGGGTCTGAAATCGACCCTATTCGAGGCCGTCGGCGGCCAGGAGCTCGGCCGCCACCGCCTGCGCCTGCTCCGAGGTCGGCCCGGGCTGGGGCACGAACGCCGTGCGCCGGTAGTAGGCCAGCTCGCGGATGGACTCCTTGATGTCGGCCAGCGCGCGGTGGGCCAGGCCCTTGCCCGGCTGCGCGTAGTAGATGCGCGGGTACCAGCGCCGGCACAGCTCCTTGATCGAGGACACGTCGACCATGCGGTAGTGCAGGTGCGCGTCGAGCTCAGGCATGTCGCGGGCGATGAAACCGCGGTCGGTGGCGATCGAGTTGCCCGCCAGCGGCGCGGTGCGCGGGTCCGGCACCCACTCCTTGATGTAGGCCAGCACCTGCGCCTCGGCGTCCGCGATCGTCACAGCGGACCGCCGCACCTCTTCGGTGAGCCCGGACTTGGCGTGCATCTGCATGACGACGTCGGGCATCGAGTCGAGCGCGGTGTCGTCGGCGTGGATCACCACGTCGACACCCTCGCCGAGCACGTTCAGCTCCGCGTCGGTCACCAGCGCGGCGATCTCGATCAAGGCGTCCTTGCCGAGGTCGAGGCCGGTCATCTCGCAGTCGATCCACACCAAGCGATCCATCACCCGGGCGAGCCTAGTCGCCCGGCCACGCGCGCCCGTCGGCGCTTCGGGTGGCGGCCCCTTCCAATCTCATTACGCTCAGCACGATGACGGCCCAGAGCGACATCGCTGCCGGCTACGCCACCGAGGGCGCGGCCATCGAGCTCGGCGCGGTGGTGGTGGACGGCACGGTGGAGCCGACCGCGCACGTGCGGCTGCCGTTGGCCACGCTGAACCGGCACGGGCTGGTCGCGGGGGCCACCGGCACCGGCAAGACGAAGACGTTGCAGCTGATCGCCGAGCAGCTGTCGGCGGCGGGCGTGCCGGTGGTGATGGCGGACGTGAAGGGCGACCTGTCCGGTCTGTCCCGGCCGGGTGAGGGCGGTGAGCGGATCACCGCGCGGGCCGCCGAGACCGGTGACGACTGGCGGCCGGCGGCGTGCCCGGTGCAGTTGCTGTCCCTGGGCACGGGTGGCGTGGCGGTGCCGGTGCGGGCGACCGTGACCAGCTTCGGACCGATCCTGCTGTCGAAGGTGCTCGGGCTCAACGACACCCAGGAGTCCACGCTCGGCCTGATCTTCCACTGGGCCGACTCGCGCGGCCTGCCGCTGCTGGACATCAAGGACCTCCGGTCGGTGATCAACCACCTCACGTCCGAGGAGGGCAAGCAGGACCTGAAAGGGCTGGGCGGTGTGTCGTCGGCGACGGCGGGGGTGATCCTGCGGTCGTTGGTGAACCTGGAGGCGCAGGGCGGCGACACGTTCTTCGGCGAGCCGGAGCTGGACCCGCGCGACCTGATGCGCGTGACCGACGGCCGCGGCGTGGTGTCGCTGCTGGAGCTGGCGGAGTTGCAGGCCAAGCCCGCGCTGTTCTCCACGTTCCTGATGTGGCTGCTGGCGGAGCTGTTCGAGGTGCTGCCCGAGGAGGGTGACCTGGACCGGCCGAAGCTGGTGTTCTTCTTCGACGAGGCGCACCTGCTGTTCGCCGACGCGTCGAAGGCGTTCCTGGAGCGGATCACCCAGACGGTGAAGCTGATCCGGTCCAAGGGCGTCGGTGTGTTCTTCTGCACGCAGCTGCCGACCGACGTGCCGAACGCGGTGCTGTCGCAGTTGGGGGCACGGGTGCAGCACGCGTTGCGGGCGTTCACGCCGGAGGACCAGGCGGCGTTGGCGAAGGCGGTGAAGACGTACCCGACGACGCCGCACTACGAGCTGGCCGAGGCGTTGACGTCGTTGGGCATCGGCGAGGCGGTCGTGACGGTGCTGAGCGAGAAGGGCGCGCCGACTCCGGTCGCCTGGACCAGGCTGCGCGCGCCGCGGTCCTTGATGGACACCATCGGGCCGGACGCGATCAGGCAGGCCGCGGCGTCGTCGGAGCTGCACGGCAAGTACGCCGAAACCGTGGACCGCGAGTCGGCTTACGAGAAGCTGGCCGCGAAGGTGGCGCCCCCGGAGCAACGTCCCGACGAGGCGCCACCGGCCGAGCGCGAGCGCGACGAGCCGGGCGTGGTGTCGCAGGTGCTGGGCAACCCGGCCGTGAAGTCGTTCCTCCGCTCAGCCGCGAGCGCTCTCGGGCGTGAGATCACCCGTGGGCTCTTCGGGACCTCCCGCAAGCGCCGGTGATCACGGGGACCACGTGGAAGTCACGTGGTCCACGTGATAAACTGTGGTTGTGTCGAAGCGGAACGTCACACTTCAACTGGATGACGAGGTCATCAAGCGTGCGAAGGTGTTGGCGGCGCGTCAGGGCACCTCGCTCAGTGCCCTGTTGACGCGCCAGATCACCGTGCTCACCGCGGCCGACGAACGCTACGAGGCAGCCAAGCGGCGAGCCTTGGCGGCGCTCGACAGCGCGACCGATCACGGTGGGCTGACCTGGAGCCGTGAGGAACTGTACGACCGGTGAGTGATCAGGTTCGACGTGTCTTCGTGGACACCAATGTCCTTGTCTACGCCCACGATTCCGCCGCAGGCGACCGGCACACCACGGCCCGCGACCTCCTCCGGCGGCTGTGGGCGGACGGCACCGGTGCGTTGAGCACCCAGGTGTTGCAGGAGTTCTACGCGGTCGCCACCCGGAAGTTGAAGCCGCCCATGACCAGGGCCGAGGCCCGCCGGATCGTCGCGGACTACAGCGAGTGGTGCGTCGTCGACACCGACCCGCTGCTGATCGTGTCCGCGAGCGACCTGGAGGAGCGGCACACGCTGTCCTTCTGGGACGCGCTGATCGTCGAGGCGGCCCTGCGTGCCGGCGCCGGGACCCTGGTCTCCGAAGACCTGCAAGAGGGTCGCGTGTTCGTGAACCTGACGGTGCGCAACCCGTTCGCCGGCGCCGGCTGATCAGCCGCGAGCGCTCTCGGGCGTGAGATCACCCGTGGGCTCTTCGGGACCTCCCGCAAGCGCCGGTGAGCGCTTGATCTTCATGGACAGGACCGCGGCGCCGATGCTGAGCAGGCCGGCGACGTACCAGGCCGGGGCGTAGTTGCCGAAGTGGTCCCGGGTGAGGCCGGCGGCGGTGGCGGCGATCGCGGCGCCGATCTGGTGCGAGGCGAAGACCCAGCCGAACACGACCGGCGCGGAGAGGCCGAACACCTGGCGGCACAGGGCGACCGTCGGCGGCACGGTGGCGACCCAGTCCAGGCCGTAGAAGATGATGAACACGAGCATCGACGGGTGCACCGAGGCGTGGAACAACTGCGGCAGGACCAGCAGTGACGCGCCGCGCAGCACGTAGTACACGGCGAGCAGGATCCGTGAGTCGACACGGTCGGTGAGCCAGCCCGACAGCACCGTGCCGACGATGTCGAAGATGCCGACCAGCGCGAGCAGCCCGGCGGCCGTGGTGGTGGGCATGCCGTGGTCGTGCGCGGCGGGGATGAAGTGGGTGCCGACCAGGCCGTTGGTGGTCGCGCCGCAGATCGCGAAGCCGGCCGCGAGGAACCAGAACGGGCCGGTGCGCGCCGCGCTGGTCAGCGCGCCGATGGCCCGGCGGGCCGCACCGCCGGTGCTGGGCGGCACGGGCACGACCTCGTCACCGCCGTAGGGCGCAATGCCCAGGTCGGCGGGGTGGTCGCGGAGGAACAGCAGCACCAGCGGCACCACCGCCAGGGCCGCGATGGACACCGCGATCGACGCGCTGCGCCACCCGGACGACTCCGACAGCATCGCCACCACCGGGAGGAACACCAGCTGACCGGTCGCGCCGCCCGCGGTGAGGATGCCGGTGACCAGGCCCCGGTGCTTGACGAACCAGCGACCGGTGATGGTCGCCACGAACGCCAGCGCCATCGAACCGGTGCCCAGGCCCACCAGCACGCCCCAGAACAGCACCAGCTGCCAAGCGGTGGTCATGAACACGGTCAACCCGCTGCCCACCGCGACCAGCGTCAACGCCGAGGCCACGACCTTGCGCACGCCGAGCCGTTCCATCAGGGCGGCGGCGAACGGCGCGGTGAGCCCGAACAACATCAGGTTCACCGACACGGCGAAGCCGATGGTGGCGGTGGACCAGCCGAACTCGCGTTGCAGCGGTTCGATCAACGCGCCCGGGGTGGCCCGGAACGCCGCGGCGCCGACCAGCGCGATGAAGCCGACGCCGGCGACCACCCATGCCCAGTTCTGCTTGCTGCGGATCACGCGACCAGCCTCGGTGCTTCCCCCGGTTCCGGAAAGTGGCTCGATGGCCATCATGTGCAAAGATCCGGCCATGGACACCCGCCACCTGGTCGCCGTGCTCGCGTTGGACGAGGTGGTGACGTTCGACCTCGGCACGCCGACCCAGGTCTTCAACGCCGCCCGCGACGAGCAGGAGCGGCGGTTCTACCGGGTGCGGGTCTGCACGCCCGACGAACGGCCGGTGCGCAGCGCGGCCGGGTTCGACATCACCTCCGAGCACGGCCTGGAGCTGCTGGCCGAGGCGGGGACGGTCGTCGTGGCCGGCGTGAGCCACGGCGCGCGGGTGCTGGCGGACGGCACGCTCGACCAGCCGGTGCGGGACGCGCTGCGTGCCGCCGCGGCCCGGGGCGCGCGGGTCATGTCGATCTGCACCGGCGCGTTCGTGCTGGCCGCGGCCGGTCTGCTGGACGGCCGCCGGGCCACCACGCACTGGGCGCACGCGGACAACTTCCGCCGGCTGTTCCCGACCGTCGACCTCGACCCGGACGTGCTGTTCGTGGACGAGGGCGACGTGCTCACCTCGGCGGGCGTCGCGGCCGGCGTCGACCTCTGCCTGCACGTCGTGCGGCACGACCACGGCAGCGAGGTGGCGAACATGGCCGCACGCCGGTGCGTCGTGCCGCCGTGGCGGTCGGGCGGCCAGTCGCAGTTCATCGTCCGCCCGGTCCCGGTGATGACCGACACGTCCACCGCCCCGGCCCGCGCGTGGGCCCTGGAGCACCTGCACGAGCCGCTGGACCTGCGCGCGCTGGCCGCGCTCGCCCGGATGAGCGTGCGCACGTTCACCCGCCGGTTCCGCGAGGAGACCGGGATCAGCCCCGGGAAGTGGATCACGCAGCAACGCGTCGAACGGGCCAGGCACCTGCTGGAGACGACCGACCTGGCCGTCGACCAGGTGGCCCGGCACGCGGGCTTCGGCACGGGCGCGGCGCTGCGGCAGCAGATGAGCGCGACGCTCGGCGTGGCGCCCAGCGTCTACCGGACCACGTTCCGGTCAACGGGCTGACCCGAGCGCGCTCACCGCTCCAGGAACGGCCGCAGCAGGTCGGGCACGGCCTGGTCGGCCAACGCCAGGCCGTCCGCCTCGGCCACGTCGACCACGTGGTACGCGCCGTTGCCCGCCGCGGTGGTCGCGCTGATCGTCACCAGGCCCGCGCGGCGCTGGAAGAACGACCGGGAGACGCGCCAGCCGATGATGCCGGTGCGTTGCAGCGCAACGGTTTCCCGGATCGCCGAACCCGCTCGCGCGAGCAGGTAGCGGTCGGTCAACGCGTGGCCGAGCGAGCGGTAGCGGTCCCAGCCCAGGGCGGCGGAGAACGGCACCAGCGCCAGCACGACCTGCCACGTCCAGCTCGGCGCGAGCCACGCCAGGACCGCGGCCGGCACCAGCAACGGCACGGTGGCGCGCACCAACCGGCGGCGCAGCGCGGCGATCGGGTGCCGGCGCAACGGCGTCCGCGTCGGCGACCGCTCCGCCCGATCGTCGACGGCCGCCTGATCGTCGACGGTCGCCCGATCACCGGCGGTCGTCTGAATCCCGGCTCCGCCGGCGGTCGCGGGATTCCCGGCCCCACCGGAGGTCTGCCGCAGCACCTCGGCGGACACGCGGTGCGCCTCGGCGACCGGCGCGGGTGGCAGCAGCAGGTTGCTCTCGCCCTTGCGCCCCAAGCCCGTCGTCACCGTCTTGGCGTGCGCGCCGCGCCCGGCCCGCAGCAGCAGCGGTTCGACCAGTTCGACGCCGCGAAGCCGTTGCTCGGCAACGGAAACCGAACGCGTGGTCAGCAGACCCCGGCGCACCCGGACCGTGTCGTCCGGCTCACGCGTGAGCCGGTAACCCCAGAACTGCACCACGTACACCAGCACCGAGCCGAGCGTGGCCACCAGCAGCACGACACCGCCGAACACCGCGACGGTCAACCCGAGCGGCTGCTCCGCGACCCAGCGGGCGGCCTCGCTCATCGGCTCGAACACCTCGATGTCCAGCTCTCGCGCGAAGTTCATCACGAACCCGAACAACGCGCCGGCGGCCACCAGACCCGACAGCGTCAACGGCGCGTACCGCAGCCACCGGTTGTCCCACTTGGACAGCACGACGCCGGGCCGTTCCTCGGCAACGACGGGGGTCTGCGCCTTGGCGGTGGTGAGCAGCAGCACGCGCAGCCGTTCGGCCTCGACCGACGACACCGCGTCCAACGTCAGGCCGTCCTCGCCGGGCTGGTCGTGCTGCCCGGTGCCGACCCGGATCGCGGACAGCCCGAACAGCCGGTGCCCGAGCTTCGCGGTCAGGTCGACGGTCCGGATCCGGTCGCGCGGCACGGCCAAGCGCTTGCGCACGAACAGGCCGGTGTGCATCTCGACCTGCTCGGTGGTGATCCGGTACCGGGTGGTGAGCCAGCGCAGCAGGCCGAACAGCACGATCGCCGCGATCACGCCCGCGCTGACCAGGATCCGCCACGTCTCGCCCTTGCCCAGCACGAGCAGGCCGATGAACAGCGGCACCAGGCCGATCAGCTCGTTGAGCGGGCGGACGATGAGCATCCGCACGTCCAACCGGTGCCAGTCGACCACCGGCTCGGCGTACTCCGGCGCCGCGGGCAGCTCGGTGGTCACGTGGCATCACCCGGCGTGGCCTGGGTGGTGGTGGTCAGCTCGTCGGCCAACCGCACCGCGTCGTCGTGGTCGAGGCCCTCGATGAGCACGGGGCCGGCGGCGGAGGCGGTCGTCACCGTGACGGTGGACAGGCCGAGCAGCTGTTGCAGCGGGCCGCGCTTGGTGTCCACGGTCTGGATGCGCGAGACGGGCGCGATGCGCCACTCCTGGTTCAGCCAGCCGGCCAGCGTGTACACCGCGTCCGGGGTCGCCTCCCAGCGGTGCACCCGGTACCGCCAGCGCGGCATCACCAACGTGTGCGCGGCGCCGAGCACGAGCGTCGCGATCGCGGCCGTGACCTGCCACGGCGACGCGGTGAAGATCAGCACGACCAGCTGCGGCACCAGCAGCACCGCCCACCCGATCAACGCGTGCAAGGTCCAGAGGGTGATCGACTTGCGGCTCACCTGGTGCCGCGGCGCACGCAGGCGCAACACTTCGCTGCTCACGCCGTCCACTGTGCCTCAAGGCCGAGCCCGCGTGCGCGCGGGCACGGCCTCGAAACCGGTTACGGCTGCGGTGCGTAGGGCGCCTGGAAGACCTTCGCCGAGGCGCTCTCGCCCAGGACGGCCACCGCGGCGGGCACGCCGACGACGACGGCGAGACCGGCGCAGATGGCGAGCGCAGCCATGATTTTGTGCAAGGAGTGCACAACCATCGTCGAACTCCGTTCGATCGTAGCGGCTTTGTCGGCAGGGGGGAGC
This sequence comes from Saccharothrix stipae, assembly GCF_054781895.1. Taxonomy (NCBI): domain Bacteria; kingdom Bacillati; phylum Actinomycetota; class Actinomycetes; order Pseudonocardiales; family Pseudonocardiaceae; genus Saccharothrix; species Saccharothrix stipae. Next base: position 588,514 of record NZ_BAAGTN010000005.1, on the reverse strand, counting down.
CGGACCAGATCCGCAGGTGACGCGTGGAAGCGTCCAAGCGGAGCATGGCACAGAGGGGTCATCACGGTCATCACCCACTTCTGACTCTGCCCACTAGGCAATACCCCCGGAGTGGTCGCCCCGATCGTCGGGGACATCCCACCACTGGAGCTAACGAGCCGGAAACACGGAAGTGACTTCAGTCGAGCACGGTCCGTGCCCGCGACTCCTCGTCCTGGTCGACCCACCAGACGGCCGCACCCGCCCGGTCGCGCACCCCGATCGTCCGGTAGATGCGCTGGAGGTGGTTCTGCACGGTCTTCGGCGACAACGCGAGTTCCGCCGCGACGGCCGCGGTGCTCTCGCCGGCCGCGACCCGTCGCAGCACCTCGATGCCGCGCTTGGTCAGCCCGGCCCGCAACGCCCGCGCGATGCGCCGGTTGTCCTGCTCGGCGGTGGCCGAGCTGCGCAGCGGGTCCGGTCGGGGCACCGGGCCCGACCCGGGCTCCCGGCGCGGCCCGAAGGTGCGCTCGGCCAACTGGTCCACCAGCCGCGCGGACAGGTCGTGCTCCCGCATCCGCAGCAGGTCGCGGCCTTCCTGCAACTCCCACAACCGGTACTGCTCCAGTTGGTACCGGGCGTGGTGCAACGCCGAGTCCAACTTCCCGGCACGCTCGTAGGCCACGCTCAACGCGCCGTGCGCCCGCACCGCGACCTCCCGCGCCAGCACGCCCATCGCCAGCTCGGCGGCACGGGTGAGCAGCCGCACCTGGTCGTCGTAGCGCTCACGCGCGCCGCTGATCCGCGCCCGGGCCATCAGCAGCTCGGCCCGCAGCACCGGCCGGTCCCGCCCGGCCAGCAGGCGGTCGGCGCGCTGGCACGAGCGCAGCGCCCGCTCCACCTCGCCCAGGTCCAGCCGTACGTGCGTGAGCAGCAGGTTCAGCCTGGCCATCCGCAGCGGCTGGTCGAGGTGCTTCCACCGGTCACGGACCTGCGCGCACAGCGCCTCCGCGCGCCTCAGCTTGCGCGTGCAGGGCTCGCCGTCCGGGCTGCACCGGCTCGCCGGCGAACGCACCATGCAGTGCTCGTGGTACTGCGTGCGCAGCACCTTGGCCTGCTCGAACAGGATGGAGCCGATCAGCTCGACGTCCTTGGTCAGCTCGGCCAGGCCCAGGGCGCGCGCCAACGAGTGCAGCGACCGTTCCCGCGAGTCCAGCCGCAGCTCCACCACCGCCTGCGAGAAGCTGCACCACGCCTGCAACCCGACGTGCCGGTTGGCCGCCGCGATCGCCTGCACCCGGTCGATGGTGTCCAGTGCGCCGGGCAGCAGCCCCCGCTTGCCCAGCGCCACCGACTGGGCCAGCACGCTGTGCGCCACGCCCTCGGCGTCGTCCAACCACGAGAACGCGGCCACCGCCTTCTCGGCGGCCTCCAGCGCGTCGCCGGGGCGCCCCTCGTCCAGCGCCATCCGCGCCTCGCGCAGGTTGGACACCGCGGCCTCGCGCGGATCGGCCGCTCGCTGGACGGGAATGGTCATCGTCCGCCCCGCCCTCCCGTCGTCGGTCCGGCCACCGTCGTCCGGTTGTCGGCTCCGCCGACGGTACTCACCGCAGCTCCCGCTTCAGCACCTTCCCGGTCTCATTACGCGGCAGGGCGTCGAGGAAGACGACCTCCTTCGGCACGGAGAACTTGGCCAGCGAGCCGCGCACGTGGTCGCGCACGGCCTCCTCGTCCAGCACACCCGGCTCCTGGCACACGACGTACGCGGCGAGCCGTTGGCCGAACTGCTCGTCCGGCACGCCGACCACGGCCACCTCGCGCACCCCGGCCAGACCCGCCAGCAGGTCCTCGACCTCGCGCGGGTACACGTTCTCACCGCCCGAGATGATCATCTCGTCGTCGCGCCCCGAGACGAACAGCAGGCCGGCGTCGTTGCGGTAGCCGACGTCGCCGGTGGACATCAGGCCGTCGCGGACCTCCTTGTTCGCGCCGTTGGTGTAGCCGTCGAACAGCATCTCGTTGGCCACGAAGATGCGGCCGGTGGCGCCGACGGGCACCGGGGCGCCCTCCTCGTCCAGGATCGCCAGCCGGGTGCCGTGCGGCGGCAGGCCCGCGGTGTCCGGGTGCCGGGCCAGCTCGTCCGGCCGGGCGATGCTCACCCACGACACCTCGGTCGAGCCGTAGAGGTTGTAGAGCACCGGGCCGAACTCCTCCAGGCACCGCCGCGCGACCGGCGGCGGCAGCGCCGAGCCGCTGGACGCGATCACGCGCAGCTTCGGCAGGTGCGGGCGCCCGGTCAGTTCGAGGACGCGTTGCAGCATCACGGGCACGACGAACAGCGCGTCGCTGCCGTGCCGGCGGGCGTCGGCGAGCACGAGCGCGGGGTCGAACCGGCGGCGCAGCACGAACGTCGCGCCGAGCACGAGCCCGAGCTGGAACGCGGCCAGGCCCCAGGTGTGGAACAGCGGCGCGGGCACGGAGAACCGGTCGCCTGCCTTGAGCGGGATGCGGGACAGCACCGCGGCGGCGGGGGCGAGGCTCGCGGGCTCGGGCCGCCTGGCGCCCTTCGGCGCACCGGTGGTGCCGGAGGTCAGCACGATCATCCGGCCGCGCGGCGGGCGCTTGGGCAGCGGCGTGGCGGGGGAGCCGGCGATCAACTGCTCCACCGTCTTGCTCTTGGTGGCGCCCTCGACCCACGCCATCACGCGGCGCACCTTGCGCGGCGCGTTGGCCAGCAGCTCGCGGAACTCGGTGTCGGCGACCACGACGGACACGTCCTGCTCGCGCAGCACGACGGCGATCTGGGCCGCGCTCAACCCCGTGTTGAGCAGCACGGTGTGCGCGCCGAGCTTCACGCAGGCGGCCACCGTCTCCACGAAACCGCGGTGGTTGCGGCACAGCACCGCGACCTTCGAGCCCGCGCGCACGCCCAGGTCGTGCAGGCCGTGCGCGAGGCGGGTGGTGCGTTCGTCGACCTCGGCGTAGGTGAGCGTGCCCGCGTCGTCGATGATCGCGGGCCGGTCGGGGTGGCGCGCCGCGCCGGTGGCGAACCCGAACGCCACCGTGATGTCCCACCTCAGGTAGGCGTCCACCACGCCGAGCAACCGGCCGGGGGCCATCGGCCGCACGACACCGGCGAGCACCAGCGCCGCCAACGCGCGCAGCGCTCCCAGGACCCGGTTCACCGGGTCGCCCGCAGGACCAGGCGGGTGGCCCCCGCGGCGACGCCGGCCAGCGGCGACGTGCGCGGCGAGCCCTGCTCCGGCATCGCCCGGTAGACCAGGTGCAGCAGCGATCGCACGTGCTTCGGCGCGGCCTTGCGGGCGAGTTCGGCCAGCACCCCGAACGGGAGGTTGACCTCCTCGGGACGGCGTTCCAGCGCCCGGACAACCCACCGCGCCGCCCGTTCGGGGGTCGCCGCCGGGAACGCGTCGTAGACCTTCGTCGGCCCGATCATGGGCGTTCGCACCAGCGGCATCCGCACGGAGGTGAACGTGACACCGTCGGCCACCGTCTCGCTAGCCGCCACCCGGCTGAACGCGTCCAGCGCGCTCTTCGAGGCCAGGTAGGCGGAGAACCGGGGCGTGTTGATCTGCACTCCCATGCTGGAGATGTTCACGATGTGCCCGGACCGCCGTTCCCGCATGTGCGGCAGCAGGCCCAGGACCAGCCGCAGCGGTGCGAAGTAGTTCAACGCCATGGTGCGCTCGTAGTCGTGCAGCCGGTCCACCGACAGGTGCGCGCTGCGCCGGATCGACCGGCCCGCGTTGTTGACCAGCGCGTCGATGCCGTCGTGCTCGGCCAGCACCTGCTTGAGCAGGGCGCCCACCGCCTCGCCGTCGGTCAGGTCGCACGGGTAGGTGTGCGCGGTGCCGCCCTCGGCGCGGATCAGCCCGGCCACCTTCTCCAACTCGTCGGCGCGGCGTGCGACCAGCAGCGGCACCGCCTTGCGGCGGGCCACGGCGAGCGCGGTCGCCGCGCCGATGCCGGACGACGCACCGGTGATCAGCACCGTGCGCCCGGCCAGGCCGTGCCGGCGGGCGGCGCGCAGCGGGTCGAGGTGGTCGGCCCAGTACCGCCACAGCGTGCCCGCATACGTGGTGATGTCGGGCGGTTCGAGCCCGGTGACCGTGCGGGTGGCGGTCGAGTCGAACTCGGCGCGCACGACCAGGTGGGGCAGCACCTGCGGCGGGATGCCCAACTCGGTCAGCACGCCGGTGAGGATCGCGCCGGTCGGCGCGGCGGGCGGCGGCACCGGCACGCTGAACCGGACCTTCGGCGCGCCGCAGGCGGCGGCCAGCGCGTTGTAGACCTCGCCGAGCGGCAGTGAGCGGCGCGCGGTGAGGTGGAACGTGCTGCCGGGGGGCACGTCGGCGTGGATCAGCCGGTCCAGCGCCTGCACCACGTAGTCGACCGGGACCAGGTTCGCGGCCCCGAAGTGCGGTGCGACCAGCGGCAGCCCGCGCGGCAGCCGGGCGAGCGCGGCCAGCGCGGTGAAGAAGTGATACGGGCCGTCGACCTTGTCGATCTCGCCGGTGCGGGAGTCGCCGACCACCGCGCCCGGCCGGTACACCCGCCACGGCGTGCCCTGCCCGCGGACGAGCGCCTCGGCGGCGTGCTTGGTCGCGTGGTAGGGCGAGGGCAGGTGCTGGCCGAGGTCGAAGTCGTCCTCGGTGAACGTGCCGCGGTGGTCGCCCGCGACCGCGATGGACGACACGTGGTGCAGCAGCCCGCAGCCGGTGCGCTCGGCGTACTCGACCACCCGCCTGGTGCCCTCGACGTTGACGGCGTGGTGCTCGGCCTCGGCCGAGGTGAAGTCGTAGATCGCGGCCAGGTGCACGACGTGGTCGACCCGTCCGGCGTCGACGACGGGGTCGGACGGGTCGGCGAGGTCGCCCAGCACCGGGGTCAGCTTGTCGTGCCGGTCCAGCTTGTCCACCGATCGCGGCCTGACCAGCGCGAACACCCGTTCGCAGTCCGGTCGCCGCAGGAGCCTGGCGACCAGGCGCCTGCCGAGGAAACCCGTCGCGCCGGTGACGAAGTAGGTACTCACGGCCCCGATACTGACACTACCTACCCGCCAGTAGGAAGAGTGCGGGGTGAAATCGGAACGGTGGTGATCAGTTTTCGGGGGTGCCGGACGCGTTCACCACCGCGTCGCGCAGGGCCGCGCGCAGCCGGCCCACCTCGAGCGGCGTCAGCACGGCCGCCTCGCCCGGCGGCACGGTCACCACGACGTGCCCCTGGCTCACGAAGACGGTCATGTCACGGCGGCGTGACGCGATGTCGCGGCAGGAGATCTGCCACTCCTTGCCAGTACTCACGGCCCCCAACCTCCAGCTGTCTCGACACGGGGTGCTCGGACCAATCCGGGCGCTCGCGGGGAGGAGACGCACGCGGGTTGGTGCCATGACGGGAGATTCCGCCGGGCGACCGTGCCGAGCTGTCGCTAGCGTCGCATGCGGTCATCGCTAACGTCACCTGAAGGGGTGAGAAAATGGCTGAACCGCAACGGATCGTGATAATCGGGTCGGGGCTGGCCGGTGCCGCCGCCGCGGGCGCGTTGCGGGATCGGGGTTACACCGGTGACTTGGTCGTCTTCGGCCGTGAGGAGCACCGGCCGTACGAGCTTCCGGCGCTGTCGAAGGAAGTGCTCCTCGGTGACGCCGAAGCGCCGAACCGCGTGCACGAGCCCGATTTCTACGAGAACCGGCGGATCGAGCTGCGGCTGGGGGTCGAGATCGTCCGGTTGGACGTCGGCGAACGGGTGGTCGTGGACTCGGCCGGTGTGTCGCATTCGTACGATCGGTTGATCCTGGCGACCGGCTCGACGCCGCGCCGGTTGTCGGTGCCGGGCGGAGAGCTCCCAGGTCTGCGGACCCTGCGCACGGTCGAGGACTCGGTGGCGTTGCGGGACGAGCTGACCGACGGCGCCGAGGTGGTCGTCGTCGGCGCGGGGTGGATCGGCTGCGAGGTCGCCGCGGCGGCCCGGCGGCACGGCGCGTCGGTGACCGTGGTCGATCCCGTCGACCTGCCGCTGCGCCGCGTGCTCGGGCCGCGCATGGGCGAGGTGTTCCGCGACCTGCACGCCGAGCACGGCGTGACCTGGCGGCTCGGCGTGGGCGTCGACGGCTTCACCGAGCACGGCGTCCGGTTGGCCGACGGTGGCACGGTGACCGGTGACGTGGTGGTGCTCGCGGTGGGGGCGGCGCCGAACGCGGGCCTGGCCCGGGACGCCGGGCTGGCGTCGGCCGAGGGCGGGGTGGCGGTGGACGCGGCGCTGCGCACGTCCGCGCCGGACGTCTTCGCCGTCGGCGACATCGCCGCGCACGACCACCCCCGCTACCGGCGGCGGATCCGGGTCGAGCACTGGGCGAACGCCAGGGGGCAGGGCGAGCACGTGGCGGGCACCGCGCTCGGGCGGTCCGAGCCGTACCGGGCCTCGCCGTACTTCTTCACCGACCAGTACGACCTGGGCATGGAGTACCGGGGGCTCGCCGACGCCGAGCGGGACGAGCTGGTGGTCCGCGGTGACGTGGGCGCGCGCGAGTTCACCGCGTTCTGGCTGCGGGGCGGGCGGGTCCAGGCGGCGATGAACGTGAACCAGTGGGACGACGGCGAGGAGTTGCAGGCGTTGGTCGACGGGCAGGTCGAGGTCACGCCGGAGCGGTTGCGCGGCTAGGCCGTCACAGGCAGGAGCCGCTGTCGGGTCCGTGGTCGGACGAGATCAGGCGCTGCAACAGCAGGTGCAGCGCGCGAGCCTCCTCCGGCGCGAGGTCGGCGGTGAACTCGCGCTCCACCTCGGCGTGCAGCTGCTCCACCTCGCCCTGGACGACCCGGCCCTGCTCGGTGATCACCGGCACGCGCACGCGGCGGTCGTTGGGGTCGGGCTTGCGCACGATCAGGCCCGCGCGCTCCAGCCGGTCCAGTTCCGCGGTCAGGGTGGTCTTGTCCAGGCCGAGCGAGTGGCCCAGCGCGAGCTGCGTGCGCAAGAACTCCTCGCTGACCAGCGCGGACAGCACGATCTGACCACGCGTGGTGATGCCGTGGCGCCCCGCCGCCTCCTGGGCGACCGCGCCCAGCTTCTGCGCCGCGCGGTGCAGCAGCCAGTTCAGGCCCGCGCGGCTGGTGCAGCCGTGGTCGGCGGGGAGGTCCATGGCCCGATCATACGCCGAGCACGAGATATTCTCACTCAAGAACATCTTGACTCGGAACGCATTCGGTCATATGTTCTCAACCAAGAACTTCTTGGGAGGAACTATGGCGCACCTGCTCCACATCGACACCAGCCTGCGGTTCGAGGGCTCGGTGTCCCGCGAGGTCGGGGGGACTTTCGCGGAGGCGTGGCGGGCCGCCCACCCGGACGGCGACTACACCCACCGGGACCTCGCCGCGGACCCGTTGCCGCACGTCGACCCGGCGGCGCTGGCCACGCGCGAGGCCGCGGGGGACCGCCCGCTGGAGCAGCGGTTGGTCGCGGAGGTCAAGGCGGCGGACACCGTGCTGCTCGGCGTGCCGATGTACAACTTCGGCCTGCCGTCGAGCCTCAAGGCGTGGCTGGACTGGATCATGGTGCCGGAGCTGTTCGTCGACCAGGGGACCGGCGAGGGCGTGCTGACCGGCACGCGGGTCGTGGTCGTCACCGCGCGGGGCGGGTCGTACGCGCCCGGCACGCCGCGGCACGGGTTCGACTTCCAGGAGCCCTACCTGCGGGCCGCGTTCAGCATGATCGGCCTGGACCGCGACCTGGAGTTCGTGCACGCCGAGCTGACCAAGGCCCACACCGCGCCGCAGCTGGCGCAGTTCCGGGAACTCGCGGTCGCCTCGTTGGAGGACGCGCACCGAGTGGTGCGCAAACTGGCCACCGCCTGAGGGGGAATGGGGTGGCGGGTCGGGTTCGGGGCCGCCCGCCACCCCGCACCACCCCGCGAGGTCGAGCTCTCGCGGCGACGAGCCGCCGGCCGCGGCGCGGTGGCCGTGGATACTGTCCGCATGGTCGAGCCGATCGCCGCGGTGGTGGTGCGGGCCGCCGAGTTGACCGCCCGCGGCCTGCCGCGCCAGGCGATCGAACTGCTCCAGCCGGCCCTGGTGGCCAACCCGCTGCACGGTGAGGCGTGGTGCCGACTCGCCGCCGCGTACCTCGACGTGGGCGAGCCGGACCCGGCCCTGACGGCGGCGAAGCGGGCACTGGTCCTCGACGGCGACCCGTCGTGGGCGCAGCGGTTGACCGCGCTCGCGTTGAGCGAGCTCGGACGCCACGCCGAGGCGGTGGTCGCGGCCCGCGAGTGCGTGCGCCGCAAGCCCGGCGACTGGCGGTGCCAGGTGGTGCTCGCCGAGGTCCTGGCCGACAACCCGGAAGGCCGGCGCGAGGCCGTCGAGGTCGCGCGGGAAGCCACGCACCTCGCGCCGGCGCAAGCCCGCGCGTTCCAGGTGCTCGGCGACGCGGCGCTGCGCGTGCGCGACTGGGGCACGGCCGAACGCGCCTACCGCACCGCGTTGCGCCTCGACCCCGATGACGACGACGTGCGCGTGAACCTCGCCACCGTGCGGCGCAAGCGCGGTGGCGCACCCGTGCCGCCGCCGTCCGGTGAAGCGCTGCACGCCGCCCACGTCCTGGTCTGGCCCGCGTTGTCACGGCTCGCCGCACTGCTCGTCGCGGGCGGGTTGGTGCTGCTGTTGGCGGGCATGCCGAGGCCGACGCCGCTGCTCGGCTGGTTCTCCGGCCTGCTGGTCGTCGGCTGCCTCGTGGTCGTGGGGCTCGTGCTGCTGCGGGCCGGGCGCGGGGTGCGGCGGGCGTTGGTCCGGCTTCCCCTGCACCGGCCGAAGGTCGCCGTGGTGGCGACGGCGTTCGGGCTTGCCACGGTGATCCTCGCGGTGTGGACGGTCGCGCTGCTCTTCGGCGCGACGACGATGCAGCCGCTCGTGATCGCCTGGCTGTGCGCGCTGATCGGCGGAGCCGTCGTCGTCCTCGTCGGCGGTCGCTAACCTGGACGTCGGGAAGGAGGGCCGATGACCCGACGCGCGCTGCTCGCGATCCTGGCGTTGATCGCGGGTTTCGTCGTGTCCGGTCCCGGTCCCGCCGCGCCCGTCGACGTGGTCGCCGTCTCGTCGACCGTCGACGCGGCCCACCTGTCCGGCACGGCCGCCCGCGGCACGACCGTCGGGCACCCGGTGCAGGTCCACCTGGGCCAGCCGCTGGACGGCGTCCAGCCCGCCGTGCACGTCACGCCCGCGCCGCCGGTGCGGGTGGACGTCGTGGACCCGACCCACCGCACCCCCGAGCGCAACGGCCGCCCGCCGCTCGGCGAACGCGCACCGCCCCTGACCTCCGGTAGCTGAACCCACCCGTTCACCTCACCCGGAGGTCCCTTCACCATGCCGCGCCCCAGCGCGCGGCGAGCGCTACTCGTCCGTGGGCTGCTTGCCCTCGGCGTGCTCGCCGCGTCCGCTTTCACCCTGCTCACCGTCCAACCGCGCCTAGGGCTCGACCTGCGCGGCGGCACCCAGATCGTGCTGGAAACACCGTCCGAAGCCACGTCCGACGCCACCGACCGCGCCATGGAGGTGCTGCGCCGCCGGGTCGACGAGCTCGGCGTGGCCGAGCCCGTGCTGGCCCGCTCCGGCGACCACCGCATCGTGGTGGAGCTGCCCGGCGTGCAAGACCCGACCGAGGCCATCGAAGTGCTCGGCCGCACCGCGCAGCTGAGGGTGCAGCCGGTGACCGGGCCCGGTGACGTGCCGACGCCCGAGGGCGACGCGATCGGCCTCGGGCAGGTCGTGCTGACCGGCGAGGGCATCAAGGACGCGCGCGCCACGCCCAACCCGCAGGGCGTCGGCTACCTGGTCGGCGTCGACTTCCAGGGCGACGCCCCGCAGGCGTGGCAGCGGGTGACCGCCGAGGCCGCGTGCTCACCGCCGGGCGACCCGAAGCGGCGGGTGGCGTTCGTGCTCGACGGCGAGGTCGTGTCCGCGCCCCAGGTCGACCCGTCGGTGGTGTGCCGCACCGGCATGATCGGCGGCAGCACGTCCATCACCGGGCAGTTCGGCCAGGCCGAGGCCGAGGAGCTGGCGCTGGTGATCCGGTCCGGCGCCCTGCCGGTGCCGGTCGAGGTGGTGGAGCAGCGGACCGTCGGGCCGACGCTCGGCGCGGAGGCGATCGAGGCCAGCGCCCGTGCGGCGATCATCGGGGTGGCGCTGACCGGGCTGTTCCTGATCTTCGTGTACCGGCTGGCGGGGCTGGTGGCGGTGCTCGCGCTGGGTGGGTACGCGGCCCTGGCGTACGCGGCGATGCTGGCGATCGGCGCCACGTTGACGTTGCCGGGGTTGGCCGGGTTCGTGCTGGCCATCGGCATGGCGGTGGACGCGAACGTGCTGGTGTTCGAGCGGTCGCGGGAGGAGTTCGCGCGGCGCAAGCGCTTGCCCCGGTCGGTGGACGAGGGGTTCCGCGGTGCGTTGAGCGCGGTCGCGGACTCGAACGTGACCACGCTGCTGGCCGCCGGGCTGCTGTTCTGGCTCGCCACCGGTCCGGTGAAGGGGTTCGGCGTCACGCTGTCGATCGGTGTGCTGGCGTCGTTGTTCAGCGCGCTGGTGCTGAGCCGGGTGCTGTTGCGGCTGGTCATGCCGCTGCTGGAACGGCGGCCCCGGTGGAGCGGGCTGCACTCGTTGGGGCGGGTGCGCACGTGGCTGACCTCGCGCGGGATCACGCTGTTCCGGCGGCCCCGGCGTTGGCTGCTCGCGGCCGGGCTCGTGCTGCTGGCCGCGGTCGGCGGCCTGGTCGTGCGCGGGCTGGAGCTGGGGGTGGAGTTCACCGGGGGTCGGATGCTGGAGTTCACCGCCGCCCCGACGGGTACCGGCTCGGTGGACACCGGGCGGGTGCGCGCGGAGCTGGCGTCCGCCGGGTTCGGTGACGCGGTCGTGGCGACCTCGGGCTCGGACGGCCTCTCGGTGCGCACGGGTCCCATCGACTCGGCCGCGGCCGCGCGGCTCGGCGAGGCCGTCGACCGCGCGACCGGTGGCGCGGAGCAGGTGAGCAACGAGCTGATCGGTCCGAGCCTCGGCTCGGAGCTGCGGCGCAACGCGCTGGTCGCGCTGGCCATCGCGGTGGCCGCGCAGCTGGTCTACCTGGCCGTCCGGTTCGACTGGCGGCTCGGCGTGGCCACGGTGGTCGCGCTGGTCGCGGACGTGGTCGTGCTGGTCGGGGCGTTCGCGTGGCTGGGCAAGACGGCCGACGGCGTGTTCCTGGCCGCGCTGCTCACCGTGATCGGGTACTCGGTCAACGACTCGGTGGTGGTGTTCGACCGGGTGCGCGAGCTGCGGCGGACCCGGGCGCCATTCCCCGATGTGATGAGTTCGGCCGTGCTGCAAACCCTGCCCCGGACGGTCAACACGGGTATCGGTGTGCTGTTCGTGCTGGCCGCGCTGCTGGTGCTCGGTGACGGGTCGTTGGCCGACTTCTCCACCGCGCTGCTGATCGGGCTGGTCGCCGGCACGGTCTCGACCGTGTCGACCGCGGCGCCGGTGGCGATCGCGTTGGAGGACCGATGAGCACAGGCCACGCGCTGCTCGCGGTCGGTGGTGCCTTCCTCGCCGCCGGCGTCATCGCGCGGGCCGGTGTCCGGATAGGACTGCCCACGATCCCGCTGTTCATGGTGGCGGGCATCCTGTTCGGACCGCACACGCCGGGTCTGTCGCTTGTGGACGATCCGGGTGAGATGGCCGTGCTGTCCAGCCTCGGCCTGGTGTTCCTGCTGTTCTACCTCGGCCTCGAGTTCTCGGTGGACGACCTGGTGTCGGGCGGGCGGCGGTTGGCCCTGGCCGGCGTCGGCTACCTGGTGCTCAACATCGGCGGCGGGCTGGCGTTCGGGTTCGCGTTGGGCTGGGGCACGCGCGAGGCGCTGGTGATCGCCGGCGCGATCGGCATCTCGTCGTCCGCGATCGTGACGAAGCTGCTGGTCGAGGCGCGGCGGTTGCGCAACCCCGAGTCGCGGTTGGTGATGGGCATCATCGTGATCGAGGACGTGTTCCTCGCGCTGTACCTGGCCGTGCTGCAACCCGTGCTCAGCGGCACGTCCGGGGTGTCCGGGCTGGTCGACTTCGGCAAGGCGTTCGCGTTCCTGCTGGTCTTGGCCGCGATCGCGCGCTGGGGCGGCCGGGTGGTGACCAGGCTGTTCCAGCCGGCGGACGACGAACTGCTGGTCGTGTGCTTCGTCGGCGTGGCGGTGACGGGCGCGGCGGTCGCGCACGAGCTCGGCGTGTCCGACGCGATCGGCGCGTTCATGGTGGGCGCGGTGCTGGGTGGCTCCGGCGTCGCGCCCCGCGTGCACAAGCTGGTGCTGCCGCTGCGGGACGCGTTCGGGGCGTTGTTCTTCTTCATCTTCGGGCTGAGCATCGACCCCGGCGCCGTGGGCACCGTGGTGCTGCCGATCCTGGCGGCGGTCGCGGTGACGATCGTGCTGAACCTCGGCGCGGGCCTGTTCGCCGCCAAGCTGCACTCGTTCGACCGGCAGCAGGCCGTCGACATCGGCCTCACCGTCCTGACCCGCGGTGAGTTCTCCCTGGTGCTGGCCGCGATGGCGGTGGCCGCCGGCCTGGACTCCCGCGTCGCCCCGTTCGTGGCGGGGTACGTGCTGCTGCTGGCCGTGGTGGGTCCACTGGCGGTGCTCCGTTCGGACCGCCTCACCTGGCTCCTGCCCAAGCGTCTGTTCGTGTAGCAAGGTGGACCCATGACCGGATTCGCCGCGTACCAGAACGAGATCTACCTCCAAGGCCTGGCGGGCAACGTGCCGCCGTTCACCACGGACCCCGAGGGGTTGGAGGCGTCCGCCCGGGAACGGCTCGGGCCCGGTCCGTTCGGGTACGTGGCGGGTGCGGCCGGTGGGGGTCACACGGCGCGGGCGAACCGGGAGGCGTTCGACGACTGGCGGATCGTGCCGCGGATGCTCACCAACGCCACCGAGCGGCACCTCGGTACGTCGTTGCTGGGTACCGACCTGCCCGCGCCGGTGCTGCTCGCGCCGGTCGGGGTCCAGTCGATCCTGCACCCGGACGGCGAGCTGGCGACCGCCCGTGCCGCCGCGGAGCTCGGCGTGCCGTTCGTGCTGTCCACCGCCTCCTCGCACACGATCGAAGAGGTCGCCGAGGCCGCCGGTGACGCCGCCCGCTGGTTCCAGCTCTACTGGCCGAACGACCCGGATGTGGCCGCGAGCATCCTCGACCGGGCGCGCAAGGCCGGGTACCGGGTGCTCGTCGTCACCCTGGACACGTGGACGCTGGCCTGGCGGCCGCGCGACCTCGACCAGTCCTACCTGCCGTTCCTGCGCGGCATCGGCACGGCGATCCCGTTCTCCGACCCGGCGTTCCGGGCAGGGCTCGCGGCGCCGCCCGAGCAGGACGCGCCGATGGCGATCCTGCGGTGGGTGCAGCTGTTCACCGGCACCGACAAGTCGTGGGACCAGCTGTCGTTCCTGCGGGAGCACTGGGACGGGCCGATCGTGCTCAAGGGCATCCAGCACGTCGACGACGCGCGCAAGGCCGTCGACGCGGGCGTGGACGGCATCGTGGTGTCCAACCACGGCGGGCGGCAGGTGGACGGTGCGGTCGGCTCGCTGGAGGTGCTGCCGGAGATCGCCGACGTCGTCGGCGAGCAGGTCGAGGTGCTGTTCGACTCCGGCATCCGCAGCGGCGCGGACATCGTGAAGGCGCTGGCGTTGGGCGCGAAGGCCGTGCTGGTCGGCCGCCCGTTCGCCTACGGCCTGGCGCACGGCGGTCAGGTCGGCGTCCGGCACGTGCTGCGCGGCCTGCTCGCCGACTTCGACCTGACCCTGGGCCTGTCCGGGCACCGCAGCCCGGCCGAGCTCAACCGCGAGGCGCTGCGTCGGCGCTGAGCTGCCGCAACCGGTTCTGCAACGTGGTGAAGTCGGCCGGCTGCACGGTGATCCACGGCGTGCCGTCGCCGCCGGTCGTCTTCGCCGACAGGTAGCGGCCGGTGATCGTGTCGAAGTAGGTCAACGGCGCCGCGCACCGCTGCTTGCGCCCGGACCGGTCCCGTCGTGCGGCGTAGAGCTGGCCGCCGCCGGTGCGTTGTTCGGCCAGCAGCTTGCGCACCTGCTGCACCTCGGTCGAGTGCCCGCCGGTCGGCCTGCTGGCCTGCAGGAACGACCCGCCCTCCTCGTCCGGCCGGGGTTGGCGCGGCTTGTCGTGCAACGCGTCCGCGGGCAGCGAGAGCACGCCGCCGCGCCCCGGCTTGGCCTCCGGCAGCGCCGACACCAGGGACTGCACCACGTCCTCGGCGCGGACCGGTTCCAGCACGAAGTGCTTGTCCGCCCGCAGCACCACGCGCAGCGCGTCGTCACCCGATTGCACCACCAGGGCGGTGCGCGTGTCGTCGTCGCCCTGGTTGAAGAACGCGTAGTACTCGGTGCTCGCGTCGGCGATCAGGCGCAGCGACCGGCCCAGGTCGGCGTGCACCTGCCTGCCGCGGGCCAGGCCGAGCCGTTCCAGCTCGGCCCAACCGCGGCGGGCGAGGTCGGCCAGACCCGTGACGTCACCCTCGGCGAGCCGGTCCTCGTCGAAGTCGACCTGGGTCAGCAGCGCGTTGTGCAGCGTCGGCAGACCTTCGGCCTGCCAGGCGTTGTAGAGCGCGACGACCGGGATGGCGACCCTGGTGCGCAGCACTGTCCCCCCTGTTCAGATGGTCGGCTATTCGCCGATGACCGGCGGTGCCACCATCGTGCCGTCGCCGAAGATGTCCTCGGTCTCCTGCAGGTACGACGCGGCCTTGTGCTCCTTGTCCTCTTCCCCCTGGCCCGCGCCGGCTCCGGCGCCCATGCCCGCGCCCATACCGGCGCCGCCGGGACCACCACGACCACCGGCCGACCCACCTGGCCCGAACCCGCCCGCGCCGCCGGGCCCGAAGCCACCGCGACCCTCGCCGGGCCCCATGGCGCCGGACATGCCGCCGGGCCCGAACCCGCCGGGCCCACCACCCATGCCACCGGGTCCACCCATGCCGGGGATGCGTCCCGCGCCGAGCCCACCGCCGCCTCCGCCACCGGGCATCCCGCCGCCACCGCCGCCTCCGGGCATGCCGGAACGGCCACCGCCGGGCATTCCGGGCACACCGGGCCCGTTGGGCATGCCGGGCGGGCGGTTGCGCGGGTTGTTCGGATTGTTGGGGTGGTTGGGGTTGCGGGGGTCGTTCGGGTTGCGCGGGTCGTACGGCAACCGCGGGTCGTAGGGCAGTCGCGGGTCGTACGGCTGGCGCGGATCCGTCGGCATCGGCGGCGGCCGGTTCCCGATGTCGGGCTGGGGCCCCTTCGGGTCGGGCTGCACCCACGACGGCTTGGTCGTGCTGTCACCGGTCGTGCCGGGGGGCGGGATCGACGGCTCGGCCCACGACGTGTTCGTCGTCCCCGTGCCGTTGCGATCACCGGTGTTCGTGTTGGTGCTGGTGTTCGTGTTGGTGCTGGTCTCGCTCGTGCTGGTGTGCTCTTCCCGCTTGCCCGGCTTGGGCGGCGGGATGAGGATCTCCTCCTTCTCGACGTTCGCCCCGATCTCGTCGGGCGATTGGAACGTCGGCATCCCGGCGCTGGCGGAGTTCACGGTCGTGCCGTACATGCTCAACACCTGCATGTTGTGCGCGTTGACCTGCTGGCTCTTCTCGACCGCGTCGTCGTAGTCGGTGTCCCACGGGATGACCGGCTCGTACCAGGGCTTGTCCGGCACGTCGACGGGCTTCTGGACCTCGCTGTCCGCCAGCCGGAACGCGCGGCTGATGTCGGCGGTGTTCTGGCCTGCGGTGGTGGCGCTCGCACTGGCCGTGTCGGACCAGCTGGCGATCGGCGTCGTCGACGAGCGGGCCTGATCACCTGCCGCACCCTCCCACGCCGCGCCCGATTCCCGCACCGCCCGGTTGATCAGCTCGCTGATCTCGTCCTGACCGGCCGCGATGCCGCTCCACGTTTGATCGCCGACATCGGTCGTCCCCTCCGCACCCTTGCCGTCACGGAACCAGCCGTAGATCTTGTCGGCACCGATGCCGATCTGGAGCAGTGCGAACCCGGACAGGTCCATCTCGACGTCGCCGGCCACGGTCCCTACCCCTTCAAGTTCTCGATCACGGTTTCCGCGATCGCACTGGAGGCCGAGCACGGGTTCTCGTATTCGGGGAGCTTCTTGTCATTGACGTTGACCTGGACGATGAAGCCCTCGCCCTCGGCAACTCCGACCGCGGTCGAGCAAGCACCGCTCTTCGCGTCGATGAGGTCGCCGTTCACCGCCGGGTACCCGGCCACCTCGGCCGGTTCGAACACCTTGAAGTTGGCGCGGTTCTTGTAGAAGCCGTCCAGACCCTTGGACTCGACCAGGAACGAGGCGTTGAAGGTGGTGCCGAAGGCGCGGTCGTCCGGGGTCCACTTGCAGCTGGGACCCACCGGCGCGGTGCGCTCCTCACCCGGCCGTGTGACGCCGCGGGCCGACAACTGCGCGGAGGTCAGCAGGTCGCAAGGTCCGCTGACCTTCGACAGGTCCAGCTCGGGCCCGGTGATCGGAGGTGCCTCGCCCGCGGCCTGCGAAGTTCCCGTGGACCCGCTGGACGTGCTCGTCGTGGTCGTCGTCCCGGCCGGGGTCGGTGAGCCGCCGACCGAGGTGCAGCCCGCCGCCAGGACCAGGGACGCCGCGGAAACCACTGCCAGCACTGCTGCTCGCCTCATCGACTAATTCCCCTCGCCCTTGAAGGCGTCAGCGGTTGCGTCATCTTGGTTCTTGTAGGCCTCCAGCGAGGCCTGGATGTTCTGGATCGTGTTGTTCAAGGCGTCGTACGCCTTCTGATTGGCCCAAGCGTAGCCACCGACATCTGTTCCAGCCGCGGTCTGGATGGCGATGGTCGCCATCCCGCTGTAGAAGTCCTTGCCCGGTGACCCGATGGATTGAAGCTGGTAGGCGTCGTTGTTCAGCTCCTGCAAACGGTCGCGTGCGTCCGCCAGGCCGTCGATCAGCTTCTGGGCCTGGGCCGGGTCGACGCGGAAGTGCGTTTGGCTCGCCACCAGACCGGCGCCGCCAGGGCCGCTGGCCACCGTGTCCGCCACGAAACCGATCTGCTTGGCGCCCCCGCCGCCTCCGGCGTCCAACATCGTCGTGCTCCCCTCACGCTGAACTGCCCGAAAAGATGATGGCACAGGGTCCACGCCCCGTCGGGGCTATTGCGTCGGTTACTCCTGGTGGGGGATGGACGTCCGATCCGTTCAAGACGGCGGGCTCCGGGCGGCCTACCGTCGGACGCATGATCGCAGCAGCTCGTTCCTTCATGTGGCTCAACGCGCGAGTCCTCGAACAACGGCGGTTCCTGCACCTCTTCGACGGTGGGCCGGGGGACGCCGTGGCGGCGGCCGTGCTGGCCTACCGCAACGACGACGGCGGGTTCGGGCACGCCCTGGAGCCCGACGGACGTGGGCCGGACAGCCAGCCGTTGCACACCTTCACGGCGTTGTCGTTGCTCGACGAGGTGGGCGTGACCGACCACGCCGCACCGGCGTGCGACTTCCTCACCACGATCACCAACGCGGACGGCGGGGTGCCGAACTGCCTGGACACCGGGCACGACGGCCTGCGGGCGCCGTGGTGGCAGCCCTCCGGTGACAGCGACCTGCTGGTCACGGCCCTGCTGGCGAGCGTCCTGCACAAGATGGGCGTCGAGCACGCCTGGCTGGACGGTGCCACCGCGTTCTGCTGGCGGCGCATCGGCGACCTGACCAAGTCGCACCCCTACGAGGCCAACGCCTGCGTCCGCTTCCTCGACCACGTGCCGGACCGGCCGAGGGCGGAACGGGAGGCGGAGCGGTTGGGTGCGCTGGTGCGCGAGCAGGGGCTGGTCGACGTGGGCGCCGGCCAGGCGGCCGAGGGGTACGCGGCGGGGGAGACGCACAAGCCGAGCCACTACGCGCCGACCCCGGACAGCCTGGCCCGGCGCTGGTTCGGCGACGACGAGATCGACGCGGACCTCGACGCGTTGGCCGCGGCGCAGCACGACGACGGCGGGTGGACGTTCCCGTGGCCCGCGTGGACTCCCGTGACGACCTTCGAGTGGCGGCCGGTCGTCACCATCGAGGCGTTGCTGACGCTGCGCGCCTACGACCGGATCAGCTGACCCAGCGGCACGCCGGCCAGCTCGCGCACCTCCCGGGACAGGTGTGGCTGGTCGGAGTACCCGGTGCGATGGGCGATGTCGGCGAACGGCACGCCCGCCCAGGCCAGCTTGACCGCCCGGTCGAACCGCAGCACCCGGTGCAGCACCTTGGGCCCGTAGCCGAACGCGGCCAGGCTGCGCCGGTGCAGCTGCCGCGCGCTCAGGCCGAGCGACCAGGCCAGGTCGCCGACGCTCTCCGAAGACGACGCGATGACGCCCACCACGGGATCCGGCGGCGTCTCCCGCAGCCGTGCCAGAGCGGCCGACGCGAGCACCTCGCACGGGTCCTCCGCCGCACCCAGCGCGTCCTCCAACCGGGACAGCGGCCCCCACAGCACCGCCAGCGCGACGCGCTGGTCACGCAGCTCCACCGCAGGCACGCCGAGCGCCGAAGGTCCCACGCCCGGCCCGAAGCGCACGCCGAACAACGTCCCGGGCTCCGCGGACGTCACGTGCCCGACCGTGTCCGGCCCGGCCACGAACACCCGACCGGACGCGGCCGAGTACATGATGTCGGTGCAGCCGTCCGGCACGACCAGCGCGGGCGCGGTCGACGTCGAGGTCCGGCGCCACACGCAGGCCAGACCGGGGAACGGGCGTTCCGCGTACACCCCGTCGATGGTAGTGGCGGGCCGCGCGGGAGGAGGTGCGCGCGACCCGCCACGGGCGCTCACGTGCCGAAACGGATCCAGTTCACGCTCACGTACGGCGCGGGCTGACCGCTGGTGAAGGTGACGTAGACGTCGTGCGTGCCGGTGACCCCGGAGATGTTCGCGGGCACCGTCCGCCAGCTCTGCCAGCCGCCGGTGTTGGCGATGGCGAAGCTGCCGATGGGCGCCGCGGTGGGGCTGTCCAGCCGCACCTCGACCAGGCCGCTCACCCCGCCGGACGCGCCGGACGCGGCCCGCGCGACGAACTGGGTGGCGGTGCGCGAGCCGAACCGGACGCCGGAGAACCGCAGCGAGTTGCCGTTGCGCAGCTGCGCCACCGCCTGACCGCCGTCGGCCGACTCGATCGTGCCGCCGGACCGCGACGTGGCCTGCTCCGCCTGGATGTCGCCGAACGCGTCCCACCCGCTGCCGCCGGGCTGGGTGGTGGTCGTGGTGGTCGGCTGGGTGCCGCCGCCCGCCGTCCACACCGCCACGTAGTCCACCAGCAGCGAGTGACCGGGCACGGTGGCCGCCGTCGGCGTGCCGTGGCCCGCGACCCCGTTGGGGAACGCCCCGCCGATGGCCAGGTTCAGCAGCAGGAAGTAGCCCGCGTGGCTGGTCATGTTGTTCCACGTGGTCGCGTCGAACTGGTTCTGGTTGACGCTGTGGAACTGCTGCCCGTCCACGTACCAGCGGAAGGCCTTGGGTGACGAGCTCTCGTCCCACTCGAACCGGTAGGTGTGGAACGCCGACTGGCACGACGCGCCGGGGCACGTGCGGCTCGCGCCGAGGCCGTTGGTCTCGTTGCACGGCCCGCCGGGGTTCACGCCGCAGTGCAGCACGCCCCACACCGAGTTGATGCCGTTGACGTTCTCCATGATGTCGAACTCGCCGATGGCGGGCCAGTTCCAGTAGTTGCCGCGGTAGGGCGAGCCGAGCGCCCAGAACGCCGGCCAGTAGCCGAGCGCCGCCTGCCCGGTGACGTTGGGCATCTGGATGCGGCCCTCGATGGCGAGCTTGCCGCCCGCCGGGGGTTTGAAGTTCGCCCGCTGGGTCTCGATGCGGGCCGACGTCCAGTTGCCCGCGCCGTCGCGCAGGGCGGTGATGCGCAGGTTGCCCGCGCCGTCGAGCTTGATGTTGTTGGTGCTGTTGGTGTAGTTCTGGATCTCGCCGGTGCCCCAGTTGCCCGGTCCGCCCGGGTAGCCGTGGCCGAGGTCGAAGATCCAGTTCGAGGACGACGGCAGCGTGTTCGCGGCGCCGTTGAAGTCATCGCTCCACTGCAGCGCCCAGCCCGGTGGGGTGGGCGGCACCGAGGCGTTGGCCGACATCGTGGCGACGACCGCCAGCGGCACGGCGGTGATCAGGGCGGCAGCGGTCGCGAGGACGCGTCGTCTGCGGCTGAACTCCATGAGCGGTGACCTCCTTGTCACTGTCCTGAGCGTTCGGCACGACAACAAATTGCCTTGGGAATCATGAGAGCGCTCTCATGATGATCGTTCAAGCGACCGAACGGCCCAAAGCCGCTACTTCGCGTCGGCGTAGCTGTCCACCGGCACGGCTTTGAGCGGGAACCGGACCGGCGTCGCGCCGAACACCAGTCGTGACGCCTCGGCACCCGCCGCCGTCACCTCCGCGCACACCGCCCCGGCCAGCTCTTGGGGGCAGTGCACCAGCACCTCGTCGTGCTGGAAGAACACCAGGTGCGCGCCGGGCGCCGCCTGGTGCAACCGCCGCCGCAGCACGCCCAGCAACGCCGCCGTCCAGTCCGCCGCGCTGGCCTGCACCACGAAGTTGCGGGTGAACCGACCCCAGTCCCGCGCCGCCCGCCGCGACTGGCGCACCGCGTCCTCGCCGTCGTCGGTGTTGCCGGTGACCTCGTGCCACGCGGCCGAGGGCGGCGGGCTCGTGCGGCCCAGCCGCGAGCGCACCATCCGACCCTGCTCACCCGCCAGCGCGGCGGCCTCCACGTACCCGACGGCTTCGGGGAAGCGGCGGCGCAGCACCGCCATCGCCGGACCCGCGTCACCGCCCGTGCCGCCGTACATCGCCGAGAGCATGGCGAGCTTCGCCTTGCCGCGGTCCCCGTCGAACGCCTCCGCGGCCAGACTCGTGTACAGGTCGTCGTCCGAGGACACCTCGGTGAACCTGTGGTCGTTCGACAACGCCGCCAGCACCCGCGGCTCCAGCTGCGCCGCGTCCGCCGCCACCAGCTTCCACCCCGGATCGGCACGCACCGCCGTGCGCAGCGTGCGCGGGATCTGCAACGCCGCCCCGCCCCGCGTGGCCCACCGCCCGGACACCACGCCGCCGACCACGTAGTCGGGCCGGAACCGCCCGTCGGCCACCCAGGCGTCCAGCCACGACCAGCCGTGCGCCACCCACAGCCGGGCCAGTTCCTTGTACTCCAGCAGCGGCTCCACGGCCGGGTGGTCGATCCCCTTGAGCACCCACGCGCGGGCCGACGGGACGTCGATGCCCTCCCGGGCGAACGCGCGCACGATGCCCGGCGGGTGGTCCGGGTTGACCTGCCTGCCGCCGAACGCCGCCGTGATCCGGTCGGCCAACTCGGCCAACCTGGCGGGGCGCACGCCGTTGGTCGGACGCGGGCCGAGCGTGTCCACCAGGAGCCGCTCGTGCACGTCGGCCCGCCAGGGCAGGCCGAAGTGCGTCATCTCGGCGGCGGCCAACGCGCTGGCCGACTCGGCCGCGAACAGCAGCCGCAGCCGGTCGGCGTGCGGGAGCGTGGCGACCAGCCGCTGCTGCTCGACGTGCACCGCGATCACCGCGTCGAGCGGGTCGGCGTCGCCGGGCAGCCGTTGCTGCTCGGGCTCGAACAGGGTCGGCTGGGTGTCGCGCTTGCGCGGACCGTGGTCCTCCGGCACGGGCAGCCCGCGCAGCCGGGCGATCGCCGCACCGAGCCCGCGCGGCTCCGCGTGCCGACCCTGGTAGGCCAGCAGCAGGTACTCGACGTGCGCCAAGTCCTGGCACCGCTCGACCCGCACCCCGCGCGCCAGCAGGTCCGGGTAGACCTCCGTCGTCTCCGCCCACAGCCACCGGGGTCTGTGCCGATCCTCCAAATCGGACACCGCCGCGGCCAGGTCCGAGGTCTCCACCAGCGGTCCTTCAGGCACCCCGATGTCGGAGAGCACGCGGAACTTCCCCGCGTTCTCGCCATCCGACACCAGGGCAATGAGCACCTGTCGATTGTGCAGGCGGGGTCCGACAATTCCCGACCTCGGACCGAAGGGCGTTGGTCACCCGATCGTGGCTGAGCGGTGGGAGCAGGATGTGCTGGTGGATCACACCCCCTCGCCCGCCGAGCTGCTGGACCCACGGCGCGCGGTGGTGCCGTTCCACGGGCGCGCGGCCGAGCTGGCCGCCCTGACCCGGTGGCGGGACGGTGACGGGGTGCTCTCGCTGCTGCTCCTGCACGGTCCGGCCGGGGTCGGGAAGACGCGGTTGGCGGTGCACTTCGCGGCCGGCTCGACGGTCCGGGTCGTCGACGACGCCGACCTGATCCCGTGGCGCGACCTCCACTACCTGATCTCCGCGGCCACCGACCGGACCCGGATCCTGCTGGTCGCCCGCACCACGGGCTGGTGGTGGTCGGCGATCCGTCAACGCGCCGCCGACCTCGGCTGCACCACCGCCGACCTCGCCGTCACCGCCTGCCCGGACGAGCACGGGACGTCCTTCGCCACCGCCTGCGCGTGCTTCGCCGACGCACTCGGCCGCCCGCGCCCCACCGCCGCGCCACCCGACGTGCCCACGCTGCACGACCTGCACCTGGCCGCCATCGCCGCCGTGCACGGCTCGCCCGCCGACGACCCGGTCGACCTGGTGCGCCGGCTGATCGACGTCGACCCGAACCCGCCCGACCGCGGCCGGCTCGCGGAGGACGTCCTGGCCGTGGCGCTGCTGGACGACCGGATCACCCCCGAACGCACGCCGGACGCCCTGGAGACCCTGCTCCGCGCCGCCGAGCGCTGGCCGCACGCCCGCCGCCGCGCCGAGGAGCTGTTCACCGCCCACCCGGACCTGGCCCGCACCGCCACCGGCGCCACCCTGAGGGCGCTGGCGGAGTCACCCGGACCGGCCAGGGCCGTCGCGCGGCACGTCTTCGACGACGCCCGCTTCCACGGCGACCCGCTGCCCGCCCTGCTCACCCGGACCCTCCTGCGCGGCGTCACCGGGAAGCTGGAGGCGGCCGAGCTGCACGGCGTGCTGTCCGCCCGCGCCGCCCTGGCCGCGCTGCACGAGGAGGCCCTGGCGGCCGCGCGCCGGGAGGTCGCCCTCTACCGCGAACTGGCCGAAGAGGACTCCGCCGAACACCGCCCGGCGCTCGCGGACGCCTTGGCGGACCTGGGATTGCGCTACCTCGCGGTCGGCCGGCCGGAGGACGCCCTGGCCGTGTCCGAGGAGGCCGTGGCGGTGTGCCGGGTCGCCGCCGCCGAGGACGACGACTGCACGCCGCAACTGGCCGGCGCGCTGAACCAGCTGAGCCGCCGCTACGCCGCGCTGGGCCGCCCGGACGAGGCGATGACCGCGGTCGGCGAGGCGTCCGGCCTCTACCGCGACCTCGCCGCCGCGCACCCGGCGTGGTTCCGGGTCGAGCAGGCCAAGGTGACCCACCACCACTCGGTGCGGCTGTTCGACGCCGGCCGCGCCGACGAGGCGGCCTACGTGGCCGGGCTCGCGGTCGCGCAGTGGCGCGAGGTGGCGGCGGCGGACCCGCGCTACGAGGCCGAGTTCGCCCGCACGCTCGCCTCGATCGCGTCCGTGCTGTCCGGGCACGGTCGGCGTGACGAGGCGGCGGCCGTGGTGGTGGAGTCGATCGACGTGCTGCGCAGGCTGGCCCGCGCCAACCCGCGCGACTTCGAGCCGGAGCTGGCTGCCGCGCTCGGCGCGCTGAGCGAGCTGCTGCGCGTGCTGGAACGCGACGCCGACGCGTTGCGCGTGTCCGAGGAGGCGGTGCTGGTGCGCCGCCGGATCGCCCGTGACGGCGACCCGCACGCCGTCGGACGCCTGGCCCTCGCGCTCGTCGACCAGGTCGACGTGCTGCCCGGCCCCGAACGCCTCGCCGCCGCCGAGGAGGCGGTGGAGCTGTTGCGCCCCTTGGCGATCGGCTTCCCGCTCGACCACCAGGTCTCGTGCACCGTCGCCCAGTCCCGGCTCGCCCGGCTGCTGCTCGCCGCCGGTCGCGAGGACGAGGCACGCCGGGTCGTGGACGAGGTGCTGGCCGCGGCACGGCGGCTGCCGCACCTGTCGCCGGCCGCGCACGGCGGCCGGCTCGCGGCGGCGTTGCGCGACCTGGCCGACGGCCTGGCCGAGCACGGCCACGGGCACCTGGCGCTGCGGCCCGCCGAGCAGGTCGCCGAGATCTGGCGCGACCTGCTGGGCCGCAGCCGGGCCGCGCCGATCGGGTACGCCGTGGCCGTGCACCGGGTCGCCGTGCTGCTGGACGCCCGGTCGGACCCGGAGGCGTCGAGCCGCGCCCGGCACGCCGTCCTGGTGTGGCACCTGACCAGCACACCCGACGAACTGGCCACCGAGCCGCGCTACGCCGACGCGTTGGCGCTCTACGCGCGGCTGTGCGCCGAGTCGGGCAGGCACCTGGAGCGCGCGCTGTTGTCGGCACACCGCGCGATGGTGGTGCTGCGCGACTCGGGAGCCGCGCCGGACCTGTGCACGCGTGCCGCGCAAGCCGTGGACGCGGTGGTCCGGGCGCACGCCGACCCGGAGGTGGCGCGCGCCCGGATGCGCGCGATGTCGGAGCCGGCTAGCCCGTGGTGACCAGCGAGCGGAGGAAGAAGGCCACGTTCGCCGGACGTTCGGCCAGCCGCCGCATGAAGTAGCCGTACCACTCGTCGCCGTAGGGCACGTACACCCGCATGCGGTTGCCCGCGGCGGCGATGCGGCGCTGCTCGTCGGGGCGGATGCCGTACAGCATCTGGTACTCGTAGGTGTCCGGCGACCGGTCCCCGGCCAGCTCGCCCGCGATCGCGATCAGCCGCGGGTCGTGCGAGGCGACCATCGGGTAGCCCTCGCCCGCCATCAGCACCTTCAGGCACCGCACGTACGACAGGTCGACCTCGGTCTTGTCCTGGAACGCCACCGAGGCGGGCTCCTGGTACGCGCCCTTGCACAGCCGGACCCGCGACCCGGCGTGGGCCAGGTCCCGGCAGTCCTGCTCGGTGCGCTTCAGGTAGGCCTGCACCACCGCGCCCACCCACGGGAAGTCCACGCGCAGCTCGCGCAGGATGCCCAGGGTGGAGTCGGTCGTGGTGTGGTCCTCCATGTCGAGGGTCACCGTGGTGCCGACCGCGCCCGCCGCCGAGCAGATGCGCCGGGCGTTCTCCAACGCGATCTTCTCGCCGTCCACCGGCAGGAACTGCCCCACCGCGGACAGCTTCACCGACACCTCGGCCCGCCCGGTGTGCCCGGCGAGTTCGAGCCGGCGCAGCAGGTCCAGGTAGGCCTCGACGGTGGCGGTGGCCTGCGCCGCGTCCCGGGTGTCCTCGCCGAGGTGGTCCAGCGTGACGTACCGGCCGTCGGCCAGCACCTCGCCGGTGGTGGCGACGGCCGCGTCCACGTCGTCGCCGGAGATGAAGCGCTCGACGACCGGCCGGGTCAGCGGCGTGCGTTCGACCAGCTCGCGGATGGCCCCGGAGCGGGAGGCGGCGAGCAGCGTGGAGCGGAGCATGATCACCCCTGGTGCGGGTAGCGGTAGGAGGTGGGAGCCGCGAACGTCTCCTTGATCGAACGCGGGCTCACCCAGCGCAGCAGGTTGTGCACCGAGCCCGCCTTGTCGTTGGTCCCCGACGCCCGGCCGCCGCCGAACGGCTGCTGCCCGACGACGGCTCCGGTCGGCTTGTCGTTGACGTAGAAGTTGCCCGCGGCGAACCGCAGCTCCTGCTGGGCGTGCACGATCGCGGCCCGGTCCCGCGCGATGATCGCGCCGGTCAACGCGTACGGCGCGGCGCTCTCCATCTGCCGCAGCACGGTGTCGTAGTCGGCGTCGTCGAACACGTGCACCGCCAGCACCGGCCCGAAGTACTCGGTGGTGAACACCTCGTGCGCCGGGTCGGTGCCCAGCAGCACGGTGGGGCGCACGAAGAAGCCCTCGGAGTCGTCCGCCGTGCCGCCCGCGACGACTTCCAGCCGGTCGTCGGCGCGCGCGGCCGTCAAGACCCCGTTCAGCTTGTCGAACGAACGCCGGTCGATGACCGCGCCCATGAAGTTCGACAGGTCCGTGACGTCACCCATGGTCAGCGACTCGACGTCGGCCAGGAAGTCGTCCTTGACCCGGTTCCACACCGAGCGCGGGACGTACGCGCGGGACGCGGCCGAGCACTTCTGCCCCTGGTACTCGAACGCGCCGCGGACCAGCGCGGTGCGCAGCACGTCCACGTCGGCCGACGGGTGGGCGAGCACGAAGTCCTTGCCGCCGGTCTCGCCGACGACCCGCGGGTACGAGCGGTAGTTCGCGATGTTCGCGCCCACCTGGCCCCACAGGTGCTGGAACGTCCGGGTGGACCCGGTGAAGTGGATGCCCGCCAGGTCCGGGTCGGCCAGCGCCACCTCGGACACGGCCAGGCCGTCACCGGGCAGCAGGTTGATCACGCCCGGCGGCAGGCCCGCCTCTTCGAGCAGCCGCATGGTCAGGTGCGCGGCGAAGCTCTGCGTCGGCGACGGCTTCCACAGCACCACGTTGCCCATCAGGGCGGGCGCGGTGGGCAGGTTGCCGGCGATCGCGGTGAAGTTGAACGGCGTGATCGCGTAGACGAAGCCCTCCAGCGGGCGGTGGTCCGTGCGGTTCCACA
Source organism: Saccharothrix stipae (assembly GCF_054781895.1). Lineage (NCBI taxonomy): Bacteria > Bacillati > Actinomycetota > Actinomycetes > Pseudonocardiales > Pseudonocardiaceae > Saccharothrix > Saccharothrix stipae. Next base: position 561,881 of record NZ_BAAGTN010000005.1, on the reverse strand, counting down.
CGCCGGGAGACGACTGCGGCTGCTCCTCCAGCAGTCGACGCCCGAACGAGACGTTGAAGCGCCAGAAGTCGATCAGCTCGCAGGCGGCGTCGATCTCGGCCTGGATCGCGGTCTTGGACTGGCCGAGCATGGTGGCCGCGTTGAGCGTGGCCCGCCACTTGGTCGCGAGCAGGTCGGCGGCGCGCAGCAGGATCGCGGCGCGGTCGTCGTAGGACATCGCGCGCCACGCGGGCGCGGCCTCCTTCGCGGCGGCGATGGCGTCACGCGTGTCCTGCTGGGTGGCGCCGTGCAGCGTGCCGAGCACCGCGCGGTGGTTGTGCGGCTGCACGACGTCGAAGCGCTCGCCGCCGCCCACCCGCTGCTCCCCGCCGATGGTGAGGGTCAGCTCGGTGGGCTCCTTGGCCAGCTCGGCCAGCTTCGCCTGCAGCTGCGCGCGTTCCGGGGTGCCGGGCGCGTAGCCGAGGACGGGCTCGTTCACCGGTGCGGGGACCGTGGTCACGGCATCCACGAGCAGCTCCTTCGCCACAGGGTTGGGGTTGTCCCAACGGTAGGACTTCCAACCATGCGTCCCGTTGTCCGGACGTCTAGGCTTGGCCACCCGTCGTTGTGGAACTGGACAAAAGATGAGCCTGCGGCAGGTCCTGATCGCGCTCGGCGATCCGCTGGTCGAGGTGCAGGTCGCGCCGCACGGGCTGGAGACCGACGTCCTCGACGTGGTCATCCTCGACCCGGACGACCCGCCCGACGTGCGGCCCGGCGACCTCGCGTTGATCATCGGCGCGCGCGGGCGTGCCGCGGCACCGCTGGTCAGGGCGGCGGGAGCCGGGGGAGCGGTGGCCGTGGCGGTCAAGGTCGACGCGCCGTCGCCGGTGCTGCGGCAGGCGGCGGCGGACGCGGGCGTGGCGCTGCTGGCCGTGCGGCCCGAGGTCCGCTGGGAACACCTCGAAGCGCTCGCCCGCGGCGTCGTGCACGACGCCCGCGTGGCGGCCGACGCGGGTGCGGGCGAGGTCCTCGGCGACCTGTTCGGCCTCGCCCAGACCATCGCCACGCTGACCGGCGGCATCGTCAGCATCGAGGACACCGCGAGCCGCGTGCTGGCCTACTCCCGCTCCACCGACGAGGTGGACGAGCTGCGCAGGCTGTCCATCCTCGGCCGCCAAGGGCCCGAGCCGTACCTCAAGATGCTCCACGAGTGGGGCGTCTACCAGCGCCTGCGCTCCGGCGAGGAGGTCGTCCGCATCGACGAACGCCCCGAGCTGGGCATCCGCCGCCGCATCGCGGTCGGCATCCACGCGGGCGCGCAACCGCTCGGCACGATCTGGGTGCAGGAGGGCGGCACGCCGCTGACCGAGCAGGCCGAACGCGCCCTGCTCGGCGCGGCCCGCGTCACCGCTCTGCACCTGGTGCAGCAGCGCGAGCCCGCCGCCGCGTTCCGGGAGAACCTGCTCGCGTCCCTGCTCGACGGCCGGATGGACGCCGAGGCGATCGCCGAGCAGATCGGCGCCGACCCGGACAAGCCCGCCGCCGTCGTGGTGTTCGCCCTGCGCGGCCAGGAGCACGCCGACCGCACCGAGCACGAGCTGCGCCGGACCGAGATGACCAGCCTGATCTCCGTGCACGCCGCCGCGTACCGGCGCAGCGCCCTGGTCAGCCGGCAGAGCGGGCGCACGTACGCGCTGCTCACCGACCTGCCGCCGAAGGCGCCGCTGCTGACGTTGACCAAGGAGATCGTGGCCGCCGCGAGCAGGCACATGGGGCTGCGGGTGCAGGGCGCGATCGGCTCGACGGTGCCCACCGTGGACGAGGTGATGGTCTCCCGCGCGGAGGCCGACCGCGTGCTCGACGCGATGTCCCGCGACCTCGACGCCGACGTGGCCACCCTCGAAGACGTCCGGTCCCGCGTGTTGATCAGTGAAACGCTCGCCCTGCTGGCCGACCACCCGCGCATCCGGGATCCGCGCCTCGCCGCGCTCGATGGGGAACTGGCGCGTTCCCTTTTGGCCTACTGGGATGAATTCGGCGACGTGAAAAGCGCAGCCGCCAAGCTGCACGTGCACCCGAACACGCTCCGATACCGCATCCGACGTGCGGCGGAGGTCGGCGGATTCGATCTGGACGACCCGCTGCTCCGGTTGTTCGCCCAGTTGCAACTAAGGCTGGGCTGAACCGGCGACGGTTCGCGCCGTACCCTCCGGGAGTGAGCACCCAAGCCCGTGGCAGCGACTTCGCTGAATTGTCCAGGTTGGTCAAGCAGCAAGGTCTGCTGGACCGGCGCATCGGTTTCTACATCACGTTCCTGGTCGGTGTGATCGCCGCGTTCGGCCTCACCGGGGTGTCGATGGTGCTGATCGGCGACTCGTGGTGGCAGCTCGTGCCGGCCGCGGTCCTCGGCATCGTCTTCACCCAGCTCGCGTTCCTCGGGCACGACGCCGGCCACCGGCAGGTGTTCGCCGAGCACCGGTACAACCAGACCATGGGCCTGCTGCTGGGCAACCTGCTCGTCGGCGTCGGCTACGGCTGGTGGATGAGCAAGCACACCCGCCACCACGCCAACCCCAACCACGAGGACGAGGACCCGGACGTCGACATCGCCGTCCTCGCGTTCAGCGCCGAGCAGGCGGCGCGCAAGCGCGGCTTCTTCCGGTGGGTCGTCAAGCGCCAGGCGTGGCTGTTCTTCCCGCTGCTGCTGCTCGAAGGCTTCAGCCTGCACGTCATCAGCACCGCCGCCGCGGCCCGCCGCGAGGTCAAGGGCTGGCGGCTGGAGCTGGTGCTGCTGGCCGTGCACTTCGCGGTCTACCTGACCAGCGTGTTCCTGCTGATGTCCCCGGTGAAGGCGCTGGTGTTCATCGCGGTCCACCAGGGCGTGTTCGGCGTCTACATGGGCATCTCGTTCGCGCCCAACCACAAGGGCATGCCGGTGCTGCAGGCGGGCCACCAGCTCGACTTCCTGCGCAAGCAGGTGCTGACCTCGCGCAACGTCACCGGTGGCTGGTTCACCGACTTCCTGCTCGGCGGGCTGAACTACCAGATCGAGCACCACCTGTTCCCGAGCATGCCGCGACCGCACCTGCGCCGGGCGCAGGTGCTGGTCCGCGACTTCTGCCACCGGCAGTCGGTGTCCTACGCCGAGTGCGGCCTGTTCACGTCGTACGGGTACGTGCTGAAGTACCTGCACGAGGCGGGAGCTGAACTGCGCGGTACAGGAAAGCTCGCTCCAGCAGGGTCCAGGTAGTCGTCGTCACGAGGTAGATCCCGGCCGCCAGCGGCAGCACGGCGGCGATCAGCACGGTGCCGAACGGCAGGAGCCGCAGCAGTGCCGCGAACGGCGGCTGCGGCCCGCCGGTGCGCCGGGCCACCGCCGCCTGCCGGCGCGACGTCGCGAAGGCGACCCCGGTGAGCACGGCGAACAGGCCCAGGAACACGGGCGTGTGCGCCCACACGCCGAACCAGTGCGCGCCCATCGGCACGCCGAGCAGCGTGCCGTCCAGCAGCGGGTTCGGCGTGGTGACCAGGCGGTACATCACCATGAAGAACGGCACCTGCACCAACGCGGGCAGGCACCCGGCCAGCATGGACGTGCCGTTGGACCGGTACAGCTCCAGGGTCTTCTCCTGGAGCTTCACCCGGTCCTTGCCGTACTTCTCGGTCAGCTTGCGCAGGTCGGGCGCCACCGCGGCGCGGGCCTTCTCACCGCGCACGGCGGCGCGGCTGAGCGGGTGCATGAGCAGTCGGACGACGACGGTGAAGGCGACGATGGCCAGGGCGGGCGTGGCGAACGCGGCCAGGGCTGAGCCCAGGGCGTGGAACAAGGGGGAACTCCGTCCTCAGAGCAAGGGGAACCGCGGACCTCAGGAGCTGAGGCCGAGTCCCGGTGCCCGGGGACGGGGACGGCCCGCCGCGTCGGGGTCGCGCAGCCGCAGGAAGGCGGCGCGCAGTGACTTCTCGCGGATCGACAGCGACCGCACCCACGCGGGCGCGGTCCGCACCACCGGTGCGGTGGTGAGCAGCAGCACGACCAGGGCCACGGCCGTCACGGCGGCCAGCACCTCGGCGGGGGTGCTGAGCAGGGTGAGGGTGTACAGGGCGGGCAAGCACAGCGCCAACAGCAGCCGCAGCCTGGACATGCCCCCCACCTCCCCCTGAGCTCAGTTCACTGTACCCACGAGCGCGGGCCGGGCGGGGTGGTCGTAGCGCACCGTCACATCGGCCCGCGGCTCGTAGGAGGCGTACGCGGGCACCGTCCACCGCCACTCGTCGGGCAGCTGCCGTTCGAGCGCGCCCGGCGAGAGCCACAGGTGCGCGGTCAGCTCCGCGGGCAGCCACTTGTCCAGCAGCACGGTGCCGTCCAGCAGCAGCACGCCACCCGCGCCGAGCGTCACGTAGTCGGCCCGGTGCGCCCGGTCCGTCGCCGCGTTCCACAACGCCGGCAGCACCCGTCCCGACCCGCCGGGGTCGAGCGGCTCCAGCACCTCGCGGATCAGGCCGCCGACGTCCAGCCACGAGTCGCGGAACGAGTCCGGGTCCTCGTGGCCGTGCTCCAGCCGCACCGACGCCGGGCGCAGGAAGTCCCAAGCCGACACCCGCAGCACCGGGCGTCCCAGCGCGCGCAGCGGCTCCACGAGGGCGTCCGCCAGCTCACCCGGCTTGGTGGGCAGCGCGCCGTCGACCAGCACCCGTGCCCACGTGGTGCGCGGCAACGCGTCGATCCGCCCGACCAACTCGTCCACGAGGGTCTGCGGAGAGAGCGGGACGACCTTCACGGCAGCGGGTAGTCCGCCCAGCCGGCGGGCAGCACGGGCACCGGCCAGCCCGGGTCCGGCTCCCACGAACCCCACGCCGGGTCCCACCACGTGGTGCCCGCGGTGAGCATCGCCTCGATCTCCTTGCCGGTGGCGCGGATCGACTCGGCCTGCTCGGCGGTGTACTTGCCCTGCTCGACCTGCTCCTCGAACTCCTCGCGGTCCTTCTCGACCCAGTCGCCCTCGGCGGGCACCCAGTAGTCCAGTTCGTGGTCGAGCGTGTCGAAGCCCAGCGACGTGCGGCGGAACGGATCCTGGAGGTTGAGGTACCAGCCCTGGAACCGGCGGTCCTCGCCCGCCCAGTACAGGTCGACGGAGTACGCGTCACCCGGCCGGTGCATCTGGAGCTTGCCGTGGCCGCGCCAGTGCGTGTTGCCCGCGACCTGCCAGCCGTGTGGCCAGTGGTGCGGCGGGAAGCCGAACCGCACGCCCGGCACGGTGAACACGACGAGCAGGTCCGGTCCGTCCCGCACCACCCTGGTCGGGGTCACCGCCCACGGTCTGCCGTGCAACACCTCGCGGCGCAACGCCACGTCCCCCGGCTGGAAGTACCCCATGCCGATCAGGTTAAGGCCCGCCGCAGCCGGCTCACCGCCACCTCGTGGCGCGGGTCGGTCCGCGGCAGGACGCGGACCAGGCGTTCCAGCACCGTGACGTCCTGCGCGACCAGGCCGAACGCCCAGAGCGCCTCGACGTCGCCCCGTTCCAGCACGCCCCGGCGCAGCGCCGCCGCCAGGTCCTCCCGCTCCTCGCGCACCACCGGCGCCTCGGACCGGGGTAGCAGCTCGCCCCGGTACGCCGCCGCGGCCGTACCGACATCACCGGCGCGCAAGGCGTCACGCACCGCCAGGAAGTCGCCGCGCACGTCCGCCGACAGCCGGTACGGCCTGGTCAGCAGCACCGAGCCGAGCTGGGCGCGCAGCCGGTGCAGCTCGGCGCGCACGGTCGTCGGGTTGCCGCGCTCGCCGTACAGGTGCAGCGCCAGCCGTTCGGCCGTCAGCCCGCGCGGGTGCAGCGCCAACGCCGTCAGCAGCTCCGCGTGCCGCAGCGACAGCGGCAACGGCCGACCGGCCAGCGACCCGGTCGGGTCGCCCAGGAACCGCAGCGACAGCACGGGTCTTCGGGTACCCGGTCGGGGCACCCGCAGCAGGTACCCCTCGTCCAACTGCTCCAGGACCGCCGCCCGCCCGTCGGCCAGCCGCACGTCCTCGCCGGTCACGTCCACGCGGCGGTCCAGCAGACCGGGCTCGGCGGCCAGCACCCGGCCGCTCGGGCTCAGCAACGCGCCCGGCTCGCCGCGCAGGCCGATCAGGTGCCGCATGTTCGCCGACCGCAGCCGCTCGTCGCGGGCCGCCAGCCGCACCTGCAACTGGCCCTCGGCCAACCGCGCGGCGGCCGCCACCAGCGCCACCAGCGCCGGGTGCGTGCTGCTCAACGGCCCGCTCACGTCGACCACGCCGATCGTGCGGCCGGTGTCCGGGTCGCGCACGGGGCTCGCCGCGCACGTCCACCCGTGGTAGGTCCGCACCAGGTGCTCGGCGGAGTGCACGGTCACCGGCCCGCCGACCACCAGCGCCGTGCCCATCGCGTTCGTGCCGATCGCCGCCTCGCTCCAGCAGGTGCCCTCGGTCAACCGCACCCGTTCGGCCAGGCCGCGCACGGACGTCGAGCCCTCGCACCACAGGATGTTGCCGTCCGCGTCGGTGATGATCATGACGTGCCGCGCCTCGTCGGCGATGTCGACCAGCGTCTCGCGCAACACCGGCAGCGCCGCCGCGATCGGGTGCGCCCCGCGCCGGTCGGCCACCTCGGCCGGGTCGAGCACGACGGGCGCCTCGTGCCGGTCCGGGTCGATCCGCGCGGCCAGCGACCGCCGCCACGAAGCCACGATCAGCTCACGCGCGCCGTGCGCCCGTTCTCCGCTCAGCACCAGGTCACGCGCGTGCGCGAGCCGTCGCGGGTCCGGTTGCATGGCGCCTCCCCGACCAGGATGACCCGCCGCGGCCGAGCGCGGCAAGCGGATCGCTGATCCATTCGGGTGCAACGGGATTGCAACGTCGTGCGTCCCACGCTGGTGCCGACGACCAACGCTGGGAGGCGGGACATGGCGAGGTACGCGGCGCCGGGCGCGCGGGGCAGCGTGGTGTCGTACCGGGACCGGTACGACCACTTCATCGGCGGGGAGTACGCGCCGCCCGCCGCGGGCGGCTACTTCGCCGACCGCACCCCGGTCACCGGCGAGGTGTTCACCGAGGTGGCCCGGGGCACGGCGGAGGACCTGGACCGGGCGTTGGACGCCGCCCACGGCGCAGCCCGCGGCTGGGGCCGCACGTCGGTCGCCGAACGGGCGACCGTGCTCAACGAGATCGCCGACCGGATCGAGGACGACCTCGAAGCCCTCGCCGTGGCCGAGACGTGGGAGAGCGGCCGGCCGATCCGCGAGGCGCTGGCCGCCGACCTGCCGCGGGCGGTGGACCACTTCCGCCACTTCGCGGGCGTGATCCGGGCGCAGGAGGGCGGCCTCACGCGGATCGGCGAGGACCTGGTGGCCCACCGCTTCCCGGAGCCGATCGGTGTCGTCGGCCAGGTCGTCCCGTGGCACCGGCCGCTGCTCGTGGCGGCGGCGGGACTCGCGCCGGCGCTGGCCGCCGGCAACACCGTGGTGCTCAAGCCCGCCGAGCGGACCCCGGCGTCGATCCACGTGCTGGTGGGCCTGATCGCCGACCTGCTGCCGCCCGGCGTGGTCAACGTCGTGAACGGGCTCACCCACGGGTCGTCGGAGACCGGCAGGCACCCGCACGTCTTCTTCGCCGACGTGGCCGCGCACCGCGACGCGTTCTACGACAAGGCGCTGCGGGGATTCACCACCTTCGCCGTCGGCCAGGCGCTGGTGCAGAGCCCGGTCCACGACCGCTTGCTCGCCGACGTCACCGAGCGCGCCGCGGCGATCCGTCCCGGCCACCCGCTGGACACCGCGACCGCGGTCGGAGCGCTGACCAGCCGCGAGCAGGTGGACGCGGTCATGGCGCAGGTCGAGACCGCCCGGCGGCAAGGCGCCCGGCTCATGTGCGGTGGCGAGCGCGCGGACCTCGGCGGTGAGCTCTCCGGCGGGTACTACGTCACGCCGACGGTCATCGAGGGCCGGAGGTGCCCCGACCAGGCGGACGCCGCCGGCCCGGTCACGTGGGTGACCCGGTTCGACGACGTCGACGACGCGGTGAAGGCGGCGAACGAGACCACGCACGGCGTCGGCGCGTGCGTCTGGTCCCGGGACACCGGCGTGGCCGACCGCGTCGCCCGGCGGATCAACGCGCGCCACGTCTGGCTGAACGCGTTCCGGTCCGACGTCGGTGACCGCGCCGCGATCGACCACTTCCAGCAGACCAAGACCCTCCTGGTGGAGAGCCACTGGTGAGGGAGGCGGCGCCGGGCCGCCTCCCCCGACCGGGCACTACCTCCAGGGCACCTGCGGCGAGGCGTAGTAGTTCACGCCCATCACGTCCCACCGGTCGGCCTGCGCCGCCAGCCGGACCTTGAAGCGGTCCCAGTCGTGCGTCGACCACGGCGACCAGCCCAGCTCCGCGATCGCGGGCAGGCGCGGGAACGCCAGGAACTCCAGGTCGGTCGAGTCGGTGATGGTCTCGCTCCACAGCGGCGCCTCGACACCGCGCACCGCCTCGGCCGGCAGCCCCTCGATGTACGCGCCGGGGTTCCAGTCGTACGCGTCCTGCACGTCGGTGTACCCGGCCCAGCTCAACCCGAGCTTGGTGTCGGCGTCGTACTTCATGTCCAGGTACGCCTTGGTCGCGGGCGACAGCACGATCTCGCTGCCCCGCGCGGCCGCCTCGACCATGTCCGGCGCGACGGTCTTGGTGCCCCAGAACTGCGGCACCGCCGACGCGGGCGGACCGGCCTTGACGAACTCGTGCCACCCGGTCGCGGTCTTGCCGTGCTTGGCGACCAGCGGCAGCACCTTGTCCATGAACAGGTCGAAGTCCGGGTCGGTGGTGGCGTGCGCCTCGTCGCCGCCGATGTGCAGGTACTCGCCCGGCGTCAACGCGGCCAGCTCGCGCAGCACGTCGTCCACGAACCGGTAGGTGATGTCCTTGTCGATGCACAGGGAGCTGAAGCCGACCTCGATGCCGGTGTAGAGCGGCGGCGCGACGCCGTCGCAGTTCAGCTCCGGGTACGACGACAGCGCGGCGTTGGTGTGGCCCGGCATGTCGATCTCCGGGATCACCGTGATGTGCCGTGCGGCGGCGTAGGCCACCAGGTCCTTGTACTGCTCCTGCGTGTAGTACCCGCCGCGACCGCCGCCGACCTCCGTGCTGCCGCCGTGCGCGGTCAGGTTGGGCCAGCTCTTGATCTCCAGCCGCCAGCCCTGGTCGTCGGTCAGGTGCAGGTGCAGCCGGTTCACCTTGTACAGCGCGATCTGGTCGACGTACCGCTTGACCTCGTCGACGGAGAAGAAGTGCCGCGCCACGTCGAGCATCGCGCCCCGGTGGGCGTAGCGCGGGTAGTCCAGCACCCGGCCGCCCGGCGCCGTCCACGGCCCGGGCTGCCTGGTCTTGGCCTCCACCTTCGCGGGCAGGATCTGCCGGAACGTCTGCACGCCCGCGAACAGGCCCGCCGCCGTCCGCGCCCGGATCAGCACGCCGCGCCGCGTCACGTCGAGCTGGTAGCCCTCCGCGCCGACCCGGGCGTCCGCGCCGACGAGCAGCAGCGAGATGTGCCGCCCGGACGCGCCGGGCACGACCGGCAGCCGGTAGCCCGTGGACGGGCGCAGCACGCCCGCCAGGAACTCGCCGACCCGCTTCGCCTCGGCCGAGCCGGGGTGGGTGTGGATCCTGGTGTCCGCGCTGAGCGTGAACGTCACGCCAGGCCGCGGGGTGACTGCGACGGGAGCGGGCACGATGTGCTGCAACGGTGTCTCCGGAGCTGCGTGGGCGGGAACCGCCGCGCCCGCCGTGCCGACGAACAGCAGCGCGACGAGCACTCGACCGAACCCGCGCCGTCCGGCGCCTTCTGTGGGAAGCACTGACGTCCTCCTGGTCAGCGTGGATCACCGAGCGGCGGCCCAGCCACCGTTTCAGCCGCACCAGCAGGTGTCAAGGTCCAGACCAATTACGGCAGCTTCGGTTTCCCGAGACCACGCCAGACGGCGGGGAAGCGGTCCTCCACGCGCTGTGCCGCCGCCGTCTCCAGGCCGTGCAGCAGGCCGAACGTGAAGCCGTTCTCCCCGTCCAGCTGCGCCTTCGCGCCGAGCTCGCGCAGCACCGGACGCGCGACCACGCCGTCCTGGTGCTCGCCGAGCAGCTCCTGCACCGCCTTGACCTTCTTGCGGTACTTCGCGGCCCGCTTGCCGAACCGCGGTTCGGACACCTCCACCGCGTACCGCAGCCGCTTGGCCGCCTTGCGCGCCTCGTGCAGCTCGATGTCGTCCTGCGCGGTCGCGGCCCGTTCGGCCCGCTTGGCCAGTCGCCGGTAGGTCTTGGCGATCAGGTCGGGGAGCACCTTCGCGGCCTTCTCCCGGGCGGCCGGCGTGAACGGCGGCGCGGCGACCAGCGAGTCGATCGCGTCGAGCAGGGCGAAGTACCGGTCGCTGTCCAACGCCGTCACGGCCGCCTCGTGCGCGGCGGCCTCCAGCGGCGCGAAGTGCCGGGTCAACAGGGCCGGCACCGGGCCGAGCACCAGCTCCCGGGGCAGCTCGGCGACGTGGTCCTCGAACCGGGACCGCAGCACCTCCAGGTCACGGGCCTCGCCGAGCACGCCCGCGAGCCACTTCAGCTCGTCGGTCAGCTCACGCGTGCTGTCACGCTCCACGATCGTGCCGAACGCCTGCAACGCGCTGCGCATCCGCCGCGTCGCCACGCGCATCTGGTGCACCGCGTCGTCCTCGCCCCGGCGGACCCGCGGGTCGTGCAGCTTCAGCGCGTCGGCCTGCGCGCGCAGGTAGGCCAGCACCACGTCACCGGCGGACTTGCCGTCGGTGGTCGGAGGGGTGGTGGTGGCCACCCGGTCGGCCAGCAGGCGGGTCAGCTTCGCCGACGACGTGGACCGGCTGATGCCCGCGTCGGCCAGCCGTGCCTCGACCCGGTCCAGCAGCGCGACGTCACCGCGTTCGCCGAGCTCCACCTCGATCTCGCGCCAGGAGTCGACCGGCGAGCCCTCCGCCAGGGACTGCCCCGACACCAGGTCCTCGACCACCTCGGCGAGCAGGCGGCCCTTGTCGTCCACCAGCTGCAGGCGGTGGCGCGTGGTCTGGATGCGCGCGACCGGCGCCAGCTCGTGGCCGCGGGCGTGCACCTGGACCAGCGAGCCGAGCTGCTTGGGCGGGTGCTTGGCCGCGCGGCCCGGTGGCAACCGCACCTCTTCACGCGTGTCGACGCCCGCCGGCAGCTTCAGGTGCCACCCCGCGTCGTCACCGCCCGTGCGGCGGCGCAGCGTGAACCCGGCCCGGGCGAGCCTCAGGTCGGCGGTGTCGTAGTAGACCGCCTCCAGCCGCAGCTCCTCCGGGCCCGCCACCGCCGCGACGCCCGGCAGACCGGCCAGGTCCGGCAGCGCGGCGCCGCCGTTCGACTCGTACTTGCGTTCCGTCTCGTGCACCGACGTCGACATGTACAAGACATACACCGTTTGGGTGCAGTTCAGGCATGTCACGGTGTGTGATCGCCCGTTAACCATGCCGGGGGTTTGTGTCGGCCCGTACGCGTGGTTTATCGGTTTCGTCCCTGGACCGGGCCGTGCGGTGCGGTTGGCTGGTCGCGTGCCCACTGAGAAGGAGCGGCTCGACGACGTCGAGCCGACCGTTGCTGATCTCGTCGCCACGACGCAGGCGCTGACGGCCGAACTCGGTCGGGTGAGCGCCCGCCTGCTGGTGTTGGAACGCCGGCTGTCCGGCGCCGGGTCGGGTCCGGACGAGGACCTCGACTCGGTCGAGGGCATCGTCGAGACCGTCCGGGCGCTGCGCGCCGCGTGGGACGCGGAGCAGGAGCTGCTGGCCGACTCGGTCCGCGCGGAGTTGCAGGCCGACGTGGCCGAGTACGAGTCGCTCAAGCAGCAGCGGGACGCGGGGCTGGCCAAGCTCTCGACGGGCCGGATGCCGCGCTTCGAGCGGGACGCGTTGCAGCACGAGGTGCAGAACCTGGACTGGCGGGTCAACGCCCAGGAGGCGGGCGCGATGGCCGCCGCGCAGCGGCTGGGCGCCGACCAGCTGGCCGCCGAGGAGCCGTGGCGCGCGGAGGCCGTGGTGGCGGGGGACAAGGCGCGCCAGGAGGTCCTGGACATCGCCCGCCGCAGGCTCGACCGCGCCCTGGCTGCCGACACCCGCCTGCCGCTGTGGTTCCGCGTCGGCCTGGGCGAGATCACCAGCCCCGACCCGTCCCGCTGGGTCGAGGCGGCCGTGGCCCTGGTCGCCTACCGCCTGGAGTACGGCGTCACGGACCCGATCTCACCGCTGGGCGAGATCCCGTCGGCCTCCTCCGGCTTCGCCGCCTGGGTCCGCCGGGCCGAGGCCTTCACCGACATCGTCGACCAGCTGGAAAACCTGCGCCCCTAGTGTTCTGCGTCTGACGTTCGTTGATGGGTCGCCGGGTGGCTCGTAGGGGTCGGCCGGTGGCCGTGGTGGTGTTGACCGGCGAGGAACGCCAGACGCGGGCGAAGTCGTCGCAGGGGTCGACGCGGTCAAACCGTCCGACGACCCGCAGTGCGTGGACAAGGTCGCCGAACCGCGCGTTGCCCGCGACGAGTTCGGGGAACTCCTGGTCGGCGATGTGGACGGCGTTGTACTCACCGCCCGACTCCAGCACGCCGAGGATGAAGACGGCTTGTCGAATAGCGCGGCGCTCCGGCGATACGTAGAGGGGGGATGTGCAGAAGGGAATCACTGGATGTCTCGATTACGAAGATCCACCGGCGCGCTACTGCTTGCGATCGTCGTCTGCGCGGGGGCCTCGACCGGACCCGCGTTCGCCGACACCGGAGCGCCGCCCACCTCCACCACCGACCCGGCCGCCACCGACCCGACTGACCCCACCGTCACCGAGCCCGTGGCAACCGAGCCCGTGGCAACCGAACCGGCCGTCGCCGAACCGCCCGTCGCCGAACCGGTAGCGGGTACGGTCGACCTGGCGATCTCCGTCACCTTCGACAAGACCGAGTTCTTCGTCGACGAACTCGTCACCGCGCTTGCCCGCGTGACCAACACCGGATCCGTCGCCGCCACCGAGGTGCACCTCGACTCGACGACGAACCTCGACCACGCCGACTGGGACGGCTTCCCCTCCTACCAAGGCGTGCGGATCGAACCCGGGCAGACGGTGGAAGGCACCCTCCGCTCGCGGACCAGGACGATGGACACCCCGGTCATCCTCGGCGTGACGGCCCGGTCCGACCAGCCGGACGCGAATCCGGCCGACAACACGGCCACGGTCACCGTGCCGATCAAGGTCCAGCGCGGCGACTACACCGGAGTCGTCTACGGCGACCGCAACGGCAACGCGGTGATGGACCCGGGCGAGGCCTTGGTCGACCTCCACCTCAGCGCGACCGGAGGCGTGCCGCACACCTCGTACTCCGCGGCGACCGACTCGGCCGGCCGCTTCACCTTCCACGACCTGCCGCGCGGCGAGTACCGGACGACGTTCCACGACCTCGGCTGGTCGTTCCATGCGCCACCGGTCCAGGTGGACGGCGTGGACGACCCGGACGTGGTGGTACGCGGCGCGCACCTGGTGGACCGGGTGCTCACCGCCGCAGCGCGGTTCGACCAGCCGGGCTACCGGGTGGGTGACACCGCCCGCATGTCACTGGTCCTGACCAACAGCGGATCGGCACCGATCCCCGGGCTCACTGCAGCGTGCGACTCGTCCGGCGGGCCGATGCCCGACTTCGGTGACCTGGTGGGCGTCGGCGTCACCGTGCCCGCGAACTCCACGTGGGCCACCAGCGCGCCGGTCACGATCGACGCGGCGGCCGTGGTGAGGGGCGCGCTGGTCGTCAACTGCACCTTCGGCGCTCCGCCTCACTCCAACGGGTACGTCTTCGCTCGCGCGATCGCGAGGGTGCCCGGCGCCCGGGCGGACAGGGTCGTCGGCCAAGTGGGATTCTCCGCCCGCCCGCCGACCTTCAGCCCCCGGCCCGGCGCGCCGGTGCCGAACGTGAAGGTGTACCTGAAGGACCAGGTCACCGGCGCGGTCGTCGCACGCGCGATCACCGATGCCCAGGGCCACTTCGAGTTCCGCGACGTGCCGGCGGGCGTGCACGACTTCGGCCTCGTCGGACCGTACCTGTCGCTCGGCGGCCGGCAGTTCCAGGATATGCACGTCGTGGCCGTTGCGCTCCAAGAGGTCGGCTTCGTCTACGTCACCACGGGACCGGACCAGCCCGACCCCGATCCCGCGCCACGGCCCGGGGATCCGCCCTCGCCCGCACCGCCGGGCGCCGGGCCGGGTCAACAGCCCCCGCTCGCGGCGACGGGGGTGGACGTGGCGTGGCTCGCGCTGGGCGGCCTGCTCACGCTGCTCGCGGGCTTCGGCCTGATCACGAGCACCCGGAGGAGGCGCGCCTGACCAGGTGACCGCGCGAGGCGGGCCGCGCAGCCCACCTCGCGTGGTGGTGCCCACATCGGTGATCAGGAACGATGATCATCTTTGCCGGACACCAGCTCTCCCCTTCAGCACGTCTTGAGCATCGCACCCAGCGCGTCGCGTTCCGGCTCGTCCACGGTCAGCGAGTACAGCGTCTTCACCGAGATCACGGCCCGCGCGTACGTGCACCAGTACGTCTGCACCGGCGGCTTCCACTTGGCCGCGTCCTGGTCGCCCTTGGACCGGTTGCTGTTCGCCGTCACCGCGATCAGCTGCAACCCGCCGAGGTCGTTGGCGAACTTCTCCCGCTGCTCGTCGGTCCACTTGTCCGCACCCGACCGCCACGCCTCCGCCAGCGCCACGGTGTGGTCGATGTCGAGGTCACGCGCCTCGGTCACGACCACGCCGTCGTACGCGCTCGTCCACGTGCCCGCAGTCACCTTGCAGCCGTCACCGGTCTGCACGTCCGCGCCCTGCCGCTGCAACACCACCTCACGCGTGTCGCACCCGTCGCCCTGGCTGCTCCAGTGCGGGAACCGGTCGCGGCTGTAGCCCGCCATCTTCCCCTCGGGCGCCACGGTCAACGCGGCCAGCTGCGCCGCCGGGTCGTCACCGGGCGAGGCCGGGCCGGTCGGCACCACGGCGGTGGACGGAGTGTCCGGCGTGAGCACGTCCGCCGCGCACCCGGCGATGATCATCAAGATCACCGCGACACCGCTGACAACCGTGGCCGACCGCTTGCCGCTCATGCCCCCATGATCAGCGATGATCGCCCCGATCGGAACACCGGGGCCGAAATCCTCCGGAATAATCCTCCGACGTGCGCCGCATTCGACAGTCGTTCGACGTGTTCGTGCCGGCCGCGATCGGTGTGCTCGTCGCGTTCGCGGTCCTGGCGACCTCCACCTTCCCGCCCGCCGTCGCGGTGCCCGCCGCCCTGGCGGCGTTGGTGTCGGGCGTCGCGCTGTGGTGGCGACGCCGCGATCCCGTGCGCGTCATGGGAATCGCGCTGGCCGGCTGCCTGGTGGTGCAGCTCGTCGCGCCGATGACGGTGTTCCCCCTCGCCGCGCTCGTCGCCCTCGGCTCCCTGGCCGCCGCACGACCGCCGTGGTTCTCCTTGCCCGCCTTGGGTTTGCTGCTCGGCCTGATCTCGTTGAACTTCCGCACCACGACCGCCGACGACACGCAGTTCGTGATGGCGGTCGCGGTGGTGGTGTGGGCGTTGGGCGAGGCGGTGCGCAACCGGCGGGTCGCGGTGGCCCAAGCGGCGCAACGCGCGGTGGGCGAGGAGCAGGCCCGCATCGCCCGGGAACTCCACGACGTCATCGCGCACGGCGTCTCGGTGATCGTGGTGCAGGCCGCGGCGGCGGACGACGTGTTCGACCGACGGCCCGACCGGGCCAAGGAGGCGTTGCGCTCGATCGAGGCGACCGGCCGGGCGACGCTGGAGGAGTTGCGCAAACTCCTCGGCGCCGTGCGACCGGAGCAACGCCCGGGACTGGACCGGCTGGCGGAGCTGGTGGAACCCCTGCGGGCCGCGGGTTTGCGCGTCGACGTGCGCCACGAGCCCGTGGCGCTGCCCGCGGGCGTGGACCTGTCGGCGTACCGGATCGTGCAGGAGGCGTTGACGAACACGCTCCGGCACGCGCGCGCCGGCCGCGCGGAAGTGTTGGTGCGCAACGATTCCGGTGTGCTGGACCTGGAGGTCCGCGACGACGGTCGCGGTGGCGTGGCGGGATTCGGCCGGGGCATCACGGGGATGCGCGAACGGGCCGCGCTGCTCGGCGGCACGGTCGACGCGGGCCCGCTGCCCGAGGGCGGTTTCCGCGTGCACGCCCGCCTGCCGCTGGCGGTGACCACGTGATCCGCGTGCTCATCGCCGACGACCAGGCGTTGGTGCGCGGCGGTTTCCGGATGATCCTGGAGTCGCGCGACGACCTGGACGTGGTCGGCGAGGCGGCGGACGGCGCGCAGGCCGTGGCGTTGACCGCGGCGCTCGACCCGGACGTCGTGCTGATGGACGTGCGGATGCCGGGCGTGGACGGCCTGGAGGCGACCCGCCGCATCGTCACGTCGGGCAGCCCGGCCCGCGTCCTGGTGCTGACCACCTACGACGTGGACGACTCGGTGTACGCGGCGCTGCGCGCGGGCGCGAGCGGGTTCCTGCTCAAGGACGTGCGGCCGGTCGAGCTGGTGGAGGCGGTGCGGGTCGTCGCGCGGGGTGACGCGCTGCTCGCGCCGTCGGTGACCCGCCGCCTGCTTGACCGGTTCGTGGACGCGCTGCCCGCGCCGTCACCCCGCGCGTTGGACGCCTTGACCGGCCGCGAGGTGGAGGTGCTGCGGCTGGTGTCGTCGGCGCTGTCCAACGCCGAGATCGCCCGGCACCTCGTGCTCACCGAGGCGACGGTCAAGACGCACGTGTCCGCGGTGCTGCGCAAACTGGGCCTGCGCGACCGCGTCCAGGCCGTGGTGCTGGCGTACGAGGTGGGGCTGGTCCGGCCGCGCTCCACCTGAAGGAGGAGACCGGACACCGTTCTCACGCCTGATGTGACGACGAGCGCGCGCTCCTAGCGTTCCGGGGCATGTCCCGTGATCTGCGCGCCGCGCTGATGCTGTTCCTGTTGGCGCCGTTGGTGGGCGAATTCGTGCTCGGCAACGTCCCGCTGTCCGAGATCGGCGCGCTGGTGGTGCTGGCGCCCATGTACGGCGGGGGAGCGCTGCTGATCCGCGAGCTCGCCCGGCGCACCGGTCGGGGCTGGCCGACGATGCTGGTGCTCGGGCTGGCCTACGGCGTGCTGGAGGCCGGGTTGCTGGACCAGTCGCTGTTCAACCCGTCGTTCGAGGAGTGGCAGTTCCAGGCCGTGACGCCGGTGCCGGCCCTGGGGATCAGCGCGTTGAACGGCTACTCGTTCGTCGTCGGGCACGCGGTGTGGAGCATCGGCGTGCCGATCGCGCTGGTCGAGTCGTTCGCGTTCCGACGGCGCACCACGCCGTGGCTCGGCCGCACCGGGTTGACCGTGCTCGCGCTGGTGTTCGCGGCCGGTTCGGCGGCGGTGTTCTGGATCCTGCTCGAGCAGGAGGGGTTCATGGCCACGCCCGGTCAACGCATCGGCGCCGCCCTCGTGGTGCTGGTGCTGGTCGTGATCGCGTTCCTGATCCGGCCGCGCGCCGCCGTGGCACGGCGGGTGCCGCGGCCGGGCTACCTGGGCTTCGGCGCCTTCGTGGTGTCGTCGGTGTTCGTCGCGGTGCCGGAGGACTGGACCGGGTTCGGCTTGAAGGTCGCGTTGACGGTCGTGGCCGCCGCGGTCCTGTCGTGGTGGGGCCGGGGTGAGGCGTGGGGCGCCGCCCACCGGTACGCGGTGGCGGCCGGCGCCCTGGTCACCTACACGTGGTTGGGGTGGATCCTGGTGGAGAAGTCCGCCGGGCCGCTCATCGCCCACGCCGTGCTCGTCGTGCTGACGTGGGCATACCTGTTCGTGGTACGCCAGGCTTCGCTCAGGGACGGCTCGTGAGGTAGCCGCCCATGTGCGTGAAGTACTCCGTCGCACCCCACTCGCGGCCGTCCTCCGTGCGCACCCGCTTGACCAGCAAGGCGTGGTTGCGGCCGCGGCGCGCCAGGGCGCCCGCGACGATCGCGACACCGTCGCCCTCGCGGTAGAAGATCCGGCCGGGCGTGCCGCCGTAGCACTCCCGGGACACCTCGGCCTCGACGATCTCCAGCCGCTTGCCCCGGTGGAAGGCGAACGCGCTCGGGTACGGCGGGCACTGGGCGCGGACCAGCCGGTCCAGCTCGTCGGCCTCCCACGTCCAGTCGATGCGCAGGTCCTCCTCCGCGCGCTTGTGGAAGAAGCTGGCCTTCGAGCGGTCCTGCTTGGTGAAGTCCGTGCGGCCCTTGGCGATCTCGGCCAGGCCGTCCACGGTGATCGGCCCGAACAGGGCGAGGGTCTTGTGGAACAGGTCGGCCGTGGTGTCGCGCGGGCCGACCGGGACGGCGCGCTGGAGCACGATGTCGCCGGCGTCCAGCGTGTCGTCCATCATGTGCGCGGTGACGCCGACCTCCTTCTCGTCGTTGATCAGGGCCCAGATCAGCGGCGAGAAGCCCGCGTAGGCGGGGAGCAGCGAGTCGTGCACGTTCAGCGTGCCGTGCTTGGGGAGGTTGAACACGTGCGGCGGGATCCACGTGCGCCAGTTGGTGGCGACGATGACGTCCGGCTCGACCTCCTTGAGGCGCTGGAACAACTCGTCGTCGTCCGGGCGGTTGCGGATGATCGTCTCGACGCCGTGCTCGGCGGCCAGGTCCGCGACCGAGTCGCTCCAGATGCGCTCGTAGGCGTGGTCGCTCTTGGGGTGCGTGACGACCAGCACCACCTCGTGCTCGGAGTCCAGCAGCGCCTGGAGCGTGCGGTGACCCCAGGTCTGGTAGCCGAACATGACGACCCGCATGGGGGCTCCTCCTGGATAGGCTGGCCTAAGTTATCCAACCCTAACCTAAGTATCGTGGGCTAGCCTTTGCGGGTGATCCTCGATCTCAAGGTGGTGGGCGGCCGGGTCGTGACCATGGACCCGGACCGGCCGGTGGCGTCGGTGATCGGTGTCTGGGCCGGTCGGGTCGTGGGTCTGGACGACGATGTGGCCGACCTGCCCGCGCGCCGCGTGGTCGACCTGGACGGTGCGGTGGTGCTGCCGGGGTTCGTCGACGCGCACAACCACCTGGCGTGGGCCGGACGTGCGGCGCGGACGACGGACATCTCGTCGTGCCGCACGGTCGACCAGGTCCTGGACGTGCTGCGCGGCGCCCGTCGTTCGTCCGGGTGGGTCGAGGTGGCCGGTTACGACCACCGCGCGCTCGACCGGCCGTTGACCTCGCGCGACCTGGACCTGATCGGGTCGCGGATCTACGTGCAGGACCTGTCGGGGCACGCGTGCGTCGTGAGCGGCGACGTGCTCGCGGTGCTGCCCGCCGCGGTGTTGCGCGACGCCCAGCGTGACGCGACCGGCACGCCGACCGGGTTCCTCGCCGAGGGCGCGCAGACGGCGGTACGGGCGCTGCGGCTGCCGTACTCGTTGGACGACATCGCGGCGGACGTCGAGGCCGGCGCCCGGCAGTGCCTGCGGGAGGGCGTGGTGCTGGCGGCCGAGGCCGGGGTCGGCGGCGGTCTGCTCGGCAGCAGCCCGGTGGAGGTCGAGGCCTACCAGCGCGCCTCGCTGCCGATCCGGGTGCAGCTGATGGTGTCCGCGGACCGCCTCGAACCCGTGACCGCCCACGCCGCCGACGGCATCCGCCGTGCCGTGCCGCTGGGGCTGCGCACCGGCCTGGGCGACGACCGGTTGTCCATCGGGCCGCTCAAGCTGTGGACCGACGGCGGGATGATGGCCCGCACGGCCGCGTTGACCTGGCCGTACGAGGGGATGGAGACCGCCGGCCAGCTGCAGGACGACCCGGAGCTGATGCGCGCGGCGATCGTGGACGGGCACGCCGCCGGGTGGCAGCTCGCCGTGCACGCGATCGGCGACCGCGCGGTCGACTTCGCGCTGGACGCGTTGGCCGACGCCCAGGACGCCGTGCCGCGGCCGGGCGCCCGGCACCGGATCGAGCACTGCGGGTTGGTGCGGCCCGAGCAGCTGGACCGGATCGCCGAGCTGAACGTAATCCCGGTGATCCAGCCGACCTTCCTGTGGGCCTACGGCGACGACTACGCGGAGATCATGGGGCCCGAGCGCGCGCCGTGGATGTACCGCGGCAAGGCCTTCCTCGATCGGGGGATCGTGGTGGCGGGCAGCTCGGACCGCCCGGTGGCCGACGGCAGACCGTTGCGCGCCATCCAGTTCATGGTCGAGCGGCGGTCGCGGGCCGGGCGGTCCGTCGGTCCGGACGAGGCGGTCACGGTGCGGGAGGCGATCGCCGCCTACACCACCGGCGCGGCCTACGCGTGCCGGCGCGAGGACGTGCTGGGCACCATCGCGCCGGGCAAGCTGGCCGATTTCGCCGTCCTCGACACCGATCCGCTGACCTGCGACGTGTCCCGGATCGGCGACATCGGGGTGGCGGCCACCGTGGTGGGAGGCGACTTCGCCCACGACCCGGCCGGGTTCACCGCCGACTGAACCCGCCCGGCCGACCCGGGCTCAGGCGCTCATCCGCCAGTGCACGACGTACCCGGCGGCCTCGGCCGCGATCAACGCGTCCAGCTTGGCCAGGTTCGTCCGCCGCGACAGCCGGAACGCCCGCCCCCGCCGTGCGTCCAGGACCAGCGGAATCGCACCCGGCAGGGTCTGTGGAACGGTCTGTTGCAGGATGCGCAGCCCGATGTTCGCCGCCTCCTGCGTCATCGGCGTCTCCTTCACGTACACCAGCACCGCCGCCCGCGACCCGTCCGGCAGCCGCAACCCCAGCTGCGGCCGGACCCGCAGCGCCAGGTCACCGGCCTGCCACCGGGCCGCCGCCGTCGGCACGCCGGTTGCCCTGGTCGCCCGCAACCACGGCAGGAACCCCTCGCGCAGCTCCTCGAACGCGCGCGGCTGCCCGGCCCGCGGCTGCCGGTGCGCCGCCTCCACCGCCTTGTCCAGCTCCGCGGCCGGGTCGGGCGAGTTCGCCGCCCGCCGCATCGCGTCCCGCATCGGGTTGTAGAACCCCGCCACCCAGTGCTCCGACGACAGGTAGATGCGCCGCTGCTCGGACACGATGCTGATCCGGCCACGCTGGCCGCTCATGACGTACTCGGTGAAGGACAGGGCGGTGACGCTGATCGGCTCCACGACAAGCTCCCCTCGCGCGCGATCGAACTCGTGTTCGATTCTACCGGCGGGGTCCGACAATTCGCGGGCTGCGAACGGCGTATTCGCAGGTCGTAACGCGATCGGCCCAGTCTCGCGGTCGGCGCCGCACCGGTCGTGCGGGCCGCGCGCGGGCAGCGCCTAAGCTGCGAGCCCCCGCGGAAGGAGCCAGCGTGGACGAAAGACCGGACATCGACCTGACCCGGCCGAGCGTCGCCCGGGTGTACGACTACTACCTCGGTGGCGCGCACAACTTCGCCGTCGACCGGGAGATGGCCGAGCAGGCGATCTCGATGTGGCCGGACCTGCCGTTGATCATGCAGGCCAACCGCGCGTTCCTGCGCCGGGCCGTGCAGTTCTGCGTGCGGCAGGGCGTGACCCAGTTCCTCGACCTCGGCTCCGGCATCCCCACCGTCGGCAACGTGCACGAGGTGGCCCGCGAGGCCGACCCCCGGTCGCGCGTGGTCTACGTCGACAACGACCCGATCGCGGTGACGTACAGCCGCACGATCCTCGGCGACGACCAGCAGACCGCCGTCGTCCAGGAGGACCTCCGGCGCCCGGCGGACGTGCTCCGCTCCCCCGAGGTCACCGGCCTGCTCGACTTCGACCGGCCGATCGCGGTGATGATGGTCGCGGTGCTGCACTTCGTCCGGGACGACCCCGCGGAGATCATCGCCGCCTACCGCGACGCCGTGCCGTCCGGCAGCTACCTGGTCGTCTCCCACGCCACCCGCGAGGGTCAGGAAGACCTGGCCGACGAGCACACCGACCTGTACCGGCGGCGCACCACGACCCCCATGACGATGCGGTCCAAGGCCGAGGTCGAGGCGTTGTTCGAGGGCTACGAGCTGGTGGAGCCGGGTGTGGCGCACCTGTCGCTGTGGCGGCCCGCGTCGTCGGAGGACGTGGACGCGCACCCGGAGCGGTTCTCGGGCCTCGCCGCCGTCGGCCGCAAACCCTGATCCGCGCGGTTCGCACCTTCGAGTGATCGAGCCCCGTCGGCCAACGGCGATGTTGTAGTTTCGTGACCTGGCAGGTGCGGCTGCCACCGAGGCTCCTCCTGACCCGGATGGAGTGGGTGCCTCCAGAGCGCGCGTTGCGACGACGTGCCCCGCATGTCCGCCGTTTTCCCGGGGTTCGGCGTGTGGCGAACCCGGTGGCGTCGACCGGGTGGCGTCCACGGAGGTTCCTCGTGTCGACAGGGTCCCAGCACCTGGTGAAGCGCTACTGGTGCACCGGTGAGACACCGAACATGGTGCGCAGGCACTGCGGTGGGTCGGATCCCGACTCGCTCGTGCCCGGTGCCCGCACGCCGGGGCAACGCCGGTTCGAGGCGGCGGTCCTCCAGGCGGCGAACCGCACGATGGCGGGCATGCGCAGGCGTGGTCACGTGCTGCGG
Source organism: Saccharothrix stipae (assembly GCF_054781895.1). NCBI lineage: Bacteria > Bacillati > Actinomycetota > Actinomycetes > Pseudonocardiales > Pseudonocardiaceae > Saccharothrix > Saccharothrix stipae. Next base: position 539,319 of record NZ_BAAGTN010000005.1, on the reverse strand, counting down.
CCGACGTCGCTGGTGAGCCGGGTGCGGCCGGACGAGGAGGTGCTGGGCCTGCGGATCCACGACACGGCGCTGGACCACCTGCTGGCCGAGGTGCTGCCGGTGGTCGTGGGTGATCGGGTCCGCGGCGTGCCGGGTCTGCGCGTGCGGCCCCGGCGTGACCACCTCGACCTGCGTTCGGCGGACGGGGAGGTGCGCCTGCTCGGCGTGACGCGGGAGCGCTGGCGGCGGGCCGTCGCCACCGGTCTGCCGGTCGACCTGGCGCTGAGCGACGACCTCGACCCGCGCGAGTCCGCGCCGCGGCCGGTGCTGCCGGCCGCCCTGATGAGCGGCGTGCTGCGGCGGTTGCCGTTGTGGCGCGGCGCCGCGTGGCTGGACGGGATCGTCGTCGGCGACGTGCTGGAGCTGTACTGGCGCGGTGGTCCGCCCAGCGGGTCGGTCGCCGCGATCCTGGCCGGTTCCCGGTGCGGCATCCCCGCGTCGGCGGCCGTCCCGCACCGGTTCGGCAACGCCGTGCGGGGCCTGGCGCTGTCCGCCGCGGCGCCGGGTGCCGCGGCCAGGCCGGTGGAACCGGAGCGGGCGTGGGTCGAGTGGGTCGCCGCGACCGCGCCCGGACCGGCCGTGGCCGAGCACGCGGTCCGGTCCGCGCCGGTGCGGCCCGACCTGCCGGACGTGTGGGAGCAGCCCGAGATGCGTGCCGCGTTGGCGTTGCGCGACATCACCGCCGTCTACCGGCTCTTGACGCACCACGGCGTGCCGCGTGACCGGATCGCCTCGTTGACCGGCCAACCGGACCACGACGTCGACCGGGTGCTGTCCGGCGCCAAGGTCGAGTCCTACGACACCCTCACCGACATCGCGACCGGCCTCGGCGTTCCGCTGGGCTACATGGGGTTGGCGCACGACGAGCCGGTCGAGCCCGACGTGCCGTGCGACTGCGCGGGCTTGGACGAACGCGCGAAGCGCGACCGGTTCCTGGCCCACGCCGCCCTGGTGACCGTGGGCTCGACCGGTGCCACCTGGGGCTGTCCGGCCGAGAGCTGCCGCTCGGCCCGTCCGGTGTAGTCCCTTGCCACCCTTGGCGGCGGCTGCGATCATCGTCGGCATGATCGAACGAAAGGGCGTGCACGCCCTGACGCGATGAGCGTCCGCCGGCGGCGACTCCGCCGCCCTCCCGCCACCGCTCCGGATCCGGACGTCCGGTGGCAAGCCGTCGAACTCCGTGCCGAGTGGTCGTCGCACGCGCTGCGCGCCGAACCCGCCGACCGCCCCGCCGCCGAGCACGCGATCACCGCCCTCTACGCCCTGCTCGACGAGCCGCCGCCGACGTTCGTCTGGGTGGACTCCCCGGCCGCCGCCGTGCGCGTGCTGCCGCCGTCGGCGCGCAGGCCCGCGTTCGAGGCCCCTTGGCCACTGGAAAGCCGGTTGGCGACCATGGTCATGGAGCTGCGGCAACGACTGGACCGCCGCTGCCGATCGGAGGTCCTGCACACCGCCGTGCGTGAGGTGCTCCGCCGTGTGGTGCGGGAGGGCGTCGCGGGCGCCGTGCGGTCGCAGCTGGCCGCACCGCTGGGCGTCATGTGGTACGGCCAGCACGACGCGGATTGGGTGGCCCACCACGACGTCCACCACCGCCTCGGCCTCGCGCGCTACCACGCCCGTGATGCCGAACAACTCGCCCTGTGGGCGACGATCGCCCGTTCCTGCGGTTGGTGGTGGCCGCGCCAGGACGTGTGCGTGATCACCGAACGGCCCACCGCCGTCGTCACCGAACCGGTGCCCGGCTCCGAACGCGGAGAACTGCGCCTGCACAACGAAACCGGCCCCGCCGTCACGTTCCCGGACGGTTGGGCGGTGCACTCGTGGCACGGCACCCGCGTGCCGCGGTGGGTGATCGACGGACCGACCGCGGAGCTGATCGTGGCGGAGCGCAACGTCGAGGTGCGTCGGTGCGCCGTCGAACGCATCGGCTGGGAGGCGTTCATCGACCAGGCGGGCCTGACCCTGCTCGCGCGGGCGCCCGACCCCGGCAACCCCGGCGGCGAACTGCGGCTGTACGACCTGCCGTTCCGCCACCCCGACCCGCGGGCCCGCCTGCTGCTCGCGGTCAACGGCTCGGTCGAGCGCGACGGCACACGTCGCCGTTACGGCCTGCGCGTGCCGCCGTGGTTCGACGACCCGGTCGACGCCGCCGGTTGGTCGTACGGGCTCACCGGTGTCCAGTACGCCCGACTCCAGCGCCGCACCTGACACTTCCGAAGCTTCACCGACGCACACAGGTGATCACATGAACTTGGCGGAACTGCTGACCCGAACCGACCTGGACGTCCTGGACCACCTGGAACGCCAGACCACCATCCCCGTGGTCGACGGCCTGCAAGCCCAAGGCGACCTGCTGGTCATCCCGCTGGACATGCTCAACACCGTCCACCCCCACCACTGGGCCGACTGGCGCCCGGTGCCCGCGGGCGGCGTGGAACTCGTCCGCGGCGTCGCGGGCAACAACCCCCACACCCTCGTGGCGGACCTGGGCACCTGCCACTGGACCCCGGACGTCCGCGACCCCTTCAACCTGGGCATCGCACTCGTCACCAACACCGCGACGGCCTACCTGGTGCACCCGGAACACGGCGCCAACGCCCTGGCCCCGGGCCGCTGGCTGGTCCGCCGGCAACAGGAACGCGGCACCGGCACCCGGCGCAACCTCCTGGTCGCCGACTGACCCCGGGCCACACGACACACATGTCCGACGTCCTCGCCCACCGCGCGGAGCAAGACGCCCAGACCTCTTGGCCGAACCGCCCGGGCTCCACCTGAGGGCTCCACAAGCGTGCGAATCGTCGTCACCGCTTGCCACCCCTGACCTGTCGCGCAGGTCAGGGGCATGTCCATCCAGCGCCCCCGGCAGGATTCGAACCTGCGACCTCGGGATTAGGGCGAGATGGTTGTCATCGTGCGTCGTGATCGATGGATACCGGTCCTCACCTGGGCGGATGCCCCACGCCGGTCCAGCGTTGCTGACCGTCCCCAACGGTCATCTGCCGTCGTTTCGCAGGGGTAAGGCATGGAGACGATCTTGGCCCTGCTCATAACCTGACGGATTGTTGGTCGCCTCTCCTGTCGTTTATCGACACCTGCCAGCACCCGCCGCGAACAGTGCGCTTCGCGTCCGCGAATGACCATGGTGGATCGTGCTTCGTGGTCGCCTGCCGTCGTTTTGCGAGGCAAAAGCGTGGCGTGGATCGTTTACGTTTCGACGAACATCCTAGCTATAGGATCGCGCCGACAACAGCGCCGACTAGAGACAACGCCAACAAGAACAGGCCGATTCTCAACAAAAATAGGGAATTCGAACGTCGGCGCCCTATCGGCCTAACGCGACCTTGAGGATCGGTATAGAAACCACCCGACTTCTTTCGCCTCTTTCCTGTTGGAAGGTTTTTCGACCCAGGCACCCATTCGCTGCGTTTAGGGATGTATAAACGAGGTTTTTCTAGGTCGCCATCCTTCTTTTTTCGAGGACTCCGCTCGCCTCGGATTCGACTTTTCCACTGAAGAGCGAGAGCTATGAGCGTGCACGGCAGCCCAATCGCCCCGAAGAATGCCGAGGCTATAGAGGCAAGTTTGTCTGCGACCTCAAGCGACACCTGACCAGCTTGTCACACGCTTGACCAGTTAACCAGAGACCCTGGCAACCGATCATGCCGTACCTCAGACCGAGCATCACTTGGCTGGGGCATCCGCACGTAAGGGCTTTGCGCCATCCCGTCGACCTGGCGTAGCCCTATCACGCCCGTCGAGGGCCTGCGGCATGCCACGTAGCTGAGTCGGATGGTGCCAAGCTCGCAGGCCCTCGACGGGCGTGATAGCCCTCGTGGAGGTCGACGGGATGGCGCAAAACCCGACCCACGCTGGAACGCAACGTTCTACAGCTCCCGACCATCCAGGAGACCTGCCCGTCCGGCGAGGACATGCTTCGCTCTTGCTGCGTCTGCCGGGGCCGGTCGCGTCTTCGGCCGCTGGCGGGCCAGGGTGGCGGAGCCGGGCCCCTGGCCCTTGCCGAGCGGCCTAAGCGGAGCGGCGCGAGCGGCCCCGGCAGGGGCCGCCTTGAAGAAGAAAAGAAACTCTGAACACGAGCACCGCGATGCGGTCCACGGGCAGATCGAGCGACCGGACTAGGGTGCCGCTAGGGCTGGCGGCTCGCCATGTTCGAGGTAAGCGGTCTGGCCGGACCTGTGGGCCTCGAAGGCGTGACGGATGCGCCGGGCAAGCCGCGGAATCGTGCGATCCGCAACGGCCTCGATCGGCACCCATGCCCAGTCATCAAGCTCGGCCGGATCAAGACGGATGCGTTGAGAGTCCTCACCCAACGGGCCACAGTCGAAGATCCACAGGACTTTGTCACCCTCGGAGTCGCGCGGTGCCCAGTCGATCACCAACGGCCTGACCACCTGACAGTCAAGACCGAGCTCCTCGGCGATCTCACGCTTGCACGCTGCGGCAGGCGACTCACCGCTGTCGACGTACCCGCCAGGGAGATCCCAACGCTCGCCGTAGGTCTTGCGCACCAAGAGGATGCGATCGCCGTCGACAAAAAGAGCGCCAGCGGCCATGCGAGGCGTAGCGAACTTGTCTGCTGGGTTGCCCACGTAGCAGACCCTACGCGATCAGCCCAACTTCATCCGGTTGACGAGCCCCGTAAGCAACGAGTTCGGTGCTGTGCGCTGAGTCCGCATCCACATGAGGACGAGCTGGCGGCTGACGAAGTGGTGCCGTACCTGCTCGGGCGCGATCTGCTCCGCGTTCAGGACCACGGCAAGGGCGTCGTCCACCCGGTTCCGCTGGTTGTACGCGCGTGCGAGATCGAGCGCGTGACGAACTTGTCGCTCCGCTGGGAGTCCGGACGTGTCGAGGGCTGGCCCAAGGTCCAGCGCGACCTGGACGTCGCCGAACTCCATAGCGGTGTTGACGCGGTGGATGGCGACATTCGTGGGGCCGAACGCGGTCCAGAGGTGGTTTGCATCGGCGCCCTGGCGGTCGGCGGCTTGCTGAGCCTCGCCGAGGAAGGCGCTCGTTGTTGCGCGGTCTCCGTTGCGGGAGGCTGCCATCGCACCGGCCAAGAACAGCGAGCCGTAGACCGAGAGGAGCGGGCCACCCGCAGATTGAAGCTCTGGGCGGAGTACATCGGAAGCGCGCTCCACCAGGCTCACTGCTGGCGCAAACTGGCCAGTCGCCAGCAGGCCATGTGCGACGGACCGAAGCAACGATCCGAGAACAAGCAGGTCGTCTGCTGCCTCGGCTTCACGGAGCCCTCGTTCTGCGGCTACCCACGCAAGGTCTGCCTCGCCAAGCTTGGTGAGCACAGACGCGGCGGCTTGATAGCAAAGGGCGAGTTGCCCACGCACTCGCTGAAGGTCAGCCCCATCATGGGTACGGCTCGCTGCAATGGCGTTCCGGAGTAGTTGGGGAAGACGAGCCGTGACGTACCCGAATCGGGACGCTTGGTACGCAGTGAAGATCTCGCCGACTTGGCGCTGTAGGTCGTCTGCGCTGAGGACAACTTCGCGAGGCTGCCTAGGGGCGAGCAGCGGCGAGAGTTGGCTGTAGTCCATCAACGCGGCTCGCAGCGCTGGCATGGTTTGAGTGCCGGACTCGCTCGTCCAGTCCAGCAACGTTGGCTCACCGAGAAGATCGCTGAGCGGAACATCCAGGGCCTTGGCAAGGGCCTTGATGACGGACAGGCGGTCTAGTTCCAGACGGTTGTTCTCCGCCTTCTGCAGCCAGTCGGCGGTGCGGCCGACCAGTCCGGCCAGTACCTCTTGCGACATGCCGCGCCTACGTCGGTACCACGCCACACGTTCGCCGATGGTTAGGGACTCCGTCATGCCTCGCATGGGGCAAGCCTCCCGGACCCTCCCGCGGCTACCCCGGAAGGTTTTTCCGGGTTCCTCCGGCTCCACAGGATGACAGTTGATGACATGGACGCCACACCGAACGAACTGGCTGCGGTCCTCCTGAGGCTGCAGCGCTTGGAGGAGGAGGTCGACGGCATCGACCGCAGGCTCTCGACCGTCGAGCGCATCGCGGGCATTACGGACGCTCCGAGGCTTCCTCCAGGGAACGAAGGCGGTCGGATACCTCGTCCACCTTTGCCTGGAGCTGGTCAAGCTGACGCATGATCGCGGCCAGGTCTACTGACGGCTCATCTTCGCGCGGCACGGTCTTGACGAAGACACCGACGGTGGGCCGGGACACGAGCACGCCTTCGTCCTGCAAGACCTTCAGGGCCTTCTGGAGGGTGCCGAGTGCGACGCCGTGTTGATCAGCGAGAGCGCGGTGGCCGGGCAACTGGCGGCCGACCGGAAGCTCACCGGCCCTTATCTCCGCCTTGATCTTTTCGACCACCCGTTGGTACGCGGCCAAGCCCACGGTCTCGCTCATCCTTCAAGTGTAGGAGGCTGAGCCACCCTGACATAGATCACCCGATCGGACCATCAGACGATGACACAGCTTGAGCTATATTAGAATGAGTCATCGACGTTGGAGGTAGTCATGCGAGACATTCCGGTGGTGCTGAGCGGTTGGCGGCTGATGGTGACGGAGGAGCCCGCGCTCAAGACGCGCGAGGTGGACGGCACGTCGGAGATCGTGACGGACCGGGACGGTGTGTCGCAGTACGTCGTGTCGGTGTTCGCGAAGTCCAAGGGGCAGAAGGGTGAGGAGATCCGCGTGACCTTGTCGACGGAACCTGGCGAGGGCTTCGAGGAGGGTGCGCTGGTGGAGCTGGTGGGCGCGACGGTGTCGCCGTACAGCTTCAAGAACGGCAAGGGTGAGACCGTGTCCGGTCTGGCTTGGCGCGCAGTGGGCTTGAAGCCGCTCGGCTGATTCGCATCACCCGCTTGTTTCACCCGTTTCGAGAATCGGGCTCCTGTGGCCACGTGAACCGCTCCGCTTTGTCGGGGTAGGCCGTATTGCCGTCAAGCGGGGGTATCCGTTTGTTCCTTGAGAATTCCACAGTGGATAGATCCATGCCAAAATCCGGCACTTCCTGGCGATTATTCGCCGGGATGTTCGGCGGTGCCAGGGCTTGCAATGGGCTCCTAGCACTCGCCGTGCGTCCCGTACGGGTTAGCCGGTGGGATATCGGCCTGACCCGATGGTGAGTCGATGACCAGGCGCACGATGGTGCCGTATTCACGGGCCAAGGTAAACAGAGCGTTGATCCTGTCGATCGGCGGATCGCCGAGGTTGAACCACAGGGTCCATTGCCTGTGCGGCTCGTCGTAGGCTGCCCCGGTCGCTTTCACCGCTTCTTTCTGCTCGCGCCAGCGCGGTCCTTCGATGTCGGCGTTGACGATGACGAACTTCGCATTGGGCAGAGGTGGCTCCATGTCCAAGATCTTCCCGGTCGCAGGAGGTGTACGGCATCCGCCGTACGGGTGCGCGTTTGCGGACGATGACGACCATCGACAAGCAAGGAGAGATCTGCAGTGGGAGATGAGGTCACGACTACTCCGTACTACTACGCGGGTAGCGACTGCTCGATCGTTTCGTTCTTCCCGTTAGACGAGGGGGTGCGGTTGACGATCAACATGCACATCACCGCCGAGTCGCTGTCGGTGGTGTTGACGTGGGAAGAGTTCGAGGAGTTGGCGAAGGAGGCCACGCAGATTTCCTCGGAAAACCCTTCCGCCACGTAGAACCGATTCGATGATTTTTCGCATGCCTTACGGAAATGAGGTGGTGTGGTGGATGTCGTGAACAAGGCGGCGCAGGAGAACTACGCGTCGTTCCGGGCCGCGATCGTGTTGTTGCAGGAGACGGTGGACGAGCACGTGCGGGGGTTCATCGAGAAGGCCGAGGAAGCGGAGATCCCGGCGGACGCGTGGGCGGTGCCGTCGGCGGACGAGCTGAAGTCGTTGTGCGACAAGGCGGTTCGGGAGATCGAGGAGTTCACCAAGGACGCGAAGAAGTACGAGGCCGACCTGGTCGCGCGGAACTGGAGGGTCTGACGATGGCTGCTCGTTACGGCGCGAACCAGGCGGTCGACGCGGTCGATCAGGCCATGAACCAGCTCCGGGAGGCGGTGGAGGGGATGCCGTTCGCGCGGTTCCGGTTCGCCGGTCGGCACAAGGCGGTCACGCGGGCCGTCGCCGATCTGGCGGTCGCGATGGCGGATGTGAAGCCGTACCTGAAGGACGACTAGTTCGCCGATTCGGCGGCACTTTTCTTGCCAGGGGCCCGATCACGCCGTCACGGCTGGTCGGGTTCCTGGCTTCCACGATCAATCATCGGAAATGGGGTGACTGTCATGCCGAAACCGACGCGTAGTGCGGGGTTGGAGTTCCGCGCGATGACGTGGGGTGTCCGGCATCCCGGCATGGTGACGGTTCCGGCCGGTCTGGCCACGGCGGTGACCAGGAGTGCTGTGGAGTGGGGGTTGCCGACCACGGGCGGGATCGTCGGTGGCGCGTTGGTCGGGGTGGCGGGTTGGTGTCGGGGTCATCCGGCGTCGTTCGACCGTGTGGCCGCGCCGTGGTCGCGGGCGTTGCGTCGTCGCTGGCTGACCTACGTGGGTCGCCGGTGGGCGGATGTCCTGTTGGACTGCGACCTGGTCACGGTCAACCGGCGTACTGACGCGATGGTGGTGCCGCGCATCCTGCGGGTGCGGTCGGTGTCGCCGTCGATTGACACGATCCACGTGCGGCTCAACCGCGGGCAGACCCCGTCGATGTTCGAGGAGCGCGCCGACGCCCTGGCGCACGCTCTGGTGGCGCAGCGGGTGGCGGTGGTGAAGATCAAGCCTCAGGTCATCGGTCTGGTGATCGAGCGGGAGAACCCGTTCGGCTCGGACCCGATTCCGGCTATCGACCTGCCGCACTCCGCCGACGAGGTCGATCTCGGCGCGATCGAGCTGGGCGACACCGAGTATGGCACGGCCTGGACGCAGTCGTTCCTTGGCCAGCACATGTTCGTCGCGGGGGCGACTGGGTCGGGTAAGGGCTCGCTGTTGTGGTCGCCGTTGCGCGGGATGGCTCCGTTGCTGCGGGACGGCGTGGTGTTGCCGGACGTGATCGACCTGAAGGAGGGGATGGAGACCGAGATCGGTGCTCCGTTGTTCCACCGTCGGGCGATCGAGTGGGACGACGCGGTGGGAGTGGTCGAGTCGTTCCGTGACGAGTTGAAGGCACGGCAGGCGGTGCTGCGGGAGCAGGGCATGCGGAAGTTCACCCCGTCGGTGGAGACGCCGTTGCGGCTGTTGCAGATCGACGAGCTGGGGATGATGACCAGCTATGGCCCGGCCTCGGAGGTGCGGGGTGTGCTCAAGCTGCTGTCGGAGATCATGACGCAGGGTCGGGCGGCGGGGTTCGGCGTGTGCGGCTACGTGCAGGAACCGACCAAGGACACCGTTCCGGTCCGGGAGCTGTTCACCGCGCGGGTGTGCTTGTCGGTGACGTCGCAGAGCCAGGTGGACATGGTGCTGGGCGACGGCATGCGGCTGCGCGGTGCGTTGGCCGACGAGATCCCGCTGGACTCGGCGCACGCTGGTATCGGGTTCGTGGTGGAGCAGGGCTCCCGCAACCCGCTGCGTGTGCGGGCCTCCTACCAGTCCGACCAGGACATCCGTGACTTGGTCGCGTTCGTCACCTCGGGCCGTCCGCGCCTGCACGCGGTCGCCTGACCCTTTCGCACGTTCTGCGGCCGTTGTCGTTGCCGCGCAAGCACATCGTTCAATCCGAAGTGGAGGAACAACCATGTGGAACCTGGGTATCCGGCTGTGGGCGGCGTGGCGGTTCGCGCTGTTCCTCGCCGTCGCGGCCGGGGTGCTGTTCGTGGTCTACCAGGTCGACGGGACGGGCGCGTTCTTCGTGTGGACCCTCGTGCTGGCCCTGGCCGGTGTGGTGGCGGTGTTCTACATCCTGCGCGACTTCGTCCGGCGCGAGATCGACCACCGGCGCGGGCGGCTGTGATGGGCCGCCGGAGCTTGTCGACGGACGAGAGCGCGCAAGTCGACCGCCTGTTCGTGCAGGTGGAGGCGGTCGATCTCATGCGGCTGTTCCGTGAGGTGCGGGTGGGGTTCTGGTGTTGGTCCGCCTCGCGTTCGATCGGGTTCCGGGTGGAGCCCAGCGGCTTCGGCGTCCGGGTGGACCTGGAGGACGATGAGGTGATGCGACACCTGCTGACCTGCGGGGTTGTCGAGCTGGGCCGGACGATGTTCACCCGCACCGACGAGGACGACGACAAGGTCGTGCACCTGTCGGAACTGGTTCCGTCGCCGGAGCTGGGCACGTTGCTGTTCGAGGCGTTGTCGGCGCGGGGGTTGTGATGACACGCCGAGTCGACCATGGCCAGATCGACCTGTTCGCCGGCATCGCCGACCCTCCCACACCCGTCACGCAGGTCGAGCGAGGTAGTCCGTCCGGCTACGGCGGCACCCCGGATCTGCTGGTCACGATCCTGGACCGGATTCACGACGGCCTGATCGGACAGATCGATCCGTCCGGGCGGATGGTCACGCTGGACGGTGACGGGCACTGTCGCCACGCCGCCGACGACATCGCCGAAGTGGTCGAGTCGCTGATCGGTCAACGATTCGCCGCACAGGGCGAGTTCACCACTCAACTACACGGCGCGATTCGACGGAACGTCTACCTGGTCAAGCTCACCAACGCCGGGCACAAGATCCGCATTCGGTGGTCACGCTTGGCGGGTACCCGGTGAGCCGCGCCGACCGGTTCACCTTCGACCTCAAGCGACCCGCCCGTACCGCGGCCGCGCTGTTGGCGGAGTCGCCGGGTCTGCGGCTGGTCGTCGGGTGGGCGGCCGAGTACGACGACCTGGTGCGCCGCCACGCCGACGACAACGGCGTGCTGTCCGACGCCAAGGCGGTGGAGGCGGCCGAACTCGCCCACAAGATCCACGTGGAGTTGGCCTGGGAAGCGGACCACTACCGCCGACTGTCCCACGAGCACCGCGAAGGGCGGAGCCGGTGAAGCGGGCGTTCTCCACGGTCGAGGGCATGAATGCGCACTTCGACGCGCAAGACCGCATCCCCGGTATGCACGACGACTACGTCGAGGCGCTCCACGCGCTGAACAACCACCGGGCGGACGGGCTTGCCACGCGTGCGGACTACGAACGGGTGGCTGAGCTGACTGGTGAGTTGGCGCGGCTGCACTCCGCCGAAGCCGACTACTACACCCGATTGACCGCCACCTATGCCGAGTTGGCGGCCGAGACCAGCGAAGACGAGGGGTGAATTCGTGACCGATCTCAACCCGCCGTGGCCCTCCGAAGAGGAGGCGCACACGGTCTTCCTGCTGCTGGACGCCGCACGACTGGACCACCTGTTCGTCTCCGGCTCACGTGACACGGGGTGGTTCTACGACCCTGACGAGGATGAGAACGCGGTTGCGTTGACCTCGCGCGAGGCTGAGGTGTTGTCGGTCCTGGTTGGCCGCGAGTACTTGATGCCGGTGGGTGGCCAGCAACTCCCGACCGAGGGCGGTGAATCGGTGCTCGGCTTCGGGCTAGGGCTGTCCTGGCCCGCACACGACCTGTTCGACCGACTGATCTGGGAGAACCGCCAGGCTCCGTCTGCTGACTGGTGGTGGTGACGGCGAACAGTGACCGGACAACCAACGTTAGGAGGTGAAACCGTTGCAGGCCAACGGTCCCGATGAGATCGATGTTCAGGCGGGGGTCACCAGGCGGGTCGTGGGCCTCCGGCGCAAGGTCGCCGAGTCGGCGCGACTGCGTGGCCTGGTGGACAACCCGGACATGGTGGCGGTGCGGATTGAGTCGCAACGCCGGTTGATCACGCGCGGTATGTGGTTCTTCCTCGCCCTGGGCCTCGGCTTCACCACCGCCGGGGTTCAGGACTTCCTTGCCGGTCACCGGCCGGTCTCCGACCCGTTGTGGTGGGCGGCGTGGCTGGCCGAACCGATGTTGGCGGGCATCCTGATCATGCTGTTGGTGTTCGAGTCTGAGGTGCTGCACCGGGGTGTGCCGGTGGACAGCAAGTGGGTGGACTGGCTCAAGCGGATCCTGCTGGGCTCGACGCTGTTCATGAACGTCTACCCCACGATCGCGGTGCGCCCGGGTGAGCGGTTCGAGGTCGGCAACCTGGCCATCCACGTGATGGTGCCGGTGGTGGTGTTCGGCGTCGCCGAGGTCATGCCGGTGATCCAGCAACGCATGAACCAGGCCATCACCGACGCCTACCGCGCCGCCGCCACCACCCCACCGGCTCCGGCACCCGCTGCGGCCCGGCCGGTACAGGCGGCCCTGGCCACCGGTACCCGGCTCAAGCTGCCCGACCCGATCCGCGACGCGGTCAGGGCCAAGGTCGACCAGGTCACCGCCGAGGGCCGTCCGTTGACCGCCGACGACGTCCGCCAGGCGGTGCGCGTCCCGGCCGATCTCGCCGACCGCATCGTCGCCGAGGTTCACGCCCGCAACGGGCACGCCTTCACCTAATCCACGGCAGGAACCCCTCCCTGCCCTCACGAGCGGGGCACGGCCACTTCCCCCGGCCGTGCCCCGCTCCTCGTGCTGCTCGAAAGGAGGTGCCGCGTGGTCTCCACGCTGGAGGACCGCATCGCCCACCGGTTACGGCGGGCCGACTACCGGGATTGGCGCGACAGGGTCACCGGCATCGGCGGCTGTGCCCAACCGATCCGGATGACGGGTGGCTGGCAGGTCCAGGACCAGGCCTCCGGGGCGCTGCTGGACTGGCACGGCGGAGATGTGTTCATCCCCTGCGGCAACCGCCGCGAGTCGGTCTGCCCGTCCTGCTCCGACCGGTACGCCGCCGACGCCTATCACCTGATGCACGCGGGCCTGGCGGGCGGCTCCAAGGGCGTCCCGACCTCGGTCACCGAGAAGCCCCGGGTGTTCGCCACGCTGACCGCCCCGTCGTTCGGGCCGGTGCACAACCGGCGCACCACAAGCCGCGGTAAGGCCCTGCCGTGCGCGTGCGGCACCTGGCACCACCCCGACGATCCCGCCATCGGCACCCCGCTCGACCCGGCCACGTACGACTACGTCGGGTCGGTGCTGTGGCAGGCCAACGCCGGAGAGCTGTGGCACCGCTTCGCCCAGACCCTGCGCCGCGAGCTGATGAAAGCCGCGGGGCTGCCGGTGCGGGAGTTCAAGGACCACGCGCGGCTGTCGTACGCCAAGGTCGCCGAGTACCAGCGGCGCGGCCTGGTCCACTTCCACGCGGTCGTGCGCCTGGACGGTCCGGACGGACCCGCCGACCCCACCCCGCCGTGGGTCACGGCGGAGCTGCTGGAAGCGGCCATCACCGGCGCCGCCCGCGCCGTCGCCCTGGACCAGGCGCTGCCAGACGGCACCACGACCACGCTTCGGTGGGGCTCCCAGGTCGACGTCCGCCGCATCCGCCCGACCAGCGCCCACGAGGTCGAAGAGAACGGCGAGATAAGCGAGACCCGCCTGGCCGGCTACGTCGCCAAGTACGCCACCAAGGGCACCGGCAAGAGCGAAGCGGCCGACCGCCCCATCCGCTCCCAACTCGACATCGACCACCTGCGGGTGCACACCCACCACCGCCGGATCATCCAGACCGCTTGGGATCTCGGCGACCTGGAGCAGTACTCGAAGCTCAACCTGCGGCGCTGGGCACACATGCTCGCCTTCCGGGGCCACTTCCTGAGCAAGTCCCGCGCCTACTCGACCACCTTCAAGGCCATCCGCGCCGAACGCCGCGCGTTCCGCACCGCCGAAATGCTCGACCAGCTCGGCCACGACCCCGGCACGGTCCTGCTGGTCAACGACTGGACCTACACCGGCACCGGCTACACCGACGACGCCGAACGCGAACTCGCCCTGGCCATCGCCGAACGCACCCGTGAGCAGCGCAAACAACGGTACGAACAGGAGGTAGCAGCATGATCAGCAGACAAGCACTCGCCGCGCTGGTGGACGACTACACCCAAGCGCTCGGCCACATCAACGACGCCGCGACCGCACTGGAGACCGCCTCCGTGATGGTCGGCGCGGTCAACCGGGACGGCCTCACCACCGAGTCAGCCCGCCTGATCGAGACGACGAACAACCTCTACCAGGCCGTGTCAACCATGCGCGATCGGCTCCACGACATCACACCCGACGACTGAGGAAGGAGGACGCCATGAGCAAGCTCTGGGGGATGAAGGAGGTGGCCGACTTCCTGGGAGTCCCGGTCAACACCCTCTACCAGTGGCGCACTCGCAACTACGGACCTCCCGGCAAGCGCATCGGCAAGTACGTGCGCTTCGTCCCCGACCAGGTCAAAGCCTGGGTCGACTCACTCCCGGATGGGATCGCCTGATGGCCCGTCCTCGACTACCGGTCGGCACGCATGGCGAGATCAGGTGCTATTCGCTGGCCAACGGGAAGTTTCGCGCGATCACGAACTACCGCGACTACGACGGTGTGCTTCGGCCGGTCGAGCGTGTCGGCACGAGCGAGACCAACGCCAAGAACAACCTGCGGGCCGCGTTGCGTGATCGGGCTCGTGCGGTGGTGGGGGAGGAGGTCACCGACCGAACGAGGATTACCGCGGTCGCGGACATGTGGCTGCGGGAGCTGGACGAGTCGGGAAAGGCGCTGCGGACCAAGCGGACCTACCGCGAGAGTTGGGACCGCGACGTCATCGAGGCGGTCCGTGAGCTGACGGTGCGAGAGATGACCGTGGCGACGGCTGAGCGGGTGTTGAGGGCGATTCGGGACCAAGCAGGCCTCGGTAGTGCCCGACACGCCAAAGTCGTGCTCACGGGCATCATGGGCCTGGCCGTGCGGTACGGCGCACTCGACGCCAACCCTCTACGTGAGATCGGCGCACTCGGCACCAGCAAGAAGCCACGGACAGCGCACAAGAAGCTCACCGAGATCACCTGGGACGAATACCGGCGGTTGCGCGCGTTCCTCGTGGGATCGTCGGCGGCGGAACGGGCGGATCTCGTGGACCTGGTCGACGTGCTGGCCGCAACCGGCGCGCGGATCGGCGAACTGCTGGCGCTCGACTCGACGCGGGTCGACGTGGACGCGCGGACGGTCAAGCTCGAAGGAACCGTGATCCGGGAACCCGGCGCCGGGCTGTTCGTCCAGGCGCACACCAAGTCGTCGGCGGGAATGCGAACGATCAAGGTTCCGAGGTGGGCCGCCGAGGTGTTCGCCAAGCGGCAAGCGGACGCGTGCGCCGAGTGGGTCTTCGCCTCGGCCAGTGGCTCGCTGCGTGATCCGGACAACACCCGCAAGAGCCTGCGCCGGGTGCTGGCCGAAACAGACTGGGAGGGACTTCACCCGCACGCCTTCCGGCACCTGGTGGCGACCAGGCTCGATGAGGCGGGTCTGTCGGCTCGGGAGATCGCCGACTACCTCGGTCATGCCCAGGTGAGGATGACCCAGGACGTCTACATGAACCGCCGGACGGTCGGCGGGGCAGCGGCGGACGCGCTGGAAGGTCTGGGACCGGAGAAGTGAATCATGTGGGTTTGGTGTGGGCCGATCTTGACCGTAGATCGGCCACACCACGTCTAGCAGCGCTTGCGCGCCCCCGGCAGGATTCGAACCTGCGACCTCGGGATTAGAAGTCCCTCGCTCTCTCCACTGAGCTACGGAGGCTGGAGGGGCTGTGGCCACGCGCTGTAGCAGCGTAGCCGCCCCACCGGACACATCGTCCGGAAGACTCGTCGCGTTTCCGTCCGGCGCGAGAAGGGCGGTCGAGAGGGCTAAAAAGTGATATGGATCACTTTGGTGGGGCCGTCGAGTCGCGCGAGACGAGGGAAACCGCCAGTCTTGTCGGCTCGCCTGGTCTGCCGCCGTCGAGGAGGCGGAGGGCCAGCTCGCCGGCTTGGCGACCCTTCTCGACCAGGGGCTGACGCACCGTAGTCAACGGTGGGTCTGCGTGTTCGGCCGCCGGCACGTCGTCGAACCCGACCACCGACACGTCGACCGGCACGCGCAGGCCCAGGTCCCGCACGGCCTGGAGCGCGCCGAACGCCAACTCGTCCGAAGCGCACAGCAACGCCGTCGGCCGCGGGGACGCGGACAGCAGGGCGCGGGCCCCCGCACGGCCCAGTTCACGGCTGCTGCGCGCGCACTCCCACACCGGTGTGTCCGCCCCCGTCACGTCCAAGTACCCGTGCAGCCGGTCGCGGGTCACCCGGAACGACGTCGACGCCAGCCGTGCGGGCGTCACCGGGCCGTTGTGCCCGTCCGGGTGCAGCGCGAACGTCACCACGCCGAACCGCCGGTGCCCCGAGTCCCACAGCGACGCCGCCGCCAGCCGCGCCCCGCCGAAGTCGTCCACCTCGACCCGGGCCGTGTCCGGCAGCACGGGCTGGTCGATCACCACCATTGGCAGCCCCCGCGCCCGCACGGCCGCCAGCGCGGGCGCGTCGTCCGGCAGCGAATAGGCCACCACGACGTCCGCCTGCGCCCTGGTCACGGTCTCCGGCCGCGGCCCGCCCTTGTCCCGCCCGGGCATCAGCACCAGGCAGTGGTCGTGCCCGTCCACGGTCGACGCCAGCCCGTCCAGCACGATCGACAGCGCCGCGTCGGCGAACGACGCCGACAGCCCCTGCCCGAGCATGAACCCGACGGCCGCGCTGTGCCTGGTCGCCAGGCTGCGCGCCACCGGGTCGGGCCCCGCGTAACCCAGGGACGCCGCCGTCTCCATGATCCGCTCGCGCAACGCGGCGGACAGCTGGTCCGGCCGGTTGTACGCGTTGGACACCGTGGCACGCGACACACCGACCGCACCGGCCACCGTGTCGAGCGTCGGCTTGCGAGGGCGGTCCACGTGATGAGCGTAACCAGGTAATCGGTTGGACGTTCTGAAGCGCTCTAGTTCACACTCGAAAGCATGCCCACGCCACGCATCGCCGTCTTCGCGGTGTTCCTGTTCAACGGGGCGCTCTTCCTGTCCTGGGCCGCGCGCATGCCCGCGTTGGCCGCCCAGGTGGGCGCGACCGAGGCCACGCTCGGCCTGGCGCTGTTCGGCGCGAGCGTGGGCCTCGCGGTGACGGCGCCGTTCGCGGCCAGGATCTGTGCTAGAGCGGGTGCGCGGAAGCTGATCGTGGTGGGCGCGGCGGTCACCGTCCTGGCCGTGCCCGCGCTGACGCTGGCCGACACGCCCTTCCAACTGGGGCTGGTCCTGTTCGTGCTGGGCGCGTGCGGCGCGTCGGTGGACGTGGGCATGAACGTGGCCGCGGTGGCCGTCACCCGCAGCCTGGACCGGCCACTGATGCCGCAGTTCCACGCGGGCTTCAGCGTCGGCGGTCTGGTGGGTTCGCTGGGCGCGGCGGCCGCGGCGAGCGTGGGCTGGGACCTCACCCGCCACCTGATCACGGTCGCGGTGATCGGCGCGGTCCTGATGGCGTGGGTGATCAGGGCCGTGCCGGGCGCGACCGGCGAGACCGCCGACACGCCCAAGGACGACCGCCCGGTCCTCAAGCGGCCGTTGCTGTGGCTGCTCGCGACCATCACGCTGTGCTCCGCGATCGCCGAGGGCGCGGCCTCGGACTGGTCGGCGCTGTTCTTCGTCAACGAACGGGGGGTCAGCGAGGCGGCGGCCGCGGCCGCCTACGCGGGGTTCTCGATCGCGATGGCCACCGCCCGCCTGCTCGGCGAACCCGCGCAACGCCGCCTCGGCCCGTACCGGCTGCTCGCGATGGGTGCGGTGGTGGCGGCCGCGGGTCTGGCCCTGGCCGTGCTCGTGCCGCTGCCCGCCCTCGGCTACGTCGGGTTCGCCCTCGCGGGCCTCGGCCTGGCGTTCGCGTTCCCGGTGATCATGGACCTGGCCGGTGACGCGGGCAAGCGCGCCGACGGCACGGGCGGTGAGCGCGAGATCGGCCTGGTGACGACGGTCGCCTACACCGGCTTCCTGCTGGGCCCGCCGGTCGTCGGCGGTATCGCGCACGTCAGCAACCTGTCGGTCTCGTTGGGTTTCGTGGCGGTCGTGATCGCGCTGATGGTGCCCGCGGTGCTGCTGGCGCGCCGGTCGCGCGCCCGTGAGGTCACGCGATCGGAAGCCGGTCCAGGGCAGCCTTGAGCAGCGGCTGCATCGCGGCGAGCATCTGCTCGGGGACGCCGCCGGGCTGGGCCATCGCCACCAGGACGCTGCGGTTGGCGCTCACCGCCAGGGTCGCGGTGCAGGCCATCTCGCTGCCGCTCAGCTCGCACAGCACCCACGTCGAGTGCCCCTCCACGACCACCTCGCGGCCCTTGGCCTGCCGCGTCCGCACCTGCTCGTACTTCTGGTAGAGCGCGGCCACCACGGTGCGGCCGGCCTTCGAGCCGTCGTCGAGCACGTACTGGCACGACTCCTGGATCACGTCGTCCTTGCGCGCCGGCTCCTTCTTGTACGGACCGATCGACTTGAGGTCGGCGGCGTTGAGCAGCGAGCACGGTTCGACGCCGACGACCGTGCGCGGCTTGGCGACCTTCGGTGCGCCCGCGGACCCGGTGGGCGCGGACGAGGTGGTCGACGGTGTGACGCCCGCCTGGGGCAACGCGTCCCCGTTGACGGAGTAGCTGCACCCGGCCGAGAGGAGCAGGGCCAATGCCATCACGAGCACCGTGCGAGAACTGGTCACGTCCAGCAACGGTAGTGGGTGTGATCTGCGCACGTCCGGCGGTTGGTGGCGGTCCGGTCGCGCCGCCTACGCTCGTGCCGTGCCCACTGAAGCGCCTTCCCGCACCCGGCGGACCGGTCTCATCCCCCTGCTGATCGTCGGCACGACGATAGCCGCGCTGGTCGCGGCCGGGCTGCTCGTCCTCACCGGTGGTGACGCGTCCGGGCTGATCGTCGTGCGCGTGCTGACCGAGGCCGCCGCCGTGGTGACCATCGGCTCGCTGCTGCTGGCGGCGTTCCTGGTGCCCCCGCAGGAGAACGGCACGCTGGCCGCGGACGGTTACGCGGCCGTGCGCACGGCGGGTTGGGCGGCGCTGGTGTGGACGGTGGGCGCGGTGCTGTCCGTGCCGTTCACGGTGGCCGACGCGCTGGGGCAGCCGGTGACGGCGCTGCTGGAGCCGTCGGTGCTGTTCCAGGTGGCCGGGTTGGTGGAGCAGTCGAAGGCGTGGATGCTCACGGCGGTGATCGTGGCGCTGCTGGCACTGGGCTGCCGGCTGGTGCTGTCGTGGGGCTGGACCGTGCCGCTCTTCTTCCTGTCGGTGTTCGCGCTGGTGCCGGTGGCCGTGACGGGGCACTCGTCGGGCGGCGGCTCGCACGACGTGGCCACGAACAGCCTGCTGTACCACCTGATCGCGGCGGCGTTGTGGGTCGGCGGCCTGATCGCGCTGCTGGCGCACGGCAGGCGGGGCGGCGACCACCTGGGGTTGGCGACGACGCGGTTCTCCAGGCTCGCGCTGGTCTGCTGGGTCGTGATGGCGGCTTCCGGCGTGATCAACGCGTGGGTGCGGTTGCCGGTGAGCCAGTTGTTCGGCAGTGAGTACGGCCTGCTGGTGCTCGGCAAGACGGTCGCGCTGGTCGTCCTCGGTGTCGTGGGCTACTTCCAGCGCGAGAAGAGCGTGAAGCAGGTGGTGGCCACCGGCTCCGGGCGCTCGCTGGTGAGGCTCGCGGGCGTCGAGGTGCTGCTGATGTTCCTCACGCTCGGCCTGGCCGCCGCGCTGAGCCGCACGCCTCCGCCGGTCGAGGGCCGGGTGCTGCCCAGCACGGTGGAGCTGCGCATCGGCTACGACCTGTTCGGGGAGCCGACCCTGTGGCGGCTGCTGTTCGACTGGCGGTTCGACCTGGTCTTCGGCTCGATCTTCATCGCCCTCGCGGTGTTGTACCTGCTGGGCGTGCGACGGCTGCGCAAGCGCGGCGACGCGTGGCCGGTCGGCCGCACGGTCGCGTGGGTGGCGGGCTGCCTGACCGTGGTGTTCGCCACGTCGTCCGGCGTGGGCCGGTACGCGCCCGCGATGTTCAGCATCCACATGGAAGCGCACATGCTGCTGTCCATGCTGGCGCCGATCCTGCTGGTGCTGGGCGGCCCGGTGACGTTGGCGATGCGCGCGCTGCCCACGGCGGGCAAGGGCAACCCGCCCGGGGCGCGCGAGTGGCTGCTGGCGTTCGTCCACTCGCCGGTGGCGAAGGTGCTGACCAACCCGTTCGTGGCGTTGGCGCTGTTCGTGGGCTCGTTCTACGGCCTGTACTTCTCCGGCCTGTTCGACGGCGCGCTGGACTACCACTGGGCGCACCTGGCGATGAACGCCCACTTCATCCTGGTCGGCTACGTCTTCTACTGGCCGGTGATCGGCATCGACCCGGCGCCTAACCGGCTGCCGCCGTTGGGACGGCTGGGCCTGCTGTTCGCCTCGATCCCGTTCCACGCGTTCTTCGGCATCGTGCTGATGAGCTCGCAGACCGTGATCGGCGACAACTTCTACCGGTCGTTGGGCCTGCCCTGGGTGACGTCGCAGCTGGAGGACCAGCGGCTCGGCGGCGGCATCGCGTGGGCGGCCGGCGAGCTGCCGCTGATCGTGGTGATGGTGGCGTTGCTGGTGCAGTGGGCCAGGTCGGACGGCCGTGACGCCCGCCGGGCGGACCGGCGGGCGGACGCGGACGGTGACGCGGACCTGGCGGCGTACAACGCGATGCTGCGGAAGATGTCCGGGAAGGACTAGAGCGGGCGCTTGAAGCCCCGTACGGCGACGAGCCACCCGGCGACGCCCAGCACGGCGCTCGTGACCAGCGCGCCGACCACCCCCGTCACGGGCTGGGCGAGCGCCAACGAACGCGCCGCGTCCACCGCGAACGTCAACGGGTTCACGTTCGCGACCGCCTGGAGCCAGCCCGGCAGCCCGCTGATCGGCACGTACGCGCTCGACGCGAACATCAGCGGGAACATCGCCAGGAAGCCCACGGTCTGCATGAGCTCGGCGTTGCGCAGCCACGCCGCGACGGCCAGGAAGATCCAGCCCAGACCCCAGCCGACGGCCAGCGCCAGCGCGAGCGCCGCCGCGGTGCCCGCCACGCCGCCGGCGGGCGAGTAGCCGAAGACCACGACCGCGAACACCAGCATCAGCACCAGCTGGATCGCGGTGCGGACCAGGTCGGACAGGCTGCGTGCGACCAGCACCGAACCCGGCCGGATGGGCAGCGAGCGGAACCTCGCCAGCACGCCGTTCTTCATGTCCGTGACCAGGCCGACCCCGGCCTGCAACGCCGACTGCATGGCGGTGTTGACCAGGATCGCGGGCATCAGGAAGTCGATGTACGCCACGCCCTGCGGGAAGCCCGGTGTGGTGGCGATGCCGGCGAAGATCTGGCTGAACAGGGTGAGCATGATCAGCGGCTGGAGGATGCTGAACACGATCATGCGCGGGTCGTTGACCAGCGCGCGCAGCGACCGTTGGGTCAGCACCAGCACCTGGGTGCCGAAGTCGGTGCCGCGCCAACGCGGCGCGGCGGTGAGGGTCGTCATCAGGGTGGCTCCTGTTCAGGCCGCGTGCTGCGCGAGGGTGAGGTAGACGTCGTCCAGGGTCGGCTCGCCCAGGGCCAGCTCGGTGGCCTCCAGGCCGACCTCGTCCAGCGCGCGGACCACCTTGGCGATCTCGCGGGACGACGTGACGGGCGCGGTGAGCGTGTTCTGCGCCGGCACGGGCTGCATACCGGCCCGTGCGAGGGCCTCGGTGGCCTTGGGGACGTCCGAGACGTCCGCGAGGGTCACGGTGACCGTGCGCTTGCCCACCTGGGCCTTGAGCTCGGCGCTGGTGCCCGCGGCGACGACCTTGCCCTGCGCGAGCACCGTGATGGAGTCGGCCAGGCGGTCGGCCTCGTCCAGGTACTGCGTGGTGAGCAGGACCGTGGTGCCGTCGGTGACCAGGCCTTCCACGATCTCCCACAGGCCGAGCCTGCTCGCCGGGTCCAGGCCCGTGGTCGGCTCGTCCAGGAAGATCACCTCGGGGTGCCCGACCAGGCTCGCGGCCAGGTCGAGGCGCCGCCGCATGCCACCGGAGTAGGTGCGGGACGGTCGCTTGGCCGCGTCCGCCAGCCCGAAGAGCTCCAGCAGCTCGTTACCCCTGGTCCGGGCCTCACGCGGGCTCGCGCCGAGCAGCCGTGCGATCAGGATGAGGTTGTCCAGGCCGGACAGCTGCTCGTCCACGGCGGCGAACTGGCCGGTCAGGCCGATCCGGCTGCGCACCTGGTGGGCCTGCGCGACCACGTCGAACCCGGCCACCTCGGCGTGGCCCGAGTCCGGCGGGAACATCGTGGTCAGGACGTTGACCAGCGTCGTCTTGCCCGCTCCGTTGTGGCCGAGCAGGCCGAGCACGGTGCCCTTGGGCACGGCGATGCTCACCCCGTCGAGCGCCTGCTGCGCGCCGAACGCCTTGCCGACGTCGGTCGCCTCGATCATCATGTCCGCCACTGCTTCCCCCTCAGTCGTTCTTCAGCACGCCGTGCAGGAACAGCTCCACGAGCTGGTCGGCGTCGGCGGTGGACTCGCTGAAGCCGTTGCCCTGCATGCGGTTGGTGAACACGAGCCCGAGCAGCAGGCGTGCGGCCAGGGACGGCTCGACGCGCAGGTCGTCGTCCGGGCCGAACAGCGACGCGACCTGCTCGGTGAGGCGTTGCATCTCGACCGGCGGTCCCTTGTGCTCGCGCTTCTTGCCGTGCTCGTCGTGGTCCTCGTGCGGGTCGTAGCCCGAGTCGCGGAGCACGCTCATCAAGTTCCACATCCGGTCCAGGTAGCCGGAGACGGCGCTGATGGCCCAGGAGAGGCGGTCGGCCAGCGCGTTCGCCTGCCGCGCCTGCTCGATCAACTCCAGTTCGGCGTCGACCGCCAGCACGCTGCGCACGGACGTGCGGATGAGCTCCTGCTTGTCCTTGAACGCCCGGAAGACGGTGCCCTCCGCGATGCCGGCCGCCTTGGCGATCTGGCTGGTCGTGACGTTGGCGCCGTGGGCGAACAGCAGCGGGACCGTGGCGGCGACGATCGCCTCGCGGCGGTCCTCGGTGCTCATCGCGGGTGCGCGTCGACGGCGTTGGCCGGTCTCCTCGGGCATGGTGCCAGCTTATGAGTGAGTCCTCACTCATGTCAACGAGTGAGTGCTCACTCATTGTGATTATGCTTGCTTCAACCAGTTGTCCACAGATCCGCGACCGCCGCTGCCACGCCGGCCCACCTCCCGGCAACCTGGACCCAACCGATCACCACGAGGGAGCGGACATGGCTTTCAACGAGTCCAGGGTCACCATTTGCGGCAACGTCGCCAGCCCGGTCAGCCACAGCACGGTCGGCACCGGGTTCAGTCGGGCGAAGTTCCGGTTGTTCACCGCGGAGCGCGTCTGGGACCGGGAGCAGCGCACCTGGGAGGACGGCGCGCGGATGTTCCTGTCGGTGTCGTGCTGGCGGATGCTCGCGGACAACGCGCGCGCGTCGTTGAACAAGGGCGACCCGGTGGTCGTCACCGGCCGCTTGACGATCAAGGAGAAGGAGTACGAGGGGACGGTGCGGCCGTTCGTCGAGATCGAGGCGACCGCGATCGGGCCCAACCTCGCCCTGTGCACGGCCACACCGACGAGGACCAGGCTGACACCGGACGCCGTCGAGGCACGGGCCGCGCCGGAGATCGCCGCCTCCCGCCGGGAGGACGAACTGCCGCTGGCCCTGCCAGGTGAGGCGGAACACCCGAAGGAGGTGGCCGAAGTCCCGTTCTGACCTGATCACGTGCCGCCATGCCCGGTGTGGACGGGCCCCCGACGGGCGCCGCCATGCCGTAGGCGCTGCCGCCGCAGGTGCTCCAGGATCCCGCCGCGTCGCGCGCAGCTCAGGAGCTTCCGCTGGTCCTGAAGGATGACGCCGCTCTTGGCCGGTGTGGCTGAGCATCTGAGGGAGGTGGCCGACGTGCCGTTCCGACCCGGTCACGGGCCGTCATGCCGGTGGGGAGGGCTCACGACGGGTGCTGCCATGGGTTGTGCCGGAGTTCGCCGGGTCGCGCGCAGGGGAGGTGTTTCTGCTGGTCCTGAAGGGTGACGCCGCTCTTGGCCGGTGTGGCGGAGACTCCGGCGGCGGTGGCCGACGTGCCGTTCCAACCCGGTCACGGGCCGCCGTGTCGGTGTGGTTCGTGACGGGTGCTGCCGGGCTGTGGGTGGTGCAGGCGCTCGCTGCGTCGCACGCAGTGGAGGAGTTCTCGCTGGTCCTAAAGGGCGTCGCCGGTCTTGGCCGGTGAGAACGGGCTCGCGACGGGCGCTGCCGAACCGTGGGCGCTGCCGGGCCAGGGGTGGTGCCGGAGTTCGCCGTGTCCTGCGTGGCGGAAGGGCTTCGGCTGGTGCTGATGGGTGACGTTGGCCTTGGCAGGTGACGCTGAGCGTCCGAAGGAGGTGACCGAAGTGCCGTTCTGAGCCAATCGGGCTACATGGGCTTCCGTTGGCCCGATCGCAGC
The DNA here is from genome assembly GCF_054781895.1 of Saccharothrix stipae. Classification (NCBI taxonomy): domain Bacteria; kingdom Bacillati; phylum Actinomycetota; class Actinomycetes; order Pseudonocardiales; family Pseudonocardiaceae; genus Saccharothrix; species Saccharothrix stipae. Next base: position 514,923 of record NZ_BAAGTN010000005.1, on the reverse strand, counting down.
GGAGAATGCGCTGGCAGTCGTCGCCGTTGTGAGCGTGGAGGGGGGAGGTCGTCGGGCCGGCGCCAGGGCCGGGTCCGCACGCAGGCATCGGGGGTTGACAGCGCACCGAGTTCGCGCATCCGGTCGGAGTCGCTGGTCGCAGGGTCGCGCCAGGCGTGCCCGACGGTCGTGTTACGACTGTGGGTGACCCACGTTCGCGTTAACTCTGCGTTGTGCCCCGTCCGTTGCCGGCGTCCGAGGTTCGGGCCCGATCGGCACCGCTCTACGATCGCGGGCATGGCCGAGTACGTCTACACCATGAAGAAGGTGCGCAAGGCGCACGGGGACAAAGTCATCCTGGATGACGTCACCATCATGTTCCTCCCCGGTGCGAAGATCGGCGTCGTCGGTCCCAACGGCGCCGGTAAGTCGAGCGTGCTGAAGATCATGGCCGGCCTGGACACGCCGGGCAACGGCGAGGCCTTCCTCGCGCCGGGCTACACGGTCGGCATCCTCCAGCAGGAACCGCCTCTCAACGAGGAGAAGACCGTCCTGGGCAACGTCCAGGAAGGCCTCGGCGAGATCAAGGTGAAGCTCGACCGCTACAACGAGATCGCCGAGAAGATGGCCGTCGACTACTCCGACGAGCTGATGGAGGAGATGGGCCAGCTCCAGGAGGACCTGGACCACGCGAACGCGTGGGACCTCGACTCCCAGCTGGAGCAGGCGATGGACGCCCTCCGCTGCCCGCCGCCGGACGCCGACGTCACGACGCTCTCCGGTGGCGAGCGCCGCCGGGTGGCCCTCTGCAAGCTGCTGCTGAGCAAGCCGGACCTGCTGCTGCTCGACGAGCCCACCAACCACCTGGACGCCGAGAGCGTGCTGTGGCTGGAGCAGCACCTGGCGCAGTACGCGGGCGCCGTGCTGGCCGTCACACACGACCGGTACTTCCTGGACAACCTCGCCGAGTGGATCCTCGAACTCGACCGCGGTCGGGCCCACCCGTACGAGGGCAACTACTCCACCTACCTGGAGAAGAAGGCCGAGCGGCTGGCGGTCAGCGGCAAGAAGGACCAGAAGCTGCAGAAGCGGCTGAAGGACGAGCTGGAGTGGGTCCGGTCGGGCGCCAAGGCCCGGCAGGCCAAGTCCAAGGCCCGCCTCGGCCGCTACGAGGAGATGGCCGCGGAGGCGGAGAAGACGCGCAAGCTCGACTTCGAGGAGATCCAGATCCCGCCGGGCCCGCGTCTGGGCAGCGTCGTGGTCGAGGTCGACAAGCTGAAGAAGGGCTTCGGCGACCGGGTGCTGATCGACGGCCTGTCGTTCAGCCTCCCGCGCAACGGCATCGTCGGCGTCATCGGTCCGAACGGCGTCGGCAAGACGACGCTGTTCAAGACCATCGTGGGGCTGGAGGAGCCGGACTCGGGCACCGTCCGGATCGGCGAGACGGTCAAGCTGTCCTACGTCGACCAGAACCGCGGCGGCATCGACCCGAAGAAGAACGTGTGGGAGGTCGTCTCCGACGGCCTGGACTACATCCACGTCGGCAACGTCGAGATGCCGTCGCGGGCGTACGTCAGCGCGTTCGGGTTCAAGGGCCCGGACCAGCAGAAGCCGGCGGGCGTGCTCTCCGGCGGTGAGCGCAACCGGCTCAACCTGGCGCTGACCCTCAAGGAGGGCGGCAACCTGATCCTGCTGGACGAGCCGACGAACGACCTGGACGTCGAGACCCTGGGCTCGCTGGAGAACGCGCTTGAGCAGTTCCCCGGCTGCGCCGTGGTCATCTCGCACGACCGGTGGTTCCTCGACCGCGTCGCCACCCACATCCTGGCGTGGGAGGGCACGGACGAGAACCCGTCGCAGTGGTACTGGTTCGAGGGCAACTTCGAGGGCTACGAGAAGAACAAGGTCGAGCGCCTCGGCGCGGAGGCGGCGCGACCGCACCGCGTGACCTACCGCAAGCTCACTCGGGACTGAGAGCCGGGTACCGACATCGTGGCGGCGAGGGGCGAGGCGCAGGCGGACGTCGAGGTGAGCACGCTGGTCGTGCCCGCCTGGCGGCTGCGTTGGCGGGCACCGGAGCTTGCTCTGGTGCTGGGTGAGCGCGCGGTCGCGCTCGCCTCCACCCGCCGTGACGAGGTCGACAGGTTGCGCGCGGAGGCCCTGGTGGTCTTCGCGAGCAACCGCATGGGCCGGGGCGTCCGGATCGCGGACCGGGCACTGGACGCCCTCAAGGCGGCCGAGGCCGCGTCCGAGCAGGAGACGGCCTGGCGGCTGCGGGTCGAACTGGCGGACAGCGCCCGGTCGGTCGGCGCGCCCCTCACCGGGTTCGCCGCAGTCCGCCCGGTGCTGGAAGCCGACGACGTCCCGCCGGGCCTGCGGGCCACCGCGCTGGTCCAGGCCAGCGAGTGCCTGGTGTCGGTGGGCCGCGGCGCGGCGCTCGCCCAGGCCCTGGACGAAGCGGACCGCCTCTACCAGGCGGATCCGCTGCTGGACCACGACACGACCCTCCTGCACCGCGGCCTGCTCCGCGCGTCCGCCGCGGGCCAGCACCGCCGTTGGGGCGACCTGCGGGCGGCGGTCGCCGCGGCCCGTGACGGCCTGGGCCTGCTGGATCGCCTGAAGGAGGCCGAGGCCGACAACGGGCAGGTCCGGGGCAGGCTCACGGTCGAGCTGGTCTGCGCGCTGCTGGACCTGAACAAGCCGGGCGAGGCGTCGGAGGTCGGCACGCCGCTCCTGGAACGCCCCGTGCGGGCGCCGTCGGCGTCCACCACCGGGTGGCTCCGGCTCGCGCTGGCCACGAGGGTCCACCTGCCCGCAGGCCGTGTCGACCAGGCGCGTGACCTGCTGCGTGACGCCGCCGACAGCGCCGAGCGCCACCAGTTGGACACGTTGCTCGCGGAGAGCCTGCTCGCGCTGGCGCACGTCCACGAGGTGGCGGGCGACCTGGTCGAGGCGCTGGCCAACCTCCGCTCGGCGCACGCCGCCGAACGCCGCAGGGCCAGGGCGGTCTACGCCGTGCGGGCCAGGCTCGCCGCCGAGTTCGCGGGCGTGCACCGCAGGCCGGTGGGCGGCCTGCACGACGAGCTGGCCGCCCTGCTCCGCACCGCGACCCCGCCCGTCGCGCCCCCCACGGATCCGGGACTGGCGCCCGAGGTCAAGCAGCAGCTCCGCCAGTGGCGGCCGGTCCAGATGCACCGCAGCGAGGGCATCCGGGTCAAGCGCTCCCGGCGTGCGGCGGAGGACATGACGGTGGAAGGCCTCTCGGCCGCGAGGGCACACGCCGCCGACCGCTGGCGCCTGGTGCAACCGTTCGGCGAGACCGAGAACGCACCGGCACCGGGAGGCCGCCGCCGAGCCCCGGAACCCGAGACCACCCCACCGCCCTTCACCCAGGGACGCCCGGAACACGCGAGGAGCGGCCAAGCCAGGCCGCCGGACCCGACTCCGGCCGCGGCGACCCCGGAACCCGACAACGACACTCACGCCGCCGCAGCAGCCTCAATCGCCGAGGGCTTCCCGCCCCCGCCCGCCGCCACACCGACGGGCACCGCGGGGACGGCCGGAACGACGCCCGGCGGCGCACCCCACGGCTCACCCGCCACTGCCGCCGACAGCACTCCCGCAGGTCCGGCCGCCGGTGACGCGGTGCCGGCCGACGCTCGCCCCGGTCCGGTGGATGCTCACGCCGGCGGGTCGGGGGTGGCCGGGTCCGGTGGCGGGCCGCAGCAGGGTGCCGCGGTGTCGGCCGTCGAACCGGTGGGTGGTGTGGTGGCTGACGGGTCGGGTCGGGCTGCGGGCAGTCCCGCCGGTGGCGTCGGGACGGGCGGGGTTGTAGTCGGTGGGGCGCAGCCGGTTTCGGGCGCGCCCGACCGTGGTCGGGTTGGCGGACAGCCGGGCATCGGTACGACCGGTGCCGGGCTTGGTGTGGGTGGGTTCGGCATCGTGCAGCGAGACATCGGCGCGGCCGGGGTCGGTGAACCGGGTGTCCCCGAGGCCGGCGACCGGACCGTGCCCGAGGTCCCCGAGCGGAGCGTGCCCGCGGCCGGGTTGATCGCTGCGGCCGGTGCGGTGCGCAGTGGCCGGCGGAGGGCTGCTCGTGAGGCAGCCGAGGGTGAGGGTGAGCGTTCCTCCGGTGACCAGGGCGCCGACGCGAGCGTGCTGGACACGTTGAAAGCCGCCGGTCTTCTCGACCCGCAGCGCGCGGGCGGTCGGCGGCGCGCTCCCGACGCCGACGAGGACACGACTCCCGAGCCAGTGCAACACGACCCCGTGGAACACAGCCCCGCGCAACACGACCCCGCGCAACACGACCCCGCGCAACACGACCCCGTGCAGCAGATCCTCGCCCAGCAAAACTCCGCGCAGCAGAACCCTGTGCAGGAAAACACCAGGCAGGAAAACCCTGTGCAGGAAGACCCCGTGCAGGATCACCCCTTGCAGGAAGACCCCGTGCAGGACGACACCGTGCAGCGGAACGAACACGAGCCCGTGCAGTGGCGGGTCGAACCGCCGCCGCGGTTGCGGTCCGAGGAACCACCGCCGGTCGACATGTTCGACTCGCCGACGATGGTCCAGCCCGTCGTTCGTGACGACGTGCCACCGGTCGGGCTCGGCGCGGCCTTCGTGAAGGGGCCCGTCATCCCCACCGCCCGGGTGCCCGAGCCGCCCGACTACCCGTTGCCGTCGGTGCCGGAGCAACCCGCTGAGGTGCGGGAGCGGCCGGTCTTCCCGCCGGCCGACGTGGACGCACCCGAGGACGAGACGACGCCCGAACCGGACCAGGTGCCGGGTGTCCCCGAGCCGGACCAGGTGCCGCCGGTCCCGATCCCCGACCCGGTGCCCTCCGGCCCGTCACCGGAAACGGCGCCCGCACCGCCGCCGCAGTCCTCGCGCTTCGGCCCCACCGGATTCCTCAGCGCCGCGGACGTGGAGCACGACGACGCCCCGCCGACGGATCAAGCGCCGACCCCGACGGCCGCGGGCGAGGAACCGAAGGAGCCCTTCGTCACGGCCGTCGTCGTCGGCGGCAAGACGATCGACCTGCCGCCCCTCGTCGTCGAACCGACACCACCCGCCCTCGACTCACCCAGCGCCACCCGCGCCTCACGCCGCCACAAGAGCGACCTCAGCCTGGCCGAGCTCCTCGCCGAGGCCCTGGTCGCCTACGAGGACGCCCGACGCGAGGACGAGGCCGCCGGCCGGGTGGACGAGGACACCGTCCCCATCTCACCTGTCGGGAGCACCCCGCCCGAGTCCGACAACGAGACCACGGCCCCGATCCAGCGCGTCGACCCCGCCGCCCGGTTCGACACGTGGACACTTCCCGAAGCGTGAAATGATTTGAGGTTCTAATAAGGTTCCCCGCCGGTAACAAAGCCGGAAAATGGCCTGTGTCGTAGCGAATTGCCACTTTCCGGCAAGTTGTTCGATTCAGTGCGAGGGTTGTACGAACGGGGTTCGCGCGCGTCTGGTTAAGTTGTGCGCGGACCCGGTACACAGAGGTACCGGATAGCGTGGAGTCGCCTGAACATGACCTCGACTGGAGTCCCGTCCCGATCCGAGCTCGCCGCCCGCGACGACGGCGCGGCCCGCCCGGCCAGTCCCGAACAGGTTCGTGACGAATTGATCGAACGGGCCGCAGCCAACGCCCCCGAGCTCGCCGACCTCATCCGCCTCTACTACCGCCACGTGCCCGCCGAGGAAGTCAACGACGACGACCCGGTCGACCTGGTGGGTGCGGTGCGCTCGAACTACCAGCTCGCCGAGACCCGGGTGCCCGGTCGTCCGGTGGTGCGGATCCTCAACCCGACCCGCGCGCACGACGGCTGGACGTGCCCGGCCACGGTGGTGCAGGTGGTCACCGACGACATGCCGTACCTGGTCGACTCGGTGGCCTCCGAGCTGACCCGCGGCGGCGTGCAGGTGCAGCGGGTGGTGCACCCGATCGTCGTGGTGCGCCGGGACCTGGTGACGGGCGCCCTGCAGGAGGTCATGCCGACCGCCGACCCGGCCGACCCGCCGGGCGACGCGCTGGCCGAGTCGTGGATGTACATCGAGGTCGACCTCCTCACCGACCCCGACCGGGCGCGTGAGCTGGAGACCAAGCTGCACACCGTCCTCAACGACGTCCGCGAGGTCGTCGAGGACACCGACAAGATGACCGGCACGGCCCTGCACCTGGCCGAGGAGCTGGAGTCCGACCCGCCGCCGCTGCCCGGCCACGACGTGCGGGACGGCGCGAACCTGCTGCGCTGGCTGGCCCACGACCACTTCACCTTCCTCGGCTACCGCCGCTACGAACTGGTCCGCGACGACCCGGCGACCGACGGCGAACCCGCGCTGCGGGCGGTCCTCGCGAGTGGTCTCGGTGTGCTCAGACAGGACAGCCTCGCGGCGCGCAGCCTGACCGCGGGCCCGGACGCGGGCGCGCAGGCACTGTCATCGGAACTGCTCGTCCTGACGCAGGCCAGCGCGCAGTCGAGCGTGCACCGGTCGGTCTACCCGTACTACGTGGGCGTGAAGACCTTCGACGCCGAGGGCAACGTGACCGGTGAGCACCGGTTCCTGGGCGTCTTCTCCACCACCGCCCTGCACGAGGACGTGCTGGACATCCCGGCCATCGAACGCCGGGTCCGCGACGTCATCCACCGCGCCGGTTTCCCGCTGCACTCGTACTCGGGCCAGCGGATGCTGGAGGTGATCCAGAACTACCCCCGCACCGAGCTGTTCTCGGTCGACACGGACACCCTCTACCAGACCGTCACGGGCGTGATCGCGCTGGCCGAACGCCGCCGGCTGCGGCTGTTCCTGCGCCGCGACCCGTACGGCCGCTTCTACTCGTGCCTGGTCTACCTGCCGCGCGACCGCTACACGACGACGTCGCGGCTGGCCATGCAGGAAGTGCTGATCGACCAGCTCGGCGGGGTCAACCTGGAGTACAGCGCCCGCGTCGGCGAGTCCGCGCTGGCCCGCGTGCACTTCACCGTGCACACCGACCCGGCCCGCCAGGCCGAGCCGGACTCCGCCCACATCCAGCAGCTGCTGGCCGAGGCGGTGCGCTCCTGGGACGACCGGATGGTCGAGGCGGTCCTGGACCAGGGCAGCGGCCTGGGCGCGGAGTCGTCCTCGGAGCAGGGCCAGCGGATCGCCGCGGCGTTCCCCGAGGCGTACAAGGAGGACTTCACCGCCGCCGAGGGCCTGGCGGACTTCCGGCGCATCGAGGCGCTCCAGCCCGGTGACCTGGACCTGGCCTTCTACGCGCCGCGCGAGGTGGAGCCGGGTGAACGGCGGTTCAAGCTGTTCCTCGTCGGCGCCCGGTTGACGCTGTCCGACGTGCTGCCGATGCTGCAGCGCATGGGCGTGGTCGTGGTGGACGAGCGGCCCTACGAGCTGACCCGCGACGACGGCGTCGAGTGCTGGATCTACGACTTCGGCCTGCGCATCGACCAGGGCACGCTCGACAAGTTGTCCGGCGAGGACCAGGAGTCGGTGCGCACCCGGTTCCAGGACGCGTTCGCCGCCTCGTGGCGCGGTGAGGCCGAGGTGGACGGCTTCAACACCCTCGTGCTCAAGGCGGGCGTCACGTGGCAGCAGGCGGCGACGCTGCGCGCCTACGCCAAGTTCCTGCGCCAGGCGGGCACGCCGTACAGCCAGGACTACATCGAGGACGCCGTCCTCGCGCACACCGAGGTCGCCACGGCCCTGGTGCGGCTGTTCGAGGCGCGGTTCGACCCGGGCCTGTCCGACGAGCAGCGCGCGGGCCGCACCGAGCACCTGGTCGACGAGATCACCGCGATGATCGACGACGTGACCAGCCTCGACGCGGACCGCATCCTGCGCAGCCTGCTCACGTTGGTGCAGGCCACGTTGCGCACGAACTACTTCGTCCGCGACGTCGACGGCAACCCGCGCCCGTACCTGGCGGTGAAGCTGAACCCGCGCGCGATCCCGGACCTGCCGCAGCCGCGGCCGCGGTTCGAGATCTTCGTGTACTCGCCGCGCCTGGAGGGCGTGCACCTGCGGTTCGGCCCGGTGGCGCGGGGTGGTCTGCGCTGGTCCGACCGGCGCGAGGACTTCCGCACCGAGATCCTGGGCCTGGTGAAGGCGCAGGCGGTGAAGAACGCGGTGATCGTGCCGGTGGGCGCGAAGGGCGGGTTCGTGCTGAAGAAGCCGCCGACCCCGACCGGCGACCAGGGCCTGGACCGCGAGGCGCTGCTGGCCGAGGGGATCGCCTGCTACCGGCAGTTCATCTCCGGCCTGCTGGACCTGACCGACAACCTGAACGCCGGCACGGTGCTGCCCGCGCCCCAGGTCGTCCGGCACGACGGTGACGACACCTACCTGGTGGTCGCGGCGGACAAGGGCACGGCGTCGTTCTCCGACATCGCCAACGAGGTGTCGAAGTCCTACGGCTTCTGGCTGGGTGACGCGTTCGCGTCCGGCGGTTCCGTCGGCTACGACCACAAGGCGATGGGCATCACCGCCAAGGGCGCGTGGGAGAGCGTGAAGCGGCACTTCCGCGAGCTGGGCACGGACACGCAGTCGGAGGAGTTCACCGTCGTCGGCGTCGGCGACATGTCCGGTGACGTGTTCGGCAACGGGATGCTGCTGTCCGAGCACATCCGGCTGGTGGCCGCGTTCGACCACCGGCACGTCTTCATCGACCCGGACCCGACCGCCGCCACGAGCTTCACCGAGCGCAAGCGGCTGTTCGAGCTGCCCCGCTCGTCCTGGGACGACTACGACCGCTCGCTGATCAGCGAGGGCGGCGGCGTGTGGCCGCGCACGGCCAAGTCGATCCCGGTCAGCGAGCAGGCGCGGGTGGCGTTGGGCCTGGCCGAGGGCGTGGTGAAGCTGTCGCCGCAGGAGCTGATGAAGGCGATCCTGCTGGCGCCGGTCGACCTGCTGTGGAACGGCGGCATCGGCACCTACGTGAAGGCCGGCGCGGAGTCGCACGCCGAGGTCGGCGACAAGGCCAACGACGCGATCCGGGTCGACGGCGCGGACCTGCGGGTGAAGGTCGTCGGCGAGGGCGGCAACCTGGGCCTGACCCAACGCGGCCGGATCGAGTTCGCCCGTGCCGGTGGACCCGACGGGCGGGGCGGCAAGGTCAACACCGACGCGCTGGACAACTCCGCGGGCGTGGACTGCTCCGACCACGAGGTCAACATCAAGATCATGCTGGACGAGCTGGTCCGGGACGGCCGGCTCGACCAGGACCAGCGCAACGAGCTGCTGGGCCAGATGACCGACGAGGTCGGCGAGCTGGTGCTGGCCGACAACTACTCGCAGAACGCCGTGCTCGGCGTCTCCCGCGCGCACGCCGCGCCGATGCTGTCGGTGCACGCGCGCCTGGTCGCCGACCTGGAACAGCGCGGCGCGCTCGACCGGACGCTGGAAGCGCTGCCGAGCCCGGCGGAGTTCAAGGCGCTGGAGAAGGCGGGCGACGGCCTCACCTCGCCGGAACTGGCCACGCTGCTCGCGCACGTGAAGCTGGCGTTGAAGGAGGAGGTGCTGGCCAGCGACCTGCCGACGATCGACGTGCTGGCCCGCCGGCTGCCCGACTACTTCCCGAGCGAGCTGCGGGAGCGGTTCGCCGACGCGATCGGCAGCCACCCGCTGTCCCGCGAGATCATCACCACGGTGCTGGTCAACGAGGTCGTGGACGGCGGCGGGGTGTCCTACCCGTTCCGCCTGGCCGAGGAGCTCAGCGCTTCGGCGACGGACGCGGTGCGCGCCTACACCGTGGTGACGGCGATCTACGACCTGCCGTCGCTGTGGCGGGAGATCCGGGCGCTGGACACCGTCGTGCCGACCGACGTGCAGGACGACATGGTGCTGGAGACCCGCCGCCTGCTCGACCGCGCGTCGCGCTGGCTGCTCACCAACCGGCCCCAGCCGCTCGCGGTCGGGTCGACGATCAGCCGGTTCGCCCCGGTGGTCGCCGAACTGGCGCCGCGCACGATCGACATGCTCCAGGGGCACGAGAAGGAGTCCGTGCTGGAGCACGTCGAACGGCTGGTGGGCCACGGCGTGCCGGTGGAGCTGGCGCGGCGGATCGCCGGGCTGCTGTTCACCTACGGGCTGCTGGACGTGACCGAGGTGGCCGAACTCGCCGAGCGCGAGGAGGGCGAGGGCGCGACCGGGCAGGAGCGGACGCACGAGGAGACGGCGGAGCTGTACTTCGCGCTGTCCGACCACCTGGACGTCGACCGGATGCTCAGCTCGGTGTCGGGGCTGGAACGGCTGAACCGCTGGCACTCGTTGGCGCGCCTGGCGCTGCGGGACGACTTCTACTCGTCGCTGCGGTCGATCACGATCGACGTGCTGCGCTCGGCCGACCCGGGTGACGGTGCGGACGAGAAGATCGCCAAGTGGGAGCAGACCAACTCCTCGCGACTGGGCCGGGCGCGCGCCGCGCTGGCCGAGATCAACCGGGTCACCAAGCTCGACCTGGCCACCCTCTCCGTGGCCGCGCGCCAAGTCCGCAGCATGATCCGCTGACGTCTCCGGGGTGTCGCGGCGCGGACCGCGACACCCCGGATCCCGCACCCGAACCGGAGCCCGCCGACACCGCGCGGCCCGGAAGTGTCGGACCCCTCTGGGATGATGAAAGCAGGGGACCCCCTGGCGGGGACCCCTGCGAAGCGGCGGGATCCCCTGCGAAGCGAGCCTCCGGGTGGGCGGGGCTAGTTGCGCCAGGTGTCGTTCAGCGTCGCCGGTGATGTGGCGGATCGGTTGGTCCCGCTCTCCCAGGTCACCGCGCCGTTGGCCTCCTTGCGGAGGTACTTGTACTGGAACGCGGTCCCGGTGGGCAGGGACACCGAGGCCCGCCAGACCGGGTAGGTGGCCGAGGACAGCGCCACCGCGTTCGCCGGGTTCCACGCGCCCAGCGCCGCGTGGTCCCCGACCACGAAGACGTTCTGCCCCACCGAGGTCGTGGCGTTCACCGCGAACGACGCGGCGCCGACGGGCGGGTTGCCCCCGGTCGCGCCGACGTGCAGCGCCAACGCCTCACCGGCGCCCAACGTCGCGGTGAACTGGCCGTTCGACCCGACCGCGACCGCGACGCACCCCTCCTTCTGCACGTTGCAGTACGACCCGGCGGGCAGCGAGGTCTGGAACGTCCGCGTCAACGACGACGCCTCGCGGTTGATCGCGACGAAGCCCTTGGCGCCCCGCCCGAACGCGATCGCGTCACCGCCGTTGTCCCACCAGTTGCCCACCGACGTGCCGGCCACGGCGTTGCGGAAGCCGACCATCGACGCGATCTGCGTCCACCGGTGCTGGCACTTCCACCCGGACGTGTAGCACTCCGAACCGCCGGGCGGTCCCGCGTCGTGGTTCGAGAACTCGTACCCCGAGTACACGTTCGGCGAACCGTAGGGCCAGGCCAGCATGAACACGTTCGCCAACGTGTAGGTGGAGCCGTCGCGGTAGGTCAACGTCGACCCGTTGCGCTCGGTGTCCCAGTTGTCCACGAACGCCCGTGCCTGCCCGCTCGGCAGGAAACCCCACGACTGCCCGAACGTGCTCAGGTAGGCCAGGTTCTCGTTGGCGAAGATCCTCTTGATGTCGTAGGCGTACCGGAACTCGTCCACGTCGCCCGACCCGGTGTACTCGCCGGGCTGCACGGCCTCACCGGCGCCGTAGATCACCTCGTGCACCCAGTACACGTTCGGGTTGCTCAGCCGGGACTTGATCGCGGACAGGTCGGCCGCGGGCATGTGCTTGGCCGCGTCCACCCGGAACCCGTCCACCCCGAGCGAGATCAGGTGGTTCAGGTACGTCGCGATCCGGCCGCGCACGTAGTCGCTGCCGGTGTCCAGGTCCGACAGCCCGACCAGTTCGCAGTTCTGCACGTTGTCGCGGTTGCGGTAGTCGCTGATGTGCGACCGGCACGAGTGGAAGTCCCAGTCGCTGTAGATGCCGGGGTAGGCGTACTTCGTGTACGACGAGCCGCCGGTGCCCGTGCCCGACCCGGCGCTCATGTGGTTGATCACCGCGTCCGCGATGACCTTGACGCCCGCCACGTGGCAGGTGTTCACCATGGCGCGGAACGCGGCCTCGTCACCGAGGCGACCGGCGATGCGGTAGCTGACGGGCTGGTACGAGGTCCACCACTGGGAGCCCTGGATGTGCTCGGTGGCGGGGGAGACCTCCACGAACCCGTAGCCCTTGGGCCCGAGCACGTTCGTGCACTCGGCGGCGACCCGCGAGAACGGCCACTGGAACAGGGTGGCGGTGACGTCCTTCGCGGACGGCGGCGCCGCAAAACTTTGCGGAACCGCCAAGAGGCTGAACAGGAGGACGGCTATCGCGCACAAAGCGCGTCGACTGGCGGAAACCACGTTGTCTCCTAGGTGGCAGGGATGTGCTCTAGGTCATACCAGCTGCCAGACTTGCTGAAAACACTTGCAAAGTATTTCATTGCCCTCCGGCGGAACCGATCCGGAAGGACACCCCATGACGCAGGACTGGTGGCGCGAGGCCGTCATCTACCAGGTCTACGTGCGCAGCTTCGCCGACTCGAACGGCGACGGCGTCGGTGACCTGCCCGGCATCCGCTCCCGACTGCCCTACCTGGCCGACCTCGGCGTGGACGCGGTCTGGATCACGCCGTTCTACGAGTCCCCGATGGCCGACGGCGGCTACGACGTGGCCGACTACCGGACCGTCGACCCGCTGTTCGGTTCCAACGACGACGCCGAGGCGCTGGTCCGGGACGCGCACGAGTTGGGCATCCGGGTGATCGTCGACCTGGTCCCCAACCACACCAGCGACCGGCACGCGTGGTTCCGGCAGGCGCTCGAGGCCGCGCCCGGCTCGCCGGAACGCGCCCGCTACCACTTCCGCGACGGCCGCGGCGAGCAGCCGCCGAACGACTGGGAGTCCGTCTTCGGCGGCCCGGCGTGGACGCGGGTCCCCGACGGCCAGTGGTACCTGCACCTGTTCGCGCCCGAGCAGCCCGACCTGAACTGGGACCAGCCGGAGGTGCGCGACGAGTTCCTCGACGTGCTGCGCTTCTGGCTCGACCTCGGCGTGGACGGCTTCCGCATCGACGTCGCCCACGGCATGGTCAAGGCCGACGGCCTGCCGGACGTGGGCACGCCCGGTCACCTCAAGCTGCTGGGCACCGAGGCGCTGCCGTTCTTCGACCAGGACGGCGTGCACGAGATCTACCGCGACTGGCGCAAGGTGCTCGACTCCTACCCGGGCAACCGGATCGGCGTGGCCGAGGCGTGGACGCCCAGCCCCGAGCGCACCGCCCGCTACCTGCGCGCCGACGAGCTGCACCAGGCGTTCAACTTCCACTACCTGACCGCCGAGTGGCGCGCCGCCGACCTCAAGCAGGTCATCGACGACTCGCTGGCCGCGATGGCGCCGGTGGCCGCGCCGACCACGTGGGTGCTGTCCAACCACGACGTGCGGCGGCACGCGACGCGGTACGGCAGCGTGGCGCGGGCGCGTGCCGCCGCGTTGCTGATGCTGGCCCTGCCCGGCAGCGCGTACGTCTACCAGGGCGAGGAACTGGGCCTGCCCGAGGTCCTGGACCTGCCCGAGGACGTGCTCCAGGACCCGGTGTGGGAGCGGTCCGGCCACACCGACCGCGGCCGGGATGGCTGCCGCGTGCCGATCCCGTGGACGCCGGACGGCCCGTCGTTCGGTTTCGGCGACGGCGGCTCGTGGCTGCCGCAGCCGGCTGACTGGGCGGGGCTGAGCGTCGCGAGCCAGACCGGCGACCCGAACTCGGTGCTGGAGCTCTACCGCGACGCGCTGCGCGTGCGACGTGAGCACCCCGACCTCGGCGCGGGCTCCTCCGTGGAGTGGCTGGACGTGCCCGAGGGCGTGTTGTCGTTCCGCCGCGGCGCGTTCACCTGCGCGGTGAACCTCGGCCCGGACGTGGCACGGCTGCCCGCCGACGGCCGGGTGGTGCTCGCCTCGGGTGGATTCGCGACCGAGGACGCGGACGTCCTGGTGCCGCCGGACACGACTGTGTGGCTGTCGCGCCCGTAGAGTCACCCGGTGTGACAGCGCGGCTCAGTGACATCGCGACCCAGGCAGGCGTGAGCGAGGCGACGGTCAGCCGGGTGGTCAACGGCAAGCCGGGCGTCTCCGCCGCCACCCGCCAGGCCGTGGTCGCCGCGATGGACGTCCTCGGCTACGAGCGCCCGCCCAGGCTCCGGCAGCGCAGCGCCGGGTTGATCGGGTTGATCACACCCGAGTTGAACAACCCGATCTTCCCGGCGTTGGCGCAGGTCATCGAGCAGGTGCTGACCAGGGACGGCTACACGCCGGTGCTGTGCACGCAGACGCCCGGCGGCTCGACCGAGGACCAGTTGACCGAGATGCTGGTCGACCGCGGCGTCACCGGGATCGTGTTCGTGTCCGGGCTGCACGCCGACACGACCGCCGACAAGGACCGGTACGTCAAGCTGGCCGGGCGGGGCGTGCCGTTCGTGATGATCAACGGGTACACCGACCAGGTGTCCGCCCCGTTCGTGTCGGTGGACAACCGGGCGGCCGTCCGGCTCGCCGTGTCGCACCTGGTCGAGCTCGGGCACGAGGTGATCGGGTTGGCCGTCGGCCCACCGCGGTTCGTGCCCGCGCAGCGCATGGTGGAGGGCTTCACGCTCGTCCGCCCGCAGGCCTCCCACCTGGTCGAGCACTCCCTGTTCACGGTCGAGGGCGGCCAGGCGGCGGCCAACGCCCTGCTGGACCGCGGCTGCACGGCGATCGTGTGCGGCAGCGACCTGATGGCGTTCGGCGCGATCCGCGCGGCCCGCCACCGCGGCCTGACCGTGCCGCGCGACGTCTCCGTGGTCGGCTTCGACGACTCGCCGCTGATCGTGTTCGCCGACCCGCCGTTGACCACGATCCGCCAGCCGGTCGAGGCCATGGGCCAGGCGGCCGTGCACGCGTTGCTGGAGGAGATCGGCGGCACGCTGAGGAGTTCCCTGTCGGCCGCCCACGCGGAGTTCGTGTTCCAGCCGGAGCTCGTGGTGCGCGGCTCGACCGGCGCCCGACCCAGATGACCCCGTCCGTCCGACACGTCCTCGCCCGGCGGATGAGGGCCCAACGGCTCTCCCGCCCCGCGACCGACGTGGCGGACCTGCTGGGTTCCGTCTTCGCCCTGCAAGCCCAGGACGTCGCGGCGGCACGACTCGCGGCGCGCGCCCGGGGCGTGCGGTCCCTCGACGGCCCACTGGTGCGCACGTGGGCCATGCGCGGCACCCTCCACCTGCTCCACGAACAGGACCTCTGGGTCGTGCCCCTGCTCGGCCCGACCTTCATCGCCGCCGGACGACGCCGTCGCGAACAACTCGGCCTCACCGACGAGCTGTGCGAGCGCGCGCTACCCGCGCTCCGCGAAGTCCTGACCGAGCCGCTGGAACGTGCCGAGCTCGTGCACCGGCTGGCCGAGGTCGGCATCGTGCTCGACCCGAAGTCGCAGGCGCCCGCGCACCTGCTGGCGTTCGCCGCGCACTCCGGCGTGCTGTGCCGGGGGCTCGACGACACCTACCGGCTGCTGGACATCACCTGCGAGCCCAAGGGCGTGGACGAGCTGTGGCGGCGGTACCGGCGCGCCTACGGCCCGGCGACGCCGGACGACTTCGCCGCCTGGAGCGGCCTGCCCAAGCGGCTGCTCAAGGACCTGCCTGAAGTGGAAGACGAACCAGCCGGGCCCGACGACACGGTCCGGATGCTCGGCCACTTCGACACTTACCTGCTCGGCTACCGCGACCGCTCCGCCGCGCTGGCGCCCGAGCACGCGCCGCTCGTGCAGACCGGCGGCGGCTTCCTCACCCCGCACGTCGTGGTGGGCGGCCGGGTGGTCGCGGTCTGGCGGCGCGACGGCGCGCGGATCGCCGTGCGCCCGTTCGGTGATCGTCCCGACATCGCCGACGAGGTCGCTGACCTGGCTCGATTCCTGGAGCTGGAGGCGCGCTTAACCTGGGTGTAGCACGTGGATAGGGTCACTGCCACGCATCGACACCGGGAGGCGCGTTCAAGTTGGGTGTGTTCGTCACGGGTGTGCGCCCGCGCTGGTCGGACATGGACGCGTTCGGCCACGTCAACCACGCCAACACGGTGACCTTGCTGGAAGAGGCGCGGATCGACCTGCTGTTCACCGAGGCCGCCAGGCACGGCGTGCCGGAGATGTCGCACGGCATGGTCGTGGCCCGGCTGGTGGTGGACTACCTCGCGCCGCTGGTGTTCACCGGTGACGACGTCGTGGTGGAGCTGTCCGTGCGAGAGTTGAAGTCCGCGTCGTTCACGCTGGACTACTCGGTGCGCGGCGGTCGCCAGGAGGGCAGCGCGGTCGTCACGACGGCGGAAACCCTCATGGTCCCCTACAACTTGACGGCCGGACGTCCGCGCCGTCTCCTCGAAGCCGAGCGCGACTTCCTCGCGGGCTGGCGAGCCGGAGGTAATGGTGCCTGAGCTGGTCCTCGCCGACCCCGCCGAGCGGGACGACCTCGGCGCGTTCGTCGCCCGGGCCGTCCGCCTGGACGCCCAGGCGGTGGTGCGGCTGCGCAACCGACCGTCGGGCGACCTGGTCGACGCGTGGGTGGCGACCCCGTTCGACACCCTGGCCACCCGCACCGTGGCCGGGAAGCTGACGCCTCAGGACAGCACCGTGTCGGGCACCGACCTGCTCACCGGCCTGGCCGTGGTGCGCAGCGAGACCGTCGACCCCGGTCCGGCGCGGGACATGATGTGGCGCTCGGCGCTACCGCCGTCGGCGGGCTGGCTGCCGGTGGACCGGCTGCCCGGCAGCGTGGTGTCGGAGCTGGCGGAGAAGGGCGTGGAGGTGGCGCGGGAGAACGCGGGCCCGCGCGGCACGCCGCCCGCGTCGCTGCTGGACCAGACGGTCATCACGGTCAGTGGTTCCGGGCTGGACGTGAAGGTGCCGATGCGGTGCCTGTTCGCGCTGTCCGGCATGGGCTTCCTGGGCGGTGACGACGTGCGCATCACCGCTACGGACTCGTGGCTGCGCATCGACGCCCGGTTCGGCGCGGTCGTCCGTCGCCGTCACTCCATGCTGCCCCTGCTCGTCTGACGCCGCGGATCATTCGTTCGATCCAGTTCCCATGTCGGACGAGCCGGCTACCCTGGTTTGGGAGAGCAGGGGGGTCCGGCGATGGAATTCAGGGTGCTGGGGCCGGTGCAGGCCCACGTCGAGGGCGGTCCGGTCGAGGTGGGCGGGCCGAAGCCGAGGACGCTGTTGGCGCTGCTCGCGGTCAACGTCGGCCGCGTGGTGGCGGTGGAGCAGCTGGTCGATGCGTTGTGGGGTGAGCGGCCACCCGGCGGCTCCCGTTCGGCCATCTACACCTACGTGTCGACGCTGCGCCGCGAGCTGGGTGACGTGCTGGTCAGGTCCGGTGGCGGCTACCTGTTGTCGGCCGAACCGGACCAGGTCGACCTGCACGTCTTCACGGCCCGGGTGGGCGAGGGTCGCCGCTCGCTGGCCGAGAACGATATCGAGGGCGCCGCGGCGCGGTTCGCCGCCGCCCTGGACGTGTGGCGCGGCGTGCCGTTGGGTGGTGCCCAGGGCGCGTGGGCCGAAGGCGAGCGGTCCCGGCTCGAAGAGCTGCGCTCGGGCGCGCTGGAGGATCGGTTCGACGCCGACCTGGCCCTGGGCCGGGGTGAGGCGCTGGTCTCCGAGCTGACCGCGGCCGTGGCCGAGAACCCGCTGCGGGAACGGTTACGCAGCCAGCTCATGCTCGCCCTGAGCCAGGCGGGCAGGCGGGCCGAGGCGTTGGCCGCCTACCAGGAGGGCAGGCGCGTCCTGCTCGACGAGCTGGGCCTGGAACCGGGCCTGGAGCTGCGGTCCACGCACGAGCGCGTCCTGCGCGGCCCGACCACCCCGGAGGCGCGCAGCACCGCCGAGGCCGGCCCGCCGCCCAGCCAGCTGCCGTTCGACGTCGCCGACTTCACCGGCCGGGTGGCCGAGCGCGACCGCCTGGTGGCGCACCTGACCGCGGGCCGCGGCGCGATGCGCGTGTGCGCGATCTCCGGCCAGCCGGGCGCCGGCAAGTCGACCCTCGCGGCGCACGCCGCGCACGCGATGCGCGGGCACTTCACCGACGGCCAGCTGTACGCGAACCTGCGCGGCGTGCACCCCGTGCCCGCCGACCCGGCCGAGGTGCTCGCCGGGTTCCTGCGCGCCCTGGGCGTGTCGAGGGAGGTCATCCCGGCCGACCTGGAGGAACGCGCCCAGCTCTACCGCACCCTGTTGGCCGACCGCCGGGTGCTGGTCGTGCTGGACGACGTCCGCGACGAACGGCAGATCCGGCCGTTGCTGCCCGGCGGCACGACCTGCGCCGTGCTGACCACGAGCCGGGAACGCCTCGGGGCCCTCAGCGGCGCGGCCCACCTCGAACTGAGCGTGATGCGGGATGCCGAAGCGCTGGAACTGCTCGACCGGGTCGTCGGCGACGGCCGGGTGGCCGCCGAATCCAAGGCCGCCGAGGACATCGTCCGGCTCTGCGGCCGGCTGCCGCTCGCGCTGCGCATCGCCGGCGCCCGCCTGGCCGCCCGCCCGCAGTGGCGGCTCGCCCGCCTCGCCGAACGCCTCGGCATAAAGCGCCGCGTGCTGCAAGAGCTCGCCGTCGGTGACCTTGAGGTGCGCGGCAGCCTCGCGTTGAGCTACGACGGGTTGGCCGAACGGGAACGCGCGGCGTTGCGCAGGCTGGCGGTGTTGGACGTCGCCACCTTCGGTGGCTGGCTGGTCGCGCCCCTGCTCGACTCCGACCCCCGCGAGGCGGAGGAGGTCGTGGAGCGCCTGGTCGACTCACGGCTGCTCGACCTCGCCACCACCGATGGCGGCGCCACGCTGCGCTACCGCATGCACGACCTGACCAGGGCGTTCGCCCGTGAACGCGGTGAAGCCGAGCAGTTCGAGACCGCCGTCAGGACTGCCTGCGCCCATGCCGCCCGCACCTGGCTGGCCCTGCTCGACCTCGCGAACAGCCGCGTCCCGCACACCGCGCTCGACCACAACCGGGACCGCACCACCACCGACCACCCTCACTTCGACCCGGATGCGGCGGCCGAGATCATCGCCGACCCCGAGGCGCGGTTCGACGCCGAGCAGGCGGACCTGGTCGGCCTGGTGGAACGGGTGAGCGAGCTCGACCTGACCGACGGGGCGACCAGGCTCGCCGTCCTGTGCTCCTCGCGGTTCTCCGTGCGCAACCTGTTCGACCAGTGGTGGCGCACGCACTCGGCGGCGTTGGAGGCGGCCCGCCGCGTGGGCGACCGGGCCGGTGAGGCGCGGCCCCTGTCGGCGCTGGGGTGGCTGCGCTACGAGCAGGACCGGTTCGAGGAGGCCGCGTCGTACTACGGGCAGGCGCTGGAGGCCTACCGGGAGAGCGGGGACGTCCGGGGCGAGGCCTCGACCCGGCTCGCGCTGAGCACGGTCATGCGCGAGCTCGGCGAGCTGACCGAGGCCACCGAGATGCTCGACCTGGCCCTGCCCGCGCTGCGGGAGCTGGGCGAGAAGCGCCTGGTCGCCCAGGCGTCGCACGAGCTGGGACAGGTGTTGACCGAGCAGGGTCACCTGGACCTGGCGCTGGAGGCGTGCGAGCAGACCCTGCGCGCCTACCGCGCCGCCGGCGACCGCCGCGGTGAGGGGATCGCCATGCGTTCGGTGAGCATCGTGCACCGCGCCGCCGAGCGCTGGGACCTCGCGGCCGAGTACGCCGCACGCGCCGTGGAGATCCTGCGGACCCTGGGCGACCGGCTGATGTCGGCCTACGCCGTCCAGGCCTTGGCCAAGGTCCGCATTCGCCAGGACCGCGGCGACGCCGTGCGCAGCGACCTGCTCGAATCCCTCAGCACGTGCAACGAGATGCAGGACCGCTTCGGTCAGGCACTCGTGCTGCGCACCCTCGGCGAGCTGGAGCTGGCGGGCGAGCGGCCCGAGGTGGCCCGCCGCTACCTGGACCGCTCCCTGCACTGGTGGGAGTCGTTGTCGCTACCGGTGTGGCGGGCCCGGACGCTGCGGGACCTGGCCGCCGCCCTGGCCGCGTCGGGCGAGCCGGAAGCTGCCGAAGCGGCCTGGCGGGAAGCCGATGGGATCTTCCGCGCGCACGGCTGCCGCGAGTCGAGCGAGCCGTTCCGACCGGTGCCGGGCACCTCCCACGCCATCGCTTGACCGGCGGTTTTAGATTTCTTTCAGGCACCGCGCAGATGATTCCACCACGCGAAAGCGGTGGGGAGGCGCGGTCGAGGGGTCCGCGCCTCCCCACATCGGTCAGGCCGGTCGGATCGGTCCGACCCGCCGGGTCGGTCGGGCCAGCCACATCGGTCGGATCGGCCGGGTCGGTCGGACCAGCCGCGCCGGTCGGATCGGGCGGATCGGCCGAGCCGGTCGGACCAGCGACATCGGTCCGGCCGGCCAGGTCGGTCGGTCGAGCCGGCCGAGGTGGCCGCCGCGACGGCGAAGCTCGCCAGGTCCGTCAGACCGGCCGGCCGGCCGAGGTGGGTGCCGCGACGGCGAGGCCGGTCGGATCCGCTAGACCAGCCAGACGGCCGTGTCGGGCGGCAGTTGGTTGCCGTCCATCGGTCCGCTGGCCAGCAGCACCTCGCCGGGCGGCAGCGGTACCGGGCCGCCGGAGGTGTTCAGCGCGCAGATCAGCCCGCCGCCCTTGCGCCGGAACGCGAAGCACCCGGGCGGCGCGCCGTACCACTCCGGCTCGTCACCGGAGAAAGCCCCGTGCGACTTCCGCAGCTCAAGGGCCTGCCGGTAGAACGAGAGCATCGAGTCGGGGTCTTCCAGCTGCGACTCGGCGGTCAGCCCCGCCCACTCGTTCGGCTGCGGCAGCCAGGTGGTCACCGCCTGCGAGAACCCGAACGGCGGGGTGTCGCCCTCCCACGGCAGCGGCACGCGGCACCCGTCCCGACCCCGGTCGGTGTGCCCGGACCGCAGCCAGATCGGGTCCTGCAACGCCCACTCCGGCAGCTCGACATCCGGCAGGCCCAGCTCCTCGCCGTTGTACAGGTAGACCACGCCGGGCAGCGCCAGCTCCACCAGCGTCATCGCCCGCGCCCGCCGCGCACCGAGCTCACCGCCGCCGTACCGGGTCACGTGCCGGGGCACGTCGTGGTTGGACAACGTCCAGGTCGCGGGCGTGTCCAGGCCGCGGACCGCGCCGAGCGAGTGCTCGATGGCAAGGCGCACGCGGTCCGCGTCGAACGGCGCCTCGACCAGCCGGAAGTTGAACCCGAGGTGCAGCTCGTCGGGCCGCACGTACCGGGCGAACCGCTCGTCGTCGGAGACCCAGATCTCGCCGACGGCCATCCGGCCCGGGTACTCGTCGATGACCTTGCGGATCATCCGGTGCACCTCGTGCACCCCGTCGTTGTCGAACCGGGGGTCCAGCGAGTTGTCGTGCATGACGCCCGCGCCCAGCTGGGCCCGCGGGTCGATGTTCGGCAACCCGTAGGGCTTGGCCATGCCGTGGGCGACGTCGATCCGGAACCCGTCCACCCCGCGGTCCAGCCAGAACCGCAGCGTGCGCGCCAGGTCGGCGGAGACCTCGGGGTTGTCCCAGTTCAGGTCGGGTTGCTCGGGCGCGAACAGGTGCAGGTACCACTGCCCGTCCGGCACCCGGGTCCACGCCGGCCCGCCGAACTGGCTCGGCCAGTTGTTCGGCGGCACGGAACCGTCGAACCCGCCACCGTCGCGGAAGATGAACCGGTCCCGCTCGACCGAGCCGGGCCCGGCCCGCAGCGCGGCCTGGAACCAGGCGTGCCGGTCGCTGGTGTGGTTGGGGACGAGGTCGATGGTGACGCGCAGGTTGTGCTCGTGCGCCTCGGCGACCAGCCGGTCGAACGCGGCCAGGTCGCCGAACAGCGGGTCGACGTCACGGGGGTCGGCCACGTCGTAGCCGTGGTCGGCCATGGGCGAGGTGAAGAACGGCGTGAGCCACAGGGCGTCCACGCCGAGCAGTTCGAGGTAGCCGAGCCGGGAGCGGATACCGTCGAGGTCGCCCACGCCGTCACCGTTCGCGTCGGCGAAGGATCGGACGTAGACCTGGTAGAAGACGGCGTCACGCCACCAGGCGGACTCGTCGGCGATCTCTGGTTGTAGATCGGAGGATCGTCGCACGAGGAGTCATCCTGCCATTCGCGACCGACACCACGACCCCGTTCGGGTGATCAAGAATCACACCCAGGCATTCATCATGCTGTTGGCGGCCATCTCCAGGTACGCCCAGAGCTGCTTTCGGTGCTCGGGGGAGAGCTCCACCGAGTCGACGCCGACCTCGATGCAGCGCAACCAGGCGTCCCGCTCCGCCGGACCGATCACGAACGGAGCGTGACGCATCCGCAACCGCGGATGACCGCGGTTGTCGGAGTAGGTGTGCGGGCCGCCCCAGTACTGCATGAGGAACAGGCGGAAGCGCTCCTCGGCGGGGCCGAGGTCTTCCTCCGGGTACATCGGACGCAGGACGGGGTCCTTGGCCACTTCCTCGTAGAAGCGCGCGACGATCTTGTGGAACGTCTCGTACCCGCCCACTGCTTCGTAGAAGTTCTCCGCAGGAGTGGTCACCCCTCCATCCTGCCTCAGCCACCCCCGGGCGTCCCACGCCGCACCACCTTCACCCCCGCGGGGGTTGGCGAACAGCCGGCGCACCGCGCGGATCCGTGGTGGACGTCCCACGTGGCACCGCATCCTGACGCCGACATCCCCTGCCGCGAGGAGGACACGACATGGGTGATGCCAACCACGCGCTCCGGCATTGGTTCCGGCAGGGCGGGTGGACGCAGCTCGAACTGGCGCGCGCGGTCGGGCGGCTCGGCCAGGCCAGGGGCCACAACATCGCGCCGGACAGCTCCCGGGTGCGGCGGTGGCTGGAGGGTGAACGGCCGCGGCACCCGGTGCCCGAGCTGCTGGCGGCGCTGTTCGCGGACCGGTTGGGCCGGCCGCTCACGCCGGCCGACCTGGGGCTGGCCGCGCCGCCGGCGGGCGAGCAGGTCTCGTGGGACCACCGGGCGCTGGTCACGACGTTGCAGGACTTCACCAGGAGCGATCTGATGATCAAACGCAGGGATGTGCTCGGCGCGACCGCCGCCCTGGCCACGGGCGCGGTCCTGGAGGGCAGGCTGGCCGGCTGGCTCGGCCCCGCCGACGGTTCCGGGCCGCCGCCGTCGCTGGGCCCGGGACGCATCGGCACGGCCGAGATCGCCGAGATCGAAGCGGCGACCAGGACGTTCTGGGCGTGGGACGCCAAGCGCGGCGGCGGCCTCTACCGCGAGGCGGTGGTGGGGCAGCTCAAGGCGATGACCGACCTGCTCGACCACGGCTACCCCGACCCGATCGGCCGACGCCTGTTCCGCTCCACCGCGGACCTCGCCAGGCTGGCCGGCTGGATGTCGCACGACGTGGGCCTCCAGGCGACCGCGCAGAAGTACTTCACCCTCGCCCTGCACTGCGCGAAACGGGCGGGGGACACCGGGCTGGGCGTCGAGGTGCTGTCCCGGATGGCTCGCCAGATGGTGCACGTGGGCCGGCCGCGCGAGGCCCTCTCCCTGGTCGCACTGGCCAGGCGGGGTTCGGGGAGCAGGCTCGGGCCGATGGCGTCGGCGATGCTCGTGACCTGCGAGTCGTGGGCGCACGCGGCCCTGGGCGACCTCCAGGCCGTGGACCGCGCGGTCGGCACCGCGGAACAGCTCTTCTCCCGGGCCGGGCACGGCGAGACGCCCGGGTGGCTGTCCTACTTCGACCGGGCCGGGCTGGAGGGGATGGCGGCCCTGTCGTACCGGACCGCGGCCGAGCACCGGCCGGGCGCGGAGCGGAAGGCGGAACCGCACCTCGCCGAGGCGCTCCGCCTGCGCCGCGACACCTACCAGCGGTCGAACCTGTTCGACGTCATCTCGCTGATCGGGGTCCGCGTCCTGCAGGGCGAGCACGCCGAGGCCGACCGCCTGGCGGCCACGATGCTGAGCCCGGCCGGGCGGATCAGCTCGACCCGCACGTTCGACCGGATCGAGGTCGTCCGCGAGCGGGCCGAGGCCGACTCCGCCCGCTCCAAGGACGCGCGGCGGCTGGTCGACACGCTCACCGCGTTGACCGCGGCCTGACGGGGTGGTCGGGCCGGAGCACGTGCCCCGGCCCGGCCGCACGGCTCAGGAGGAGGACTTGAGCGAGATCCCGGCCTCGTCCAGCGCGGGCATCAGCTTGGCCCGCAACGCGCGCTGCACGGCCCACTGGCGGCCCGGCCGGACCTTCACCGTCACCCGCATCGTGATGCCCTCGGGCGTGACCTTCTCCACGCCGAGCACCTGCGGCTTGTCGATGACGTCCTTGGCCAGGAGCTCCTCGTCGGTGGCGTCCACGACGGCCTTGGTCAGCACCTCGGTCGCCGAGGCCAGGTTCGCGCCGTACCCGAGCGGCAGGTCGACCACGGCCACCGCGAAGCCCTGCGAGGAGTTGCCGACGCGCAGGATCTCGCCGTTGCGGACGTACCAGACGGTGCCGTTGGTGTCGCGGATCGTGGTGATGCGCAGCGCGACCGCCTCGACCGTGCCGGTCGCCGGACCCAGGTCGACCACGTCGCCGACGCCGTACTGGTCCTCCAGCATCATGAACATGCCGGACAGGAAGTCCTTGACCAGGTTCTGCGCGCCGAAACCGATCGCGACGCCGAGGATGCCCGCCGAGGTGAGGATGGGCGCGGGGTTCATGCCGAGCTCGGTGAGGATCTGGATGAACGCCACGCCGAACACGATGATCGTGACGATCGACTTGAGCACCGAGCCGATGGTCTTGGCCCGCTGCTCGCGCCGCTCGGAGACCAGCGCGCCCAGCGCCTGGGGAGCGCGCTCCCGCAGCGGCTTGAGCAGCTTCGGCTTCCGGCCGCCGTTGCCGCGGGTCATCCGGTCGATCAGCCGGCGGAGCAGGAACCGGATCACCACGGCGATGACCAGCGTCAACGCGATCCGCAACGCGCCCTCGGCGATCTTGGGCCCGTTGGTCACCCACCACTCGACGGCGAGGGTCGACTCCACGTCCACCACCTGCTCAGTCCTCCACTCACATGTCGAGGCCGGTTGCCCAGGCCAGGAACGTCAACTGGTCCACGGCCAGCGCGACCGACCGGCTCACCGATCGGCCCGCGTGCCCCACCTCCGTCTCGCGGCGGAGCAGCACCGGGTGCTTGGTCGGATCACTCGACGTCGCGTGCTGCAGTGCCGCGCACATCTTGCGGGCGTGGTTGGGGTCCACCCGGCTGTCCGACTCGAAGACCGTGAACAGCACCGAAGGGTACTCAACGCCCGGCCGAACCCGGTGGTACGGGGAGTAGGCCAGCAGCCATTCCAGCTCCGACGGCACCGAGGCGGAGCCGTACTCCTCCGCCCACAACCGCCCCAGCAGGAAGTTCTCGTACCGCACCATGTCCAGCAGTGGCGCTGAGCACACCACCGCCGCGTACAGCTCCGGCCGCTGGGTCAGCGCGGCGCCGACCAGCAGCCCGCCGTTCGAGCCGCCCATGATCGACAACTGCTGCGGCGTCGTCCAGCCGTCGTGGATCAACCGCTCGGCCGCCGCGTGGAAGTCGTCGAACACGTTCTGCTTGCTCTCGCGCATCCCCGCGCGGTGCCACTCCTCTCCCTCCTCGTCGCCGCCGCGCAGCGACGCGTGCACCCACACGCCGCCCGCCTCGACCCACGCCAGCGTCGTCGCGCCGTACCCCGGCCCGCGGCCCACCGCGAACCCGCCGTACCCGGTGAGCAACGTCGGCCGGGGCTGGTCCGGGTGCTGCTGCCCGGACACCACGAACATTCGCACGACGGTGCCGTCGGCCGAGGTGTAGGAGAGCTGCTGTGTGGACAACTCCGGCAGCGCCACCGTTCCGGGCGCGGCCGTGTCGAGCTCCGTGCGGCCGTCCGACCGCGAGTACCGGTACACCGACATGGGCGTGGTGAAGTCCGACCAGCCGAACCACAGCACGTCGCGGTCGGCAACCGTGAGCGCGTCGACCGTGGACAACCCGTGCAGCGACCCCGTGCCGGGCAGCGGGACCTCCCGCAGGTGCTCGCCGGTCGCGGGGGAGTGCAGGTGCAGCTCCGACACCGCGTGCCGGGTCCGCAGCAGCACCAGCGACCCGTCCAGCCAGGTCACCGCGTCCAGCACCGAGTCCGGCTGCTCCGGCACGAGCTCGGTCCACTCGGTGGGCGCGGCCGGGTCGGCCACGCACAGCCGGAACCGGGGCGCGTCGCGGGTGGTGAGCAGGTAGAGCCGACCGTCCGGCTCGACCGACGCGGCGCACCGCACCCCGTCCTCGTCCCGCACGACCGGTCGCAGCTCGCCGGACGAGTGCAGGTCGGCGATCCACACCGAGTCCCGCCGCACGGTGCCGGGCGAGCCGTTCACGATGAGCCACCGGCCGTCCTCCGACAGCGACAACCCGTAGTAGTAGGTGTGGTCCAGCCCGTCACCGTGGACGTTCACGTCGTCGGACGCGGGCGCGCCGACCCGGTGCCGCCACACCCGCCGGTGGAACTGGCGCTCGTCCTCGGGCACCAGCTCGGGGTCGATCCGCCGGACGTAGAAGAACTCCTCGCCACCGGGCAGCCAGCCCACCGGCGAGTACCGGCAGCGGTCGATCGGCCCGTCCAGCAGGTCGCCGGTGTCGACGTCCACGACGTGCAGCAACGAGTGCTCGTCGCCGCCCACGGACACCTGGTAGGCCAGCCGCGTGCCCTCGCGGGAGGGCGACCACCGGTCGAGGGTGGTCCGCCCGGACGGGTCGAGCGCCGAGGGGTCCAGCAGCACCCGCTCCACGCCGTCCACCCGCACGTACAGCACCGGGTGGTCCTGGTCGGGGTCACGACGGGTGTAGAACGCCCGGCCCGCCCGCCACACCGGCGTGCCGACGGACCCGGTCCGCATCAGCTCGCCGAGCCGGTCGGCGAGCGCGTCGCGGCCGGGCATGGCGTCGAGCCAGGACCGCGCCACCACGTCCTGCTCGGCCGACCAGGCCGCGGTGCGGGGGTCCGCGGGGTCTTCGAGCAGGCGGTAGGGATCGGCCACCGCGTGTCCGTGCAGATCCTCGACCAGGTCGAGGCGCGGTGCGGCGGGGTAGGTGATCGTCGCAGGCAGCGCTGCGGAGGAGGCTTCGGTCACCTCGCCGAGCGTAGCGCGTTGATGAAAACCATCTCCGATAGGTGCGTGTTCACCGAAGTTTTGATCCCGGCTTCGTGACACGTCACATATCACAGGTGATTTTTGGGGTCGATCTGTGGTCTGCTAGGGCTGAACCGGTGGAGGTGGTCGCGTGCCAGACCGACAACCCACCCCGATCGGCGCCCTGGTGAACGCCGGGATCGCGTCGTCGGTCCCGTCCGGCCAAAAACAGCTCTCGGTGAACACCGTGCACGCTGTGGTCGACGGGGAGGGAGCCGGTCCGGCGCCCGTGGTGCTGCCCTGGGGAAGACGCAAGGTCCTGCTGCTCAACGCCACGTTCGAACCGCTCACCGCGCTGCCCCTGCGGCGCGCGGTGGTCCTCGTCGTGTGCGGCAAGGCCGAGGTCGTGCACGGCGACCCCGCCGGGGCCGTCGTCCACTCCTCGACGTCCGAGGTGGTCGTCCCGTCGGTGATCCGGCTGGCGAACTACGTGCGCGTGCCCTACCGCGGCAGGGTGCCGCTGACCCGCGCCGGGCTGATGCACCGCGACCGGTACCGCTGCGCGTACTGCGGCGGACGCGCCGAGACCATCGACCACGTCGTGCCGCGCAGCCGCGGCGGCCCCCACACGTGGACGAACTGCGTGGCCTGCTGCGCGAAGTGCAACCACCGCAAGGCCGACAAGCTCCTCTCGGAGCTCGGCTGGCGCCTGCGCGTGGTGCCCAACGCCCCCCGCGGGCCGCACTGGCGGCTGCTGGCCGGCGTCACCGAGGCCGACCCGCTGTGGCTGCCCTACCTCGGCGAGCCCGCGGCTTAGCGACAGCTCCCCTCGCGCTCACGCCGCCAGGACGAGGTCCTCGCGGTCTTCCGTGATGCGCACGGAGCCCGACGTGATGCGGACCGAGTCCGACGTGATGCGGACCGAGCCGGCCAACGTGATGCGCACCGAGTCCGCGTCGGAGCCGGTGATCCGGACCGAATCGGACTCCGATCCCGTGATGCGCACGGAGCCGTCCGTCGCGGACGTGATGCGGACGGAGCCCTGGGCGGTAATCCGGACGGAGTCATCGGAGGTGATGCGCACCGACCCGGCGAGCACGGACGGAGACTGAACAGTCGTAACGCTCTGCTCCGATTGGGCGTACGACGAAAGAGTGAGGGCGGCGACCAGAACGAGGTTCATGGTGTACATGTCGTGTCCTCCGAGGCTCATCGGGCGGGAATTGGTCTCCGGTATCGGATGCGCAAGACCCGTACAGGTGAAAAGCTAGAAGCCGAGTGGGCCCAGGACAAGACGCCAAACCGGCCGCCATTCGCCTCCGTCCGGGGGAAGGCCATCCGGGTGTACGCACTGCGACGATCGAGCACGAGAGCTAGTGCATGCGGCACCGATGGATACCGACGGTGACGTCCTCGCAGGTAGGGGGTCGGGTAGGTCACACGGGGCTATGCCACGTGCCGGGGCCCATGCCGGTGGCGATCACCGGGCCGCGGTCGAGGTCGGCGTCCCACGCCGTGGTCACCGCCGTACGCGTGATCGCGGACCGCCCGCGCGGGGCCGCGTTCACAGTTGGAACCGGCCGCGGACGGCGTCCGGCGCGACGCCGGACCCCACCGGTGCGGAAACGGGTGCCCTCGCCCGGACGTGACCAGGGCGATCGGTTACCGTAACCGCCGTGACCATCGTGGAGACCGTGCTCGTCTTCGCGCTGATCCCGCTGGCCATCTACGGCGTGATCACGCTACTGACGCTGAGGCCGAAGGCCACCCGCATTCAGCGGTACCGCCCGGGCCAGGAGTGGAACTACGCCCCCGTCTGGTGGGCCGCGAACCCCGCGGGCCTGCCCGGCGGCGCGCACCAGGCCGTCACGACCCCGGCCGAGGGCCGTACCGCCAAGGGAGGTGCTCGTGGCAACTGGTGAGCTGACGAGGGTGGAGGTGGACCCGTCGACCCTGCCGGTCGGCGCGGCCGTCACCAACAGCGGCCGGGTGTCCGCGGCGAAGATGTACGAGCCGCACGCGCCGAGCCTGCCGTTCACGCCGGTGCAGCTGGCGAGCCTGGACGAGGCGCTGACGCTGGCCAGCCGCACCACCGGGCTGGACTTCAGCGTGTACCTCGGCAACCTGGGCGCCGATCCCCGTGCGCGGGCCGAAGAGCTGCACGCGAGCACTCCGCGCCCGACGCACGCCGTGCTCGTCGCGGTGTCGCCCGGTGAACGCCGGGTCGAGGTGGTGACGGGCGAGGAGTCCCACCGCCGCATCGCCGACCGCGGCGCGAAGCTCGCCGTCATGAGCATGGTCGCCTCCTTCAAGGAGGGCGACCTCGCCGGCGGCCTGGTGAGCGGCCTGCGGATGCTGACCGACCAGGCGGGTCACGCGCCCAAGCACGTCTGACGCACCGACTCGACGAAGTGAAGGCCCCGGCGCGACAGCCGGGGCCTTCGCTGTTACCGGGACTTCAGGGCGTCCACGAACGCCCTCATCCGCCCCGGGGTGACCTTGAGCACGACCCCCGGGTTCTTGCTGTCCCGCACCGCGTCGAGGTGGTTCGCCACCTCGACGCAGGAACCATCGCTGACACTCCTGCCCGACTTCTTCCAGCGCACGGTCATGCGACTCCCGTCGTCCGTTGCACCTCCTTCGCGATGAGTTCGAACGACTGCTCCGAGCTCATCGCGACCTCCCTCAACCTTGGCACGCACGCCTCGAAGCCGGCTACCGCCTCGGCCTCCTGCACGAAGACCGAGCTGACGTGGTTCTCCAGGTGCGCGAACGACGTGCCCTCGCACTTCAACACCGTGAACGCGCCGTCGAGACCCGGGTGCCAGCCGGTGGCGGTGGGCACGACCCTGAGGTCGACGTTCTCGTGCGCGCTCATCATCAGCAGGTGGTCGAACTGCTCGGTCATGACCTCCCGGTTGCCGAACGTCTGGCTCAGCACGCCCTCGCCGATCAGGGCGGTGTACCGGACCGGGTTGCGACGGGTGAGGATGTCCCGCCGCCCCATCCGGACCGCGACGCGGGTGGCGACCTCACCGTCGGGGATGCGGGCGGCTTCCATGATCGAGCGGGTGTAGGCGCTGACCTGCAACAGGCCGGGGATGATCAGCGGGGACCAGCTCACGATCTCCTTGGCCATCTGCTCGACCTCGATGAGCGCGGCGATCTGCGCGCGCAGCCCGGGCATGTCGATCATCGCGAGGGGTGAACCGGTGGGGTCCTCGGTCATCTCCAGGATTTCCTCGCGTTCCCGATCGGGGATGAGGAGCGGTTCGAGGATCCGGATTACCTCCGCGCGTGTCGGTACCCGCTGACCGTTCTCGTTGCGTGAGAGCAACGAATGCACGACGCCAATCTTCTTCGCCAGTGCGCGTTGACTGAGTTTGTTGGACTCTCGTACGTTGCGCAGGCGCGCGCCCAACGCGATGGACTTCGAGGTATTGCGGTTCATGGGAATGCACCTTAAGGCTGGACCAGTGGTCAAGTCTCTCGCTCGAAAAGGGGATTGACCAGGGTGTTGCGAGCCGGACAAGCTGTTCCGCAACAGGCCACCGGCCGGGCCGCACTCCGGCCGGACATGCGCGGCGGGTGGTGGATCGCGCGGAGTTCGCAGCCGTCCACCGCTCGTCGTGCCCCTTTTTCGTCTCACCCTTTGGCGGGGGATAAATGGAATCCGAAGAAAGGCCGCCCGCGCGGCTCAGCACTGCTCGCAGCAGGGAACTGGGCGAGGAATTGCGCCGGGTCCGGCACCGTGCCCGGATGTCGTCGGGGTTCGTCGCCGAGGCCCTGGGCTGGTCGTTGGGAAAGCTGTCGAAACTCGAAACCGGCACGCGCGGCACGAGCCCCTGGGAAATCGGGACGCTGCTCGGTCGGTGCGGCGCGGACAAACCGACCCGCGACCGCGTGCTGGCCATCGCCAGCGAAACCGACACGGGCAGCTTCCTGCGGCCGCACGACCCGTGGGCGGACACGGTCACGGCGTTGACGCTGCACGAGCAGGCGGCGCGCACCCTGACGACCTACGAGCCGCTGGTGGTGCCCAGCCTCGCGCAGACCGAGGACTACGCCTACGCGCTGACCAAGGACCGGGGCGCCACCCAGGCCCGCCTGGCCCGGCAGGAGACGCTGCGCAGGCCGGACGGTCCGGAGACGGTGATCTACGTGCACGAGGCGGCGTTGCGGATCGTCGTCGGCGACGCGAAGGTCATGCGCGACCAGCTGCTGCGCCTGACGTTGATGTGCGGGTGGGCGCGGGTCAGCCCGCGGATCATCCCGATGAGCGTGCCGTCGCACCCGGCCCTGCGGCACTCGGCGACCCTGCTGACGTTCCCGTCGCCGGTCAAGGCGTTGGCCTACGCGGAGACCGAGGCCGTCACGGTCTTCCACGACGACCCGGCCGCGGTCACCGCCTACCAGGCCAAGATGCGCCTGCTCGAACGCCTGGTCCTCGGCCCGGCCCAGTCACGCGACATCTTCGCCCGCTGGGCCGACGCCTACGACCGCGACCACCGCTCCGCGCCGGACGCGAAACGGGGCGACACCTGAAGCGCCGCCCCGTTCCCCTGAAGCCCATCACCACGCGCAGCGGCTCCAGACAGCAAGCACCACGCGTGCTTCCCGCACGTCGTCCGGTGTCACCGCACGTCACACGTCTGGCTCAGGACCGGTCGAACTCCTGGGCGGCCAAGGCTCGGACGATGCCCGCACGGCCCTCCGACACCAACCGCCGCAGGGCCGGCGGCCGGTCCTCGGCCAGCCACTCGTCGGCCGCCGTGACCGTCTCCTGCGAGATCGACCAGGACGGGAACAGGCCGACGACCATCGACTGCGCCCGCTCGCTCGACCTGCGGTCCCACACGTCGGCCACGTCGGCGAAGTAGCGCGCCACGAACGGCTGGAGCAGCGCCTTCTGGCCGGGGTGCTGGATGCCCGCGATGACCGCCTCCGACACCGCGTTCGGCAGCTCGTCGTCGTTCACCGCGCGGTCCCACGCCTCGCTCTTCGCGTCGACCGTGGGCCGCAGGGCCCGGGCCGACTCGGCCTTGCGGCGGCCGGTGGCGGTCGGGTCGCGCTCTTCCTCGGCGCGGATCTCGTCGAGGTCGGCGACGCCGTGCGCGACCAGCGCGTGCAGCAGCCGCCAGCGCAGGTCGGTGTCGACGTCGAGGCCGTCCAGCACGTCCGTGCCGTCCAGCCAACCCCGCACCACCGCGAGCGCCGCCTCGTCCAGCACCGACCCGGCCAGCGCGTTCACGAACGCCAGCTGGTGGTCCGAACCGGGCTCGGCGGCACGCGCCAGCTCCAGCGTCCGCGTGGTGAACCTGCGCCAGCCCTCGTCGCGCCACGACACGTCCGCGTACGACGACAGCGCCGTCTGCGCCTGCAACAGCAGCCGCTGCACCACGCCGACCTCGGTCTCCGCGTGCAGCCCGCCCAGCACCAGGTTCACGAAGTCACGGGCCTTCAGCTCCGCCTCGCGCGTCATCTCCCACGCCGCCGACCAGCACAGCGTGCGGGGCAGCGGCTCGGCGATGTCGGCGATGTGGTCGATCAGCGCCGCCAGCGAGTCGGCGTCCAGCCGCATCGTGCAGTAGGTGAGGTCGTCGTCGTTGACCAGCACGAGCTTGCCGCGCGGCACGCCGACCAGCTCGGGCACCTCGGTGCGCTCGCCGGACACGTCCAGCTCCACCCGGTGGGTGCGCACGAGCTTGCCGTCCGCGTCCGAGTCGTACACGCCGATCGCCAACCGGTGCGTGCGCAGCTCGCCCGCGCCCGGCCGCGCACCGCCCTGGAGCACGGCGAACTCGGTGAACCGGCCCTCGGAGTCGACCGAGTACTTGGGGCGCAGCAGGTTCAGGCCGGTCGTCTCCAGCCACTGCGCGCTCCACCACGACAGGTCGCGGCCCGAGGCCTGCTCCAGCGCGTTGAGCAGGTCGGCCAGCGTGGCGTTGCCCCAGGCGTGCTTGCCGAAGTACACGCGCAGGCCGGACAGGAAGTTGTCCAGCCCCACGTACGACACCAGCTGCTTGAGCACCGAGGCGCCCTTGGCGTAGGTGATGCCGTCGAAGTTGACCTCGACCGCCTGGAGGTCCGGGATGTCCGCGGCCACCGGGTGCGTGGACGGCAGCTGGTCCTGCCGGTACGCCCACGACTTCTCGATCTTGGCGAACGTCGTCCACGCCTGCCGGTACTCGGTCGCCTCGGCCTGCGCCAGCACCGACGCCCAGGTGGCGAACGACTCGTTCAGCCACAGGTCGTCCCACCAGCGCATGGTCACCAGGTCGCCGAACCACATGTGCGCCATCTCGTGCAGCACGGTCTCGGCGCGGCGCTCGTACAGGTAGCGGGTGACGCGGCTGCGGAAGACGTAGTCCTCCAGGAACGTGACGCAGCCCGCGTTCTCCATCGCGCCCGCGTTGAACTCGGGCACGAAGCACTGGTCGTACTTGCCGAACGGGTAGGTCACCCCGAACGCGCGGTGGTAGAAGCCGAAACCCTGCTTGGTCTCGGTGAACAGCCGCTCGGCGTCCATGTGCGGGGCGAGCGACGCGCGGCAGTAGATGCCCAGCGGGATCGTCGTCCCGTCCTCGTCGAACTCGTCGCGCCACTCCGCGTACGGGCCCGCGACCAGTGCGACCAGGTAGGTCGACATGGGCTTGGTGGTGGCGAAGACGTGCTTGTCCGCGCCGCCCGTGCCGTCCACAGTGGACTCGATCGCCGAATTGGAGACGACCTTCCAGTGGTGCGGCGCGGTCACCGTGAGGTCGTAGACCGCTTTGAGGTCGGGCTGGTCGAAGCAGGCGAACATGCGCTTGGCGTCCGCCGTCTCGAACTGCGAGTACAGGTAGACCTCGCCGTCGACCGGGTCGACGAACCGGTGCAGGCCCTCGCCGGTGTTCATGTACCGGCAGTCGGCCTCGATCGTCAGCTCGTTGACCTCGGCCAGGTCCGGCAGGTGGACGCCGTCTTCCTCGCGGTAGGAGGAGACGTCCAGCTCGTGCCCGTTGAGCACGGCGCGGTGGACATTGGCGGCCACGACGTCGACCCACGTGGACGCGCCGGGCGTCCGGCTGCGGAAGGCAACCGTCGTGGTCGAGCGGAACGTGTCCGAGCCGGGCTTGCCGCCACCGTCGGTCAGGTCCAACTCGATCCGGTAGGAATCGACTTCCAGCAGCGCAGCGCGCTGCTGCGCCTGGTCGCGGGTGAGGTTGGGTGCCGCCACTGGTCACCTCGTCTGCCGGCGCCACGGGACCTCGACGCCGACCTCGTCGGAACGGAAAAGGGTGTCGAGTCGGTGAACACGACAGTCGCATCCAATCACGTGGGACCCCCGGAAGTGGACTGGCGTCCGAGGGAAGACTGCGTGGGTCCGGCTGGTTGTGCACGATGGGGCGCCTCACCCGGTGCACCCGCGACACGAACAGCCACGGAGGGAACACCGAATGTCGACAGAGGGACGTACGAAGGTCGACTTCTACTTCGACCCGATCTGCCCCTACGCGTGGATCTCGTCCCGGTGGATCCTCGAAGTGGACAAGCAGCGCGACCTGGACCTGAACTTCCGCGTCATGAGCCTGTCCGTGCTCAACGAGGGCCGTGACCTGCCCGCCGACTACCGCGACATGATGGACCGCGGCTGGGGCCCGGTGCGCGTCGCCATCGCGGCGGCCAAGAGCCACGGCGACGGGGTGCTGGCCGACCTCTACACCGCGCTCGGCACGAAGATCCACAACGAGGGGCTCGGCCGCGAGCGCGACTACGACCAGGCCATCAAGCTGGCGTTGGACGAGGTCGGGCTGCCCTCGGAGCTGGCCGAGGCCGCGCACACCGACGAGCACGACGAGGAGCTGCGCGCCAGCCACCACCGCGGCATGGACCCGGTCGGCATGGACGTCGGCACGCCCACGATCCACATCGACGGCGTGGCGTTCTTCGGGCCCGTGCTCACCAGGATCCCGCGGGGCGAGGACGCGGTGAAGGTGTTCGACGGCGCGCGGGCGTTGGCCGGCTTCCCGTACTTCTTCGAGCTCAAGCGCACCCGGACCGGGGGACTGGACTTCTCCTGACGCCGCCGGTGTGACACTCTGGGGCGAGATTCGTCTGTGAGTGTCACACCGTTCCCGGGGAGTCCGCAGTGATCGAGGTCGTCAACCCGACCACCGAAGAGGTCATCGGCACGGTCCGCGCCGGCACGGCCGGTGACGTGGACGCGGCCGTCATCCGGGCCGTCGCCGCGTTCCCGGCGTGGTCGGCGACGTCGCCGGACGCCCGGTTGGCGCTGGTGCGGGCGGTGGTGGACGGGCTGGAGGCGCGGGCCGAGTCGTTCGCCGCGACCATGACCGCGGAGATGGGCACGCCCATCACGTTCGCGTCGCGGGTGCAGGTGCCGAACCCCGTCGGCATCGCGCGCGGCGTGGCCGACGTGCTGGCGGCCGGGTACTTCGACGGCGAGGAGATCGGGAACTCGCTGGTGCTGCGGGAGCCGGTCGGCGTGGTCGCCGCCATCACCCCGTGGAACTTCCCGTTGCAGCAGATGGTGGCCAAGGTCGTGCCCGCGCTGGCGGCGGGCAACGTGGTGCTGCTCAAGCCGAGCGAGCTGGCGCCCATGACGGCCGACCTGCTGGCCTCGGTGCTGCACGACGCCGGCCTGCCCGAGGGCGTGTTCTCCCTCGTCCACGGCACGGGCCCGGTGGTGGGCGAGGCGTTGGCAGGTCACCCGATGGTGGACATGGTGTCGTTCACCGGTTCGACGCGCGCCGGGCGCCGGGTGGCCGCGCTGGCCGCCGAGACGGTCAAGCGGGTGGCGTTGGAGCTGGGCGGCAAGTCCGCGAACGTGGTGCTGCCCGACGCCGACCTGACGCGCGCGGTGAAGATCGGTGTCGCCAACGCGTTCATGAACAACGGGCAGGCGTGCAGCGCGTGGACCCGGCTGCTGGTGCCCGCGGAGCGGCACGACGAAGCGCTGGAGATCGCGGTGGCCGCGGCCGCCAAGTACGAGCCGGGCGACCCCGCCCTGCCCGCCACGCGCATCGGCCCGGCGGTCTCGGCCGCCCAGCGCGACCGCGTGGTCGGCTACGTCCGGCGAGGTGTCGAGGAAGGCGCGAAGCTCGCCCTCGGCGGCCCGGAACGCCCCCTCGACCGCGGCTTCCACGTCGCGCCGACGGTGTTCGGCGACGTGCGCCCGGACATGGCGATCGCCCAGGAGGAGATCTTCGGGCCGGTCCTGTCCGTCATGCCCTACGCGGACGAGGACGACGCCGTGCGCATCGCGAACTCCACCATCTACGGCTTGGGCGGCGCCGTCTTCTCCGCCGACACCGACCGCGCGCTGGCCGTGGCCAAGCGATTGCGGACGGGCCAGGTGGACATCAACGGCGCCGCGTTCAACACCAGCGCCCCGTTCGGCGGTTACCGCCAGTCCGGCAACGGCCGCGAGTTCGGCCGCTTCGGCCTGGACGAGTTCACCGAGGTGAAGTCCGTCCAGCGCTAGGTGGTGCTTTCCCCGGTCTGGGAGAACCCCGTCCGCCTGGTCGCGACGCGCCGGCGCTTGGTCGGTCGTTCCGCGCCGTCACCGCCGCCGCCATCGTCGTCGTTGCCGCCGTCGTCGTCGTCGGTGGCGTTCGTAATGGTCGTCGCGGTCGTGGTCGGCAGCTCACGGGCGGCGAACTCCAGGATGGCGTCGAACACGGTGTCGGTGGTGTACTCCCTGGCCGCCGGCTCCTTGGTCGGTGCCACCGGCGCCACTTGGCGCAGCTCGAACAGCAGCGAGCCGTCCTCGGCCGTGCCGTAGAAGCCCATGGCGTAGGTGAAGTGCCGGCCCCTGCGGTGCGCGGGGTAGCCCTTCGGGGGCGAGAGCAGGTCGCGGTGGTCGCCGCGCGGTCCCTCCCCGTCGTTGTCCCGGTCGAGGGGCTCCACCTCCAGCGACGAGGGCGAGCCGGCCACGATCGAGTCGTACCACTGGCCGATCGTCGGACCCTGGTACTTCCACTTCGTCGGCCCCTTGTAGCTCAGCTTCTGGGCCAGGACGGTGCCGCGCCAGGCGAAATCTCCCGTGGCCGGCTTGGCGTACCCGACGCATCGGCGGAAGTCCTTCCGCTCGGCCTCGTCGAGCAGCAGGTACGCGGAGTGGAAGTCGGTGCGGGACATCACCGGCAGGAGCACCTTGGGCCCCTGGTCGTCCGTCGTACCCAGTTCCAGGCACAACACGTAGTACCGGACCAGGTAGAGCAGCTGGGCGACGCGTGGCATCGGCGGCGCGTCCGTGTAGTAGCCGTCGATCTGCGCCACGGCGAGCAGCGCGGTCGCGCCGCCGTAGGTGACCAGCAGGTCCCGCACCCGGTCCAGGGGACGGGCCGTGGTGGCCTGGAGCGAGCCGCGCGCCCTGTCGCCGCCGTGGCGGACGTGGACCCTGTGACCCACCGGGAACGCCACCACACCGGTCACGTCGCTGCGCGCGGCCTCGGGCAGGTAGTAGTCGTGGCCGGCGTAGTCGGCGGCCCGGAGCAGCTCGACTTCCCTCCGGATCGCGTCCACCTGCGCCCGGACCTCCGCCATCGTGGTGACGGCAGCCGTCACGAACTCCAGGTCCGGGCCGTCGAGCTCCAACCTCAGGATCGCCGGCTGGTCCGGCTCCGCGGGCCACCGCTTCAACAACGTCTTGGACGGCGGGACCTCGGTCTTTTCCACCTTGATGTCGGTCTGCCACTCGAACCCGACCGACGGCGTGCCGTGCCGGGGCTTCGGCGGCTGTTGGATCTCGTCGAGCACCTGGAGCCGCAGGACCGCCAGCTCCGACGCCGCGCCGTCGAACGGGTTGTCGCCCTTCAGCGTCTTCTGCACGTTGCCGAGCGACTGCGCGAGTTCGTGCAGGGCGATGTGCAGTGACTCGCCGACGGAGTAGCCGTCCGCGGAGACCAGGACGCCCACGGCCTCCACCTTGGCGAGCAGGGCCTTCAGCAGGCCCGCGTCGGCCGAGCCGGTCTTCAGGGCCTCCACGGCCAGGGTGTCCACCAGCCGCGCGACCCTCAGCGCCTCTGCTTGGACCGCCGGTAACTCATCACCTTGTGGCTCCACGGAAAACCTCCTGATGCGGCGTCGGGAGGTTCATCATCGCGTCCAGGCGCGCAGCACACCGTCGACCAAGTGG
Organism: Saccharothrix stipae; assembly: GCF_054781895.1. NCBI lineage: Bacteria > Bacillati > Actinomycetota > Actinomycetes > Pseudonocardiales > Pseudonocardiaceae > Saccharothrix > Saccharothrix stipae. The sequence continues at coordinate 476,659 of NZ_BAAGTN010000005.1, read as the reverse complement.
GGGACGGCGGAGCTCACGTTCACCTCCGCCGCCAGGGCCACGTCGCCCGCGTGGCCCGCGGCGATCAGCTCACGGCCCGACACGCAGCCGGCCAGCACGTCCGGCACCGACGCCCACGCGAACGCCTCCGCCGCCATGGCCGCCTCGACCGACGCCGAGCCGTAACCCAGCAACGACGCCATCACGGCCCCGGCGCCGAGCAGGTCCTCGACCGCCGGTCGCAGGGGACCGACCTCGGCCTGCCCGGCCAGGGTGACGCCCCACCGCTCGCCGGCCGGCACCACGCCGATCGGCCCGCCCTCGGCCAACTCCCTGGCCGCCGCCGCGACCGCCCGCGCGTTGCGCGGGCACCCGGCCAGCACGACCGCGCCCGTCGACGCGGCCGAGGTGCACAGCGTCGCGCCGTTCGCCGAGGCCAGCTCCAGCTCCGCGCCGGACGGCACCGACACCAGCGACGAGGGCCGCAACGTCCACGACGGGTCCGCCGGCCGTGCCGCCGAAGCCCGGTCACGCCAGTGCACCGGCCGCACGGCGCCACCGCGTCCCACCACGACGTCGACCGCCGTGGAGAACGACAGCACGTCGACGATCACCAGCACCGCGCACTGCTCCCCGAGCGCCGCGACACCCTCCGGACCCCATTCGAGCCGTAGCCGGCAACCCTCTTGTCCGAACACGCGGCCCAGGATGGCAGACTTGCTGACGTGCGCGTTTACCTGGGATCGGACCACGCGGGCTTCGAGCTGAAGACCCACCTCGTCAAGCACCTGACCGACGCGGGCCACGACGTGGTGGACGTCGGCCCGGCGGTGTACGACGCGGAGGACGACTACCCCCCGTTCTGCATCGAGGCGGCCCGCCGCGTGGTCGCGGACGAGGGCAGCCTGGGCATCGTCATCGGCGGCTCCGGCAACGGCGAGCAGATCGCGGCCAACAAGGTGCCCGGCGCCCGGGCCGCGCTGGCCTACAGCGTCCAGACGGCGAAGCTCGCCCGTGAGCACAACGACGCCCAGCTCATCGGCGTCGGCGGCCGGATGCACACCACCGAGGAGGCGGTCGCGATCGTCGAGGCGTTCCTGGCCACCCCGTTCTCCGGGCAGGAACGGCACGCCCGCCGCATCGACATCCTCCGCGAGTACGAGCGCACCGGCGAGGCGCCGGCCCTGCCGTAATGCCCGAAGGCCACACGCTGCACCGGCTGGCGAAGCTGCACCAGCGCCGGTACGCGGGTTCGACGGTCCGGGTGTCGAGCCCGCAGGGCAGGTTCTCGACGTCCCTCGTGGACGGCCGGCTGTTCGAGCGCGCCGAGGCGCACGGCAAGCACCTGTTCCACGTCTACGGCCCGGACGCGACCGTGCACGTCCACCTGGGCCTCTACGGCACGTTCACCGAGTCGTCGCACCCGGTCACCGAACCGGTCGGCGCGGTGCGGATGCGGCTGGTCGGCGCCACCCACTGGACGGACCTGCGCGGCCCGACCCGGTGCGAGGTCCTCACCGACGTCGAGGTGACCGCGCTGCGCGCCCGCCTGGGCCCGGACCCGCTGCGCCGTGACGCGAAACCCGACCTGGCCTACGCGCGCATCGCCCGTTCACGCCAGTCGATCGCGGTGCTGCTGATGGACCAGACCGTGCTCGCGGGCGTCGGCAACGTCTACCGCGCCGAGGTGCTGTTCCGGCACGGCGTCCACCCGCTCGTGCCCGGCAACCGGGTCGACCGGGCGTTGTGGGACGACCTGTGGCTCGACCTGGCCGCGCTCATGCGCGCCGGCGTGAAGGTCGGCCGCATCGACACCGTGCGGCCCGAACACCTGCCGGAGGTCACCGGCCGCGCACCGCGCCAGGACCGGCACGGCGGCGAGGTCTACGTCTACCGCCGCACCGGTCAACCGTGCCTGGTCTGCGGCACACCCGTGGCCGCCGCCGAACTGGCCGGCCGCAACCTCTACTGGTGCCCGACCTGCCAGCCCGCGTGACCGCCTCGGCGCGTCGGCTCACTCCGCGCCCCGCAGCGCGACCAGGCCTCGTCTGTGCTGACGGGGCAGGTCGGTGCGGCACGCCCGCGCCGCCGGCACGTGCACCCAGCCGTGGTGCTCCTCGCCCGCGACCCGGACGCGCACGTTCGGCGTGAAGCCGCTCGGGTCGATGCCCTCGTACCCGTGCCGCACGACCGCCCGGTAGATGTCGTCCGAGACCACCACCACCAGCGGCGCGGTCGAGTCGTTCAGCCTCGCCTTGAACTGCGGCGCGTTGAGCAGCCGGAACGTGATGTCGAGCGCCTCGCCGAAACAGCCGCGCCGGTCGTGGTGCACCTCGCCCGCGTGCACCACGGCGCGGAGCCGCAACGGCTCGTCGGGCACCATGAGTCCATGATCGTCCAGCAGGGCCCGCATCGTGGGGATGACCCGGTTGAGCAGCAGCGCCTTGGGCGCCTCTGCCACCGGGTGGATGAGCGCGAGCACGCCGTCCCCGCAGTCGATCAGCGGGTCACGGCGGTCGTCGGTGATCCCGGCGTCGTCCAGCGCCTGTTCCACGAGGTCGTACATGGTCGCGCGCACCCGGGCCTTGGCCGGGTTGGTGCGCTTCGAGGACCCTTCGATGTCCACGGCCACGATCGCCCGGTGGTGGGCCGGGCCAGTGGTGGGGTGCGCCAGTGCGGAGGTCATGTCAGTCTCCTGCGGCTTCCAGCGTCGAGTCGGCGTCTGCCGAATCGTCTTGAATCAGAATGAATCAGATGGTGGCTATGAGTCAAGGCCGTAGATCATTAGGGTGAACACGAGAGTGTTTCACTGGTCGACACGGTCTACCCCCGGCTTGACAGTGGCCGCCAGTAGGTGGTTGAGTCCGAATCAGCAAGAATCAACATGGGTCGCAGGGAGTCGGGGTCTTCTGCGGCCGGGGAGTTGTGGCAACGATGGTCAACGCCGCAGATGAGACCGAGCCGCCGCCGTCGGGGCGCGCGCTGCTCGCGGCTGAGTTGCGGCGGCTGCGCGATCTGGCGGGATGGTCGGGGCGTCAGCTGGCACAGGAGATCGGTATCAGCCAGTCCAAGGTGTCGAGGATCGAGGCGGGAAGCGTGATCCCGACACTCCCGGAAGTCGTGGCTTGGGGAAGGGCACTCGAAGTGTCGGTTGAGATGCGGGAACGACTGACCTCGTTGACCGAGGCGGCGTTCACCGAGGTGCACCCGTACCGGGCGGCCTTGCAGCGCCGGGGGCACCTGCAGGACGTCGTGCAGGACGAGGAGGTGGCCACCCGCTGGGTGCGCACGTTCCAGGCCTCGGTGGTGCCGGGGTTGTTGCAGATCCCCGACTACGCCCGCCGGGTGTTCGTCGTGTCGGGGATCACCTACTCCGACGAGGACCTGCCCGCCGCCGTGGCGGGACGGCTGCACCGCCAGCTCGCGCTCTACGAGCCGGACCGCCGGTTCGACTTCCTGATCGGGGAGGCGGCGCTGAGGTGGCGACCCGGTCCGGCCAAGATGCTGCTCGCGCAGCTGGACCGACTGGCCGCGGTCGGCACGTTGGACAACGTCGACCTCGGCCTGATCCCGTTCGACCGCGAGGCGACGGCGCCCATCGCGGACAACTTCGTCATCAACGGCGACCTGGACGACGGCAGGCGGAGCTACGTCTCGCTGGAGACGGTCCACGCGACGTTGACCATCACCGGTGAGCACGACGTCGAGATGTACGAGAACCGCTGGTCGATGATGCGGAAGATGGCCGTGTTCGGCGACGACGCCCGCGCGTTGCTCGCCGAGGTGGCCGCGGACATCCGCGCCACCGCCGGCTGATCCACCGGCCCGTTCCACCTGCTCCACCCGAACCACCCGCTCCACCCGACCACCCCTCGGCAGAACGATCCGCTCCACCCGAACGACCAGCCCTGACCGATTCACGCCCGCGCCGCGGTCCGCGCAGACCCTGCCGCCGCGGCGGGCCCGACCGCGGCGAGGGCACCCCGTCAGCGGGATGCCCTCGCCACCCACCGACTAGCTCGGGTCGAACGCACCGGCCGCCAGGTCCCGCGTGAACGCGGTCCACCCGCCGGCCTTGAACCGCAGCACCGGGCCGTCCTCGGCCTTCGAGTCGCACACCGCCGCCCCGTCACGCTCGGCCGCGTACATCACGCAGTTCCCGGTCTGGCTGTGGCTGCTCTTGTGAAATACCAGTCCGTCACGGACCGTCTGCAAGTCGTTGATCTCGGACATCGTGGCCCCTGTTCCTCGTGAGGGCGGCTCCGTGCTGCCCTGATGAGGTCAAACTCGCCCCCTGACCTGGGCAAATGCCCTTGTGTGGTGCTGGGTGGAGCACTGGGTGGAACTGGGTGCGCAGCGCGGTCGACCGCCGGCGGAGGACGGACGACCACACGTACACACAAGCGGAAAGTGACGAGATGACGAAAGAGATCACCGCCGGTCCCACCTTCCACCTGCTGGGTCCACCGGAGGCCCGGGTGGACGGCACGTCGGTGGACCTGGGCACGAACCGGGAGAAGCGGGTGCTGACCCCGCTGCTGCTGGAACCGGGCAAACCGATGTACCGCGACCGGCTGCTGGAATGGGGCTGGGACGACCTGCCCGATACCGCCGACAAGCTCCTGCAGGAGGTCATGGCGCACCTGCGCAGGCGTTTCGGCGAACTGGGCCTGGAACGGGTGCTGATCAACAAGAACCGGTTGTGCACCTTGGACGTCCCGCCCCTGTCGGTGGACGTCTACCGGTTCCGCGCGTCGGTCCGCCGGGCCATGGGCCTGCCCGACGCCGAACGGCGGCCGATCTTCGAGCAGGCGCTGCTGCTGTACCGGGGTGAGCCGCTGGCGGGACTGGACGGCAGGCTCGTCGACAACGCCCGCGAGGCGTTGTGGCAGGAGTACCGAAAGGCGCGGGTCATGCTCCACCAGGCCGAGCTGCGGGTCGGTCGCCACGAGGAGTCGCTGCTCGACCTGGCCCGGCTGGGCCGCGAACGGCCGGACGACTCACAGGTCGCGGCGCTGCACATGTACGCCTTGTACCGCAACGGTTTGACCGCCGAGGCGGTCGCGGTCTACCAGGCGCACGACCAGGCGTTGGCCGAAACGGACGCCAGGGTGCCCGTGCAGCTCAAGAACTTGTACCTGCGCATGGCCCGCGGCGATCGGGACCTCGGCCCGGACGTCCACGTCTACCTGGGCGGCAAGCCCCAGGCCGAACCTTCCCCGCCCCGGGAGGAGGACACGGCCGGCGACGACGCGTCCCGGCCGCGACCCAAGCGCTCGCTCCACGCCCGGACGGTCACCCAGAACGCCGAACAGATCTTCAACGAACCGATGACCCTCACCAACCACGGGGTCACGACGTTCGGCGGCACGCACCGGCACCACCACCAGAACGCTGACGGCACAGGCACATCGGAGCGGTCATGACCCACGAGGAAGGGGCGCCCGCCGAGGCCCCGCCCGGAGACGTCGCACCACCGGCACCACCGGAGCAGACCCCGCAACCCGCACCGCGCGACCCCGTGCCGGCACCGCCGGACCAGGACCGGCCCAAGGCCGCGGCGGCCGGCTCGGCCGAGGACGCCGTCGAGCAGGAGAAGCTGGACGGGTACGCCGACAGCCAGGCCGCCCGGCAGGACGCGCACCAGATCTTCAACGCCAACGCGGACTTCAACGGCCTCAACGCGTTCGGCAACGGCCTGTCGCTGTACGTCGAGCAGTGGATCAACGGACCCGACGGCAGCCGCGGCCGGGTCCTGAACGGGCAGCTCGGCGAAGAACGCGTGCTGGCCGAACAACGCTGCTACCACCCGGTGGCCGACTACGCCGCCATGAGGTCGACGCTGCTCGGCGCGCACGTGCTGGCGCTGGTGGACCAGCCCGACCAGGGCCGCCGGACGACCGCCAAGATCCTGCTCGCCGACTGCGTCGGGCCGAGCGCGGTGCGCCTGCTGATCGCGGTGGACGTGTCCCTCGAACAGATCTACGAGGACGCGTCGAAGCTGTTCGCCGACGGCAACGGCTACCTGCTCGACCTGCGGGACCGGCGGGCGGACCCGCAGATCCTGGAGGCGCTGAGCCAGCACCTCGCCGGTCGCGGCGCCTACCTGGTGATCGTGGGCAACGCCGCGGCGCCGGGGGAGCACCGGCCCGGCCCGTACACGTTCCCGCACCCGTGCCCGCCGCCGCTCGACGTGCTGCGCAACCACGTGTGGTCGGCGGTCGAGCAGCACCTGCCGCGGTGCACCACCTGCACCACCGAGCGGATGTCGTCCTACCTGGACAAGTGCCTCGCGGACGGGAACTTCGTGCAGCAGCTGGAGTTCAAGACGCCGCCGCGCGTGATGGCGGGGTTCGCCGAGGTGCTGGCCACCGGGATGCACGCCGGTGAGGAGCCCGAGGCGCTGCTCGGGCGGCTGCCGAACCGGCTGCGCGACGAGGTCGAGAAGACCCTGCGGGAACCGGAGCTCCAGCCCGACGAGCCGCACCGGGCGTCCCAGCGGCAGGCGGTCCTGATCAGCTTCGCGGTGTTCCACGGCCGGGCGCTCACCGACGTCTTCGAGACCAGCGGCCTGCTGTGCCAGCAGATCCTGCCGCGGTTCGAGTCCCGGCCGGGCGCGCTGAACCAGGCGGTGTTCGACAGCAACCTGAAACAGCTCATCAGCGACGACATGCGCGACAGCACGCTGCTGCGCGCGGACGACGGGCCCCGGCGGGCGAAGTTCGTCTCGCCCGCGCTGAGCGGGATAGTCCTGGACGTCGCGTGGCACGACTTCGCCAGCACCCGCGACCCGATCATCATGTGGCTGGACGCGCTCGCGGGCCACGACCGGGTGGCGATCCAGGTGCGGGCGGCGCAGGTCGCGGGCCTGCTGGCGACGTTCGACTTCGACGAGATCTACCGCAAGCTGATCGGTGTCTGGGCGCGGTCGAGCGCCCGGTACCGCGAGTCGGCGGCGCTCGCGTTCGAGATCGCCTCCTTCGACGAGCGGCTGCTCGGCCGCACCCGTGACCGGGTCGAAGCGTGGGCCGCCAGCCCGTCGCCCAGGCTCCAGGACAGCGCCGTCCGCGCGTACGGCACGCGCATCGGCGCCACCATCCCGAACGACGCGGTGCGCGCGCTGCGCAAGCTCGCCCGCAAGGCGGAGTTGGCGGAGACCAACGCGATCGGCGTCGCACTGGCCAGGCTGTTCGCCGCCGACGCCGCCGAGCAGGTCCTCGACGCCCTGGGCGAGTGGATCGCGTCCGACGTCGAGTACGTGCGCCGCCACGCGGTCCGCGCGTTGCTGCTGCTGGCGCGGTTCTCCCTGTCGTCGGCGAACGCCCAGGTGCCCGCGCTGCCCGGGGTGGTCGCCGAACGCGAGCAGTGGCAGGACTCGCTGGTCGAGCTGTGGCGCGGCGCGCTGGTCGGCACGGAGACCTCCCACCGGGCCTGGGAGTCGCTGCGCCGCTGGCTCGTCGCCGCCGAGAGCGACGAGGCGCTCGCCGTGGTCGAGCCGCTGGCGTTGCGCGTCTTCGCCCGGCCGCTCGACGTCCGCGCCGCCTTCCACCTGGACCTCTGGTCGAGCCGGACGTCCGACTCGACCGTGCTCCAACGACTGCGCAAGGCCGTAGGACGCGGACGACCTTGACGCGTCAGTCCCCGTATTCGAGAGGAATCGAGTCATGAGCAGGAAACGCGGCATCTTCAGGCGCATGTTCGACCGGATCTTCGGCGTGCCCGACAAGGGCTCGATCGGCACGACCACGCGGCGCATCGTGGAGTACGCGCCGCCGGCCGACGAGGAGCCGATCGTGGTGTCCGCCAAGGCCGGGGTGTACTCGCTGCACCTCATACCGGCGTTCCGCTGGTCCAGCAAGGTGATGGACTACGACCAGCTGGTGAAGTGCGCGGACCGCTACCACGGCGTCGCCCGCACCACGTTGCTCAACCGGGCGTGGACGACCGCGCGGGAGTTCCACGCCGTCGACGTGGCCGAGGCCGAGGCGGCGATCAACCGGGTCCTCGCCGAGGAGCTGTGCTTCGACGACGAGGACGAGGGCCGGCTCGGCTACACGTCCTCGGTCAGGGTGGTGCTCGACCCGGAGCTGCGCGAGCACCTGCTGCCGGTGGAGAAGCGCAGGTTGACGCTCACCTCCGACCACGAGCTGGCGATGCTCCACGCGAGCCTCGTGGAGGAGCGCACGCAGCGCTGGCTGGAGGTCGTCAAGGTGCTGGAGCAGATCGACGTCCTCGGCCCCGACGAGCGACAGCTGCTCGTGCCGTTCGCGGCGAGCCTGGCCGACAAGGATTTCGCCTCGGTCATGCACGGGCTCGGCGCGCACCGCGGTGAACTGGCCCGCGACCTCGCCGCCGTGCTGCGCAACGCCCGCACCGACCACGAGCACGTCGGGCTCTACGAGTTCGCGAACGCCTACGACAAGGCGTTGCAGGCGTTCTGCCGCCGGATGGGCCTGACCCCGTTCGCCTGGGTGCGGGGGAACGACGGTGGTGCCGAGTGAACCGGCTCGTGGCGGCGCTGACCGCCCTGGTCCTGTCGGCCGCCGGCACCGCGTGCGTGCCCGAGCCGCCCCGCCTCGACCGCTGCGAGTGGATGCGGTCGACCGACAGCCCGCGGACCGACAGCGGGCGCACGGTGATCCTGGTGGACGCGACCAACTCGACCCGTGCCGCGGGGCAGCAGGCGGGCGCGCCCGACTTCTCCGGCGTGTTGCGCGAACACGTCGAGCAGGCCGTGGGGCGCAAGGACGTCGTGTCCATCGGCAGCTTCAGCGGTCCGGGCGCGGAACCCGCGTGGACGGCGTCGAACCACACCGCCGACTACTCGATGGCCAACCCGGAGAACGAGAAGGACCGGCGGAAGGCCGCCGTCACCTGCCTGCAGGACGCGGTGGTCGAGGCGGCGCGCGCGACGCCCGCGAAGGCGGGCACCGACGTGCTCGGCGCGCTCCGCGCCGCCGCCGACCGGGTCCGCGACGGCCGGGCGGGCAAGACGGTCGTCGTCGCCTCGGACGGCCTGCCCACCTCCGGGTGCGCCGACCTGACCCACGCGGGCTTCGACACCGACGAGGAGATCGGCAACATCGCGCAGGTCTGCGGGGAACGCGCGGAGGTGCGCCCCGACGACTTCAAGGACGTCCGGGTGGTCATGCGCGGCATCGGGCGGCCGTCGGTGGACCAGCCCGCGCCGTCACCGGCGCAGCTGCGGTGGCTGGAGCAGCTGTGGCGCACGCTGTGCCGGGCCAACGGCGCGACCGACCAGCAGTGCGAGATCACCTCCGGCGGGGTCGCGGGCGGCGAGGGCACGGCGACGACGCCCGCCGCGTCGGACGTGCCGGACCCGCAGGTCACGTACTCGCGCCGGGCCGTCACCTACGAGGTCCCCGCGGCGGTCCTGTTCGACACCAGCTCGGCGGAGCTGCGGCCGGACGCGCGGTCCGCCCTCGCGCGCATCGCCGTCGACATCCGCACCCGCGAGTACCTCGGGATCGAGGTGCGCGGTCACACCGACTCGCGGGCCGACGAGCAGAACAGCAACGCGCTCGGGCAGCGGCGGGCGGACGCCGTGGCGGAACTGCTGTCCCGCGAGGGCTTGTCGGACGTGGTCCCGAAGTCGTTCGGCGAGTCGCAGCTCAAGTGCCCCGACGAGTTCCCGGGCGGCGTCGAGGACCCGGTGGCGCTCCAGTGCAACCGGAGGGTGGAGATAGTGGTGACGCTGGCATGACCGTCAACGGAAGCACCACGTCCAGCTGGCGGCCGGCGGTCCCGTGCCCGCGCGACGACCTCGGCCTCACCCCGGCCGGCCGGTCGCGCACGGCCGAGCAGGTCCGCGAGGCCGAGATCGCGGCCCTGGTCGCCGCCTACAGCGCGGGCAACGCGCAGCTCGTCGCCGGGCACCAGGTGCTGGTGGCCGCGTGCGAGTCGGTGATGGGGACGTACCGCGCCGCCGAGTCGGCCATCGACCGGGTCAGGACGTTCGTCGCGATCGGATCGGCGGCCGAGGCGCGCGGCGCGCACCAGGCGGTCGTCGACCGCCACGCCGACGACGGTCCGGAGGACCGCCGCCGGGTGCTCGCGTGGGCGCGCTGGGCGTTCTGGCCCGTGGTGCTGCTCAGCGGCGTGTTCGAGGGGGTCTACCTGGCGAAGATCTTCCAACAGCTGCTCAACGTGGGACCGGGCTCGTTCCTCTACTGGACGTCCTACGTGCCGGCCGTCGGGCTCACGGTCTGCCTGCTCGTGGTGGGCACGATGCTCGCCCAGGCGGTGTTCCGGCACCGCAGCCGGGTGGAGCGCAGGCTCGAACGGGGTGAACGCGGGCTCCGGGGCGTCCTGCTCCGGCTGCGGAACCGGCACCGCGACCGGGCCGAGCACGCCGAGCGCCGACCCGACGACCTGCCCTGGCCCGTCTGGGCACTGCCGGTGGTGTTCGGCATCGCGGTGTTCGCCATGCTCGGCAGCTGGGCCCAGATCCGGGCGATGCTCGCCTCGGTGGACAACGCCCTGCTCGCGCCGTACGAGCCGTACACGGCCGGGATGCTGGTCCTGCTCGCGGCCGGGGTGGTCGTGGTCAAGTTCCTCGCGCACAACCCGTACGCCGACAGTGCCAAGGCCGCGGCGAAGCAGCTGAAGCGGGCGCGGGCCGCGGCCGAACCGCTGGTCGAGGCGGCCCGCGAGCTGACCACGAAGCACCACCGCAGCTGGCTGGAGCTCCAGGCCCGGCTGGCGGGCGCGGAGGCGGCCGCGAAGCAGTCGGTCGAGAACGCCGTCATCCACCTGCGCGAGGAGCGGTCGCGGACCGGTGCCGCGAGCCCGATCGACCCGCCGGGACAGGCGGTGACCAGCGATGACCCGTCGGTGGTCGTCGCGACCGACACGGGGGTGGCCGACCTGCGGTTGGACTTCACCGTCTTCGTGCACAGCCGCGCCGTGGCCGACCACTACGAGCCCGGCAAGTTGCGGCGAAGGCTGAAGCAGGCCACGGGCGCGCTGCGCGGGCAGTTCGAGCTCGACCGGGTGACCGATCCCGACGACGACGTCGAGGAACCGACCGGATGAGGTGTCGGCGGGCGTCGAAACGGCTCGGCGCCCGCCGACACGTCCGGTCCCGCGAGTCAGAACCCGCCGAAGTCGCCGCCGCCACCGAAGTCGCCGCCGCCGTAGTCACCACCGGCGTCGCCGCCATCGCCACCGTCACCGCCGTCGTCACCGCCGTCGCCGCCGGAGTCCTCGGCCGCCACGGCCGCCGGCACGCCGACCATGCCCGAGAACATCGCGCTGAACAGCAGCATCGAGCCGAAGCCCCACGCGCCGGCCACCATCGCGGGCTTCCACCACGGCTCGGAGTACCAGCCCTGCGGCACCGGACGGCCCGCCACCACACCACCGGGGTAGTAGTGCGGCGTGTGCGAACCCGGCCGCGGCGAGGCGACGTACCGGTGACCCTCCACCGTGACGTCACGCTCCTCCGACACCTTGCCCGCGCGGCCCTGACCGGTGAGGTCGGGCAGCTCGGGGCCGGGGTCCAGGTCCATCGCGACGCGCGCGGCCCGCACGTAGTACAGGCCCTCCATCGCGGTCTGCGAGACCAGGCGGCACTGCTCCGTCGTGCGCGCCTGCTCCATCTGCGACCCGGCGGCGGTGAACCGCTCGGACGCGTCGGCCATCGCCTGCTGCGAGGCGACGTCCGTGCCCGTCAGGTTCATCACCTGACCGCCCAGCCGCTCGACCCAGCGGCGTGCCTCGGCCTGCGCGTCCTCCAACTCCCGGCGGCGCTTCTCGGCGGCGGAGCGTGCGGCGTACCAGACCGCGCCGACCAGGACCAACAGCACGAGCAACACGATCGTGGTGGTCATCGACCCTCCCGGAGCTTGTTGTCCGGAAAACGCCGCGGGCCGGGCGGAGGTTCCCGGAACGGTCAGAAGATCTCCGGGCAGTGGGGGTCGCGGTCGCCCTGGAAGGCGTGTGACAAGGCGTTCAGCGCACCGCCTGTGACCTCACGCACGCGCTGGGCACGTGCCAGGGTCGTCAGCTTCGTCCCGCCCAGGTAGGCCGCGCCCAACGCGTGCACGTCCAGCACCACGTCCGGGTCGTCGTCCACCCGCTGCACGGTCGCCGTGCCGTCCTTCACGGTGAGCCGCCACCGGCCCGCGTTCCACGAGCAGAACTCGTCGACCACGTCCAGCACCACGTCCACGTCGGAGCCGTAGCGGCGCTGCGCGAGCGCCCGGTCGACGTCCACGAGCCGCACCCACAGCGAGTCCGCCCGACCGCGCAACGCCAGCCGTGAGTCCGCCAGCAGGTGGGTGATCGGGTCGTCGGAGGCGGTGAAGAACTGCAGCTCGCCGACCATGTCGACGTCCAGCAGGTACCGGTAGAGCGCCGCGTAGGCCTCGTCGCTGCGTGCGGCGATCTCCCGCACGTGCAGCTCGTTGCGCGGGCCGCGGTCCTGCCAGTCGTACTTGACCCGGTAGACCGCGTACCCCTCCGGGTGCAGCACGTAGCGGTAGGCGCTCAGCCCGTTGCGGTCGCGCTCGGTGTCGGCGAAGTGGTGGTCCCAGGCGGCGTCGTTCCGGCTCAGCCACCCCGTGCGGGTCGGCCGGATCGCCTCGTACACGGCCCGCATGACCGGCATCGCCTCGTCCCGCGACACCTCGCGCACCCGCGCGTCACCGGTCGACACCCCGGACCGGAACGCCGCACCGCGCGGCACCGACAGCCGGGTGAACTCCGCCGCGAGCCCGTAGCCGAACCGCGGGTAGATCGCCGCCTCCGACGCCCACAGCGCGGCGACCGCCTCCCGGCCCTCGTCGTGGATGCTGTCCAGCTGCGCCCTCATCACGCGCGTCAGCACGCCGCGGCGGCGATGGCCCGGTTTGACGCCCACCGACGTGACCGCCGCGAAGGGGAGCGGACCGGCGCCGGGCAGCGTGATCTCCCGGCTCTGGATCCCGCCGCCGCCGACCATCTCGGCACCGTCGAACACCGCGTGGTGGCGTTCGGGCTCGAAGAGGTCACGCCAACGTTCGAGCTGGTCATCGGCCGTGTCGTTGAGGAACGCGAGGTCGACCACGCGCTGGAACTCGGGTAGATCGGCCGCTGTGAGCGTGCGGAGTGTGAGCGCCATTACCCGTTCATACGCCGGTCGTCGGTTCGGCGCGATCGAATTCAGGGGTCGCACCGGGGGCGGCGGTTCCGCGATGCTGCGCCGATGGACGCCCACTCGTTGGCCGGCGCGCTGCGCGTCGAAGCGGCCGCTCTGGCCGTCGCGGCCGACCTCGCGCCGCCCGACCGCGACGTGCCGGGATGTCCCGGGATGACGGTCGCGGACCTGCTGGTGCACGTCGGTTCCATCCACCGCATGGTGACCCGCTGGATCACCCGCGGCGCACGTCCGGCGGCGTGGCGGTGCTCGCCCGGTGACGCCGACCTGGTCGACTGGTACCGGGTCGGGGCGGCGTCGCTGATCGCCGTGCTGGACCCGGCCCGTGCCGCCTCGCCCGCCGCCACGTGGTGCCCGTGGGACCGCACGCTGGGGTTCTGGATCAGGCGGATGGCGCACGAGACGGCCGTGCACCGGGTCGACGCGCAGGCCGCGATCGGCCTGGCGGCCCCGCTGGAGCCCGGACTGGCCGCCGACGGCATCGACGAGGTGCTCCGCCTGTGGCTGGGCTGCCACCAACCACCCGGTGCCCACACGTCCGGCCACCCCGTGACCCTGCGCGTACCCGGCCGCGAGTGGACCGTGGCGCTGCACGAGGGCGTCGTCGACTACTGCCCCGGTGCCGACCCGGCCGCCGTGGTGAGCGGCTCGCCGTCCGCCGTGGACCTGTGGTTATGGGGGCGGGTGGGGGAGGAGCACGTGTCGGTGGAGGGGGATGTCGGGGCCGTGCGCTCGCTTCGTGCCGCCGTAGCCGCCGCAACCGGGTGATCTGCGGTCGTTCGGGAGGCACACTGTGCGCGTGACGAAGCTTCGCCTGGTTCTGAGATGCCTGGTGACGTTCGCCATCGGCTGCCTCATGGTGGTGCTGGCGATCCGTTTCGGCGAGGCCCTGTGGCGCGCGCTCACGTCTTGACGTGGTGCGCCGTGACAAAGCAGAACTCGTTGCCCGCGGGGTCGAGGAGCACCTGGAAACTGCCCTGCTCGTCCGTCTGCACGTCCCCCTGCGTCGTGGCCCCGAGCGCCGTCGCCCGCGCCGTCGCCGCCGCGATGTCGGCCACGTCGATGTCCAGGTGCAGCCGATTCTTCACCGCCTTCACCTCCGCCACCGGCTGAAACGAAATCCGAGGCCACCCAGGCGGCTCCACGTGCGCCCACCCGTGCTCCCGCTCCACCACCATCCCCCCGAGCAACCCCGCCCAGAACCGCACGAGACGTGCGGGTTCAAGACAATCCACCACAATCTGATCCAGTCGCATGGTGTCCATAATGAGCCGCCACTGGACCCGTTCACACTCCGGGCCGGCCTTCACGTGAGCCGCCACCTCGGCCGCCCTTGCATACCCGTAATGAGCGTGGGCCGCCGGAAAACCACCTGGACCTAAGCCCACGCCGTTCTCCGGCGACCCACTCGACCACCTCCGCACTTGCCTGGGGGGACAACAAGGCGGTCACGCCGAGCGTAGAACTCGACAGCGGTCGTTGGAACCCATACGCCCCACCCCATCAGCGTGAACTAATCCGCCACAAATCCCACCGGTACACAAATATCTCCACCCGTCACCGCCCTACCTGCCCAAATCGACCGCATGTCGGTCCCATTACCTGCCCCATGGCCACACAGCGCCTGACCTACATCCCACCCAGATCGACCTTGAGCCAACCGCCGATCATCGCCGCGACGATCACTGCGATGAAGCCCCAAACGATGAGGCGATCACCAGTCGGCAGCTTCGCGATCCCGGCGAGGAGGCTGGTGATCGCCGTTGCCTTCGACGCTGCCTGCGCCTCAAGCTGCTGGGTGGTGGCCGCGCTGGGTGTGGTCTCGGCCGCCTGCCTCACGAGCGTCACCTGCTGTTGACACAGCTCACCGACCTGAGCGAGCTTCTCCTGAGCAGACGCGACGGCCTTGGAAAGCACACCGCTACCGATGCCCATCATGGCAATGCCCGCGCCACCCACCGCGATGCTGAGAATCAACCGTCCGACAAAGCTCCACGTGTCTTGAGTCCACATGTCGCGCCTCCCGTTGTAACCCTCATACCAAGGCATCGACGAGACTTAACCGTGCGCTACCGCATGACTCTTTCTTCACTCGATCGGGTGGTCTTTCATATCCCAGAGCGCCCCTTGGCTAACCTAGAGTCAGCGCCAGCCCTGCTCGCGCTCACGAAACGGCCACGTCCTCCCTATGTGCATCCAACCTGCTGCGTTCGCCGATCCACGGTCACCGCAGCCACCAGCACGCTCAACCTCGGGCGCGCATCGCCACTCTTGCCTGATTGAATCGTCGCAGACCGAACTGACATCAGTACAAATTTCGCCTTGACCACGGATTCGGCGTTCTCATGGCGGACATCCACCTGCACGACCTGCGGCACACCGGCGACGCTCTGGCCGCAGAGACCGAGAACGCTTCACGAACTGGTGGGGAACAGCCCGACCCGTCCGGCCTCCATCGTCCCCAGGCGAGGGAGGAGCGGTGGCGAAGCATCGCGGCGGGGTCGAGGCCCGGTCTGCACCGGGCGGGCACACGAAGGGTACGAACGATCCGCAAAAGAGCAAAAGACCGTCCACATGGGACGGTCCGTGAGGGCTCTACCGGCTTCAAGAGTGGAGAGCGGGTGACGGGAGTCGAACCCGCATGACCAGCTTGGAAGGTCTGGCGGCGATCAAGCCCTTGACCAGCTAACTCTCTGACCAGCACCTTTGCTTGCCATCTGACCGTCCGTGCCCCTGATTGACCGCTGCTGACCCTGAGATGGGGCACGTGAGGGGCACGGGCGGCGATGGCATGTCACAGCCTCAACCGGGCACCACCCTGGCATTCGGCCACAGTGCGGGCCGCCTCAGAGATGGTGCCCATTCGCGTGCCTGTGCTTGGCCCTGGTCGCCGAGCCGCCTACCCGATGGCAAGACGGCGAAGCCGTCGCGGCAGCCGATCGCCGTGCCCAGCTCGATCGAGCCGTGTAACCGCGCGATCGTCCCGACCGTCGAGCCAGCGAACCCGTGGTGATCTGAGCGCTTCCAGATGTAGCCGCGCCGCCGCCGGACCACGTGCACCAACTCCGCGCACGGCCGACGGGCGGAGCGAAGCGGGAGCCCGGCGTGCCGTGATGCGGGGAGTCGGTGCCGACGTGAGCCGGTCTCTGCCGCGCACCGCCACAGGCGGTGCGCCTTGATCCTGTACAGCGCAACTCGGCAGCCTACCTTCTTTTTCTGGGACCTACGACCTTGATGCGAGACGGGGTTCGCAGTATTTTTATAGCTGACGGCGTGCGGGTTGTCAGGTTTTTGATAAGCGGCCAGTGGGCTATTTGGTCCCCGGCAAGCTTTCCTGCCTGAATGCTACTTTTGATTAGATCTAGTGCGTGAGCGTCTTCGCCCTTAAGGAGGAGCTTTGCTATATCAAACGAGAGATCCTCTGGACTCTGCCACGAGTCAATTTCCGTAAATACCTCTTCTCGTGTTTCGGGAAATGCCTCTAGCCTCGCCATCCAGTTGTTGACGCGGAGTTCCTCTACGACGCCTTGTGGATCGTCGTCGGTCCATCCTTGTAGGAAGCTGCTAGAAATGATGGCCGCTGCGGTCCATCGACCGTCATTTAAGGCGTTATAAACGCGAATCGCGACACTTGCCGAAGTGTCGATCTTGAATTGCCTTGCCACTTTATTCGGCCACATTGCAAATATGCCCGCTGCTACACATTCAAGTCGATCGGCTGCGGATAGCAAGTACTCTCTATCGATAATTAGTGGCATACCAAGAGGTGGCGCATCAAGCTCCCTCGGCAGCAGGTGCAGGTACTTTTCGTCCGCCATGGACGCGCGATGTACAACAGAGTTTCGACGCAAAAATATCTCAATAAACGCCGCCCAGTTGTCTGATAGCTCGTCGATTCTAATTCCCGGCCAAGTGTCCAGCTCCTTCCGCCAGTGTTCAGGCGAGCCGCTAATAAAATCTGAAACGGCTTTGTCCGCCAGCTTCCTTTCCAGGTCAGATGTACTTTGGAAGCGGCGTACTTCCTCCAGGGATATCTGCTTCTTCCCTAGATTCATTGCGTTTGGATGGAGTGAAAGTGCAAATCTCAATGTAGATGAAAGGTATTCTTCGAACTGTGCTGTCATTGCCGGAAGCAGCGCCTGACACAAGATCAGATCTGGACTTGGCGTTAGCCTCGCCTGATGCAATTCAAAAAAGTACAGCTTTTGCGTGTGAGAAAGCTCGTCAAGGTCAAGCCCGTTTTTTGTTAGGTGCTCGATTTCTTCCGGGTCGACAAGAAGTCCGATCATTGTGGACACTACATCGGGCGTAGGCGGGTGGTAGGCTTTCGAATTGGTTCTATTTTTACCCTCCTTGAGGCTTTCGTTGAAGCGTACTAACTGCTCGATCTGTGAATCGAGGCTCTCCTGAACCTTGGAGTGAATTTTATCGACAAGTTTCTCTATTTGTCGTCGCTGTGGCGCGTTCAGCATCATTCCAATGTTCTTTGTAGACGAACCTACGTTTGTTTTACGATGCCCAGAAGGCGGCTTGGAGGCGACTTCTCGAACACCGTCGATGTAGTAGTGAAATCTCGCAGAAATGTTGTTTAGCCAGCGTTCGAGGAGATGTTGTTTAGATGGAATGCCTCCTGGCAAGATATCTCGGATAAAAGCTCGATTCAAATCCTTGCTGTCGGCCGCCTCGGGGTTGAAGATGTTGCTGTATGCGTCGTCTTCGGCAGGTATATCTTTCATTATTCACTCCCGCTGTGCTTGCGTCCTACTGTATAATCGCAAGGTCGGCCACGAACGTTTCATCCGTGCTCACCAGGATCTCTGGCGGCAAAGGTGCAGGCAAGGCGCATGATGTAGGAAGGAAGAGGTAAAATGCATACGGCCGCTGCCGTCGAATTTATCTAGGAAGGCACTTGTGGGCATGCGTTATTCATTTAATCTAGCCTGTGAGCTTTTGGCGGTTGAACTTCCGGGTCGCTGGAAGCATGTTAAAGGGGTGTTGCGACGAGTTAAAGAAACCGCTGCTATTCTTTCGAAAGAAGAAGTGGATATCTTGGCTGATGCCGCCGTGCTTCACGATATCGGCTACTCGAGTCGCCTCAAAGATTTGGGCTTCCATCCAATCGATGGTGCGCGCTACCTTGCCGCAATGGGTTTTTCGCGTCGACTTTGCGCTCTCGTGGCCCATCACTCCTACGCCTACCGGGAGGCGAAGCTGAGAGGGTGCTCGGCTGAGCTGGCGCGTTGGGTGGATGAGGGGACACCGCTGCGGGATGCGCTGTGGTGGGCGGACATGACCACAGGGCCGGATGGGGACACGGTCGGGGTTCATGAGCGGATCGCGGAGATTCAGGCGCGGTATGGGCCGGAAGACCTGGTGACGGTTTTCATCCGGCAGGCGGAGCCTGAGTTGGTTGCTGCGGTGGAGCGGACGGAGGCTCGGTTGAGGGGTGCTGGGGTTGAGGTCAGGTGAAGTAGGGCTCGGGGCGGTTGCTGAGGCCGTGGTCGATGCGTAGGCGGATGGATGGGTGGATGTCGAGGTCGGCTAGGCGGTCCGGTTCTATCCAGTGGACTTCCTTGGATTCGCTGCTTGGTCGCAGTTCGCCGCCGAGAGGTTGAGCGCGGAAGCAGATGGAGAACTCCTGGCGAACTTCGCCGTTGCCGTAGGCGATGACGTGGTTGGGGTTGGAGTACAGACCGACCAGAGCGGTGACTTCGACGTGGACGCCGGTCTCTTCCTCAACCTCGCGGACGACGGCTTGGGTGAGGGTTTCGCCGACGTCTTGGCCGCCGCCGGGGATGGCGTACTTGTCGTTGTCGGTGCGCCGGATCATCAGGAGGCGGCCGGTGGGGTCCTGGACGATGGCGCTGACGGCTACCCGGATGCTGTTGGGCTTCGGGGCGTTGGGGTCGTTGAGGTAGTCGGTCCGCGCCATGGTTCGACCTTGTCAGAAGGTTGCGCGCTTCGCTCCGGCCCAGACGGTCTCCAGGCTTTCGGAGTAGGTCTCGAAGAGGTCGCCTGCGGAGAGTCGGCGTAGATGGAGGGCTGGGGCGTGGGCTCCGGGGAAGCCGTAGACGTGGGTGTTGACGATCATCTCGTCGTCGAAGCGGAAGACGGAGTTGTAGAGGGTCGTCTTGTGGAGGCGCACCTCGATGCCGGGGACGTCGACCAGAGGGCGGACGAACGCTAGGGCGTTGCGGATGCGGGCGGCGACAGTGCCTTTGCCTAGCTGCTCTTCCTCGCTGCGGCGGGCGGCTTCGCGGGCGGTGGGGTCGCCGAACAGTAGGCGGATGCGGGTTCCGTTCTCGGCCTTCAGGCGCAGCTCCTTGGCGAAGGTCGGGCGCTCGACCAGGAAGAGGGCGGCCAGAGACAAGACCTCGATGTGCTTGGTGGCGTCGTTGAGGAGTCGGTCCCAGAGGTCCGCGGGGATGTTGTTGCGGTGGGGGTAGACCTTGACCACCTCGGACTCGGCGATCTCGGCCTTGCGGTCCGCGGCTACGGCGTCCGGCCAGAGGTAGTTCTCGGTCTCGCGGACCATCGAGGCGATGGTGTGGCGGTGGCGGGGGTAGGGGACTCGGCCCTTGGTGATCCAGCGTTCGACGGTCTTGGGGTCGACGCCGGTGGCGCGGGCTACGTGGTCGAGGTCCAAGCCGTTGCGGAGCAGGGCTTCTCGTAGGCGTTCGTTGGCCATGTGTACCCCCGTTGTGACGACTTGGGACGTCTTCAAGTTAGCAGGGACGTCCTTAGAAGTCCCGCTATGCGGTGCTTGCGTCCCGCTGATCGGCCGAAAGTGGTTGGTGTCAAGGTGCTGGACCGAGGGTCCAGCCGACGCTGATGACAGGAGATCGGCTGTGGCGATCAGTGGTGGGAGCAGGCTCCCGGCGACGCACGACTTCGTCTTTCCCCGTGGCGCGCTGGTGATGGGTGTCGAGCCGGTGCTCAGGTTCCAGTCGGCCGAGGAGCGGGCGAAGGGGTTGCCGGTCCAGCAGGAGACGGACAAGGAGTCGGGGCTGTTGGTGTGGTCGGTCCTGGTGATCGACCAGGCGGCGGAGCGCAAGACGGACGCCGTGGTGACGGTGAAGATCGCGGCTCCTCACCAGCCGGTTCCGCCGGAGGTGATTCCGGGGACCGATGTTCGGCCGGTGGTGTTCGAAGGGTTGACGGTGACGCCGTGGATCGATGACAAGGCGTGCCGGGGGAGCCACGGGGGTGAGCGGCACCGGTGTCGGGCGAAGCTCGGGTACAGCCTGCGCGCGTCGGGCATGAAGCCGGTGGTCGCCAAGACCGCTGCCAGGGCGGCGTGAGCGGTGGCGGGTGACATGGTGCGGTTGCACGTGACCGATGACCTGCCCATCCGGGCCTACCCGTTGACGTTCGCCGACCGGGTGGAGATCCGGTTCGGCAATGCGTTCCCGGCGGTGTTGGTGGTCGATCGGGAGTCGGTCAACAGGTTGCGGTCGGCGTTGCAGGACGGTGGCGTTGCGCTGGGCATCGTGGGGGATGAGTGGGAGTGAGCCGGTCGGGGGAGTTGTGGTCGGCAGTGCGCTCGGCGACGACGTTCCGGGCTGCCCACGATGCGTTGGCTGAGGTGATGCCCTCACCCGAGGCCACGCGGGCGGAGTGGCGGGATTTCCACTTCCGGGCGGCTGAGGTGTATCGGCGGATCGCTGAGACCGATCGTGGACGGCAGAGGGAATCGCTCCTCCTGGCGGCGCAGCACTGGGAGAAGGGCAAGAAGATCGCTCAGAACCTCGCCAGTGCGGCGGCAGCTCGGAGTAAGAAGCGTCAGGTGAGCGGGCCGAACGTGCCGGAGAGTGCGGCGGCGACCGTGGCTGTCGTCGGATACCTGGGCGACCCCCGGTACAACGTCAGGCTCCGTGACGACGCGTTCACCAAGGCTGTGCGGTTGGCGGGGTTCCACTCGGACTACGCGTTGGCCAAGGCGATGGGGCTCAACCGGTCGACGGTGAAGCGTGCGCGTGACGGCGAGTTGCGGCCCGGTGCGCGGTTCATCAGCGGGGCGTTGAAGGCGCTCGCGCCGTTCGAGTTCGAGGACCTGTTCGAGGTCGAGACGAGCGATTGACCGTGCGGGCGGTCTCGTGCGGCAAGTGATCTGAATTGCTGGTTGGTGGGGTCGCGGGAAACAGGTTCGAGTCTTGGCGGGCTGAAGCTGTTTCCCGGCGACACACCGACCGGAACTTTCGCGTGCTTTCGTTACCACACAAGGGATTCCGGTCATGTCGAGGCTATCGGTACGTGGGGTGCGCGCGTCAAGTCGGCGCGGTGCTCCGACAGTGTGGAAGTTGTCCAACGGTCGCCCCTGCGGGGCGTGCAAGCGGTTCGGTGTCTACGCCCCGAATCAGCTCGTTTGCTGCGGCTGCCTGGGATGGCTACCGCTGATTTTCGCCCCCATGGGGCGTGCGCGATGAACGGCGGACGGTGGGTCGACCCGGCTCCGTTCGAGGGCGTCCGGCCTCGGGTGCCGTGGTGGGTGCTCGTTCCCGGCAAGGCAAAGTGGATCGCGGCACTGGTGGCGCTGGTGTGGCTGATGGTCGTCGGGGCCGTGCGCCTGGTGCTCGTTGTCGTTCGGTACCCGGTGGTCACGTTGGTGCCGTTGTCGGCGGCCTGGTGCTGGTGGCGGTTCGGGCTCTCGGCGTTGGTGCTGGCATTGTTGTCGCTGGTCGCGGCACTGACCATTTGGGCAGGTCTCGATCGTCGGTCGTTCCTGCGCCACGGCTGGTACGGACTGGTGACCGAGTGTCGGCGGGCGACGGTGTACGTGCCTCGGTGGCGGTCGGTGATGCGGCTCGCTGAGCTGGCCAAGCAGGACCGTGGGCGCGAGTACCGGCCGAGCCTTCGGCGGGTGCGGTCCGAGGGATGGCGAGACCGGGTCCGGGTGCGCATGGTCCCGGCACAGTCGCCGGAGGTGTGGGAGCTGCGTCGGGACGGCTTGGCGCACTCGTTCGGCGCTCGCTCGTGCCGGGTGCGGGTGCTGCGGCCGAGGGTGATCGAGCTGGACTTCGTCCACCGTGACCCGCTGCTGCGTCCCCTTCCTGTCCCGGCGTTGACGGATGTGGAGGTGGATCTCAAGCGGGTGGTGGTCGGCCGGACCGAGACGGGCAAGCCGTGGCGGCTGCGGCTGCTCGGGTCCCAAGTGCTCGTCGTCGGCGTGCCCGGTGCGGGCAAGGGCTCGGTGCTGTGGTCGCTGGTGTGGCAGCTCGCCCCGGCGGTCCGGGCGGGCCTGGTGCGGCTCGTGGGGATCGACCCGAAGGGCGGGATGGAACTCGGGCAGTGCCCCGATACCTTCGACCGGGTCGTGTACGACAACGGACCGGAAGCCGTTGCCCTGCTTGAAGAAATCGCCGCAGAGGTCAAGGAACGGGCGACGCGCTACCGGGGTGTTCGGCGGCTGTGGGCGCGGTCGACCGGAGAACCGTTCACGGTCCTGGTGGTCGATGAGCTGGCGGACCTGATCGCCTACCAGCCGGACAAGCAGCTCCGGGAACGAGCGGTGCGGGCTATCCAGACGATCACCTCACAGGGGCGTGCACCCGGCTACGCGGTCGTCGGCCTGGTCCAGGATCCGCGCAAGGAAGTCGTGTCCTTCCGGCACCTGTTCAGCACCCGTGTCGCGCTGCGCATGGACGAGCCGCAACAGGTGGACATGGTCCTTGGTGACGGCGTGCGGCAGCGTGGCGCGGCAGCTAACGAGATCAGCGAGAACACGCCCGGTGTCGCCTGGGTGAAGCAGGACGGGCAACGGGAGCCGGAGCGGGTTCGGGCCTTCCACGTCACCGATGCCGACTTGGTCGAGCTGGCCGTGTTCCTGGCTGACGCGGAGGTGCACGACTTCCGGACTCGGCCGGACGGCTCGGGGGAGGTTGCGGCGTGAGTGAGTACCTGACTCGTGCGGACCGGATGAAGCAGCCGGCGGCGCTGGATGTGGCTCGGGCGGTGGCTGAGGAACACGGCGTGTGTGTCCGGCCGCTGGCTAAGGAGCGGGTTGACCTGGACACCGGGCGGGTGGACATCGTGCCCGTCCCGTGCGGCTCGACGGTCGCCAGCGTGTGCCCGACGTGCGCCGAGAAGAACCGCAGGTTGCGGATGGCGCAGTGCCGCGAGGGATGGCATCTGGCCGAGGAACCCGACTTCACCCCGGACTCGCCGACCGAGGATCAGCGGGAGGTGGCGGCCTTCCGGGCCGATCTGGTCAAGGCGTACCGGGCGGCGGTCGAGGAGGGCGACGAGATCGGGGCGGAGGAGGTTCGGGACGAGGTCGCCGGGGTTGACGCGGAGCTGCGGCAGCTCGGAGTCCGCGGTTCGCTTCCGGCTCTGGAGGCTCGGCCACGGGCGGTGCGGAAGCGGTCGACCAGGCGGCGGCAGGATGCGCCGAACCTGCCTCGGCGGCCGGTCCAGAAGCGGACGGTCGGCCGGGTCTTCGGGGGCAAGTACCAGCCGTCCACGTTCCTCACGCTGACGCTCGACAGCTATGGGAAGGTGCGCAGCGACGGCGCGCCGGTCGATCCGGCCCGGTACGACTACCGGCGTGCGGCTCGGGACGCGGTGCACTTCGCGGCACTGCTGGACCGGTTCGTGCAGAACCTGCGGCGCTGCGTCGGCTGGGACGTGCAGTACTTCTCAACGGTCGAACCTCAGCGGCGACTGGCGCCACACTGGCACGCCGCTATCCGGGGTTCGATCTCGCGCGCGGAGCTGCGAGCGGTCGCTGAGGCCACCTACCACCAGGTGTGGTGGCCCAACCACGACGAGATCAAGTACGGCGGTGACAACCGGCCGGTGTGGGACGCGCGGGCGAAGGGGTTCGTTGATCCGGCTACCCGCGAACCTCTGCCGACCTGGGCGGAAGCCCTCGACCAGGTGGAGCGTCCGGCACATGTGGCGCGGTTCGGGGTGCAGGTGCACTCCAAGGGCATCCTCGGCGGCACGGAGGAGGCCGGACGTCACATTGGCTACCTGACGAAGTACCTGACCAAGAGCATCGGTGAGTGCTTCGACGCTCGGACCAGCCGCCAGGAGGACCACGCCGAACGGCTGTGCACGGAGCTGGCCGTGACGCCCTGCTCGCCGCAGTGCCCGGTGTGGCTGCTCTACGGCGTCCAACCCAAGGGCGCTCGCCTGTCGATGGAACCGGGCAAGTGCAAGGGCAAGGCGCACAAGCGCTCAACGCTCGGCGTCGCCGGTCGGCGGGTGCTGGTGTCGCGGAAGTGGTCGGGCAAGTCGCTCGCCGACCACAAGCACGACCGCAAGGAATTCGTTCGGCAACTGCTCGCCGACGTGGGGATCACCGGGGACGACCAGCCGAAACGGGTCGTCTGGAACAACGTGCAGCCCGGTGACCCGAACGTGCCCCCAAGACCACACCTGCTGCTGCGGGCGGTCGCGGAGCGGCGTCGATGGAAGGCCGAGTACACGGCGGCGTTGCTCGCCTCGGCCGGTCCGCCAAACCGTTCGGCAACGTCTCAAGCTGCGTAAATGGGGGAGAAGAGATGAAGGAGCACTTCACGGTTCAGGAAGCGGCGGACTACATGAACACGACCGTCCGCTTCGTCCGGCGGCTCATCGCTGAGCGTCGGATCGCGTTCCACCACCTCGGGCGGCACGTCCGGCTGAAGCGGGCCGATGTGGACGAGTTCATCAACGCCGGTCGGGTCGAGCCGGTCTGGAGGGCTGCCTGATGGCGAACAAGAAGAACCACCGCCAGTTCGGCCACGTTCGTAAGCTGCCGTCCGGTCGGCACCAGGCGAGCTACCTCGGGCCTGACGGCCTTCGTCGAAACGCGCCGGAGACATTCCCGACCAAGACCGATGCCAACGCCTGGCTGTCCACGGTCGAAGCCGATCTGCTCCGCGGTGAGTGGGTTGACCCGCTGCTCGGCAAGGTCGCGCTCAAGGAGTACGGGGAGCGGTGGATCAAGGAACGGCAGCTCGGCGTCCGTACTCGTGAGGAGTACGAGCGGCAGTTCCGGCTGCACGTCGTGCCGTTCCTAGGGGAGAAGCTGCTCAACTCCATCACCACGGAGACCGTGCGCACCTGGCGACGGCACCTGCTCGACAACGGCCGTTCGGACACCACGACCGCCAAGGCGTACCGGCTACTACGGGCGGTCATGAACACCGCCCTGGACGACAACCGGATCAAGCGGAACCCGTGCCGCGTCAAGGGAGCAGACCAGGAGAAGGCTCCCGAACGGCCGGTGGCGTCCGTGGACCAGGTCTTCACCCTGTCCGAGACCGTGCCGCCACGCTTCCGGGTGCTGATCCTGGCCGCTGCCTTCACCGGCCTGCGGTGGGGTGAGTTGATCGCCCTCCGAAGGTGTGACGTCGACCTGGACGCGCCATCGGTCCGGGTTCCTCGGAGGTTGGCTCAGCTCAACTCGGGGCAGCTCGTGGAAGGCCCACCGAAGTCAGCGGCGGGCTTCCGAACGGTCGCCATGCCGGAGATCCTCGTGGACGACTTCCGGCGTCACCTGATGGCGTTCGTCAAGGCCGGTCCGGAGGAGTTGATCTTCACCGGAGCGAAGGGCGCGGCGCTCAAGCGGGGCAACTGGCACCGGTCCGTGAAGTGGATCAAGACCGTGGCCGAGGTCGGACTCCCGAAGGGCTTCCACTTCCACGACCTGCGCCACACGGGCAACAACCTGGCGGCGGCAGCCGGTGCCAGCACGCGGGAACTGATGCACCGCATGGGGCACGGGAGCATGCGGGCGGCGCTGATCTACCAGCACGCGACCCGCGAGCGTGATCGTGAGATCGCCGACAAGCTCAGTGAGCGGGTCAGGAAGAGCCAATCGCACGCTAATCGCACGACCTGATCTAGAGACACGACAGCGGTGCTACCCGGAGATGGGTGGCACCGCTGTTGACCTGCAAGGGGAAGTCGAGAGCGGGTGACGGGAATCGAACCCGCATGACCAGCTTGGAAGGCTGGGGCTCTACCATTGAGCTACACCCGCACCGCGCCTACCGGGGTGGGCGCGTTGGTAGCTTAGCTGGTCGCGATAGGCTTGGGTGGACCGGGGCGTGGCGCAGTTTGGTAGCGCACCCGCTTTGGGAGCGGGGGGTCGCAGGTTCAAATCCTGTCGCCCCGACGGTCGCCCTGGCCAGCCTGGTGGTTGGTCAGGGCCCTTCCGATCCCGGACCAGGGGCGCCCGAGCAGGAGCCCGGTTGCGGGGTCGAGGCGGAAGAGCCCGATGTGGTCGAGGGCGAACCGAAGGCGGTCAGCCGCCCAGTTCGTTGACGGCGGTCGAGACCGCGGCCGCCTGGCGTTCAAGCTCCTGGTCCGGCGAGTTCTCGTCCACGCCTCGCGCCAGGAGTTCGGCTCTGGAGAGCAACAGCATCGCACCGCGGAAGTGGTCCGCGTCCAGGTCGTCCACCTGGACGACCTCCAGCCTGCCCTCGATCAGGACCAGGTTCGGGTCCGGCAGGTCGGAGGTCAGCAACGCGCGCAGATCACGCGCCTTCACGGTCATGGCTTCGGCCTACCCGGCACTCGTCCCGCGAAACGCGGGCCGTTCTTGAGCACACCCGCGCCCGGGCGCTCAAGAACGGCTCCCCAGTGTCATGCCGGAGTCGCCACCTGCTCGCTGACCACCTGCGCCGCCGCCGACACGAGTGCCGTCACCGACGGGTTGATGGAGTTGTCCTGGCGCCACGCGAACTGGGTGTACACCCGGAACGGCGGGACCCAGGGCAGCCGGCACAACCTGCCGTCGGCGAGCTCCGCCGCGACCGTCACCTCGGGGACAAGCGAGATCCCCAGACCCGAGGCGACCGCCCGCTTGGCGGCGTCGATCGAGTCGAGCGCCAGCACCGGCGACTTCGACTCGGCTTCCTGCAAACCCAACGCCTGCTCGAACTGCTCGTAGTAGCTGGCGCCGTTCTCGGCCCGGATGAGCGTGCTGCCGCGCAGCTCGTCCTCGGTGATCACCGAACGCCTGGTCAGGGCGTGGGTCGGACCGGCGACCATGACCAGCGGCTCCGGGCAGAGCACCGTCGTCTCCAACCCCTCGCGGGGCTCCACGGAGCCGATGAAGAAGGTGCAGTCCAACCGCCCCTCACGCACCGAAGTCAGGTTCGCCTGGGTGTTGCGCGAGTGGAGGGAGATCTGGACGCTCGGGTACCGCCAGCACATGTACTCGATCAGTGGTAGCAGACGGTAGTCGGTCAGACTCTGTGCGCTGCCGATGACCAGCTTGCCGTGCGGCTCGCCGTTCATCGTGATGGCTTTCCTGGCCTTGTCGGTCAGGGTGATGATGTTCCGCGCGAACGGCAATAGCTCGACACCGGCAGAGGTCATCTGGATGCCGCGCGGAAGTCGACGGAACAGCGGCACGCCGAGGGTCTCTTCGAGTGCCTTGATCCGAGTGGTTATAGTGGGTTGCGAGCAATTCAGCGTGGCGGCTGCCTTGGTGAAACTGCCCGTTTGAACCACAGTTGTGAACGCCAAAAGCTGACGCGTCTCCATGGAGCTCCCCAACGGTGCGTGTAAGTGGTCCACGATGTGGCCGGCGCCGGACGGCATCGTGATCTCTTCTGCGTGGCGGCAGTTGACCTGGCTGCGCTTCTACGTGCGCGTGGCCTGAAGTCGATCAACATCGCCGCGCTACCGCGAGGGGTGGTACGCGGTGGCCGGACGGCACCGCGGGGGCCGGTCGGACCCCGAAGTGACAGCCGGCGCCCAGGGGTAGGCCTGGGTTAGTGTTCGGCAGCGGCGGAATGGATCTCATCGGGTCATCGGCACCTTGTCTGGTAGGTGGTTAAAGAGCTCGATGACATTGTCTCGCTCGTTCCTGTCGGTCCCGGTTGCCGGTTGCGTCCGCTGCTGACCCCCCAGAACGTCCGGCAACGTGAATTATTGCTGGTCCAGCACGTGGATCCCGGCGTCACGCTACCTGAAACCCACACTAATGGACTACGGCGGTTGGAGTCATCTCGACAAGTGAAAGTTTTCCGTCGAGCACTACTCCAAACGGCCTCAATTCACTCTTTCTGACGAACCTGCCCTCCTCGGTGGTTGCCGACTGTTAGTCGTCCCTACGACATACGTGTTACACGACTCCGTGGGCGCCTCGCTCGGTGATGACGCTCCACGGCATGCTCACGGCTCCCAGTGCCACTCGAATGGCCTAACGGATCGCCCTGTCGATCGACCGTTGAGCGGCATAGGTACGGCTGAATCGCCCCTGGCGAGACCGCGAAATTGCGGTCACGGCCGCCGGTGGCGGCACCCGCGGGTCGACGGCGGGGGAAGGAGGGAGCGGCGGCGGGGGCAGTGGGTCGGTAGCCGAGTTAAGAATCACTGTTGTGTTTTCGGCCGCCGCCGCGGGCCGCCGCCGGAAGGACGCACGAGACCGCCCGCAGGACCGCACGGGAGGGCAGCACGAACGGGCGGAATTCCACCGGCCTTGAGAATTCCCGCCCGCGCCCCGCAATGTGATTCCCGATCACGCGGTATTGCCGCGACAATGTCCGCGCACGACCCGCGCCACCGTCGTCACGCAAGGTTGCGGCCCCCGGATGCGGGGTGCTAGCGCCCCCGCGCCGGCCGACCGCCTAGACTCAGGCGGAATCCCGGCGCGACCAGACGCGTTCACGGGGTGTTCCGCACGTCCTGCCCGTTACGAGGAGACCACGTTGAAGAGCACCGTCGAGCACCTGAGCCCGACGCGGGTCCGGATCAACGTCGAGGTGCCGTTCGACGAGCTCAAGTCGGACTTCGACCGCGCGTACCGCAAGCTGGCCAAGCAGGTCCGCATCCCCGGCTTCCGCCCCGGCAAGGCCCCCGCCCGCGTGCTGGAGAGCCGCATCGGCCGCGCGCCCGTGCTGGACGAGGTCGTCCAGGAGGCGATCCCGGCCAAGTACCTGGAGGCCGTCAGCTCCGGTGAGCTGCGCACCCTGGGCCGCCCCGACTTCGAGGTGACCAAGATCGAGGACGGCGAGTCGCTGGCGTTCACCGCCGAGGTCGACGTCCGCCCCGAGATCACCGTCCCCGCCTTCGGCGAGCTGTCCGTCAGCGTCGACGACCAGGAGGTCACCGACGAGGACGTGGACACGCAGCTGGACGAGCTGCGCGCCCGCTTCGCCACCCTCACCGGCGTCAAGCGCCCGGCCGGCACCGGCGACTTCGTCGTGGTCGACCTGTCGGCGACCGTGGACGGCGAGGAGGTCGAGGAGGCCAAGACCACCGGCCTGTCCTACGAGATCGGCTCCGGCCAGCTCGTGGAGGGCATCGACGATGCCCTGGTCGGCGCGTCCGAGGGCGAGTCGAAGAACTTCACCACCACCCTGGTCGCCGGTGAGCACGCCGGCCGCGACGCCGAGGTCACCGTGGTGCTGAACTCGGTCAAGGAGCGCCAGCTGCCCGAGCTGGACGACGAGTTCGCCCAGCTCGCCAGCGAGTTCGACACGCTGGAGGAGCTCAAGGCCGACCTGCGCACCCGCCTGGGCCGCGTGAAGAAGATGCAGCAGGGCGTCCAGGCCCGGGACAAGGTGCTGGAGGCGCTGCTGGCCAGCGTCGAGGTGCCGCTGCCCGAGGCCGTCGTCCAGGGCGAGATCGAGGCGCGGGCGCACGACGCGATCCACGCCCTCGACCACGACGAGGCGCGCTTCGCCGAGTGGCTGGCCGAGCAGGGCCAGACCAAGGAGCAGTTCGACACCGAGGTGCGCGAGGCCTCCGAGCAGGCGGTGAAGACCCAGCTCGTGCTGGACGCCATCGCCGACGCCGAGCAGCTCAACGTCACCGACGGCGAGCTCACCGAGCGGATCATCTACCAGGCCCAGCGGTTCGGCATCAGCCCGGACGAGTACGTCAAGCGGGCGCAGCAGTCGGGCCAGCTGGGCGCGATCTTCGCCGACGTGCGCCGCGGCAAGGCGCTGGCCTCGGTCGTGCGCCAGGCCACCGTGACCGACTCCGCGGGCAACGCCCTCGACCTGGACGAGCTTTTCGGTGAGGCGAAGTCCACTGAGGAACCCGCGAACGCGGAGTGAAGCCCTGAGCGAACGCGGGCGGTGTCGGGACGTCGACGCCGCCCGCCTTCGTTAAGGTCGTTGCTACGAGACTCTTTTCGGCACAGCTAGTCGGCAAAGTTAGGCAGGCAGACGTGACGCAGCACTCTTTCTCGGAGCCCATGATGCGAGCGGCCTCGGGGATGAACCTCAACGACTCGGTCTATGAGCGTCTGCTCCGCGAGCGGATCATCGTGCTGGGGACGCAGGTCGAAGAGAACATCGCCAACCAGATCGTCGCCCAGCTCCTCCTCCTCGCCGCCGAAGACCCGGAGAAGGACATCACCTTCTACATCAACTCGCCCGGCGGCTCGGTGACCGCCGGCATGGCGATCTTCGACACGATGGAGCTCATCCAGCCCGACGTGGCCACCTACGCGATGGGCCTGGCCGCCTCGATGGGCCAGTTCCTGCTCTCCGCCGGCACGCCCGGCAAGCGGCACGCGCTCCCGCACGCCCGGATCCTGATGCACCAGCCCTCGGCGGGCGTCGGCGGCACGGCGGCGGACATCGCGATCCAGGCGGACATGCTCACCCGGACCAAGCACGAGATGGCCGAGCTGATCGCGCAGCACACCGGCCAGTCGGTCGAGCGGATCGTCGCCGACTCGGACCGCGACCGCTGGTTCACCGCCCAGGAAGCCCTCGAGTACGGCTTCGTGGACAAGGTGATCACCCGCGCCAGCCAGGCGTCGACCAACTGACCGCGAGCCGAGCACCAGGAGACCTGAAGTGAGCCAGTTCCACGCACCGCAGTCCCGGTACGTGCTCCCGTCGTTCGTCGAGCGCACGAGCTACGGCATCAAGGAGTCCAACCCGTACAACAAGCTCTTCGAGGAGCGCATCATCTTCCTCGGCGTGCAGGTGGACGACGCGTCGGCCAACGACGTGATGGCCCAGCTGCTCGTGCTGGAGTCGGAGGACCCCGACCGCGACATCCTGATGTACATCAACTCGCCGGGTGGCTCGTTCACCTCGCTGATGGCCATCTACGACACCATGCAGTTCGTCCGCCCGGACATCCAGACCTACTGCCTGGGCCAGGCGGCCTCGGCGGCCGCGGTGCTGCTCGCGGCGGGCACGCCCGGCAAGCGGCACGCGCTGCCCAACGCCCGGATCCTGATCCACCAGCCGGCCACCGAGGGCGTCTACGGGCAGGTCTCCGACCTGGAGATCCAGTCCAACGAGATCCAGCGGGTGCGCAGGCTGCTGGAGAGCACGCTGGCCAAGCACACCAGCCGCACGCCGGAGCAGGTGCGCGAGGACATCGAGCGGGACAAGATCCTCACCGCCGAGCAGGCCAAGGAATACGGCATCGTCGACAGCGTTCTGCCTTACCGGAAGCTCTCCGCGAAGTAGTCCGGCGTGGCGCCCGACACGCCGAGCTGACCAGGGGTCCTGCTCAGTTCGGGGTGTCGGGGGCACGCTGGTCCTCCCGCACAGGCGGGTAGGACAGGTACCGTCGAGGGGAACGGGCGGACCCCGCATCCAGCGGGCACTCGCCACATCAGCAGTCAGGCGCACCTCACCAGGTCGTGCGCCGGAGGGGACAGAGGTCAGCGGTCATGGCACGTATCGGTGACGGCGGCGACCTGCTGAAGTGCTCTTTCTGCGGCAAGAGCCAGAAGCAGGTGAAAAAACTCATCGCCGGCCCCGGTGTCTACATCTGCGATGAGTGCATCGACCTCTGCAACGAGATCATCGAGGAAGAACTCGCGGAGGCCGGTGACGTCAAGCTCGACGAGCTGCCCAAGCCCGCCGAGATCCACGAGTTCCTCGACCAGTACGTGATCGGCCAGAACGAGGCCAAGCGCACGCTCTCGGTGGCGGTCTACAACCACTACAAGCGCATCCAGGCCGGTGACCGCGGGCGTGAGGGCCGCGACGACGGCGTGGAGCTCGCCAAGTCGAACATCCTCATGCTCGGGCCCACGGGGTGCGGCAAGACCTACCTGGCCCAGACGCTCGCGAAGATGCTGAACGTGCCGTTCGCCATCGCGGACGCCACGGCGTTGACCGAGGCGGGCTACGTGGGTGAGGACGTGGAGAACATCCTCCTCAAGCTCATCCAGGCGGCGGACTACGACGTCAAGCGCGCCGAGACCGGCATCATCTACATCGACGAGGTCGACAAGATCGCTCGAAAGAGTGAAAACCCGTCGATCACGCGCGACGTGTCGGGTGAAGGCGTGCAGCAGGCCCTGCTGAAGATACTGGAGGGGACCACGGCGTCGGTGCCCCCGCAGGGCGGTCGCAAGCACCCGCACCAGGAGTTCATCCAGATCGACACGACGAACGTGCTGTTCATCGTGGCGGGCGCGTTCGCGGGCCTGGACAAGATCATCCAGGACCGGGTCGGCAAGCGCGGTCTCGGCTTCGGCGCCGAGGTGCGGACCAAGGCCGAGGTCGACGCGGCGGACTACTACGCCGACTCGATGCCCGAGGACCTGATCAAGTTCGGGTTGATCCCCGAGTTCATCGGCCGGTTGCCGATGGTCGCGAGCGTCACGAACCTGGACAAGGAGTCGCTCGTCCGGATCCTGACCGAGCCGAAGAACGCGCTGGTCAAGCAGTACCAGAAGCTCTTCGAGATGGATGGCGTCGAGCTGGAGTTCACCCGGACGGCGATGGAGGCGGTCGCCGACCAGGCGATCCTGCGCGGCACGGGCGCACGCGGCCTGCGGGCGATCATGGAGGAAGTCCTGCTGCCGGTGATGTACGACATCCCGAGCCGCTCGGACGTCGCCAAGGTAGTGATCACGGAGCAGACCGTGAAGGAGAACGTCAACCCGACCATCGTGGCCCGGCAGCCCTCGCGCCGGGAACGCCGCGAGAAGTCGGCGTGAGTTGTCGCTCCCGCACGCGCTGATCCTGCACGGCCTGGGTGGTTCCGGGCCGGAGCACTGGCAGAACTGGCTGGCAGGCGAACTGGCCCACCACGGTGGGTCGGTCGACCTGCCCCGGTTCAGCTCTCCCGACGAGCCGCGGTTGTCGGTGTGGTCGCAGGAGCTGCGGTCGCACCTGGCCGCGATGCCCGCGGCCGGTTCGGTCGAACGGGTGGTCGTCGCGCACTCGCTGGCCGCGCTGCTGTGGCTGCACCACGCGGCCGGGTCGTTCGACCCGGCGCTGCGGGTGGACCGGGTGCTGCTGGTCGCGCCGCCCGCGCCGGACTTCGCCGGCGAGCCGTTGAT
Source organism: Saccharothrix stipae (assembly GCF_054781895.1). Classification (NCBI taxonomy): domain Bacteria; kingdom Bacillati; phylum Actinomycetota; class Actinomycetes; order Pseudonocardiales; family Pseudonocardiaceae; genus Saccharothrix; species Saccharothrix stipae. Next base: position 443,309 of record NZ_BAAGTN010000005.1, on the reverse strand, counting down.
CTCCGAGTTCCTGCACCCGGTGCTCGACCCGACGGCGGTGCGGCGGGCGGCGGTGTCGACCCGGCTCGTCGTGGGCGAGGGCGACCCCTACTGCACGTTGGCGCAGGCCAAGGAGCTGGCCGAGGCGGTGCGGGTCGACCTGGACGTCATCGTGGGCGGCGGGCACCTGAACACGGACTCCGGGTACGGGCCGTGGGGTGCGGTGCTGAAGTGGGTGCGCAGCGGGCGGGTCCCGCTCACCCCGCGCTGACCGTCACCCGGAAGAGGGAGAACGCGGCCAGGAACGGCCCGGCGGCGAGCTCGGCCAGCCAGGCCTCGGCGGCCCGGCGGGTCATGCGGCCCGCCCGCACGGCGCGGTGGGCGTTGCGGGTCAGGCCGAGCAGCTCGTCGGCGGTGGTGAAGTCCCGCAGGAGTTGGGTGTCGGCCGCCACGTCGACCACGGTGAAACCCGCCGCCGAGGAGAGCCTCGCCAGCTGCCTGCCCACGACGGGGTTGCGCACGACCCGGTCGCACACGAAGCGGTTGAACGCCAGGTTCGCGGCCACCGGTCCGGGGTCGACGGCGAGGGTCTCCCAGTCCGGTTGGGCGAGCACGGCGCGTCCGCCGGGGCGCAGCACGCGGCGGAGCTCCGCCAGGACGCCCGCCGGGTCGGCCACCAGGTGGAGCACCCGGTCGATGCGCCCCCGGTCCACGCTCGCGTCCTCCAGGGGCAGTGCGTGGGCGTCGCCCTGGCGCACCTCCACGCAGAGCCCGGCGGTGCGCCGCGTCGCTTCCGCGACCATGACGGGGTCCACGTCCACACCGATGACGGCACCCGCGCGTCCGGCCATGGCGGGCAGGTCGGTGCCGGGACCGCAGCCCACGTCGAGGGCGGTGTGCTCGGGTCGCAGGTCCAGGTCGTCCAGGAGGCGCCGCTTGTAGGCGCGGCCCGCTTCCGCCACGTCGTCCAGGTAGGCGATCGGGTCCGGGTGCGTCGGCATGGTGCCAAGGCAACCACGGGAGTGTGGAGATCCTGTGTGGGGTCCGTGCAGGTCAGGGGACGCGTTTGCCGAGGAACCGGATGACGTCGGGCACCACCTTGCGGTAGAGGCCGTCGTCGTGGCCGCCGGGGAGGACGGACGCCACGGCGGGCTTGGTACCCGCGATGAACCGGCGGGTGCCGGTGATGAAGTGGTCCCGGTCGCCGACCCAGACGCCGATCGGGGTGGGGCCGAGCTTGTCCATGTTCTTCAGCGGATCGAGTGACGCCCACTGCTCGGGGCTCGCGAACGCGTTCCGCTTGGCCATCTCGGTCCAGTCGGTGAGCAAGGCGGGCGCGATGGCGGCGACGGCCCTGGTCGACTCACGGCGTTCGTGCCGCCTGCGTGCGTAGAGCAGCGCGCCGAAGCCGCCCATGGACACACCCGTGCAGGCGAACGGCTCGCCGTAGCCGCGTTCGGCCAGCCAGCGGGGCACCTCTTCGAGCAGCATCGCCATGGGGTCGTCGCCGGGGACGTTCTCGTGCCAGTAGTGGTCGCCACCGTCGACCGCGACGAAGCCGAACGGCGGTACCTGACCGCGGCTCACGGCCGCCACGAGGACTTCCTCCATGCCGGCGACCGAGGCCAGGCGGGCCGTGCCGTAGCGGCCGTGCAGCAGGATCGACATGGGCAGGCCACGGGTGGGCACGCCCGGCGGGACCATGGTGAGCAGGTCGACCTCGCGGCCCCGGTACCGGGAGTGCACGCGGTCGACCCGGACCACGGCGCGCCTCACCGCGGGCACGGGGCCCGCCACACCCACCGCGTGCCGCAGCGCCTCGCCGAGCGGCGCGTCGCCGTGGTACGCCGCCGCGATGCCCGCGGTCGCCAGCGCGCCGCCGGCCAGCGCGGTGAGCACCGTCCGCCTGTTGGCCATGTTCTCTCCCGTCGACCCACTCGTCGACATGTCGTCGCGGGAGGGCCGTGCGTTGCCTCAGATCGCCGACTGCGCCCGAAGGGCGGCGACCTGTTCCGCCGAGTAGCCGAGCCCGTGCAGGACGTGCTCGGTGTGCTCGCCGAGAGCCGGTACCGCCTCGGGTACCCATTCCCACGCGGAGGAGTCGACCGGTGGGCGCAGCACCGTGATCCCGCCGGCGGGCACGGGCACGGTGGCCGTGCGGCCGCGGGCGGTGACCTGGGGGTGGTCCGGGAGGTCGGCGACGCTCCGGGTGCGGGCGGCGGGGACGTCGGCGCGGTCCAGCGCGTCCAGCAGGTCGGCGGCGGTCCAGGCGGTGAAGTCCAGTTCGGCGTGCAGGGCGGCGCGGTGGGTCACGCGGGAGGTGACGGTGGTGAAGCGGGGGTCGTCGGCGAGGTCGGGCCGGCCGAGGACCCGGCACAGCCGGCGCCACTGGGGGTCGTTCTGCACGGCCAGGTGGACCGCGCCGTCCGAGCACGGGAACGGGCCGTAGGGGGCGATGCTGGGGTGGTGCGCGCCCGTGCGCGGTGCGGCCCGGCCGGTGCCCGCCGCGTACAGCATGGGTTGGTGCATCCACTCGGCCATCGCGTCGAACAGCGACAGGCGCAGGGTGGCGCCCTCACCGGTGCGGGACCGGTGCAGGAGGGCGGCCAGGACGGCGGACTGCAGCTGCACGCCCGCGGCGATGTCGGCGACGGAGATGCCGGCCCGCGCGGTGACCTCGTCCTGCCCGGTCAGCTCGATCAGCCCGGTCTCGGACTGGACCAGCGCGTCGAACGCCTTGCGGGACGCGTACGGGCCGGTGTCGCCGTAACCGGACAGTTCACCGATCACCAGGTCGGGTTTCACCTGCCGGAGTGAGGAAGCGTCCACGTCGAGTCGACGCGCGGCGTCGGGCGAGAGGTTGCACAGGACCACGTCGGCGGTGGCGACGAGCCGGTTCACGATCTCCGGGGCGGCCGGGTGCTTCAGGTCCAGCGTCAGGGACTGCTTGCCGGCGTTGACCCAGGCGAAGTAGGACGACACCGAGCCGCAGGCGGTGTCGTAGTGGCGGGCGAAGTCGCCGCCGTCGGGGCGCTCGACCTTGACGACCCGCGCGCCGAGGTCGGCGAGCAGGCGGGTGGCGTAGGGCACGGCGACGGCTTGTTCGAGGCTGACGACGAGGACGCCGTCCAGCGGTCTCACGCGACGACCCGGTCGTGGCCGGTGTAGACGTTCATCGAGTCGCCGCGCAGGAAGCCGACCAGGGTCACGCCCTGCTCCTCGGCCAGGTCGGCGGCCAGCGACGACGGCGCGGACACGGCGGCCAGCACCGGCACGCCCGCCATGGCGGCCTTCTGCACCAGCTCGAAGGACGCCCGGCCGGAGACCATGAGCACCGTCCCGGCGAGCGGGATCCGGTCGTGCAGCAGCGCCCAGCCCAGCACCTTGTCCACCGCGTTGTGCCGGCCGACGTCCTCGCGCACGACCAGTGCCTCGCCGGAGGTGGTGAACAGGCCGGCCGCGTGCAGGCCGCCGGTGGAGGTGAACACCTTCTGGCGTTCGCGCAGCGCGTCCGGCAGGGCCGAGAGCACGTCCACGTCCACCTCGGACCGGTCGCCGGCGGGGGAGAAGCGGGTCTTCAGCTTCACCGCGTCCAGCGCGGCCTTGCCGCAGACGCCGCAGGAGGAGGTGGTGTAGAAGTTGCGCTCCACGCCCGCCTCGGGCGGCGCGACGCCGTCGGCGAGGGTGAGGTCGAGCACGTTGTAGGTGTTCAGGCCGTCCGGGCCGGTGCCCTCGCAGAACCGGGCCACGGCGATGTCCGCCAGGCCGCCGATGACGCCTTCGCCGAGCAGGAAGCCGTGGGCCAGCTCCACGTCGTGACCGGGGGTGCGCATGGTCACGGTCAGTGCCTTGCCGCCCACGCGGAGTTCCAACGGCTCCTCGGCGGCCAGGGAGTCGATCCGCTTCCGGGACGTTCGTCGCGTGTAAGTGACCACTGGGCGACGCACGGTGACTCGCCCCATCGGGGAACTCCTTCTCTTGGCTAAGTTTTTTCGCAAGCCACTCACCAGGTTACGGAGGTGTCGGGCAGTGGGTTTCCTGGACCGCTCTCGGACGATCGCCCCACCGGGCTGGAACCGCTGGTTGATCCCGCCGGCGGCGTTGTCGGTGCACCTGGCGATCGGTCAGGCGTACGCGTGGAGCGTGTTCAAGCCGCCGTTGGAGGGCGCGCTGGACCTCACCGGGACGCAGAGCGCGCTGCCGTTCCAGCTCGGGATCGTGATGCTGGGCCTGTCGGCGGCGTTCGGCGGCACTCTGGTGGAGCGCAACGGTCCGCGGTGGGCCATGTTCGTGTCCGCGACGTGCTTCTCGTCCGGCTTCCTGATCTCGGCGCTCGGCGCGTGGACGCAGCAGTACTGGCTGGTCGTGCTGGGGTACGGGTTCGTCGGCGGCATCGGGCTCGGCATCGGGTACATCTCACCGGTCTCCACGTTGATCAAGTGGTTCCCGGACCGGCCGGGCATGGCGACCGGCATCGCGATCATGGGGTTCGGCGGCGGCGCGTTGATCGCCTCGCCGTGGTCGGCGCAGATGCTGGAGTCGTTCGGCCGGGACAGCGGCGGCATCGCGCGGACGTTCCTGGTGCACGGCATCGTGTACGCGGTCTTCATGTCGGTCGGCGTGCTGCTGGTGCGGGTGCCCGCGGAGGTCGAGGAGCGGAAGGTGGTGCGATCGGCGGTCAACGTCTCCGCGCGCAACGCCCTGCGGACGCCCCAGTTCTGGTGCCTGTGGGTGGTGCTGTGCTTCAACGTGACCGCGGGCATCGGGATCCTGGAGAAGGCGTCGCCGATGATCCGGGACTTCTTCGCCGAGACCTCGGCACCGGTCGCCGCGGGCGCCGCCGCCGGGTTCGTGGCGCTGCTGTCGCTGGCGAACATGGTGGGCCGGATCGTGTGGTCGTCCACATCGGACCTGGTGGGGCGCAGGAACGTCTACCGGCTGTACCTGGGCGCCGGCGCGGTGACGTACCTGGTGCTGGCGTTGGCGGGCAATGCGTCCAAGCCGCTGTTCGTGGTGTGCGCGATGCTGATCCTGTCGTTCTACGGCGGCGGGTTCGCCACCATCCCGGCGTACCTGAAGGACCTGTTCGGCACCTACCAGGTCGGCGCGATCCACGGTCGGCTGCTGACCGCGTGGTCGTTGGCGGGCGTGCTGGGGCCGCTGATCGTCAACGCGATCGCGGACGGCCAGAAGGCGGCCGGGAAGGCCGGGCCCGACCTGTACACGGCGTCGCTGTTCATCATGATCGCGCTGCTGGTGGTCGGGTTCGTGGCGAACGAGCTGGTGCGGCCGGTCGCGGCGAAGTACCACGAGCCGGAAGTGGAGGGTGCGGTCCGATGAGCGGGCGGTGGTTGGTCGTGTTCGCGTGGCTGTGGGTGGGCGTGCCGCTGGCCTACGGGCTGGTCGAGCTGATCCGCAAGGTGACGGCGTTGTTCACTGGCTAGAGTCGCCGCGTGGATACCTACGACGTGGTGGTGGTCGGCGGCGGGCACAACGCGCTGGTGGCGGCCGCCTACCTGGCACGGGCGGGCCGCACGGTGCTGGTGCTGGAGAAGCTCGACCACGTCGGTGGCGCGGCGGTGAGCGAGGAGCCGTTCGCGGGCGTGCCGGCGCGGCTGTCGCGCTACTCGTACCTGGTCAGCCTGCTGCCGGACAAGATCGTCGCGGACCTCGGGCTGGGGGTGGCGTTGCGGTCGCGGTCGACGTCGTCCTACACACCGGCGGGTGACCTGCTGGTGGAGCGCGCGCCGGGCGAGGCGACCGCGGCCTCGTTCCGGGCGCTGACCGGCTCGGACGCGGAGTGGGAGCGCTGGCATCGCTGGTACGACGACCTGGAGGTGCTGGCCGAGGCGTTGTCGCCGACGCTGCTGGAGCCCCTGCTGTCCCGGGAGCACGCCCGGCTGCGGGTCGACGCGGTGGCCCGGATGCGGCTGTGGGACCAGGTCGTGGAACGCCCGTTGGGCGAGACGCTGGAGGAGTTGTTCACGAACGACGTGGTGCGCGGTGTCGTCGCGACGGACGGGTTGATCGGCACGCACACGTCGTTGCACGACCTGAAGGCCAACCGGTGCTTCCTCTACCACGTGATCGGCAACGGCACGGGTGAGTGGCAGGTGCCCGTCGGCGGGATGGGCGCGGTGACCGGCGAACTGCTGCGCGTGGCGCGCGAGGCGGGAGCCGAGATCGTCACCGGCGTCGAGGTGACCAGGGTGGACGCGGACGGCGTCACGGCCGAGGTCGAGTACGACGGCCGCACGGTGGGCGCGAAGTTCGTGCTGTCCGGGGTCGCGCCGTCCACTCTGGACCGGTTGCGCGGCCGGTCGGGCGGCGCGGTGGCCGACGGCTGCCAGATGAAGGTGAACATGGTGCTGGAACGGCTGCCGCGGCTGCGCGGCGGCGTGGACCCGCGGGTGGCGTTCGCCGGGACGTTGCACCTGGACGAGTCGTACGGGCAGCTGGAGGCGGCGTACCGGGAGAGCGCGGCCGGGCGGGTGCCGTCGGTGCTGCCGGCGGAGATGTACTGCCACACGTTGACCGACCCGTCGATCCTCGCACCGGAGCTGGTCGAACGCGGCTGGCACACGTTGACGTTGTTCGGGCTGCACACGCCGGCGGCGTTGTTCGAGCAGGACAACGACGGGTTGCGCGACGAGCTGGTCGGCCGTTACCTGACCGGGCTGAACGCCTACCTGGACGAGCCGATCGAGTCGTGCCTGGCCAAGGACGCGAACGGCGAGCCGTGCCTGGAGGCCCGCACGCCGCTGGACCTGGAGGCGGAGCTGGGGCTGCCGCGCGGCAACATCTTCCACGACGAGCTGGCCTGGCCGTTCGCGGAGGGCGAGGACGAGGTCGGCCGGTGGGGCGTGGAGACCGACGTGGCGAACCTGTTCGTGTGCGGCGCGGGCGCCCGGCGTGGTGGCGGGGTGAGCGGGATCGGCGGTCACAACGCGGCGATGGCCGTGCTGGAGCGGTGACGTCGTGAGCGACGTCCACAACGAGATCAGCGGCACGGTGTTCGGCCCGGTGCTCCAGATCGGGCGGGTCGACTCGCTCACCGTGGTGCGGGCCGCCGAGCCGGTGACGCCGGCGTCGTTGCCGGTGGACGAGGGTTTCGTGGGCCGTGCCGCGGAGTTGGCCGTGCTGCGCGACTTCCTGTCGCCCGGCGGCGAGCGGACCGCGCTGGCGGTGGCGGGCCTGGCCGGGGTGGGCAAGTCGGCGCTGGTGATCCGGGCCGCGCACGTGGCGGTGGACGCCGGGTGGTTCCCCGGCGGCGTGCTGTTCGTGGACGCCCAGGGGTACAACGACGAGCAGCGGCTGGAGGCGGACGACGCGCTGGCGTCGTTGCTGCGCGCCCTGGGCGTCCCCGGCGAGGCGATCCCGGAGGGCCGGGGCGACCGGCAGGCGCTGTACCGGTCGCAGCTCGCGGCACGTCCGCCGGTGCTGGTGGTCGTGGACAACGCGTCGTCGGCCGACCAGGTGCTGCCGCTGCGACCCGCCGGGCAGGCGCACCGGTTGGTGCTGACCAGCCGGGACAACCTGCCCGTGCCCGGGGCGCGGCGGATCGAGCTGGACGTGTTGAGCGCGGCGGAGGCCGTGGCGGTGCTGGAGGACGCGGTCCGGTCGGTCGACCCGGGCGACGACCGGATCACCACCGATCCGGTGGCGGCGGGTGCGTTGGCCGAGTCGTGCGGGTTCCTGCCGCTGGCGTTGCGCATCGTGGCCGAGGTGGTGGCCGACCGGCGCGGCGAGGACCTGACCCGGTTCGCCGAGACGATCACGGCGGCGCACGACCGGTTGGGCGAGCTGGCGTACGACGACTCGGTCGACGTGCGCACGGCGTTCAACGCCTCCTACACCCGATTACCCGCGGACCAGGCGCGGATGTTCCGACTGGCCGCGCTGCACCCCGGTCGAACGGTGACGGTCGCGACCGCCGCCGCGCTGGCCGGCGTCACACCCGCCGAGGCCGGGGCGCTGCTGGTCCGGTTGCGCCGGGCGCACCTGCTCCAGAGCGGCGTGGTGGCCGACGAGTACCGGTTCCACGACCTGCTGCGGATCTACGCGGCCGAGCGGTGCGCGGCGGTGGACGACCCGGGCACCCGGCTGGCGGCGGAGCGTGTGCTCGTGGAGCACTACGTGTCGCACGTCAAAGGGGTGCGCAGCCACCTCGATCCCAATGCGGCGCGAGGGGAGGTGTTCCCCGACCGGCTCGGGGCGCTGGCGTGGTTCGACGGCGAGTCTCACAACCTCCTGCCGGTGCTGGAACTGGCCGCCCGCAACGGGTGGCACGAGCAGGTCAGGGACACGGGAGAGGCCGCGTTCCGGTACTTCAACCTGCGCCGGCCGCCGGAGTGGATCCCGGTCGACCTGCTCGCCCTGACCTCGGCGCGGGCGCTCGGCGACCTCGCCGGCCAGGGCAAGGTCCTCAACGGCCTGGGCAGCGCGCACCACCGGCTGCGGCGGTTCGACGAGGCGCTGCCCCACTTCGAGGCGGCGCTGACGTTGTTCCGCGAACTCGGGTCGCTGCGGGACCAGGCCCACTCGCTCAACAACATCGCCTCGACCTACGCCATGACCGGCCGCGTCACCGAGGCGATCCGGCACCTGGAGCTGGGCGCCGACGCGTACCGGGCCGCGGGCGACCGGGACGGCGAGGCCCGCTGCCTGTCCAACCTGGGCAAGGTCCACAACGACAACGCCGAGTACGAGCGGGCGGTCGGGTTCTACCGGCGCGCCCTGGACCTGCGCAGGCAGGCGGGCGACCCGGACGGCGAGGGCGACTGCCTCAACGGCCTCGGCATCGCCTGGGACAGCCTCGGGCGGCTGGACCTGGCCGAAGGCCACTACCTGGCCGCGCTCGCGATGTACCGGGAAACAGGGAACCGCGTGTCCGAGGGGCACGCGCTGGGCAACATCGGCGGGATGCTGCGCCGCTCCGGTCGGATCGCCGAGTCGCTGGGCTACTTCGAGCAGGACCTGGCGGTCTCCCGGGAGATCGGCGACGCGCACGGCGAAGGCATCGCGCGGTACAACATCGGGCTGACGCACTGGTCCCTCGGCAGCGGGGACGAGGCCGTCGAGCACCTGCGGCGGGCGGCCGAGCTGTTGGCCGACACCAACGACCCCGTCCTCGCCGAGGCGGCCCGTGACTCCGTTCGGGAGATCGAGGCCGAGCGGACCGCGAGCCGGAAGTGGTTCAGAGGGCGGCGAAGAGGTCGTTGATCAGCCGCTGGGCCCGGTCGGCGTGCGCGCCGGACGTCACGGTGATCTCGACCGTGCCCGCGCGGGCGACGACGGCGGTGCGGACGACCTCGCCGGTGACGGCGGTGGCGCGGTAGCCCTCGTCGTGGAAGCCGGGCAGGTCGGTCACCTGCGCGTGCTCCCGGCGGCCCTCGGCGAACGACGCGGCGTCCGCGCCGGTCTCGAACCGGACCTCGGTCGTGCCGCCGTCGTAGGTGCAGCGCACGACGTTGTCGGTGATCGTCTGGCGCGGGTGGTTGAGCCGCAGCTCCAGCGCCGCGCCGACCACGTCCTCGGGCGCGTCCTCGCAGTTCACGCCCGCCGAGTCGGTCGGGGTCGGTGACGGCGCCTGCTCGGTGGTCGGCGTGCTCGTCGGCGCGCTCGTGCACGCGGCGAGCGCGAGCAGGGCCACGGCGGGGAGCACGGTCCTCATCACGTGCGTTGGTTCGCCCGAACGGTCGCCGGCGTTACCGGCCCATATATCAAGCAACCTTGCTAAAGGAGTCTTGCTAAAGGAACCTTGATATGGCTAGCCTGGTCACGTGGCCGACGAGCGAGAGCTGATCAAAGATCCCAAGACGCTCCGCGCGTTGGCGCACCCGCTGCGCTGGAAGCTGATCGAAGTCCTGGGCAGCTACGGCCCGAGCACCGCGACCCAGTGCGCCGAGGTGCTGCGCGAGAGCGTCGCCAGCTGCTCGTACCACCTGAACATGCTGGCGCAGTACGGGTTCGTGGCCGAGGTGCCCGGCAAGGGCAGGCAGAAGCCCTGGCGGTTGGTGCGCGCCGACCAGAGCTGGTCGTCCATCGAGATGGACGACGAGACGGCGCTGGCCGCCGAGGCCGCGGGCGACGCGTTCCTGGAGAAGGAGTTCTCCTCGATCCGCGAGCGCTTCCGCACCAAGGACCGCGAGTCGATCGAGTGGCGCAAGGTGATGGGCACCTTCGCCACGATCGAGTTCCTCACTGCCGAGGAGGCCGCCGAGGTGCACGAGAAGATCGCGGAGCTGTTCAAGCCCTACGCCGGCCGGCTGGAGAACGAGGAGAACCGCCCGGAGGGCGCACGTCCGGTGCGCTACTTCCTGGCGACCACCGTGGCACCGCGCCGCGACTAGGGGGAAACCATGCCGCACGACGACCTGCTGCTCGCCGTGGCGATGCAGCGCATGCAGGACGACCAGCACGCCGCCGAAGGTCGCAGGCTGGTCGGGAGCAAGCGTTTGCGCTCGCTGTCGGGTCGGTTCCGGCTCGACTGGCGGGTGGTGCGGGACCAGCGGGTGCTGGTCGCCAGTGTCGGGTTCTCCTGGCGTCGGGCGACGGGCTGACCGCTCAGGCGTCGAGCTTCTCCAGCCGCACCACGATCGACTTGGACGTGGGCGTGCCCGACACGGTGGCCGTGGAGTCCAGCGGCACCAACGAGTTCGCCTCCGGGAAGTACGCCGCCGCGCAGCCGCGCGCCGTCGGGTAGGCCACCACCCGGAACCGCTCGGCACGCCGCTCGGTCACGCCCGTCGGGTCGTCCGGCCACTCGCTGACCAGGTCCACGTGCTGCCCGTCGAGCAGGTCGAGCGCGTCGAGGTCCTCGGGGCTGACGAACACCACCCGGCGCCCGTCCTTCACACCCCGGTAGCGGTCGTCCAGGCCGTAGATCGTGGTGTTGTACTGGTCGTGGCTGCGCATGGTCTGCAACAGCAGCCGCCCCGGCGGCACCCGCAGCACGGTCAGGTCGTTCGCCGAGAAGTGCGCCTTGCCCGACCGGGTGCCGGTGAACTCGCGGGCGTCGCGCGGCGCGTGCGGCAGCACGAAACCGTCCGGCCGGCGCACCCGCGCGTTGTAGTCGTCGCAGCCCGGCACGACCCGCGCGATCCGATCCCTGATCAGGTCGTAGTCCTTCTCGAACTCCTCCCACGGCACCGGGTGCGCGGGCCCGAGCACGGCGCGCGCCAACCGGCACACGATCGACACCTCCGACAGCAGCCGGTCGCTCGCGGGCGCCAGCCGTCCCCGTGAGCGGTGCACCACCGACATCGAGTCCTCGACCGTGACGAACTGCTCACCGGTGTGCTGGAGGTCGCTCTCCGTGCGGCCCAGCGTGGGCAGGATCAACGCGGTCCGCCCGTGCACCACGTGCGACCGGTTGAGCTTGGTCGACACGTGCACGGTCAGGTCCAGCTTCCGCATGGCCGCCTCGGTCACCGCCGTGTCCGGGGTGGCCGCCACGAAGTTGCCGCCCACGGCGAAGAACACCTTCGCCGCGCCGTCGCGCATGGCCCGGATCGACGCCACCGTGTCGAACCCGTGCCGGCGCGGCACGTCGATGCCGAACTCCGACTCCAGCGCGGACAGGAACCTCTCCGGCATCTTCTCCCAGATGCCCATGGTCCGGTCGCCCTGGACGTTCGAGTGGCCGCGCACCGGGCACAGGCCCGCGCCGGGCTTGCCGATCATGCCGCGCAGCAGCGCCACGTTCGCGATCTCGCGGATCGTCGGCACGGAGTGCTTGTGCTGGGTCAACCCCATGGCCCAGCAGAAGATCGTCCGCCGCGACTCGGCCAGCATCCGGGCGAACAGCTCCACCTGCGCGCGCGGCAGACCGGTCGCCGCGTCGACCGAGTCCCAGTCCAGCCGCCGCACGTGGTCGGCGTACTCGGCGAACCCGTCGGTGAAGCCCTCGACGAACTCGGTGTCCACCGCGTCCCACGACAGCAGCAGGTTGCCCGCCGCCTGGAACAACGCCTGGTCGCCGCCCAGCCGGATCTGCAGGAACTCGTCGGCGAGCTTCGTGCCCGCGCCCACCAGCCCCCGCGCGTTCTGCGGGTTCTTGAACCGCAGCAACCCGGCCTCCGGCAACGGGTTCACCGCCACGATCCGCGCGCCGCCGCGCTTGGCCTCCTCCAACGCCGACAGCATCCGCGGGTGGTTCGTGCCCGGGTTCTGACCCACCACCACGATCAGGTCGGCGCGGGCGAAGTCGTCGATGCCCACCGAGCCCTTGCCGATGCCGGTCGTCTCCGACAGCGCCGCGCCGGACGACTCGTGGCACATGTTCGAGCAGTCCGGCAGGTTGTTCGTGCCGAACGAGCGGACCAGCAGCTGGTACAGGAACGCGGCCTCGTTGCTGGTGCGACCCGAGGTGTAGAACACGGCCTCGTCCGGGCTCGCCAGGCCGGTGAGGTGCGAGGCGACCAACGAGAACGCGTCGTGCCACTCGATCGGCTCGTAGTGCGTGGCGCCCTCGCGCAGTACCACCGGCTCGGTGATCCGGCCCTGCTGACCCAGCCAGTAGTCGGTCTTCCCGGCGAGCTCGGCGATCGGGTGCGCGGCGAAGAACTCCGGACCGACGCGCCGCCGGGTCGCCTCCTCGGCCACCGCCTTCGCGCCGTTCTCGCAGAACTCGGCCAGCCTGCGGTGCCCCTGCGGCTCCGGCCACGCGCAACCGGGGCAGTCGAACCCCTCCCGCTGGTTGAGCAGCCGCAACGTGCTCGCGGTGCGGGCGACACCCATCTGCTCGACACCGCGTCGCAGCGACACCGCGACGCCGGGCAGGCCCGCCGCCCACCGCTTCGGTTCGCTCACGTCGAGCCGTGACTCGTCGATGTCCTGCCGGGGCGGGTTGCGGTCCATGCCCCTATTGTGCGGCCGCCGTGCCACCGCGCGAGCGGACCGGTGGTGTACCGCCGGCGCACCCCGCGCGAGCACGCCGGCGGTCTGTCCGACCGCCGGTCGCGCCAGGACGGCGCGGGACCGCTGTCACGGGCCCCAAGGGGTTGCAACGGCCCGTGAATCCGGCGCCCTCACCTGCGCGTATTCCGGTGATCACCATCAATTGTGATCGGCGCCACTGTGCCGCGAATCGTCCGAACGGGTGACCTCAATCCGGGCAACCGTCGGCTGGCGACGACGGTGCGCTCAGATCGAAGTCCAGGCCCGGTGGCAGCGACGGCTCGGTGAAAGCGGGCGCCAGGTAGCCGCGCTTCGCACTCGAACACCCGATCGAGTGCAGCGAGCCCACCGACGCGTCCGCCCACAGCCCGTCCACCCCGGGACCACCCGTGCGCAACGAGTACCGCACCTGGAACCGCGACAACGCCACCACGTCCAACGGCCCACGCACCTCGTCCGGCCGCTCCGGCGCGAACGCGTAGGCGAACGTGTAATCCGTCCGCACCGCCAACTCGCCCTCCGGCCCCACCTCGGCCACCATCTCGCCGCGCACCTTCGGCTCCACCTCCGCCAGCCGCACGCCCTTGTCCACCCGCGTCACCACCAACGCCGCCTCACCGTCGTTGCGACCGTCGAACAACACCCGCAACGACTCGCGCAGGTCCGGTGCGAACAACCCGAAGAACGGCTCCAGGTCGTGGTCGCGCACCACCCGCCGGTCCAACCGCGCCGCGACCACCGCCGCACGAACCCGCTGGTAGGCGCCCGCGACCTGGTCCGCCGAGTACGAACCCACCGGACCCGCCTCCGGCACCACCACCCCCGCCTCGCCGTCGGCCCACGCCGCCGCCGACGTGCCCGCGAACGGCTCGTCCAGGTCGACCGGCCGCACCCCCTGCCCCGCGGGCGCACCCGACCCCGACTCGACCACCGCCCACCCCAGCAGCACCGCCGCCACCACGATCGCCAAGCCGACCCAGAACCGCCGCCGCGGCCGCCGCGGCAACGACCGCAGCCGACGCACCCGCGCCTCCCGCTCGGCCCGCCGCACGGCGTCCCGCGCCCACCCCGCGTCCCGCAGGTCCGGGTGGTCCTCGATCCGGTACTCGTCCACGTTCCCCCCGCTCGCCAACCGCCACCCAAGGCGTTACCAGCTCCCGGCCGAGAAGTCGATACGGGACCGGCGCCACCCGCCGATCGCGCTAGCAGGTATCTGGTTAGAAGTCGATACCCGCGCCTCCGTAGACTTCGACCGTGACTGAGACCCCCACCGCACCGCAGCGCTCCGAACTCCCGCCGGCCTGGAACCCGGCCGAGGTAGAGGCCGGGCTGTACGAGCGGTGGGTCGAGCGCGGTTACTTCACGGCCGACGCGACCAGCGACAAGCCGCCGTTCTCCATCGTGCTCCCGCCGCCCAACGTCAACGGCAGCCTGCACATGGGCCACGCGCTGAACCACAGCATCATGGACGCGCTCACCCGCCGCCGCCGCATGCAGGGCTACGAGGTGCTGTGGCTGCCCGGCACCGACCACGCGGGCATCGCCACCCAGACCGCCGTCGAACGCGCCCTCGCCGGCGAGGGCAAGTCCCGCCACGACGTCGGCCGCGAGAAGTTCGTCGAACGCGTCTGGGAGTGGCGCGAGGAGGTCGGCGGCCGGATCCTCGGCCAGATGCGCCGCCTCGGCGACGGCGTCGACTGGACCCGCGTCCGCTTCACCATGGACGAGGGCCTGTCCCACGCCGTCCAGACCATCTTCAAGAAGCTCTACGACGACGGCCTGATCTACCGCGCCGAACGCATCATCAACTGGTGCCCGCGCTGCCAGACCGCCCTGTCCGACATCGAGGTCGACCACTCCGAGGACGACGGCGAACTCGTCTCCATCCGCTACGGCTCCGGCGACAACTCCATCGTCGTCGCCACCACGCGCGCCGAGACGATGCTCGGCGACACCGCCATCGCCGTCCACCCCGACGACGAGCGCTACCAGCACCTCATCGGCACCGAGGTCGAAGTGCCCCTCACCGGCCGGTACGTGCCCGTCGTCGCCGACGAGCACGTCGACCCCGAGTTCGGCACCGGCGCGGTCAAGGTCACCCCCGCGCACGACCCCAACGACTTCGAGATCGGCCGGCGCCACGACCTGCCCGCCCTCACCGTCATGGACGGCCGGGGCGTGATCACCGCGCACGGCCCGTTCCAGGACATGGACCGCTTCGAGGCACGCCCCGCCGTCGTCGCCGCCCTGCGCGAACAAGGCCGCATCGTGGCCGAGAAGCGCCCGTACAAGCACTCCGTCGGCCACTGCTCGCGCTGCGACACCGTCATCGAGCCGCGCCTGTCCATGCAGTGGTGGGTCAAGGTCGCCCCGCTCGCCGAGGCCGCCTCCGCCGCCGTCCGCGACGGCCGCACCACCATCCACCCGCCGGAGCTGGCCAAGCGCTACTTCGACTGGGTCGAGAACCTCAACGACTGGTGCATCTCCCGGCAGCTGTGGTGGGGCCACCGCATCCCCGTCTGGTACGGCCCCAACGACAAGGTGATGTGCGTCGGCCCCGACGACGAGCCGCCCGGCGAGGGCTGGGTGCAGGACGAGGACGTGCTCGACACGTGGTTCTCGTCCGGCCTGTGGCCGTTCTCCACGCTCGGCTGGCCCACGCAGACCGCCGACCTGGCCAAGTTCTACCCGACCAGCGTCCTGTCCACCGGCTACGACATCCTGTTCTTCTGGGTCGTCCGGATGATGATGTTCGGCCTGTACGCGATGGACGGCAAGCAGCCGTTCGACCACGTGTTCCTGCACGGCCTCATCCGCGACCAGCACGGCAAGAAGATGTCGAAGTCGCGCGGCAACGGCATCGACCCCATCGACTGGATGGACGCCTACGGCGCCGACGCCACCCGGTTCACCCTCCTGCGCAGCACCAACCCCGGCTCCGACATGGCACTGGCCGACGAGTGGGCCGCGGGCGCGCGCAACTTCACCACCAAGCTGTGGAACGCCTCCCGGTTCGCGCTGGGCAACGGCGCCACCGTCGAACGCCCGCTCCCGCCGCGCGAGGAGCTGACCGACGCCGACCGCTGGATCCTCGACCTGCTCGACGGGCTCGTCACCGAGGTCGACGGCCACTTCGAGGCCTTCCAGTTCGCCAAGCTCAGCGAAGCGCTCTACCACTTCACCTGGGACGAGTTCTGCGACTGGTACCTGGAGCTGGCCAAGGTCCAGCTCGCCGAGGGCGGCACGCGCGCCGAGGCCACCCAGTCCGTGCTCGGCCACGTCCTCGACGTCGTGCTGCGACTGCTGCACCCGCTGACGCCGTTCATCACCGAGACCCTGTGGACCACGTTGACCGGCGGCGAGTCGCTGGTGGTCGCGGACTGGCCCGAGCCGACCGGCGTCCCGCGCGACGAGGTCGCCGCCACCCGGATCGAGGGCCTGAAGAAGCTGGTCACCGAGATCCGCCGGTTCCGCTCCGACCAAGGCCTCAAGCCCGGCCAGAAGGTCGCGGGCAAGGTCCGCGGCGCCTGCTGCGTCGACCTGCTCGACCAGGTGCCCGCGGTGCGGTCGCTGACCCGGATGACCGAACCCGGCGAGGACTTCACGGCCGGCGTCTCGCTGGACGTCGGCCTGCCCGCCGGCACCGTCAAGGTCGAACTGGACCTGTCCGGCGCGGTCGACGTCGTCGCCGAGCGCAAGCGGCTGGCCAAGGACCTCGCCGTGGCCGAGAAGGAACGCGCCCAGTGCGAGGGCAAGCTCGGCAACGCCGCGTTCCTGGACAAGGCGCCCGCCGACGTCGTGGCCAAGATCCAGTCCAGGCTGGCGGCGGCCAACGCCGAGATCGACCGCATCCACGCCCGCCTGGAGACCCTGCCGCAGGACAACTCGTGACCGGGTTCGAGACGGGCGCGCTGGAGGAGCTGCGGCAGGTCGAGTCGGAGCTGAACACCCGCTGGCCCGAGACCAGGATCGAACCGAGCCTGGACCGGATCCGGGCGCTGGCCGACATCCTCGGCGACCCGCAGGGCACCTACCCCGTGGTGCACGTCGGCGGCACGAACGGCAAGACGTCCACGTCGCGGATGATCGACGCCCTGCTCACCCGGATCGGCCTGCGCACCGGTCGCTACACCAGCCCGCACCTGCAGCTGGCGACCGAGCGGATCAGCGTCGACGGCGCACCCATCAGCCCCGAGCGGTACGTCGAGATCTACCGCGACATCGAGCCGTACCTGTCGATCGTGGACGCGCGCGGTGACGTGCCGATGAGCAAGTTCGAGGTGCTCACCGGCATGGCGTTCGCCGCGTTCGCCGACGCGCCGGTGGACGTCGGCGTGATCGAGGTCGGCATGGGCGGGTCGTGGGACGCGACGAACATCGCCGACGGCCGGATCGCCGTGATCACGCCCATCGGGCTCGACCACGTCGAGTACCTCGGCGACGACCTGGCCGGGATCGCGGCGGAGAAGGCCGGGATCATCAAGCCCGGCGCGGTCGCGCTGCTGGCCAAGCAGGACACCGTGGCGGAGCAGGTGCTGCTGCGGCGGTGCGCCGAGGTGGACGCCACCGTCGCGCGGCTCGGGTCCGAGTTCGGCGTGATCCAGCGCGACATCGCCGTCGGCGGCCAGATGCTGCGGCTGCAAGGCCTCGCCGGCGAGTACGAAGAGGTGTTCCTGCCGCTGCACGGCGCCCACCAGGCGGCGAACGCGGCGCTGGCGCTGGCCGCCGTCGAGGCGTTCTTCGGCGCCGGCGCCGACCGGCGGCTCGACATCGACGCCGTGCGCGAGGCGTTCGCCACCGCCACCTCGCCCGGCAGGCTGGAACGCGTCCGCACCGCGCCCACCGTGCTGGTGGACGCCGCGCACAACCCGCACGGCGCGGAGGCGCTGGCCAAGGCTCTGGACGAGGAGTTCGGCTTCCGCAAGCTGGTCGCCGTCGTCGGCGTGATGCAGGAGAAGGACGCCGTCGGCATCCTCAGCGCCCTCGAACCGGTCGTGCAGGAGGTCGTGCTGACCGCCAACTCCTCGCCCCGGGCGATGGACCCCGACCTGCTGGCCGGCGTCGCGATCCCGATCTTCGGCGAGGACCGGATGGTCGTGCGGCCGCACCTGGACGACGCGATCGAGGAGGCCGTGCGGCTGGCCGAGGAGAGCGACGACGGCGACATCGTGTCCGGCGGCGGCGTCGTGGTGACCGGCTCGGTCGTCACGGCGGGCGACGCGCGGGCGCTGTTCGGCAAGGAGCCCTCGTGACCTCCACCCCGGAGCCCAAGGACGTCCCCGCACCGAAGGACGTCCCAGCGGCCAAAGACGTCCCCGCGCCCAAGAAGGACCCGATGAAGTCCTTCCGCGGCATCATGGCGGGCACGCTGATCCTGGAGGTGATCGTCGTCGCCCTCGCCCTGCCGGTGGTGGCGAAGCTGGGCGGCGGTGTCGGTACGGGCACCGGGTACCTGGTGCTCGGGCTGATCGTCGCGCTGATCGGCACCTGCGCGCTGCTGAAGCGCCCGTGGGCCGTGTACGTGATCGCGGCGATCCACGTCGTGATGGTGGCGTCGTGGGTCGCCCTGACCGCGCTCGGTGGCATCGGCGTGGTGTTCAGCCTGGTCTGGCTGTACCTCCTGTGGCTCCGGCGGGACGTGGCCAAGCGGATGGCCGAGGGCCGCCTGCCCAGCCAGCAGGCGTAGCCGGCGCCCGCTTCAGGTCAGGTGCTCGATCGTGACGCCGTCCCAGTGCCCGGCAAGGTACTCCGCGACGAGTCGGCGGTGGCAGTTGTGCGGCTTGTCCTCGCTGCACAGCAGGACCGCGTTGTCGAGCGCGTCCCGGGGGACGGCGTTCTCGATGTCGCGCTGCCGCATCAGTTCCAGGAACAGGCCTTCGTACGTCTCCCAGCCGCTGCCCTGCTTCTTGTAGTCGTCGAGCATGGTCTGCGTCGGTGCCAGGTCGGGCCGGTGGGCGTAGGCCATGCCGCACAGTTCGCGGAGGAAGTACCTCAGGTCGTCCCGCTTGGCGAAGCCCGCCAGTTGGGAGACGTTGTTGAGCCGCACGTCGACCAACTTGTCCGCGGGCGATGCGCGCAACAGGCCGAAGAACTTCTCGGCGGACTTCTTCGTGAACCCGATGGTGTAGAGCCTCATACCTCGGTCATCCCGTCGTCGTCGCGCAGCTCTTCGTTGACGTAGGCGATCCGGCACTCCTGCTTGCCCAGGGCCTCTTCGAGCCGCTCGGCCCGGGTGCGGAACAGGTCGGCCTCCGCCAGTCCGAACGACCGCATCAGGCGTTCCATCGCCGCGTGGTGGCTTTCGACCCGTCCGTCGCCGTGGAGGTGGTCGATCGTGACGCCGTGTTCGGTGAGCACCCGCGCGATCAGGACCGTGCGGTGGCAGTCCAACGGCTCGCCCTCGGTGCACATGATCGCGATCCGCTCGCTCTGCGCGCCCGTCAGCAGGCGTTGGACGCCGCTGATGAACGCGGAGGTCTTCGCGAGCCGGTCGTATTGGACGCGGCCGTCGACGTAGCAGCTCAGGTCGTCGGTGCGGGCGCCGAGTTCCCGTCCCAGGAAGGCGTACTTGATGCCGACCTCGTGCAGACCGCGCTTGACCGAGCTCTGGTTGAACTGGGGGGCGAACCGGCTCACGGGAACCGACCGGACATCGGCGACCGCCGTGACCTCGTGCTGCCGGAGCAGCTTCGTCCAGTCGGGCAGGTCGTGCGTCGAGTGGCCGATCGTCAGCACCGTCTGGAACGTCATCGCCTGCTGCCCGTGCCGGGTCCACCGCGTTCCACGATGGCCGCGACCAACTTGTAGAAGTGGCCCTTGAACGCTTCGCCCAGGCTCACCGTCAGGAAGCACTCGCCCAGTTGGTAGTCGCCGAGCCCGCAGGACCGGAACTTATCCTCGTACACCGGATCGGTCACTTTCAGCGCGTAGTCCGTTCCGGAATGGCGGAACCGGGCCCGCACCGTCGGCCTCTGGTCGGTCGCGTTCCTGTGAGCGGCTTTCACTTCGATGGTTGCGCTTTCCACTCGGATGAGCTTGAGCGAGTCTACCACCGCGTCTTCTCGCTCGACCGGTACGCAGTCGTTGGCGCCGGCTGACGTGTTGTACCCGTTGACCCATAAGCTCCCGGGTCGCTGTTCCAGTGCGAGTAATTCCCGCCAAGTGGCCCGGCGGACCCTGCGCCAGCCGAGCGTGGGATCGAGGAGCCAGTTCTCCTGCTGGAATCCGAAGGGTTGGTGCTCGATGAGCGGTACCGCGATCACGTCGAGCACTCGCGGCTCCACCTCGCCGCGGTATTGCCGCTCAGTTGCGGAGACTTCATGCCCCACGCGGTCGCTGACGGGGCGGATCCACCGCGCGAAGCCGTTGACGAGTTCGACTCCCGCGACACAACGCCCATTGTGCTTGCGTGAATTGGCCAAACACAGGATTTGCTTGATTACAGCCACGACCGCCTCCGGAGTCGCTGCACCGACTTTGGCGATGGTAACGCAGGGTGCAGTTCGGAAGAGTCGGCATCGACGATCGGCGGACCGATTGCGCCATGCCTTGGAATAAATGAGCGCGGCTCAACCGCGGGCACCGGTTCCGAGATGTGGTCCGCATTTTTGTGGATGGCGAACACCGCAATGGCCGTGTCGTGATTGGTATGATCGGACGAGCGGTTCCGGTCGCGTGCACTCCGCGCTTGCGGCCCGTTCACGTGGAATTCGGCTTCACCGGCTACAAACCGGCGCATGAGCGATGGTGTGGTGAACCGGCGGACGCTGCTGCGCGCCGGTGCGATCGGTGCGACCGCGGCGTTCGTGCCTGGAACGCTGGGGTTGTCCGGCGGTGTGGCGTTGGCGCGCGGCGGCGATCGGCCGGTGCTCACGCACGGTGTGCAGTCCGGTGACGTGACGTTCGACGGCGGCCTGGTGTGGACGCGGGCGGACCGGCCGGCGCGGATGCTGGTGCAGGTGTCGTCCGACCCGTCGTTCCGGCACGCGCGGACCGTGCGCGGGCCGCTGCTGACGCCGGAGACCGGCGGCACGGGCCGGGTGCGGCTGCGCGGGCTGCCGGCCGGGCGGGAGGTGCACTACCGCGTCGTCGCCGAGGACCTGGACGGCCGCACCCGCAGCGAGGCCGTGGTCGGCAGCTTCCGGACCGCCCCGCTGGGCCGTGACGACGTGCGGTTCGTGTGGTCCGGTGACGTGGCCGGGCAGGGCTGGGGCAGCAACCCGGACCTGGGCGGCATGCCGATCTTCGGCGCGATGGCCGCCCGCCGACCCGACTTCTTCATCAACAGCGGCGACACGGTGTACGCGGACGGTCCGATGCAGGAGAAGGTGACGCTGCCCGACGGGCGGGTGTGGCGCAACCTGGTCACGCCGGAGAAGCTGAAGGTCGCCGAGACGCTGGACGAGTACCGCGGCCAGTTCGCCTACAACCTGCTCGACCCGCAGTACCGGTCGTTCGCCTCGCGGGTGCCGATGATCGTGCAGTGGGACGACCACGAGGTGACCAACAACTGGTACCCGGGCGAGGTCCTGACCTCGCCGCTGTACACCGAGAAGCGGGTGGACGTGCTGGCCGCGCGGGCGTTCCGGGCGTTCCACGAGTGGCAGCCGATCGACCCGCGGCAGGCGATGGACGGCCGGGTGTACCGCAAGTTCCGCCACGGCGCGCACGTCGAGGTGTTCGTGCTGGACATGCGCTCGTACAAGGACGCGAACACGGCACCGCGCGACGGGCGTGGCGTGGTGCTGGGTGAGGCCCAGGCCCGCTGGCTGGTGGACTCGCTGGACCGCAGCCGGGCCACCTGGAAGATCATCGCGGCCGACCTGCCGATCGGGTTGACCGTGCCGGACGGCACGGACATCGAGGGCGTGGCCAACGGTCTGCCGGGTGCGCCGGGGGGCCGTGAGCACGAGTTGGCGTGGGTGCTGAGCGAGCTCAAGCGGCGGCGGGTGCGGAACACCGTGTGGCTGACCGCGGACGTGCACTACACGGCCGCGCACCACTACTCGCCGGAGCGCGCGTCGTTCCAGGACTTCGACCCGTTCTGGGAGTTCGTGTCCGGTCCGCTGAACGCGGGCGCGTTCGGGCCGAACACCCTGGACCCGACGTTCGGCCCGGAGGCGGTGTTCGTCAACGCCCCGCCGGCCGCGAACACCACCCCGTTGGACGGGTTCCAGCACTTCGGCGAGGTCGAGGTGGCGCGGGACGGCGAGCTGACCGTGTGGCTGCGCGACATCAAGGGCGCGTCGCTGTGGAGCAAGACCCTCCAGCCGCAGCGCCGGTGACCGCTTGACCTTCGGGTGACCCGAGACCCCACAGTGGTGGTGTGACGAACGAGCTGATGACCATCGGGCGGTTCGCGCACCTCAGCGGGCTGACCGTGCACGCGCTGCGGCACTACGACGACGTCGGGCTGCTCACGCCCGACGTCGTCGACCCGGCGTCCGGCTACCGGCGCTACCGGCGCGACCAGGTGCGCCGCGCCCGGCTGATCCTGGCGCTGCGCTGCCTGGACCTGCCGATCGAGGAGATCAGGCGGGTGGTCGACGGCGGTGAGGTGACCGAGGTGCTGACCGACCACCGCAAGCGGCTGGAGCGGCAGCGCGACGTGCTCACCGCCCGGCTCGGCGATGTCGACCGCTACGTGGAGGAGGGGATCGTCGTGCCCACACCCGGCACGGGCGTCCGCCCGGTGCAGATCAAGATCGCGGTGGACGACGCGGCCGAGGCCGTGGAGTTCTACCGGGCCGCTTTCGACATGCGGTACGAGGTGACCCGGCGGGCCGAGGACGACGACTACTCGTCGTTCGTCTTCGGCGAGTACGGCGCCGACGGGTTCTTCCTGCTGCACCTGCAGGAGGACCGGTCCGATACCGACCGATCCGGGCCGAGCACGTTCGGGCTGCTGGTGCCGGACCTGGACGCCTGCCACGCGCGTGCCGTCGCGGCGGGCGGCGTGGAGGTCGTGGCGCCGCGCGCCTCGGTGGGGATGCCGCGCAACTCGGCGGTGAAGGATCCGTCGGGCAACTGGATCTGGCTCTACCAGGAGTGACGGGGCCTCACCGCGGGCTTGGCGGCGAACTCGGACCAGCGGTGCAAGAGACTGCAAGGACTTGCAGCCGTATGGGCCTTGTCCGGTCGTGATCGTCGTGGTTTTGTGCACCTCGCCCCGGCTCGTCGTCGGGGCGGGGGTTGCAAAATCTTGCGACAAGGAGGTCGCGATGCGTCGGGCCGTCGCCGCGCTCATCGCCCTGGCCGTTGTGCCGTTCGTGCCACCATCCACCGGCGCCGCGCCCGAAGTCCAGCGGCTCGCCGTGGGAACCGTCACCGACATCGCCCCCGGCGCCCGGGACGGTGACCGGGCGCTGGCCAAGGACGCGCTGCGGGCCGACCTGACCGGTGAGCGGTTCTACTTCGTGATGCCCGACCGGTTCGCCAACGGCGACCCGCGCAACGACCGCGGCGGCACGACCGAGACCGACCGCCTCAAGAGCGGCTTCGACCCCGCCGACAAGGGCTTTTACCACGGCGGCGACCTCAAGGGCCTGCGTGACAAGATCGAGTACCTGGACGACATGGGCGTCACCGCGATCTGGATGACGCCGATGTTCGCCAACCGGTGGGTGCAGGGCTCCGGCGACGACATCTCGGCCGGCTACCACGGTTACTGGACCACCGACTTCACCAGGCTCGACCCGCACTTCGGCACGACCAACGACATGCGGCGGCTCATCCAGGACGCGCACCGCCGCGGTATCAAGGTCTTCTTCGACATCGTCGCCAACCACACCGCGGACCTGATCGACTACGCCGAGGGCGAGCACGACTACGTCAGCACCGGCGCGCAGCCCTACCTGGACGAGCAGGGCAACCCGGTCGACATTTCGGAGATCGCCGGTCGGGAGGACTTCCCGAAGCTCACCGCGCCCTACACACCGGTGGTCAACGGCGAGAAGACGCCGGCCTGGCTCAACGACCCTCAGCTCTACCACAACCGCGGCGACTCGACGTTCAGCGGCGAGTCCAACGAGTACGGCGACTTCTTCGGCCTCGACGACCTGATGACCGAGCACCCGACGGTCGTCAAGGGCATGAAGCGGATCTTCACCAGCTGGATCGACACGCTGGGCATCGACGGCTACCGGGTCGACACGGTCAAGCACGTCAACATGGAGTTCTGGCAGGCCCTCGCGCCGCACGTGAAGCAGTACGCGGCGATGCGCGGCAAGAAGGACTTCTTCGTCTTCGGCGAGGTGTTCGACGCGAACCCGGCCAACACCTCCCGCTACACCACCACCGGCCGGATGCAGGCCGCGCTGGACTTCCCGTTCCAGAGCGGCGCGGCGACGTTCCTGTCCGGCCAGGGCGCGGCCCGGCTCGGCGAGGTGCTCGTCGAGGACGACCGGTACACCGACGCCGACTCCAACGCCTCCTCGCTGCCGACGTTCCTCGGCAACCACGACATGGGCCGCATCGCGTGGATGGTCCGGCAGAGCCGGCCGAACATCTCCGAGGCCGAGCTGCTGGACCGGCTGGAGCTGGGCAACGCCCTGATGTACCTGTGGCGGGGCAACCCGGTCGTCTACTACGGCGACGAGCAGGGTTTCGCGGGCACGGGCGGCGACAAGCTGGCCCGCCAGGACATGTTCGCCTCCGCGACCCCCGAGTACGCCGCCGAGGAGCTGATCGGCAGCGACCGGACCGGCGCGGTCGACAACTTCCGCACCGACCACCCGCTGTACCGGCAGCTCAAGGGCCTGGCGAAGTTCGTGGACGGCGACCCGGTGTGGCGTGCCGGCAACCAGGCGTTGCGGCTCGTCCAGGGTGACGTGATCGCGTTCAGCCGCACGGGCCGCACCCAGCAGGTCGAGCACGTCGTGGTGGCCAACGCGGGCACCGCGCCCACGACCGTCGAGGTCCCCGTCTCCGGCAGGGGCTACCGCCCGATCTGGCCCGCCGCCGGTTCGCAGGTCGACGCCGCGGGCGGCAAGGTCACCGTGACCGTGCCCGCGCTGTCCGCCCTGGTGCTCAAGTCGACCGGCAAGATCCCCTCCGCCGCGCCCACGCCGACGTTGGCCGTGCCGCCGACCGGCACCGTGCTGGACGACCGGGTCGAGGTGCGGGCCGACGGCGTCACCTCGCCGTACGCGCAGGCCACGTTCGCCGCACGGGTCGAGGGCGAGCGCGACTGGCAGGTGCTGGGCACCGACGACGCCGCGCCGTACCGGGTGTTCGCCGACCTGGCCGGGTTGCCCGGCGCGGCGGTGGGCAAGGACGTCGAGCTGCGCGTGGTGGCCAAGGACGCCAAGGGCACGGTGGGCGCGGACGGCGCGAAGCTCGGCCTGGTGGCCGCGCCCCCGGTCGAGGAACCCGGCACGGTGACGTCCGACTGGCTGGTGGTGCACTACAACCGCCCGGCGGGCGACTACGACGGGTGGGGCCTGCACGCGTGGGGCGACGTCGAGGACGCGCCGACGTGGGACGCGCCGCTGCCGTTCGCCGGTGAGACGCCGTACGGCCGGTTCGCCTGGGTCAAGCTCAAGCCGGGCGCGCGCTCGGTCGGCATCATCGCCCACCGCGGCGACGAGAAGGACACCGACGGCGACCGGTTCGTCGACCCGAGCGCGACACCGCAGGTGTGGTTGGCGCAGGGGCAGACCGCGGTGCACGCCAGCGAGGTCGCGGCGACCGGCCAAGCCGTCATCACGCACACCGGTGACGCCACCGGGCTCGTGGTGCGCGCGGCAGGCGTCGACCACCCGTTCACCGGGGGAGTGGCGAGGGTCCCGGCGACCGCGCCCGTCGAGTTCTCCGTGGTCCGCGGCGGCACGGTCGAAGCCTCCGGCCGCACGGCGGGACGTGCGTGGGTCGACGGCGACAAGGTGCACGCGAGCCTGGCCGCCGCCCGGAACCAGGCGGTGATCCACTACCACCGGCCCGACGGCGACTACGCCGACTGGACGCTCTACCACTGGACCGGGTCGCTGGAACCGAGCCCGGGCTGGAACCAGTCCCGCGTGCCGGACGGGACCGACGGGTTCGGCGTGTACTGGTCGGTCGCGCTGGAACCGGGTGCGCCCGGGTTGAACAACATCATCCACCGCGGTGACGTGAAGGACCCCGGGCCCGACCAGTTCCTCGACGTCACGGGCACCGGCTACGAGGTCTGGTACGTCTCCGGCTCCACCAAGCCGGACGGCTCGATCTCCTACGTGCTGCCGCCGTCGGGCGGTGAGGGCGTGGACGACGACCTCACCAAGGCCAAGGCGATCTGGGTGTCGAAAGACCTGGTGGTGTGGGACGTGCCGGTGGTGCCGTCGGACGGCTACCGGCTGGAGCACGACGGCAAGGTGCTGCGGCTGGAGCCGTCGGCGGACGCCGTTCCCGCGCAGTTCCCGCACCTCCGGGGCAAGCCGGTGTTCCGGGTGCGTGACGGCGAACGGCTGGACGAGGCGTTGCGCGGCAAGCTGTCCGCCGTGCACGTCGACTCCGGCGGCGGCCTGCGGCACCGCACGGGCGTGCAGGTCGCCGGTGTGCTGGACGACCGGTTCGCCGCCGCCGCGTCGCGGTTGACCTACGGGCCGACGTTCGACGGCGACCGCGTGACCGCGCGGTTGTGGGCGCCCACGGCGTCCTCGGTGAAGCTCCTGGTGTCCGACCAACCCGGTGGCGCCGCCACGACCGTCGCCATGACCCGCGACGACGCGTCCGGCTCGTGGTCGGCGTCCGGGGCGTGGCGGGACAGGTTCTACCTGTTCGAGGTGACCGTCGCCGGGCGCACGGTGACCGTGACCGACCCGTACTCGGTGGCGTTGGCGGTGAACTCGACGCACTCGCAGTTCGCCGACCTCGGCGACGCCCGCACCATGCCCGCCGACTGGGCCGGGCACGTCGCCCGCGGCCTGGACGGCGACCCGACCGAGCACGGCATCACCGAGCTGCACGTCCGGGACTTCTCGATCGGCGACACGTCCGTGCCGGCGGGCGACCGGGGCACGTACCGGGCGTTCACGCACCCGTCGTCGGTCGGCATGACGCACCTGCGCGCCCTGGCGGCCGAGGGTTTGGACACCGTGCACCTGCTGCCGACGTTCGACATCGCCACCATCCCGGAGAAGCGTTCGGACCAGCGGGAACCGGCGTGCGACCTGGCGTCGTCGCCCGCCGACTCGCAGGCGCAGCAGGCGTGCGTCGGCGAGGCCGCCGCGAAGGACGGCTTCAACTGGGGCTACGACCCGTACCACTACGACGTGCCCGAGGGCTCCTACGCGACGGACGACGCGCAGACCGGGTGGGCCCGCTCGAAGCAGTACCGCGAGATGGTGAAGTCGTTGCACGACAACGGCAACCGCGTGGTGGTGGACGTGGTGTACAACCACACGGCCGCCTCCGGTGACGCGGCGACGTCCGTGCTGGACAAGGTGGTGCCCGGGTACTACCAGCGGCTCAACCTCGACGGCACCGTGGCCAACTCCACGTGCTGCGCGAACACCGCGACCGAGAACGCCATGATGGGCAAGCTCGTCGTCGACTCGGTCGTGCGCTGGGCCCGCCTGTACAAGGTGGACGGGTTCCGGTTCGACCTGATGGGCCACCACCCGAAGGCGAACGTGCTGGCCGTGCGCGCGGCGCTGGACGCGTTGACCGTGGCCGGTGACGGCGTCGACGGGCGCAAGATCCGGATCTACGGCGAGGGCTGGGACTTCGGCGAGGTCGCCGGCAACGCCCGGTTCGAGCAGGCCACGCAGGCGAACATGGCGGGCACCGGCATCGGCACGTTCAGCGACCGGCTGCGGGACGCGGTGCGCGGCGGCGGGCCGTTCGACGCCGACCCCCGCGTGCAGGGGCTGGCGTCCGGGCTCGCGGGCGATCCGAACGGTGCGCCGGCCAACGGCGACGTGACCGCGCGGCTGGCCAACTACACCGACCTGGTGAAGCTGGGCATGGCGGGCAACATGGCGTCGTACCGGTTCGAGTCCACCGCCGGTGGGGTGATCTCGGGCCGCGACGTGTCGTACAACGGCTCGCCCGCCGGCTACACGGGCGCGCCCGCGGACGTGATCACGTACGTCGACGCGCACGACAACGAGACGTTGTTCGACTCGCAGACCTACAAACTGCCCGTCGGCACGTCCATGGCGGACCGGGTGCGGATGCAGAAGGTGGCGCTGGCACCCGTGCTGCTCGGCCAGGGCCAACCGTTCCTGCACGCCGGCGCGGAGTTCCTGCGCTCGAAGTCGTTGGACCGCAACAGCTACGACTCGGGTGACTGGTTCAACCGCTACGACCCGTCGTTGCGGGACAACGGCTTCGCCCGCGGCCTGCCGCCCGCGGCGGACAACGAGGACAAGTGGCCCTACGCCGCGCCCTTGTTGGCCGACCCGGCCCTGAAGCCCTCGACCACCGACATGCGTGCCGCCGTGGACAACACCCTGGAGCTCCTCCGCATCCGCAAGTCGTCGCCGCTGTTCACCCTGAACGACGCGGCGCTCGTGCAGCAGAAGCTGTCGTTCCCCGCAGCCGAGTCGGGCGTCGTCGTCGCTCTCCTGGACGACACCGCGGGCCCCGACGTCGACCCGACCCTGGACGCCGTCCTGGTGATCGTCAACCCCTACCCGACCACGAAGTCCGCCGCCGTCCCCGGCGCCTGGCAGAACCACCCCCTGGCCGGCGACAAGGCCACCGTGGCGGCCGGCTCGATCACCGTCCCGCCCCGCTCGGTCGTGGTCCTGACCCGCTAGTGGCCGGGCGGCCCGACGCCTGACCGGACGTGCTCGGCGCGCAGGGTGCGGAACTCCCGCTCCTGCGCGCCGAGCACGTTCACGACGGTCCGACGCGCGCTGCCGCAGCAGCCGAGGTGTGCGAACGACCTTGCCACCCCATCGCGGCCTCACTAACCTGACGCCTGTCGAAGCGCTTCGACAGGCGCCCGCGAAGAGCCCCCACCACGGCGCGATCCTCGGAAGGGAACGACGTCTCATGACGGAGACAATGGAGTGGCACGCGTCCGACGTGGTCGTGCGGGTGGAGCCGTGGGGAGCCGACAGCCTGCGGGTGCGGGTGGCGCGCGACAGCCTGCGCGACGACCTGCCCGGCGCGTTGCTCAGCCCGAAACGGCCGCCCGAAGGCGTCGTCGTCGAGGAGCGCCGCATCGTCAACGGCGCGATCACCGCCGAGCTCGACGAGCGGGGCCACCTGCGGTTCCTCGCCACCGCGAGCGGTGCCGAGCTGCTGGCCGAGGCCCCGCCGTACATCGGCTGGCCCGGTCCGCGCAACTTCACCTCCGAAGGGCTTGAGCAGCGCTTCCGCGGCTATCCGGGCGAGCGGTTCTACGGCCTCGGCCAGCACGGGCACGGCAGGCTCGACCAGAAGGGCTGCGTGATCGACCTCGTCCAGCGCAACGGCGAGATCGCCATCCCGTTCCTGGTGTCCAGCCGCGGTTACGGACTGCTGTGGCACAACCCGGCGGTCGGGCGGGTCGAGCTCGGCATGGACACGACCCGCTGGGTGGCGCGGGACTCGCGGCAGATCGACTACTGGATCACCGCCGGCGACCGTCCCGCCGACATCCTCGCCCGCTACGCCGAGGCGACCGGGCACCCGCCGGTGATGCCGGAGTGGGCGGCCGGGTTCTGGCAGAGCAAGCTGCGCTACAAGACGCAGGACGAACTGCTGGCCGTCGCACGCGAGCACCACGGGCGCGGGCTGCCGCTGAGCGTGATCGTCGCCGACTTCTTCCACTGGCCCGTCATGGGCTCCTGGCGGTTCGACCCGGCTTCGTGGCCGGACCCCGCGGCGATGGTGCGGGAGCTGGACGAGATGGGCGTGCGGCTGATGGTCTCCGTCTGGCCGAACGTCGGTCCCGCCAGCGAGAACTACGAGCCCATGCGGCGCGCGGGCCTGCTCGTCGGCCGGACCGGCGGCGGGCTGACCCGGCAGCACTGGCCCGACCCGTCCGGGTACGTGGAAACGGCCTACGTCGACTCGACCAACCCGGCCGCCCGCCGCTACCTGTGGGAACAGGTCAAGCGCAACTACCTCCCGCACGGCATCAAGGTGTGGTGGCTGGACGCCTGCGAGCCCGACCTCGCGTCCGAACTCGCCGAGAACGCGGTCTACCACGCCGGTCCGGGCCGCGCCGTGGCCAACCTCTACCCCCTCGTGCACGCGCAGGCCTTTTACGAGGGGATGCGGGAGGAGGGGGAGGACGAGGTCGTGCTGCTGATCCGGTCGGCGTGGGCGGGCAGCCAGCGGTACGGCGCGGCGGTGTGGTCCGGTGACATCGCCAGCACGTTCGGCTCGCTCGCCGTGCAGGTCAGGGCCGGGCTGAACATGGCGATGAGCGGCATCCCGTGGTGGAACAGCGACATCGGTGGTTTCCTCGGCGGCGACCCGGACGACGAGGAGTTCCGCGAGCTGGTGATCCGCTGGTTCCAGTACGCGGTCTTCACCCCGTTGCTGCGCCTGCACGGCGACCGGGCGCCCAACCAGCCGTTCACCGCCGAGATGACCGGAGGACCCAACGAGCTGTGGTCCTTCGGCGAGACCGCCTACCCGATCCTGTGCGACCAACTCCACCTGCGGGAACGGCTCAAGCCGTACGTCCTGGACCAGATGCGCGTCGCGCACGGGACCGGCCTGCCGCCGATGCGGCCGCTGTTCGTCGACTTCCCCGACGACGAGCGGGCCTGGCAGGTGGAGGACCAGTTCATGTTCGGTCCCGACCTGCTGGTCGCACCCGTCACCGAGTACCGCGCACGCGCCAGGACCGTGTACCTGCCCGCCGGAACGGACTGGACCGACGCGTGGACCGGCGCACCCGCCGTCGGCGGGACCACAGTGGACGCCGCCGCACCCCTCGACCGCATCCCGGTCTTCGTCCGAGCGGGTGCCGCACCCATCCCGGACCGCGGTTGACCGCACGGTGCGGGCGAGGGCTTGGCGGTGGTCACGGCAGGGCGTCGTCGAACCTCCGGCTACCCTTGACCGAGTTGCACAATCCCGTACGAAGGAGTACCGACCGCCGTGAGCGAGCGCACCCTGGTCCTGGTCAAGCCCGACGGCGTCAGCCGCGGCCTGGTCGGCGAGGTCATCTCCCGCATCGAGCGCAAGGGCCTGCACCTGGCCGGCCTCGAACTGCGCACCGTGGACCGCGCGACCGCCGAGCAGCACTACGCCGAGCACGACGGCAAGCCGTTCTTCGCCGACCTGGTCGAGTTCATCACCGGCGGCCCGCTGGTCGCGATGGTGGTCGAGGGCACGCGGGCGATCTCGGCGTTCCGCCAGCTGGCCGGCGGCACCGACCCGGTGGACAAGGCCACCCCCGGCACGATCCGCGGCGACTTCGGCCTGGAGGTCCAGTTCAACCTGGTCCACGGCTCGGACTCGCCGGAGTCGGCCGAGCGCGAGATCAAGCTCTGGTTCCCGAACCTCTGAACCGCCGAGCCGCCGATCACGAACGGCCCGGACGCCCGCCCGGTGTCCGGGCCGTCGGCGTCTCGAGGGGCGGGTGGCCGGGTCAGCGGACCTCGACCGGCACCTGCCAGTGCTGAATGCCCAGCTCGCTGTAGGGGCGCAGGACCACGTGGTTCCACCGGTTGCCCGACGCGGTGCCGACGGTGAGCGCCTCGTTGACGCGGCCCGCCGGGCGGATCACCGCCACCCGGTCGCCGTCGTCGACCGGGTCGAGGATCCAGCGCGCGGACCTGGCGGTGCCGCAGGCCTCGACCTTCACCCGCGTTCGATCGGGCTTGTGGTCGCGGTGCCAGCACAGGTCGTGGTCCGGCAACCTGATCGTGTAGTTGTTGTCCTTCCGGTGGAAGGTGAACACCCACTTCTCGGTCCGCACGAAGTGCTCGTACCAGCCGGCGTCGGGGAGCACGACCTCGTTCCCGGCCACCGGGTCGTCGGCGTAGAGGACCAGCCTGCCGCCCTCGGTGACGCTGGTGACCAGGCCCGCGGTCGCGGCGAGCGCGGCCGTCGGGGCGGCCACCGGCGCCAGGGCGAGGCAGCAGGCGAGTATCGCGAAGCGCTGGTGCATTCGCATGATCGGGATTCCTCCGCGTGAGCGTACGGGTGACGAAGTCCGCACGGCCCGGAACCGGTGAGGCGATCAGGCGGGGGTGCGATGCGGATTTCGTGTCCTGGAGTAGTACCCGGCACGGTCACACCAAGCGATTGGCCACCCGTTCGTGCACCCGAGTCACCCGTGCACGCGATCCGCCCGGACCCGGCGAGGTGATTACCGGCCGACCGACTGGTACCGCGGCGGCGACGAGCCGAGGCCGCCCGGCGCCGAGCCGTGCAGCACGACGCCCTCCCGGTGACCCAGGGGCAGGTACATGCGGACGTCGTCGAACCGGACGTCACCCACCGCGATCACGTTCGGCAACCGCCCCCACTCGCGGAAGCCCAGGCTCTCGTACAGCTGGATCGCGCCGTGGTTGTTGCCGCGCACACCCAGCGTCAGCACCTCCAACCCGGCCGCACGGGCGTCCTCGACCACCGCGCGCACCAACCGAGCCCCCAACCCGAGCCCACGCGCCGCCGGGTGCGCGGCCACCCGCCGCACCTCGGCCATGTGCTCGAACACCTCGCTCCCGGCCCGGCGCCACGTCGCCGTGCCGCGCAGCACGCCGTCCACCCGCGCCACGACGAGCGCGCCGTCCCCCGGCGACCCGAGCACGCCGTCCAGCCACGCGTCGGTCTCCGCGCGTCCCGGCGGCTCGCGCCACCCGATCGCGCCCCCGGCGGCCACCACGGCGTGCAGCACCTCGTGCACCTCGGCCCGAAGCTTCTCGTCGGCCACCGACGGCCGGCTGAGGTCGATCTCCACCCGGCCACCCTAAAACGGTTCCGGGAATGTCGGACCACGCCGCTACCGTGACGAACGTGACCTCCACCCTCGTCCACGCCAACGGCCTGACCAAGCACTTCGGCTCCTTCGAAGCCGTCCGGGGCATCGACGTCGAGGTGAGCAAGGGGGAGGCGTTCGGCTTCCTCGGCCCCAACGGCGCGGGCAAGTCCTCGACCATGCGGATGGTGGCCTGCGTGTCACCGCGCACGGGCGGCGAGCTGCGCGTGCTGGGCATGGACCCGGACACCGACGGCCCGCGGATCCGCGCGCGCCTGGGCGTGGTGCCGCAGCAGGACAACCTCGACACCGAGCTCACCGTCCGGCAGAACCTCCAGGTCTACGGCCGCTACTTCGGCCTGTCCCGGGCGGCGGTGCGCGAGCGGGCCGTGGAGCTGATGGATTTCGCCCAGCTCACCGACCGCGCCGACGCCGAGGTGGAACCGCTGTCGGGCGGCATGAAGCGGCGGCTCACCATCGCCCGCTCCCTGGTCAACGACCCCGAACTGCTGCTGCTCGACGAGCCGACCACCGGCCTGGACCCGCAGGCCCGCCACCTGCTGTGGGACCGGCTGTTCCGGCTCAAGCAGTCCGGCGTCACGCTCATCATCACCACGCACTACATGGACGAGGCCGAGCAGCTGTGCGACCGGCTGGTGGTGATGGACGGCGGCCGGATCGCGGCCGAGGGCTCGCCCGCGGAGCTGATCCGCCGCTACTCGACCAAGGAGGTGCTGGAGCTGCGCTTCCCGCCGGGCGAGCAGAGCGCCGCCGAGGTGCGCGACCTGGCCGACCGGGTCGAGGTGCTGCCCGACCGGGTGCTGCTCTACACCTCCGACGGCGAGGCGGCGCTGTCCGCGGCACACGCGCGGGGCGTGCGGCCGGTGTCCAGCCTGGTCCGCCGCAGCAGCCTGGAGGACGTGTTCCTGCGCCTGACCGGCCGGACGTTGGTGGACTGATGAGCACCCGAGTCGCCGGCTCGTGGCGCGCCACGCTGGTCGCGGTCGAGAACCACTGGACCTGGTACCGCCGCAACTGGCGGGCCACGGTCATCTCCAACTTCCTGCAACCCGTGCTGTTCCTGCTGGCCATGGGCGTCGGCTTCGGCTCCCAGGTCCGGGCCGGCGAGGCCACCGGCGGCCACCCGTACCTGGTGTACCTGGCGCCGGCGCTGGTGGTCATCACCGCCGTGCAGAACTCCGCGTTCGAGTCGACGTGGGCGGTGTTCTCGGCGTTCAAGTGGCAGCGCACGTACGTGGCGGTGGTGTCCACCCCGGTGACCCCCGCCCAGGTGCTCTACGGCCAGCTGCTGTGGATCGCGTTGCGCCTGGCCGGCGGCGCCGCCGTGTTCCTGCTCATCGCCGTCGTGCTGGGCGCGATCACCAACCCGTGGGCGGTGCTGACCGTGCCGATCGCCACCCTGGCCGGCATGGCGTTCAGCGCACCCCTGGTCGCCTACGCCGCGACCAGGGAGAAGCCGGACTCGTTCAACGCCGTCTTCCGCTTCCTGGTGCTGCCGATGACCCTGTTCAGCGGCGGGTTCTTCCCGCTGAGCCAGCTGCCGGGCTGGCTGCACCCGCTGGCCTGGCTCACCCCGGTCTGGCACGGCATCGAGCTGGCCCGCGGCGTGACGTTCGGCGCCCTGAGCCCGCTGCCCGCCCTGGGCCACGTGGCCTACCTGTCCGCCCTGGTCGCGATCGGTGTCGTCCTGGGCCGCCGCTACTTCCACCGGAGGCTGGCCGTATGACCCGCGAGTCCTCCCCCCGGGCCGACGCCCCCGTCCGCGAGCGCGAAGCCACGCCGGTACCGCCGGCGCGCGGCAACGGCCTGCTGCTGCGGGTCATCCCACCCGGTCTGTACGCGGGCCGCTCGCACGTCCTGGTCGAGCGGTCGTACCTGGTCAGCAGGCGTGCGTGGATGCCGGTGCTCTCCGGCTTCTTCGAGCCGCTGTTCTTCCTGTTCTCCCTCGGCTACGGCCTGGGGCAGCTGGTCACCACGGTCGAGGGCCCCGGCGGGCCGATGCCCTACGCCGTCTTCGTCGCCCCCGCGCTGCTGGCCGCCGCCGCGATGAACGGCGCGGTGTTCGAGGCGACGTTCAACCTGTTCTTCAAGTTCAAGTACGCCAAGACCTACGAGGCCGTGCTGGCCACCCCGCTCGGCCCGGTCGACATCGCGGTCGGCGAGGCCACCTGGTGCCTCATCCGCGGCGGCCTGTACTCGGGCGGGTTCATCGTGGTCATGCTCGGGTTCGGGCTCATCAGCTCGCCGTGGGCGCTGCTGGCGCTGCCCGCGTGCCTGCTGGTCGCGCTGGCGTTCGCGGCGGTCGGCATGGCCGCGGCCACGTTCATGCGCTCGTGGCACGACTTCGACCTGGTGCAGCTGGCCGTGATGCCGCTGTTCCTGTTCTCCACCACCTTCTACCCGCTGTCGGTCTACCCGGGCTGGTTGCAGGCGGTGGTGCGGTGGACGCCGCTCTACCACGCGATCGAGCTGATGAGGGCGCTGACCACCGGTTACGTCAGCTGGGGCGCGTTGACGCACGTCGCCTACTTCGCCGTGATGGTGGTCGTCGGAGTGGTCGTGGCGGCACGCAGGCTCGGCCGGTTGCTGTTGACCTGACCTGGCTGAACACTGGACGCACGCCGAGCACCGGAGGTCGATCGTGGACGTCGTCGCACTCATCGGTCGCATCCTGTTCGTCCTGCTGTTCTTCGGCTCGGCGGTGGGCCACCTCACGCAGTCCGAGGCCATGGCGGGCTACGCCGCGGCCAAGGGCGTCCCGTCGGCCAGGGCGGCCACGGTCGGCAGCGGCGTGCTCCTGGTCGTCGCCGGGTTGATGGTGCTCCTGGGTGTGTGGGCGGACCTCGGCGCGCTGCTGCTGGCGCTGTTCCTGCTGCCGACGGCGTTCCTCATGCACGACTTCTGGAAGCAGACCGACCGGCAGGCCAGGCAGGTGGAGATGACCCAGTTCAACAAGGACGTGTCCCTGGCGGGCGGCGCGTTGATGTTCTTCGGCCTCTACGCCGGTCCTGGTGCCGAACTGGGCCTCACCATCACCGGACCGCTGTTCTGATGGGTGATGACGCTGCCGTTACCCTGGTCGGCGTGAGCGTCGAGTCGGTTTTCCCCGCCCTGGAACCCCTGCTGCCGAGGGTGTCCAAGCCGGTGCAGTACGTCGGCGGGGAACTGAACGCCACCGTGAAGGACTGGGACGCCGCCGCGGTGCGGTGGGCGCTGATGTACCCGGACGCCTACGAGGTGGGGCTGCCCAACCAGGGCGTCATGATCCTCTACGAGGTCCTCAACGAGCAGCCGGACGTGCTGGCCGAGCGCACGTACGCGGTGTGGCCCGACCTGGAAGCGCTGATGCGCGAGCACGGCGTCCCGCAGTTCACCGTCGACGGCCACCGGCCGGTGGGCGCGTTCGACCTGCTCGGGGTGAGCTTCGCCACCGAACTCGGCTACACGAACCTGCTCAACGCGCTCGACCTGGCCGGCATCCCGATCCACGCCGCCGACCGCACCGAGGACCACCCGATCGTGGTGGCCGGCGGGCACGCGGCGTTCAACCCGGAGCCGATCTCGCCGTTCGTGGACGCGGCGGTGCTCGGCGACGGCGAGGAAGCCGTCCTGGAGATCACCGACATCGTCCGCGCGTGGAAGGCCGAGGGCCGTCCCGGCGGTCGGGACGAGGTCCTGACCAGGCTCGCCGAGACCGGCGGCGTGTACGTGCCCCGGTTCTACGACGTGGAGTACCTGCCCGACGGGCGCATCCAGCGCGTGGTGCCCAACCGCGAGCGGGTGCCGTACCGGGTGTTCAAGCGGACCACGATGGACCTCGACGCGTGGCCGTACCCGAAGCAGCCGCTGGTGCCGCTCGCGGAGAGCGTGCACGAGCGGATGAGCGTGGAGATCTTCCGCGGCTGCACGCGCGGCTGCCGGTTCTGCCAGGCGGGCATGATCACCCGCCCGGTGCGCGAGCGGTCCATCGAGGGCATCGGCGCGATGGTGCAGCGCGGCCTGGAGGCGACCGGGTTCGAGGAGGTCGGCCTGCTGTCGCTGTCCAGCGCGGACCACTCGGAGATCGCCGAGATCACCAAGGGCCTCGCCGACCGCTACGAGGGCACCAACACCAGCCTGTCGCTGCCGTCGACGCGCGTGGACGCGTTCAACATCGACCTGGCCAACGAGCTGTCCCGCAACGGCCGCCGCTCCGGCCTCACGTTCGCCCCGGAGGGCGGCAGTGAGCGCCTCCGGCGCGTGATCAACAAGATGGTGTCGGAAGAGGACCTGATCCGCACCGTCAGCGCGGCGTTCGGCGCGGGCTGGCGGCAGGTGAAGCTGTACTTCATGTGCGGTCTGCCCACCGAGACCGACGACGACGTGGTCCAGATCGCCGAGATGGCCAAGAACGTCATCCGCGCGGGCCGCGAGGTGTCCGGCCGCAAGGACATCCGCTGCACCATCTCCATCGGCGGGTTCGTGCCCAAGCCGCACACGCCGTTCCAGTGGGCCGCGCAGTGCGACCCGGAGACCGTGGACAACCGGCTGCGCCTGCTGCGCGAGGCGGTGAACTCCGACCGCGCGCTGGGCCGCAACATCGGCATGCGCTACCACGACGGCAAGCCGTCGCTGATCGAAGGCCTGCTCTCGCGCGGCGACCGGCGCATCGGCCGGGTCATCGAGCGGGTGTGGCGCGAGGGCGGCCGGTTCGACGGCTGGTCCGAGCACTTCTCCTACGACCGCTGGGTCTCCGCCGCCGAGGCCGAGCTGACCCCGTTGGGCGTGGACCTGGCCTGGTTCACCACGCGGGAGCGCGAGGAGCTGGAAGTCCTGCCCTGGGACCACCTGGACTCGGGGCTGGACAAGGAGTGGCTCTGGGCGGACTGGCAGGACGCGATCGACGAGCGCGAGCAGGACGACTGCCGCTGGACGCCGTGCTTCGACTGCGGTGTGTGCCCGGCGATGGGCACCGACATCGAGGTGGGCCCGACCGGTCGGGCGCTGCTGCCGATCTCGCCGGTCGGCAAGGGCTCACCGGTGCGCAACCCGGCGCTGACGAAGGGCTGACCGGCGGCGGGCCGACCGCTGGCCGGTCGACCGTTGGCGAAGGGCTGACCGCCCGCGATGGCCGACCGCTCACGAAGGGCCGGCCGCTCACGAACCGACCGCCCCCGGGCGGGCCGGTGCCCCGTCGACCCGGATCGCCCGCATCGGGCACACCCGTGCCGCCGCGCGCACCTGCGGCGCCTGGTCGGCGTCGGGGTTGCGGGCGTAGCGCAGCCGCCCGTCGTCCAGCACCCGGAACACCTTGGGCGCCTGGGCCTGGCACAGCGCGTAGTGCCGGCACCGCTCGTGGTCCACGGCGACCCGGACACCCGTCGGACCCTCCGGCGCCGGCGGCGGGTCGGCCTCGATCACGCCCATCCGCACGAGCACGGGCGGCGGCAGGAACCGGAGCACGGTCAACGTGATCGCGGGCATCAGCACGGTGATGCCACCCATCCACACCACGGCGACGTGCCCGCTCGCGGCGGCGCCCAGCCAGGCGTGCATCGCGCCCAGCCACACGCCCACGTACGCGAGCCGGTGCAGGCGCAACCAGTTGCGGTAGAACACCGAGTTCTGCAACGCGGCCGTCACCGCGGCGGCGAGCATGAGCTCCAGGCCGACCACGCCGAGCGCGTGCCGCACCTCGCCACCACCCACCAGCGGCAGCACGAGCTGGTAGACCGCCAGCGAACCGTTGTCCAGCAACAGGAACGTCACCGCGTGCACGACGGCCGCCGCGATGGCGAACGTGCCCAGGACCTGGTGGGTGGTGCGCAGCGCCGACCGGCCGGTGATCTTGCGGACCCAGCCGGTCGCGGTGAGCACCCCCCAGCACGCGGCCAGGCACATCGCCACGTACGCCATCCGCCCGGACAGCGTGGCGACGTCCCACACCCCGGCGTCGTGTTCCGAGACCGCGACCACCACGTGCGCACCCCCTGTTAAAGACCTGATCCACCCTCTGCAGAGGAACTACGAACGTCGTGTGCGGCGGTTCGACAGAAGGTTCAATTAAGATATGTGATCTACATCACACAGGTACTCGAGAACCGTCCGGACGGCCAACACGATGTGTCCCCTAGAACGCACGGTAATGCCGTCCACAACTGTCCGACAGTGGTGGATCGCGGCCTTGCGTTGTAGTACGTTCGCGACAGTCGCATTCGCCCCGCCGCGCGCGAACTCCAGGAGGTCGGTTACTCCATGAATTCACTGGGCGGTGTCCGGATGGCCGGCGGGCGGTCCGGGGAAGAACTCGTGACCACGCTGTACGAGCAGTTCAAGGGCGCGTTGCACGCCCATGTGCTCGGCTTGACCAACTATGACCGGCAGTGGACCGAGGACGTGGTCCAGGAAACTTTGATCCGTGCGTGGCAGAACGCCGAGACGCTGGTCCGCGACCCGCGGATGCTGCGCGGCTGGCTGCTCACCGTGGCCAGGAGGATCGTCATCGACGGGTGGCGCACGAGGCGATCCAGGCCTCAGGAAGTAGAGCTGACCAGCCCGGACGCGGCGCAAGTCCCGGACGACACCGAACAGCGGCTGTCCATCATGGTGATCAACGACGTGATCGGCAGGCTCGGCGAGGAGCACCGCGCGGTGATTTACGAGACCTACGTGCGCGGTCGCACCGTGCGCGAGGCGGCGCTGGTGCTCGGCATTCCGGAGGGCACCGTCAAGTCCCGCGTCTACAACGCGATGAAGATCTTGCGCCGCGCCTTGCACGAGTGGAATTGAGAAAGCGCGAGTCCGGGCAACGCGGAGAAATCGACGACCGGTCACGCGCATTTGCCCGCAAGTCCGGTGAATCGGCTCGCGGCAGTGAGGACTCGATTCTGGCCGAAGACCGGCGAGGCGTCTCTACGGTGGGTACCGAAGGAAATCCGACCGCCGCGATGGCGATCCTTCGGTACCCAGGGGACTGGACAGGTGTCCTACCGTGGTGGTTCCGATCCACCGCCCGGGCTGCGCCGCAGCAGATCGGAGCTTTCCGGTGACCGCACCGAACCCCACATTGTCCGGCCGGGACCGCGAACT
Organism: Saccharothrix stipae; assembly: GCF_054781895.1. Classification (NCBI taxonomy): domain Bacteria; kingdom Bacillati; phylum Actinomycetota; class Actinomycetes; order Pseudonocardiales; family Pseudonocardiaceae; genus Saccharothrix; species Saccharothrix stipae. The sequence goes on along the minus strand of NZ_BAAGTN010000005.1, from coordinate 403,489 downwards.
GCGCGCCGCCCGTGCGCTGCTGCACGGCGTGCTGGCGGGCCGGGCCACGACCCTGCTGGTCACCGGTGAGATCGGGATCGGCAAGTCGACCCTGCTGGCGGCGATCGCGCGGGACGCGCGCGGTCTGGGCTTCACGGTGGCGGCCGCCACCGGTGCGCGACTGGAGAGCGACCTGCGCGGCGGCGTGATCGGCAGGCTCGCCGAAGGGCTGGACGGCGGGTCGGCCGAGTCGCTGGACTGGTTCTACCGCGTGGTCCAGGCGGCGCTGGGCCGCGGACCGCTGCTGCTGGCCGTGGACGACGTGGACCTGTCCGACAGCTGGTCCCTGCGTTGCCTGGCCTACGTGCTGCGCCGGGTGACCGACCGGCCCCTGGCGGTCGTGCTGGCCGCCACCACCGGCCAGGCGCCGGTCGGCGAGGTGACGCTGCCGGAACTGGTGGGCGCGCACCACGAGCACCTGGAACTGGCCGGGTTGGACGTGGCGGCGGTGGCCCAACTGGTCGGCGACGCGCCCGCGGCGGCCTGCCGCGAGGTGACCAGGGGCAACCCCAAACTCCTGGCCGCGTTGGCGAACCAGCTGCGCGACCGCCCGGGCGTGACCGCGGCCGACGTGCACGCGCTCGCCTCGGCCGACATCGGCGCGGCGCTGCGGGTGCGGCTGCGCCGGCACGAAGGCGCGGCGGAGGTGGTGCGCGCCGCGGCGGTGCTGGGGGAGGACGCGACCGTGGACCGTCTGGCCGCGATGGCCGACGTCGAACCCCGGCGCGCGCTGCGGCTCATCGACGGCCTCGTGCGGCTGCACGTGTTCCGCGACGACTACCCCCTCGGCTTCAGCCACAGCTACCTGCGCAACGCCGTGCTGGCCGACCTCCCCGTCGCCACCAGGGCCGCCGACCACACGCGCGCCGCCGTGCTGCTGCGGGCCGCGGGCGCGCCCGACGACCGGATCGCCGAACACCTCCGCGAGGCGCGCGGCGTGCCGCTCGCGTGGGGCGTGGAGGTCCTGCGCCGCGCGGCCCGCAAAGCGACCCACGACGACCGGCTGGACGCCGCACAGGACTACCTGGAGCGCGCGCTGGAGGAACGCCTGTCGTCCGACGACCGGCTGGCCGTGCAGCTCGAACTCGTGCACATCACGTTCCTGGTCGACCAGGCCGCGGGCATGGACCGGCTCCGGGACGCGCTGGCCCACGCCGACGACGCGCGTTCCGCCGCCGGGCAGGCGGTCACCATGCTGCTGCGGCTGTGCAGCGGCCCGGAGGCCCGCCTCGCGGTGTCCATCGGCCTGCAACTGGCGTCCCGCCTCACCTCCCAGGAACACGACGAGTCGTGGGAGCTGCGGGTCATGTCGTACCTGGCCAGCGCGGGCAACGACGTCGCCCTGGCGTTGCGCGCCAGCATGTTCACCGACGAGCTGGAGTCCGAGGTGCCGCGCCCGCCCCGGCTGCGGCAGGTCCACTCCGCCCTGCTGTCGCTCGGGCACGCGTTGCGCGGCGAGTCGGCCGAGGACGCCCTGCGCCACGCCGCCGAGGCCTTGGAGGGCGAGCGGGTCGACGTGTTCGTGCAACCGTTCGTGTTCACCGTCAGCACGTGCTTCATGGCCGACGCGCCCGACCTGTCCGAGCGGTTCCGCCGCATGATCGGCAGCGAGGCCGAGCCGCACGACTACCACCTGCGCAAGGGCACGGTCGTCTCGATGGCGCACGGCATGGACTTCCTGGCCCGCGGCGACCTGGTGCGCGCCAAGACGTTCCTGAAGTGGCAGCTGCGGCTGTTCGACGAACTGGGCGCGGTCGCGGTGTGCCCCATGGCGATCCTGTGCGCGGCCCGGTTGGCCGAGGTGCTGGTCGACCTCGGCCGGTTCGAGGAGGCCCGGGAGCTGCTGGCGCGCCACGGTTTCGCCGACGAGCTGCCGGAGCTGTTCCAGCACAACGTGACGCTGTTCGCGCGGGGCAAGCTCAAGCTCGCCACCGACGACCCGGTCGGCGCGCTGGCCGACCTGCTCGAATGCGGGCGAAGACTCACCGCGTCCAAAGTAGACAGCCCGGCGATCCTGCCGTGGCGGTCGCTGGCGGTGCGGGCACACCTCGCGCTGGGACGCCGTGAGGCCGCCGCCGGACTGGCCGCCGACGACCTCGCCCGCGCCAAGCGCTGGGGCACCCCGCGGGCCATGGGCACCGCGTTGATCTCCGTCGGCCTCACCACCGACGACGAGGCCGCCACCCGGGCGTTGCTCAAGGCGGTCGAGTACGTGACCGACTCCGTCGCCCGCCTCCTGCACGCCGAGGCGCTGCTGGAACTGGGCGCGCGACTGCGCCGCCGCGGTCAGGCGGAACGCGCCATCCCGTACCTGAGACAGGCGGTCGAGATCAGCGCCCGGTGCGAGTCCAAGCCGCTGATCCGCCGTGCCGCCGAGGAACTGCGCGCGTGCGAGCCGGCCACCGCGCACGGCACCGTGCACGGGTTGACCAAGCAGGAGACCCGCGTGGCGGGCATGGCCGCCCAGGGCCTGACCAACCGCCAGATCGCCGAGGCCCTGTTCCTCACCCGCCGCACGGTCGAGCTGCACCTGTCCGGCGCCTACCGCAAGCTCGGCATCGCCGGCCGCGCGGACCTGGCGGGCGCGCTGCGCCGCCACCAGGACCAGTACTCGGCCTGACCTACTCCCGCACCGCGGCCAGGGCGTCGACCAGGCCGTGCCCGTAGAAGCCGTTGTACTCGGAGTACCCCGTGCAGTACGCGTCCTGCACGCCCGTGCCGTTGAGGTCGTAGTCCGCCGGGCACGGCACCGTCTCCGCCCGCGCGTTGAGCATCCGGGTCAGGTCGTCCGCGGAGGCACCCGGGTGCCTGGACGCCAGCAGCGCCGCCACCCCCGTCACGTGCGGCGTGGCCATCGACGTGCCGCACGAGTAGTCGTAGCCGGCGGCGGGCACCGTCGACAGCACGCACCCGCTGCGCCCGTCGTCGGGCACCTGCCTGCGGTCACCGCCCGGCGCGGTCACGTCCACCGCGCCCAGCCCGTACGAGCTGTACCCGGCCTTGACCTTGTCCGCACCCACCGACGACACCGCCACCACGTTGCGCAGCTGCGCGGGCAGCACCAGGCACGTGTTGTCCACCGGCCGCGGCTGGACGTCCTCCGGCGCGGCGTTGGTCGGGCTCAGCACGTCCCGGCCCGGCTTGGTCAGGTCGGCCGCCGCGTTGCCCGCCGCCGCCACCGCCAGCACACCGCGCCCGGAGGCGTGCTCGACCGCCCGCCGCACCGCCTCGTAGACCACGGACTGGCCCTGCTTGTTCTGGCAGGTGAACACCCACGGGTCGATGAAGTAGCTGTTGTTGGTGATGGTCATGCCCTGCTCGGCGGCCCACATGAACCCGCACACCGCGTACTCGGGGTAGATGAACCCGGCGTCGTCCACGACCTTCACCGACGCGATCCGCACGCCCGGCGCCACACCCGTCGTGCCCAGGCCGTCGTCGGCCGCCGCGATCGTGCCGGCCACGTGCGTGCCGTGACCGGAGGTGGTGGGCGTCCACGCGGCGGGCGACGGGTCCGCCACACCGGTCGTGCAGCCCGCCGACAGCGCCGGGTCGAGCGCGCCGACCAGGTCGGGGTGCGCGGGGTCGATGCCCGAGTCGAGCACGCCCACCACCACGTCCCGGCTGCCGGTGCTCACCGCGTGCGCCTCGGCCGCCCGGATCAGGTCCATGTCCCACTGCTCGGCCGTGCGGTCGGTCGTGCCCGCCGAAGGGGGCGTCCCGGTGGCCTCGTCGTCCCTCTTCTTGTGCCGGGCGGGCGCGCCGGTGCGCTTGGACAGGCCGTCGAGCTGGGCGCTGTAGGCCCGGTGGGTGCCGATCCGCTGCCCGAACCGGGGGTCCGGCGACACGGCGACGGCCACCGCGATCTGCGGGTAGTACCGGGCGGTGCCGCCGCACGCGGCCGCGATCTCCGCCTCGGCCAGCGGCGCGCTGGTGCCGGGGGCGAACACGACCAGGTAGCGCAACGTCGGACCGGGCTGGACGCAGTCCACCGCGGTCACCGGCTCCTCGGGCTCGGCCGCGGCCGCCGGGATCACCGATAGGCAGCCGGTCGCGAGCAGCGCCGCGCTGACCGCGACCGCTTGGACGCGGCGGTGCAGAGGCACGGGGGACCTCCAGGGCTGGACCGGGTCGGGGGCGTTGCCGGACGGTAGCCAGACGGCGCGGACCAGACAAGCGCAACGGTGCCGAACAGGTCCAAGGTACCGTCCTGGTGGAGTAGGAGCGTGGACCGTCGGGGGTGCTCACCCCTTCGCGGGCCCACCCGGCACCCAAGGGGAGTAGCACTGAGCCGCCAGCAGCAGCCCAACCCGTCGGCCGCACCTGTGCAGAAGCTCCGACTGCGCTACGCGAAGCGCGGTCGACTGCGGTTCACGTCACATCGTGACATCGCACGCACGTTCGAGCGTGCGCTGCGTCGGGCGGGTGTCCCCATGGCCTACTCCCAGGGTTTCAGCCCTCACCCGAAGGTGTCATGGGTCGGGGCGGCGCCGACCGGCGTGGCCAGCGAGGCCGAGTACGTCGAGGTCCAGGTCGTCGAACAGGTCGACCCCGATGCGCTGCGGACCGCGTTGGACGCCGTGCTGCCGCCCGGTCTGGACGTGCTGGAGGTCGTCCGGTCGGCGGGCGGCACGCTGCCCGAGCGGATCGAGGCCAGTGCCTGGCGGGTCGAGCTGCCCGGCGTGTCGCCCGAAGTTCTGACCGAAGCCGTGACGAGGCTGATGGCCGCGGCATCGGTCGAGGTCGAGCGCCTGACCAAGGACGGGAAGAAGATCGTGGACGTCCGGCCGGCGATCGTGTCGGCCGCGGTGCTGGACTTGGTAGGGGTGCATTCGAGCGACGCGGGACACGATGGACGAGATTTGTCACAGCCGTGTGGGATACTCATGACGGTCGTACGGCAGACAACCCCTACCGTGAGACCCGACGACGTGCTGAGCGCGCTCCGAGTCGTCGCCGACCTGGTTCCGCCGGTCCCCGCGAAGGCGACCCGGATGGCGCAGGGGCGGCTGGACGATGAAGGCGGCCTGGTCGACCCGCTTGCCCTGGACAGGGCGGCGGAGGTCTGACCGGGCAGTGATCGGAACGGCGCTGACGGCGTCGTCGAACAGTGTTATGGGACCTGCTGTGCCGCGTGCCCCCACGGGTGTGCGCGCCACGGCGAAAGGCAAGGATTCCCGCCGCCAGCCGCGGCGGTGAGTGGACACGGAGAGGCCCCTGCGCGGCCGCGTCGGTTGGGACGCGCCCGGGGGCGGAGGAGCTGCATTGTCGAACAAGGAAAAGCCCGCCGGCGCCGCCGGCGGGGGTAGCGCCACATCCGCACACCCGGAACTGGCGGATCTGCCCGCCAAGCTGCGGGTGCACGCGCTGGCCAAGTTGCTCGGCGCGAGCAGCAAGGACGTGGTGGCCGCCCTCGCCGACCTCGGTGAGACGGTCAAGGGCGTGCAGTCGAGCGTGAGCCGCGATCTCGCGCTCAAGGTCGCCGAGAGCCTGCTGAACTGGGACGACATCGTCACCGGCGAAGTGGACGAGCAGACCGAGGAACCGGTGGCGGTGGCCCGTGAGGTCGCGCCGCTGGTGCCGCTGTTCGCCCCGCCGTCGGCGGTGTTCCTGCCGCCGACCCCGGTGGCCAAGCAAGCGCCGCCGGTGAGCCGGGACGACGACCTCGACGACACCGAGGACGACTCCGACGACCACGCGGCCGCCGACGACGCCGGTGACGAGGGCGAAGGCCGCCGCCGCCGCCGTCGTGGCCGGCGTGGCCGCGGTCGCGGCAAGGGCGTCGAGGACAACGGCGACGACGAGCCCGGCGAGGAGCAGGCCGAGGTCGCCGAGGCCGAGACCGAGGCGGAGACCGCCGACGAGACCTCGGCCGACGAGGACGGCGCGGGCAGCCGCCGCCGTCGGCGTCGCCGCCGCCGCAAGACCGGCGCCGAGGAAGAGGCCGCGCCGAGCGAGGACGACCCGCCGAACACGGTCGTCCACGTCCGCGAGCCCAGCCGCGACGCGCGTGACGACAAGGCCGACTCCGAGGCCGCGCAGAGCGAGGTGCGCAGCGTCCGCGGGTCGACCCGGCTGGAGGCCAAGCGCCAGCGCCGCCGCGACGGCCGCGAGGCCGGTCGCCGCCGCGCCCCCGTGCTGTCCGAGTCCGAGTTCCTGGCCCGTCGCGAGGCCGTCGAGCGCACGATGGTGGTGCGCGAGCGAGGCGACCGCACGCAGATCGGCGTGCTGGAGGACGGCGTCCTGGTGGAGCACTTCGTGACCTCGTCGGGCAGCGGTTCGCTGGTCGGCAACGTCTACCTCGGCCGGGTGCAGAACGTGCTGCCCTCGATGGAGGCGGCGTTCATCGACATCGGCCGCGGCCGCAACGCGGTGCTCTACGCGGGCGAGGTCGACTGGGACGCGGCGGGTCTCGAAGGCAAGGCCCGCAAGATCGAGCAGGCCCTGTCCTCCGGCGACAGCGTGCTGGTCCAGGTCACCAAGGACCCGGTCGGCCACAAGGGCGCCCGGTTGACCACCCAGATCAGCCTGCCCGGCCGCTTCCTGGTCTACGTGCCCGGCGGCGGCGCGACCGGCATCAGCCGCAAGCTGCCCGACAACGAGCGCAAGCGCCTCAAGGACATCCTCAAGCGCGTCGTCCCCGAGGACGCGGGCGTCATCATCCGCACCGCCTCGGAGGGCATCGCCGAGGAGGAGCTGGCCCGCGACGTGACCCGTTTGCAGGCGCAGTGGCAGATCATCAAGGACAAGGCCGACACGCCCAAGGCCCAGTCGCCGCAGCTGCTCTACGAAGAGCCGGACCTGCTGGTGAAGGTCGTGCGCGACCTGTTCACCGAGGACTTCGCCGCGCTCGTCGTCCAGGGCGCGGACGCGTGGGAGACCATCGACGGCTACGTCCGGCACGTCGCGCCCGACCTGCAGGAACGGCTGCGCAAGCACATCGGCAACAGCGACGCGTTCACCGAGTACCGCATCGACGAGCAGCTGCTCAAGGCGCTGGACCGCAAGGTCTGGCTGCCGTCGGGCGGCTACCTGGTCATCGACCGCACCGAAGCGATGACGGTCATCGACGTCAACACCGGCAAGTTCACCGGATCGGGTGGAAACCTCGAAGAGACGGTGACCCGGAACAACCTGGAGGCGGCCGAGGAGATCGTCCGCCAGCTCAGGTTGCGCGACATCGGCGGCATCATCGTGATCGACTTCATCGACATGGTGCTGGAGTCGAACCGCGACCTGGTGCTGCGCCGGCTGACCGAGTGCCTCGGCCGTGACCGCACCCGTCACCAGGTGGCGGAGGTGACGTCGCTGGGTCTGGTGCAGATGACGCGCAAGCGGGTCGGCACCGGGCTGCTGGAGGCGTTCTCGACGACCTGCGAGCACTGCCGCGGGCGTGGCCTGGTCGTGACGACCGAGGTCGCGCACGCGCACGGCAACGGCAACGGCGGTGGCCAGCCCCAGCAGCAGCAACAGCCGCAGCAGCAGGGCGGTGGCCGCAAGTCGCGTCGCGCCAAGCAGGCGGACGTCCCGGAGCCGGTGGCCGAGCAGACCGTGGAGCCGACCGAGGAGCCCGAGGCGATCGCCGAGCAGCCGACGTCGGACGAGCCGGTGGCCGCCGTGGTCGAGGAGGAGGCCGCGCCGGAGACCCCGAAGCGCGACCGCCGCCAACGCCGCCGGGCCCGCCGCGAGGCAGGCGCCGTCATCAAGCACGGCGACGAGCCCGCCGTCCCGGTCCGGACGAGCCCTGCCGCAGCCGCGGGCACGGCCACGTCGGACGCGGAGCCGGTCACCGAGCAGGCCCCGGCCGTCGTGCGGGCCGAGCAGGCGCCCGCCGAGCCCGCCGCCCGGCAGGCCGCTCCCGAGCAGCCGGTCGCCCCGCAGCCGGTCGCCCAGCAGCCGGTCGCCGAGCAGCCCGTCGTCGAGCAGGCCGCGCCCGCGCCGGCCGGCCCTGTCGCAGCCGCGGACACGGCCGAGCAGCCCGTCGAGACTCCGTCGGCGCCCGTCGACGAGCCCGTCAAGACCGGGCGGACCCGCCGCCGGGTGACCAAGCCCGCCATGGTGCCCGAGCCCGTCACCCCGCCCGTCGCGGTGGCGCCGGTGGAGGTCCCGCCGGTCACCCGGACGAGCGCCCCGGCTCAGGTCGCCGAGCAGCCGCTCAACGGCCACGCCGAGCCGAACGCGCCCGCGGTGACCACGCGTCGCCGCCCGGCCCGCCGTGCCGCGTCCCGCCCCGCGGGCCCGCCGCTGGACGGGGTCAAGGAGAGCTGATCCACGCACCGCCGGAACCGCTGCCCAGCCCGTCTGAGCAGCGGTTCCGGCGCGTCGGGACCGGTACGCCCACCCCGGTTTGACCACGCCGTCCACCGCCACGTAACCTGATACGCGGCCCGCCGTCCGGTGGGCCCTGTCGCGTGAAGCCCAGCTTGCTCTTTACCAGTGCAGCCGTGGCGCGCGCGATCCCGTCCCGTCGAGCAGCAGGAGACTTCCGTCCCGATGTACGCGATCGTCAAGACCGGCGGCAAGCAGTACAAGGTGGCTGTCGGCGACGTCATCGAGGTCGAGAAGCTCGAAGGCGAGCCGGACACCGAGATCACCTTCGCGGCGCCGCTCCTCGTTGTGGACGGCGATGACGTCACCTCCGCGGCGGACGCCCTGGCGAAGTTCTCGGTGACCGGCAAGGTCGTCGAGCAGACCAAGGGCCCCAAGATCCGCATCCACAAGTTCAAGAACAAGACCGGCTACCACAAGCGCCAGGGTCACCGCCAGAAGTTGACCCGCGTCGAGGTCACCGGCATCACCGGTAAGTGAGGATCTGACTAGCCATGGCACACAAGAAGGGTGCATCCAGCTCCCGCAACGGCCGTGACTCGAACCCCCAGTACCTCGGGGTCAAGCGGTTCGGCGGTCAGGTCGTCAAGGCCGGCGAGATCCTGATCCGCCAGCGCGGCACCAAGTTCCACCCCGGCGTCAACGTCGGCCGCGGCAAGGACGACACGCTGTTCGCGTTGGCTCCGGGCGCGGTCGAGTTCGGCACCAAGCGCGGTCGCAAGACCGTGAACATCGTCCCGGTCGAGGCTGCTGCCTAAGCAGCTCGGCGAGACGGATCGACCTCAAGACGAGGGGCGGGACCGGTGCAATCCGGCTCCCGCCCCTCGTCGCTTCTGCTAGAGAGGAAATCCCCGTGTCCCGCTTTGTCGACCGGGTCGTCATCCACGTCGCCGCAGGTGACGGGGGCAACGGGGTCGCCTCCGTGCACCGCGAGAAGTTCAAGCCGCTCGGCGGCCCGGACGGCGGCAACGGCGGCAAGGGCGGCGACGTCGTGCTCGTGGTCGACTCGCAGGTCCACACGCTCCTCGACTTCCACTTCCGCCCCAACGCCAGCGCCGGCAGCGGCAAGGGCGGCCAGGGCGGCAACCGCGACGGCGCGCACGGCGCGGACCTCGAACTGCGCGTGCCCGACGGCACGGTCGTCATGACGCCCGACGGCGAGGTGGTCGCGGACCTCGTCGGCGAGGGCACCCGCCTGATCGCCGCCCAGGGCGGCCGCGGCGGCCTCGGCAACGCCTCGCTGGCGTCCAAGGCCCGCAAGGCCCCCGGATTCGCCCTGCTGGGTGAACCGGGCGAGGAGCACGACCTGGTGCTGGAGCTGAAGTCCGTCGCGGACGTCGGCCTGCTGGGCTTCCCGTCGGCGGGCAAGTCGTCGCTGATCTCGGTGCTGTCCGCGGCCAAGCCGAAGATCGCCGACTACCCGTTCACCACGCTGGTGCCGAACCTCGGCGTGATCACCGGCGGCGAGACGATCTTCACCATGGCCGACGTGCCCGGCCTGATCCCCGGCGCGTCCGAGGGCAAGGGTCTCGGCCTGGACTTCCTGCGGCACATCGAGCGCTGCGCGGTGCTGGTGCACGTGGTGGACTGCGCGACCTACGAGCCGGAGCGCGACCCGCTGTCGGACATCGACGCGCTGGAGGAGGAGTTGGCGAAGTACACCCCCTCCCTGGCCGACGACCTGGCCGAACGGCCGCGCGTCGTGGTGCTGAACAAGATCGACATCCCGGAGGCGCGCGACCTGGCGGAGATGGTGCGCCCGGACATCGAGGCGCGCGGCCTGCCGGTGTTCGAGGTGTCCACGGCCAGCCGCGAGGGCCTGCGCGAGCTGACGTTCGCGTTGGCGCGCGTGGTGGAGGAGTACCGGGCGTCGCGGCCGAAGCAGGAGTCGACCCGGATCGTGCTGCGGCCCAGGGCCGTGGACGACCAGGGCTTCACCGTGGTGGAGGACCCGCAGACCGAGGGCGGCTTCATCGTGCGCGGCGAGCGGCCCGAGCGGTGGATCCGGCAGACCGACTTCAGCAACGACGAGGCCGTCGGCTACCTGGCCGACCGGCTCGCCCGCCTCGGCGTCGAGGACGCGCTGGTCAAGAAGGGCGCCGAGCCGGGCTGCCAGGTCACCATCGGCGACCTGGTGTTCGACTGGGAGCCGACGACGCCCTCGGGCATCGCGATGACCATGAGCGGTCGCGGCACGGACGCGCGGCTGGAGGCCGGCAACCGGATCGGCGCCTCCGAGCGGCTGGCGGCCAAGAAGGCCCGCCGCATCCCCGGCCAGTTCGACGAGGCCGACGACTTCGAGGACCGGTTCGAAGAGGACGACGACGAGTGATCGGTTCGGTGGCGGCGTCGCAGGCCCGGCAGTCGGTGTCCGCGGCGTCCCGGGTCGTGGTGAAGGTCGGGTCGTCGTCGTTGACCACCGCCGAGGGCGGCCTGGACCGGTCGCGGCTGGACGCGCTGGTGGACGCGGTCGCGGCGCGGTGCGCGGCGGGCAGCCAGGTGGTGCTCGTGTCGTCGGGCGCGATCGCGGCCGGTCTCGCGCCGCTGGGCGTGCCGCGCCGGCCCCGTGACCTGGCCACGCAGCAGGCGGCGGCGAGCGTGGGGCAGCTGGCGCTGGCGCACGCGTACGCGAACTCGTTCGGGCGGTTCTCGTTGACCGTCGGGCAGGTGCTGCTCACCGCCGACGACGTGGTGCGGCGGTCGCACTACCGCAACGCGCAGCGCACGTTCTCACGGCTGCTGGCGCTGGGCGCGGTGCCGGTGGTGAACGAGAACGACACGGTGGCCACCGAGGAGATCCGGTTCGGCGACAACGACCGGTTGGCCGCGCTGGTGGCCCACCTGGTCGGCGCGGACGCGTTGGTGCTGCTCTCCGACGTCGACGCGCTCTACGACGGCGATCCCCGCCGGCCGGGCGCGCGGCGCATCACCGAGGTGGCCGGCGCGTCCGACGTGGACGGTGTGCGGGCGGGTTCGGTCGGCGCGTCGGGGCTGGGCACCGGGGGTATGGCGTCGAAGCTGGCCGCGGCACGGCTGGCCGCGTCCGCGGGCATCCCGGTGCTGCTGGCGGGCGCGGCGGACGCGGCGCGGGCGTTGGGCGCGGCCGACGTCGGCACGGCGTTCGCGGTGACCGGCACCAGGCTGTCCGCCCGCCGCTTCTGGCTCGGGCACGCGGCCGACGCGACCGGCAGGCTGGTGCTGGACGACGGCGCGGTGGCCGCGGTCGTGGGCCGCCGGCGTTCGCTGCTGGCGGCGGGCATCACCGGCGTCGAGGGCGCGTTCGAGGCCGGTGACGTGGTGGAGCTGGTCGACCTGTCCGGGCACGTGGTGGCACGCGGCGTGGTCGGTTTCGACGCCGCCGAGCTGCCCGCGTTGATCGGCCGGTCGAGCCACGACCTCCCGGCCGAGCAGCGCCGCGAGGTCGTGCACGCCGACGACCTGGTGCCGTTGCGGCCTTAGCCTCAGCCGTGGTTGCGGTCGCGGTCGCGCAGCCAACGTCCGGCCGTCCGCCAGATGACGTGCGGGTCGACGTCCTCGGCCTGCCGTGGTAGCGCGCGTGACCCCGAGCTCCCGGTACTTCCGCTCAGCCCCGGCCACTCGCGGCTCGAGGTGAAGCCCGCCCGGTAGGCGCCCGGCGTGCGCCGGATGCGGTCGAGCGTGAACTCGGTGACGCTGACCAGCGCGGGACCCGCGAAGTCCGCCTCCGGGCCGGTGATCCACTTGCTCCTGAGCACGTCCGCTCCCCGCTGTCCGACACCGGCTGACCAAGGCGCTCGTGGCCGCGGAACTGCCGCTGCTGGAGCGGCACGGGCTGGACATGTGGGCCTACGTGGTGCTCACCGAGCTGTCGCGGGGCGCCGCGCCGACCCAGCTGGCGTTGGCCAGGGAGGTCGACGTGGACAAGACGACGATGGTCGGGATCATCGACGGGATGCAGGCCCGGGGCTGGTGTCCCGGCGGCCCGATCCGGACGACCGGCGGGCGCGGATCATCGAGCCGACCGCGGAGGGGCGCAAGCGGTTGCGCGCCGCCCGTGCCGCGGTCCGGCGCATGGAGGACGACTTCCTGGCCGAGCTGCCGCCGGCCCGGCGCGCCACCCTGCTGACGGCCCTGCGCGACCTGTCCGCCGAGCCGCCGGCCCGGTTGACCGCCACGCCCTGAGCGCTACCGCAGTTCGCTGCCCTTCGTCTCGGGCATCGTGAGGATCACGAAGAAGGCGATGGCGGCGCCGACCGCGACGTAGACGAAGAACGTGGTGCCCGGCAACGCCTGGATCACCAGCGGCGCGGTGCCGCCGAACAGCGCCACGGTCAGGTTGTACCAGGAGCCGATGCCCGTGGCGCGCAGCTCGGTCGGGAACAACTCGCTCATCACCGCGGGCGCGATCGATGTCATGGCCGTGTAGAGGCCGAGGCCGACGCAGAACACCAGGAGCAGGTTGCCCACCCCCGGTCCGATGAGCGTGGACAGCGGCACCACCAGCACCGCCGTCGTGGCCGACCAGGCCAGCAGCTGCGGCTTGCGGCCGAACCGGTCCGACAGGGCGCCCATCGGGTACTGGAGGGCGATGAACAGGGCCGTGGCGATCGACAGGGCGAGGAACACGTCCACTGCGTCGGCGCCGCGCTTGGACACCGCGAACGGGGTCAGCGCGCTGAAGAACGTGTAGTAGCAGAGCGTCGAGAGCATGGTGAAGCCGACGAGTCGGCCGACCGCCTTGGGGTGGTCGCGCAGGGTCGTCAGCAGGGGGCGCCTGAGCTGCTGCGCCTTGGCCTTGTTGTGCTCGAACTGCTCGGTCTCCTCCAGGCTGCGGCGCAGCCACAGGCCGACCAGGCCGAGCACACCGCCGATCAGGAACGGGATGCGCCAGCCGTAGGACGCGAGTTGGCCGGCGTCGAGCGTGCGGGCCAGGGTGAACCCGAGCAGTGACGCGATGAGCACCGCTGCGCCGGTGGAGATGTAGAAGAACGCCGAGTACCGCCCCCGGCGTTCCGGCGGCGCGATCTCCGCCAGGTACGCCGAGGCGTTGGACACCTCGCCGCCCAGCGACAGGCCCTGTGCCACGCGGGCCAGCAGGAGCAGGATCGGCGCCAGCCACCCGACCTGCGCGTAGGTGGGCAGGATGCCGATCGCCAACGACCCGCCGGCCATCAGGACGATGGTCAACAACATCGCCGTCCGCCGCCCGCGCAGGTCGGCGAACCGCCCGAGCAGGTACCCGCCCAGCGGGCGGAAGAAGAACGCGATCGCGTACGCCGCGAGCGTGTTGATCAGCGCGAGTTGCGGGTTGTCCTTGGGGAAGACCTGGGTGGCGAAGTAGATGCTGAAGGTGACGAAGATCGTCCAGTCGTACCACTCGATGGCGTTGCCGATGCTCGCCGCGACGAGCTTGCGGACCGGTAGGCGGTGCTGGGTGTCGGTCTCCACGGCAGCCATGCGTTGGACACAACCACAAAGTCGCCGAAGTCGGTAGATCCTTCACCGATCCACCGTCGGGCTCACCCCCGCGAGTCGGTCGCGGCTCGCCACTCCGCCGCCAGCAGGCCGAACAGCAGGTCGTCGGTCCACTCGCCCTTGATCCAGGTGGCCTGCACCCGGTGACCCTCCTGCCGGAACCCCAGCCGGGCCAGCAGGTGCGCGGACCGCGTGTTGCGGGCGTCGCACTCGGCGGACACCCGGTGCACACCGCGCACCTCGAACAGGTACGCCAGCACCCGCCGCACGGCTTCCACCGCGTAACCGCGCCCCTGGTGCGCGGTCGCCAGCGTGTACCCGATCTCGGCCTGCATCCGGTTCTCGTGCAGGCCCACCCCGACGTCGCCGACGAGCACCCCGTCCGCCTCGACCGCGAACTGGTACCAGCCCGGTGCGGTCGGGTCCGCCGCCGCGACGTCCCGCACGAACTCCTCGGCCTGCGCCAAGGTGAACGGCGCCTCCCATCCCTGGTACCTGGCCACCTCCGGGTCCGACCGGTACGCGGCGAACGCCGGCGCGTCGGCCGCCTCGAAAGGCCGCAGCACCAACCGTTCCGTCGTCAGCCTCACCTCGTCACCCCCACCTCCTCGTCGTCACGCCGTCACCGCCAACGCGAACGGCAGCACCGCCGACGCGCCCGCCCTGCGCAGCAGCCGCGCGGCGACCGTCATCGTCCACCCGGTGTCGACCTGGTCGTCCACCAGCAGCACCGGACCGTCCACACCGGACAGGTCCGGCACGTCGGTCTCCCGCACCAGCCCCGCCAACCGCTGCGCGCTGTTGGCCCGGCGCGCCGCCTCGCCCAACCACACCTGCCCCAGCCGCGGCAGCCGGCCCACCTCCGCGATCCGCTGCCCGAAGCTGCCCACCAACGCGGGCCTGGTCCGCGACCCGACCGTCACCACGCCCACCGGCCGCTCCGCCCAACCCCACGCGGACAGCACCTTCACGCACGCGGCGAACACGTCCTCGGGGATCTCCTGGTCGTCCGCGGCGAACAGCGACCGCAACCGGTTGCCCCAGCCGATGTCGGTCAACCGTCCCAGCGCCCGCCCCGTCGTGGCCACCTCGCCCGGCGGGATCTTCCCGGACAACGACACCCCCGCCGACGCCATCCCGGTCGGCCACATCTTGCGCGGCTCCACCTCGACGCCGGGCCGCAGCAGCCGTTCCCGGGCCGCCGACGCCGCCGCGTCCGAGACCTCCGCCGACGGCCGCTGACCCGTGCAGTTGTCGCACCGCCCGCACGGCGCCGCGTGCGGGTCGTCCAACTGCCGCAACAGGAACTCCATCCGGCAGCCGTCGGTGGCCAGGTAGTCCAGCACCGCCTGCCGCTCCACCCGCCGCGCCGCCTCGATCCGCTCGTACCGCTCGGCGTCGTAGGACCACGGCTGCCCGGTCGACACCCACCCGCCGCGCACCCGCCGCACGGCGCCGTCCACGTCGAGCACCTTCAACACCACTTCCAGCCGGGTGCGCGACAGCTCCACCACCGGCTCCAACGCCGCCGTCGACATCGGCCGGTCCGCGGGCAACGCGCCGAGCACCTGGCGCACCAGGTGTTCCGGCGGGAACGCCAGCGACGCGAAGTACGCCCAGATGTCCTTGTCCTCCGGGCCGGGCAGCAGCAGCACCTCGGCCCGCTCGACCCCGCGCCCCGCACGGCCGATCTGCTGGTAGTAGGCGATGGGGGAGGGTGGCGCGCCCAGGTGCACCACGAACCCCAGGTCCGGCTTGTCGAACCCCATGCCCAGCGCGGAGGTGGCCACCAGCGCCTTGACCCGGTTGGCCAACAGGTCCTCCTCGGCCCGTTGGCGCTCGGCCGGGTCGGTGCGCCCCGAGTACGCCGTCACCCGGTAGCCGCGGTCGCGCAGGAACGCCGCCACGTCGTCGGCCGAGGCGACCGTGAGCGTGTAGATGATCCCCGAGCCGGGCAGCCGCTCCAGCCGCTCGGCCAGCCACCCCAGCCTGGCCTCGGCGGTCGGCAGCCGCACGGCCGACAGCCGCAGGCTCTCCCGGTCCAACGGCCCCCGCAGCACCAACGCGTCCGTGCCCGCGCCCAGCCCCAACTGGTCGGCCACGTCCCGCACCACCCGGTCGTTGGCCGTGGCCGTGGTGGCGAGCACCGGCACGCCGGCCGGCAGCTCGGTCAGCAACGTCCGCAGCCGCCGGTAGTCCGGCCGGAAGTCGTGGCCCCAGTCGGAGATGCAGTGCGCCTCGTCCACCACCAGCAACCCCGCCGACGCGGTCAACGACGGCAGCACCGCGTCCCGGAAGTCCGGGTTGTTCAGCCGCTCCGGCGAGACCAGCAGCACGTCCACGTCACCGGACGCCACCCGGTCCCGCACGTCCTGCCACTCGTCGGTGTTGGCCGAGTTGATCGTCGCCGCGTGCACGCCCGCCCGCGCGGCCGCGTCGACCTGGTTGCGCATCAGCGCCAGCAACGGCGACACGATCACCGTCGGCCCCTCGCCCAAGGACCGCAGCAACGCCGTGGCGATGAAGTAGACGGCGGACTTGCCCCACCCCGTGCGCTGCACCACCAGCGCCCGCCGCCGCCCGGACACCAGCGCGTGGATCGCCGTCCACTGGTCGTCCCGCAGGACCGCCTGAGGGCCCGCCAAAGCCCTCAGCCGTTCCTCGGCCAGCTCACGGAGTGCGCCGTCGTCCATGTTGTCGGTCCTCGCTCGCTCGGACGATTCGGTCGCCGGGAAGACGCGACCTCATGGGCCACAGTGGCAGACGGCTCCGACAAGACGGACACCTGTGCGACGGTCCGCGGCGCAGCTTCACCCGATCGAGGACGGATGTCCGATCCTCGGGAACCTCGGCGACAGCCACGACCGGGTGACCGTAGGCTGGATGACGTGACTGATGACCTGCGCGAACAGGTGCACGCCGCGGCCAGGCGCGCCCGTGTCGCCGCCCACGAGCTCGTCCTCGCCACCCGCCAGGGCAAGGACGCCGCACTGCACGAGATGGCCGCCGCGCTGCGCACCCGCGCCACCGAGGTGCTGGAGGCCAACGCCAAGGACCTCGAAGCCGGCCAGGCCGCGGGCCTCACCCGCGGCCTGCTGGACCGCCTCACGCTCACCGAGGCCCGCATCGACGGCGTGGCCCGGGGCCTGGAGACGGTCGCCGGCCTCGCGGACCCGATCGGCGAGGTGCTGCGCGGCTCGATCCTGCCCAACGGCCTGGAGCTGAAGCAGGTCCGCGTGCCGATGGGCGTGGTCGGCATGGTCTACGAGGCCCGCCCGAACGTCACCGTGGACGCGGCCGGCCTGGCGCTGAAGTCCGGCAACGCGGCCCTGCTGCGCGGCTCGTCCACCGCCGAGCACTCGAACACCGCGCTGGTCGCGATCCTGCGCGACGCGCTGGAGACCGCGGGCCTGCCCGCCGACGCCGTGCAGCTGCTGCCGTGCCACGACCGCGCCTCGGTCACCCACCTGATCACCGCGCGCGGCCTGGTCGACCTGGTGATCCCGCGCGGCGGCGCCGGTCTGATCAACGCCGTCGTGCAGCAGGCCACCGTGCCGACCATCGAGACCGGCGTGGGCAACGTGCACGTGTACGTGGACGCGAGCGCCGACCTCGACATGGCGCAGCGCATCGTGCTCAACTCCAAGACCCGCCGCACGAGCGTGTGCAACGCGGCCGAGTCGCTGCTGGTGCACGCCGCGATCGCGGACGAGTTCGTGCCCCGCATCACCGACGCCCTGAACGCGCAGAACGTCACCATCCACGGCGACGAGCGGTTCGCGAGCGACCCCAGGGTGCAAGCCGCCACCGACGAGGACTGGGACACCGAGTACCTGTCGCTGGACATCGCCGCCCGCGTGGTCGGCTCCCTCGACGAGGCCATCTCGCACATCGCCGAGCACGGCTCCGGGCACACCGAGGCCATCGTGACCCGCGACCTCGACGCGGCCCGCCGGTTCACCGCGCGGGTCGACGCGGCGGCGGTCATGGTCAACGCCTCCACCGCGTTCACCGACGGCGCGGAGTTCGGCATGGGCGCGGAGATCGGCATCTCCACCCAGAAGCTGCACGCCCGCGGCCCGATGGGGCTGACGGAGCTGACCTCGTCCAAGTGGGTGGTCTGGGGCGAGGGGCACGTCCGGCCGACATCGTGAGCAGGCCCCGGGACGCCGACGCGACCAAGGCGGCGTTGCTGGACGCCGCCACGAAGCTGTTCGGCGAGCGCGGGTACGACCGCACCACGGTGCGTGACATCGCGAGCCTGGCGGGCGTGAACCAGGCCCTGCTGTTCCGCTACTTCGGCAGCAAGGACGCCCTGTTCGCGACCGTGCTGGCCACGCAGAGCCGTGAGCTGCTGGAGGACTCGCCCGCCGAGCACCTCCTGCGCAACGTGCTGCTGCGGATGATGGAGAAGACGCCGAGGCGCGAGGACCACCCGTTGTACGCGGTGCTGCGGTCCTCGCACCACGACTCGGCGGCGGAGGTCGTGCGGCGGCAACTGGGGGAGGAGTACGCGCGCGCTCTGTCGTCCCTCACCGACGCGGAGGACGCGGAGCTGCGCGCGGACCTCGTGCTGGCGTGGATCGTGGGCATCGGTGTGCTGCGCAGCGTGTTCGGCAAGCAGCCGCTCGCGGACGCGGACGCCACGGCGGTGGCGGCCCTGGTGACCGAGGCCGCCTCGGTGTTGTTGGAGCACACCGAATCCGGTTGACGGTCCGTAGTGCGCTGCCTACTGTCGGATGTA
The DNA here is from genome assembly GCF_054781895.1 of Saccharothrix stipae. Taxonomy (NCBI): domain Bacteria; kingdom Bacillati; phylum Actinomycetota; class Actinomycetes; order Pseudonocardiales; family Pseudonocardiaceae; genus Saccharothrix; species Saccharothrix stipae. Next base: position 384,924 of record NZ_BAAGTN010000005.1, on the reverse strand, counting down.
AGCGACTGCTTACATGGGGGTACCGATGGAGACCAGGCCCTACCCGTTCACCGAACTCGACCACCTGGAGATCAATCCCGTCTACTTCGAGCTGCAGCGGGACGAGCCGGTGGCCAGGGTGCGGCTGCCCTACGGCGGCGAGGGGTGGTTAGCCACCCGCTACGAGGACGTCAAGACCGTGCTGGCGGACCCGAGGTTCAGCCGCGCGGCGGTGATGGAGCCGGGCGCCGACGTGCCGCGCACGCTGCCGACCATGCCCACCGAGACGAACATCCTGAGCATGGACCCGCCGGACCACACCCGGCTGCGCAAGCTGGTCGCGAAGGCGTTCACCGCGCGGCGCACCGAGCAGCTGCGCGAGCGCGCCCAGCAGATCGTGGACGGCCTGCTGGACGAGATGCAGGCGCAGGGTCCGCCCGCCGACCTGGTCGAGGCGCTGGCGATGCCGCTGCCCATCACGATCATCTGCGAGATGCTCGGCGTGCCGTTCGAGGACCGGGGCAACTTCCGGGCCTGGTCGGAGGCGGCGGTGGCGATCACCGCGTTCACCCACGAGGAGATCCTGGCGGCCAACCAGTCGCTGCGGACCTACATCGGCGAGCTGGTCGAGCGCAAGCGCGCCGAGCCCACCGACGACATGCTGTCCGTGCTGATCGCCGCGCGCGACAACGACGACCGGCTCAGCGAGGAGGAGCTGGTCTCGTTCGGGGTGACGCTGCTGGTCGCCGGGCACGAGACCACCGCGAACCAGATCGGCAACTTCGTCTTCCAGCTGCTGCGCAGGCCCGAACGGCTGGCCGAGCTGCACGCCGACCCGTCGCTGATGCCCGCCGCGATCGAGGAGCTGCTGCGGTTCACCGCGCTGGGCGGCTCCGCGGGCTTCCCCCGGATCGCGACCGCCGAGGTCGAGCTGTCCGGTGTGACGATCAAGCCGGGCGACGCGGTGTTCGTCAACAACGTCACGGCCAACCGCGACCCGTCGGTGTTCGAGAACCCGCACGAGGTGGACTTCCACCGCGCCCACAACCCGCACATCATGTTCGGCCACGGCGCGCACCACTGCATCGGCGCCCCGCTGGCGCGGATGGAGCTGCAGGTCGCCATCGCGAGCCTGCTCAAGCGGTTCCCGACGCTCCAGCTGGACGGTGACGTGACGTTCAAGAGGGGCCGGCTGATCCGTGGCCCGCAGGCCCTGCCGGTGAGGTGGTGAGCCGGGTGGGCGACTGGAAGATCGAGGTCGACCGCGGCACGTGCATCGGCACCGGCATGTGCACCTCGACCGCACCGGACCACTTCCGCCTGGAAGGCGGCACGTCCACGCCGGTCAAGGCGGACGTGGAGCCGGACGACGCGGTGATCGACGCCGCCGAGTCCTGCCCGATGGAGGCGATCCTGGTGCGTTCGGCCGACGGCACGGTGCTCGCGCCGCAGCCGTAGCGCACGCCAAGGCAAGCAGGGAGTTGCCGGCCACTGTCGTGACCTTGCTCAATGGGTTCCCGCACCCGCAGATGGCCGGCAACGCGGCGTTCGACACGGGCAGACTGGTGCGAGGCCCCGAACGCCTACTGGTGAGGTGGTAGACCGATGAGTGAGTGGACGATCGAGGTCGACCGGGGGATGTGCCTCGGCACCGGCATGTGCACGGCGACCGCGCCGGACCACTTCCGACTCGACGGCGGCACGGCCACGCCGATCAAGGCGGACGTGGACCCGGACGACGCGGTGATCGACGCCGCGGAGTCGTGCCCGATGGAGGCCATCCTGGTGCGTTCGGCCGACGGCGCCGTGCTCGCTCCGCAGGTCTAGTCGAAACAAGTTCAGCGGATCGCGTCATGACGGCGTGACGTGCGCGTTCCTCTGTCGCGCGGCCTTGCTCGGGGCGGGGCGCGCGATCCGCGGAGGCGGCCTACTCCCCCAGGGCCGCGGCCGGGATTCGAGTGCGCGGGCGGCCTTTCGGGGAGCGACGGGCCGCCCGCGCACCACCCGAACTAGGCTCATGCCCCATGTCGAACCGGCGGATCGGGGTCATGGGCGGCACCTTCGACCCGGTGCACCACGGCCACCTGGTCGCGGCCAGCGAGGTCCAGGCCCGCTTCGACCTCGACGAAGTCGTCTTCGTGCCCACGGGCCAGCCCTGGCAGAAGAGCGAGCGCGAGGTCAGCGCCGCCGAGGACCGGTACCTGATGACGGTCATCGCCACGGCGTCCAACCCGCGGTTCTCGGTCAGCCGGGTGGACATCGACCGGCCCGGTCCGACGTACACCATCGACACCCTCACCGACCTGCGGGGCAGGCACCCGGACGCGGACCTGTTCTTCATCACCGGTGCGGACGCGTTGGAGCAGATCGTGTCGTGGCGGCGGGCCGACGACGTGTTCGACCTCGCGCACTTCATCGGAGTCACCCGACCGGGTTATGAACTGGTCGACACGCACCTGCCGCCGGGCGCGGTGTCGCTGGTCGAGGTGCCCGCGATGGCCATCTCGTCGACCGCCGTTCGTGCCCGGACGGCCGCCGGACTGCCCGTCTGGTACCTCGTGCCGGATGGTGTCGTCCAGTACATCAGCAAGCGCCGGCTTTACTCGATGCCGGACTGAGCGCGGACGCCGGTACCCTCATTGACTCGTGCGGGCGTAACGGCGTCCGCCGGTGTGATGAGGAGTGACGTGGCAGCCACCGACGAGGCACGACGGTTGGCGCTGGTCGCCGCTAACGCGGCAGCCGACAAGAAAGCGCACGACGTGATCGTGCTCGACGTGTCCGACCAACTGGTGATCACGGACTGCTTCGTGATCGCCTCCGCCGCCAACGAGCGGCAGGTCGGCGCGATCGTGGACAGCGTCGAGGAGAAGTTGCGCGAGACCGGCCGCAAGGCGGTCCGCCGTGAGGGCGCGCGCGAGGGTCGTTGGGTCCTGCTGGACTTCGTGGACGTGGTGGTGCACGTCCAGCACGTCGAGGAGCGCACCTTCTACGGCCTGGAGCGGCTGTGGAAGGACTGCCCGCGCATCGAGTTCGACGCCGGGCCGCCGACCGACGAGGTCGCCGAGGCATGACCCTGAACCGGCTCGTGCTGTGGCGGCACGGTGAGACCGACCACAACGCGACCGGCCGCATGCAGGGCCACCTGGACTCGTCGCTGACCGAGACCGGGTGGAACCAGGCGCGGTTCGCGGTGCCGGTGCTCGCCGGCTTCGCACCCGAGCTGGTGGTCGCCTCCGACCTGCACCGCGCCCGGGACACGGCCACGGTGTTCACCGACGCGACCGGTGTCGACCTGCGCATCGACCAACGGCTGCGCGAGACGCACCTGGGCAAGTGGCAGGGGCTGACCTCGGCCGAGATCGAGGTGGAGTGGCCGGGTGCGCTGGACCGCTGGCGCGCCGACGGCACCCTGGCGCCGCCGGACGGCGAGACGCGGGTGGAGGTCGCCGAGCGCGCCCTGGCCGTGGTGGCCGACGTGGACGCGGAGTTCTCCGGGACGGTCATGCTGTGCGCGCACGGCGGCCTGATCAGCGCGTTGACCGGGCGTCTGCTGGAACTGCCGGTCGACCGCTGGGCGTTGCTGGGCGGTATCGGCAACTGCCACTGGACGGTGTTCACCCGCCGTCCGCACGGCGACGGCCGGTGGCGGCTCTCGTCGTACAACGCCGGAATCACCCGGTGAGACTGCTCGTCCTCGGCGATTCGCTGTCGTTCCACGGTCCGCACGGGCCGTTGCCCGCCGATCACCCCCGGTTGTGGCCGAACGTCGCGGCGTCGGCGTTGGGCGGGCACGCGGAGTTGGCGGCGGGGTTCGGGTGGACGGCCAGGGACGCCTGGTGGTCGTTGACCGGGGATCCGCGGGTGTGGTCGTTGTTGCCGCGCACGGACGTGTTGGTGCTGGCCGTGGGGCACATGGACACGTTGCCGTCGCCATTGCCGACCTACCTGCGGCAGGGGTTGCGCTACCTGCGGCCGGAAGGGCTGCGACGTCGGGCGCGGGCCGGGTACCTGACCCTGCAACCGGTGCTGTCGCGGGCGCTGTGGGGGTTCCCGGTGGCGTTGCCGCCGCGACTGACCGTGCGGTACTTGAACGACTCCGTGTGCGCGGTGCGTTCGCTCGCGCCGGGTATCAGGGTGGTCGGGATGACGCCTTCGGTGCACTGCTCGTCCGCTTACGCCGGTGTGCACAGTGGACGTGCGGCGGCGGAGCGCGCTGTGCGCACGTGGGCGGAAGGGGTGGGCGTGCCGCTGCTGGACGTGCCGCCGTTGGTGACCGAGCACGTTCGGTCACGGTGCGGCAACCCGGACGGCATGCACTGGGGTTGGGAAGGGCACGCGCTGGTCGGGAACGCCATGGCCGGACTGATCCGGTCCGTGGCGGTCGGCCACTCGGGTGCGGCGGAGCCGTAGTCTCGGCACTCGTGTCCACCACGATCGTCACCGACTCCACGGCGTACCTGCCGGAGGGGTTCGCCGAGCGGCACGGCATCCGGGTCGTGCCGCTGCACGTGGCCGTGGACGGTCGCAGCAGGCTGGACGGGGTGGACTTCGGCCCGGCGGAGCTGGCCGCGGCGTTGGGGGACCACCGGCGGGTGACCACGTCCCGGCCGACGCCGGGCGAGCTGGCCGAGGTGTACCGGTCCGTGCTGGCCGAGGGTGCCGAGGCGATCGTGTCCGTGCACCTGTCCCGTGACCTCTCCGGCACGTGGGAGGCCGCCCGGTTGGCCGCGGAGGAGGTCGACCCGGCCCGGATCAGGGTCGTCGACTCGCGGGCCACGGGCATGGGCTTGGGGTTCGCCGCGCTGGCCGCGTGCGCGGCCGGTGGTGACGCGGAGTGCGCGGAAGGGTCCGCCGTGGCGGCTGCTGCCCGGGTCAAGATGTTCTTCTGCGTGGAGACGCTCGACCACCTGCGGCGGGGCGGGCGGATCGGCGCGGCCGCGGCGTTCGTGGGCACCGCGCTGGCGGTGAAGCCGCTGCTGCACGTCGACGACGGTCGGATCGTGCCGTTGGAGAAGGTGCGCACGATGGGCCGGGCGATCGGCAGGCTGGTGGACCTGGCGGCGTCGGCGGCGGGTTCCGGGCCGGTCGGGCTGGCTGTCCACCACTTGGCGGCGCCGGAGCGCGCGGCGGAACTCGCGATGTTGCTGGACGAGCGCGTCGCCGGGTCGACCGGCTGCCTGATTTCCGAGGTCGGAGCCGTGATCGGCGCGCACACGGGGCCCGGCGTGCTGGGTGTGGTGGTTCTCCCCGGAGGGGTGTCGTAACCGCTTTATCCATCATTCAGCGAGTTATCCACAGATTCGGAACAAGCCCGACGCCCACTGCTCCATCCGGCCTAGCGTCGACCGCATGTTCGACAGGAACCCGGAAACCACGACCGCCCGCCTGAAGGCCCTCGTCTCCCAGGAGCGGGGCAAGCACCGCGCGTCGGACGCCGAGACGCTGGTCTTCGTCTCGTCGGACGGCGGCTCCGACCCGCCCCGCCCGCTCGGTTCGTCCGATCCGCTCGGTCGGCTGCGTCGCCTGCTGCGGCGCTGGCTGCCCGAATCCGCCGTCCCGCACCGCCGCAGATTCCTGCTGGCGGGCGCCATGGCCGGGGTGGCGCTGGCGGTGGCGCTGGCCCTGTGGTGGCAGCGCCCGGTGCCGGAGAGCCCGCCCGACCTCCCGGTGGCCGAGGCCGCCGCCGTCACCCGCGCCGAGGAACACCTGGTCGTCAACGTGGTGGGCTTGGTGCCGAGCCCCGGCCTGGTGACCGTGCCGAACGGCGCCAGGGTGGCCGACGCGCTGCGTGCGGCGGGCGGCCCCGACCCGGCCGCCGACCTGACCCCGCTCAACCTCGCCCGCAAGGTCGCCGACGGCGAGCAGATCGCCGTGGGCATCCCCGTGCCGCAACCGCCGGGCGCGGTGACCGGCCCGCTCGACCTCAACACCGCGACCAAGGACCAACTCGACACCCTGCCGGGCGTGGGCCCGGTGACGGCACAGCGAATCGTCGACCGAAGGCAGAAGCGCGGCCCCTTCACGTCCCTGGAGCAGCTGGGCGAGATCGAGGGCATCGGCGACGCGAAGCTCGCCAAACTCCGCGACCTGGTCCGCCTGTAGCCCCTTGGAGACCCGTCATGCGCCCGAACCAAGCCTGCCGAGACCTGAACACCCCAACCCAAACCGCAATCCCCACCGCCTGCCCACCCCAAGCCACGTGCCCCCGCTCAGAACCACCCCAACGGCCACAGCCCCCAACCCACCACCCTCAACCCCACCGCGCCCATCCCCACCACCAGCAGCCTGACCACCACCGGCCCGACGACCACCGGCCCGACGACCGGCGGCCCGACCATCAGCGGCTTGACGACCAACGGCGTGACCATCAGCGGCTTGATGACCGGCGGCTTGACGACCAACGGCGTGACCATCAGCGGCTTGACGACCGGCGGCCCGACGACCAACCGCGCGTCCCAGCCCAACGAACCGAAGCCCTCGCCCACCTCCTGCCCACCCCGCCGCCCAACCCACTCCACCGCACCCCCTTCACCCACCCACCACGCGACCCGTCCACTGTGGCCACCCGTGGGCCGGACAGCAGCGCACCGGCCATCCCCGCCGACACAGCCGTCAACGGGCCGAGCGTCGGCGGTGCAACCGTCCCACCCGCTGACGTAGCCGCCCTGGGATCGGCCTGCCCGCAGGTGGGCGCCCTGCCCAACGCACCCGGCACTCGGTCCGGCAGGCACGCGGCCGGCACCGCGCCCGACGTGCCCCGCCGCGGATCGGGCAGCCGCCAGGTGCGAGTCCGACCCGATCCCGACTGGGTGACACCCGACCTCGTCCACAGCGATCGCCACCGCACCGGGCTGGTGCTGGACCACGTCCACCGCGTGATCCGCAGCGTCCGCGCCGCCTGCATCCGCCTCGTCACCCTCTCCAAGTTCCGCTGGGTGGGGTCGTGAGCCCCCGCGCGCATCTCGTCCCGGCCGCGCTGGCGGTGTGGGCGACGGCGCTCGCCGGGCTGCTCTGGACGTGGTGGGCGGCGCTCGGGGTGGGCCTGGTCGCCGCGATCGTGGGTGGCTCGGCGTTGCGGCGCTGGCGACCGGCTGCGGTGGCGGTGGCGGTCGCCGCTCCGGTGGCGGCGTGCTGGATCGGCGCACAGGTCCACACAGCCGCCCAACACCCGGTGCGGGCCGCGGCGGAACGCGGCACGCCGGTCACCGTCCACTTCGAACTCGACAACCGGCCGCACGGCCTGCGCAGCAGTGGGTTCGGGTCCCGGGCGGGCGGGATCGACCTAGTGCTGGTGCGAGCCACGCTCGGCGGCGGCGGCCGGCTCGCGGTGCTGGCGCCCGCCACCCGGTGGCGGGATCTCCTGCCCGGCCAGCGGGTCACCGCGCGTGGCACGCTCGCTCCTCCTCGCGGTGGCGGGCTGACGGTCGCGGTGCTGCGGGTTCGCGGGCCTCCGCAAGGGGTGACCGAAGCGCCGGTGTGGCAGCGGGTCGCCGAGGACCTGCGGGCCGGGCTGCGCCGGGCGAGCACCGCGCTCGATCCCGAACCGGCGGGGTTGCTGCCCGCGCTCGTCGTCGGCGACACCTCGGGCCTGCCGCCCAGGGTGGTGGAGGAGTTCCGCACGGCGGGCCTCGCGCACGTCCTGGCCGTCAGCGGTGCCAACCTGGCGATCCTCTGCGGCGCGGTCCTGTTGCTGCTCAGGCTGCTGCGGGTCGGTCCACGTGGCTGCGCGGCGGGTGCGATGGCGGCACTGGTCGGGTTCGTGGTGCTGGCCGGGCCGGAGCCGAGCGTGCTGCGGGCGGCCGTGATGGGCGCGGTGGCGTTGCTGGCGTTGGTGCTGGGTCGGGAGCGGTCGGCGTTGCCCGCGCTCGCGGCCGCGGTGGTGGTCCTGGTCCTCTACGACCCGGAGTTGGCGACCGAACCGGGGTTCGGCCTGTCGGTGGTGGCCACGGCGGCGCTGGTGCTGCTCGCGCCGAGGTGGGCCGCCGCCATGAAGGAGCGTGGCGTCCCGGTGGGCTTCGCCGAGGCGCTGGCGGTGCCGGTGGCCGCGAACCTGGCCACCGCGCCGCTGGTGGCGGGGTTCTCCGGCCAGGTGAGCCTGGTCGCGGTGCTGGCGAACCTGCTGGTCGCGCCGGTCGTGGCACCGGCGACCGTGCTCGGTGTGCTGGCCGCCGTGCTGGCACAGGTGCACGAGCCGACGGCACGGCTGGTCGTCGAGGTGGCTGGTCCGGCGGCGGGCTGGTTGATCACCGTCGGCCGGCACGCGGCGGCCGTGCCGGGTGCGGCGGTCGGGTGGCCCAGCGGCTGGGTGGGCGGGTTGTCGCTGGTCGGGGTCCTGCTGCTCGGCTACGCGGTCACCAGGCTCCGCCGGTTGCGGACGCTGGTGGTGGCGGCCGCGGTCGGCGCGGTGGTGGTGCTCGTGCCGCTGAACGTCGTCTCGCCCGGGTGGCCGGTGCCCGGCTGGTCGGTCGTGGCGTGCGACGTGGGGCAGGGCGACGCGGTGGTCCTCGCCACCGCCGAGCGCGACCGGGCGGTGCTGGTCGACACGGGGCCCGACCCGGTGCCGGTGCTGTCGTGCCTGCGGCGGCTGGGTGTGCGGCGGATCCCGCTGGTGGTGCTCAGCCACCTGCACGCCGACCACGTGGGCGGGTTGGCCGCGGTGATGGCGGAGCGGGGTGTGGGCGCGGTGGCGGTGGGGCCGTCGAGGCAGCCGGAGTGGGCTTGGGAGGAGGTGAGGGAACGGGCGCGGACGGCGGGGGTCCGCGTGGTCGAGATGGGCGTCGGGCAGCGGCTGAGCTGGCCGGGTCTGCAACTCGACGTGCTGGGTCCGCGCGCGGGCCCGGTGGGTGAGGCGAACACGGCGGTCAACGACGCGTCGCTGGTGCTGCGGGCCACCACTGCGGCCGGGCGGGTGCTGCTGACCGGCGACATCGAGCTGGCCGGGCAGGCGGACCTGCTCGGCGGGCACGTGGACCTGCGGGCCGACGTGCTCAAGGTGCCGCACCACGGCTCGCGGTACTCGTCACCGGCGTTCCTCGCGGCGGTCCAGCCGCGGATCGCCCTGGTGAGCGTCGGCGCGGGCAACCGCTACGGCCACCCCAGCGGGGTGCTGGTCGACGCGTTGACCAGCCGAGGCGCGCTGGTGCTGCGCACGGACCGGGACGGCGACACCGCCGTGCTGGCAGGCCCGGACGGGCCGCGGGTCGCCCGCAGGGGCGGCGGCCCACCCGACAACGGACAAGGGGAGGACGACCATGAGGAACGACGTCTGGATCCGATTGCACTCAGGCTGGTCGCCGCGAGGCGGCAACCGCGCGGTGGCGTGGGCGTTGTGGCAGCCCGGCTACACCGCCGAACCGTGGCCGCGCGACGAACTCCGGCCCGCTTTCACCTACTACGTGTGCGAGGACCTGCCCGGTGGCGACCGGGGCATCGTCGCCAGGGCCACCGCCACCGGTGTGATCCGCATGGCGCAGGTCCCCTCCGCGAACACCGCCTACCGGCTGGTCGCGGACGCGCTGTTCGACGCCGACCTGACCATCCCGCCGGAGGAGTGGCACGCCGAGCGCTACAACCAGGAGAAGGAGAAACGCCCTTGGCCCCAGATGCTCACCGCCTGGCGCGTGGTGACCGAACCGGTGGGGCCGCACGTGCTGCCCGAACTGGCCGCCTTCCCCCGGACCGGCTGGCTCCGCTCGTCCGGGATCGCGCTGTGATGGGAACCGCGCTGTGATGGAGACCGCGCGGCGGCCGCCCCGATCGCCACCTCGACCGCCAGGGCCGGTGGCCGGGGTCCGCCGGGCGACGCCTGACCGGTCGCCGCCCGGCGGGCGGGTCAGTCCTGGAGGGCCTTGAGCACGGCCTCGGCCGACGGCGGGACGTTGGCGCGGGGGCCGACCCGGTCGCCCAGGGCGTCCAGGGTCTTGAGGCCGTCGCCGGTGATCAGGAGCACCGTCTCGCCGTCCGGGTCCAGTTGGCCGGTCTCGATGAGCTTCTTCGCGGTCGCGACGGTGACGCCGCCCGCGGTCTCGGCGAAGATGCCCTCGGTCTGGGCCAGCAGGCGGATGCCCTCCACGACCTCGTCGTCGGTGACGTCCTCGATCGCACCGTTGGTGCGGCGGACGGCGTCCAGCACGTAGGGGCCGTCGGCGGGGGCGCCGATCGCCAGCGACCGGGCGATGGTGTCCGGGCGGACCGGGCTGACCACGTCGTGGCCCGCCTTGAAGGCGGCCGAGACGGGGGAGCAGCCGGTGGCCTGCGCGCCGAACACGCGGTACGGGGTCTGTTCGACCAGGCCCAGGGTGCCGAACTCCCGGAAGGCCTTGTCGACCTTGGTCAACTGGGAGCCGGACGCGATGGGCACGACGATCTGGTCGGGCAGCCGCCAGCCGAGCTGTTCGGCGACCTCGTACCCGAGCGTCTTGGAGCCCTCGGCGTAGTAGGGGCGGACGTTGACGTTGACGAACGCCCAGTCCTCGTGCTCGGCGGCCAACTCCTGCGCCAGCCGGTTCACGTCGTCGTAGTTGCCGTCGACGGTGATCAGGTCGCCGCCGTACACGGCGGTCATGAGGATCTTCGCCTGCTCCAGGGAGGAGGGCACCAGGACCACCGACTGCCAGCCCGCACGGGCCGCGGCGGCGGCCACGGCGTTGGCCAGGTTGCCGGTGGAGGGGCAGGCCAGGACCTTGAAGCCCAGCTCGCGGGCGGCGGCGAGGGCGACGCCGACGACGCGGTCCTTGAACGAGTGGGTCGGGTTGCCGGTGTCGTCCTTCACCCAGACCTTGCGCACGCCCAGGGCCTTGGCGAGGCGGTCGGCCTCGACCAGGCGGGTGCCGCCGGGGTTGGTGTTGGGGTGCGACTCGACGGTGGTCGGCACGGGGAGCAGGCCGCGGTAGCGCCAGATCGACCGGGGGCCCGCCTCGATGTCCTCGCGGCGGATCGGGCCGAAGTCGTAGGCCACTTCCAGCGGCCCGAAACACTCCAGACAGGCGTATTCGGCGGCGAGCGGCGTCTCGTGGCCGCATTCGCGACACGACAGCGCGCGAGCGGGACCGAGGTCGAAGGAGGTGGTGGCGGAGGGCACACTGACAGCAGTCATCGCGAGGTATCTCCTCATCTTTCCCGCGCGTCGCGGGTCGGAATTGGCACCGTGGTCGCCAGCGGACGCTGTGCGACGGGTTGCCGGGGCTTCTTCGGGCCGATCCCTCTGCCCCTCTGGATGAGCGGTATTCAGTTGTGCGGCCAACTTACGTCACGATCCCGACCCGCAGCCAGAGACGTCCACCATCCGGACGTCGGACGGGCGTGGGAGGATCGCGCCGTGAGTTCGCCCGCAGACACGCCCGACGCCGTGCACCTGATCGTCGGCGAGGAGGAGTTGCTGGTCGAGCGCGCGGTGCGCGGTGCGCTGGCGACGGCGCGCAAAGCCGATCCGCAGGCCGACCTGACGCGCGTCCGCGTGACCGATCTCACGCCTCCTGAGCTGGCCGAACTGGTCAGCCCGTCGCTGTTCGCCGAGGGCCGCGTGGTCGCGCTGGAGGCCGCCCAGGAGTGCGGCAAGGAGATCGCCGACGCGGTGATCGCCTACGCCAAGGCCCCGGCGGACGGGGTCACGGTGGTCGTCGTCCACAGCGGCGGCGGGCGTAGCAAGGTGGCCAAGGACCTGCCCGCCGCGCTGCGCAAGGCGGGTGCCCGGGTCACCGAGTGCCCCAAGATCACCAAGGCGGCGGACCGGGAAGCGTTCGTGCGCAACGAGATCCGTTCGGCCGGCGGTGGCAAGGCCGATCCGGAGGCGGTGGCCGCGCTGATCGAGGCGGTGGGGTCGGACCTGCGCGAGTTGGCGGCGGCGGCCTCGCAGCTCGTCGCCGACACCGGCGGCAAGGTCGACGCCGAGGCGGTCCGCCGCTACCACCGCGGCCGGGCCGAGGTGACCGGGTTCGCGGTCGCCGAGAAGGCCGTGATGGGCGACCGGGCCGGTGCGCTGGAGGCGTTGCGGTGGGCGATCCAGCTCGGGGTGCCGCACGTGCTGGTCGCCGACGCGCTGGCCGACGCGGTGCGCACGATCGCGCGGGTGTCCGCGGTGGGCCGGGGCGACCCGTTCAAGCTGGCGGGCGAACTGGGCATGCCGCCGTGGAAGGTCAAGAAGGCCCAGGGCCAGTCGCGCGGCTGGGAGGACCGTGGTCTCGCGGCGGCGATGACGGTGGTCGCCGACCTGAACGCCGACGTCAAGGGTGTCGCAGCGGACTCCGGCTACGCCCTGGAACGCGCAGTGCTGAAAATCGTCGCCGCCCACGGCCGACGCTGACCGACCGCCGGACGCCGAGCCGCTTACGGATCGCCGGAGGCCGAGCCGACTACCGAAGACCGGGGCCACCTGGGTACCGGAAGCCGAGTCGACTGCCCGGGGCGAGCCGACTGCCGGAGGCTTGGGCCGCCCGATCTGCTGCCGGTAGCCGGGCCATCCGACCGGTTGCAGGGGCTGAGCCGGCTGTCGGAGGGCTGGGCCGCTCGACCGGCTGCGGGAGGTCGAGCCGACTGCCGGAAGCGCCGGGGCAAGCACAAGCGCCGCCCACCCCGCGTGGGGTGGGCGGCGCCTTGGCGTGAGACCAGATCAGATCTGGTTGGCGCGCCGCGCCAGCGCCGACTTCTTGTTGGCGGCCTGGTTGGCGTGGATCACGCCCTTGGTGACGGCCTTGTCCAGCTTGCGGGAAGCCTCCCGCGCCAGCACGGTCGCCTTCTCCTTGTCACCGGCCTCGGCGGCCTCACGGAACTTGCGGATGGCGGTCTTGAGCGACGACTTGACGGCCTTGTTGCGCAGGCGCGCCTTCTCGTTCGTCTTGATCCGCTTCATCTGGGACTTGATGTTCGCCACGCGAAAGCCACCTTTTCCTCGGTCTCGGAGTCGCACCGCGCTTGTCACCGGCTCCGCCCACGAGGGGCGGTTTTCCTCCACAGCGGAATGCCGCGCGGGTACGGCCGAGAAGGATATCAGGGCAGCTCACCGCACCGTGAATCGAGCCCTCCCGTCGCCGACCACGACCTCGTAGGCGCCCTTGGCCACCTCCGGCTTGTCCGCGCCGTCCACGTCACCGGGGGTCACCGCGAGGCGCTTGACGTCGAACGAGACCTCGACCGCCCGCTGCTCACCCGCCTTCAACGCCACCCGGGTGAAGCCGACCAGGCGCTGCGGCGGCGTCAGCACCTTGCTCACCGGCTGGTGCACGTACACCGGCACGACGAGCGTGCCGTCCCGCGCGCCGGTGTTGGCCACGGTCACCGACACCTTCACCCGCTCGTCCCGCCGCACCTCGGCCGACGCGACCTTCGGCGCGGACGTGGTGAACGTCGTGTACGACAGACCGTGCCCGAACGCGAACGCCGGGTCGTAGGCCGAGCTGGGCGAGGTGTTCGCGCCGCGCACCTGGTCGTAGGAGAACGGCTGGTCACCGACCGTCTTGGGCCACGACACGGGCAGCTTCCCGCTCGGGTTCACCGCGCCGAACAGCACGTCGGCGATCGCGGAGCCGCCCTCGGAGCCGGGCAGCCAGCCGGCGACCAGCGCCGGGGCGTCCGCCACCGTGCCCAGCACCTGCGGCCGACCGGTCAGCAGCACGACCACGACCGGCTTGCCGGTCGCCCGCACCGCGTCGACCAGGCCCTGCTGCTCGGCGGTCAACACGGGCTCCTCGGTGTCCGCCTCACCCTCCGCGCCCGGGTCCTCACCGAGCACCACGACCACCGCGTCCGCGTCACCGGCCTGCGCCACCGCGTCGGCCTGCGTCGGCGCGCTCACCACGTTCGTCGCCGGCGCGACCGCCCGGATGCCCTGCAGCACCGTCACCGTCGGCGGCATCGGGGACCCGCCGGGCACGCCCTGCCAACCGACCGTCCAGCCGCCGAGCTGCCTGGGCACGGAGTCGGCCGAGTCACCGGTCACCACGACCTTGCGCGCGTTGGTCGACAGGGGCAGCACGCCGTCGTTGCGCAGCAGCACGGTGCCCTCCGCCGCCGCCTGACGGGCCAGCGCCCGGTCCGCCCCGTTCACGATCGAGTCGGCCTTCTCGACGTCCACGAACGGCTTCTCGAACAGCCCGAGGTCGAACTTGAGCTTCAGGATGCGCCGCACGGCCTGGTCGATCCGCTTGCCGGGGATCGCCCCGCCGCGCACGCCCGCGAGCACGCCCGCGGTGAACTCCGCCGCGTTGGAGGGCTCCATCGCCATGTCGACGCCCGCGTTGACGGCCATCGCGATGGCCTCCGGGTAGTCGGCCGCCACGTGGTAGCGGTCCACCAGGAACCGGATGTCCTCCCAGTCGGTGATCGCCACGCCCCGGAAACCCATCCGGTCGCGCAGCTGCGTGGTCAGCAGGTACTTCGACGCGTGCGCGGGCACGCCGTTCACCGCGCCGGAATTGATCATCACGCTGCCGACGCCCGCGTCGAACTGCGGCTGGAACGCGGGCAGCACGGTGTCCTGGAGGTACCGGATCGGCAGGTGGGCGGGCGCCCGGTCGTGGCCGTTGAACGGCTCGGAGTAGCCCGCGAAGTGCTTGGCGGTCGCGGTGAGCTTCGCGGTGCCGTCGGTCGGGTCGCCCTGCTGCCCGCGCACGTTCGCCGCCGCGAGGGCGCCCGCCAGCACCGGGTCCTCGCTGTAGGTCTCGTAGTAGCGGCCCCAGCGGGTGTCCCGCGCGATGTCGGACACCGGCGCGAAGTTCCAGAACACGCCAGTGGCGCGCATGGCCCGACCGGTGGACGCGCCGAGCCGCTCCTGCAGCTCCGTGTTCCACGTCGCGCCGAGGCCGATCTGGTGCGGGAACATCGTGGCGGTGACCACGTTCGAGTGGCCGTGCACGCCGTCCGCGCCGTAGATCAGCGGGATGCGCAGCCTGCTGTGGTCCAGCGCGTACTTCTGGATGGCGTTGGTCATCTCCGCCCACGCCCGCGGCGTGTTCGGGTTGGGCGCGTCGCCGCCGCCGGACAGGATCGAGCCGACTTTCGCGTCCTCCAGCACGGCCTTCATGCAGTCCTCGCGCAGCGGACCGGGGTTCCACTCGCAGTTGCCGCGCAGCTTGCCCAGCCTGATCTGGGTCATCTGGCCGACCTTCTCCTCCAGCGTCATGCGCTTGAGGAGGTTCTCGACGCGTCGGTCGACCGGCGCCCTTGAGTCCTGGTAATCGTGCCCGGCCGGCTCGATGATGCCGCTGGCCTGCGCGCCGGTGACGAGCAGGGCCATCGTGACCAGCGCGGCCACCGTGGTCCGCTTGCGGGATCTCAACACCCGAGAACCTCCTGCGTCGATCGGGAGAACACCCGCCCACACCCTTACCTCGTGACCTGGCGCACAACAGGGCTGAACGGCGGATTCCGGGAGCGCTCCCACTCGGTAAGGGATGAAATGCAGTACGCTCATCTTGTTTGATGTCCGGCGTGACCGCCGCACTCGACTGGCCCGGCTTCGGGCACATCTCGCTCGCCGCGTTGCTGTTCCTCTGCCTGGCCGCCGCCCTCGCGGGCGCGGTCGACGCGGTGGTGGGCGGTGGCGGGCTGATCCAGGTGCCCGCGCTGCTGCTGATCGCGCCCGGCGGCGAGCCGCTGTTCGCGCTGGCCACGAACAAGATCGCGTCGGTGGTCGGCACGTCCGCCGCGATGCGCACGTACGCCAAGCAGACCACGATCGACTGGTCGGCGGCGTTGCCGATGGCGGTGGCGGCGTTCGCCGGCGCGGTGGGTGGTGCGGCGGTCGCGGGCGCGTTGGCACCCGGTGTGCTCAACGGTGTGGTGCTCGTCGCGCTGGTCGGCGTCGGCCTGTACACGTGGCGCAAGCCGGAGTTGGGCGCGGTCGAGACACCGCGGCTCACCCGGGCCGCGCAAATCGCCGCGATGGTCTCCGGTGGCGCGCTGATCGGCTTCTACGACGGGCTGGCCGGACCGGGCGCGGGCACGTTCCTGGTGTTCCTGCTCGTCGGCGTGGTCGGGTTCGCGTTCCTGCGCGCCTCGGCCACGGCCAAGGTCGTCAACGTCGCCACCAACCTGGGCGCGTTGCTCTACTTCATCCCGGCCGGGAAGGTGTTGTGGGGCCTGGGTCTGGTGCTCGCGCTGTGCAACGTGACCGGCGCGGTGTTCGGCGCGCGGCTGGCCGTGCGGCGCGGATCGGCGTTCGTGCGCCGGGTGTTCCTCACCGTCGTGGTGGCGCTGGTGGTCAGTCTGGGGTGGAAGGCGGCGACTGGATGAGCCGGAACGTCGCGCCCATCGGGTCGCCGACCGTGGTGAACCGGCCGAACCGCGACTCGACCACGTCGCCGACCGTGACGCCGCCCAGTTCCCGCACCCGGGCGGCCGCCGCGTCGGCGTCGGTCACCGCGAAGTAGGTCATCCAGTGCGGCGGGATCTCGGCGGGGATCTCGTTGGCCATCCCGAACACGCCGGCCACCGCGCGGCCGTCCACCCGGAACTGGGTGTACGGGAAGTCGGGCAACGGGTCCAACCCCACGTCGAACACCTGCTGGTAGAACTCCGCCGCGCCGAACGGGTCACGGGTGGCCAACTCGTTCCACACCACCGAGCCGGGCTCGTTCACCACGTACGCCCCGATGTGCGTGCCCGCCTCCCACAACCCGAACGCCGCGCCGTACGGGTCCACCGCGATCGCGCCGCGACCGGGCCCGCCGGTGTCGAACTCCGGCACGAGCACCTTGCCGCCGTTGGAGTTCAGCCTCTCCAGCGACTCGTCCAGGTCGTCGGTGGCCAGGTAGGTCGTCCACACCACGGGGAACATCACGTCCGGTGGCATCTCGCCGAACCCGGCCACGGGCAGCCCGCGCACCAGCGCCATCGTGTAGTGCCCGGTCTCCGGGCCGCCGATCTCGAAGTCCCAGCCGAACAGGCCGCCGTAGAACTCCATGGTGGCCTGGCGGTCGGTGGTCATCATGTCGACCCACGCGGGTGTGCCTGGCGGGTACGGGGAGTTCAGGTCGCTCATCTGCCCCACCGTCGCACCCGCCGCCCCGCTCCGCGAGTTGATCAACGCCGGGGTCGCGCGTGATCGCGGTCGACACGGGTGGTCCGCGCCGACCGCCCCCGGCTACTCGTCCCGGTTCTCCGCGTCGTCCTTGCGGGGTCGGCCGCGCTTGGGCTGGGCGGCGGCCCCGGTGGGCTGCCGGCCCGCCTCGGCGAGCGCGCGGCGGAGCAGGAACTCGATCTGGGCGTTCGTGCTGCGCAGCTCGTCGTTCGCCCACCTCGTCAGCGCGTCGTGCACCGCCGGGTCGAGGCGCAGCAGGACGCTCTTGCGCTCGGCCACGTCAGGTGTACAACGACCCGGCGTTGACCACGGGTTGGGTCGATCGGTCGCCGCAGAGCACGACCAGCAGGTTCGACACCATCGCGGCCTTGCGCTCCTCGTCCAGTTCCACCACGTCCTCCTCGGCGAGCTTGGCCAGGGCGAGCTGGACCATGCCGACCGCGCCCTCCACGATCCGCGACCGCGCCGCGACCACCGCGCCCGCCTGCTGGCGTTGCAGCATCGCGTGCGCGATCTCCGGAGCGTAGGCCAGGTGCGTGAGCCGGGACTCGATCACCTTCACCCCGGCGGACTGCACGCGTGCCGCGATCTCCACCGACAGCGTCTCGGTGATCTCGTCGGCGTTCTCCCGCAGCGACAGCCCGGCCTCCTCGTGGTTGTCGTACGGGTAGCTGGTCGCGATGTGCCGCACCGCGGTCTCGGTCTGGATGCCGACGAACCGCACGAAGTCGTCCACCTCGAACATCGCCCGCGCGGTGTCCTCGACCTGCCACACCACCACGGCGGCGATCTCGATCGGGTTGCCGTCGGCGTCGTTGACCTTGAGCGTCGCGGTCTCGTGGTTGCGGATGCGGGTGGACACCTTCACCTTCGTGGTGAACGGGTTCGCCCAGCGCAGGCCGTCCTGGCGGACGGTGCCGGTGTAGCGGCCGGCGAACTGGAGTACCCGCGACTCGCCCGGCGCGACGGTGAACAACCCGACGGACACGACGCTGGTGCCGGCGACCAGCAGGGCGCCGACGACGATCGCCGGGATGTTGGGTCCGTCGTCGCCCGGGATCGAGCCGAGGGTGATCAGCGCGGCACTCGCCAGCGCCCCGACCACCACGCCCGCGAGCACGCCCCACCCGGATGGCGCCCGTGCTTCCTTCTCCCGGACCACCGGGACTGGCATCTGCACCGCAACGTCCGTGACGTCCATGTTCCACCCCTCAGATGTCATATCGCGTGCTTAGCAAAGTGATATCACTTTTTCGAGCCGCCGGGCAAGTCGCGGCGATACGAGGACCGAAGTTGACCGCAATGATTCCTATCCTGGGCGCATGACCCCGGTACTGAGCCGGCGCGCGCTCGGCCGCGCCACCCTGGCCCGCCAGTTCCTGCTGGCCCGCACCGAGGCGACCGTGCCCGAGGTCGTGTCGCACCTGGTCGGCCTGCAGGCCCAGACACCGCACACCTGGTACACCGGCCTGTGGTCGCGCGTCGCCGGCTTCACCCCGGACCAGGCCGCCGACCTGCTCGTGCGCCGCGAGCTCGTGCGCATCGCGGTGATGCGGTCCACGATCCACCTGGTGACCGCCTCCGACGCGCTGCACCTGCGCCCGGTGGTCCAGCCCGCGCTCGACCGGGACCTGTTCCGCAACTACACCCACGGCCGCGACATGCGCGGTCTGGACGTGGACGCCGTGGTGGCCGCCGGGCGCGCGTTGCTGGCCGAGAAGCCGCGCACCAACAAGGAGTTGGGCGCGCTGCTGCACGAGCAGTGGTCCGACCGCGCGCCCGCCGCGCTGGCCTACGCGATCCGGTGCCTGGTGCCGTTGGTGCAGGTGCCGCCGCGCGGGGTGTGGGGTCGCAGCGGCTCGATCGCGCACACGAGCGTGGAGACGTGGCTGGGCGAGCCCGTGGTGGACAAGCCGTCGGTGGACGGGGTGGTGCTGCGCTACCTGGCCGCGTTCGGGCCCGCGACGGTGAAGGACGTGCAGACCTGGTCCGGCCTGACCAGGCTGCGGGAGGTGGTCGAAGGGCTCCCGCTGCTGCGGCTGCGCGACGAGGACGGCCAGGAGCTGTTCGACCTGCCGGACGCGCCCAGGCCGGCGGAGGACGTGCCCGCGCCGGTGCGGTTCCTCTACGACTTCGACAACCTCCTGCTCTCGCACGCGGACCGGCGTCGGGTCGTCACGGACGACGTGCGTGCGCAGAACTACGACCCGCACGGCCCCGTGCCGCAGTTCTTCCTGGTCGACGGCGTCACGGCGGGCGACTGGAGGCTGGACCGCACCAAGGACCTCGCCACGCTGGAGCTGCGGCCGTTCCGCCGGCTCTCCACAACGGACGAGCTGGAGCGGGAGGGCGAGCGGTTGCTGGCGTTCCTCGCGCCGGACGCGCCCCAGCACGAGGTCCGGACAACCATGCCGGCCCTCACGCGTCCCTGACCGCATGGGGACGATCACCGTGCGTTCGCCGCGGGCGGAGGACAGGTGGCCGCTGGTCGACATCCACGTCAACGCCCGGCGCAGCTACTACGAGGGCCACCTGCCCGAGGCGGAGCTCGCGGAGTGGGAGCGGTCGGCGCGGGCGCGCGGCTACACCTTCGACCAGCCCGACCGGGTGTGGCTGTGCGCCGAGCTGGACGGCGCGCTCGTCGGGTTCGCGCTGGTCACGTCGAGCGGTGAGCTGTTGCAGCTCCAGGTCGACCCGGCGTCGTGGGGCAACGGCGTCGGCCGCGCGCTGCACGACGCGGCGGTGGGCTCGCTGCGGGACCTGGGCGTCGCCACCGGGCACCTCGACGTGTTCGCGGAGAACCACCGCGCGCGGCGCTTCTACCGCGACCGCGGCTGGCGCGAGGTCGGCCGGACCGACGAGGCGCCGGCCCACGTGCGGATGGCGTTGCCGCTGCACGTGTGATGCCCTTGGCGTCGTGGAGATCCTGAGCAGCCGCGTCCTCATCCGCTCGACCGACCCGGAGGGCGCCACCGCGTTCTACCGGGACGTGCTCGGCCTGGCCGTGTCCCGCGAGTTCCCCGGCGGCACGGTCTTCTTCCTCGGCCAGGGGTTGCTGGAGGTCTCCGGCAGCTCCACCGAGGAGCCCACCGGAGCCACCGAGCTGTGGTTGCAGGTGCGCGACCTCGGACGAGCCGCCGCCGAGCTCGCCGAGCACGTCGTCCGGCCCGCCCGGCGCGAGCCGTGGGGCATGGACGAGATGTGGATCACCGACCCGGACGGCCGGCGGATCGTGCTGGTCGAGGTGCCGGCCGACCACCCGCTACGCCGGGACACCCGCCAGTAGCTGCACCGCGGGCCCCACCACGCCGCCGTACTGGTGCAACGACGTGCGCACCCCGGTGAACCCGGCCGCCTCGGCCTGCTGGATCAGGTCGTACTCGGAGGTGTCCAGCACCCGCCGGTGCACCGAGACGACCAGCCGGCCACCGGGCCGCAGCACCCGGAACAGCTCGTGGAACGCGGCCGGCCGGTTGCCCCACAGCTGGAGGTTGTTCACCGAGACCACCACGTCCACCGAGTCCTCGGGCTGACCGGTCCGCGTCGCCGCACCCTCGCGCAGCTCCACGCGACCGGCCACGATCAGCTCGGCGCACCGGGTGCGGGCCTCGTCCAGCATGACCTGCGAGGGGTCCACGCCGATGGCCTTGAGGGCGCGTTCGCCGGCGAGCTTGAGCCCCACGCCCGGACCGGGGCCGAGCACCAGCACGACCTCCTCGGGCGTCGGCGCGGCCACCTCGGTGACGTGCTCCTCCACCTTCGCGTTCAGCACGGCCATCACCCGGCCGCCCAGCTCGCCGACCTTGCCGCGCGGGTGTCCGAACGCCGCGTCGAACGCCTTCGTCAGGTTGTTCGCCATGCCACCAGCGTCGTCACCGGGGATCGCGACCGCATCGGGGATCGCCCCGAGTGGGGTCGGGGATGCTTCCGGGGATGTTTCCGTGGCGTTTCCATCCTGGACTTCCCGTGGTCGGGGTAGTGCTTTCCGGGCGTTCACGTAGTCAAGATGTGGACCATGACGCGAAGCCGAGCACGCACGTCAGAGCTGCGCCGAACGCCGGTGCGCACCGTTCCGCGCCTCGGTGAGCTCTTCGACGGCTACCTGGACCCGGACCGGCCGCACGCCGACGCCTACGACGAGATGTTCGGTGAGGACTCCTCCGTCCGCGCCGCGTACCGGGCGCTGTACGACTCGATCGCGCCGTCACGGGTGGCGGAGCTGACCGCCCGGGCCGAGGCGCTGGACCGGGCGTTCGTCGACCAGGGCATCACGTTCTCGCTGTCCGGCCAGGAGCGGCCGTTCCCGCTGGACCTCATCCCGCGGGTGCTCACCGCGGCGGAGTGGTCGAAGCTGGAGCGCGGCATCGTGCAGCGGGTGCGGGCGCTGGAGCTGTTCCTGGCCGACATCTACGGTGACGCCCAGATCGTGCGCGACGGCGTGCTGCCGCGCCGGCTGATCACCTCGTGCGAGCACTTCCACCGGGAAGCCGCCCTGCTCAAGCCGCCCAACGGCGTTCGCCTGCACGTCTCGGGCGTCGACCTGGTGCGTGACGAGTCGGGCACGTTCCGCGTCCTGGAGGACAACCTGCGCTGCCCGTCGGGCGTGTCGTACGTGATGGAGAACCGGCGCACGATGGCACGGGTGTTCCCGGACCTGTTCGCCCGGCACCGGGTGCGGTCCGTCGGCGACTACGCCGTGCACCTGCTGCGCGCGCTGCGCAACGCCGCCGCGCCCAACGCCGCCGACCCGACCGTCGTCGTCCTCACGCCCGGCGTGGCGAACTCCGCCTACTTCGAGCACTCGCTGCTGGCCAGGCAGATGGGCGTGGAGCTGGTCGAGGGCCGCGACCTGTTCTGCCGCGACAACGTCGTCTACCTGCGCACCACCGAGGGCGAACGGCAGGTCGACGTCATCTACCGGCGCATCGACGACGACTTCCTCGACCCGGTGCACTTCCGCCCCGACTCGGTGCTCGGCGTCGCCGGGCTGCTCAACGCCGCCCGCGCGGGCAACGTCGTCATCGCCAACGCGGTCGGCAACGGCGTGGCCGACGACAAGCTCGTCTACACCTACCTGCCCGAGATCCTCCAGTACTACCTGGGCGAGAAGCCGCTGCTGCCCAACGTGGACACGTTCCGCTGCTGGCTGTCCGAGGAACGCGCGCACGTGCTCGACCACCTCGACGAGCTGGTGGTCAAGCCGGTGGAGGGCTCCGGCGGCTACGGCATCGTGTTCGGGCCGCAGGCCTCCAGGCGTGAGCTGAACGGCCTGCGCCGGACCATCCGGGCCAACCCGAGGGGCTGGATCGCGCAGCCCGTCGTGCAGCTGTCCACCGTGCCGACCAAGGTCGGCGACCGGCTCGCGCCCCGGCACGTCGACCTGCGGCCGTTCGCCGTCAACGACGGCAACTCGATCTTCGTGCTGCCCGGCGGCCTGACCCGGGTCGCGCTGCCCGAGGGGAGCCTGGTCGTGAACTCCTCGCAGGGCGGCGGCTCCAAGGACACGTGGGTGCTCGCCGCTCGCTCCGCCGCGGTGGACCGCGAGCTCGCCGAACCGGGCCTGGCCACGGCCGCGCTCGACTCGTCCGCCGCCGAGCAGGGGCCGGAGCTGACCACGTCCCAGCAGCAGCAACAGCAGCAGCAGGAAAGGGGGGCGTGATGCTGGCCCGCAACGCGGAGTCCCTGTACTGGATCGGCCGGTACGTCGAACGCGCCGACGACACGGCGCGCATCCTCGACGTCACCGTGCACCAACTGCTGGAGGACGCCACCGTCGACCCGGACGCCACCAGCCGCCAGCTGCTCGCCGTGCTGGGCATCGACGCGCCGAAGGCCGCATCCTTCGACGTGTGGTCGCTCACCGAGCTGGTGGCCTACTCGTCCGACCACGCGGGATCGATCGTCGCGTCGATCAACAGCGCCCGGGAGAACACCCGCGGCGCGCGTGAGGTCGTCTCCACGGAGATGTGGGAGTGCCTCAACGCGATGTACAACGCGGTGCAGGAGCGGCAGGCGTACGCGCGGGTGATGGGGCCGCACGCGTTCTTCGCGTTCGTGGAGGAGCGTGCCGCGATGTTCGCCGGGCTGGCCGACTCCACGATGAGCCGTGACGACGGCTGGCGCTTCCTGGTGCTCGGCCGGTCGGTCGAGCGGGTCGACATGATCGTGCGGCTGCTGCTGTCGCGGGTGGCCGACCGCGCGTCCTCGCCGGGCTGGGTCACCGTGCTGCGGTCGGCGGGCGCGCACGACACCTACCTGCGCACGTACCGGGGCGCGTTGGACGCCTCCCGGGTGGTGCAGTTCCTGCTGCTCGACCGGCTGTTCCCGCGCTCGGTGTTCCACGCGCTGAGGCAAGCCGAAGCCTGCCTGGAGCAGCTCGACCACCAACCGAGCGTGCGCGTGGGCGCCCGCGCCGAGGCGTTGAGGCTGCTCGGGCGGGCGCGCAGCGACCTGGAGTTCCTCCGCCCGCACGACCTGCTGGACGACCTGCCGCGTCGGCTCAAGGCGCTGCAGGCCACCGTGCGCGACGTCGGCGAGGCGGTGTCGCAGCAGTACTTCCACACCGCGCCCTGGGTGGCCTGGACGAACGCCGAGGTGATCTGACGTGTCGTGGCGGGTGCGGGTCGTGCACACCACCGGGTACCGGTACGCGCTGCCGGTGACGCAGTCCTACAACGAGGCGCGGATGACGCCGCGGGCCGACCGGCGGCAGAACGTGGTGGTCAGCCGGGTGGAGACGACGCCCGCCACGCGGGCCTACCGGTACACCGACTACTGGGGCACCGAGGTCACGTCGTTCGACCTGCACGCGCCGCACGTGGAGCTGAAGGTCGTGGCGTCGTCGGTGGTGGAGACCGGCGCCGAGGAGGAGCCCGTGCGCACCGGCACGTGGGCCGACCTGCGGGCGGACGCGCTGGTCGACCGGTACACCGAGTTCCTGGACTGGACGGGGTACGTGCCGCGCGACCGCGAGCTGGCCGTCGTGGCCAGGGGGCTCAGGCGGGCCGTCGGCCCGGCGGACGCCGTGCTGGCCGCGTCGCGCTGGGTGCACGAGCAGTTGACGTACCGGTCGGGTTCGACGGGCGTGCACAGCTCGGCCACCGACGCGTGGCAGGCCCGCGAGGGCGTCTGCCAGGACTTCGCGCACCTCACGCTCGTGCTGCTGCGCGCGATGGGCATCCCGGCCCGGTACGTGTCGGGCTACCTGCACACGAAGCCGGACGGCGAGGTCCGCGAAACCGTGCGCGGCGAGAGCCACGCCTGGATCGAGGCGTGGACGGGCGGCTGGTGGGGCTACGACCCGACCAACGCCATCCCGGTCGGGCCTCGGCACATCTGGGTCGCGCACGGCCGTGACTACGCCGACGTCGCGCCGCTCAAGGGCATCTTCTCGGGCGGCGCGTCGTCCGCGCTGGACGTCAGCGTGGAGGTGACCAGGCTGGCCTAGTTCCAGCCGAGCCGCCGCAGCGCGTCCACGACCAGGGAGAACCGCTCCGGGTCAGACCACGTCGGCAGGTCAGCTCCGAATGGAGCTTGCCAGCGAATCGATGTCGGTCTGCAGCTCAAGCCAAGAGATGTTCGTTCCCGACGGGGTCGTCGACTCCTCCAGTTCGACGGCCTTGTCCAGGATCATCGGCGCGTCGGATTCCCGATAGCGGCGTCCGCCGCTCCGGCTTACCTCGCGCGCCATGACCTGCTTCGGGTCGTGCACTTTCGCGGTATCCCGTCCGCGATACTTCTTGGGGATGGTCCACGATGGGTGAGTGGCGCTCACGGCTCGGGGGAAAAGGAGCAACCACGCTTCGATCTCCCACGTGGCGAGCACGTAGTGGGCTCCATCGAGGCGGGCTGAGAGAGCCTGCTGGACTCGTCGCCGTGTAGCTGCGCGCTCCGGCGAGTCGACCGCGTCGAAGTCTTCGTGGACGAAGAAGGCGGCGATCTTCGCTTTTTCACGTGCGGCGCGAGCGTCGGCCAGCCTCACGAGCTTGGTGACCCGGTCGACCAGGTTCTGCCCATTGGCCTGGCGCAGGCGGACCTGCTCGTTGATCTCAACGATACGTCCTCGGGCATCTGGGTAGCGCGCTTCGATTGCAATGCGCAAGCACTGTCGATCGTTACTGTCTTCACCCGCGAGTACGATCACCGGTTTCCGCGTGGCCCGCTGTGCCGTGCCAGCCCGTCGATTCAAAGGTCCCCGCCCAGTGCGCCGGAGAACCACAATTCTCCCAGTGGGAGGTCTTCACTTGCCCGGACGATCCGGCGCACATCGTTCACGGACACGGCAGGAATGGCCGACGAGCCGTCGTCGCGACGTTCGCAGATGACGAATTCCTCCGGACGAAGCCGGTCGGCCAGGGCGGGGGAGTGCGTCGCGATCAGGAACTGGCTTCGCTCACTGGCGTCGCGAAGTCTCTCGACCAGCATCTCGAGTGCCTGTGGGTGTAGGCCGTGATCGATTTCCTCGATGCAGGTGAGCGCCGGTGGATCCGGGTCGTAGAGCAGCGCGAGCAGTCCGAGCAGCCGGACCGTTCCGTAGGATGCGTCGATCAGCGGGGTGGGACGTCGCAACCCTCGTTCATGGAGGATCACCGCGACCTCGTTCAACCCGTTCTCCTGGTACTCGAAGCCGATCGATTCGAGCTGGGGCAAAGCCTGACGTGCGTCCTCTTCGAGGTGTCTGAACGATGACGGATCGGTTCTGCGCAGCATGAGCATGAATGAGGCGAGGTTGCTTGCGTTGTCTGCGAGGTACTCGCGGTGTCGAGAAACCCGAACCGGTCGACGTGCTGCGTGGACCGCTACGTCGAAAACTCGGAACGAGGCGAGTCGTTCGGCGACGGCGGTGACCTCTTCCCCGCCGGTGCCGTGGAGACGAGGCAGCGTCGACAGGCCACTGCTGAGCGACTTGATCCCGATCGAATCCTCGGCACTGCTGGTGTGCCCGGTATTCTCCACCGTGGCCTGTTGTCCACTGATGGTGATCCTTCGGCCACGGCCCTGAGTCCGTTTGAATTGGAACGTCTCTCGACGTCGCAAGACGTCACCAGTGGACCGTCTCGTTCGGGTGATTCGCAGCTCGTATTCGTCGGGTGCGTTGCGACTGCTATGCGTGGTCCAGGTGGCAGTAGCCTTGATGCGAATACTTGATGGTGGTTTGTCTCCGCCGTGGAAGACGATCTCGTCGAATCCGCCCCGAGCGTTCATCGCCGGTTCGAGGTCGGTGCGGATGATGTCGGCGAGGAACTCGAACACCTTGAGGACGTTGGTCTTGCCGGCACCGTTCGGCCCGACCAGCACGGTGAGGTCGCCCAGGGGCAGGTGGACCTTCCGCAGGCTGCGGAAGTTCTCCACTTCCAGGCTCACCAGTCGCTTGTCCATAGTGGAACCCTAATGGTTTTGGCAACGCCCTTCGATGCGACTCGCCAAGCGTCTTTCCACGTCACCGCCAGCCGAGCCGCCGCAGGGCGTCCACGACCAGGGAGAACCGCTCCGGCTCCAGCACCGAGCCCTCGCGGCGGATGTCGACCTCGTCCAGCTCGAACACCCGGTCCAGCCGCAGGTAGGAGCGCCGGCCGTCGCGGTCCCAGCGGCCGGAGCCCAGGTCGAGGCAGTCGTCCACCTCGTGCCGGTCGGGGGTCTTGCTGGTGAGCATCAGGCCGAGCAGCGCCCGGTGGTGCCTGCCGACGACCAGCAGCGGCCGGTCCTTGCCGCGGTCGGGGTCCTCCTCGAAGGGGACCCAGGCCCACACCACCTCGCCCGGGTCGGCCAGGCCGTCCAGGTCGGGGGAGTACTCCAGGGTGGCCGCCACCGCGGCCGTGTGGACCTCTCGGACCGCGCCCCTGACCGGGCGGGCGTCCTCACCGTTCGCGTGCACGGCGGGCAGCTTATGGCCTCGGTCACGCCCACGGGGAACGCCACGACGGCGTGACGTGAGATGCTGTGTCCAGTTGGGCACCCGTCCGTGCCCGATTGAACTGAGGCCCCAGTTGGACTAGGCCCCCCGTCCTTCCTGTGCGAGGAACCTGAGTGAGCACGTTCGCCGACCAGACCTTCACGCCTCCGGAGCTGATCCGGAACTTCTGCATCATCGCGCACATCGACCACGGCAAGTCGACCCTGGCCGATCGGATGTTGCAGCTCACCGGCGTGGTCGACGCCAGGGCGATGCGCGCGCAGTACCTCGACCGGATGGACATCGAGCGCGAGCGCGGCATCACGATCAAGGCGCAGAACGTGCGGCTGCCGTGGCAGGTCGACGGCCGGGACCACGTGCTGCACATGATCGACACGCCGGGTCACGTCGACTTCACCTACGAGGTGTCGCGCGCCCTGGAGGCGTGCGAGGGCACCGTGCTGCTGGTCGACGCCGCGCAGGGCATCGAGGCCCAGACGCTGGCCAACCTGTACCTGGCGATGGAGAACGACCTCACCATCATCCCGGTGCTGAACAAGATCGACCTGCCCGCGGCGGACCCGGACAAGTACGCCAAGGAGCTCGCGCACATCGTCGGCTGCGAGCCCGAGGAGGTGCTGCGCGTCTCGGCCAAGACCGGCCTCGGCGTCGGCGCGCTGCTGGACGAGGTCGTCAAGCGGGTGCCCGCCCCGGTCGGCGACGCCGACGCGCCGCCCCGCGCGATGATCTTCGACTCGGTGTACGACACCTACCGCGGCGTGGTCACCTACATCCGCGTGGTCGACGGCAAGATCACCCCGCGCCAGCGGATCCGGATGATGTCCACCAACGCGACCCACGAGCTGCTGGAAGTGGGCATCATCTCGCCCGAGCCGAAGGTCAGCGTCGGCCTGGGCGTCGGCGAGGTGGGCTACCTCATCACGGGCGTGAAGGACGTGCGCCAGTCGAAGGTCGGCGACACCGTGACGGCGGAGAAGCACGGCGCCACCGAGCCGCTGGCCGGCTACCGCGAGCCGCGGCCGATGGTCTACTCCGGCCTGTACCCGGTGGACGGCTCGGACTACCCGCTGCTGCGCGAGGCGCTGGAGAAGTTGCAGCTCAACGACGCCGCGCTGACGTTCGAGCCGGAGACCTCGGCCGCGCTGGGCTTCGGCTTCCGCTGCGGCTTCCTCGGCCTGCTGCACCTGGAGATCACCCGCGACCGGTTGGAACGCGAGTTCGGCCTCGACCTGATCTCCACCGCGCCCAACGTGGTCTACCGCGTGGTCATGGACGACGGCACCGAGCACGTGGTGACCAACCCGTCCGACTGGCCCGACGGCAAGCGCGCCGAGGTGTACGAGCCGATCACCAAGTGCACGATCATCGCGCCGAGCGAGTACATCGGCGCGATCATGGAGCTGTGCCAGGCCAAGCGCGGCCAGCTGGGCGGCATGGACTACCTGTCCGAGGACCGCGTCGAGCTGCGCTACACCATGCCGCTCGGTGAGATCATCTTCGACTTCTTCGACGCGCTGAAGTCGCGCACGCGCGGTTACGCGTCGTTGGACTACGAGGAGTCGGGCGAGCAGGACGCCGAGCTGGTCAAGGTGGACATCCTGCTCCAGGGCGAGCCGGTCGACGCGTTCAGCGCGATCGTGCACAAGGACTACGCCTACGCCTACGGCACCCGGATGGCCACCAAGCTGCGCGAGCTGATCCCGCGGCAGCAGTTCGAGGTGCCGATCCAGGCCGCGGTCGGCGCCCGGGTGATCGCCCGCGAGACGATCCGCGCCATGCGCAAGGACGTGCTGGCCAAGTGCTACGGCGGCGACATCACGCGCAAACGCAAGCTGCTGGAGAAGCAGAAGGAAGGCAAGAAGCGGATGAAGATGGTGGGCCGCGTCGAGGTCCCCCAGGAAGCCTTCGTCGCCGCTCTGTCGACCGACGACTCCGGCGGCAAGGACAAGGGCAAGAAGTAGGTACCACCGGCCGATTCCGCGCCGACCGGCACATCTTCGGGTGGCTCGTCGGCGCGGATTGCCGTTTTCGTCGGCACCCTCCGAGACAGGTGCAGCCAGACTTCCTGGTGGCCGCCGTCGCGGATCTCACCGAGGAATCGCCGCCGGTCGCGCCGCTGTCGGCGGTCGAGGTGCTGTCGCCGGAAACAGAGCTGTACGACAGGCCTGTGGAATGACAGAAGGGCCCTCAGGACGCCCCTGTCCTGAAGGCCCTCGAAGGGGTGCGGCGGCTCAGCTGTGGTTGCGGAGCATCCCGCTGAGCGCGTGGCGGCGGAGGATCGCTTCGATCTCACGCGCCTCGTGGCCGGAGTGCCGGGCGAGGATGGCTTCCATGTCCATCCGGGCGCTCGGGGTGTCGTAGGCGGCCAACTCGCGGTTCAGCTGCGCTTCACGCTTGCGGAGCTGCCGCCGGGTGGCGAGGTACGTGCGAACGGTCTTCAGAGCGTTGGTCATGTCGCCTTTCGGTCGTCTTCTCTGTATCGGTTCACCTACTATGATGCCGCACGTCAGGGGCTTGTGCGCGCACTTCGGGCGTGATCTCTGCCGCAACTGTCACGGGCACGTGAAGAGGGTCTCACCGCCCGAGGATGTCGAGCGCCCGCGCGTACTTCGCCCGCAGTCGGTCCTGGGTGGCGGTGTCGAGCAGGGCCAGCCGCGGCGGTGACGTGTTGTCGGCGATGTCGGCCCGCTTGACCTGCACCGCGACCGGGTCGGTCAGCACCCGCGCCAGGTAGTCCTCCTGGGTCTCGCCGTCGCGGTGGCTCAACGCCAGGACGGTCGCGACCACCTCCGGCGGGCACCCGGCGGCCAGCAGGTCGTCGGCGGTGACGGCGGTGTCCTCGACCACGTCGTGCAGCACGGCCGCCATGCGCGCGTGCTCGCCGGACACCCGGCCCATCACGCGCAGCGGGTGGCCGATGTAGGGCTGGCCGGACTTGTCGACCTGCCCGTCGTGGGCGGCCCGCGCGATCCGGATCGCGTCATCAACGGTGAACGTCATCGGATCATTGTTCACACCCTTGACAAGCCTCAGTGGTCTAGTCCATTTTTCGAGTGGCCCACGTCACCTGTGCTGGGCCTTGGCCGCCGATGAGAACGTGGAGGTGGACGTGGTTCCGAGGACGAGACGCGCACTGGGCGCGGTGCTGGCGGGTCTGCTGGCCATCGCGGGCCTGACCCTGGTGGTCGTGGGCAGCGCGTCGGCCGCCAACCTGGTCGCCAACCCCGGCTTCGAGAGCGGTACGAGCGGGTGGACGTGCAGTGCGGCGGCGACGGCGGTGACCACGACCAAGCGCAGCGGCACGCAGGCGATGGCGGGCACCCCCGCCGGCCAGGACAACGCGCGCTGCTCGCAGACGATCTCCGTGCAGGCCAACACCGCCTACAAGCTGTCCGCGTGGGTGCAGGGCAGCTACGTGTACCTCGGCGTGACCGGCACCGGCAGCGGTGACAAGAGCACCTGGACGCCCGGTTCGGCGGGCTTCGGCCAGCTCTCGATCGACTTCACCACCGGGGCGACCGGCAGCGTCACGATCTACGTGCACGGCTGGTACGGCCAGCCGACGTTCTACGCCGACGACGTGAGCCTCGACGGCCCCGGCACCCCGCCGACGAGCACCACCACCACGAGCCGCACCACCACCAGCACGACCACGACAACAACCACCACCACGACCACCACCACCGGCAACCCGGACCCGTCCCTGCCCAAGCACGTGCTCACCGGCTACTGGCACAACTTCGAC
Source organism: Saccharothrix stipae (assembly GCF_054781895.1). Classification (NCBI taxonomy): domain Bacteria; kingdom Bacillati; phylum Actinomycetota; class Actinomycetes; order Pseudonocardiales; family Pseudonocardiaceae; genus Saccharothrix; species Saccharothrix stipae. The sequence goes on along the minus strand of NZ_BAAGTN010000005.1, from coordinate 354,270 downwards.
AACGGCTCGCGGCTGCTCAAGCTCGCCGACGTGCCCACCACCTACGACATCGTGGCCATCGCCTTCGCCGACGCCACCACCACGCCCGGCGCGGTCTCGTTCACCCTCGACCCGACGCTGTCGAGCAAGCTCGGCGGCTACACCGACGCCCAGTTCAAGGCCGACATCCGCACGCTCAAGGCACGCGGCCAGAAGGTGATCATCTCGGTCGGCGGTGAGAAGGGCACCATCAGCGTCGGCAACTCGACCGCCGCGACCAACTTCGCCAACAGCGTCAAGGCGTTGATCGCGAACTACGGGTTCGACGGCGTGGACATCGACCTGGAGAACGGCGTCAACGCCACCTACATGGCGCAGGCGTTGCGGACGATCCACGCGGGCGGCGGCAAGGTCATCGCGATGGCGCCGCAGACCATCGACATGCAGTCCACCGGCCAGGAGTACTTCAAGCTGGCGCTGGCGGTGAAGGACATCCTCACCGTGGTCAACATGCAGTACTACAACTCCGGCACCATGTTGGGCTGCGACCAGAAGGTCTACGCCCAGGGCACGGTGGACTTCCTGGTCGCGCTGGCCTGCATCCAGCTGCAGAACGGCCTGCGCCCCGACCAGGTCGGTCTCGGCCTGCCCGCCTCGCCGTCCGGCGCGGGCGGCGGTCACCAGTCGCCCGCGAACGTCAACGCGGCGTTGAACTGCCTGGCCAAGGGCACGAACTGCGGTTCGTTCAAGCCCGCGCAGACCTGGCCCGGCATCCGCGGCGCGATGACGTGGTCGATCAACTGGGACGCCTCGAACAACTGGCAGTTCGCCAACGCGGTGGCGCCCCACCTCGACACGCTGCCCTGACCCGAACACCGCCCCGCCCTGAACGTAGAACACACCACGCCTGAACGTAGGACTCTCGCGGCCTGGACGTAGGACTCTCGCGAGAGTCCTACGTCCAGCACGCGAGAGTCCTACGTTCGCGACACCCGAGTTCAACGCTCGGAACACGCCGTTTTGCGCAAGAACGCCGTGGACCAGCTACTACGTGACCACGGCGGTGGCGCGGGTTAGGGTCGGCGCCATGTTGGACCGACTCGAAGTGCCCGTCATCGCCGCGCCGATGGCCGGTGGGGCGTCGACACCCGCGCTCGTGGCCGAGGTCGGCCGCGCGGGCGGTCTCGGGTTCCTGGCCGCCGGCTACCTGTCGGTCGAGGCGGTCGCCGAGCAGGTCACCGCCACCACCGCGCTGACCGACCGGCCGTTCGGGGTCAACCTGTTCGTCCCCGGCCCCCGGGCCACCGCCGACCTGTCCGGCTACCGCGACCGCGTCACGGCGCAGTCGCCCACCGCGCCGGGCGAACCCCGGTGGGACGACGACTCCTACGCCGCCAAGCTGGAACTGCTGATGGCGCTGCGCGTCCCGGTGGTCTCGTTCACGTTCGGCCTGCCCAACCCCGAGGACGTGCACCGCCTGCACGCCGCCGGCTCCACGGTCGTCGTCACGGTCACCACCCCGCAGGAGGCCGCGCAGGCGGCCCAGGTCGGCGCGGACGCGCTGTGCGTGCAGGGCAGCGAGGCGGGCGGGCACCGCGGCACGTTCGCCGACGACGGCGTCTCACCCGGCGGCGGCGAGCTGTTCGGCGTGTTGGCCGCGCTGCGCCTGGTCCGCGCCAAGGTCGACCTGCCGCTGATCGCGACCGGTGGCCTGGTGCACGGCGCGGACGTCGCCGCCGTGATCACCGCGGGCGCGGTCGCGGCGCAGCTGGGCACCGCGTTCCTGGCCACGCCGGAGGCGGGCACGTCCGCCGCGCACCGCCAGGCCCTCGCCGAAGGCACCCGCCGCACCGCCTTGACCAGGGCGTTCAGCGGACGTCCGGCCCGGGGTCTGGTGAACCGGTTCCTGGTGGAGAACCAGGGGCAGGCGCCCGCCGCGTACCCGGAGGTGCACCACCTGACCAAACCGGTGCGCGCGACCGGCGACCCGGAGCTGATGTCGTTGTGGGCCGGGCAGACCTACGCGCTGGTCCGACCGGCCCCGGCGGCCGAGGTCGTGGCCCGGCTGGTCGCCGAGGCGCGTCAGGCCCTTTCCGTCGCGATCACGCGCATTTCCCCGGTCTAGCACCACAGAATGGCGACGTGACCACCGCGCGCGAGCTCGCCGACGAGATGCTGACCCTGGTGCTGGACGCCGATCCCGTCATGGCGACGCTGCTGGGCATACCGGGCTGGGACAACCGGCTGCCGGACCCGAGCGCCGACGGCGGACGCGTGCTGCGCGCACGTGCCGAGGACATCGCGCGTCGGGCGCGGGCCGAGGACGACGACCCGGTGACGCGTGCGGTGGTCGTGCAACAGGCGTGGAGCCTGGTGCACCGCCTCGACTCGAACCTGGTCGAGCACACCCACGCCGAGGGCCTCAGCGCGCCGCTGGCCGTGCTGCTCTCCGCGCTGCCGCTGGTCCGCCCCGCCGACGACCAGGCACGGCAGGCCTACCTGACCCGGCTGTCGGCGCTGCCCGCGTACCTGGACGCCCTCACCCGACGGCAACGCGACTCCGTCCGAAGACCGCTCAGGCACCTCGTGGAAGCCGCCGCCCACCGGATCGACCGCTACCTGGCCGATGACGACGACCCGTTGGGCACGCCGCTGCACGACACGCCGTTCGCCGCGGTGTGCGCCCGGCTGTTGCACGAGACGGTGCGCCCCGCCATCGCCCGCTACCGCGACTTCCTGCGCACCGCGGTGGTCGGCCGCGGCCGCGGCGAGGACCAGCCCGGCCTGTGCTGGCTGCCCGACGGCGACCTGATCTACGCGGACCTGGTCGGCATGTACACCACCACCGGCCACACGCCGGAGGAGCTGCACCGGATCGGCCTGGACCTGGTCGAGGAGCTGGACCGGGAGTACGAGGAGATCGGCTGCCGGGTGTTCGGCCCGATCACGGCCGCCGGCGTGCGTGCCCGCCTGCTCGCCGACCCGCTGCTGCGCTGGCGCGACGCCGACGACATGGTGTCGCTCGCCGTGACCACGATCGCGCGCGCCGAGCAGGTCGCGGGCGACTGGTTCGGCACGGTGCCGGCGGCGCGGTGCGCGGTCGAGGCGGTGCCGGCGGCGGAGGCGCCGACCGCGCCGCTGGCCTACTACGTGGACCCGGCGATGGACGGCTCCCGACCGGGCACCTACTTCGTCAACACCCATCAGGCCGAGCTGCGCGCGCGGTTCAGCGCCGAGTCCACCGCGTTCCACGAGGGCGTGCCGGGCCACCACTTCCAGCTCGCGCTCGCGCAGCAGATCCCGGACCTGCCGCTGCTGCGCCGGTTCGCCTCCATCGAGGCCTACCTGGAGGGCTGGGCGCTCTACGCCGAGCGGTTGGCCGACGAGATGGGCCTCTACAGCGACGACGTGGCCAGGCTGGGGATGCTGTCGGCCGACTCGCTGCGCGCCGCACGCCTGGTGGTCGACACCGGGCTGCACGCGATGCGCTGGACGCGCCGGCAGGCCGTGGACTACCTGCGCGCCAACGCCGTCATGCCGGACGTCGACATCTTCTCCGAGGTCGACCGGTACATCGAGAACCCCGCGCAGGCGCTGTCCTACATGGTGGGGCGACTGGAGATCCAGCGCCTGCGCGGTGAGGCGGAGCGGAGGCTGGGCGACCGCTTCGACATCAGGGCGTTCCACGACCTCGTGCTGCGCGGCGGGCCGCTGCCGATGGCCGTGCTCGCCGACGTGGTCGACGACTGGTGCGACTCAGTCCTCGCGGTCGGCGTTCGAGGGGTTGTTGAGGACTGACCTGCGCTTGCTGTAGGCGAAGTACACGACCAGCCCGATGAGGAACCAGACGCCGAAGCGCAGCCAGGTCTCCGGCGCCAGGAACGTGATCAGCCACAGCGAGAACACCACGCCGATGATCGGCACGACCGGCATGCCCGGCGTCTTGAACGTCCGCGGCAGGTTCGGCTGCTTGTACCGCAGCACGATCACCGCGACGCAGACCACCACGAACGCCAGCAGGATGCCGATGTTGGTCAGCTCGGCGGCCTCGGCGATGGGCAGGAAGCCCGCGATGACCGCGGACGCGATGCCGAGCACCCACGTGGTGCGCGTCGGCACGTGCTTGACCGGGTGGGTCTTGGCGAACCACTTCGGCAGCAGTCCGTCGCGCGACATCGAGTAGCCGACGCGCGCGGCGCCCATGAGGAACGTGAACAGCACCGTCGTGATGCCCAGCACCGCGCCGACCGAGATGATGATGCCCAGCGCCGGCAGGCCGATGTCGGCGAACGCCGAGGCGAACGCGCTCTCCGCGTCCACGTCCTGGTAGTTGACCATGCCGGTGAGCACGAGGCACGCCAGCACGTACAGCACCATCGAGATGGCCAGCGAGTAGATGATCGCCTTCGGCATGTGCCGCTGCGAGTCCTTGGACTCCTCGGCGGCCGTGCTCATCGCGTCGTAGCCGAACACCGCGAAGAACACCGTGGCCGCGCCGGCGAGCGCGCCGGACAGGCCGAACGGGAAGAACGGGTCGTAGTTGCCGGTGTTGATGTGGAACGCGCCGACCACGATCACCAGCAGCACCACGGCGACCTTCAGGTACACCAGGGTCGTCTCGAAGCGGGCCGCGTTCTTCATGCCCGTGTTCAGCACGAACGCGATCAGCAGGCACAGCAGCACGGCGAACAGGTTGACCTTGTAGCTGCCCGCCGCGACGTCGGCGCCCTCGGTGCCGGGCGCGCCGAGCATCCACACGGGCAGGTCGATGCCCAGCAGGTTCAACAACTCGTTGAAGTAGCCGCTGATGCCGATCGCGACCACGGCCACGATCGCGGTGTACTCCAGCAGCAGGTCCCACCCGATGAACCAGCCGACGATCTCGCCGAGCACGGCGTAGCCGTAGGTGTAGGCCGAGCCGGCCCTGGGGATCAGGCCCGCGAACTCCGCGTAGGAGAACGCGGCGGCGGCGCTGGCGATGCCCGCCACCAGGAACGAGATCAGCACGGCGGGGCCCGCGGTCTTGTTGGCCACGGCGCCCGCCAGCGAGAAGATGCCCGCGCCGATGATGCCGCCGATGCCGATCGCGGTGAGCTGCCACAGCCCCAGGGTCCGGGTCAGCGCCGTCTTCTCGTCACTGATCTGCTCGATCGGCTTGCGGCGGAACACGCCGCTGCCCCGGCCGAATCCGTCCTGCACCGTCATTCGTCCGACTCCCTCGGTGGATTGGTGTGCGGCGAACCGTACGCCGGTCGACCGGCACCGGGTTTGTTCGATCACACCATTCGAGGGGATGATTTTTGTCCGGACGGACGATTGGGGGTCAGTCGCGGGCGAACACGATCTTGCCCGCCGTCTCGCCGTCGAGCATCGCGCGCAGGCCCTCCTCGGCCCGGTCGAACGGCAGCTCCGCGCCGATCTGCGGGCGCAGGCCGTTCAGGTCGCAGAACGCCAGCAGGTCGCCCAGCTCCTCCCGCGTGCCCATGGTGGAGCCGACCACCCGCAGCTGGAGGAAGAACAGCCGCTGCAACTCGGCCGCCGTCGCGTCACCGCTGGTCGCGCCGGAGATCACCACGATCCCGCCCGGCTTGAGCGACTTCATCGAGTGCGACCAGGTGGCCTTGCCGACGGTCTCGAACACCGCGTCCACGCGCTCGGGCAGCCGCGCGCCGGACTCGAACGCCTGGTGCGCGCCCAGGCTCTCGGCCAACGCGCGCTTCTCCTCCGTGCGGCCGGTCACCCACACCCGGAACCCCGCCGCACGGCCCAGCTGCACCAACGCGGTCGAGACGCCACCGGACGCGCCCTGCACGAGCATCGTCTGACCCGGGCGCAGACCCGACTTCACGAACAGCATCCGGTACGCGGTCAGCCACGCCGTGCCCATGCACGCCGCCTCGGCGAAGCTCAGCCCCGCGGGCTTGGGCAGCGCGTTGCGCGCCGGGACGACGACGTGGTCGGCGAACGTGCCCTGGTGCTTCTCGGTGAGCAGCGTGCGGCGGGGGTCCAGCGTCTCGTCGCCGGCCCAGTCCGGGTCGCCGATCACGGAGTGCAGCACGACCTCCGTGCCGTCCTCCAGCACGCCCGCGCCGTCGCAGCCCAGGATCATCGGGAACCGCTCGGCCTTGATGCCCACGCCGCGCAGCGTCCACAGGTCGTGCATGTTCAGGCTCGCCGCTTTCACGGCCACCTTCACCCAGCCCGACGGGACCTCGGGATCCGGCCGTTCGCCCACGCGCAGGGCGGCGATCGGGTCTTGCGGGCTCGGCTCGGCTGCGTAGACGGCGAACATGCGGGCAACTTACCGAGTGGTAGTGATCCGCGTGCGGTGAAGCGCGTCACGCGGCTAGGCTCGGCGGCGTGGTGGACGCGTTCGAGCAGTGGTGGGACGGGGTCGAGCTGTGGATGGCGCAGCTGGCCTTCCCGTTCCAGTTCGGGCTGCTCATGGTCGTGCTGCTGCCGTTGTGCCTGGGTGTGGCGCGGTTGATCGACCGGGTCGTGGACAACGCCTCGACCAGGTTCAACCCGGTGCCCAAGGTCGGCCCGGCCGGTGACCAGGCGCGGCCCGCGAAGGTGGACCCGAACCGTCCTTCGTAGGCTCATCGACCGTGACCCCCGCCCGGCGGCTCTCCGTCGCACTGCTCGGCCTGATCGCGCTCGTCGTGGTCGGCTACTTCGCCAAGGACATCACCGGCACGTCGTCGGACCCCGCGCCACCTCCGACCGCCGCCGCGGCCGTGCCGGGCGCGGCCTCCGGGCTGCCGGTCGAGCCGCTGTCCAGCCTGCCCGCGCAGGTGAGGTCGACGTGGGAGCTGATCGGCAAGGGCGGGCCGTTCCCGTACCCGCGCAACGACGGCGTGACGTTCCAGAACCGCGAGAAGCGACTGCCCGCGAAGGCGTCCGACTACTACCGGGAGTACACCGTGCCGACACCGGGCAGCGACGACCGAGGCGCGCGGCGCCTGGTGACCGGGTCGTCCGACGAGGTGTACTACACGGCCGACCACTACGAGTCGTTCGTCGTCGTGGACGTGCGCAAATGACCTACCGACACGTGGTGCGCCGCGGTGCGCGCTCGAAGCGGGACGCCATCGGGGCCATCGCGGAGGCGTTGGGCTTCCCCGACTGGTTCGGGGGCAACCTGGACGCGCTGTACGACTGCCTGACCGACCTGTCGTGGTTGCCGGAGGGTGAGCACGTGCTGGAGTGGGAGGGTGGGAACGCCGACGTGGAGGCCGTGCTGGCCGACGCGGTGACGCGCACCGCCGAACTCGGGGACCGCGTGCTGACCGTCGTGTACACCGACTGAAGTACACGGACTGAAGTACACCGACCGAGTCATCCCGGCCCGCTCGCGCTGCGAGGATCCCTCACCACCGGCACAGTCCAGCCATGAACCACCCGGTACTGCGCCTGGTCGCCGCCACGGCGCTCACGCTGACCTTCGCCGTCCCCGCCCGCGCCGAGGAGCCGGGCTGCGACTACCTGGAACCGTTCACGCCGTTCGACGTGGTCGGCGGCGACAACCCGGTCGTCATGCAGAACGGCCGGACCGTCGAACTCCGCGCGTCCAACCGCACCCGCTGCGCCTGGGGCCGGCTGAGCGAGGCCAAGCCCGCCGAGGAGATCTGGACCGACCGCAAGAACCTCGACGGGTCCGGCTACGAGGGGTTCCTCGGCCACACCCGGGTCGCGTCCGGCACCGGCGCGCACACCGAGGCGTTCAGCAACGACCGCAAGCTGATGCGGGCGTGCGGGTCGTCCGAGGGCAAGATCGAGTGCACGGGCTGGTTCTAGCCGGTGCCGGCCTCCTCGGTGCCGATCTCTTGCGGAGGCACCCACGACGGCTTGCGCTTGCCCACGAACGCGGCGATGCCCTCCTGGCCCTCGGCGCCGCCGAAGTGCCGTGCGGACAGGGCCAGCATGTCGGCGAACACCTCGTCCAGGTCGCCGGACCGGGGTTCCCGGAGCATCCGCTTGGTGGCGGCCAGGGCGTTCGGCGCGCCCAGCGCGAGCATGTCGGTGTAACGGGTGACCTCGGCGTCGAGGTCGTCGGCGGGCACGGCCGAGTTGATCAGACCGATGGCCGCGGCCCTCGGCGCGGCGAACGTCTCGCCGGTCAGGAACAACTCGTGCGCGGCGCGCGGCAGCAGGCGGGGCAGCACGGTCACCGAGATGACGGCGGGCACCACGCCGATGCGGACCTCGCTGAACGCGAACGTCGCCGTGTCCACCGCGACCGCGATGTCGCACGCCGCGACGAGGCCGACGCCGCCCGCGCGTGCCGGGCCCGCCAGCCGTGCGACCACGGGCTTCGGGCTGGTCCACAGCCGCGCCAGGATCGCGGGGAACTCGTTGACCCCCTGCTCGCCGGCGCTCGCGCCGCCCGCCTCCTTGAGGTCCATGCCGGAGCAGAACACCGGTCCGGTGTGGCTCAGCACGACCACGCGCACCGCGTCGTCGGCCGCGGCGGTCTCCAGGTGCCCGGTCAGGTCGGCGCGCAGCCGTGCGGACAGGGCGTTGCGGTTGTGGGGGGAGTCCAGCGTGATCGTCGCGATGCCACGCCGCACCTCGTAGTGGACCAGCTCGTCTGCCATGGGCGCACTCTACGATCCCGGGTCAATTGACAGCGTGCTGTCAAAATGACAGGATACTGTCATGATGACGAAGACGGTCCACCTCGCCTTGTACGACACGCTCGCCGACTGGGAGTTCGGGTACGCGACGGCGCAGATCAACACGCCGCAGTTCCAGAAGGTGCCCGGTCGCTACCGGGTGCGGACCGTCGGCGCGACGCTCGATCCGGTGACGTCCCTCGGCGGTCTGCGGATCACGCCGGACCTGGCGTTGGCCGACGTCGACCCGGCCGACAGCGCGATGCTGCTCCTGCCCGGCGCGGACACCTGGGAGAGCGGTGACAACGCGGTGTTCGGCGCGGCGGCGCGGCGGTGGCTGGACGCGGGCGTGCCGGTGGCGGCGATCTGCGGCGCGACGATCGGGCTGGCGGCGGCAGGCCTGCTCAACGACCGGGCGCACGGCGGCAACGCGGTGGAGCAGCTGGCGTCCGTGCCCGGGTACACCGGTGCGGCGCTGTTCAGCGGTGAGCGCGCGGTGCGGGCGGACGGCGTGATCACGGCCGGTGCGGCATCGGCGCTGGAGTTCGCGCGGGAGGTCTTCATGGAGCTGGACCTGTACGAGCCGGCCGTGCTGGAGGCGTGGTACGGGCTGTACCGCACCGGCGACCCGTCGTGGTTCGGCAAGCTCGTCGCGGCGGTGTCGTGAACGAGGTCGTGCACGAGGTCGTGGGTGGTGCCGTGGACGAGGTCGAGCCGCGGACGGAGGCGGGGGACGTGCTGACCGAGGTCATCATGCGCACGTTCCGCCTCTACGGCGGGTTCCTGGAGGCGGCGGAGGCGATGACGAGGCCGGTCGGCCTGACCGCCGCGTGGTGGCAGGTGCTGGGCGCGGTCCTGCGCGAACCGCTGCCGGTGTCGGGCATCGCCCGTGAGATGAGCCTGACCAGGCAGAGCGTGCAGCGCATCGCCGACCTGCTGGTGTCGAAGGGCCTGGCCGAGTACCTGCCCAACCCGGCGCACAAGCGGGCCAAGCTGTTCCGCCCCACGGCCGCCGGCTACGAGGCCGTCTCCAGCCTGGCGCGGGCGCAGCACGCGTTCACCAACCGCATCTCGGCGCAGGTGGACCTGGAGGAGCTGCGCACCACCCTGAAGGTGATGCAACGCCTGGTCACCGCCCTGGAATCGGACACCTGACCACGAGAGTCCTACCTCCACCCCGCGTGAGTCCTACGTCCAGGTCTCGCGTGTCCTACGTTCGGAACACCCGAATTCAACGCTCAGAACACCGTGCGGCCGTCCTGAGTGTTGAACTCGGGGTACCTGAATGTAGGACACGCGTGTCCTGAACGTAGGACACGCGCGATCTGGACGTAGGACTCTCGAGCGTTGAACGTAGGACTCTCGTGGTTAGGCAGAGTGGGCCAGTGGGGCGGACACGGCGGCCTCGTAGCGGTGCAGGACCAGTTCGGCCACCTCCGGGTCCGGGCCCAGCGGTGGGGCGATGATCGCGTCGTCGCCGGCCAGCCGGGCCACCCGGTCCGGGAGGAAGCCCGGTGCCAGGAACCACGACGCCACGGCGATGCGACGGGCACCCTGGGCACGCAGGCGCGCCACGGCCGCGGGCACGTCCGGGTGCGCGGCGGAGGCGAACGCCGCCGTCACGCCCGCCCAGCCGGATCCCGCGGCCCAGCGGGCGGCGATGGACGACACCAGGGCGTTGGCCGGGGCGTGCGACGAACCCGCGCCGGCCAGGACCACGCCCAGCGTGCGATCACGGGACCGGACGCCGACCGACGCCAGCCGCCGCAACGCCGCCGACTCCAGCCGGGGATCCGGACCGAGCACGTCGGAGATCGTCACGTCCAAGCCGGGCAGGCAGGCGTCCGCGACCGCGCTCGGCACGTCCACCCGCGCGTGGAATGCCTTGCCCAGCAACAGAGGCACCACCACGGCCGAACGGTGACCGTCCGCGTACACACCACGCAGCACGTCACCCAGCAGTGGCACCGAAAGGTCCAGGAACGACCCGCGCACGTCCACCGACGGCGCCAACGCCCGCACCACGTCCAACAGCGCGTGCACGGTCGCCGCCGACCGGGGATCACGACTGCCGTGCGCCACGGCCACCAGCGCGGTCACAGTGCGCCCGTCAATCCGCGCGCCCGCAGCACCGCCCGCTCCAACGGCCGGAACACCAGCAGCTCGATGCCCACACCCACCAGCAGGATCAGGAAGATCGCCGCGATCACCATCGAGATGTCGTTCAACGCCGACCCGTTGTGCAGGTACTGCCCCAGCCCCTCGCCGAGCTGCGGCGACGTCGCGATGATCTCCGCGGCCATCAGCGACCGCCACGAGAACGCCCACCCCTGCTTCAACCCCGCCAGGTACCCGGGCAGGGCGGCGGGCAGCAGGATGTGCCGCGCCGCGGCCATCCGACCGGCGCCCAACGCCTGACCGACCCGCGGCAGCAGCGGCGGGATCTGGTCGACGCCCGACACCAGGCCGTTCGCGATGGACGGCACCGAACCCATCAGCACCACGAAGTAGATGGTCGCGGGCGTCGCGCCGAACCACAGGATGCCCGCCGGCACCCACGCCACCGACGGCAGCGACTGCAGGCCGGTCAGCAACGACCCGATGGCCGCGCGCACCACCCGCACCTTGGCGATCAGCAGGCCCAGCGGCGTGGCGATCACCACGGCGGTGAGGAACCCGAGCACGGCGCGGCTCACCGAGGTCCAGAGCACCTCGAACGCCCGGCCGGTCTCGACCGCCTCGGCCACCGCCGCCCACACCGAGGAGGGCGACGGCAGCTGGTACTCCGGCCACCACGCCGCCGCCCACAACGCCTGCCACACGCCGAGCAGCAGGGCGAACGCGATCAGCGGCGGCACCGCGGTCCGGAGGAACCGCTTGCGGAACGACGGCCGCCGCTCCTGCGACGGCGCGTCCAGCGCGTCCAGGCCGGCGCCGACGGCCGCGAGGTCGGTGTCAAGCTGCGGCATGACCGCTGATCACCTCTCGCAGGTGGGTCGTGATGTCCTCGATGACGGCGGGCTCGTCGCAGTCCACGGTGGACCACTCGCGCACCACGCGGCCGGGACGTGACGACAGCAGCACGACCCGCTGACCCAGCCGCACCGCCTCGCGCACGTCGTGCGTGACGAACAGGATCGCCGTGGACGTCTCCCGCCACACCCGCACCAGCTCCGCCTGGAGCACGTCGCGGGTGATGGCGTCCAGCGCGGCGAACGGCTCGTCCATCAGCAGCAGACCGGGCGTGCCGTCCTCGGCGCTGCCGAGCGTGGACGCCAGGGCACGCGCCAGCGCCACGCGCTGCCGCATGCCGCCGGACAGCTCGTGCGGGCGCTTGTGGCCCGCGCCGACCAGCCGCACCAGCGACAGCAGCTCGCTGGCCTTCTCCCGCCGCGGCCCCCGCTTCACGCCCGCCAGCCGCAGCGGCAGCTCGACGTTGCGCGCCGCGGTCAGCCACGGCATCAGCGCGGCCTCCTGGAACATCACCGCGGGCCGCGAGGTGGTCAGCTCGATGCGGCCGGAGGTGGGCGCGTCCAGCCCGGCGACCAGGTTCAGCAAGGTCGACTTGCCGCAGCCGGACGCGCCCAGCAGGCACACGAACTCGCCCGGGGCGACCGACAGGTCGACGCCGTCGAGCGCGACGACGCCGGCCGGGCCGTGGCCGAAGACCTTCCGCACCCCGGACAAGGTCACCGCGGCGTCCACGTCGGACAAGGCCGCTGGGGTCTCAAGCGTGGCGGTCATGGTGTGCCTGCCTTCCTCAAGTTACTTCTTGTCCAGCCCGGCGGTGTCCACGGTCGGCTTGCCCGCCGCCGAGAGCACCTTGTTGAGCAAGGTGAAGTCGGCGAGACCGGCCACGTTCGCGGCCTCCTTCGCCACGCCCGCGGTGACGGCGTCCTGCGCCAACCTCGGGAAGCTCTTGGCCTGCGGGTCCAACGTCAGCTCGATGTTGTCGAACGCCCGGTCCAGCACCGGCTCGCCCAGCGACTTGCCGGTGAGGTCCTTGAGCGCCTTGTTGACGATCTGCTTGGCCTCGACCTTGCTGTTGACCGCGAAGTCGGTGGCCGCGAGGTGCCCGCGCAGCAGCGCCTCGACCGTCTGCGGGTGCTCGTGGAGGAACTCGGTGCGCACCAGCAGCACGGTGGTCGGGAACTTCCCGCCCTCCCACAGGTCCTTCTCGTCCAGCAGCACCTTCGCGCCCGCGTCGAGCACCAGCCGCGACGACCACGGCTCCGGCGCCCACGCGCCCTGCACGTCGCCCTTCTTGAACAGGTCGAGCGACTGCGAGTTCTCCGTGTTGGTGACGTTGACCTGGTCGGCGCCCGCGCCGATGGCCAGCTTCTCGTCGGACAGCCACTTCTTCAGCGCGACGTCCTGCGTGTTGCCCAGCTGCGGCGTGGTGATGACCTTGCCCTTGAGGTCGGCGGGCGAGGCGATGTCGGGCGCGACGACGAGCTGCGCACCGCCGGACGTGGCGCCGGAGATGAGCCGGACCGCCTCGCCCTTGGACTTGGCGTAGGCGTTGATGGCCGGGCCGGATCCGATGAACGTGGCGTCCAGCGACTCGCCGAGCAGTGCGTTCACCGCCTCCGGACCGGCGTTGAACGTCTGGGTGGTGAGCTTGGTGTTGCCGAGTTCCTTGGTGAACAGGCCCTTGTCGACGCCGATGAGCGCGGCGGCGTGGGTGACGTTGGGGAAGTAGCCGAGGCGGATCTCCGCCGCCGCGCCCTTGTCCTGCGCGGGGGCGGCGTTGTCGACGCCGCTGTCGGCGCGCGAGCAGGCGGCGAGGGCGACGAGGGCGGTGGCTATGGCCAGGGACTTGGTCAGGGTGCGGCTGCTCACGGCGGCGGTGGCCTTTCTGGTCAGGGGCCGGGGGAGACGAGGGCGTGGTTGTCGGGCAGGGCGGCGTCGCCGCCCTCGGTACAGCTGTCCACGCCGTCCACCTCCGGCAGCGGGGCACCCACGAGACCCGCGGCGAGCGTGCTGCCGTCGGCGGCGTCGATGACCAGGAACGCGCCCGTGCGGCGGTCCCTCGTGTAGTCGTCCACCGGGATCGGCTCGGCGGTGCGCACCGCGACCTGGCCGATCTCGTTCAGCGTCAACGAGGCCGGCGCGTCGGTGCTGCCCAGCTTCTGCTCGTCGAACCGGGTGCGCAGCTCGGTGACGATCGCCTGCACGGTCCGGGTGCCGTGCTTGACCAGGACGCGCGCACCCGGCGTCAACGCCTTCTCCGACAGCCAGCACACCGTGGCCTCGAACTCGTCGGTCACCCTCGGCGGCTGCCCGGCGGTGGCGATCAGGTCGCCCCGCGAGATGTCCAGCTCGTGCGCCAGCAGCAGCGTCACCGACTGGCCGGCGACCGCCTCCGGCAACGGGCCGTCGGCGGTGTCGATGCCGGTCACGGTGGACCGCAGCCCGGCCGGGAGCACGGCGACCTCGTCACCGACCCGCACCGTGCCCGCTGCGACCTGGCCCGCGTAACCGCGGTAGTCCGGGTGCTCGGGGGTGCGCGGCCGGATCACGTACTGCACCGGGAAGCGGAACGGCGCGTCGTTCGCGTCCGGCTCGACCGGCACCGACTCCAGGTGCTCCAGCAGCGTCGGGCCGCCGTACCAGGGCGTCCGCGACGACCGCTCCACCACGTTGTCGCCCGCCAGCGCGGACACCGGGATCTCCACCACGGCGTCCTCGGCGTACCCGAGGGCGGCGGCGTGCGCGGTGAACTCCTTGGCGATGCGGGAGAACGTCACCTCGTCGAAGTCCACGAGGTCGATCTTGTTGACCGCCAGCACCAGGCGCGGCACGCCCAGCAGCGCGAGCACGGCGGCGTGCCGGCGGGTCTGCTCGATGACGCCCTTGCGCGCGTCGACCAGCAGCACGCCGAGCTGCGCGGTGGACGCGCCGGTCACCGTGTTGCGGGTGTACTGCACGTGGCCGGGGGTGTCGGCCAGCACGAACGAGCGGTTCGGCGTGGCGAAGTAGCGGTAGGCCACGTCGATGGTGATGCCCTGCTCGCGCTCCGAGCGCAGGCCGTCGACCAGCAGCGACAGGTCGGGGGTGGTCAGGCCGCGGTCGGCGCTGGCCCGGTGCACCGCGTCCAGCGTGTCGGCCAGCACCGACTTGGTGTCGTACAGCAACCTGCCGACCAGCGTGGACTTGCCGTCGTCCACGCTGCCCGCCGTCGCCAACCTCAACAGGTCGCTCATCTAGAAGTAGCCCTCCCGCTTGCGGTCTTCCATGGCGGCCTCGGACAGCCGGTCGTCCGCGCGGGTCGCGCCGCGCTCGGTGAGCCTGCTGGCCGCCACCTCGGCGATGACGGTCTCGATGTCGGCGGCGTCCGACTCGACCGCGCCGGTGCACGACCCGTCGCCCACGGTCCGGTAGCGGACGGTCTTCTCGACCTTGTCCTCGCCCTCGCGCGGACCGCCCCACGGGCCTTCCGCCAGCCACATCCCGTCGCGCAGGTACACCTCGCGGCGGTGGGCGTAGTAGATCGACGGCAGCTCGATGCCCTCGCGGGCGATGTAGTGCCACACGTCCAGCTCGGTCCAGTTGGACAGCGGGAACACCCGGACGTGCTCGCCGGGGCGGTGCCGGCCGTTGTAGAGGTTCCACAGCTCCGGGCGCTGCCGGCGCGGTTCCCACTGGCCGAAGGCGTTGCGCAGGCTGAAGATCCGCTCCTTGGCGCGGGCCCGCTCCTCGTCGCGACGCCCGCCGCCGAACACCGCGTCGAACTTGTGGTTGGTGATCGCGTCCAGCAGCGGCACGGTCTGCAACGGGTTGCGCGTGCCGTCGGGGCGCTCGGCCAACCGGCCGTCGTCGATGTAGTCCTGCACCTTGGCGACCTCAAGCCGCAGCCCGTGCTGGGCCACGACCTTGTCGCGGAACTCGATGACTTCCTCGAAGTTGTGCCCGGTGTCCACGTGCAGCAGCGGGAACGGCACCGGCGCGGGCCAGAACGCCTTGACCGCGAGGTGCAGCAGGAGGGTCGAGTCCTTGCCGCCGGAGAACAGGATCACCGGCCGGTCGAACTCGCCCGCCACCTCGCGGAAGATGTGGATCGCCTCGGACTCCAGGCGGTCCAGCGTGTCGAGAGCTGTCGGGGTCGTCATCCGTGCAACCCGCATTCGGTCTTGGCCTGGCCCGCCCACCGGCCGCTGCGGGCGTCGGCGCCCGGCAGCGGCTTCGCGGTGCACGGCGCGCAGCCGATGGAGGGGTAACCCGCCTGCACCAAGGGGTTCTCCAGGATCCCGTGCTCGGCGATGTAGGTGTTGAACCGCTCGTCGGACCAGGGCGCGATCGGGTTGATCTTCACCAGCCCGTTGCGCTCGTCCCACTGCACGATCGGCGTGTTCGCCCGGGTCGGCGCGTCCACGCGGCGCACGCCGGTCACCCACGCGTCGTAGCTCTTGAGCGTGCGCTGCAACGGGATGACCTTGCGCAGCTGGCAGCACCGGCCCGGGTCGGTCTGGTTCAGCAGGCCGAACTCGGCCTCCTGGTCGGCCACCGACTGCTCGGCCGCGGCGTTGACGATGTGCACGCCGGGGTAGACCAGGTCGACGGCGTCCCGCGTGCCGATGGTCTCGGCGAAGTGGTAGCCCGTCTCCAGGAACAGCACCTCGACGTCCGGCTTGACCTTGGTCGCCAGGTCGATCAGCACGGCGTCCTGCATGTTCGACGCGACGATCCAGCTCTCGCCGAACGTGCGGGCGGTCCACGCGAGGGCCTCCTCGGCACTGGCGTCCGCCAGCTCGACCGAAGCGGCCTCGGCGATCACCTTCAGTTCCTCGACCCGGGTGGGGGCGGTCATCGCTGCACCTCCTGAGGAAGGTTGAGACCAACGAACTTCACGGTGAACACGCGGCGACAGGAGGCGCACAGCCACGAGTAGCCGGGCTCCTCCTGCGGGCGAAGGTCCTCGTCGCCGCAGTAGGGGCAGTAGAAGGGAGTGGCCCTCTCGCTCATTTCAAGTCACCCTCGTCGGCGCGGGCGACCCACTGCGGGAACCGCTCGTCCGGCTCGCGCTTGGCGACGAAGTTGCGCACCACGCGCTCGACGTAGTCCGACAGCTCGGCGGACGTCACCTTGTGGCCGCGCAGCTTGCGGCCGAACCCGGCGTCCAGGCCGAGACCGCCGCCCAGGTGCACCTGGAAGCCCTCGACCTGGTTGCCGTCGGCGTCGGTGACGATCATGCCCTTGAGGCCGATGTCCGCGGTCTGGATGCGGGCGCACGAGTTGGGGCAGCCGTTGATGTGCACGGAGATCGGCTCCGTGACCCCCGCCACCACGTCGACCAGCCGGGACTCCAGCGCGGACACCAGGTCCACCGCCCGCGCCTTGGTCTCGACGATCGCGAGCTTGCAGAACTCGATGCCGGTGCAGGCCATCACGCCCCGCCGCCACGGCGACGGCTCGGTCTGCAACCCCAGCTTCGCCAGGTCGGCCTGGAGGTTGCGGACCTCGGCCTCGGGCACGTCCAGCACCACGAGCTTCTGCTGGGGCGTCAGCCGCACCCGGCCCGAACCGGCGCGCTCGACCACCTTGGCGATCTCGACCAGCGTGGAGCCGGACACCCGGCCCGCGATGGGGGCCGCGCCGACGTAGAACAGGCCGTCCTTCTGCCGGTGCACGCCGACGTGGTCGCGCGGGATCGCGGGCACCTCCGGCGCGGGACCGTCGATCAGCTCGCGCTTGAGGTACTCGGTCTCGAGGACCTCCCGGAACTTCTCCGGGCCCCAGTCGGCGACCAGGAACTTGATCCGGGCCCGGTGCCGCAGCCTGCGGTAGCCGTAGTCGCGGAAGACGCTGATCACGCCCTCCCACACGTCCGGCACCTCGTCGGACGGCACCCACGCGCCCAGCCGCTTGCCGATCATCGGGTTGGTGGACAGGCCGCCGCCGACCCACAGGTCGAACCCGGGGCCGTGCTCGGGGTGGTCCACGCCGACGAACGCCACGTCGTGGATCTCGTGCGCCACGTCCGGCAGGCCCGAGATCGCCGTCTTGAACTTGCGCGGCAGGTTCGAGAAGCGCGGGTCGCCGATGTAGCGGCGCAGGATCTCGTCGATCGCGGGCGTGCCGTCGACCACCTCGTCCTCGGCGATGCCCGCCACCGGCGAGCCGAGCACCACGCGCGGGCTGTCGCCGCAGGCCTCCATCGTGGTCAGGCCCGCGTCCTCCAGCTTCCGCCAGATCGTCGGGACGTCCTCGATGCGGATCCAGTGGTACTGCACGTTCTGCCGGTCGGTGATGTCGGCCGTGTCACGCGCGTAGGTCTGGGACAGCTCGCCGATCAGCGCGAGCTGCTGGGTGGTGAGCCTGCCGCCGTCGATGCGGACGCGCAGCATGAAGTACTCGTCGTCCAGCTCCTCCGGCTCCAACGTCGCCGTGCGGCCGCCGTCGATGCCGGGCTTGCGCTGGGTGTACAGGCCGTACCAGCGGAAACGTCCACGCAGATCGGCCGGGTCGATCGAGTCGAAGCCACCGTGGGCGTAGATGTTCTCGATCCGCGACCGGACGTTGAGCGGGTTGTCGTCCTTCTTGCTCCGCTCGTTCGGGTTCAGCGGCTCGCGGTAGCCCAGCGCCCACTGCCCCTCACCTCGGCGCTGCTTGGTGCGCTGAGGCGTCGTCGTCGGGGGGACCATCCTCGTCCTCCGGGGTTTCGGGGCGCTGGTGCGCGTGCGAGTCCCGGTGGAGCCGTGGTGGGGGTCTCGTCAGCGCACCCGGCGCCGACGGGAACAAAAAGGCAGGCGCGGGTTATGCCGAACGACGGCACATCGCGCTGGAGACACGCCGGAAGTCGACGTGGCGGCGGACCACCAGGCGGACTCCGGTCGATGTCATGTCAGTCAGCGTGCCACGCGTCCACCTCGTGGTCCACCGCCATCCGCATCGTGGGACGGGGTTGCGCTGCTGGTAGATGGGACAATGGGGACCATGCCCTCCGCCCTGCCGATCGGTGATCCCGCGCCCTCCGACGGCTCGCTGCCCCCTTCCGCGCTCACCGGTCTGGGTGACCGCCCGTTCGGGGTGTACGTGCACGTGCCGTTCTGCGCGACCCGGTGCGGCTACTGCGACTTCAACACCTACACCGCCGGTGAGCTGGGCACTTCCGCCTCACCGGCGTCCTGGCTGGAGGGGCTGCGGCGGGAGTTGGACCTCGCGGCCTCCGTGCTGGGCGACCCGCCGGCGGTGGACACGGTGTTCGTCGGCGGTGGCACGCCGTCACTGCTCGGAGCAGCGGGACTGGGCCAGGTGCTCGACGCGGTGCGGTCCTCGTTCGGCCTGGCGCCGGGCGCGGAGGTCACCACGGAGTCGAACCCGGAGTCCACGTCGCCGGAGTTCTTCTCGGCCATCCGTGACGCTGGTTACACCCGCGTGTCGCTGGGGATGCAGTCAGCCGCCCGGCACGTGCTGGCGGTGCTCGACCGCGTGCACACGCCGGGTCGCCCGGTGGCCGCCGCGCGCGAGGCCCGTGCGGCGGGGTTCGAGCACGTGAACCTCGACCTCATCTACGGCACGCCGGGGGAGACGGTCGCGGACCTCCGGTCGTCGTTGGACGCCGTGCACGGCGCGGGTGTCGACCACGTGTCGGCGTACGCGCTGATCGTGGAGGAGGGCACGGCGCTGGCCCGCCGGGTCCGTCGCGGCGAACTGCCGATGCCCGACGACGACGTGCTCGCGGACAAGTACGAGCTGATCGACGCGGCCATGACCGCGCAGGGCCTGACATGGTACGAGGTGTCGAACTGGGCCGCCTCGGCCGAGGCCGCGTGCCGGCACAACCTGCTGTACTGGCAGGGCGCCGACTGGTGGGGCGCGGGACCGGGCGCGCACAGCCACGTGGGCGGGGTGCGCTGGTGGAACGTCAAGCACCCGGCGAAGTACGCCGAACTGCTGGCCGCCGGCACCTCACCCGCCGCCGGCCGGGAGGTCCTCGGCGACGACGACCGCCGGGTGGAGCGGGTGCTGCTGGAACTGCGCCTGGCCACCGGCCTGCCGCTGGACGTGCTGGACCCCGACGCCCAGGCCGAGGCCAAGGTCGCCGCCGCCGACGGCCTGCTCGACCAGACCGCTCTCGACCGGGGCCACTGCGTGCTCACCGACCGGGGCCGCCTGCTCGCCGACGCCGTGGTGCGCCGGCTCACGTGACCACTCCGGTCCGCCCCCGTCGGTTGTCGGACCCCGTCGGTTGTCGGACCCCCTCGGTAGAATTACGACAAGGGTTCCCCTTGGCGGGGACCCGCGCGCAGCCGTTGCCTGAGCGTGGGCCGTCACGTCAGCGTGACCGACGCCGACTCGCCGATCGTCCGGTAGCCCAACGGCCCGTACAGGCGGGTCACCTTCCCATCCGGCTCGGTCTCCAGGAACGGCGTGCAGCCCGAGTCGAAGACCCGCGCGGTGAGGTCGGCGCACACCACCGACGCGATGCCGAGTCCCCGGAACGACGGCAGCACCGCGATCCCCGCCACCTGCGACAGCCCGTACCGCGGCGCGGTGTGCGCGCCCGCGGCCGCGGCCACACCGTCCAGTCGGGCCAGCACGACCACCCCGTCGTCGCGCAACAGCGACCGCTGCCGCGCCACGTCCCGCACCCCGGCCACCCCGCCCACGCCGAACGCCGTGTTCTGCACCACGGACACCGCCAGTAGATCGTCGTCCGAGGTCACCGCCTCGACCGTCAACCCGGCGGGCACCGGTGGCGCGACCAGCTCGTCGACCGCCATCACCGGCAGCAGCCGGTCCACGGTGAACCCGGCCGCCTCCAGCGCCGCGTCGACCACCGGCGAGGGCCGCAGGTACTCCAACCTCGGCGTGCGCGACCGCGCCCGGAACGCCGTGACCAGGGCATCCGCCTCGGCCCGGGTCGGCGCGGCACCCTCGTCCGGCACGGCGTAGTTCATCAACGGGCCGTCGCCGTGCGCGTCGAAGCGGACCAGGAACGGTCCGACGCGCACGGCGTCGGCCCCGATCGCGTCGCGCAGGGCGGCCTGGATGCGGGTGAGCACACCGGAAGCTACCGGCCGCACGAACCCGGTGACCGGTTTTTCCGATACTGGCCCGAACCTCCGTAAACTCAAGGTGAAGCAGCATGGCCCAGCCTGGAGGTGACGCGCGTGAACGCCGATGAGCGCCGGTTCGAAGTGCTGCGCGCAATCGTCGCCGACTACGTGTCGAACCAGGAGCCGGTCGGCTCGAAAGCCCTGGTGGAACGCCACAACCTGGGCGTTTCGAGCGCGACCGTGCGCAACGACATGGCCTCCCTGGAAGAGGACGGCTACATCACGCAGCCGCACACCAGCGCGGGCCGCGTGCCGACCGACAAGGGCTACCGCCTGTTCGTGGACCGGCTCAGCGAGGTCAAGCCGCTGTCCACGCCCGAGCGCAAGGCCATCCAGAACTTCCTCGAAGGCGCCTACGACCTGGACGACGTGCTGCGGCGCAGCGTCCGGCTGCTGGCCCAGCTGACCCGCCAGGTCGCCGTCATCCAGTACCCGACGCTGAGCCGGTCCACGGTCCGGCACATCGAGGTGCTCGCCATCACGCCGGCGCGGCTGATGCTGGTGCTGATCACCGACACCGGCCGGGTCGACCAGCGCTCGGTCGACCTCGGCGACGTGATCACCGAGGAGAACGTGGCCCGCATCCGGTCCATGCTCAACGGCGCGATGGTCGGCAAGCGCCTGTCCGACGCCTCGGCCGAGGTCGCGAAGCTGCCCGACGAGTCGCCGGGCGAGCTGCGCGACATCGTGCTGCGGGTCAGCACCGTGCTCATCGAGTCGCTGGTGGAGCACCCCGAGGAACGCCTGGTGCTGGGTGGCACGGCGAACCTCACCCGCAACGTGGCAGACTTCCCCGGTTCGCTGCGCCAGGTGCTCGAAGCGCTGGAGGAGCAGGTCGTGGTGCTTAAGCTGCTCGCCGCGGCCCGCGACCCCGGCCGCATCCTGGTGCACATCGGCGAGGAGAACGAAGCGGCGGAGATGCGCAGCACCTCGATCGTGTCCATCGGCTACGGCAGCCGGGACAACCTGCTCGGCGGCATGGGCGTGGTGGGGCCGACCCGCATGGACTACCCCGGCACGATGGCGGCGGTCCGAGCGGTCGCCAACTACGTGGGGGAGATCTTGACCGGACGGTGACGGCGGGGGAACACCGCGGTCCCGAAGGACGTTTCGCAAGCGAGCGAGCGCGTGTCGAAGCGCGTTCGCAGGAGGAAACACGGTGGCGAGGGACTACTACGGCACGCTCGGGGTCGCCAAGAACGCGACTCCCGACGAGATCAAGCGCGCCTACCGCAAGCTCGCGCGGCAGCTGCACCCCGACGTCAACCCCAACGAGGAAGCGCGCTTCAAGGAGGTGACCGCCGCCTACGAGGTCCTGTCGGACCCGAGGAAGCGGCAGGTCGTCGACCTGGGCGGCGACCCGTTGGAGCCCGGCGGCGGTGGCGGCGGCATGCGCGACCCGTTCGCGGGATTCGGTCTCGGCGACATCATGGACGCGTTCTTCGGCGCGGGCGGCGGTGGCGGGCGCGGTCCGCGCAGCCGCGTGCAGCCCGGCTCCGACGCGCTGATCCGGCTGTCGATGACGCTGGAGGAGTGCGCGGCGGGCGCTTCGCGCGAGCTCACGGTGGACACGGCGATCCTGTGCGACCGGTGCGTGGGCAGCGGGTGCGCGGACGGCTCGTCGCCGGTGCGCTGCGACACGTGCGGCGGCCGGGGCGAGGTGCAGTCGGTGCAGCGCTCGTTCCTGGGCCAGGTCGTGACGGCGCGGCCGTGCCCGGTGTGCCGCGGCCTCGGCGAGGTCATCCCGGACCCGTGCCAGCAGTGCGCGGGCGAGGGCCGGGTGCGCTCGCGGCGCACCATCTCGGTGCAGATCCCGGCCGGTGTGGCCGAGGGCATGCGGGTGCGGCTCGCGGGCCAGGGCGAGGTCGGCCCCGGCGGCGGACCGGCGGGCGACCTGTACGTCGAGGTCGAGGAGGTGCCGCACGAGGTCTTCGAGCGCGACGGCGCGAACCTGCACTGCTCCGTGCGCATCCCGATGACCACCGCGGCACTGGGCGCGGTGCTGCCGTTGCAGACGCTGGACGGCGAGGAGGAGCTGGAGATCGAGCCCGGCACCCAGCCGAACACCGAGCTGGTGCTCACCGGGCGCGGCATGCCCCGGCTGCGCTCCAGCGGGCGCATCGACGGTCGCGGCGACCTGCACGTGCACCTGGAGGTCGTCACGCCGACCAAGCTGGACGCCCGGCAGGCCGAACTGCTGCGCGAGCTGGCCGTCGTGCGCGGTGAGGACGAGCCGACGCTCGCGCACAACGGCAAGGGCGGCGGCGGGCTCTTCTCGCGGCTGCGGTCCGGCCGCAACCACCGGTGACGCTGCCGGTCTTCCTGGTCGCCGCGCTGCCGTCGGGTGACGAGACCGTCCTGGACGGCCCGGAGGGACGGCACGCGGCGACCGTGCGCCGGTTGCGCGCGGGGGAGGAGCTGGTGCTCTCCGACGGCACCGGCGCCCAGGCGCGCTGCGTGGTGTCGGAGGCGTTCAAGGACTCCCTGCGGCTGCGCGTGGTCGAACGGTGGGTCGTGCCGGAGCCGTCCGTGCGGGTGGTGGTGGCGCAGGCACTGGTGAAGGGCGACCGCGGCGAGCTGGCCGTGGAGCTGGCCACCGAAGCGGGCGTGGACGGCGTCGTGCCGTGGCGTGCCTCGCGCTGCGTGACCAAGTGGGAGGACGGCCCGCGCGGGGCGAAGGCCCTCGAACGCTGGCGCGGCACCGCCCGTGAGGCGGCCAAGCAGGCCCGCCGGGCGCGCGTGCCGTCGGTCTCCGAACCCGTTTCCACGTCCGGGCTGGCGCGGTTGGCCTCGTCGTCGGCGGTCACTTTGGTTTTGCACGAATCAGCTTCGGTGGCCATCGGATCGGTTCAGCTGCCCGCTTCGGGTGATGTGCTGCTGGTCGTCGGACCGGAAGGTGGCATCACCGACGAGGAATTGTCCACGTTGACCGGGGTGGGCGCGCACGTAGTGCGACTGGGACCTGCCGTACTGCGAGCGTCGACCGCGGCGGCGGTGGCTTTGGGTGCGCTGGGTGTGCTGACCGATCGCTGGCGGTAATGGGGCGTGCTCCCTTCTGGCGAACACCTGACATAGGGGTTACCCTCATGGCAGAGGGGTCGCATTGGTCTAACCGTGATCGGCTCCTCGGCCAGACTCGCCGGACACCTCCCCCCTCGGTCCGGCGCCGCCGCGTCGCGGTGGGACGACCCCCAGGTCCCACCGCGACGCGGCCTCTTTTTTGCGTCCAAGGGGTTTCGATTGCGCATCGTCTACGGGCCGCACCCGAGCCAGTTCGGTGAGTTTTCCGCGCCGGCCGGTGAATCGTTTCCGGTCATCGTGGTAATCCACGGCGGGTTTTGGCATCAGCGTTATGGATTGGAACTCGGCCGCCCGTTGGCCGCTGACCTGGTCATTCACGGCGTCGCCGCGTACAACGTCGAGTACCGACGGGTAACCGCGGGCGGCGGTTGGCCCGCCACCGGCGACGACGTGCTGGCCGCCATCGACGCCCTCGACCCCGCGCTCGGCCCCGTCGTCACGCTGGGTCACTCCGCCGGCGGCCACCTGGCGGTCTGGGCCGCCGCCCGCCACCCCCGGGTCATCGGCGCCGTGGCCCAAGCGGGCGTGCTGGACTTCCTCCAGCACCCGCAGATCACCCGCCGAGCCGCCGAACTGCTGGGCGGCACCCCCGCCGAAGTCCCGGCGCGCTACGCCGACGCCTCGCCGGCCGCCCTGCTCCCGATCCCGAAACCGCTGGTCCTGATCCACGGCGAGGACGACGAGGACGTCCCGTTCGCCCAGAGCCAGGCGTTCGCCGAGTCCTCCGGCGCCGAGCTGATCGCCCTCCCGGCCACCGACCACATGTCCCTGATCACCCCGGGCACCACCGCCTGGACCACCTGCCGCGACGCCGCCCTGCGCCTGGCCCGAACGTAGAACTCGACGTACCCGAACGTACGACTCACGCGGCCCGAACGTACGACTCACGCGAGAGTCCTACCTCCACGCCGCGCGAGTCCTACGTTCAGAACGCGCGTGTCCTACGTTCAGGTACCCCGAGTTCAACGCTCAGAACGGCGTCACCGGCCGGGGTGGGTAGCCTGCGGAGCCATGTCCGACTGCCTGTTCTGCCGCATCGTCGCCCGCGAGATCCCGGCGACCGTGGTGCACGAGACCGACACCACGCTGGCGTTCCGCGACATCGCCCCCCAAGCGCCGACGCACGTCGTGCTGGTGCCCAAGGTGCACGCCCCGGACGCCGCGGCACTGGCCGCCGCCGCACCCACGGTGCTGGACGACCTGTTCCTGGCCGCGGGCGAGGTGGCCAAGTCCGAGGGCGTCGCCGACAGCGGCTACCGGCTGCTGTTCAACACCGGCGCGGACGCGGGCCAGACCGTGTTCCACGCCCACCTGCACGTGCTCGGCGGACGACCGCTCGGCCCCCTCGCCTAACCGCCTAACCCAGCGCCTGCATCACCGGCGCGTGCAGCCGCGCGCGGTCGCCGCCGAGCACACCCCGCACCATCAGGTCGACGGTGGCCTGGGGCACCACGCCGTGCGCCTCCAGCCACGCCGCCAACGCCGGGTCCCGCACGTCCACCCGCACCGCCGCACCCGCACCCGCGGCCAGGTCCGCGATCAACTCCGCCGCACGCCCCACCGACGGCGCGACCACCGGCCCGATCATCGACACGGCCCCGTTCCGCCACGCACCCGCGAACCCGTCGTCAGCCACCACGAACTGCGACGCGAACCCGAACAGCCGCTCCCACACAGCCGACCGGTCGGCGCCGAACACCTCGGCGTCGACCGCCACCACCTTCGCCCGGTCCCCGGCCTCCAGCGGCCGCGACGTGCCCGACGCCGTCCCGCCGAACGCCCCGACGTGCGCGGTCACCGAACCCACCGACCGGAACCCGAGCTTCTCGTACAGCGGCTTGCCGTACGAAGTCGCGTGCAGCGACACCACCGGCGTGCCGGCGAACGCCAGGGCGTGCTCCACCAACCGCCGCCCCAACCCGCGCCCACCGTGGCTGGACGCCACCAGCACCATGCTCACCGCCGCGTGCTCGTCACCGAATCGGGTGACGATCGTGGTGCCGACGAGCGCACCACCGTCGAACAGCCCGAAACCGGTTCCGACCCGCAGCAGGAACGCCCACTTGGCCGACTCCTCGGGCCACCGCCGGTCCGATGCCAGGCGGACGCAGGCGGGCAGGTCGTCCGGGGTCAGCACGCGCATCGTCACCACGACGTCGAGTACACCCGCCGTGTCCAACCCGTTTCTTACTCCGGTGCGGACTGTCGGTGGGGACGGCTAGCATCGAGCCGGTAGGTCGAATTCACCAGAGCACGGCGCGAACGCGCAGGAAGAGGGCCCGAGGCCACGTGGCCGGTACCGCTGACAACACGCCGCAGGCAGCAGCCCCCACCGCGGCCGACGCCCAATCCAAGTTCGCCGTGCCCGACGGCGCGGTGCTCGCCCTGCTCGGGTCGCGTGACGAGAACCTCCGGCTCGCCGAGGAACTGCTGGTCGCCGACGTGCACGTGCGCGGCAACGAGATCACGCTCTCCGGCCAACCGGCCGACGTGGCGTTCGCCGAACGCGTGTTCTCCGAACTGGTCACGTTGGCCAGCCGCGGTCAGCAGGTCGGCCAGGACACGGTCCGCCGCACGGTCGCGATGCTCTCGGCGGGCACCGCGGAGTCGCCGGCCGAGGTGCTGAGCCTCGACATCATCTCCCGGCGCGGCCGCACCATCCGGCCCAAGACGCTGAACCAGAAGCACTACGTGGACGCGATCGACCAGAACACCGTGGTGTTCGGCATCGGGCCCGCGGGCACCGGCAAGACCTACCTGGCCATGGCGAAGGCCGTGCAGGCGCTCCAGGCCAAGCAGGTGAACCGGATCATCCTCACCCGGCCGGCGGTCGAGGCGGGCGAGCGGCTGGGCTACCTGCCGGGCACGCTCTACGAGAAGATCGACCCGTACCTGCGCCCCCTGTACGACGCGCTGCACGACATGGTCGACCCGGAGTCGATCCCGCGCCTGACCCAGGCCGGCACGATCGAGGTCGCCCCACTGGCCTACATGCGTGGCCGCACGTTGAATGACGCGTTCATCATCCTGGACGAGGCGCAGAACACGACGCCCGAACAGATGAAGATGTTCCTCACCCGGTTGGGCTTCGGCTCGAAGATCGTGGTGACCGGCGACATCACCCAGGTCGACCTGCCCGGCGGGCAGCGCAGCGGGTTGAAGGTCGTCCGGGACATCCTGGAAGGCGTCGAGGACGTCCACTTCTCCATCCTGACCAGCAGCGACGTGGTCCGCCACCGGCTGGTCGCGGACATCGTGGACGCCTACGAGAAGTGGCAGGTCGAGCAGGACGAAGGTGACGCGGCCGACCGGCACCAGCACCACGCCGGACCCGGTGCGAGGTCACGCGGGCAACGCCGGGGACGATAGGCGCCGTGAGCATCGAGATCGCGAACGAGTCGGGCGTGCACGTGGACGAGCCGTCCATCGTCGCCGCCGCCCGGTTCGCCCTGGACCGGATGGGCGTCAGCCCGTTGGCCGAGCTGTCCGTCCTGCTGGTGGAGCTGGACGTGATGGCGGACCTGCACCAGCGCTGGATGGACCTGCCCGGCCCGACGGACGTGATGGCGTTCCCGATGGACGAGCTGGACTCGGCGCGGCGCCCGGACGCGGCGGGTCTCGGCCCGGCGCTGCTCGGCGACATCGTGCTGTGCCCGGACTTCGCCAAGGACCAGGCCAAGAAGGCGGGCCACAGCCTGCTGGACGAGCTGCACCTGCTGACCGTGCACGGCGTGCTGCACCTGCTGGGCTACGACCACGCCGAACCGGCCGAGGAGCGGGAGATGTTCACGCTGCAGAACCGCATCCTGGGCGACTTCCGCACCGCGGCGGCCGAGGCGGAGCGCAAGTCGGCGCAGCGCGAGGCCGACTCGAAGCTCCTCGGGGCGGTCGGCCTGGAAGACGCGGACCGGCCCGAGCCGACAGCCTGAGGCGGCCGAGGTGATAGGCAGTTCCGCCGGTCTGCTGGTGCTGGCCGTGGTGTTGGTGTTGTCGGCCGGCGCGTTCGCGGGTGTGGACGCGGCGCTGGGCACGGTGTCGCGGGCACGCGTCGAGGCGTTGCAGCGGCAGGGCCGGGCGGGTGCCGGGCAGCTGATCCAGCTGCTGGCCGACCGGCCGCGGCACGTGAACCTGCTGCTGTTGCTGCGCCTGGGCTGCGAGCTGGCGGCGACGGTGTTGGTGACCGTGGTCTGCCTGGGGCTCGTCGCCACCGACTGGGTGGCCATGCTGGTCGCCGGGCTGAGCATGCTCGTGGTGTCGTACGTGCTGGTCGGCGTGGGTCCGCGGACGATCGGCAGGCAGCACCCGTACGCGGTGAGCCTGCTCGCGGCCGGCCCGATCCGGGTGCTGGGCCGCGTGCTGGGGCCGTTGAGCAAGCTGCTGATCCTGGTCGGCAACGCGATCACGCCCGGCAAGGGTTTCCGCGAGGGCCCGTTCTCCTCCGAGGTCGAGCTGCGCGAGCTGGTCGACATGGCGCAGGAACGCGGCGTCGTGGACGAGGGCGAGCGGGAGATGATCCACTCGGTCTTCGAGCTCGGCGACACGATCGCGCGCGAGGTGATGGTGCCGCGCACCGAGATCGTGTGGATCGAGCAGACCAAGTCGATCCGCCAGGCGCTGGCCCTGTCGCTGCGCACCGGGTACACGCGGGTGCCGGTGATCGGGGAGAGCGTCGACGACATCGTCGGCGTGGTCAACCTCAAGGACCTGGTGCGGCTGACGTTGGCCGAGGAGCCGAACGGCACGTCGGTCGCGGAGGTGATGAAGCAGGCGTCGTTCATCCCGGACTCGAAGCCCATCGCGGACCTGCTGCGGGAGATGCAGCTGTCCCGCAACCACCTGGCGGTGGTGGTGGACGAGTACGGCGGCACGGCGGGGCTGCTCACCATCGAGGACATCCTGGAGGAGATCGTCGGCGAGATCACCGACGAGTCCGACACCGACGACCGGCCGCCGGTGGAGCACCTGACCGACGGTTCGGTGCGGGTCAGCGCCAGGTTGCCGGTGGACGACCTGGACGCGTTGTTCGGCACGGAGCTGGACGACCACGAGGTGGAGACCGTGGGCGGCCTGCTGGCCCAACGCCTGGGCCGCGTGCCGCTGCCGGGCACGGAGGCGGAGATCGCGGGCCTGCGGATGCGGGCCGAGGGCGGCAAGGACGAACGCGGGCGGATGCGCATCACCACGGTGCTGGTGCGTCCGGCGAACAACGGCGACAACAGCGAGGGGACCAGCGGTGAGTGACCTCGACCCCGAGGACCAGAAGATCGTCACGCTGGCGCGTTCGGCTCGTGCCCGCACGGGTGCGGCGGAGGGCGCGGCGGTCCGCGACACCGATGGCCGGACCTACGCGGCCACCACCGTCGCCCTGCCGTCGCTCAAGTTGACCGCCCTCCAGGCGGCCGTCGCCGCGGCCGTGTCGAGCGGGGCCGAGGGCTTGGAGGCGGCGGCCGTGGTCACCGCGGCGGGCGTCGTCGACGGGGACTCGCTGGCCGCCGTCCGGGACTTGACCGCCGGCGCGCCCGTGCTGCGCGCCGACGCGTCCGGCGCCGTGCAGGAGACCGTGTAGGCGCACTTGCGTCACGGTCCGCCCTGCGGACCTATCGGAATTCGGTGGTTCACGGGTTGGCGGTGCGCGACCGTTGAGGGTCGCGGTGGGTCGTGACCGGAGTGCCGGGCGCTAGAGCAGCACGCCCGCGCGGCCGAGGTCGTGGTTGAAGTACGCCGAGAGGGTCGACGCGGACGCCCGGTAGACGATCGCCTGCGAGGCGGGATCGAGCACCAGGTAGTCCCCGTCGTACCCGGCGACGGTGAGGAAGTGCGGCACGTTGCGGCCCGACCAGGGCAGGCTGACCATGTTGCCCGCCATGATCGCCGGACGGCCGTTGCGGACGTGGGTGAGCACCCGGTTGAGGTCGTTGAACACCACGGTCGCGCTCACGCCGTTGCGCGCCAGGGCCCGCTTGACGTCGGACTCGTTCGTGCCGAACTTGTTCGGGTCGTTCCACGTGGGGTCGTAGCCCATGTCGGACCGCGCGCGGTTGATCGCGTCCACCGGGCGGCTCGCGTTCCACGACCGCGGTGTCACGCCCGCCGCGAGCAGCGCGGACACCACGCCGGCCGGTCCGCAGTCCTCGCCCTGGTTGGGCTGGCCGTGGAACTGCGACACCGGCACCAGCCGCCCCGACTGCGAGCCGCAGTCCGGCACGCCCGGGATCCGGTAGTCGTGCCCGGTGGCCATGTAGGCGTCGGCGAGGTAGCCGCGCAACGCGGGCACGTAGTCCCACAGGTCACTGGTGAACCCGCGCGTGTTGGTCACCGACTGGCCGCGCGCCTGGCACGAGATGTCGACCCGCTGCCCGTCCCACACGAGGCCGAGCGACGAGCCGGCCGAGGTCGGCGCGGACCGGACGTTCAGCCCGTCGCCGTCGGTGTTGCCGACCGTGGCGGACGCGGCCGACGCGATGCCCGCGCCCCCGACCAGGGCAGATGCCACCAACACGGGTAGGAGCAGGGAGCGGAGTAATCGCTTCATGAGGGCCTCCACAGGGTTACGGGCTGATCACGAG
The DNA here is from genome assembly GCF_054781895.1 of Saccharothrix stipae. Lineage (NCBI taxonomy): Bacteria > Bacillati > Actinomycetota > Actinomycetes > Pseudonocardiales > Pseudonocardiaceae > Saccharothrix > Saccharothrix stipae. Next base: position 323,967 of record NZ_BAAGTN010000005.1, on the reverse strand, counting down.
GAGTGAGAGCTGCCCGTACCCCCGGAGGTTCCGCGCCGAACGAGCGCGGCTTCGTGGTCACGCACCGCTCGTTCCCCGGCGGACGAGGAACGTGATCGCCGGGGAACGAACCGCGTGACGCGACCGGCGCGGGTCAGGCTGGTTGGTCGGCCAGGCCGAGCTGCGTCAGCATGCTCAGGTTGTCGCTGTACGTGTGGAACTCGGTGATCTTGCCGTTGCGGGCCTTGAAGAAGAACGAGCCCCGGAACGAGCACCGCCGTCCGGTGGGCGGCACGAGCTGCCCTTCGCCGAGGTCCAGCTCACCGGTGTTGGTGCCGTTGAACTCCAGCTCACCGGCCACCGCGTCGTCGCCGACGATCCGGTTGGTCACGTGCAGCCGCATGTCCGGGAACGCGGTCCGCCAGCCTTGGACGTACGCGCGCGCCGTGTCCCGGTCGCGCATCGGCGCCGGCGCGGTGTCGTCGATCCACACGAAGTCGTCCGCCAGCGCGTCGACGAAGGCGTCGACGTCGCCCCGGTTGAACGCGTCGGTCTGCTGCTGGTCCAGGCGGGTGAGGTCGGCCGCGGTCATGGGGGCCTCCTCGCGTGCCGGGCCGTCCGCGCCGGTGAGCTGGGACATCAGCCCCAGCGAGTCCGGGTGGGTGTGGAACTCCCGGATCTTGCCGTTCTCCGTCCGGATGAACACCGTCGCGCGGGTCGAGACCTTCTTGCCAGTCGCGGGGATGCGCTGGTCGCCGAAGTCCAGCGGGCCCCGGTTGGTGCCGGTGAACTCGACCTCCGAGGCGATCGAGTCGTCCCCGATGACCCGGTTGATCTCGCGCATGTGCATGTCCGGGAACGCGGTGAACCACGACTCGGTGTACTGGCGCGCCTCCTCACGGCTGCGCATCGGCGTCGGCCGGGTGTCGTCCACCCACTCGAACTCGTCCGCGAACAGGCTGAGGAACGCGTCCGGGTCGTGGCGGTCCCACGACGCGATGCCCGCGTCGTCCAGGCGGGCGAGGTCTTCCTTCGTCGTCATGTTCCCTCCTCTGCGACGGTCAGGCCGGTGCGGACGAACCCGCGAGGCCGAGCTGGTTCATCATGGTCAGGTTGTCGGAGTGGCTGTGGATCTCCCGGATCTTGCCGCCGCGGGCCTTCATGAAGATGCTCACGCCCGCGGCGATCTTGCGGCCGGTCGGCGCCAGCCGGGTGCCGCCCATGTTGAGCGGCCCGGTGTTGGTGCCCTTCAGCTCCAGTTCGACGGCGATGGCGTCGTCGCCGATCACCCGGTTCTTCTCCTGGATCCGCATGTCGGGGAACGCGGCGAACCAGGACTCGGCGTACCGGCGGGCCTCGTCACGGGACCGCAGTGGCTTCGGCTCCATGTCGTCGATCACCACGCAGTCCTCGGTCAGCAGGCTCGCGAAGCTGTCCGCGTCGTGCTGGTCCCAGGCTTGGACGCACGCTTCTTCCAGGCGTGCGAGGTCGTCTCTTGGCATCTCAGCCTCCTCGTCGAGGTGCTCGATTGCCCCATCAGGCTCCGCTCGTTCGCCCGTTCGCACTAGTGTCGTAGGTCACATCTTTTCGGCCCTGGCGTGCGCACCACCCCCACCCGCGCGGTGGATCCGGGGTGACCGGGGACAATGGGTGGATGGATGGTTACCGCTCCGGGTTCGCGTGCTTCGTCGGCCGCCCCAACGCAGGCAAGTCGACGTTGACCAACGCGCTGGTCGGGACCAAGGTCGCGATCACGTCGAGCAAGCCGCAGACCACCCGCCACACCATCCGGGGCATCGTGCACCGCGAGGACGGCCAGCTGGTCCTCGTGGACACCCCCGGCCTGCACCGGCCACGCACCCTGCTCGGTCAGCGCCTCAACGACCTGGTCCGGGAGACGTGGACCGAGGTGGACGTGGTCGGGTTCTGCGTGCCCGCCGACCAGAAGGTCGGCCCCGGCGACAAGTTCATCGCCGCCGAGCTGGAGAAGATCGCCAAGCGCACCCCCGTCATCGGCATCGTCACCAAGACCGACCTGGTCGGCCAGCAGCAGGTCGCCGAGCAGCTGCTCGCGCTGCAGAAGGTGATGGACTTCGCCGACCTGATCCCGGTCTCGGCCGTGGACGGCTACCAGGTCGACGCCCTGGCCGACCTGGTGCTGGGCAAGCTCCCCGAGGGCCCGCCGCTGTACCCGGACGGCGAGCTGACCGACGAGCCGGAGCTGACGCTGGTCGCCGAGCTGATCCGGGAGGCCGCGCTGGAGGGCGTGCGCGACGAGCTGCCGCACTCGATCGCCGTCGTGGTCGAGGAGATGCTGCCCCGCGAGGGCCGCGACGACCTGGTGGACATCCACGCCAACGTGTTCGTGGAGCGCCCCAGCCAGAAGGCGATCATCCTGGGCCACCGCGGCGAACGCCTCAAGCAGGTCGGCATCACCTCGCGCAGGCACATCGAGAAGCTGCTCGGCACGCGCGTCTACCTCGACCTGCACATCAAGATCGCCAAGGACTGGCAGCGCGACCCGAAGCAGTTGCGCAGACTGGGCTTCTAGGAAGGCTGGGGTTGCGGAGGTGGCGAACCTCTACCGGGACACCGGGGTGGTCCTGCGGGTCCAGAAGCTCGGCGAGGCCGACCGGATCATCACGCTGCTCACCCAGAAGCACGGCAAGGTGCGCGCGGTGGCCAAGGGCGTGCGCCGCACGTCGTCCCGGTTCGGCGCGCGGGTGGAGCCGTTCGGGCACGTCGACGTGCAGTTCTACCCCGGCCGGTCGCTGGACGTGATCACGCAGGTGGAGACGCTGGACGCATTCGGCGTGGTCTTGGTGGACGACTACCAGCGCTACACCGCGGGGTGCGCGGTGCTGGAGACCGCCGACCGGCTCACCCCCGAGGAGGGCGAACCCGTCCTGCGGCTGTACCTGCTGGTCACGGGCGCGCTGCGGGCTCTGGCGGCCAAGGAGCGGGACGCCTCGCTCATCCTCGACGCCTACCTGATGCGGGCCATGGCCTTCGCGGGCTGGGCACCGGCGGTGGACGAGTGCGCACGCTGCGGTGACCCCGGCCCGCACAAGGCGTTCAACGTGCACGCGGGCGGCATGGTGTGCCCGCGGTGCCGCCCGCCGGGCAGCGCCTCGCCGTCGGCCGACACCCTGCGCCTGCTCACCGCGCTCCTGCACGGCCGGTGGGACGTGGTGGACGGCATCCCCGCGGTCGCGCGCCGCGACGCGAGCGGCCTGGTCGCCGCGCACCTGCAATGGCACCTCGAACGGCAGCTGCGCTCGCTGCCGTTGGTCGAGCGAAAGGCGCAGCCGACCGACGGTTAGAGTCGCCTGCCGCACGAAAACCCTCCCGAAACGCCTTCCGCAGTCCACCCCCTGAGAGGACAGCCATGCTCCGCCGACGGCGGGTCGAGCGCGTCCAGCGCGTTCCCCGACCCCCGGAACCGCACCCCACCGGCGCCACGCCACCGGTGCTGCCCGCCGACCTCGTGCCCAAGCACATCGCGATCGTCATGGACGGCAACGGCCGCTGGGCCAACCAGCGCGGCCTGTCCCGCATCGAGGGGCACAAGCGCGGCGAGGCCGTCGTGGTCGAGGCCGCCAAGGGCGCCATCGAGATGGGCGTGAAGTGGCTGTCGCTGTACGCGTTCTCCACCGAGAACTGGCGGCGCAGCCCGGAGGAGGTCCGCTTCCTCATGGGCTTCAGCCGGGACGTGATCCACCACCGCACCGACGAGCTGGACGAACTCGGTGTGCGGGTGCGCTGGGCGGGCCGCCGGCCCAGGCTGTGGCGCAGCGTCATCAAGGAGCTCGAAGTCGCCGAGGAGCGCACGAAGGACAACGACGTGCTGAACCTGGCGATGTGCATCAACTACGGCGGGCGGGCCGAGATCGGCGACGCGGCGCGGGAGATCGCCCGGCTGGCCGCGGCGGGCCGGCTCAACCCGGAGAAGGTGGACGAGCGCACCCTCGCCAAGCACATGTACCAGCCCGACATGCCGGACGTGGACCTGTTCATCCGGCCGTCCGGCGAGCAGCGCACCTCGAACTTCCTGCTGTGGCAGTCGGCGTACGCGGAGCTGGTGTTCCAGGACATCCTGTGGCCGGACTTCGACCGGCTGGACCTGTGGCGTGCCTGCGAGGCGTTCGCCATGCGCGACCGGCGCTTCGGTGGCGCCGTGGACAAGCCCGACGTGGAGGATTCTTAAGTGACCGACCTGGACGCCAAGGTGACCGCGGAACTGCTCACCGCGGCCCGCGAGGCGTTGGAGATGTTCCACGAGGTGCACGTCGACGACGACGGCGCGTTGAGCTTCCAGCACGCCGAGGTGCCGTGCGCGGTGCAGGCCATGCGGCTGGCCGAGGGCCTGACCGTGCTCAGCCTGACCTGCGTGGTGGCGTGGGACCTGCCCGACGACGGGAAGCTCGCCGTGTCCGCTGCCGAACGCGCGGGTCAGGGCCTGTTCGGCACCCTCGGTGTCGTGCGCACCGAGCGTGGGATGGATGTGACGTTGCGCTACGCGTTCCCGGCCGAGGGGCTCAAGCCGGAGCCGTTGAGCACGCTGCTGATGTTGGTCGTGTCCACTGCCTCGCAGCTGCGCAACGAGCTGCTGGCCGGAACCGGGGACGGTGCCTGATGGCTGGTGTGATCGTGTACGAGCCCGACGACGAGTCGGACGTGGAGGGCCTGCCGTGGGCCATCACGTTCGAGGCGTCGGCGGGGGAGGAGTGGGCCTCGTTCGTGTGCGGGCCCTACGACCGGGACTTCGCGGTCAAGCTGGCCGAGGAGGTGCTGGGCGCGAGCCGCGGCGTGACCGCCGTGGTCGAGCCGCTGCTGCCGGTGACGGAGGCGGTGGACGTGCTGGCCACCATCGCCGAGCTGCGCGACGAGGAAGAGTCGTCGGAGTAGTCGCCGCTCTGTGATGCCGCGCTCGCTCGCCGTGGCCGGTCCCCGTCGGTGACCGGCCACGGCGAGCGGCGTTCGGCACAGCTCGATCACGACACCGGTGCATTGGCGTCCGATCGACTACAGAGGACGCATGTCGAGCTTCCTGCGCCTGACGACGGCGGTGTCCACCGCGGTGCTCGCGGTCTGCGCCGTGGTCGTGACGGTCCACCTGCTCTCCGGCGGCGCCGTCGTCCGGGTCGAGCAACTGCGCACCTTCGACGCGCTGGAACTGTCCACGAGCGTGGCCGCCAGGGTGAAGGAGCAGTACCCCGGCACGGGCCTGGATTGGACCTCCAGCCCGCCGCCCTGCCCGGCTTCCGTGGCGATCAAGGAAGGCGTGACCTTCACCTGCACGTTCCGCGACGACGACAAGAGCCGCAAGGTCCGGGTGGTCGTGAAGGACACGTTGAGCGGCGAGCTCGAGGTCGGTGCCCCGACCTCGTGACCGGGCTTCCTACCCGTCCGCTTCCTCCAGCACCTCGTAGCCGACGAAGGTGAACATGCGCGCGCCCGTGGTCAACGGTCGTGGTTCGCCCCGGAAGCGGTGTGCGCCGGCGCCGTAGTCCGCGGCCGGGTCGGACAGCCAGCGGCGCTCGAAGCCGCGGTCCTCGAACCAGTCGCAGATCGTCGGCACGAGGTCCGGGGCGCCGCGGTGGCGGGTCCAGACGACGGTGCCGCCGGTCGCGCACAGCCGCGTGCAGTGCTCGACGGTCCGCTCGACGTCCTCGTCGGTGATGTTGCCGAACACGCCGCAGACCAGCACGAGGTCCGCCGGCGCGAGGTCCCGGTAGTGGTCGGTGAGCGAGGCGTCGGCGGTCAGCACCTCCACCCCGGTCAGGCCCGCCGCCCGGGCCGCCGCCTCGGCGACCGCCGTGTTGCGGGGGTCCAGCTCCACCAGGCGTGCTCGGACATCGCCCCGCCGGGGGTGGTCGGCGAGCACTTCCAGCAGGTCACGCCCCTGACCCGCGCACAGGCTCAGCACCCGCAGCGGGCCGGGCGGGCTGTCGTCCAGCGCGGCCCGGACCTGCGCCTGGACGGCTCGCAGCCGCCGCGCCAGCGCGGAGTCGGGACGGTCGTAGTCGTCGTGCCACTCGTGCCAGTCCACGACCCGAACCTACCGGCGGTGACGGTCCCGTGGCCGGTGGCTGAAGATCCGACGTAGGTCGGTGAGCCGTCGGCGGGAGTTCTGGCATCATCTCGAAAGTGACAATCACTGGCGAGATCCGCGGTTCGCGCCAGCGCCGTCCGCCACCGCGCTGGAAGGTCACTTCGCTGGAAGTGCTCTGCGCGCTGCTCGTGCTGGCGCTGCTGTTCCAGGACTGGCTGGTCGGCGTGCTCGACGTGCCGGTGCTGCGCACGGCGTCCACGGTGTTCGTCGCCGTGTGCGTGCAGGCGCTGCCGTTCCTGGTGCTCGGCGTGCTGATCAGCGGCGCGATCGCGGCGTTCATCCCGGCGAGCGCGCTGCGCCGGGCGTTGCCGACCAAGACCGCGCTGGCCGTGCCCGTCGCCGGTGTCGCCGGGGTGGCGCTGCCCGGCTGCGAGTGCGCGTCCGTGCCCGTCGCCCGCCGGCTGATGCAGCAGGGCGTGGCGCCCGCCGTGGCGCTGACGTTCCTGCTCGCCGCGCCCGCGGTGAACCCGATCGTGCTGGTGTCCACGGCCGTGGCGTTCCCCAACGCGCCGATGATGGTGCCCGCGCGGTTCGTCGGCGCACTGCTCACCGCCGTGGTCATGGGCTGGCTGTGGACCCGGTTCGGCAAGGCCGACTGGATCGCCGAACGCGCCCTGCGCCGCCTGCCCGACCACGACGGCACGTCCCGCTGGGTGGTGTTCGCCGAGACCGCGCGGCACGACCTGGTCGACGCGGGCGGGTTCCTGGTGCTCGGCGGCGTGTTCGCGGCGGCGTTCAACGTCCTGGTGCCGCAGGCCTGGCTGGAGACGCTGGGCGGTCAGCTCGTGCTGGCCGTGGTGGTGCTGTCGCTGCTGGCCGTTGTGCTGGCGCTGTGCAGCGAGGCCGACGCGTTCGTCGCGGCCTCCATGTCGGCGTTGCCGCTGCTGCCCCGGCTGGTGTTCCTGGTGGTCGGCCCGGCGGTCGACGTCAAGCTCATCGCGCTGCAGGCGGGCGCGTTCGGCAAGTCCTTCGCGGCCCGCTTCGCCCCGGCCACGTTCCTGGTGGCGATCGCGTCGGCCCTGGCGGCGGGAGCGGTGTTCCTGTGAGGTGGGCGGACCATGAGGCGTGAGACCCAGAACATCCTGCTGGTGCTGCTCGGCGGCGCGCTGCTGAAGCTGGCGCTGACCGGCACCTACCTGCGGTACGTCAAGGAGTCGTTGCAGCCGTGGCTGGTGGCCACCGGCGGTGTCATGGTCGTGCTGGCCCTGGTGTCGATCGCGCGCGACATCCGCGGTGGCAAGGAGAACCCCAGCGGGGTCGAGCACGCCGGGCACGAGCACGGCACGTCGCGCAGCCCGTGGATGCTGCTGCTGCCGGTGCTCGCGGTGTTCCTGATCAGCCCGCCGGCGCTGGGCGCCGACACGGTCAACCGGTCCGACCGCAACGCCGCCCAGGAGGCCAAGGCCTCGAACGGGTTCGCGCCGCTGCCGTCCGACGCGGTCATCCCGCTCACCATCAGCGAGTTCGTCACCCGCACCGCGTGGGACGACTCCGGTTCGCTCGACGACCGCACGGTCAAGCTCACCGGGTTCGTGGTGCGCAAGGACGGCGACGTGTTCATCGCCCGGCTGACCATCTCCTGCTGCGCCGCGGACGCCTCGCCGGTCAAGGCGAAGGTGGTGGGTCAGGACTTCGCCGCGCTGCCCACCGACCAGTGGATCGAGGCCACCGGCCGGGTGGTGCCCGGCTCGGCGACCAAGGAGAGCGCGTTCGTGCCGACGTTCACCGTCTCGGAGGTCCTGCCGATCGCCACGCCCGAGGACACCTACGAGGGCTGAGTCGCCGGCGGCCGGCCCTCCGCGCAGCACTCGCGGCACGTGCCGAAGATCTCCACGGTGTGGCTGACCTCGACGAACCCGTTCTCGGCGGCGACCCGGTCGGCCCACTTCTCCACCGCCGGGCCCTCGACCTCCACCGTGCGCCCGCAGCCGCGGCACACCAGGTGGTGATGGTGGTGCTGGGAGCAGCGGCGGTAGATGGCCTCGCCGGAGTCGGTGCGCAGCACGTCCACCTCGCCCGCGTCGGCCAGCGACTGGAGCGTGCGGTAGACCGTGGTCAGACCGATGCCCTCGCCGCGTTTGCGCAGCTCCTCGTGCAGTTCCTGGGCCGAGCGGAACTCGCCGAGCGAGTCGAGCAGCTTGGACACGGCGGTGCGCTGCTTGGTCGAGCGCAGCCCGGGGACCGCGGTGGTCGGACGCTCGCTAGTGGTCACATCTCCTCCGTCCGGGGGGTCCGGTCGGTCTGGTTGATACCACGCGGCCCCTCCTCCACGTGCGTCACCGCGTCCACCACGATGTGGGCGAGGTGCTCGTCCACGAGCCGGTAGACGACCTCGCGGCCGTGCCGCTCGCCGTGCACCACGCCGGCGGCCTTGAGCACCCGCAGGTGCTGGCTGATCAACGGCTGGGCCACGCCCAGCGCCTCGACCAGCTCGTGCACGCACCGGTCCGCCTCGCGCAGTTGCAGCACGATCGCGATCCGCACCGGGGCGGCGAGCGCGCGCAGCAGCTCGCCGGCCGCCGACAGCGTCCGGGTGGACTTGCGCGGCGCCGGTGGTGGTACGCGGCGTTCCGGGGAGTGGACGTGTTCGCCCCGCACTCCGACCGTCACGGCGCCTCCCACGTGGTATGGATTTTCACCACCGATACTACGGCGCTAGAGCACCGACACCGTGATGAGCACCAGCACGGCCAGCACGAGCAGTCTCAACACGCGTGCGCTCGGCGTGAGCAGGGACCAGGTGACGGCGAGCAGCGTCGCCACCCCGAGCGCCAACACGCCCAGCAGCAGCGCGCCCACCGTGCCCCGGAGCCACACACCCAGCACGAACAGCGCCAGGACCACCAGGAACGCCACCGGCGCGGGCACCCGCGAGAGCGGTCCGGCACCGGGGATCAGGGTCCGCTTCATCTGACCAGCCACCGTGGCATCCTTGCACCGTGCTGCTCGTGTGCCGCTTCACCGTGGCGGAAACCGGGGTCGAGGCCTTCACCGAGCGCGTCGACCGCGCGTTGTCGCTGCTCACCGCCCAACCCGGCTGCCGGCGGGCCCAGCTGTCGCGGTCGACCGACGAGGCGGACCGGTTCGTGCTGACCGCCGAGTTCGACTCGGTCGTGGCCTACCGGCGGGCGATGTCCCCGTTCGAGGTGCGCGAGCACGTCATCCCCCTGCTGTCCGAGGCGACCACCGACGAACCGGCCGCCTACGAACCGCTGCTGGTCGCGGCCGACGGCGCGGTCCGGCGCGAGGTGAGCCTGCTGGCCCGCGACGCCGGCACCGTCCGCCTCGGCGAGGCCGCCGGTCCGACCACTCCGCGCTGACCGGACGGTCGCGGGCGCGACCGGTCGCCCGATGGGGATCCGAGGGCTAGGACTACCCTGGCAAGCCCGTTTCCCGTCCCGTTTCTGCATCTCCCGATGGAGTGTCCGTGGCAGCCGATCGCATCGAGACCGTCGTCAGCCTGTGCAAGCGCCGCGGGTTCGTCTACCCGTGCGGCGAGATCTACGGCGGCACCAGGTCGGCCTGGGACTACGGTCCGCTCGGCGTCGAGCTCAAGGACAACATCAAGCGCCAGTGGTGGAACTTCATGGTGCGGGGCCGCGAGGACGTCGTCGGCCTGGACTCGTCGGTGATCCTGCCGCGCGAGGTGTGGATGGCGTCCGGGCACGTCGAGGCGTTCGTCGACCCGCTGATCGAGTGCAACTCGTGCCACAAGCGGTTCCGGCAGGACACGATGGTCGAGGAGTACGCCGAGCGCACCGGCAAGCAGGTCGCCGAGGGTGACGTCACCGACATCCCGTGCCCCAACTGCGGCACCCGCGGCCAGTACACCGAGCCGAAGATGTTCAACGGCCTGCTCAAGACCCACCTCGGCCCGGTCGAGACCGACGAGGGCCTGCACTACCTGCGCCCGGAGACCGCGCAGGGCATCTTCACGAACTTCCTGAACGTGCAGACCACGTCGCGTCGCAAGCCGCCGTTCGGCATCGGCCAGATCGGCAAGAGCTTCCGCAACGAGATCACGCCGGGCAACTTCATCTTCCGGACCCGCGAGTTCGAGCAGATGGAGATGGAGTTCTTCGTCGAGCCGGGCACGGACGAGGAATGGCACCAGTACTGGATCGACGAGCGCAGCCGTTGGTACACCGAACTGGGCATCTCCAAGGAGAACCTGCGGCACTACGAGCACCCCGAGGAAAAGCTGTCGCACTACTCGAAGCGCACCGTCGACATCGAGTACCGGTTCCGGTTCGGTGGTCAGGAGTGGGGTGAGCTGGAAGGCATCGCCAACCGCACCGACTTCGACCTGAACACCCACTCGAACCACTCCGGCGTCGACCTGTCGTACTTCGACCAGGCCACCAACTCGCGCTACCGGCCGTTCGTGATCGAGCCCGCCGCGGGCGTCGGCCGGCCGATGATGGCGTTCCTGCTGGAGGCCTACACCGAGGACGAGGCGCCCAACGCCAAGGGCGGCGTGGACAAGCGGGTCGTGCTGCGGCTGGACCGCCGGCTGGCGCCGGTGAAGGCCGCCGTGCTGCCGCTGTCGCGCAACGCCGACCTGTCGCCGAAGGCCAAGGACCTGGCCAACGCCCTGCGCAGGCACTGGAACATCGAGTTCGACGACGCCGGCGCCATCGGCCGCCGCTACCGCAGGCAGGACGAGATCGGCACGCCGTTCTGCGTGACGGTCGACTTCGACACCCTCACCGACCACGCCGTGACGGTGCGGGAGCGCGACACCATGTCGCAGGAACGGGTGTCGATGGACCAGCTGGAGGGCTACCTCGCCGCTCGCCTGATCGGCGCCTGACCACTCGGACGGTTAGGAGCAGGGGACACCTCGGCGAGGTGTTCCCTGCTTCCGTTCCGGGTGAATAGGGTGCGGCGAACCCGCACTTTTCGTATTTCGACTATTCAATCCGCCGAAATCCCGCCGGATGACGTCCGTTACGACCCGCATGCGTCGAGGGATGGGATGATCGAGGCCCACGGGTGGCCTGATCAGGCGCGGAGGAACGAACAGTGGCCGAGAACGCCGGCGGCAACTCGCTGCACACCACCAGCGCTCGCGGGATCGTCCAGGTGGCAGGGTCCGTTTACGGCGGCATCTCCTTCGGTGACGGCTCGACGCGCTCGTTAGGACCGCCCGAAGGCTGGGAGCGCCTCGTCGCCGACGCGCGGGTCTGGGACCACGTGTCCTCACACCGCGACACGCGCCGCGTGCGGGAGCAGGTCGTGGACGCGGCGACCCGGCTCTCGCGCCTCAGGGACGACTCGGCGCCGGTCCTGCGGGACGACCCGTGGCACGACCGGGACTTCGTGACCAGGTTCGTGGAGCACGTCGACTGGCTGCTCGGTGAGCCGCGGCCCGACGCGTCCCTGGACCTCTTCCCGGCAGAGGCGGCCCTGCTGGTCCTCGTCCCGCTGATCTACCACGTCCACTACCTCCAGACCGCCGCGAAACTGGTGGCGGTGTCCCCGTGGCGGCTGGCCGCCTCCGACGACCGCTCTGCCGACCGAACGGCCTTCGAGCAGTTCGCCGACCAGTACGGCTGGCTCCAGCACCGGGCGCGCCTGCAACCGGCGGCGGAACCCGCGATCGGCTGGTGGGTCTTCCACCGGTGGCTGGTGCACCGCGACTACGCCGACGAGCGGCAGGTGGAGCCACTGTGCGCCGACTTCGGCGACGAGTTGGCGGAGGTGTTCACCAGCCGTCGGGTGAGCGCCCTGCTGCACGGCCTGCGCCGCGGGCCGAGCGTGTGCAGCCCGGAGTACCTGCTCGGCCTGCGCGCCGACGACCTGGTCCGCCGCGCCGGCAACCAGCGCATCAGGGAGCAGCGGCTCGCCCTGCTGCTCGCCCTCGCCTACAACGTCTCCATCGAGATGCACACGATGCCCGACATCGTCGCCGAGCACCTGGGCATCCCCGACCCGGTGGACCTGGGGCAGCTCGGCGAGACGTTGAACCGGGTGTCGTGGACCGGGTCCCACCAAGTGCCCGTGCTCAGCGCGCAGTGCCACCACGCGGCGGTCATCGAAGGGCTGCGCACGCACGTCGCGAGGACCGACGAGGTGCTGCACGCGGTCCACCGGACCGTGCGCGAGCGCATCACGCACCCGATGCCGTCCCTGCCCGCGCGGTTGTCGTCCGATGACGTGCTGCCCGTCGACGCGGCGGTCACCGGCTGGGCGAGCTTCCGCGTCGACGGACCCCGCATCCGCGAGATGCTGATGGGCGAAACGCTCTACAAGGACCGTGACCTCGCGGTGCGCGAGCTCTACCAGAACGCGTTGGACGCCTGCCGGCACCGCAAGGCCCGCGCCGAGTACCTGAACCGGACCCGGGTCGAGCAGGTGTCGTTCGACGGCCGCATCGAGATCGTGCAGGACGTCGACGACGACGGCCGGGAGTACGTGGAGTGCCGGGAGAACGGGATCGGCATGGGTGACGCCGAACTGCGCGGCGTGTTCTCCAAGGCCGGCGCCCGGTTCGCCGAACAGCCGGACTTCAAGCAGGAGCAGGCGGCGTGGCGGCGCCTCGACCCGCCGGTCGAGTTCTACCCGAACAGCCGGTTCGGCATCGGTGTCCTGAGCTACTTCATGCTCGCCGACGAGATCCGCGTGACGACGTGTCGAATGGGCCTCGACGGCACTTTGGGCCCGGTGCTGAACGTGACCATGTTCGGACCGGAACACCTCTTCAGGATCACCGAGACGGCGAAGCGCGGTGATCGACCTGGAACGGTGGTCCGGCTCTACCTCAAGGATCGCGAGCCGGGCTGGTCGGCGCCTGCCGTGCTCGAACGGCTCCTCGGCATCGCCGAGTTCACCACTGTCGCCCAGCACGGCGACCGCCGCTCGGAGTGGGCTCCTGAAGAGGTCAAGCTCCGTGAACGTCCTTCGGAAGAAGGTTTCGGCTACAACGCTCATGGAACCTTGGTCGAGTGGTCCGGCGCGCCGAAGGGTGTGTCGGTTGCCTGGTGTGCACAGGGTGGAGCACTGCTGGTGGATGGTCTCGTCGTCCAACCCGCCATCCGTTCCGGCGTCATGACGGAGTTGGGATCGCGGACGGTCTCAGTGGCGGGGCTGGTCGGTGCAGTCGTGAATCTGACTGGGGAGTACTCGCCAGAACGGTTGTCCGCGGATCGCCGCGAAGTCCTCAGCGACGTGTCCGAGGTGGTCGAAGACCTGTTGCGCGAGGCCGCCGATGTGGTGCTGGCGAACGACCGATCGCTGTTGTCCGTGGAGTGGCTCTCTTACGTCTCCCGGAACAACGGCCGTCTCGGTGATGTGGTGACCGAGATGGCGGTGCGACATGACCTGACGCTGTTGTGCGGGCGGAAGCCCGTCCACATCGGCAGCACGGGTTTCGTGAACGCGGACATCGGCCTCGCTGGTTTGCAGCCAGAGTGGCACAAAATAATGAACGGTTATCACACCCTGACGGATGCCGAGTCCGGCGAGCACGTGCCTGACAACCTGCTGCTCTGGCGGCTGCTCGCCCACCCGTCGAACCGACAACTGTCCGACCTGGTCCGGTTGCACCCGGACCTGGCGCACTTCGGCGCCGTCCGACCTGCACTGCCGTCGCGCCAGTCCGTGCTGACGGCCGTGAAACCGCCGAGCTGGCAGAGTCCAGGGGGCAAGCTCAAGGTCGACGATCTGGTCAAGGCCGCAGCCGACGCGCGGTTGTCCATGGCCGGCCTCTTCCGCGAGTTGGGCAGCTTCGGCGTCGACTGCGTCGAGGTGTCCGAGGTGGATGACGTACCGGTGTCCGCTGCTGCACTTCATGCTCTGTGCGATGAGTCCGGTGACCTGTTGAAGGTAGGGGGAGCTGTCACGGTCACCGGTCTGGTTGGTGCGGCGCGGCGCGGCCGGAGAAGCGTGGAAGAAATCGTCCAACTGTGGCGCAAGTGTGGCGTGGACGTTCCCGATCGAGTCTTCGCCGCGGCGACCGAGGCGTACCGAAGCGGTCAGTTGACCAAGCTGGTCATCTATCGGGATTACGTGCGCTTCTGGGAGCCCGGCGAAGAGATCCCACCGGGTTACTTGGTTCGGCTGAGCATCGATCTCGATGAAGACGTGCCGACCATCTGCTCCAGGTTGGCCTCCTGGGGCTATGTGGTCGATGCCACCGGTATCCCGCAACGCCCGACGGAAGACTTGGCTGTCATGATGAGCGTCTACCGGACCGGTCAGGGGCCTTGGTTGACGCGGGCGGAAACGGTGCCGCCAGCCTGTGTGATGCTCCTCGCTGTGGATTCGCAACTTGACCTCGGCGAGGTGGTCACGCGGTTCTCCGCACTGGGGTTCACCGTCGCAGCTTTCCCCACCGACGCATCTCCGGATGACCTCGACGTCCTGTTGGATGCGACTGGCGAACAGTTGAGCCCGAGCAGGTCCGTAGAGTACTCGCACCTCTTTTCGTTCCGTGTAAACGAACTCAGGGGAGTTGTCGGCCGCTTGGTCGCGTACGGCTTCCACGTACCGTTCCGCCTCCCGGCCAAGTTCGATTCACTGGATGACTCGCTCTTCGCGGAAGATGGACCTGTCGATTGGTTCTTCGGGTCGACCGGACGCGAAGTCCCGTTCGCCAAGGTCATTTTGGCCGCGAGCAGGTTGAACATGGCTCCGGGCGTGATCGTCAACCGGCTCGTGGCACGTGGTGTCGCGGTTTCTGCCAGGAGCCTTCCGCCAGGCCTCTCGTTCTCGTACGCCCTGCGGTTGATCGACTTCTTTCTTGAGGACGGCGAAGTTCACGACTTCGACCGGGAGACTGATCTCGGTACCCTCCTCAGGATGTCGCGCGAGGTGCAAGCCCCGATTCCCCAAGTGATCACCTGGCTGCGTCGGCTCGGCGTGCCTACTCCCGACGTCGTTGAGTTGATCAAGGCCGCGGCCGCCGGGGTGCCGCGAGCGACGTAGCGTCAGGCGCCGGCGCGGTGTTCGGACGGGCTCACGCCGCGTTCCCGCTTGAACGCCGTGCTGAGCGCGAACGCCGTGCTGTAGCCGACCTGGTGGGCCACGGCGGCCACCGTGGCGGTCGGTTCGCGCAGCAGGTCCGCGGCCAGGGTGAGGCGCCAGGTCGTCAGGTAGGCCATCGGCGGTTCGCCGACCAGTTCGGTGAACCGCCGGGCCAGCGCCGCCCTCGACACGCCGACCGCACCGGCCAGCGCACCCACCGTCCACGGCCGGGCCGGGTCGCCGTGCAGCAGGCGCAGCGCCCGCCCCACCACGGGGTCGGCGTGCGCCGAGTACCAGGTCGGCGCCTGCGCCTCCGGCCGGCAGAACCACGACCGCAGCACGGAGATCAGCAGCAGGTCGAGCAGGCGGTCCAGCACGGCCTCCTGGCCCGGTTCGTCACGGGCGATCTCGTCCGCCAGCAGCGGCACCAGCGGCAGTTCGGCGCGCGGCACCACGAGGAACGGCGGGAGCACGGACAGCAGCCGTCGGCTCACCTCGCCGTCCAACTGGTAGGTGCCGCTGAGCATCACCACGGACCCGTCGGGGTTCGCGCCCCACGTGCGCACGCCCAGCCCCCACTGCTCGCACAGCTCCGACCCGTCCGGCGTGGTGCTGATCTCGCCCGGGTGGATCACCGCCTGCACGGGCGTCGCCGGGTCGTCGGCCAACGTGTACGGGTCGGGCCCGCGCAGCACCGCCACGTCACCGGCGTGCAGCGGCACGGGGTCGCCGTCGTGCGGCAGGAGCCACCCGTCGCCGCGCACCAACGCCACCGCGGTCAACGGCGCGCGGTCCTCGATCCGCAGCGACCACGGCGGGTCCAGGACGGTGCGCATGAGGAACGCGCCACGGGCACGCGGCCCGTCCAACAACCCGGCAAGAGCGTCCACGGGCACCAGCCTAGAGACGCTCGCGTATGCGTTCGAGCCGCTGAGCAATGGAAAGTCCAGGACCGGTCGACTTGACTGGGCTCATGTTCCCCACGGTGACGATCCTCGCGGCCCTCGGCTGCGGGATGATGGCTGGAGTCTTCTTCGCGTTCTCCGCGATGGTCATGCCCGGTCTGCGGCGGGCCGAGCCGGCGGTGGGCGTGGCCGCCATGCGTGCGATCAACCTCGCCGTGGTGAACCCCGCGTTCATCGGCCTCTTCCTCGGCACGGCGGTCGCCGGCGTGGTCGCGGCGTTCGAGGGCGACCCGTGGGCGTGGGCGGGTGCGGCGCTCTACGTCGTGGGCGGGATCGTGCTCACGGCCGCCTTCCACATCCCCCGCAACAACGAGCTCGAACGGCTGGGCACCACCGAGTACTGGACCCGCTACCTCCGCGAGTGGGTGCCCGCGAACCACCTGCGCGCGCTGCTGTCCCTGGCCGCCGCCGCGTCGTTCACCCTCGCCGCCCTCAACTAGCTCGATGGGACTTCACGCCCGGGCCCGCCGGGCGTGGTTGGCGTGCTTGCGGGCCGCGAACCCGTGCGCCTCGGTGAGCAGGGACCGGACGACGTCGAGCGTCGCCTCGATGGGCGACACCACGCAGACCCAGTGCTGGGACGCGTAAACCGGGTGCGGCATCACCACGTCCGGTCGCGCGTGGTCGAACCCGGTGTCGAACACGCCGGCCTCGTCGCGCTCGGTCGGCACGGCGCCGAACATCGCGGTGTACGTCGCCTTGGTCAGGCCGATGTTCAGCCGGAACACCCCGGGCCTGCTCAGCCCGGACACCCGGTCGTAGTTGTCGTCGGTCACGAGCGTGGCGAACGGCATCTGCCGCTCCGGCGGCAGATCACCGTCCGGGTCGTAGAGGAAGAACGTGTCACCGGAGGCCTCCATCGTGCGGACCCCGGCGAAGGTCGAGCTGATGTGGTCGCGCAATTCGTCGGCATTCACACCTTCAAGCGTATCTTTGAACTCCTTTGTGAGACTTTTCCTGAGGACGTCGTTGAAACCTGCCGGTCAGCTCGCCGGTACTCGACCAAAGTCTCAACCCGGACCGGAAGTGCCCCGCAGGAGTGGCGAGGACTTGGTCGAGTGCGCCGGACTTGATCGCGTCGAGCCAGGCGCGGGTGACGGTGATCGTGCCCGCGTCAGGGTTCTTGCTGTCCCGAACGGCGTACCGCTCGCCCTGCATCGCGACCTCGACGCAGTCACCACCACCGGTGCCGCCGTCGCCCGAGTAGCTGCTCTTGCGCCGGTTGGTCATGCCACATCCCTTGCCGCGTCCGGTTAGGCATAAGTCTTCACCGCCTCCCTGATGCGTCCAGGGAGGCGGCTGGTGACAGCGCCCGACCGGTATCGACTTCGGCAGCAGCTGGACGGTGATGTGGTCGTCCTGCGTGGTGTCGAGCAGGCGTTGGAGTTGGTTGCGCATCACCACGTTCGAACCGACCGGCCGTTCCGGGATCGCTTCTTCGAGGATCACGTGGAACCGCAACGGATTCGGGCGGGTGAGCACCTGCTGTCGAGCCAATCGAGCGAGGACACGACGCTCCACGACGTCATGCGCCATCGGGCCGCGATTGATCAATGCGCATTCGGGTGGAATATATTCAGTGTTGTCGGGCTTATCGGGCGCTGGTAGTTTCGCAAATGTGCTGGGGAGGCACATCTCGGGGCGGGGGGTCCTGTAGGTTTCAATGCGCTCATGCGCGGGGGATTTTTCGTTCGCGGCCTCTCGGGCTGTTTTTTCCACACCGACGAAGGCGAGCGATGACAACACATTTCATGCGATCGGGGCGCGCGCGGATGCGGTTCTGGTCACGGCGCTGATCGCATCCGGAATAGTGGCGGGTGGAGTTCTGCCCGCATCGGCGAATCCGGATGCGATTCCGTCCGACCTGTTGTCCGAAGGTACCGTGGTGTCCTCGGAGTTGCGGTTCTTCCCGGCCAACGAGGCCGGGGCGACCGGTGACACGGGTGCCCGTTCCGTGGTGCGGCCCAGCCTGGAGCAGTTGCGGCAGGAGGACCGCGACGCCACGGCGACCTACCAATCGGACTACGGTCCGCCGGAGGTCACCGCGCAGGACTGGTCCCCACCGCCGTTCGAGTACGACTACATCACCAGCCCCTACGAGTGCCAAGAGCACGCGGACCAGGCCGGCTCGGCTGATGGCTGGATCAAGAACCACTACGCGTTCTGCCGCATCATGAAGGGCGAGAAGGGCGACCGCGTGTGCGTCGGCGGCATGTGCTTCGTCGTGACGTCGACCTTCCGCGTCACGATCCTGGGGTTCGGGTCCGAACGCGACCGGGCCGTCCGGTTCGTCACCTTCGTGGACCAGATCGTGTCGAACACCCCGGCGCTCAAGGAAGCCACCTTCCTCAAGTTGGACTTGGAGTGCACGCCGCTGGTCAACGGCGATGAATGCACCGAGGACTCGCAGAACCCCGCGGAGGCGGAGAAGTCGCTGGCGCAGTGGGAGCGTGTGCCGGCCTACTCCACGCGTTTCACGTCAACGGCTCCCGTGCTGACGCCCGAGAACCCGAACCGCCTCGGTTACATGGACTTCTGGTCGCGTGCCACCGCCAGGGTGGTGGGGTTGCCGGGCTCCAAGCCCCAGTCGCAGGACAGCCCGCCGCAGAAGGTCCGGTACGACACCGTCAACTACCTGAACCTCAACGGTCACAACGGTGCGATCTTCAGTCGGGTCAAGGCCGTCATCCACTTCCCGGTGAGTCGTCCCGAGTTCGCGGCGATGACGGAGTCGGCGGCGCACTACCGACTCGCGATGCAGTCGCCGCAGTTGACCATCCCGCGCATCGACGGCAAGACGATCCGCGGTGCCGTGGAGGGTGAGGCCCTCACCAGGTGGTACTTCAACAACACGAACCAGAACCGCACGGAGGCGGTGAAGGCGTGCGTCGCCGAGTGGGGCGCCGGTTACGCCGAGGGCGGCAGGTACCAGTGCGACGAATACCCGTTCAACGCCACGCACCAGGGCGCGGCCCGGGGTGACGGGCGGTTCTCGGTCGCCCGCGTCCCCGGCCCCGACAACGAGGCCGCCGGCAGGTGGCTGGGCGCCTGGTACTCCTACGACCGCATCCTGGACAGCGACGCGTTCCACGTCAACGCGACACCGTGACGGTGGGCGGGACGGGCGGTCACCCCGTCCGTCCCGCTCCTCACCGGGGCCAGAACTGCATCACCCAGTGCTCGACGACCTCCCCGGTGTACGGCATGAACCCCGCTTCGAGAGCGGCCGCCCGACCTCGGCAGCACACGCGCATCGCGTACACACCGGGAGCACCGACCCGCAGGGTCTCCTCCGACACGCCTGCCGTCACGGCGGCCAGTCGCAGCAGTCCCGAGGTCAAGGTGATCTCGTCCTCCCACACCGCGTCCCAAGTCCCATCCGGTGGCTCCGGCGGCCCGTCCCAGGACTCCAGTCGCACGCCCGCCCGGTGCATGGCCCCGCCGCTGCGGAAGATCGCGCCGTTCTTGCCGGTCAACATCGTCTTCGGCGAGCCCAACGCGGCCCACCCCGGCTCGCCCGGCTCCACCCGGTCGTCATCGATGAGGCCGAACACGTTCCACTCGACGTCCGCGTGGTCGTCCAACGCGGTCGACAACGTCGCCACCGTCGCCCCCTTGATGCCTGCGTTGTGCGGTTGATGCCTGCGTGCGGTGTGCCTACCAGGATGCCCACCCGTATAGCGACGCGGCACCGACGCGCCCACCTCGGATCGACGCGTCCCCGTTCCGGCTACTCGGCGCCCAGCACGCGTTCGCGTCGAGGCTCGACGCGCACTTCCGGGCCTTGATGCGCCCTGAGGCGCGTTGCTTCAGCCGGCTGCCGTGAGCATGACGAGCAGGGCCGAGGTGACGGCGGTCAGGCGGTCCTTCGCGGTCTGCTCGGCGACACCCGTCTGGATGGACAGGACGGCGACGGCGTAGTGGTTGGCGACGACGCCGGCGCTGTGCAGGTAGAAGTCCGCCGGCAGGTACCACATCCAGCCCTGCTTGGCGTAGGCGTCGATGGGGGCGCCCGGGGCGAGCAGGCCGTAAGCCTGGTCGAAGCCGTCGGCGGCGGTGGGGGAGGCGGCGGACAGGGCGGTGACGATGAAGTCCCGGTCGGCGGCCGGCAGGGCGGTCACGATGTACCGGTAGAGCCGCACCACGTCGTTCGCCGACATCTCGACGTCGCCCCACTGGGAAGCGTCCGCCGGGGCGCTGGTGGCGGTCAGGCCCGCCTGCGCGGCGACGCGGTCGATCGCGCCCACGCCGTCGTGCAAGGTCCACAGCGCGTTCATGGCGTTGTCGTCGCTCAGGCTGAGGGCGCGTTTCAGACGATCGAGGTCGGCCGACGGGACCTCGCCGGACGTCAGCATGTCCACGGCCACCAAAAGCTTGCTCAACGACGCCGAGCGGAACGGGGTGTCGGCGGCGTGACCGGCCACCGCGCCGGTGTCGAGGTCGAGCACGGCCAACCCGAGGTCGATGCCGGCCGCGGCCTCGACCGCCCGCGCCACCGCCGCCGAGAGGTCCGGGGCAGGTGCCTCGGCGGTGCGTGGCGCGGCCGGACGCGGGGTCTCCGCCGAGGTGGTCGCGGGCGGTGATGCCTGTGCGGTGCACTCCGGTTGCCGTGGGTACACCACCGCGGCCATGCCGGCGATCAGCGCGACCACGACCACCCACCAGCGTCTTCCCACACCTCAACGGTCCGTTTCACAACCGCCTGATGTCGAGCGATTCCTCCTGTGCGGTTGCTGAAGACTCGTCGCGGGTCACGACGTACGCGCCGCCCGTCGACCGCTCGGACACCGCCTCCACCAGTTCCGTGCCGCGGTAGACGAGCCCCGCGCCGTCGTCGGTGCAGTGCGTCACCGGCAGCGCGCCCGCCAATGTTAGTGTTCAGAATAATGCCTATGAACCTCGGCATTCACAGCCACGAATAGTCGACAACAACCGACTTTGGTCATCTTCGCGGAGATCGCGGGCGAGCGCCTGACACTGTTGCTCGATGCTGTGAGCGTCGAACCTGGTGTACGCGCTTGTCGACTGATTGCAGAATTTGACCTCACCAATAGGTGAGACGGTGATCCTGTTCACCTGTTGGCTGGGATGGCTGCGACGGAGCGCGAGGTGACCGCTTTTCGCGTCCCGTTCGACGACTTCTCCCGTGCCGAAGACGACTTCCGCGTTTAGCGGAGGAGTATACGAGTTCAACGCGCTTGAAACTCGCGTGTCGAACTCGTCGGTCGACAGGGATAAGCGGTGCTCATGAGTCAATCCTTGACCTGCCGGGTGGAATCTGTTGACGATCACCCGGTCAGCCGAGATCAGATCCGCCAGTCGCAGAACATGCTGCAGATGGTCGATATTCACTGCGGTCAGGACGGTCACCAACGTGGTGCCAAGGCCCAACTCCTTGGAGATCGCCAGCGCTTTGATCGCGCTGTCCCAGGACTTCGCTCCCGCGAGCTCGTCGTGTAGTGCTGGGAAATGCGAAAGGACGGGGACCTGTATCGCCTTCAGTCCTTGGTCCGCGAGCGAGGAAAGCCGCTTCCTTGTCACCGCTCGGCCGTTGGTGGTCAACACCGTGGGGATCTCGCGCCGACTGATGAACTCAACTAATTCCGCGAGTTGCCGGTAGAGTAGGGGTTCGCCGCCAGAGAGTGCCACGTACTCGAGTTCTATCGTGCGAGCAAGTGTGTCGATTGCAGTCTTCAGCGATGACAAGGGCATGGTGGCAGGAGCGGAATCTGGATCCGGTCGCCACGGATTGTAGCAGAACTGACAATTGAGATTGCATCGGGTGTCGAGCTCCAGCCACAAGGAAAGGGGTGCCACTCTGCTACCCGCGGCAATTGTCTGCAGCTGGCACTCGGGGGCTGCCCGCAATCGGCAGCTTGGACCTCCATTCAGTCAATTGCGGAGAGTCGGGAATTATATAACTAGTCGCGCTGACTGACTCGTCGGTGCTGGCGTCTACGAGTTCGCGGAGTAGTCCTGGGACCATTTCGGCGCCCTCGCGCTCAATCGGCTTGTTCATCATTTCCTCTTTTCGGTTGTCAGCGATCAAGTAGTGCCTCGCTTGTCCAGCCAGGTCATACGAAATCCTTGAAAAGGGAGAATAGCGTGGTCGACTCGGTATTCAACGGTGTTGCCATCGGCCGTCGGGTCGACCCTGCCCTGCATCAGGTGCTCGACGTGGAAGCTGATCGGGTACTTATTGGTTATCCGGAGGGTCAGGCTGGTCGACGGAATCCACGAGGTGTATAGGTCGTTGTCTCGCGCCTGATAATCCACATCCACGATGAATTCGATGTCCGTCTCCGAGCCAGCACCGAACAGTCGAGGCACCCGCATGCCGCGCTCGGTCATTATCTCAGGATCGGTGAGATCTATGTCTTTCCCTGCGACTGTCACTTTGACGGGGCGAATGGTGCGCAGGCCCGGAGCGACCCCTGGCGCCAGTTCTCGAGCGCTCTTCGTGCGGTTCACCAGCACATACGAGAGCTTCATTCGCATGGTCAGCGTATTCTGCTCGACCTTGAGGACTTCCAAGTCGTAGACCTGGTTCTTTCGATAGAACGGGAGCTCGACCACTTCGGTGCGGATCGCGTCCCTTATCTCCCTCGGGTAGGGTCCGCCGAACTGCTCCTCCTGTACCCGGTAACTCAGTAGAAGATATGCCACTGGAATCATGATGGCGACGGCTAGGTACAGGGTGACGCTCAGGCGATTCGCCTGCAGCCAAGGCGGAATTTCGATCGCAACGGACTTCAGGACGAGCAGCGGCGCCACGATCAGTATCAAGATTAGTGGCGTCGATATGAGGACCGCGCGAGGGAAATTCCCGGACACTTGTCTGCGGAATACGTAGACTATACAGAAAGCGGATATCGTGACGAGGATCCACAGGCCGATGTTCACGTATTTTTCGAGGCCGAGGATGCTGACTACCGCTGCTGATAGAATCGAGAGATGTGTCCACTGGATGCCGAACTCGTCCAGGACTTGCTTGAGGAAGCCGTCCGGAATCAGGGTCGGCGTGGCCATGTTGCGACCTCTTTTCGGCAATGTGACTCGGCACTGCACATTAGCGGTGAACCGTCTGGGCGGGCAAGATGGTTAACTCGAATGACTTAGTACTGATTGTGCAGTTAGTCGGTCGTATGTGCGATCTTGAGCGTGGACGCATGCTCCTCCGCCGGTCCTCGTCACTAGACCGAATCGACCATCGCTGGCCCTGTACCCGATCCGCCAGCCACTGGGGCAAGGAGCAAGTGGCTGCATGCCCGCGATCCTGGCAGCGCCCACGCCCGAGCGGGTGTGGAATCATCCTCGGTGTGACGTTCCTGCCGAGACTCCGCAGGCTGGTGACCCGCGCCGTCCTCGGCGGCCTCGTGATCGGGATCCTCGTGGTCGGCGGCACGGCCTTCCGCGTGTGGCAGGTGGCCCGCGAGGACGACCGCACGCACGCCGACATGGCCGTGGTCCTGGGCGCGGCCCAGTTCAACGGCGTGCCGTCGGACGTGCTGGAGGCACGGCTGGAGCACGCCCGACGGCTGTACGAGCAGGGCGTGGTCGGCTACATCGCCACCACCGGCGGCAGGCAGCCCGGCGACAACTTCACCGAGGGGCAGGCCGGCCGGATCTGGTTGGAGGAGCACGACGTGCCCGCCGACCGGATCCTCGAAGTCGGCGAGGGCACCGACACGCTGGGCAGCATCCGGGCGCTCGCCGCCGCGGCCAAGGCCAAGTCCCTGACCACCGCCGTGATCGTCAGCGACCCGTGGCACTCCCTGCGGGCGCGCACCATGGCCGAGGACGAGGGCCTGTCCGCCTGGACGTCCCCGACGCGCAGCGGGCCGAACGTGCAGACCCGCGAGACCCAGCTGTTCTTCATCCGCCGCGAGACCGGCGCGCTGCTCTACTACCACCTGACGAGGGCGCCCGCGGGCGCGTTCGACGGCATCCTGCTGTAGTGCCCTTACCCTGGGCGGATGAGGCCGGGCACATGATCCAGGGCTACACCGGGCACGACTCCGCGCGGCTGCTCCCCGAGCGGCCCAAGGTGGCGGTGCTGCCCGGAGCGCGCACCGAGCGCCGCTCGCCGTTCTCCCGGGACCGGGCCAGGGTGCTGCACTCCGCGGCGCTGCGCAGGCTCGCGGGCAAGACCCAGGTCGTCGGTCCCGGTGAGGGCGCGGAGGTGACCGGTGTGCCGCGCACCCGGCTCACCCACTCGCTGGAGGTCGCCCAGATCGGCCGCGGCATCGGCGAGGAGCTGGGGTGCGACCCGGACGTGGTCGACACCGCGGGCCTCGCCCACGACATCGGGCACCCGCCGTTCGGGCACAACGGGGAACGCGCGCTGGACGAGCTGGCCGGGCCGTGCGGCGGCTTCGAGGGCAACGCCCAGACCCTGCGCATCCTGACCCGGCTGGAACCCAAGACCGCCAAGGGCCTCAACCTGACCCGCGCGTGCCTCGACGCGGCGACCAAGTACCCGTGGACCCGACGTCCCGGGATGGTGAAGTTCGGCGCCTACGACGACGACCTCGCCGTGTTCACCTGGGTGCGTGAAGGCGCGCCGGACCGGCGGCGCTGCCTGGAAGCGCAGGTCATGGACTGGGCCGACGACGTCGCCTACTCCGTGCACGACGTGGAGGACGGCGTGCTCGCGCACCGGATCAGCCTGTCCGCCCTCGGCGACCCGGCGGAGCGCGCCGCCATCGCGGGCCTGGCCGCCAAGCACTTCTCCGACGAGCCGGTGTCCGTGCTGGAGGCCACCGCGACCGGGCTGCTCGGCCTGCCCGTCATCGCCGAACTGGCCGAGTACGACGGCTCGCTGCGCGCCCAGGTCGCGTTGAAGCGGCTCACCAGCGAGCTCGTCGGCCGGTTCGCCTCGGCCGCGGTCGGCGCGACCCGCGAGGTGCATGGCGACGGTCCGCTGAGCCGCTACCGGGCCGACCTGGTCGTGCCGCCCCGGGTCGCGGCCGAGGTGGCGCTGCTCAAGGCGGTCGCGGTGCGGTACGTGATGAGCGACCCGTCCCGGCTGGCCATGCAGGCGCGGCAGCGCGAACTGGTCGCCGAACTGGTCCACCTCCTGCTGATGCGCGCCCCGGACACGCTCGACCCCGCGTTCCACCCCGCGTGGGCCGCCGCCGGCACGGACGCCGAACGGCTGCGCGTCGTGGTCGACCAGGTCGCCTCGCTCACCGACGCCCAGGCCGTGGCGTGGCGGCGGGCGCTGGCGAACGGCAGCCCCGAACCCCTGTGACCGGTGGCACACTCGACGTCATGGCCGATGAGCAGACCAGACCGCCAGGCCGTCCGTGGCCGTGGCGCCGACCGAGCCGCGACCCGGTGCACGTCGGTGGTGAACTGCCGTACGACGGGCGCCCCGGCGGGTGGGACGACGACCCCGACGACGGTTCCGCCGGGGTGCGCGAGCCGCGCCATCCCAGGCCGTTCGGACCCACGAGCGGCGCGGGCGAACGTCCGATCCCGGACGACCCGATAGTGGTTGAGGAGACCTCGTGCCTGATCGAGCGCACCTGACGTTCGCCCTTGCGCTGCACGACGCCATCGCGCCCGACCGCACGCGCAACGCCTGCTGGTCGCCGTACTCGGTGGCGAGCGCGCTCGGCATGACCGCGCAGGCGGCGCGGGGCGAGACGGAGGCGGAGCTGGTGGCGCTGCTCGGCGCGGACCACGCGAAGGTGCTCAAGGGCGCGGTGGTCGGGGACGACGCCGAGTTCGCCGTGGCCAACACCCTGTGGGCGTGGCAGGGGCTGCCGCTGAACGAGGGGTTCCTCACCGACCTCGCCGGGTGGCCCGGCGCCAAGGCCCGTTCCGCGCCGTTCGCCGAGGACCCCGAGGGCGCGCGCGAGCTCATCAACGCCGACGTGGCCGAGACCACGCACCAGCTGATCCCCGAGCTGCTCGACGCGGGCTCGATCACGTCGGACACGGTCGCGACCCTGGTCAACGCGCTGTACCTGAAGTGCGCGTGGCGCGAGGAGTTCCCCGAGCACGACACCGCCGAGCTGCCGTTCCGCGGCGCCGGGGACGTCGCGACCATGCGCCGTGAAGGCTCCATGCGGTACGCCCGGCGTGACGGGTGGGAGGCCGTGGCGTTGTCCGCGCGCGGCCAGGTCGAGGCGGTCGTGCTGCTGCCCGACGGCGACCTCGGCGGCACGGAGGGCGTGCCCGGGGTGCTGGAGGCGTTGGACCACGACCGGGTCGAGCTGTTCCTGCCCAAGCTGGACCTGTCCGTGAACGTCTCGCTCGCCGAGGCGTTGCAGCAGGTGGGCGTGCGCACGATGTTCGACCGCGCGGCCGCCGACCTGACCGGCCTGAGCCCCGACCCCCGGCTCTACGTGGACGACGTGGTGCACGAGGCCGTGCTGCGGCTGGACGAGCAGGGCTTCGAGGGCGCCGCCGCGACCGCCGTGGTGATGCGGATGACGTCGTTCATCCCGGCCGACCCCGCCCGCACCGTCCGCGTCGACCGGCCCTACCTGCTGCTGGTCCGGCACTCCGACACGGGCGCGATCTTCTTCCTCGCCCAGGTCGCCAAGCCGTGAGTTGATGTCCCGGGGACTGTCACGTCCCGGGCCCCCTCCTCGTCCTCCGGGTGAAGACCCGAAACGAGGAGGGGACATGCCCAGGATCCCGGTCATCACCACCAAGCAGGCCAACCCGCTGGTGCGGCTCGCCTACCGGTTCGCCAAGCGGCGGTTCGGTGCGGTGCCGGAGCCGTTCACCGTGGCCGCCCACCACCGCAAGCTGTTCGTCGCGAGCGCACGGCACGAGATGGCCCTGGAGAAGGCGGCCAAGACGCTGCCCGCGTCGTTGCGGGAACTGGTGCAGTACCTGACCGCGGTCAAGCTGGGCTGCTCGTGGTGCGTCGACTTCGGCACCATGCTGATCAAGCACGAGGGCCTGGACGTCGACCGGCTCAAGCACATCCACGACTACCGGACGTCGGACTCCTACACCGAGCTGGAGAAGCTGGCCCTCGCCTACGCCGACGCGATGACCGAGACGCCCACCGCGGTCACCGACGAGCAGGTCGCCGAGCTCGACCGGCGGCTGGGGCACCAGGGCCTGGTCGAGCTGACCTACCTGATCGCGGTGGAGAACCAGCGCGGCCGGTTCAACTCGGCGTTCGGCATCACCGACCAGGGCTTCACCTCGGGCGACGCCTGCCGGGTGCCGCTGCCGTAACCGGTCTCAAGGGCTCTCGGGGAACGGCACGTGGCCGAGCTTGTCCGGGTTCGACATGTCGTACACGCCGGCCACCTTGCCGTCCCGCACCACGACCGCCTCGACCCTCGGCGTGAGCTCGCCCTGGGCGCCGAACACCAGCCCGACGTCGCCGTTGACCAGCGCGGGCCGTCCCTCGACGTCGCCGTACCGGCGCAGCAGGCCGAGGATGAAGCGCGCCACCTTGTCCGCGCCGCTGATCACGCGGGCCGCGGTCCTGGCCTTGCCGCCGCCGTCGCCGACGAGCACCACGTCCGGGTGCAGCAGGCCGATCACCGCGTCGACGTCGCCGGTGGCCAGGGCCCGGAGGAACCGTTCGAGCACCTCGCGCTGCTCCTCCAGCGCCACCCTCGGCGGCGGGTCGGCGTCGGCGGCCGCCTTGCGACCGCGTGAGGCGTGCTGACGGGCCGTCGCGACCGTGCAGCCCAACGCGTCGGCGATCTCGGCGAACGGCACGCTGAACGCGTCGTGCAGCACGAACGCCACCCGCTGCTCGGGCGTGAGGCGGTCCAGCACGACCAGGGCCGCAAGCCGCACGCCGTCGTCGCGCACCACCGCGTCCAACGGGTCGTCCTCGCCGGAGGTGACCAACGGCTCGGGCAGCCACTGCCCGACGTACCGCTCCCGCCGCACCGCCGCGGACCGCAGCCGGTCCAGGCAGATCCGGCCCACCACGGTCGTCAGCCAGCCCCGCAGGTCCCGGATGTCGGCCCGGGCCTGTGGGCTGAGACCGGTCAGCCGCAGCCACGCCTCCTGCACCGCGTCCTCGGCGTCCGCGACGCTGCCGGTGAGCCGGTAGGCCACGCCGACCAGGTGGGAGCGATGGCCGGTGAAGGTCGAGGCCAGCGTCTGCCCGGCGGCCAAGGTCTTCTCGCCTGCGGTCACGGGCACCAGTCTGCCAGCACTAGACTCGCTCGACGTGGCAGGACGCATCCGGGAGAGCGACGTCGCACTGGTGCGTGACCGGAGCCGGATCGACGAGGTCGTGGGCGACCACGTCTCCCTGCGCGGAGCCGGCGCCGGCGCGATGAAGGGCCTGTGCCCGTTCCACGACGAGAAGTCGCCGTCGTTCAACGTGCGCCCCTCGCACGGCACGTTCCACTGCTTCGGCTGCGGCGAGGGCGGCGACGTCATCGCGTTCGTGATGAAGATCGAGCACCTCGGGTTCGTGGAGGCCGTCGAACGGCTGGCCGACCGGGCGGGCGTCCAGCTCACCTACGAGGGCGGCGGCGCGACCGTCCAGCGCGACCGCGGCACCCGCAGCAGGCTCATCGAGGCGCACCGGGTCGCCGCCGAGTTCTACGCCGAGCAGCTGGCCACGCCGGACGCACTGGCCGCACGGGAGTTCCTGGCGCAACGCGGTTTCGACGAGGCCGCGGCCCGCACGTTCGGCTGCGGGTTCGCACCCGGCGGCTGGGACAAGCTCACCAAGCACCTGCTCGGGCGCGGGTTCGAGCTCACCGAGCTGATCAAGTCCCAGTTGACCAAGGAGGGCAGGCAGGGGCCGATCGACCGGTTCCACCGCCGGCTGCTGTGGCCGATCCGGGACATGGGCGGCGAGGTCGTCGGCTTCGGCGCGCGCCGGATCTTCGACGACGACCCGATCCAGGCCAAGTACCTCAACACCAGCGAGAGCCCGATCTACAAGAAGTCGCAGGTGCTGTTCGGGCTGGACCTGGCCAAGCGGGAGATCGCCAAGCGCAGGCAGGCCGTCGTGGTCGAGGGCTACACCGACGTGATGGCCATGCACCTGGCCGGCGTGCCCACGGCGGTCGCGTCCTGCGGCACGGCGTTCGGCGCGGACCACATGAACGTGCTGCGCCGGCTGCTCATCGACGACTCGATGAACGGCGAGGTGATCTTCACCTTCGACGGCGACGCGGCCGGGCAGAAGGCGGCGCTCAAGGCGTTCGAGGGCGAGCAGGCCTTCTCCGCGCAGACCTACATCGCGATCGCGCCGGACGGCATGGACCCGTGCGAGCTGCGCCAGGCCAAGGGCGACGTGGCGGTGCGCGACCTGGTGGCCCGCCGCACGCCGCTGTTCGAGTTCGCCATCAAGACCCGGCTGCGCGACTACGACCTGGACTCGGTGGACGGCCGGGTCGAGGCGTTGAAGACGATGGTGCCGTTCGTGGCGCAGATCAAGGACCGGGCCAAGCGGGACGGTTACGCGACCCGGCTGGCCTGGTGGGTCGGCTGGGACGACGAGTCGGCCGTGGTGCGCCGGGTGCGCGAGACGGCGACCGGCCGTGCGCCCGCGCCGTCACGTCGTGCCGCCGCACCGGTCGACCCGAACCAGGGCGCGCTGGACGTCGACGGGCCGCCGCGCCCCGATCCGCGCGACCCGGCGCTGTGGGCGCAGCGGGAGGCGCTGAAGGCGGCTCTGCAGCTGCCGGAGATGGCCGGGCCGTACTACGACTCGCTGCCGGACGAGGCGTTCACGCACCCCGCGTACCTGGCGTTGCACCAAGCGATCCGGCAGGCCGGCGGCGCGTCGTCGGGGCTGTCGGGCCCGGCGTTCCTGGACGCGGTGTCGCAGGCGTGCCGGCAGCAGGCCGTGCGGTCGGTGTTGACCGAGCTGTCCGTGGAGGCCCTGCGGGTCAAGGCGGACGACGAGTACCGGTACGTGCAGAGCGTGCTGGCGCGGTTGCAGCAGATCCTGGTGGCCGGGCAGATCACCGAGATCAAGTCCCGGCTGCGGCGGGTGTCGCCGGTGGAGGAGCCCGACGAGTACCGGGCCCTGTTCGGCGACCTCATCGCGCTGGAGGACTACCACAAGGCGTTGGGCCAACAAGCGGTGGGCGGGCTGTGATGGGGCTGTTCCGGAGGGTTTTCGGCTCGGGCGCACCGGAGGGGTTCACCGGGGCGTTGGACGCCGAGGAGCACGTCCTGGCGTCGGCCGCGGTCGGCTCGGACTGGCTCGTGGCGACCTCGTACGGGCTGTGGGTGCCCGATCCGGCCGGCCCCCGCCGGGTCGGGTGGCACCTGATCAGCAAGGCGACGTGGAGCGGGAACGCGTTGGCGGTGATCGAGGCGGTCGAGGACGGCACGGCGGGTGAGGCCGTGGTGCTGCGCGACCTCGCGCCGCGGCGGTTCCCGCTGGAGTCGCCGGGCAAGGTGCCCGAGGTCGTGCACGAGCGGGTGACCGGGTCGATCAGGACGCGGGAGCACAACCCGACGGTCGGCGCGTGGTTCGTGCAGCGCAAGGTCGCCGGGCGCGACGGCGTGGTGCTCCAGGTGCGGCCGGACCCCGGCGCCGACGTGGAGCGCATCCGGGAGGTCGCGGCCGCGGTGGCGGCGAAGATCACCAAGTTGCGCGGCTGACTGGCCCGGTTCGCAGTACGCGCGTACTGTTGCAGTACGTCCGTACTGTTACTAGGGGTGCGCATGTGGGATCCGGGCAAGTACCTGGCGTTCGCCGACCACCGCTCGCGCCCGTTCCACGAGCTGGTGGCGCGGGTCGGGGCCACGTCGCCGCGCCGGGTGGTCGACCTCGGCTGCGGTCCGGGGAACCTGACCGGGACGTTGGCCGAGCGGTGGCCGTCGGCGGTGCTGGAGGCGCTGGACTCGTCACCGGAGATGGTCGCCGCGGCACGGGCGCGCGGGGTCGAGGCACGGGTGGGCGACGTGGCGTCGTGGGAGCCGGAGCCCGACACCGACGTGGTGGTGACCAACGCCGTGTTGCAGTGGGTGCCGGGGCACGAGGACCTGCTGCGCAGGTGGGTGCGGGAGCTGCCGTCCGGCGCGTGGCTGGCGATGCAGGTGCCCGGCAACTTCTCCGGGCCGTCGCACGAGCTGGTGCGGTCGCTGGTACAGGCGTCGTGGCCCGCGTTGCGGGGGTTGCTGCGGCCGTCGCCGGTGCTCGACCCGAAGGGGTACGCCGAGGTGCTCGACGGCTGCTCGGTGGACGCGTGGGAGACGACGTACCTCCAGCGGCTGGAGGGGGAGGACGCCGTGCTGGAGTGGATCACCGGGACGGCGCTGCGGCCGATCCGCGCGGCGCTGGGGGACGGTGAGTGGGCGGCGTTCCGGGGCCGGTTGGCGCCGATGCTGCGGGAGGCGTACCCGCGTCGTGCGGACGGCACGACGTGGTTCCCGTTCCGCCGGGTCTTCGCCGTGGCGCGGGTGCCGTGACGCGCCGTGGCCGCCCCGGTTCGAGGCGGCCACGGCGACGTCGTCGGCGGTCGGGGTCCTAGTTGGTGCGCGGGATGACGGGGTCGCGCCGATGGCCGTTGGCGTGCGGCTGGTGCCGGCCGAAGCCCGTCTTCTCGCCCACCTTGGCGCGGACGATGCCGGCCGCGCCCTGTACGGCCGGGTGGTCGGACAGGGAGCGGTAGGCGCGCACGATCTGGTCGTAGCGCTGGCGTCCGGCGCGCGCCCCCAGGACGTAGCCGACGGCGGCGCCGAGCAGGATGCCCTTCATGTCCGATGTCCTCTCGTGGAGATCGTGCCTGGTCACACCCTTCCTACCCGACGAGGGAGGGGGGCGTGCGCGAGCACTGTTCCGGATGCGCTAGAGTTACGTCCTGTCGGGCCGGGTGGCCCGGCCTACAACAGAACATTCCCCCTTAGCTCAATGGCAGAGCATTCGACTGTTAATCGAAGGGTTACTGGTTCGAATCCAGTAGGGGGAGCGCGATGGCACCCCAGGTCGGTCGACCTGGGGTTTTGTCGTCCTCATGGGGGTCGGGTACCCGCGAGTCACCCGATTGTCACCCCTTCGCGCCGGTTTCTTGGGGCAGGCTGAGCCGCATGGCCGACCGCTTCGCCAACCGTCGCCGGATCACGTCCCTGGACCCCGAGCGGGACCACGTCGAGATCATGCGCATCTCGTCCGGGTACGAGTTCCCCTGGGACTACGTGCGGTCGCTGGAGTTCGCCCTGTTCCGGACCTACTGCGTGCCGTCGATCTCGGCCCTGCTGGCGCGGACGGGCGAGTTCGAGCGCAGGCCGCAGAAGCGGTACGACGACACGGCGTTGCTGATGGCGGAGCTGGTGGAGCACGGCTACGACTCGCCCCGCGGCCGTGAGGCGCTGCGCGTGGTGAACCGGCTGCACGGGCGGTACGAGATCTCGAACGACGACATGCGGTACGTGCTGTCGACGTTCATCTTCGACCCGATCGAGTGGATCACGCGGTACGGCTGGCGGCCCCTGACCGACCACGAGCGGCTGGCCGCGTTCCACTTCTACACCGCGGTCGGCGTCCGGATGGGCATCAAGTCCCTGCCGCCGACCTACTCCTCGTACCTGGAGTTCAAGCGGGGGTACGAGCGCGAGCACTTCACCTACAGCGACACCAACCGCGCGATCGGCCAGTACACGCTGGACCTGTTCTGCTCCTGGTACCCCGCGCCGCGCGCCCTGACCTCCCGGGCCGTGCTGGCGATGCTCGACCGGCCGATGCTCACCGCCTTCGGCTTCCGCCCCCCACCGCCGGTGCTCACCGCCATCGCGCACGCGGCCCTGCGCACCCGCGCCCGCACCGTCCTCCTGCTCCCGCCACGCAAGACACCACGCCTGACCAACGACCCGAGGAACCGCACTTACCCGGGCTACCCGACGGGCTACCGCCCGACCGACCTCGGAGCCCCGTAGCCCACCAGTGCACAGCTTGGTCACGCCGCCCGGGTTGTCGAGACGCGGCGGAGCTCCCCTCTGTACCCTCCGGAACCGCACGTCAGGGGGCGGTAGCTCAGCCGGTCAGAGCAGCGGACTCATAATCCGTCAGGTCGTGGGTTCGAACCCCACCCGCCCCACTGGTTTGAACAGCGCGAACTGAGCCTAACAAGATCGACTCGCGGAACCGGTCGCGGTGTTGGTCGGGGGCGTCGGTTCTTGCACTCCGGGTTCGGCCGGCATGACCCGCGACCAGGTTCCGGTGGTGGTGCGGCTGATCGAAGGCCGACCCGGTGTTGCTGCTGAACGGCGCGGCCCTGGGTGAGTGGTTCGGTCGCCCGGCGGCCATGGTGCTGCCGCTCTCGCTCATCCTGATCATCGCGATCTCTCCCCGCACCAGCGGGCCGGGCGATGGGCCTCCAACCGGGTCTCACCGGTCTGGCGGCGTTCGGTGACGGGAGCAACGCGACGGTGGCCAGCTGGTAGCACCGGAGGTAGCATCGGAGGTATGAAAATCAGTGTGAGCCTCCCCGAGGAGGACGTAGAGTTCGTTGATCGCTACCTGCGGCAACACCGGAGTGCCTCGCGATCGTCGGTGATCCACCAGGCGATCACGTTGCTGCGCGAGGCGGGTCTGGAGAACGCCTACGCGAGTGCGTGGGAAGAGTGGGAAGCCGGAGGAGACGCCGACATGTGGGACGTGACCGCGCCAGACGGTGTCCTCGATGCGGCGAGGTGACATCTACTGGGTGGACCTGGACCCGGCGCAGGGCGCCGAGGCCAACAAGATCCGCCCGGCCGTGGTCGTCAGCAACGACGCGGCGAACCGGGCCGCCGGACGGGGCGGCCGGGGTGTGGTGACCGTCGTGCCCATCACCTCCAACACCGCGAAGGTGTACCCGTTCCAAGTGCTGCTGCCCGCCAAGGACTGCGGGCTCGGCGCGGATTCCAAGGCGCAGGCCGAGCAGGTGCGCACGGTCGCCGCGGCCAGGTTCCGCGCTCGGATCGGCGGTCTGCCGCCCGCGGTGCTCAAGCAGCTGGACGACGCCCTCCGCGTGCACCTGTCCCTCTGATCGCCGCTCAGCCGCGCACCGGAAACCGCCGGGGCCGTCCGGAGACGGCCCCGACAGCCCCTGTCACCCCACGACGTGGATGGCGCCCGCCGGGCACAGGTGCGCCGCTTCACGCGCCGCCTTCTCGTGCTCGCCGGTCGGGGACGGCAGCAGCAGCACGACCGTCCCGTCCACCTCGTCCTGGTCGAACACCGCCGGGTCGGTCAACGCGCACATCCCCGACCCCGCGCACCGGTCCGGATCGACTTCGATCTTCACTGGAACTCCACCGGCAGCTCGTGCACCCCGTAGATCGCCATGTCGTCCCGCATCCTGACATCCTCGGCGGGCACCGCGAGCCGCAGGTCGGGGAACTCCCGGAACAGCGCCGAGAACCCGACCCTCATCTCGATCCTGGCCAACTGCTGACCGAGGCACTGGTGCACGCCGTGGCCGAACCCGATGTGCCCGGCCGCGGACCGGGTGACGTCGAACTCGTCCGGCCGCTCGAACCGCGCCGGGTCGCGGTTGGCGGCGGCGACGGAGATCGAGACCGACTCACCGGCCCGGACCACCACACCACCGATCTCCACGTCCTCGACCGCGGTGCGCAGCGTGCCGAACTGGATGATGGTCAGGTACCGCATCATCTCCTCGACCGCGTTGTCCACCAACGACGGGTCGGCTCGCAGCGCCGCCAGCTGGTCGGGGTTGCGCAACAGCAACAACGTGCCGATGCCCAGCATGTTCGCCGTGGTCTCGTGACCGGCGACGAGCAGCAGCAGCCCCATGTTGGCGACCTCGGAGTCGGTCAGCTCGCCGGTGGCGATCAGGCCGGACAGCATGTCGTCGCCCGGCGTGACGTGCTTGCGCTTCGCCAGCTGGAGCACGAACTCCTCCAGCCGCTCGAACGCCGCCATGATCTCCTCGAACGTGGAGTCCAGGCTCAGCGCCTTGGCGGTGTCGTGCTGGAACGACTCCCGGTCCTCGTAGGGCACCCCCAGCAGTTCGCAGATCACCATCGACGGCACCGGCAGCGCGAAGTTCGCCACCAGGTCCGCCGGCGATCCGGCGGCACGCATCGCGGCCAGGTGCTCGGCCACGATCTGCTCGATCCGCGGCAGCAGCTGGTTCATCCGCCGCACGGTGAACTGGCCCGTCAGCAGCTTGCGGTACCGGGTGTGGTCGGGCGCGTCCATCGCGATGAACATGCCCGGCTTGGCCGGCGGCCGCTGCGTGACCGGCTCGCCGGCGAGCAGGCGCGGTGAGTGCTGGAGCTCGGCCCGGCTGCTGAACCGCCGGTCCGCGTGCACCTCGCGAGCCAGCTCGTAGCTGGTCACGAGCCACCCCAGGTGGCCGTCGGGGAATCGCAACCTGCTGATGGGCGCCCGCTCGCGGAGCAACCCCAACTCCGCGGGCGGGTCGAACGGGGTGCTGCGTCGGGTGGGCAGCTCTGAATACAGCGTTTCGGTCATCTCGCACACCTCCCAGTGCGTTAGGGGACCTACTTCGCAACATACAGAAGGTTCACGAAGCCGTGAAGGAAATAGGCAATCAGGGAACGGCCGTAGTACGAGTGATAGCAGGTGTGCTACAAAAAGCCCAAGAACTCTGACAGGGGGAGGTGAGGGTCCTTGGTCATCGAGGTGCGCGATCTGCGGATGCGCTACGGCACGACGGACGTGCTGCACGGGGTCGACTTCACCGCGGATCCGGGTGAGGTGGTGGCCCTGCTCGGGCCCAACGGCGCGGGCAAGACCACGACGATCGAGATCCTGGAGGGCTTCCGGCTGCCCTCCGACGGCCACGTCCGGGTGCTGGGCGTCGACCCGGCCACCGGCGACGAGGCCTGGCGCGCCCGGCTCGGCGTGGTGCTGCAGTCGTGGCGCGACCACGGCCGCTGGCGGGTGCGCGAGCTGCTGCACCACCTCGGCCGCTACTACGCGCCCTACGCCACGCCGCACCAGCCGCGGCCGTTCGACACCGACGAGCTGGTCGAGACCGTCGGCCTGACCGAGCACGCGCACAAGAAGATCAGCAGCCTGTCCGGCGGCCAGCGGCGGCGGTTGGACGTGGCGATCGGCATCGTCGGCAAGCCGGACCTGTTGTTCCTGGACGAGCCGACGGCCGGGTTCGACCCGCACGCGCGCCGGGACTTCCACGACCTGGTGCACCGGCTGGCGGACCTGGAGGGCATGACGATCCTGCTCACCACGCACGACCTGGCCGAGGCGGAGAAGCTGGCCGACCGGATCCTGGTGCTGGCGGGCGGCCGGATCATCGCCGACGGCAGCCCCGACCAGCTCAGCCGCCAGGTCGCGGGCAAGTCCGAGATCCGCTGGACGCACGACGGCCTGCGGCACGTGCACACGGCCGAGGACGCGACGGCGTTCGTGCGCGACCTGTTCCGGCAGCACGCGACCGGCATCTCCGAGCTGGAGGTGCGGCGCAGCACCTTGGAGGACACCTACATGGCCCTCGTGCAGCGGCACGAGAGCGGGCAGGCGATGGAGGAGGTGGCGGTCCTGTGAACGCCACGACGCACGGCGTCCGGCTCGGCCTGGACCGCGGGCTGCGCGAGTTCCGTCACACCCTCGGCAGTTCCGACCAGCTCTACAACCTGTTCATGTCGGTCGGTTTCCTGACCGTGCTGTGGTTCCAGCGCGACTCGACCGCCGATGGCGCCGACATCACGCTCGCCGCCCTCACCCTGCCCAGCATGCTCGGCATGGGCATGGTGTTCGGCAGCCTGGTCGGACCGGCGGGCCAGCTGTCGACCAACCGCGAGGACGGCACGCTGCTGCGCGCCAAGGCGGTGCCGCACGGCATGGTCGGCTACCTGGTCGGCCGGGCCGTGCAGACCACGCTGGACAACGTGTTCGCCCTGCTGATCGTGCTGGTGCCGGGCCTGTTCCTGGTCAACGTGCTGGCGGACGCGGGCGTGGTCGGGCTGCTCGGCCTGCTCGCGGTGCTGGGGCTGGGCATGGCGTCGATGTTGCCGTGGGGCGCGGTCGCCGGGTCGATCACCAAGAGCCCGGGCGGCGCGATGGGCATCACCATGCTGCCGATGATGGGCCTCACGGCGATCTCCGGCATCTTCTACCCGATCACCGCGATGCCGGGCTGGGTGCAGGGCGTGGCCCAGGTGTTCCCGGTGTACTGGGCCGGGCACGGCGCCAGGGCGGCGCTGCTGCCCGACTCGGCGGCGGCCGCGGAGATCGGCGGGTCGTGGCGGGTCCTGGAGGCGGTCGGCGTGCTCGGGGTGTGGGCGGTGGCCGGCTTCCTGGTAGCGCCTACGATCCTGCGGCGGATGGCCCGCCGGGAGTCCGGAGCGGAAATGGAGCAGCGCCGCGAGGCGGCGTTGCAGAGGGTGCGATGAGCGAAAGCGTCTACAACCGGATCGCGATGCTGCGCGCCGAACGGGGTGTGTCCCGCCGGCAGCTCTCCGAGGCGTTGGGCATCCACTACCAGACCGTGGGCTACCTGGAACGGGGCGAGTACAGCCCCAGCCTGTACCTGGCGCTGCGCATCGCCCAGTACTTCGAGGTTCCGGTGGAGGTCGTGTTCTCGACCGACCCGTTCCCCCGGTTGGGCAGCAACTCCGAGCGATCCGCGTAGACGAGGCGGGGTCGGCGCCGTGGCGCCGACCCCGCGTCACTCACTTCCCTAGCACGCCGCGCAAGGCCGCACGGATCGCCGCGGCCAGCTCGGCCCGGCTCTCCGGCGTGCCCGGTGCCGGTGCGCCGAGCGCGCCCGCGCCGACCAGCCGGTCGAACAGCAGCCCGTCCACGAACGCCACCAGCTCCCGGCCCTGCCGCTCCGGGTCCTCCGCGCCCAACGCGGCCAGCAGCTCCCTCGCCTGCGCGCGCGGTCGTTCGCCGTGGGCCAGGATGCCGCGCAGCTCGGGGTGGTGGGTGGCCTCCAGCAGGCACGCGTACCGGGCCAGGGTGCGCTCGCGGCCGGTCGTCATCCACTGGTCGAGCACGTGCGCGACGCCCTCCGCGAGCCGGTCCGGGTCCAGCGTGACGTCCACCGCCGCCGCGACAACCTCGGCGTTGTCCACGTCGGCCAGCCGTTGCACCACGCCCTCGACCAGTGCCTTGCGGGTGCGGAAGTAGGCCGACGTCGAGCCGGTGGGCACGCCCGCCGCCGCGTCCACCGCGCGGTGGGTCAGCCCGCGCATGCCTTTGGTGGCCACCACGTGGATCGCCGCGTCGGCGAGGGCGGCCATGCGCTCCGTCACGGTGTCGTCCTCCTTCTACAGCTGTAGAGTACTGACATCTACAGCTGTAGAAGGAGGGGCATGAGAGCGGTCGTGGTGGGAGGTGGCCTCGGCGGGGTCACGGCGGCGGTGGCGTTGCGACAGGTCGGGTGGGATGTCGTCGTGCTGGAGCGCGCCCCGGAGTTCGGCGAGGTCGGCGCGGGTGTCGGGGTGATGCCGAACGCGATGCGGGCGCTGGCCGCGCTGGGGTTGGCCGACGACGTGCGGCGGATCGGCACGCCCAGGGTGGCGGGCGGCCTGCGCGACCCGAGGGGCCGGACGCTGACGCACGTGGACGCGGCGCGGGTGGACCACGTCGTGGCGGTGCACCGCGCCGACCTGCACCGGGTGCTGCGGTCCGCGCTGCCCGGGTCCTGCCTGGTCACGGATGCCGACGTGCGGTCGGTGGACGACCTGGACGCCGACCTGGTGGTCGCCGCGGACGGCATCCGCAGCCGCGTCCGGGAGGCGTTGTTCCCGGCGTTGCCCCGGCCGGTGTACGCGGGCACCACGGCGTGGCGCAGCGTGACGACGGCCCGGTTCCCGCTCGACCTCGGCATCGGCCAGACCCTCGGTCCGGGGCGGGAGTTCGGCGTGCTGCCGCTGGGCGACGGCCGGGTCTGCTGGTACGCGGCCGCGGTCGCACCCGCGGGCGGGCGTGCGCACGACGAGCTGGCCGAGGTGCGCGGGCTCGTCGGCGACTGGCACGACCCGATCCCGGACCTGCTCGACGCCACCCCGCCCGGGACCGTGCTGCGGCACGACATCCACGAGTTGGCCACGCCGCTGCCGACCTACGTGAGCGGCCGCGTGGCGCTGCTCGGCGACGCCGCCCACGCGATGACGCCCTACCTGGGCCAGGGCGCGTGCATGGCGATCGAGGACGCCGTGGTGCTGGCCGCCGCGTGCGCCCGCGCCGACGACGTGCCGACCGCGCTGGCCGAGTACGACCGGCAACGCCGTCCGCGCACGCAGGCGATGGCGAAGGCGTCGAGGGCGGTCGGGCGGGTGGGGCACAAACTGCGCAACCCGGTGGCGGTGGCCGTGCGTGACGCCGTGGTGCGTGCGGTGCCGGCCGGGGTCGGTCTGCGGGGCATGGCGAAGTTCCTGGCGTGGAACCCGCCGTCGCTGTCACCCGATAGGTGAGAAATCCCCAGTGATGTAAATCACAGGTAACCGCCGCAATTCGAGCGGATAACGATCCAATATCACTCGTTTTCGCAGGATGGGTCACCCGTCTGCGCGATCAAGCACTCACTGTCCGGCATCAACAGTGTGGGGTGGACCCCACCCGGTGCCCGGCACGGCGGTGCAGCAACCCCGAAAGGGCAACTACGGTGTCCCGCCATGGCCCCCGTCCCCTCGTGTCCGGCTGAAGCCATTCCCCTGTGCGACTCCGCCGCCCCCGCCGTCGACCTCGCCGAGGCCGACGAGTTCATCCGCCTGCACCACTCGGAGAACCCCGAGTCGGGCCCCGTCGAACACCGCCTCGCCGAGGTGCACGCCGAGGTCGCCGCCACCGGCACGTACCGCCACACGCCCGACGAGCTCACGTTCGGCGCGCGGGTGGCCTGGCGCAACAGCGCCCGCTGCATCGGTCGGCTGTACTGGCGCAGCCTCAAGGTCCGCGACCTGCGCGACCTGCGCGACCCCAAGGAGATCGCGGACGAGTGCGTCGAGCACCTCAAGCTCGCCACCAACGGCGGCAAGGTCCGCCCCGCGATCACCGTGTTCGCGCCGGACGAGCCGGGCCGGCCCGCGCCGAGGATCCGCAACGAGCAGCTGATCCGCTACGCGGGCTACCTCGGCCCGGACGGCGGTGTGCTGGGCGACCGGCGCAACGTCGAGCTCACCGAGGAGGCCATCGGGATGGGCTGGCGCCCGCCCGGGCGGCGGGGCCCGTTCGACGTGCTGCCGTTGATCGTGGCGCGGGAGGACGCCGAGCCCGCCCTGGTCGAACTGCCGCCCGACGCGGTGCTGGAGGTGCCGATCGGCCACCCAGAGCTGCCGTGGCTGGCCGACCTGGGGCTGCGCTGGCACGCCGTGCCGGCGATCAGCAACATGCGCCTGCGCATCGGCGGCATCGACTACCCCGCCGCGCCGTTCAACGGCTGGTACATGGGCACCGAGATCGGCGCCCGCAACTTCGCCGACGTCGACCGGTACGACCTGCTGCCCTACCTGGGCAAGCGGATGGGCCTGGACACCTCGTCGGTGCAGACGCTGTGGCAGGACCGGGTGCTGGTCGAGCTGAACCGCGCGGTGCTGCACTCGTTCGCGGCGGCGGGCGTGACGATCACCGACCACCACACCGAGTCGGACCGGTTCCTCACGCACATCAAGAAGGAGGAGGCGGCGGGTCGCTCGTGCCCGGCGGACTGGACGTGGATCGTGCCGCCGATGTCGAGCGGCATCACCAGCGTCTTCCACCGCTACTACGACAAGCGCGAACTGGTGCCGAACTTCTTCTCGAACGACACCGAAGGTGTTTGCCCGGTCATCCACTGACGCGTCCGGGCACGCCCCGGTCTCAGCAAGACGTATGTACGGTTAACGTTAATGCCCACGTGTGGCGTAGATCACCTTCAGCGGTCTAGGGTGACTCTCCGTGAGAGTGGGCATACCCGTCGAGTCGCGGCCCGCCGAGCGCCGCGTAGCCGGTCTACCGGAAACGGTGACCACGCTGATCGGTGCCGGACTCACGGTCGACGTGCAAGCCGGAGCGGGCGCACACGCCCAGGCCTCCGACGCCGCCTACCGCGCAGCCGGTGCGAACGTCATCGCCGACCACCCGGCCGGTCTGTCCGACGTGGTCGTGTCCGTCCAACCACCGACACCCGAGCAGGCCGCCGCCCTCCGGGAGGGCGACATCACGATCAGCTTCCTCCAGCCGAACGCCGAGCCGGAGCTGATCGAGGTGCTCAAGGCCAACAAGGTCACGTCGTTCAGCCTCGACCTGCTACCCAGGGTGACCAGGGCGCAGTCCGCCGACGCCCTGTCCTCGCAGGCCCTGGTGGCGGGCTACCGCGCGGTGATCGAGGCGGCCAACCGGCTGCCCAAGTTCCTGCCGATGTTCACCACGGCCGCGGGCACCATCCCGCCGGCCAAGGTGCTCGTCCTGGGCGCGGGGGTGGCCGGGCTCCAGGCCATCGCCACCGCGCGCCGGCTCGGCGCCGTGGTCGAGGCCTACGACGTGCGCGCGGCGGCCAGGGACGAGGTCAAGAGCCTCGGCGCGAGGTTCCTGGAACTGGACCTCGAAACGCAGCAGGGCGTGTACGCGCAGGCGCAGTCGGAGACGTTCCTGGAACGCCAGCGCGAGCTGATCGCGGACCGGGTCGCCGCCTCCGACGTGGTCATCTCCACCGCCGCCATCCCGGGCCGCAAGGCGCCCGTGCTGGTCACCAACGACATGCTCAAGGCGATGGCGCCCGGCTCGGTCGTGGTCGACCTGGCCGCAGAGTCCGGTGGCAACGTCACCGCGAGCAGCCCGGGCGAGGAGATCTGGGTCGGCGAGGTGCTGGTCTACGGGGCGAGGAACATGCCGAGCACCATGCCCGTGCACGCCAGCAGGCTCTACGCGCGCAACGTGGCCAACCTCCTGACGATGATGACCAAGGACGGCCGGGTCGTGCCGGACCTCACCGACGAGGTGCTGGCCGGCTGCTGCCTCACGCACGCGGGTGAGCTGAGGAGGGAGCTGTCGTGATCGACCTGTTGACGATCTTCGTGCTGGCCGTGTTCGTCGGCTTCGAGGTCGTGTCGAAGGTGTCCACGATCCTGCACACGCCGCTGATGTCGGGCGCGAACGCGATCCACGGCGTGATCCTGGTCGGCGCGATCCTGATCACCGGTCGCGCCGAGCACGCGCTGGAGATCACGCTCGGCCTGGCCGCGGTCTTCCTGGCCACGGTCAACGTGGTGGGCGGCTTCGTGGTGACCGACCGGATGCTGGAGATGTTCAAGGGCCACAAACCGACCAGGGCGGTCAAGGCCGACACCAACGGGCACGGGGAGGCGGGGAAGTGAGCCCCACCTGGGTCCAGCTCGCGTACCTGGTCGCCGCCCTGTGCTTCGTGCTCGCGCTCAAGGGCCTGAGCACGCCGAAGTACGCCCGCGCGGGCAACCTGCTCGGCGCGGCGGGCATGGCGCTGGCCGTGGTCACGGCCTACGTCCACGGCGCGGTCCACAACGGACTGCTGATCCTGCTCGCGGTGGCCGCGGGCGTGGTGGTGGGCATCCCGGCGGCCCGGTCGGTGAAGATGACCGCCATCCCGCAGATGGTGGCGCTGTTCAACGGCGTCGGCGGCGCCGCGGCGGCCCTGGTCGCGTTGACCGAGTTCCTCGCGGTGCCGCACGGCTCGGTGTTGTTCCAGCTCGCCACCGTGCTCACGGTGCTGATCGGCTCGGTCAGCTTCTCCGGCAGCGTGGTGACCTTCCTCAAGCTCCAGGAGATCATGACCACCCGGCCGGTGCTGCTGCCCGCCGGTCAGGTCCTCGGCATCGGGGTGGCCGCGGTGAGCGCGCTGCTGGCCCTGTGGGTCGTGCTGACCGGGAGCGGCGTGGTGCTGGTGCTGCTGGCGCTGGCCGGTCTCGCGCTGGGCGTGCTGTTCGTGCTGCCGGTGGGCGGTGCGGACGTGCCGATCGCGATCTCGCTGCTCAACGCGTTCACCGGACTGGCCGTCGCCGCGTCGGGTTACGTGCTGGCCAACACCCTGCTGATCGTCTCCGGCACGCTCGTCGGCGCGTCCGGCACCATCCTGACCCGGTTGATGGCCCAGGCCATGGGCCGGCCGCTGACCAACATCCTGTTCGGCGCGTTCCAGACCACCACCGCGACCGCGGGCACCGACGAACAGCGCACCGTGCGCGCCGGCACGGTGGAGGACGTCGCGATCCTGCTCGGCTACGCCCACTCCGTGCTGGTGGTCCCCGGTTACGGCCTGGCCGTGGCGCAGGGGCAGCACGCGGCGCGGGAACTGGCGCAGGTGCTGGAAGAGCGCGGCATCACGGTGCAGTACGGCATCCACCCGGTCGCGGGCCGGATGCCGGGTCACATGAACGTGCTGCTCGCCGAGGCGGACGTGCCCTACGAGAACCTCAAGGAGCTCGACGACGTCAACCCCGGCATCGGCAGCGTCGACGTGGTGCTGGTGGTCGGCGCGAACGACGTGGTCAACCCGGGCGCGCGGGACGAGCCGAGCAGTCCGATCTACGGCATGCCGATCTTCGACGTGGACCGGGCGAAGGCCGTGGTGTTCATGAAGCGCTCCATGCGGCCGGGCTTCGCGGGCGTGGACAACAGCCTGCTCTACAACCCGAAGACCACGATGCTGTTCGGTGACGCCAAGGAGTCGCTGACCAAGCTGCTGGCCGCGGTCAAGCACGTCTGAGCCCCCCCGGCGGGCTCAGGCGCCGGACAGCTCGTAACCCGGCACGGCGGGCGCGAGGTGGTCGCCGAACGCGGCGTCCACCTCGACCCGCGCCCACCACGCCGCCCGTAGCGCTGTGTCGACATCCGGCACCAGCACGGACACCCCGGACGAGCGGATCAGGTCCACCATCCGCGCCACCGCGTCG
This sequence comes from Saccharothrix stipae, assembly GCF_054781895.1. Classification (NCBI taxonomy): domain Bacteria; kingdom Bacillati; phylum Actinomycetota; class Actinomycetes; order Pseudonocardiales; family Pseudonocardiaceae; genus Saccharothrix; species Saccharothrix stipae. Next base: position 280,188 of record NZ_BAAGTN010000005.1, on the reverse strand, counting down.
TGCAGGAACGACTCGGGCCGCTCGGCGAGCCTGCGCACCACCGACGGGTCGAGGACCACCGCGTCCACCGGCATCTCCTCCAGCAGCGCCAGCTCGGCCTGCCCGCCGTTGAAGCGGGTCAGCCCGGCGGCGATGCCGTTGTCCCGCAACACCTGCGCGTTGTCGTCGTCGACGCAGTCCAGCATCGTGCGGGCGTCCAGGAGGAGCCGCAGCCGGGACGCGGGCAAGCCGGTCTCCGCCAGCGTCCGCGTCACCCTGCGCACCAGGTCCTCGTCGCGGGACTGCATCGGCGACAGCTCGAAGTACAGCGTTCCCGCCGGGTCGGCCGCGGCGGACCGCACGGTGTCGGCCGCGGCCTCGCTCAGCGCCCACTGGCCGAGCGCCAGGGACAACCCGGTCTCGTCGGCCAGCGCCAGGCACTCGTCGTGCCCGAGGTCGTCCCAGCGCAGCCTGGCCACGTGCCCGAGCACCCGCCGGTCGACCAGGTCCACCACGGGCTGGTATTCGAGCTCCAGCTCGCGGTCGGCCAACGCACCGGGCATCCTCGCGGCCCGCGCCTGTCGATCCCGGAACCGCTGGTCGGCGTGCCGGTCGTAGGACAGCCACTGCCGCTTGCCGCACGACTTGGCCCGGCGCAGGGTCGCGTCGGCCGCGCGGAGGATCTCGGCGACGTCCCACCCCGCCGGTGGCCGGTCGACCACGGCGATGGTGGCGGACGGGGCCACGCCGTTGTCCATCGGCCGTTGCAGCGCCTCGTTGATCCGGTCCACCACGACGGGCACCGTCGGCGTGGCCGGCGAGTTGCCCACCACGATGGCGAACTCGTCGCCGCCCATCCGGGCGACCAGCGCGTCCTCGTGGGCCACCGCGGCTTCGAGTCGGCGGCCCACCTCGATGAGCACCCGGTCGCCGACCGCGTGGCCGAGGCCGTTGTTCACCGCCGAGAACCCGTCCAGGCCGAGCTGGTAGAGCGTGACCCCGCCGCGCGACGTGCCGTGCAGCGCTTCCAGCCGGGTGACGAGGCGCTGCCGGTTGGACAGGCCGGTGAGCGAGTCGTGCAGCAGCTGGAAGTCCAGGTTCTTGCGCAGCAGGTGCAGCTCGCTGACGTCCTCGGCCATGGTCACGTGGTAGGCGGGCTCGCCGTCCGCGTCACGCAGCAACGACACCGCCAGGTGCACCCACACCGGCTCGCCGTCCTCGCGCAGCAGCCGCCGTTGCGCGCGGACCCGCGCCGCCCGGCCGTCGCCGACCGCCTCGTACGTGCTCACCATCGCCTTCGCGTCGGCCGGGTCGAACAGCTCGACCAGCCTCCGCCCGGCCAGCTCGGCGCGGTCCCGGCCGACCATCTCGGCCAGCGCCTCGTTCGCCTCGACGCACGCGCCGCCCAGGTCGGTGATGGCGATGCCGAACGCGGAGGAGTCGAACACCTCCCGGAACCTGGCCTCGCTGACCTTGAGCACCCGCTCGGCCCGCCGCTTGGCCGCCAAGAGCGCGCGCTTGACCTCTTCCTGCTGGTCGAACGCGTCCATCCGCATCGCGGTGGCGAAGGCGGTGCTCAGGCTGCCCAGGATGGCGACGACCTTCTCCGCCAACCGGGGCACGTCCTGGAGCTCGGGGGTGAACAGCAGGGCGCGCCCGAGCACCTCCACCGTGCGCCGCAACGTCTCCGGACCGGTGAAGTGGGCCTCGACCAGCCGGTCGCCCACCACCGCGACGGGGTCGACGGTGAACGGCTCGGCCTGGACCGCGTCGGCGATCACGTCCACCAGGTCGAGCAGGTACAGCTCGATCTCGGTCGGCGACATCGGCACGTACGCGGTGGGGTAGACCGCCCGCATCCACTCGCGCGCGATGTCCTGCCGCCGGGTCTCAGCGGGTGGTGCCACGTCGGCTCACCTCTTGCGGCCCACGCCGGCGAAGATGCCGGCCCGGTCGGCATCCTCGTCGACGGCGCCTTCCTCGGGCCGCCACCGCGGCAGCGCGACCACGCCCGGCTCGACCAGGTCGAAACCGTCGAACAGGGCGGTGATCTCGGCGTGGGTGCGGGGGAACATCGGGTTCGCGCTCGGCCGCATCACGGCCACGATCCCGGCCATCTCGTCGGGCTGGAGGTCGGAGGTGAACTGGGACAGGGCCAGGTAGCTGCCCGGCGCCACGGCGTCGCGGTACGCGGCGAGCACGCCGGCCGGGTCGCGTTCGGGCGGCACGAAGTGGAACACCCCGACGGCGAGCACGCCGACCGGCTCGGCGAAGTCGATCAGGCCGGTGGCCCGGGCGCCGTCGAGCACCGCGGCCGGGTCGGTCATGTCCTCCTGCAGGACGGTCGTCAGGTCGTCGTGCGCGAGGATCATCAGGCTGTGCGCGACCGCGATGTCCTCGTAGTCGACGTACACCACGCGTGACCCGGGCGCGGCCTTGCGCGCGATCTCGTGCACGTTGCCCACGGTCGGGATGCCCGAGCCCAGGTCGAGGAACTGCCGCACGCCCGCGTCGACCAGGTGCAGCACGGCCCGGCGCAGGAACGCGCGGTTGAGCCGGGCGATGGTGCGGGCGTTGGGCTGGGCGCGGAGGAACCTCTCCGCCAGCTCGCGGTCGACCGCGAAGTTGTGGCCGCCGCCGAGCAGGTAGTCGTAGAGCCGGGCGGCGCTGGGCAAACCGGTGTCGACCTCGTCGGGGACCCAGCCAAGCCGATCCGCCACCGCTCCCTCACCCGTGTGTGTGCCGGCCCGAGCGTTCGCCCCGGTGGGGCGAGATTACTGATCCGGCGCGACTCGTGGACAGCGGGAAGACGCCTTGTCCCCGATCGGCGTAGAGACCGTCAACGAGGCGAACACCGAGAGTGCTGCGCAGGACACGCCGGGCCCGCCCAAGGGGTTCGGGGAACGGCGGCAGGGCCACCGCTAACGCGCTGCCGAACGCGTTGCCGAGCGCCGGGCGGGTCCACCGGGCCACCACCTGATCCGGCGTCACTCCGTGGGACGACATTTCCTGACCCAGTACCATTCGCGCATGTCAGACGAGGCACGCTCGCTCACCGACGTGGTCACGAGGCTCCGGCGGGCACTGCGCACGAGCATCCGGTCGGAATGGCCGTGGGACTCCCTGCCGATGGCGCAGGTCGAGTTGCTCCAGACGCTCGCCGAGCGCCCCCCGATGCGCGTAGGCGACCTCGCCGCCGAGCTGCGGTTGGCGCCGAACACGGTCAGCGGCCTGGTCGGCCAGCTGATCGAGGGCGGCCTGGTCGAACGGGGCGGTGACCCCAGCGACCGCCGCGTGGCCCGGCTCTCGGTGACGCCGCAGGGTCACGAGCAGCTGGCCGTCTGGCAGGCCGCGCACGAGAAGCGCATCGGTTCGGCGCTGGACAAGCTCGACCCGGCCGAACGCGCCGACGTGGTCCGCGCCCTGGCCGCGCTGGACCACCTGGTGGACCACCTGCGTGCGCACTGAGCTCCGGGTCCTCGCGGCGGTCGCCCTGGGTGGCGGCATCGGCGGCGTGGCGCGCTACGGCCTGGCCGCGGTGGTCCAAGGCCCTTGGGGCACGCTGCTGGTCAACGTGGTGGGCTGCGCGCTGATCGGGGTGCTTATGGTCCTGGTGCCGCGCCTGCACCCGCTGGCGCGGCCGTTGCTGGGCATCGGTGTGCTGGGCGGCTTCACCACGTTCTCGGGCTACGCGCTGGACGCCGTGCGGCTGGGTGGCCTCACTGCGGTCGCGTACCTGCTCGCCACCTTGCTCCTGGCGCTGGGCGCGACCTTCGCCGCCATGGCCGTGACCCGCCGGGTGTCGCCGTGACGGTGCTGCTGGTCTTCGTCGGCGCGGCGGCGGGCGCGTCGTTGCGGTACGCGGCCGGCCGGCTGCTGCGCAAGTCGTTCCCCTGGGCCACGTTCGCGGTGAACGTGGTGGGCTCGTTCGTGCTCGGCTGCGTGGCGGGCGCGTCTCCGGACCTGGTCGCGCTCGTCGGCACCGGTCTGTGCGGCGGCCTGACGACCTACAGCACGTTCAGCTACGAGACGATCCGGTTGACCGAGGACGGCCGCCACGGGCAGGCGTTCGCCAACGTGGCCGGCAGCATCGCGGCCGGCGTGGCCGCGGCCGCCCTCGGCTACGCCCTCACCCGTTGACCGCCAACCTCCGCAGCACGTCCGGCAGGTCGTCGGTGTGCACGACGCCGAGCCGTTGGGTGGCACGGGTCAGCGCCACGTAGAGGTCGCTCGCGCCGCGCGGCGACTCGGCCAGGATGCCCGCCGGGTCGACCACCAGCACCGAGTCGAACTCCAGGCCCTTCGCGTCGGTCACCCCCAGCACCACCACCTGCGCGTCGAGGTCGTCCGAAGCGCCCGGCACGGCGGCGCGCAGCGTCGCCACCGACGCCGACGGCACGATCACCGCGAGCTTGCCGTCGTCGATCTCGGCGAGCTCCTTGTCGACCACCGACGGCAGCGCCTCGGTCAGCGACGGCACCCGCAGGCTCCACGGCTCGAACCCGCTGTCCCGCACCGACGTCGGCGGCACCAGGTCCGGGTCGACCGAGGACAGCACGTCCGCCGCCACCGCCATGATCTCCGACGGCGTCCGGTAGTTCACCGTCAGCTCGGTCAGCTTCCAGCGGTCCAGCACGTACGGCGACAGCACCTCGTGCCAGGACGACGCGCCGGCGATGTCACCGGTCTGCGCGATGTCGCCGACCACGGTCATCGACTTCGAGGGGCACCGGCGCATCAGCGTCCGCCACGCCATGGGGGACAGCTCCTGCGCCTCGTCCACGATGATGTGCCCGAACGTCCAGGTCCGGTCCGCCGCCGCGCGCTCGGCCGCCGTCTCGTAGCGCTCCGCGCCGTGCCGCTCGGCCAACCGGTAGGCGTCGACGAGGTCGGTCGCCATCAGGATGTCCGGGTCGGCGTCGTCCTCCAGGTCGAGGATGTCGAGCACGCCCTGCGCGTAGTCGATCGCCTGCCGCCGCTGCCGCTCGGCCCGCGCCTTGGCCTCGGTGTCGTCCTCGCCGAGCAGTTCCGCGGCCTCGTCCAGCAGCGGCACGTCGGCGGGCGTCCACTCGGCGCCGCGCGGGCGGGCCAGCAGCTCGCGCTCGGCGGCCGAGAACTTCGGCGTGGCCTTGGCGATCAGCTTCGGCGTCGCGTAGAGGTCTTCGAGCAGCCGCTGGGGCGACAACGTCGGCCACAGCTTCTCCACGGCGGCCTGCACGCCCGGGTCCTCGCGCAGCTCGCGCCGGATGTCGTCGATGTCGGCCTGGTCCAGCAGGTGTCTGCCGAGCCGGGACACCGCCTGCGACGCCAACGTGGAGATGATCTCCCGCTGGAACGTCCGCCGCGCCTCGTTGTGCGGGCGCCGGGTCCGCCGCGCCCGACCGCGGGCCTCGGTGATCGCCCGCCGGTCCAGCCGCAGCACGTCCTGCTCGAACGGCACCTCGACCAGGCTCGGCGCCTCCTGCCGGTCCCGGATCGCGTGCGCGACCACGTCCGCCATCTCGCCGCGGCCCTTCAGCGCGGCCACCTCGGCCGGCTCGCGGCCGACCGCGGTCAGGCCCGGGAACAGCTCGCCGACGGTCGACAGCAGCACGCCGGTCTCGCCCAGCGACGGCAGCACCTGCCCGATGTAGCGCAGGAACGTCGCGTTCGGCCCGACCACCAGCACGCCGCGCTTCGCGAGCTGTCGGCGGTGCGTGTAGAGCAGGTACGCGGCGCGGTGCAGCGCCACCGCGGTCTTGCCCGTGCCCGGACCGCCCTGCACGACGACCACGCCGTTCAGCTCGGTGCGGATGATCTTGTCCTGCTCGGCCTGGATGGTCGCGACGATGTCGCCCATCTGGCCGGTGCGGCTCGCGTTCACCGCGGCCAGCAGGGTGGCCTCGCCGGTCAGGCCGTCGGACCGGCGGTCCGGGTCGACCGAGTTGATGTCCAGCACCTCGTCGTCGAAGCCGACGACCTTGCGCTGCTTGGTCCGCAGGTGCCTGCGCATCCGCACGCCCTCCGGCGCGGCGGCGGTGGCCAGGTAGAACGGGCGGGCGGCGGGCGCGCGCCAGTCCATCAGCAGCGGTTCGTACTCCTTGTCCTCGTCGAACAAGCCGATCCGGCCGATGTAGAAGCGGTCGTCGGTGTCGAAGTCGAGCCGGCCGAAGGCCAACCCGTTCTCCACCGCGCTGTACTGCGCCAGCTGGTCGGAGTACATGGCCACCGAGGTGTCCCGTTCGGAGCGCATCTGGTGCGTGCCACCGGTTTGCCGCAGCGCGCCGGCCAGGCGCTTCGAGCTCTGTTCGCGGAGGTCGTCCAGCCTGCCGTACAGCATCGACACGTATTCCTGCTCCGACTCGGTTTCCGCGAGCCGGAGGTCATCGGAGGGGCTTGACAACGTGCCTCATTTCTGGATAGCGTGGTTTATCGGCCTGTGTCGCATTCGGCTGACGGTTTCTTGCGGGCTCACTGTCCTGCGTCCGTCTGCGCAGAACGTCTAATCTACTACACGTTCTTCCCGCCGGTGCGTGAACGAGCCCGCGCCCGCGACGAAGATCCGTGACGCGCGAACGCCGCCACCGAGCGGGTGCTCGACGACGGCGTCCGGTGCGTGGCGACGTGGGTGCGGCGGGCTACAACCGGGTGGTGACGAACCGGCCGATGGCGTCCATGCCCTGCGCGTTCGGGTGCAGCGGCGCGGCGGGTCCGGTCGGCGCCAGGCCCTCGAACCACCTCACCCTGGCCGGTGCGCACGCGTCGTGGCCGACGCTCGGCGGCGCGATGTCGACGAACGACGCGCCGTGCGCGGCCGACTCACGGGCGAACACCGCGTTCAGCCGGTTGACGGTGCCCTGGAGGTAGTCGGCGTCCCGGGCCCAGATCGGCTGGTCGGGGTAGCAGCCGCCGGGCCGGATGTAGGTGCCGTAGCCGACCACCACGACCCGCGCCCCGGGCGCCCGGGCGGAGATGAGGTCGAGGGCGGCGGCGAACTCGGCCGCGTAGGCGTCGACCCGCTCGGCCAACCGGTCCTGCCCACCGGCGGTGAGCCGGTCGCGGCACGACGTCCCGAGCGGCTCGGGCAGCATATTGAGGCAGCCCACCGCCTCGCCGACCAGGCCGATGTCGTTGCCGCCGATGGTGAGCGTCACCAGGTCGGTCGACGGGCCCAGCGCGTCCAGCTGGGGCGCCTGCGTCCCCTCGGTGGTCGACTGCGGCCCGGCGAGGTCGTCGGTCACCGCGCCCGAGCACGTCACGTCGGTGAGCCGGGCGCCGATCCGCGCGGCGAGCACGGACGGCCAGTTGCGCGTCGAGCGCAGGCAGCCCGGCGCGCTCATGTCCTGCTCCGGGATGAGCGGCCCGGCGGCGGCTGAGTCGCCGAGCGCGACGTACTCGACGGCCGGTTCGGCGGTCGGTTCGGCGATCGACTCGGTGATCGTCTCGGCGGTCGCCGCGCCGGTGGTCCAGGTGATCGACAACACTGCGAACAACGCCGGTAGCAGTCTGCGCACGACCGCCTCCTCTTCGTGGTCGGGTGGTTTCCGGGGACATGATGTGGCCGACGCCGCCGCGGAGCGCCGAGGATTCGCCGCGGTGTCACCCGGGAGGGGTGGGAGACGACCCCAACCGGTCATCGACGGTCGCGGTCCCGCCGCGGGGATCCCGGCACGCCGAGTGAGGGCCGGACCACCCGATGAGCCGCTGTCCGAGGGCACGTGGGTGAAACCCGATCACGGTCCATGATCACTCCGGCACGCTGGGAGGGGTGAAGGAGAAGCGCCAGGAGCTCGTGCGGCTGTGCCGGATCGTGGTGGACCGGTCGCGGTGGCAGCTCGGGTTCGCGGTGGTGGTGTCGGTGTGGTCCTTGGCGTGGGTGGCGGGGCAGGCGTTCGGCGCGCCGAGCCCACTGGAGGTGCTGCCGGTGCGCTGGGCGGGCCTGCCGACGGGGTGGCTGGAGGTGACCCGCGGGTGGTTCGCCGGCCGCACCGGGTTCCTGGCCGTGGCGGGCGGCCTGCTGTGGGCGATGACGAGCGCGGGCCGGCAGGCGTCGGCGTTGTTCGGCTGGCTCGCGGTGATGGCGGCGGCCGAGGACGTCGGCTACGTCGCGGTGCGGTGGGCGTTGCTGGCGTTCGCGGCCTTCCTCGCGGTGATGGGGTTGGTGTCGATCACCGGGCGGCGGGCGTTCGTGGTCGACCGGGTCGCGGTCATCCCCCGGGACGTGGCGCGGGCCGGGGCGACGGCGGTGGCGTTGTCGGCGGTGGTGCCGCTGGTCGCGCCGGGTCTGGTGCTGGCCCGGCTGGTCGGCCCCTACGTGACTCGGCCACCACGCCGCCGGGCGGGGGCGCCGATCGTCCGCGCGGCTTCCACCGAACGGCCGACGGCCGGCGAAACGCCCGGTGAACTGCCCGAACCCGTCCCGGCGCAGCGCGGCTCGCGCCGAGGGGCCGGTCCGATTTCAGGATAGGTCAGGGCACGCTAATAGTTTTGCACCCCAACAATCAGAAGCGGGAAAGCTGAGCGAGCCTCACATCACATTCCGGAATCGTCTGTTTGGGCTTACCGGTCCGTATCCATCAAGATGTGCGCGTGCCAGAAAATCCCGCCGAAAACCGCTTAGCCAAGGTGATGCGTCGGCAGCCCGTTCAGCAGCGCGGCGCCGCCACGGTGTCCGCGATTGTCGATGCCTGCGCGACACTGCTCAACGACTACGACTACGACGACATCACCACCGCCCGGATCGTCGAGCTAGCAGGCGTGCCCATTGGATCGTTCTACCAATACTTCCCGGACAAGCGTTCTGTTGTGCACGCGCTGGCGTTGCGAGGTATGGAGGAGTACCTGGGACGGGTCGAAACGCTGTTCACGGAGGGTCGGCTCGCCCAGGACTGGCGGGAAGCGGTGCAGCAGGTCGTCGGCGTCTACCTGCGGATGCTGGTCGAGCTGCCCGGTTTCGGCCGGGTGCGGTTCAGCGACCTGCTCGACGGCCACCGGCTCGACGCGTCGGTCGACCAGTACGAGTTGATGGCCGAACGGTTGCGCGACCTGTTCCTGGGCCGCTTCGCGGTGCGCGGCGACGCGCCGGTCACGTTGACGTTCCGGATGGCCGCCCAGACCGCCGACGCGATGTTCAAGCTGGCCGAACGGGTCGAGCCCGACGAGCGCCCGGTGGTGCTCCGCACCGCCGACGGCGTGATCCTGACGATGTTGGCCGGCGTCTTCGACCCTGTGTGACGATCTTGGCCGAGCCTGACGACCTCGGCCACGTGTGACTTGCCGCGCCGGTCCCAGTGGTGTGGGGTGGACCGGTGAGCGACGACTTCGACGTGATCGTGATCGGCGGCGGCCCGGTGGGCGAGAACGCCGCCGCCCGGACCGCCGCCGGTGGGCTGCGGACCGCGTTGGTGGAGGCCGAGCGGGTCGGCGGCGAGTGCTCGTACTGGGCCTGCATGCCGAGCAAGGCGTTGCTGCGCCCCGGTCACGCGCTCGCCGCCGCCCGCCGGGTGCCGGGCGTGCCGGTCGGGGAGCGGCTCGACCCGGTGCAGGTGCTGAAGCGGCGCAACGGCTTCACCTCCGACTGGGACGACTCGGGCCAGGTGGAGTGGGCCGAGGGAGCCGGGCTGACCGTGGTGCGCGGACGCGGCAGGCTGGTCGGTGAGCGCCGGGTCGAGGTCGACGTCAGCGGCGTTCAGGCCGATGGCCGCGTGGACGGCGGCAGCCGCCGCGTGCTGACCGCCACCAAGGCGGTCGTGGTGTGCACCGGCAGCGTGCCGCGCATCCCGTCCCTGCCCGGTTTGTCCGAAGTGCCGTACTGGACCTCCCGCGAGGCGACCTCCGCGCAGGAGGTGCCCGAGTCGTTGGTGGTGCTCGGCGGCGGTGTGGTCGGCGTGGAGATGGCGCAGGCCTGGGCCCGGCTCGGCTCGACCGTCACGCTGGTCGTCTCCGGGCAACGGCCGCTGCCGAAGTTCGAGGAGTTCGCGGGCGACCTGGTCGCCGAGGGCCTGCGGGAGGACGGCGTCCGGATCGTCACCGGTGTCAAGGCGACCGGCGTGTCCACTTCGGACGGGCAGGTGTCGTTGCGGCTGTCCGACGACACCTCGGTGACCGGCGCGCACCTGCTGGTCGCGACCGGCCGCCAACCGGCCACCTCGGACTTGGGCGTGGAGCAGTTCGGTTTCACGGCGGGCGAGGCGCTGGAGGTCGACGACACGGGCCGGGTGTCCGGAGTGGACTGGCTGTACGCGGCGGGCGACGTCACGGGTCGCGCGTTGCTGACCCACCAGGGCAAGTACGCCGCGCGTGCGGTCGGCACGGCGATCGTCACCGGTGCCACCGACCCGCGGCCGTGGACCGCACCGGTCGCCACCGCCGACCACACCGCCGTGCCGCAGGTCGTCTTCACCGACCCCGAGGTGGCGTCCGTGGGGTGGTCCGAGGCGCAAGCCCGCGAGGCGGGGCTGGACATCCGGGTGGTCGACCTCGACATCGCGGTGGCCGGGTCGTCGCTGCACGCGGACGGCTACCGGGGCAAGGCGCGGATGATCGTGGACGAGCGCAAGCGCACGCTCGTCGGCGTCACGTTCGCGGGCCCCGACGTGGCCGAGATGATCCACGCGGCCACCATCGCGATCGTCGGCGAGGTCACCGTGGACCGGTTGTGGCACGCCGTTCCGGCGTACCCCACCATCAGTGAGGTGTGGTTGCGGCTCCTTGAGGCCTACGGTCTCTGACGCTGGGTGCACGGTGTGTCAGCACATCGTGTACACCCTGCGCTGAGTGCCGTAGCGATCGTGCGGCCATCGGGACTCTTAACCTCAAAATGCGGCTTCAGCTCATTACACTGCGGGTGTGACCAGGGGATCCGTGGCTCTCGCGATAGGCGCGGTGCTGTGGTGCGCCTTCGTCATCGCGTCCACGTTCCTGCCCGGCGGGCCCTCGTGGTCGCCGGTCGCGGTGTACCTGCCCGGGTTCCTGATCGTGCCGGTCGTGGTCCACACGTTGTGGCGGGCGCGGACCAGCGCCCTGCTCTGCCTGGCCCACGTGCCGAGGTCGGTGCTGTTCACCGGGTTCGTGATCGCGGTGGGCGGGTGGCTGTTCTCGTTCGGCGCGTTCGCGGGCAAGCCGGGCACCGAGACGTTGTGCGCGGTGGCCGGCCTGGTGATCGTGCTGCACGTGTCGTTCGGGTTGATCGGCGTGGGCATGGTGCGCACCGGTCGTTGACCGCGGTGGTCGTGTGGTGGTGCCGCGGTGGTCGTGCTGTGGTGGTTGGTGGTTATTGCTGGGTGGCCGGTAGCCGCAGGGCTTGTTCGGCGATCTCGGCCAGCTTCGGGTCGGCCGGGTCCTGGTCGCCCTCGGTCCACACCACCTGCGTGATGCGCAGCTGCGCGCCCTTCACCGACACGCGGATCGCCGACCGGTCGAACGACGCCGGACCGCCCGCCCAGCCCTTGCCCTCCTTCACCAGCGCGGTGACGCCGCCCGAGCCGGCCGCCGACGCGACGGCGTGCAGCTCGCCCGCCCGGGTCGCGTCGGGGAGGCTGAGCTCGGCGATCGCGACACCCGCCCGGCGACCGTCCACTGTGGTCTCGTACTGGGCGCGTCGCAGCTGCATGCACATGTGCCCGGACAGCCACGCCCGCACGTCGCCGAACGCGTGCCCGGCGCAGTCGTCGGTCCGGTCCGCGCCGCGCGGCGAGAAGTTCCGGCCGTCCACGACGACCGTGGTCGGCTGCGGGGACGGTGTGGTGGACGTCCCGCCGTCCGCGGTGTCGCCCGACGACAGCGAGGCGATCAGCGCGATGACCAGCAGCACCGCGACGACCGCTCCGCCCACGTACGGCAGCAGCTTGCGGCTGATCGGGACCGCGGGCGTGATCTTGGGCAGCAGCATGGTGCTGGCCGACGCCAGGTCGGCCGCCGCGTCCGAGAAGCCCTCGGCGATCAGCTGCTGGCGGGTCGGCGGCGCGCCGGTCGGCGCCAGCACGGCGGCCAGCTTGGCGGCGTGCTCGGCCGAGCAGGGCCGATCACTGGTGGCCAGCTCGCGGGCGGCGGCGAGCAGCGTCGTCGGCTTCGGGTGCAGGACGCGCACGCCCCGGTTGAGGTCCACGGTCGGCTGCACGACCTGACCGACGTAGGGGCCGACGGCGACCACGGTGGTCACGGGCAGCGGCTCGCCGCGCATGTCCTGGATGCGGCGGGCCACGGCGGTGGTGGCCTCCAGCGCCTCGGCGGCCGGGCTCGTCGCGCCGTCGGGGCGGGTCAGCGGCCAGCCGTCGATCTTCCACTGGCCGTTCAGCGGCGCCTCCAGCCGCATGGCCGGGTCCGGCAGGTCGACGCCGACGACCACGAGCACGCCGCGCGGCAGCACGATCACGGCGTCCAGCTCGCGCGGGCAGTCCGGCGGTCGCACGCCGAGCAGCGCGACACCGCCGAGCACGGCGTCGCCGTTGCCCCACGTGCTCAACGCCGCGCGCACGTCGGCGCCCACGGCCGAGGGCTCGGCCCCGAGTCGGATCATCCGCACGGGATCACCACGAGATCACCACAGGACCAGACCGTTCGACGTTCGCCGACGTTCGTCGACGCTCTCCACGGTTGGGCGTTCCACACGGTCGGACACGGTAGCGCCGTAGGGGGACGGCTTCGCGCGCGCATCGCTGGATCTGACGTTGCGTGACAACCATCACCTGAACGTGTGTGACTCGTTAGGGGGTTTGCTCACCCAGCATTGGAGGTTCGCCCGTGATGCGCAAAGCCGCCCTGCTCGCGGCGGGAACGCTGGCACTGTCCGTAGCGGTAGCCCCTTCCGCCTCGGCCGGCCCGCTCGCCCCCGTCTCGACGTTGCTCGCCAGTCAGCTGTCCGGTGGTCGGACCGGAGCCGGGCTCCCGAGCACGGTGTTCGTCCACGGCTCCGACCTCGCCGCCGCCGAGCGCGCGGTGCGCGACTCCGGTCTGAGCCGCATCACCGCTTTCGACCGGATCGGCGTGGTCGCCGCCCGCGGCACCGCCGCCCAGATCACCGCCGCGCGTGCGGCGACCGGCGTGACCTACGTCGAGGCGAACCGGCCGATCGAGTTCACCGGCTCCACGTCCCACACCGCCACCCGCGGCCTGGCGGCGCGGCAGACGTTGACCGGTGCGAACGGCCTGGCGCTGGACGGCACCGGGGTCACCGTCGCGGTGATCGACTCCGGCGTCGACCCGACGCACCCGGCGTTCAAGCAGGCCGACGGGCAGACCAAGATCGTCCGCAGCCTCAAGAGCGTCTGCCTGGACGAGGCGAGCGCCGGCACCGGCTGCATCCTCGACGTGCCCACGTCGGTGGACACCGACCTGCTGGCCGTCGGCGGCCACGGCACGCACGTCACCGGCATCGCGGTCGGTGGCGACACCACGTTGACCGACGGCACGGTGGTGCGCGGCGCGGCGCCGGGCGCGAAGGCCGTGGTGATCTCGACCGGCGCGGTGCTGTTCATCATCGGCGCCGACGCGGCGCTGAACTGGGTGCTGGAGAACCACCGGGCGCCGTGCGGCGCGGGTGTCCCGGCGTCGGTGTGCCCGCCGATCAAGGCGGTCAACAACTCCTACGGCCCGTCCGGCGGCGGCGCGTTCGACCCGAACTCGACCACGGCCAAGCTCCAGCGGGCGTTGGCGGCCGAGGGCGTCGTGACGGTGTGGGCGAACGGCAACGACGGCGGCGACGGCAGCGCGAACCTGTCCAACCCGGCCGGTCAGGACCCGACGCCCGGCGTGCTGTCGGTGGCGTCGTACCACGACCTGGGCACCGGGACGCGTGACGGCGCGGTGTCGGAGTTCTCTTCGCGGGGGCTGGTGACCGACTCGTCGACGTGGCCGGACATCTCCGCGCCCGGTGAGGAGATCACGGCGGCGTGCCGGCCGTACCTGGTGATCTGCGCGACCGGGTTGCGGCCGCAGAACGGGCCGGGGTTGCTCGACGTCGGCACGTTCAACACGATCAGCGGGACGTCGATGGCGGCGCCGCACATCACCGGCATCGTGGCGCAGCTGTTCCAGGCGAATCCGGCGGCCACGCCGGCGCAGGTCGAGGCGGCGTTGAAGTCGACGGCGCACAAGTACGGCGCCGGGTACCAGGTCGTCGGTCCGTACACGACGAGCCACGACAAGGGGACCGGGTTGGTCGACGTGGTGGCGGCGGCTCAGGCGCTGGGTGCGGCCTGACACCGGTCGAGTGGTGCCGGTCGCTCGATGTCGGTGTCGGGCGGCGCCGGTGGCGGGTGATGTGAGTTTGGCGTGATGTCGGTATCGGGTGATCTTGTGTGATCACGTGAACGTGTCCGGGTGATCCCGGAAAGTGACCTCGCGGTCCGGTCTCGGGCCGCGAGGTCGCCGATTTAGGGTCGAAAGTCCTGTATCTGACCCGCTCGGGTGAGGAACGGGATGGTTCTTATGGCGGACTGGTGCCGTAGCGGGCAGAATGACCAAGTCGGGAATTCGCAAGATCGTCCGCATCCTCGAGAGGTCGTAGGGGAAGACGTCCCTCGTCGAGTAGCGGAGGTCAGCTGTGAGCACCCGTGGCAGCAGCAGTGGCGTGGTCTACGTCCACTCGTCGCCGTCTGCGGTCTGTCCGCACGTCGAGTGGGCGATCTCGGGCACCCTCGGTGAGCGAGCGGACCTCAAGTGGGCGGCGCAACCCGCGGCGCCCGGTCAGTTGCGCGCCGAATGCAACTGGACCGGCGACGTCGGCACCGGTGCCAGACTCGTGTCCGCGCTCAGGGCGTGGCCGATGCTCAGGTTCGAGGTGACGGAAGACCCGAGTCCCGGTGTGGACGGCGTGCGGTACTGCTTCGCGCCCGTGTTGGGCCTGTGGCATGCGCGTACCAGCGCGAACGGTGACATCGTCGTGTCCGAGGACCAGCTCCGCACCCTGGCCGCACGGAGCAGGGGTGGTGAGTCGTTCGCGCACGGCGTGGACGAGATCCTCGGTGCGGCTTGGGACGATGCGCTGGAGCCGTTCCGGCGGGCGGGCGACGGTGCCCCGGTCACCTGGTTGCACCGCGTGGGCTGAGCCACGCGAGCTGAACCGCGCGAGCTGAACCGCGCCCCACCTCGCGATCGCGCGTGTCCTACGTTGGGAACGCGCGTGTCCTACGTCGGGAACAGGCGAGTTGAACGTTCAGGATCCGAGAGTCCTACGTTCAGAGCGCGAGAGTCCTACGTTCGGGGCGTGTGAGTCCTACGTTCGGAGTGTGTGAGTCCTACGTTCGCGGGGTGTGAGTTCTGCGTTCAGGGGCGGTGGTCCGGTCCGGCTCGATTTGACATGGGGCCCTTACGGGCACCCCAGGCAGGCCAAAGCCGGGCAGGCCTGGCGGATAAAGCGCCCGCCAGGCCTGCCCGGCTTCGTCCAGCCTATGGCACCCGAACCCATGTCAAATCGAGCCTCGGTGGGGATGTTGCGGGGCCGTTGTGGGTGGGTTGGGGTGGGTTCAGAGGGCTGTGGGGGTTGGTTGCCAGGCGGCCATCAGGTCGCGGTAGAGGGGGGAGGTGGCCAGTAGGTCTGTGTGGTTGCCGAGGAGTGGTTGGCCGCCGTCCATGACCAGGACTTGGTCGGCTCGCAGGGCGGAGGAGAGGCGGTGGGCGATGACGATCAAGGTGCCGTTCCTCGCGGCGAACGCCTGTTCCACAAGGGCTTCGGCTGCTGGGTCCAGGGCTGAGGTGGCCTCGTCGAGGATCACGACGTCCGCGGTTGAGGCGTAGACGCGGGCGGCGGCCAGTTGTTGGGCTTCGCCGGCGGAGAGGCCGCCTGCGGAGTGGCCGAGGGTGCCGGCCAGGCCGCCCAGTTGTGCCACCAGGTCTGCGGCGCCGACGGCTTCGACTGCTTGTAGCAGTGTGGCGTCCGATGCTTGCGGCGCGAACAAGGCCAGGTTCTCCCGCACGGTGCCGGTGAACAGGTACGTCTCCTGTGGCACGAGGGCGATTCGTTGGTGGCGCACCTCCGGCCGCACGGACCGCACCGGTACGCCGCCCAGCCGCACGACGCCGGACTGGGGTGCCACCAGTCCCGTGAGGAGGCCGGCCAACGTCGACTTGCCGATGCCGCTCGGACCCACCACGGCGAGGTGCGAACCCTCCGGTAGGACGAGGTCCAGCGAGCGCACCACGGGCTCGGCCGTCGCACTCCAGCCGAACGTCACGCCGCGCAGCTCGATCCCGTACCCCTCGGGCACGGCGTCGCCGGACGGTGGCTCCACTGGTGGCGCGGCTTCCGCCAACCGCCGCAGCGCCACCACGAGCCGCAGCACGATGGTGCTCGTCGTGTCCGCCAAGCGCCGCAACGCGGGCTGCACGCTGGTGCTCAGGTAGACGACCGCACCCAGCACCTCGCCGACCGTCAACGTCCCGGCCCGCACCATCCCCGGCGCGACCAGGAGCAGCAGCACGAGCGGCGCGAAGCCGCCCAGGGCGATGACGATGCCGCGCAGCGCGGTGGCGAACGCCATCCGCACCGTCGCCGAGGCCTGCGCGTCCACCTGCGCCATCACGTCGCGGAGCGCGTGCTCCGAACCACCGACGGCGACCACGTCCCGCACGCCCAGGAACACGGTCCCGGCCACCGAAGCGGCCTGTTCGTCGGCCAGCACGAGCCGTCGCTGGCCGCGCGCCAACGACGGCAGGAGCAGGCCGAACAGCACCAGCGCCGCCACCACCGGCAGGATCACCAGCCATGCCAACGACGACACCGTCGCGGCCAGGCCGATCAGCGCCGCGGTGGTGGTGACCAGCAGCGCCCGCGCCTGCACCAGCACGCCGGCGGTGGCGTCGCGCACCACCTCGACGTGCCGGGTGATCCGGGCGACCGCGCTCGCGTCCGGCTGGCGCGTCTGCGACCCGGCGCGCAGCACACCGCGCACGACCTCGCGCACCAGCGCGTCCCGCAGCGGCTCGACCACGGCACCCAGGCGCACGAAGACCTGCCGCAGCCCGAAACCGCCGAGCACCGCCACCGCGGCGAACAGCAGCAGCCACGCCACGCCGACCCCCGGCCGGCCGGCCGCGAAGCCCTGGTCCACGGCCAGCCCGACCAGGCGGCCGGACAGCAGCGCGGGCACGCCCTCCAGCACCGACCAGCCGAGCAGCACCACGATGCCGCGCCGCTGGTCGCGCAACGCCCGCAGGTAAGCCATCAGCCGAACACCGCCCGGTACTCGTCGTCCTCCCACAGGTCGCCATGGGGTCCCATCGCACGCACCCGGCCGTCGTCCAGCCAGACGACGACGTCCGCACGACGTGCGGTTGCCGCGCGGTGCGTCACGACGATCCGCGTCCGACCGGGCAACGCCGTCTCCACCGCACGTTCCACAGTGGACTCGGTGACCATGTCGAGGCTGGCGGTGGCGTCGTCGAGCACGAGGACGGCCGGGTCGCGCACGAACGCCCGGGCCAGGCCGAGCCGTTGCGCCTCGCCGCCGGACATCGGTGCCGTGGCCATCGGTGTTTCGTAGCCCTGGGGGAGTCGGACGACGACGTCGTGCACCTGCGCGGCGCGGCAGGCCGCTTCGACCTCGGTCCGGTCTTGGGACGTGCCGTACCGGACCGCGTCGGCGACGGTGGTGCCGACCAGCGCGGGCCGCTCGAACGCGTAGCCGACGGACCCGCCGCGCCGCACGTCCCCGGTCGACGGCCGGACCAGCCCGCCGATCACCGCCGCCAACGCCGACTTGCCCGACCCGGACCGGCCGACCACGGCCACGAACGTCCCGGCCGGCACGGTCAGGTCCACGTCGTGCAGCGCGCCCGGCACGTTCACGCCGGTCAGCGCCACCTCGCCGGAGGCGGCGCGCACCGGTTCCGACCGCGGGGCCACGGGCGTCGACAGCACTTCCTCCAACCGCTGTGCGGAGGCCCGCGCCCGTTGCAGGGCGGTCAACAGGGTGGTCTGCCCGACCACCGTCATCCCCAGCGCCACGTAGCCGAGGGCGGCCAGCACGTCGCCGACGCTCAACCGGCCCGCGACGACGCCGAACCCGGCGGCGGTCAGCACGGCTAGCTCCACGGCGGGCAGCAGCAGCCCCGCTCGCCAGATCATCCTGGCCTGCGTGCGCCACATGCCCACACCGGCGGCGGTCAGCCGGGGCAACGGGCGCAGCACCCGTTCGGCCTCCTGGTCGGACCGACCGGAGGCGGCGATGGTGCGCAGGCCGCCGACGGCGTCCACCAACCGCGCGGACAACTCGCCGGACACCTCCTGGTAGGTCGCCACGTCCGCGGCCGTCAGCCGCAGGTGCGACCGCACCAGCAACGCGGCCAGCGGCACGCTCAGCAGGAACACCACGGCGAGCCGCCAGTCCAGCAACGTCAACGCGGTGATCGCGCCGACCGCCGTGACCACCGAGATCCCGAGGTTCACCGCGAGCACCGCGACACCGCCCGCGATCGCGCTGTCGCCGGTCAGCCTGCTCACCGCGTCGCCCGCCTCGAACCGCGCCGGGTGACCCAGCGCGAGCAGGTGGTCGGTCAGCCGGTGGCGCAGCCACGCGGCGCCACGTGCGGTGATCGCCGCGGCCAGCACCACGCCGATCGCGTCGCCGAGCACTTCCACGCCCGCGAGCCCGATCAGCCACAGCACCGTGCCGCTGTCCAACCGGCCGTCCAGCGCCATGTCCACGGCGGAGGCCAGCGCGGTGGGCAGCAGGAGCCCGGCGGCGGTGGCCGGCAGCGCGTTCAACGCCAGCAGCAGCCACCGCGGATCGCGCCGAACAACGCTGGACAGAACCACGATCTGGAACTCCTAGCTCATCGCCGCGCTCAAGCGCATCATGGGGCGGGGCCCCACCCCGGCGGTCCCTGCGAGGTCGCGACTTCCAGGCGACCGAGCCGCCGTCTGCGAAGCAGCGGCAATATGCCCAGGTGAGCGGCGCACTTCGACTGCGCCGCTCACCCGGTTCTGTGTGACAGGTGTCAGCAGAGGACCAGGCTGACGGTGGAGTGGCTGCAGGGGAGCAGCAGGGAGGCGTTGGACGCGGTCGTGCTGCCGCCGCCACCGCCGCTGCTGCCGCCGGTCGCCATCGCGTTCGACTGAGCCTCAGGGGTCTCGAGGTCCTGGAGGTCGAGGATGAAGTCCATGGTGACTCCTCATATCGGGGGATCGAAAAGGGTTACTGCTACCGGCCGGTGAGGGCCGGGGCTGTGAGGAACGGCAGCACGGGTGTGCCGTCCAGGGTGGCGCCGAGCGCCAGCAGCACGCCCGCGCCGCCGGTGTCGACGTCCATCGAGAGGCGCCGCAACTGGATGCCGGGGAACGCCAGGCCCTCCTGGTAGGGCACGGCGTGCCAGGACAGTGCGGCGAGGTGCCGGTCGATCGCGTGCCGGGGGCCGTTGGCGTGGGCGAGCGTGGCCAGCAGGCCGGCCCGGCCGAGCATCAACGCCGGTTGGATCACGAACTCGCCGGTCGTGCTGCCGACCAGCTCCGGCAGCCGTTCGACCACCGGCAGGTCCGGCGCGGCCAGGCGGAACTCGTTGAGCACCAGGGCGATGCCCGCGCTGCCGACGCCGACGTACGGCAGGGTGCGGAAGTTGCCGTCGCGGACCTGCGTCGAGCCGTCCAACGCGGTCATGGTCTCGGCCAGGTCCCGCTCCAGGGCGCGGACGCCGAGGTCGAGCCAGCGGCGGTCGTCGGTGTGCTGGAACAGGCGGAGGAACAGCAGCGCCGGGCCCGACCAGCCGTGCTCGAAGCCCGCACGTGCCTTCGGGCCGGGCGGCTCGGCGTCCGAGAGCGCCGTGTCGAGCCGTTCGCCCAGTTCCAGCGCCTGGGTGGCGTAGGACTCGTCGTCGCGGGTGCGGGCGAAGTGCAGCAGGTTGAGGCCGATGCCGGACAGACCCGCGCTGAGGCCGTGGTCCTGCGTGTCGGGCAGCACCTCCGCGTAGGAGCGGACGAGTTCCTCGGCCAGGTCGTGGTGGCCGAAGTTCTCCAGCACGTGGGCGATGCCGTGCGCGCCGGTGAAGAAGCCGGGCTCCTTCGGCGGATCGCGGCGCACCGAGTCCAGCAGCCACTGCTCGTGCTCGGGGAAGCGACCCATGCCGGTCACGTCCAACGCGTGCAGCACGCCCGCCGCGCCGTAGCCGAACCCCGCGCCGCCGATCTCGAACTGCTCCACGTCGCCGGGGAACAGCCGGTCCGTGCGCTGGGGCGTGGCGCTGGCCAGGATGCCCGCCGCGATCGACTTGCGCACCACGTTCCAGTCCGGTTCGGGCACGTCCAACACGGTGGTCGTGGGACCGGCCTGCGCGTCGCGCCGGGTCAGGGGGCCGAGGATCTTCGCGCAGTACTCGTCGGACAGGCCGAACCGCCGTTGGACGAAGTCCACGTGCGAGCGCAGCTTCGTCGGCGCCAGGTCGATCACGGCGTTGAGCGGCAGGAAGACGTAGAGGCGCAACGCGGCCAGCGCGTGCTCGTCGATCTCGAAGCCGGTGCGGTCCGGCGGCGCCTGGAACCCGGGCGAGCCGAGCGTGGGCTTGCCGTTCTCCTCGATGCCGAACGCGAGCTCGAAGTCGATCAGCGACACCACGTCGTCGTCGTCCACCAGGACGTTGAGCGGGTGCAGGTCGCTGAACACGACACCGCGCTCGTGCACGGCGGCCATGATCCGCTCGACCTCGGAGATCAGCTTCAACGCCCGGCCGGTGTAGGCGGTGATCGCCTCGTCGGTGACCTCGTGGTGGGTCAGCGGGTAGTTGTTGCCCAGCCACTGGCCGAGCGGGCGGCCCGACACCCGCGACATGGCCACGAACTCGTGCTCCCACGCGGTGAAGTGCTCGTACACCTCGGGCACGCCGGGCACACCGGCCACCTTGCTCAGCATCGCGTGCTCGCGGCGCAGCCGGGTCACCGCGTCGACGTTCTCGCGGTCCAACCCGGCGTGCGGTCTGGCCTCCTTGAGCACGACCGGTCTGTCGTCGGCCTTGCGGATCGCCTCGTACACGCCGCCGCCGTTGGAGAAGTGCAGCGACTGCACCACCCGGTACGGGAACGCGTCGGCGTCACCGGCGCGCCGCGCGGCCAGGTGCTCCTCCAGGCAGGCGGGCAGCTTCACCCAGTCCGGCACCCAGAACGTCGGTTTGCGCTGGTCGGGCACGAGCGCGCCGTCCGGGCCCTCGATGGCCAGCACGCGCTTGCCGTCCCGTTCCAGCCACTGCTCGACGAACCCGCCGTAGCGGACGAACAGCGGGCCGGCGCCGTAGCGCAGGTCGCTGAGGATGTACGCGCCGGACTGGCCCTTGAGGATCTCCGACAACTCCACGAGCGTCGATTCCAGTTCGGCGTCGTCGGCCGGGTAGATCGTGATGAGCTTGCCGCTGCCCTCGCGTGGCGCGTATTTCGAGTTGCGGGCCAGCACGATCGACTGGGTGCGCAGGTATTTGAACGGGATGCGGCGCGCGATCAGGTACTCGAAGGACTTCAGCAGCACCTCGCCCGCGTTCAGCACGGTGGCCGAGACGTGCACCTTCCAGCCCTGCTTGGGCAGCGCCACACCGTCCGGGTGGATGTGCCGCCAGATGTTGCGGTCGCCCTGGGTCCAGCCGGCCGGCAACGCGGGGAGCACCTGTGAGAAATCGTCTTCGGAGGTTTCCGCGTGGCTTTGCACGTCATAGAAGAGACGGTCCGCGAAGCAGTAGGCCTCATAGCGGAGATCCACGGGTTTTCGCCTCCTTGCGATTTATCCGACCGGCATATTCCCGCACGGGGAAGGCGGGAAAGCCAATCCACCATTTCGGGGGGTGTTGTAGTCCGTTCGTGCGAATGAGGAGACCTCGGATTTGCACTACTGGTGGGCATAGGCGCTGCGAGGTCACCCGATCGCCAGGTTTAGCCTCCCGGGCGTGCGGAAACCGGCTACCGTGGGCGGCTAAACGAAACCCGATCGTTCTTCACGTTGACCGGCGCTCACCTGCGGTTTCGGCGTTATGCCGCCGGATTGCGGGAACGGTTACGGACCGTGTCGCAAGGGCCGGTCGGGTGTGTGTGTCCACAATTCGGGACGGTGTGGACCCGATATCTCGGGAAAGGGTGTACTACTTCGTGGGGACCCATTGTGAGTAGTTATGTCGGTGCGGTCAAACCGCACTCTGCGGGTCTGTCACTACCCCGTCCGGGTGATTACCTGCGCGTACGGACGCTGTGGCACGCTCCTGTTGTGTCCGCACGCCTGCTGCTGCCCGCCGTGTTCCTGATCGCCGCCGCCACCGCAGGCGTCGGTGTGCTGGCGCGCGAGGTCTACCAGCGGCCGGCGGCGGCCCCGGGCGACCAGGTCGCGGCGCCCGCTTCGGGGCCGTCGAGTTCGGTTCCGCGCAGCGCGCAGCCCGGCCACGCCGCGGTGCAGCTGAGCGGCGACGCCTCTCAGCACCCCGACGGGCAGCGCGTGCGCGAGGTGCTCCAGCAGTTCTTCGACGCGATCAACGGCCACGACTACGAGCAGTGGGCCAAGACGGTGACCGCGCGTCGGGTCAGCGAGACGGCGAAGTCGCAGTGGCTGTCGGACTACGAGAGCTCGCGGGACGGGTCGATCCTGGTGCACCGGATCGAGTCGGTCGCACCGACCAGGCTGCGGGTGCTGATGACGTTCACCAGCACGCAGGACGTCGCCAAGGCACCGGCCGAGCTCCGGGCCGACTGCATCCACTGGCGCGTGGTCTACCCCTTGCAGGAGGAGCGCGGCGCGCTCCGCGTCGACCTGGGCACCGAGGGCTCGACCTCCCAGTTCACGGCCTGCTGACACGGCGGTGGGGTCGCCCCCCGACGGAACGACCCCACCACCGAAACCGGCCCCCTACAGCGGGATGTTGCCGTGCGCGCCCCGGCCGGCCGGCGCCGCCGCCAGGGCCTGCGCCAACTTCCGCCGCGTCTTGGTCGGCTCGACGACCTCGTCGACCACGCCGATCGCGATCGCCCGCTCCACGCCGCCCGCGATCCGCTCGTGCTCCTCGACGAGCTGGGCGTGCAACGCCTCGCGCTCCTCGTCCGGCACGGCGGCCAGCTTCTTGCGGTGCAGGATGCCGACCGCGGCCTTGGCGCCCATCACGGCCACCTCGGCGATCGGCCAGGCGAACACGGCCGTCGCGCCCAGCGAGCGCGAGTTCATCGCGATGTACGCGCCGCCGTAGGACTTGCGGGTCACCAAGGTCACCCGCGGCACGACGGCCTCACCGAACGCGTGCAGCAGCTTCGCGCCCCGCCGCACCACGCCGTCCCACTCCTGGCCGACGCCCGGCAGGTACCCCGGCACGTCCACCAGCACCAGCAGCGGCACGCCGAACGCGTCGCACATCCGCACGAACCGCGCCGCCTTCTCCGCCGACAGCGAGTCCAGGCACCCGCCCTTGCGGATCGGGTTGTTCGCGATCACGCCGACCGTGCGGCCACCGAGCCGGCCGAGGCCGACCACGATGTTCGGCGCCCACTTGGCCTGCAACTCCTCGAACGAGTCGACGTCCAGGATCGCCCGCACCAGCGGCTTGACGTCGTAGGCCCGCTGCGGCTGCTCCGGCAGCAACGCCCGCAGGTCGTCGCCGTCGGGCACCGAGTGCAGGTCGAACACGCCGGGCTGGGCGAACAGCCCGGTGATCCGCCGCGCCCGCTGGTAGGCGTCCGGCTCGTCGTCCGCGATCACGTGCACCACGCCGGACTTGCGCCCGTGCGCCTCGGCGCCGCCCAGCCCGTCCATGTCGATCTGCTCGCCGGTCACCGACCGGACCACGTCCGGCCCGGTCACGAAGACCTTGCCGGCCGGAGCCATGATCACCACGTCGGTCAGCGCGGGACCGTAGGCGCCGCCACCCGCCGCCGGGCCGACCACCACGGAGATCTGCGGCACCCGACCGGACGCCCGGATCATCGCGGCGAACATCTGGCCCATGCCGTCCAGCGACTCCACGCCCTCCGGCAGCCGGGCGCCGCCGGAGTGCCAGACGCCGATCACCGGGGTGCGCTCGCGCACCGCGATGTCGATCGCCTCCACGATGTGCCTGCACCCCTCCGACCCCAGCGCGCCGCCCATCCGCGTGGCGTCGCTGCAGTACGCGACGACCTTGGCGCCGTTGATCCGGCCGCGCACGGCGAACATGCCGCTGCCGTCACGCGGCCGCAGCGGCGCGATCGAGCCGGGGTCGAGCAGTTGCGCGAGCCGGACCTCCGGGTCGCGCGGATCGGTTTCGCCGCCCGCACCCGGGTTCGCCGGTCGGGACGCAAGGGCAGTCATCGCGAAGCTCCTCGTGTGAACGTCTGCGGCACGGGGTCGTCAGGCCTGGGTGAAGACGAGCGAGACGTTGTGCCCGCCGAACCCGAACGAGTTGTTGACCGCGGCGATCAGGTCGACCTTGCGCGGCTCACCGGTGACGACCTCCAGCTCGACCCGGGGGTCCTGGTCCTCCAGGTTCAGCGTCGGCGGCACGATGCCGTCGCGCACCGACAGCAGCGTGGCGATCGCCGCCACCGCGCCCGAAGCCCCGAGCATGTGCCCGTGGTTGCCCTTGGGCGCGGTCAGCACGGGGTGGTCGCCGATCGCCCGGCGCACGGCCTGCGGCTCGATCACGTCGCCCACCTTGGTGGACGTCGCGTGGCAGTTCACGTGGCCGACGTCGGTCGGGTCGACACCCGCCGAGCGGAGCGCCTTCGTGATCGCCCGCGACTGGCCGATGCCCTCGGGGTCGGCCGCGGTGATGTGGTGCGCGTCGGAGCTCATGCCGATGCCCGCGAGCTTGCCGTAGATCCGGGCGCCGCGCGCGCGGGCGAAGTCCTCGCGCTCCAGCACCAGGATCCCGGCGCCCTCGCCGAGCACGAAGCCGTCCCGGTTCACGTCGAACGGGCGCGAGGCGCGCTCGGGCTCGTCGTTGCGGCTGCTGAGGGTCCGGGCCTGGATGAAGCCGGCCATGGTGATGGTGGTGATGCACGCCTCGGCGCCACCGGCCACGACCACGTCCGCTTCGCCGGACTTCAGCATCCGGAACGCCCAGGCCAGCGCCTCGGAGCCGGACGCGCACGCCGAGACCGGCGCGTGCACGCCCGCGCGTGCCTTCAGCTCCAGGCCGACGTGCGCGGCGGGGCCGTTCGGCATGAGCATCGGCACGGTCAGCGGCGAGACCTTGCGCAGCCCGGAGGTCTCGATCAGGTCGTCCTGCGCCAGCAGCGTCATCGCGCCGCCGATGCCGGTGCCGATCACGACGCCCAGCCGCTCGGGGTCGACGTCGTCCTCGCCGAACCCGGCGTCCGCCCACGCCTCGCGGGCCGCGACCACCGCGACCTGCTCGCTGCGGTCCAACCGGCGGGCCTCGACGCGCGGCAGCACCTCGGTCGGCTCGACCGCCAGCGGCGCGGCGATTCGGACGGGCAGGTCGAACTTCTCGGCGAAGCCGCCCACCAGCGACTTCACGCCGCTGCGGCCGGCCAGGAGCGCATCCCAGGTGGAGGCGGCGTCGCCACCGAGCGGGGTGGTGGCACCCAGCCCGGTGACGACGACGTCGTTGCTACCGGTCATGCGTTGCTGGCGATGTAGTTGACCGCATCGCCCACGGTCTTGAGGTTGGCCAGCTCGTCGTCCGGGATCTTCACGCCGAACTTGTCCTCGGCCTGCACGGCGATCTCCACCATGGACAGCGAGTCGATGTCCAGATCGTCCACAAAGGACTTGTCAACCGTGACGTCGGCCGCCTCGACACCGGCGACCTCCTCGACGATCTCGGCGAGCCCCTTCTGGATGTCCTCGTTGCTCACTGAAAGTCCCTTCCTTCTTGCTTCGCCGGCTGGTTGGTCCCACCGGAGTCTCGGATTGCGGTCACGGCAGTCGGACGACCTGTCCCGCGTAGGACAGGCCGGCCCCGAAGCCGACGAGCAGCGCCACGTCACCGCTGCGCACCTCTCCCGCCGCGCGCATGTGGTCCAGCGCGAGCGGGATCGAAGCGGACGAGGTGTTGCCGGAGTCCACGATGTCACGTGCGATCACGAGGTCTTCACGCGCACCCTTGGCGCGCAAGCGCTTCGCGATGGCCTCGACGATGCGCAGGTTCGCCTGGTGCGGCACGAACACGTCCACATCGGACACCTGCAGGCCGGCCAGTTCGACCGCCTTGAGCGCGATCGGCGCGATCTGCGTGGTGGCCCAGCGGAAGACCGACTGGCCCTCCTGGAAGATGAACGACGCCCGGTCCTTGATGTAGATCATGTCGACCAGGTCGCCCGCGCTGCCCCACGACACCGGGCCGATGCCCGGCTCGTCGGCCGGTCCGACGACCGCCGCGCCCGCGCCGTCGGCGAAGATGATCGCGGTCGACCGGTCGTCGGCGTCGACCCAGTCGGTCAGCTTCTCCGCGCCGATGACCAGCACGTGCTTCGCGGTGCCCGCGCGGACCATGTCCGACGCGGTGCCCAGGGCGTAGCAGAAGCCCGCGCACGCGGCGTTGAGGTCGAACGCGGGCGCGCCCTTGACCCCGATCCGATCGGCGACCTGCGCCGCCGCGTTGGGGATCTGGGTGGGCATGGTGCAGGTGGCCACGATGACCGCGCCGATGTCGGTCGGCGCGAGCCCGGCGTCGGCCACGGCCTTGGCGCCCGCCTCGACCGCCATGTCCACCAGCCGCTCGTCCGGCTTGGCCACGCGGCGGTTGGCGATGCCCACCCGGTCGCGGATCCACTCGTCCGAGGTGTCCATGCGCAGGCTCAGGTCGTGGTTGCTGACGATCGTCTCAGGCTGGTAGCTGCCCAGGCCGAGGATCCGGGTGCCGACCGTGCCGGTCGGCATCGAGAAGGTGGTCACCCGGCCACCTCCGCCGGTGTCGCGGTGATCATCTCGACGACCTGGTCGAGCTGGTCGGGGGTCTTGAGGCCCAAGGTGGGGGTGCCCTTCAGTTCGCGCTTGGCCAGGCCGGTCAGCGCGCCCGCGGGCGGCAGTTCGACCACCGCGCTCACGGCGTGCCCGGCCAGGGTTGCCTGGCAGGCGTCCCACCGCACGGGGCGGGTCACCTGGGAGATCAGTCGGCTCAGCACCTCGTCGCCGTCGGACACGAGCGTGCCGTCGGCGTTGGACAGCAGCGGCAGCACGGGGTCCTTCACCACGATCCCGGCGGCACGGGCGCGCAACGCCTCCTCGGCGGGCGCCATGAACCGGGTGTGGAACGCGCCGGCGACCTGCAGCTTGCGGATCTTCGCCCGGTCGGGCGGCTCCTCCGCGAGCCGGTCGAGCGCCTCCAGCGGGCCGGCGGCCACGATCTGGCCCGCGCCGTTGCGGTTCGCGCCGACCAGGCCCAGCTCGTCCAGCCGGGCCAGCACCTCGTCCGGCTCGCCGCCGAGGACCGCGGCCATGCCGGTCGGCGTCAACGCGCAGGCGGCGGCCATCTCGGCACCGCGCACGGCGGCGAGGGCCACGGCGTCGTCGCTGCTCAGCACGCCCGCGATGGCGGCGGCGGCCAGTTCGCCGACGGAGTGCCCGCCGATCACGGTGTCGCCCGGCAGCTCGACCCGGCGGCGCAGCTCCTCGAAGGCCAGCAGGGCGAGCGCCACCACCAGCGGCTGGGTGACGGCGGTGTCCTTGATCTCGTCCGCGTCCGCGGTGGTGCCCAGCCGGACCAGGTCCAGACCGGTCGCCTCGGACCACGCGGCGACGCGCTCGGCGGCCCCCTCGACTTCGAGCCAGGGGACGAGCATGCCGGGTGTCTGGGACCCCTGTCCGGGGGCGAGGAGCGCGATCACCTGCTCACTGAACACGCTCGCGGTCGGTTCCGGTGATGTCGCCACTGACGAAACCGAGGACGCTGGCTTGTAGGGTCTCTACAAATGTGACTCGTAGATGAACGTAGAACGACGTCCCGTGTTGTCCATCTTCTCGCAAACCGGACATGCGTCTTCCGTCACACCCGTTGGAGCGTCCTCCGCTCGGGTCACCACAACCCGCGGGCGCGGGCCAGCCTCCCCACGGAGAGCGCCACCCGCAGCACCAGCGCGTCACGCGGGTCGTTGGCGTTGCGCCCGGTGAGCTCGGTGGCCCGCTTGAGCCGGTAGCGGACCGTGTTCGGGTGCACGAACAGCTTCCGCGCGCACGCCTCCAGCACACCGCCCACCTCCAAGAAGGCGTCCACGGTCTCCAGCAGGGCGCCGCCCGCGTCCTCCAGCGGCCGGGCCACCCGGTCCACCAGCTGCCACTCGGCCTCCGGGTCGCCCGCCAGCGCCCGTTCGGGCAGCAGGTCGAGCGAGCGCACCGGCCGCGGCGCGGCGGGCCACCCCACCACCGCGCGCAGGCCGGACAACGCGTCGCCCGCGCTGCGGTGCGCGTCGGCCAGGCTCGTCACCGTCGGCCCGGCCACCACCGGGCCCGGCCCGAACGCGTCGGAGATCCGCACCAGCGACTCGCCCCGCTCGGTCTCCCCGCCCAGCACCACCACCAGCCGGGAGCCCTGCACGCTCAGCAGCACCGGCCGCCCGATCCGGGCCGCCCGGCTGCGCACCTCGAACACCACCGCGGGCGGGTCGTCCGACGGCGGGTTGCCCACCAGCACGGTCGCCTCCGCGGCCGGGTCCCAGCCCAGCGCGGTGGCCCGCGACAGCAGCGACTCCTCCGCGTCGCCACGCACGATGCCGTCGACGACCAGCGCCTCCAGCCGGGCGTCCCACGCGCCCCGCGCCTCGGCCGCCGCCGCGTAGGAGGTGGCCGCCGAGAACGCGATCTCCCGGCCGTACCGCAGCACGCCCTCGGTCAACAGCGCGCGCTCGGCCTCGTTCTCCGCCAGCTTGGGCAGCAGCTCCTCGAACAGCTCCAGCGCGATCCGCACCAGCTCCACGGTCTGGCGCAGGCTCACCCACCGCGAGATGTCCTTGGGCGCGGAGCGGAACGCCTCGGCGGTCAGCCGGATGGCCTGCTGCGGGTCGTGCAGCCAGGACACGAACCCGGCGACCCCGTTCTGGATCAGCAGCAGCACCCCGGCCCGCTGGTCGGCGGGCATCCGCCGGAACCACGGCAGGCGTTGCTCCATCTCGGCCACGCTCGCCGCGGCCAGGTCGCCCGACGCCCGTTGCAGCGTTCGCAAGGTGGCCCGCGACAACGCGGTTGAGCTGGTCATACCCCACACGATCGCACGGGCGCCGCCGGCCGACACCAACGAGTGACTCGACCTGACGCTGTGCGCCGATCGCCCTACCGTCGGTTCGTCGTCGCAGACCGCTCGCTCGGGAGGGTGCTCGTGCGCAGGTACATGTCAGTCGGGCTGGTGGTGGCCGCCGTGCTCGCGACGGCGGTCGTGCCGTCGTTCGGATCGGGCCGCGGCGACCCGCTGGCCGAGTTCCACTCGCAGCAGCTCACCTGGTCGCCGTGCAAGCAGCTGCTGGAGTGCGCCGAACTGGTGCTGCCACTGGACTACACCCGGCCGACGGCCGACCGGATATCCCTGGTCATCAGCCGCCGGAAGGCGACGGACCCGGCGCGCAGGCGCGGCGTCCTGGTGCTCAACCCCGGCGGCCCGGGCGGTTCGGGCCTGGGCATGCCGACGTTCCTGGCCAACACGGAGCCCGCCAAGGTGTACGACCTGATCGGGTTCGACCCGCGCGGCGTCGGCGGGTCGACCGCGCTGACCTGCCGCACGGTCGCCGAACTGGCCACCGTCGACACCCGACCGGCTGATTCGGAGTTCCCGAAGTGGGCCGCCGAGGCGAGCGCCGCCGAGGACGCCTGCCAGCGCGCGGCGGGCGGCATCCGGCCGTTCGTCAGCTCCGCGAACACCGCGCGCGACCTCGACGTGGTGCGGGCGGTGCTGGGCGAGGAGAAGCTCAACTACCTGGGCTACTCCTACGGCACCTACCTGGGCGCGGTGTACGGCAGCCTGTTCCCGGCAAGGCTGGACCGCAGCGTGCTCGACTCGGCCGTGCACCCGGAGTGGATCTGGCGCGAGCAGTTCCGCGCCCAGGCGGTGGCCTACCGGCGCAACGTCGAGACGTGGGCGGACTGGGCGGCGCGGCACCACGATCGGTTCCAGCTCGGCACGACCGCCGACGCGGTGATGGACACCGTCGAAGGGGTGGCGAGCGCCCTCGCGGCGAACCCGGTCGGCGACCACACCCGCACCCGCTTCGACGCGGCGGTCGGTGTCGGCGCGCGTTACCGTCCACTGTGGGCGGACCTGGCGGCGGCGGTGGTCGAGCTGCGGGCCGGCTCGCCGTCCGAGGTGAGCGCGCTGATGTCCGGCGAGGCGGAGAACGACCTGGTGTCGGGCGTGTTCAACACGGTGACGTGCGAGGTCGACTGGCCGACCGACCTGGAGACCTACTACGAGGACATGCGGGTCTTCCGCGACCGCTACCCGTACGGCTTCGGCGTCCTGCGCGCGGCGCCGACCACCTGCGCGTTCCGCAGCTTCACCCCGCCCGAGCCCGCCGTGGCGCTCAAGCGGGAGGGCTACCCGGTCGGCGTGATCGTGCAGGCGGAGGGCGACACCCAGACGCACTACGAGAGCGGGCCCGCCATGGCGGAGCGGCTGGGGCACAACCTGATCACCGTGCGGGACGAGGGCAAGCACGGCATCTACGGAGGTGGCAACGCGTGCGTCGACCGGGTGGTGAACCGGTACCTGGTCGACGGCGTGCTGCCCGCCAGCAGCTCGTTCTGCCCCGGCGACCCGAGGCCCGCGGTGAACCAGGCGACCTCGCCGCAGCACGTCCAGACCTACCTGGACGGTCGGGGCCTGTCCGCCGGGTTCTGAACCGGCGGGCCGGTCGGCACCCGGCGCGTGCGAAAACGCCCGGCGCGAGAACATCGCGCCGGGCGTTTCCCTCTCCCCGGTCCCCACCGGTGATTCCACTCTGGACCGCCGACGCGAGAACCGCCACGTCAGTCACCCTTTCGTGCCACCACTTCAGGTTGCCGGGTGATGCGCGCTGGGAAACGATCCCGACCACAAGCGAAAAGCGAAGGAGGGCGTCGTGGGCTCCCAGATCACCGATGGACTCGGACAGGCGTGGACGATGGTGGCCACGTTCGTGCCGAAACTCCTCGGCTTCCTGCTGGTTCTCCTGATCGGGTGGCTGATCGCCAAGGCCCTCGCCAAGGCCGTCGGGTTCCTGCTCAAGCGGGTCGGGTTCGACCGCCTCGTCGAGCGCTCCGGCCTGGGCGGCGCGATGTCGAAGTCCCCGATCGACGCCTCCAACCTGATCGTCAAGCTCGTCTACTACTTCGTGCTGCTGATCGCGTTGCAGCTCGCGTTCGGCGTGTTCGGCACCGGCAACGCGGTGAGCGCCCTGCTCAACGACGTCATCGCGTACCTGCCGCGGATCGTGGTGGCGATCATCCTGGTGCTCGTCGCCGCCGCGATCGGCAAGGCGCTGCGCGGCCTGGTCACCGGCGCGCTGGGCGACCGCCCGTACACCAAGGTGCTGGGCGGCATCACGTACGGCTTCATCGTCGCGCTGGGCGTGATCGCCGCGCTCAACCAGCTCGGCATCGCCGTCGCGGTGACCATGCCGGTCCTGATCACGGTGCTGGCCACGGTCGCGGGCGTGATCGTGGTCGGCGTCGGCGGCGGCCTGGTCCGCCCGATGCAGCAGCGCTGGGAGGGCTGGCTCAACCGCATCCAGCAGGAGTCGGCGAACATCGCGCCGGCGCCGCGCCGGTCCCAGGACCCCGTGACGGGCCGTTCGCAGGAACCGGTGACGGCGGCGGCCCGCTCGGCCCGGCAGTCCACCCAGGTGGACCCGCCGACCCCGCCCGCGGGCATGCCGATGCCGCCCGCCGACGGCCGCTGACCTCCCGGCGACGCTTCCGCACGCGACAGGCCCCCGTCCGGCACCGGCGGGGGCCTGTCGCGTGGTGCGGGTCAGTCCAGCTCGTCCAGCACGTCAGCCCAGCTCACGTACGCGAAGCCGGTGGTCGGCAGGTCGCCCGCGGCCGGGGTGCGCTCGCCGTCGTGCACGACCAGCAGGCCCTGCCGGTAGTCCGGGCCGAGGTCGGCGGTCACCAGGTGCGCGCCGTCGGAGTGCTCGACCGCGTCGTTGCCCCGGCCGCTACCCACCACGAACTCGCCGACGTAGGAGTTGCGGCCGGTCCGCTCGTAGGCCACGAACCGCGAGTCTCCCTGGCTGGACGCGATCAGGTACCCGTCGCCGACGGTCAGCCCCTCGGCGTCGGCCGTCAGGTGCTCGCCGCCGAAGCCTGGGTCGGCGCCCGACACCGAGCACTCCTCGGTCTCCGGGTCGTAGGTCTGCGGCACCCCGAACGAGCGAACCTCGTCGATCAGCACGGGCCGGCCGAACCCGGTCGCCCGCAGCGGCACGCGCCAGATGCCGACGTCCTCCTGCGCCGCGTACAGCACGCCGTGCTCGGAGTCGACCACCATGCCCTCCAGTTGCGGCCGCTCGCCCGGCTCGCCGCACGGCGTCCAGGTGGTGCCGTCGGGCAGCCGGAACGACGCGGGCAGGTCCAGCGTGGACACGACCGACGTGCCGACCGAACCGGACGGACCGGCCGTCACGCGCAGCAGCGCCAGCCTGGTCTCGCTGCGCCGGTTGGTCACGACCACCGGCGTGCGGCCGACGAACCCGGCCGCCAGCCCGTAGGCGGTGCGCTGGTCGTCCACCTGCTCCTCGGACGAGGAGAACACCGGCCGCGCGCCCGGGTCCGTCACGTCCCGCACCACCGCGGCGCCGGCCGCCGCACCACGTCGGTCGATCTCGTAGACCCGGATCCGGTCCCGGCCGCGGTCGCTGACGAAAGCCAGGTCACGGGCCCGACCGGCGACCGGCACGCGGCTGATCACGTCGACGTTGTTGAACCGCCCAGGCTTCGCGTCCGGCGTCGGCGGCGCGGGGTAGGTGCCCAGCGTCCGACCGGCCAGGTCGAACGCGGCCAGCCCGCCCTCCTTCAGGGTGCCGAGCACGACGCTCTGCCGGGCCGAGCGCGGGTGCACCCAGATCGCCGGGTCGTCGGCGTCGGCGTTGGCCGGCCGCCCGGAGGCGTCGTCGACGAACGCGCGGGTCTGGGTGACCGGCACGACCACGTCGGGCCCGGGTGAGGAGGCGATGAGCAGCGGCACCACCGCGGCCATGAGCAGGATTCGCATTCGGCGGAAGCTACCGACCGCCGGTGTACCGGGCCTGAAGTCGAGGTGACCACTCGGGCCCGGGTTCTCGGTTATTGCCCAGGTGTGCCTTCGATCACCTCGGGAACAGCCCGACGCGCCATGATGTTCGGACGCGATGAGAGACATGCGCTCCGGGGCTCGGTGGAAATCCGAACCGGCGGTGACAGCCCGCGACCCGCCCACCAGGGCGGTTGACCCGGTGGGATTCCGGGGCCGACGGTGAAAGTCCGGATGGGAGGCGCGCATGCCGCCTGGCTTGCCATGCCCCGGAACGGCTTGTCCGGGATGGAGTACGTGGTGCACGTCTTGATGGAGCAGGGCTTCACGGTGTTCGGGCAGAAGGTCTCCTGGGCGGAGTTCATCGGCCAGGTCTTCGCGCTGGTGGTGGTGTACCTGGCGCAGAAGCGCTCGTTGTGGACGTGGCCCGTGCAGCTGGCCTCGGTCTCGCTGCTGTTCGTGGTGTACATGTCCGCGCAGCTCGGCGGCACGGCCGCGCGCCAGGTGGTGATCGCGCTGATCACGCTCTACGGCTGGTGGGCGTGGACGCGCCGGCGTGACCCGGTGTTCGGCGTGGTCGTGCGCAAGGGCACCCCGAAGGAGCGCCTCGCCGTGGTGGTCGCGTTCGTCCTGGGCACGATCGGGTTCGCGCTGCTGCTGGACGCGCTGGACGCCTCGTGGGCGCCGTGGCCGGACGCCGCGATCTTCGTCGGCACGATCCTGGCGTTCACCCTCCAGGGGTTCGGCCTGGTCGAGTTCTGGCTGGTGTGGCTGGTGGTGGACGCGATCGGCGTGCCGTTGCAGATCCAGTCGGGGCTGTGGTTCAGCGCCCTGGTCTACACGATCTTCGCCGTCCTGGTGATCCGCGGCTGGATCGACTGGAACCGCGCCGCCAAGCGCACCACCGCCCGGGTCGAGACCGCCACGACCTAACGCCGTCCCTGCTCGGCCTCGGCCATGTTCTCGGCGAGCCGGTCCAGCGACTCGTTGACCGAGTCCGGGTTCCGCAGCACGTGGTGCAGGCTCTCCTGCATCACGCTGGTCAGCGTGTCGTAGTGCGCGGACGGGCGCCGGGCCCTGGCCGTCAGCAGGCTGTCCCGCAGCACGGGTGCCACCAGTCCCGGCTCCTCGTACAGGGATTCGAGGGTGGGGGCGAACCCGGCGCGTTCGGCCATCAGCCGCTGGTTCTCCACCCCGGTGACGAACGCGATGAACTTGCGGGCGGTCTGCTGGTTGGCCGAGCACCGCGACACGGCCAGGTTCCAACCGCCCAGCGCGCTCGGGCCCGGCAGCTTGGTCGTGGCCCACTTCTCCTTGACCCGCGACGCGTCGCCGTCGAGCCGGGGGCCCGCGAACGGCCAGTTGCGCATGAACAACGCCCGGCCGGCCTCGAACTCGTCGAGGGAGGTGATCTCGTTGTACTCAAGGGCCTCGGGCGGGATCCAGCCCTGTGCGACGCCGTCGGCCAACGCCCGCACGCCGGCCTTCGCCTGCGGCGAGTTCGGGTGTTCCAGATCGCCTTGGTGCGCCCAGATCGCCTCGGCGGCGTTCACGGTCAGGCCCTCGTAGCGGCCGAGCTGGGCCACGTAACCCTTCAGGCCGTGGCGCCGCCCGATGGTGCTCGCCTGCCACCTCAGCTCGGCCCACGTGGTCGGCGGGTCCAATCCCGCTTCGGCCAGCAGGTCCTTGCGGTAGTACAGCAACCCGGCGTCGCTGCGCCACGGGACGGCCCACAGCTTCCGGCCGTCGGCCGACGTCGCCGCCCGCACCGCCTCCGGCAGCATCCGGTCCACCTCGAAATCGGCGGGGTCCAGCGGCACCAGGTGCCCCGCCGCGGCGAACGGGGCCGTCCACACCATGTCCACGGCCATCACGTCGTAGCAGTCCGGACCGCCGCGCGCGTCCGCCAGGTCCTGGGCTCGGGCGGTCAACTGGGCGCGGTGGCCGTCCGTGGTGGTCGGCATCTCCACGAACACCGCGCGCTCGCGCCGGTCCGCGCGCTCGTTCCAGCGCTTGACCAGCTCACGCACCTGTCGGCCCGCGGTGGTGTCGCGGCCGTCCACGAAGGTGATCGGCCCGGTGCCGTCCTTCGCGTTGTCCTCGATCGGGGTCGTGCAGGCCGCCAGGAGCACCACCAGCGGCACGAGAACGCGGATCATGTCACATCCCCCAAGCGCCGTGCGCTATCTCGTCCAAGGCGTCTTCCTGGCGCTCAGTCGGGCCGGAGCCGTTCTTGTCGACGATCTCGTGGCAACGCCCGCCGTGGTCGTTCGCGGCGGCGTAGAGGGCCGTTGAGGGCCCGCACGACCCGTCCGTGAATCCGATGGCCACCACCTCGACCGGGCCGCCGACGGTCCTCACCGCCGGGGCCGGGGCCCGCGACGCCAGCACGACGACGGCCGCTCGCCGTTGGACGCCTTCCTCGACCACGCGCTCGGACAGCGGCAGGGTGATCACCTCGTCGTGCGGGCCGGCCAGCAGCCGCACCTGCTGGAGGACCAGGTTCGCGTCGGGGGAGCCGTCACCGGCCACGGCGATCACCCGTCCCCGGCTCGCGGCGGTCCACGCGTCGCGCATCGTCCGCGCGTCCAGCTCGACCGGCAGCGTCCGCGGCTGGCCGGGTCGCACGCCCGGTCCCGCGTCCGAGCCGACGTCCCAGTTCACGTCCCGGAACCCCGACCGCCGGAACTGGTCCTGGGCACCGGCCGACAGCAGGTACTCCCGGAACCGGTCCACGATTCCCCGCCGCCGCTCGTTCGCCGGCCGGGTCGGCCGCTCGACCTCCACGAACGGGTGGTCCAGCACCAGCGCGCCGTCCTTCGGGTAGAGCACCCGGCACCCCTTCGTCCCGGTCACGGCCTTCTCCGAGCCGACCAGCACCACGTCACCGGCGCAGGGCTGCTCGGCCGTCGTGCCCCGGGTGGCCTCGTGGAGCCTGCGGGCCGCCTCCGACGTCTTCAGGAACAGCCCGCCCAACTCGTGGTGCGCCAGCGCGGCGGCGGCGACCACACCGACGCCCGACGACACGTCCACGGCGGCCGGCCGCCCCGCGTACCCCCAGTCGAACTCGCCGTCCGGCGTCGCGATCCGGGCGGCCAGCTCCTCCGACGCGCCGAGCACCACCGGCGACAGCGCCACGCTCCCTCGCGGGCGCAGCACCGTGTCGGTGCGCGTGCGCAGCGCCGTCTCGACGGACCGGACCTCCGCGGTGCTGTCCGGCAACCAGACGTGCGGCTCGGGGCCGACGCCGGTGAGGTCGCTCGCCGACCAGCCCCGGCCCAGCGCGGCGGCGGCCTTCTCGTCGTCCACGGGGCCGCTGAACACGAGCGCGTCGAGCTCCTTGCACTCCAGGGCGTTGTGCCGCCGCGAGTCCTTCTCGAACTCCAGCGCGATCGAGCGGATCACCGCCTCCGACTCGCGCGACGTCAGCACGTTGAGCTGGACCGGGGACGGGCAGGGCGGTACCACGGGCGGCGTGGCGTCGGCGGCGTTCGTCAGGCCGACGACCAGCAGCGGCACCACCAGCAGGACACGCTCCCACCGGGGTTTTCGGCCCGGCGGCCGGGGCTCCTCCACGATCGGGTCGTCTTCGTGCACCTCGACCGGCACGCCGTTGGGCACGTACAGCCAGGCGCGCCCGCGGACCTCCTTGACGTCGACGTGGACCC
Source organism: Saccharothrix stipae (assembly GCF_054781895.1). Taxonomy (NCBI): domain Bacteria; kingdom Bacillati; phylum Actinomycetota; class Actinomycetes; order Pseudonocardiales; family Pseudonocardiaceae; genus Saccharothrix; species Saccharothrix stipae. Next base: position 243,484 of record NZ_BAAGTN010000005.1, on the reverse strand, counting down.
GGCGGAACGACTCCGGGTCCAGCGCCGGGTCGGGCCGCACCACGTCGTCGTAGAACCGGTCGGAGACGATCAGCGCGAACAACGCGGTCGAGCGGTCCAGCGCGGCGCGCAGCGGCTTGGCGTCGAGCAGCCGGAACGCCAGCGTCACCTCGTCGCCGACCACGCCGTGCTCGTCGTGCTGCACCTCGCCCGCCGTGATCGCGATCCGCAGCCGGATCCGGGCCTCCTCGTTGCGGGTGGCGTTGTAGCGGCGCAACTCGCCCAGCAGGGCGTGCGGCAGGCCGCCGACCACCCGGCTCTTCGGCACGTCGGCGGGCACGAGCACGAACACGCCGTCGCCGCGGTCCTCGTGGTGGGTCGCCGACCAGTTCAGCCCGCTGTCCTCGAACGCGGCCTCCAGCGCCGCGTACAGCCCGCGCCGGATCTCCTCCTGGGGACGGCGCAGCCGCTGCCCGAACCCGGACACGTCCACGACCACCACCGTGCGGTGCAACGCGTGTTGTGGCTGCGTCCCCACTGCGACCCCTCGTTGGAACGCCGAATTGTGGGGCAAGTCTATGGGGCGGATCACAACCCGCAGCGGCAACGGGGATATTTCCGCTGGTCGGCCGCATTTCTGCGGAAAGCCGAAGGGCGGCCCGCCACCGCGGACCGCCCTTCGAACCAGCCGACGATCAGGCCAGGCCGGCGTCCGAGGTGGACGGGCCCGCCGCGCTCACGTCGTCGATCTTGTACTTGCGGGCCGCCTGCACGACCAGCGACTGCTGGATCTCGCCGCGCCTGGCCAGCGCCGCCAGCGTGGCGACCACGACCGACTCGGCGTCGACCAGGAAGTGCCGCCGCGCCGCCGGCCGGGTGTCGGAGAACCCGAACCCGTCGGTGCCCAGCGTGGTCATGTCCGTCGGCACGTACGGCCGGATCAGGTCCGGCACCGCGCTCATCCAGTCCGACACCGCCACCACGGGACCCGCCGCGTCGGCCAGCACCTGCGTGACGTAGGGCACGCGCGGCTCCTGGTCGGGGTGCTGCAGGTTGTGCCGGTCGACCTCGACCGCCTCGCGCCGCAGCTCCGAGTACGACGTCGCGGACCACACGTCGGCCTGCACGCCCCACTCCTCGGCCAGCATCTGCTGCGCCTTGATCGCCCACGGCATCGCCACGCCCGACGCCATCAGCTGCGCCCGCGGACCGCTCTGCACCGACGCCACCCGGTACCGGTACAGGCCCTTGAGCAGGCCCTCGACGTCCAGGTCCGCCGGCTCGGCCGGCTGCTGGTACGGCTCGTTGTAGACGGTCATGTAGTAGAAGACGTTCTCGGCGTTCTCGCCGTACATCCGCCGCAGGCCGTCCTTGACGATGTGCGCCACCTCGAACGACCACGCCGGGTCGTACGCCACCACGGCGGGGTTGGTGTGCGCCAGCAGCAGCGAGTGCCCGTCCGCGTGCTGGAGGCCCTCACCGGTCAACGTGGTGCGGCCGGCCGTGGCGCCCAGCACGAAACCGCGCGCCATCTGGTCCGCCGCCGCCCACAGGCCGTCACCGGTGCGCTGGAACCCGAACATCGAGTAGAAGATGTAGATCGGGATCATCGGCTCGCCGTGCGTGGCGTACGACGTGCCCGCCGCGGTGAACGACGCCGTCGACCCGGCCTCGTTGATGCCCTCGTGCAGGATCTGGCCCTGCTCGCTCTCCTTGTACGCCAGCATCAGCTGGGCGTCCACGGAGGTGTACATCTGCCCGTTCGGGTTGTAGATCTTCTGCGCCGGGAACATCGAGTCCATGCCGAACGTGCGCGCCTCGTCCGGGATGATCGGCACGATGCGGCCGCCGATCTCCGGGTCCTTGGCCAGGTCGCGGACCAGCCGGACGAACGCCATCGTGGTGGCGACCTCCTGCTTGCCCGAGCCCCGCTTGATCACGTCGTAGACCTTGTCACCGGGCAGCACCAGCGCCTTGGACTTCGTCCGCCGCTCCGGCACGAACCCGCCGAGCTGCTTGCGCCGCTCCAGCAGGTACTGGATCTCCGGGGAGTCCTTGCCGGGGTGGTAGTACGGCGGCAGGTACGGGTCCAGGTCCTTGTCCTCGATCGGGATGCGCAGGCTGTCCCGGAAGAGCTTCAGGTCCTCGTGGGTCATCTTCTTCATCTGGTGCGTGGCGTTGCGCGCCGCGAAGTGCGGGCCCAGGCCGTAGCCCTTGATGGTCTTGGCGAGGATGACCGTCGGCTGGCCGTGGTGCTCCACCGCCGCCTTGTACGCCGCGTAGACCTTGCGGTAGTCGTGGCCGCCGCGCTTGAGGTTCCACACCTCGTCGTCGGACATCGGCGAGACCAGCTCCTTGGTGCGCGGGTCGCGCCCGAAGAAGTGCTCCTTGACGTACGCGCCGTCGTTGGCCTTGTAGGTCTGGTAGTCGCCGTCCGGCGTGGTGTTCATCAGGTTGACCAGCGCGCCGTCGCGGTCGGCGTGCAGCAGGGAGTCCCACTCACGGCCCCAGATGACCTTGATGACGTTCCAGCCCGCGCCGCGGAAGAACGCCTCCAGCTCCTGGATGATCTTGCCGTTGCCGCGCACCGGGCCGTCGAGGCGCTGCAGGTTGCAGTTCACCACGAAGGTCAGGTTGTCCAGCTGCTCGTTGGCCGCGACCTGGAGCAGGCCGCGCGACTCCGGCTCGTCCATCTCGCCGTCGCCGAGGAACGCCCAGACGTGCTGGTCGGAGGTGTCCTTGATGCCGCGGTCGCGCAGGTAGCGGTTGAACCGCGCCTGGTAGATCGCGTTCATCGGGCCCAGGCCCATGGAGACGGTCGGGAACTCCCAGAAGTCCGGCATCAGCCGCGGGTGCGGGTACGACGGCAGGCCGCCACCCGGTCCGGCGTGCGAGAACTCCTGGCGGAAGCCGTCGAGCTGCTCGGCGCTCAACCGGCCTTCGAGGAACGCGCGAGCGTACACGCCGGGCGAAGCGTGGCCCTGGATGAACACGTGGTCACCGCCACCGGGGTGGTCCTTGCCCCGGAAGAAGTGGTTGAAGCCGACCTCGTAGAGGCTCGCGGACGACGCGTAGGTCGAGATGTGACCGCCGACGCCGACGCCGGGCCGCTGCGCGCGGTGCACGGTCATCGCCGCGTTCCACCGGACCCAGGCCCGGTAGCGGCGCTCCACCTCCTCGTCGCCGGGGAACCACGGCTCGCGCTCGGTGGGGATGGTGTTCACGTAATCCGTGCTGGTCAGCGACGGGACGCCGACGTGGCTCTCCCTGGCCCGCTCGAGCAGCCGCAGCATCAGGTAGCGGGCGCGCTGCTGCCCGCCGCCCTTGAGCGCGGCGTCGAACGACTCCAGCCACTCCGCGGTCTCCTCCGGGTCGATGTCGGGGAGGTGGGCGGCCAGACCGTCACGGATGACGCGTACCCGCTCGGGGGGGTTCTGCGGGGCCAAGGGATCTCCTCGTTCCGGTGTCTTCTGTCTCCATCGTCGCCTGCTGGTCACGGTCCCGTCACCTCTACCGGTGAGTAACTCTGGATCGTTTCCCTCGCGCGCGCGAATAGGAGGTGTGTAGAGCGTGCCTCATCCGGTCGGAGTACCGCACTCGGGGGTACCCGATGCGGCGTGTCTTGGCCGTTACGGTTGCGCGTGGCGGGGCAGACAGTGTTCGCTAGCCGCGACTGGTAGTGACATCGCGCGGCAGTCGTACCCCGGCTGCCGCTCTTGTGTACTTGGAGGAGTGGAAGCCGTGGTCGCCGCGGAAGACGCCGGCAAGATCGGTGTCGCCGACAGGCTCGGGATCGAACCGGGCAGCGTGGTCCAGGAGATCGGCTGGGACGAGGACGTCGACGACGACCTCCGCGCCGCGATCGAGGAGCGGGTGGGCGGTGATCTGCTCGATGAGGACTCCGACGAGGTCATGGACGTGGTCCTGCTGTGGTGGCGCGAGGAGGACGGCGACCTGGCCGACGCCTTGATCAACGCCACCACGTCGTTGGCGGACGACGGCGTGATCTGGGTGCTGACGCCCAAGACGGGGCGGGCCGGTCACGTCGAGCCGAGCGACATCGCCGAGGCCGTGTCCACCGCGGGGCTCGCCCAGACCTCCAACATCACGGTGAGCGGTGACTGGTCCGCGACCAGGCTCGTCTCCCCGAAGTCGGCCAAGACGAAGCGCTAGCCACGACGAGTCGCCGACCGCCCATGCCCTAGGCTCGACGGCGGGCTCCCCGATCGGGTGGAGCCCGTTCTTCGGGTTGCCCGGCTTCGGGTTCGGTTCGGGTCGGTTCGTCTTGGTGGAGGGGTTTGCATTGGTCGAGGTTGGCGCTCTGGCCCCGGACTTCACGCTCAACGACTACAACAAGCAGCCCGTGACGCTCTCCTCGTTCCGCGGGGAGCGCAACGTGCTGCTGGTGTTCTACCCGTTCGCGTTCAGCGGCATCTGCACCGGCGAGCTGTGCCAGGTGCGCGACGAACTGGCCGCGTACGAGGACGAGAACGTGCAGGTCATCGGTGTGTCCGTGGACACACCGTTCAGCTTGAAGGCGTGGGCCGCCCAAGAGGCCTACCAGTTCCCGCTGCTGTCGGACTTCTGGCCGCACGGACAGGTCGCGCAGGCCTACGGCGTGTTCAACGAGAAGGCGGGCCTGGCCAACCGCGGCACGTTCCTCGTCGACACCGCAGGCATCGTCCGCTACGCCGAGGTCAACGCCCCCGGCGAGCCCCGCGACCAGGAAGCCTGGAAGAAGGCCGTCGCCGCCCTGGCCTGATACCTTCTGGCGCCGGCCAACCGACCGCCGGCGCTTCGGGGGCGCGTAGCTCAGCGGAAGAGCACTCGGCTTACACCCGAGCGGTCGCAGGTTCGAACCCTGCCGCGCCCACTGTGCTGGTGCGGGGGTGCAACCCCCGCGCCCCGCCCGGCGGGCTCCGCCCCCGGACCCCCGCCGGGGCTGTCGCCCCTGACCCCCCGTTGGTGGGCGCCGCTTCAGCGCTTCGCGCCTTCGCTTCGCCCTCTGAAGCCTCGTCTGCCGCCACTTTGGACGATCGGTTGGGGGTTTTCCGCGCACGCAGTGGTGCAAGCCCTCCAGGGCGCCTGTCGGCCACACCGCACGACCGTCAGCTCTCGGAGCTTGACCGGCCGGCCAGCCCATCGGTGTCTCGATCCGGACCGCGAGTCCTTACCCGCAGCCCATCACGCAAGAGCACAGCTTCACGATCATCGTGAGGTCTTCTGCTGTCGACACGAAGGTCGGCGAGTGGCGTAACGCGGACGCGAGCCGCGTGATTGCGCGCAACCCATGCGTGCTCGGGCGTACGGCTAGTGGCTGACGGGGGCCCGGGCCACTCCCGACAGGTCGGTTTCGGAACGTTCGACGGTGGTGAGGACGTCGCCGACCGCGATTCGGCCAGGCTGGAGGACGGCGTATTTCGCGCCGAATGCGATGCCGTCCGGGGTGCGGCGGTAAGTGGCGAGGGTGCGCAGTGGTTCGGGGCCGGCGCGGGTGCCGGTTGGTTGGTCGACTGTGGTGACGACGCAGCGGGTCGCGGGTTTGGCGTAGCCGAGGTCCACGGCGCCCGTGGTGAGGTGGAGGGCGTGGTCCTCCTCGTGGGCTTGCCAGCCGTCGACGACGATGTTCGGGCGGAAACGGCTGATGGGGACCGGATGGCCGCCGTTGGTGGTGATGCGGTCGTTCAGGTCACGCAGTGAGGTCGTGGAGAGCAGGTGCACCGGGCAGCTGTCGGCGTAGCCGGACGTGCCGGGGGTGAGGCCGTCGGTGATGCGGTGGTGCTCGGGTGGTGCCAGCACGAGCCTGCTCGGCTTGCCCAGCACGGCGGTCAGCCAGGTTGCGACGTCCTCACCCAGGTCGATGCCGGTGTAGGGCACGCCGAACAGGGTGATCGGCCGCCGTGGCGCGGTCGTGTCGATCGGTACGTGGACGGTGCCCGCGGTGGGTGCGGAGAGGGTGAGTTGCTCGTCGTCGACGGTGGGCTGGATGGTGGCGAGCAGGGGGTCGCGGCGCTGGGAGCGGAAGGTGCCGGCGAGGTCGGTGACCAGGAAGCGGCGGTCGTGGGCGAGGCCCGCGCGGCCCAGGACGCCGGTCGGCACGCGGATGCCGGCGCAGCCCTTCACCGGGTAGTGGTACAGCGCGGAGATCGTCGCCATGTCGGCGACACTAGCCGTGGTCGGAGGCAGGCCGGTCGCCATTGGTCGAGCGTCACGCGGCGGTCAGGCGGCGTGGCCGCGTCTTTCGCGCAACTCGCGCCAACGGCCCTCGTGCAGGCGGTAGACGCGGCGGCCGATCTCGGTCTCGAACGCGATCCAGCGGTCCATCGGAATGGGTGCGGTGAGCAGTTCTTCGCGCTCCTGGTCGGCGCACGGGATCAAGCGGGACTGCTTCAGTTCGTCGGTCCGGGCGAACTCGGGTATTCGCGCGAAGCGGGCGGTGATGGTGGTGACGTCCAGGGTGCGGTCGAGGGGGAGTGGGCCGTAGCCGCCGACGTCGTTCGTGCGGAACGCGACCGTGTCCGCGGCCCGTTGCGCGGCGGCCGCGGGCCAGCGCAACGCCAGCTTGCCGAATCGGGTGCTGCCGCCCAGAGCGGCTGCGAGTCGACGTTCCAGGGCGATCAGCAGGGTGTCGTCTTCGATGGTGTTCACGGCGGCCTTGAGCTCCCTCGGCGGGCGCGGCGGAATGGGCGAATAGTTCGACCATGGCCCACGAAAGGGTGGAACGGCTCGGCCTGTCGCTGAACGGCGGATGGTCTGAGCTCAGCGGTGGGAACCGCCGGCCCGGGCCGATGAGGTGCGCAGACGTGGGTTCGGGCACGCTGCGGCGCGGTCTTGCGCGTATTGGGTGGGGCCTGCGGAAAGCAAGTCACTCGATCGAGTGGTTACCGGGTTTCCGGGTGATCGCGGCCGGCGGAATCGGTCGCGCGGCACCGCCGTGAATGGTTCGACTGGTCGGGTTGAAGGGCCGCGGGACCGTTCGGCGCGCCAAGGTGTCCGCTTACCCCTAGTAGGCCGGATGGCCCATTAGGGGCTGCTAACCGGATCCCCCTATGTGACATCCCCCTATCCCGGCGCGTGTCGAAGACGTAACTTCCTCACATGTCGCCCAGGGCGGTCACCGCGGTGGTTGGTGTTGCGTTCTTCCTGGCCGGCCTGCTGATCATGCTGCTGCCGCTGTCCACCGACTCGCCGGTGGGCGTCCCGATTTCCTGCGGCAACAGCCTGGCCATGGGGTTCGACGCCCTGGCGGTCGAGGCCGAGGGCGCGGCGTTCGTCGAGATCTGCGGCCGGCTGCGCATGGAGCGGTTGGCGTGGGCCGCGCCGGTGTGCGTGGTGGGTGTGTTGTTGGTGGCGGGCAGCATCGTGGTGCGGCGGCGGTCGTCGAGTTAGCTACCTGCTAGTAGCTTCTACCGCATGAGGTGGATGGTCTACGGCGCATACGGGTTCACGGGCACGCTCGTCGCGGAACTGGCGGTGCGGCGGGGGTTGCGGCCGGTGTTGGCGGGGCGTGACGCGGCGAAGGTGCGTCCCCTCGCCGAACGGCTGGGGTTGGAGCACCGGGTCTTCGGGCTCGACCGGGCGGCGGAGGCGTTGGAGGACGTGGACGCGGTCGCCCACTGCGCCGGGCCGTTCTCGTCGACCTCCGGGCCGATGGTGGACGCGTGCATCAAGAACGGCACGCACTACGTGGACATCACCGGCGAGATCGACGTCTTCGAGGCCGTGAGCCGGCGCGACGACGAGGCGAAGCGCGCCGGGGTGGTGCTGCTGCCCGGCGCCGGCTTCGACGTCGTCCCCACCGACTGCCTCGCGGCCATGCTGCACGCCGCCCTGCCCACGGCCACGCACCTGGACCTCGCGTTCCTGGTCCAGGGCGGCGCCAGCGCGGGCACGGCGCTGACCGCCGTCGAGGGCTCGGGCGGCGGGGGACGGGCACGGGTGGACGGCGAGATCCGCGGCGTGCGGCTGGGCCACCGCCGACGCACGGCGCACTTCCGCGACCGGCCGCGCGAGGTCGGCGCCATCCCGTGGGGTGACGTGAGCACCGCCTACCGGTCCACCGGCATCCCGAACATCACCACGTTCACCACGATCCCGGGCGTGCTGGGCAAGCTCCAGCCGCTCACCGGGCCGCTGCTGCGCACGGGCCCGGCGCAACGGCTCGGCAAGGCGCTGGCCAAGCGCATCGGCGGTCCGAACGGCACCACCAGGGCCAGGACGCGCTGCGAGGTGTTCGGCGAGGCGTGGGACGACGACGGCAACCGGGTCCGGGCCGCGCTCACCGGACCGAACGCCTACGACCTCACCGCCGACTCGGTGATCAAGGCGATCCAACGCCTGGCCGACACGACCCCCGGCGCGCACACGCCGTCCAGCGCCTTCGGAGCGGACTACGTCCGAGCGCTGGACGGCGTGGTGCTCGACGAACCCTCAGCGGGCCGACAGCAGTGAGGTGATCTCCTGCGCCGCGCCGCCCGCCTCCAGCAGGTGGCGCAGGTTCTCCGGCAGCACGTCGCCGCGCTTCTGCACGGCCTGCGCGTACAGCCGCCCGGCGCGGTAGGACGAGCGGACCAGGGGACCGGCCATGACGCCGGAGAACCCGATGCCCTCGGCGGTCTCCTTGTGCGTCACGAACTCCTCCGGCTTCACCCACCGCTCCACCGGGTGGTGCCGGGGCGAGGGCCGCAGGTACTGCGTGATGGTGATGATCTCGCAGCCCGCGTCGTACAGGTCGTTGAGCGCCTCGGTGACCTCGTCCGGCGTCTCGCCCATGCCCAGGATCAGGTTGGACTTGGTCACCAGGCCGGCCTCGCGGGCCGCGGTGATGACCTCCAGCGACCGCTCGTAGCGGAACGCCGGCCGGATGCGCTTGAAGATGCGCGGCACGGTCTCCAGGTTGTGCGCCAGGACCTCCGGGCGCGACGAGAACACCTCGGCCAGCTGCTCGGGCACCGCGTTGAAGTCCGGGATCAGCAGCTCGACGCCGGTGCCCGGGTTCATCGCGTGGATCTGGCGGACGGTCTCGGCGTACAGCCACGCGCCGCCGTCCTCCAGGTCGTCACGCGCCACGCCGGTCACGGTCGAGTAGCGCAGACCCATGGCCTGCACCGACTCCGCCACCCGCCGCGGTTCATCGCGGTCGAGGTCGGCGGGCTTGCCGGTGTCGATCTGGCAGAAGTCGCAGCGACGGGTGCACTGCTCGCCACCGATCAGGAAGGTGGCCTCCCGGTCTTCCCAGCACTCGTAGATGTTGGGACAACCGGCTTCTTCGCACACCGTGTGCAAGCCCTCGCGTTTGACGAGGCCCTTGAGCTCCCGGTACTCGGGGCCCATCTTCGCCTTGGTCTTGATCCACGAGGGCTTCTTCTCGATGGGCGTTTGGCTGTTGCGGACTTCCAGCCGCAGCAGCTTCCGACCTTCAGGTACGACGGTCACGGGTTCAACCCTACGTCACGCGGGGTCGGGCGCTACGCCCGTGAGCTTGGCCGTCAAGTCCCACAAACGGCTTGCCGCGAGGTCGTCGCGGGCGGCCGTCGTCGACCCGACCGGCACCGGGTGGCCGCGCATCTCGCGGAAGCCGTCGGGCCCGTAGTAGCCGCCCGGCTCGACGTCGGGCGCCGTCGCCGCGTAGAGCTGCGGCAACGCACCGACCTCGACGGACTGCGAGAAGAAGTCGCTGATCCGGGTGCCGAACCCGAGCAGCGGGTTGCCCCGCGCGCGGGCCATGTTCGCGCTCAGCTCCGTGGCGGTGACGCCGGGGTGCGCGGCGACGGACGTCACGTCCACGCCCGCGGCCCTGGTCCGCCGGTCCAGCTCACGGGTGAACAGCAGGTTCGCCAGCTTGGACTGCCCGTAGGCGCCCCACGACGTGTACCGGCGCACCTCGTAGTTCGGGTCGGCCAGGTCGACCCGGCCCAGCTGGTGGGCCAGGCTGGCCACGGTGACCACGCGCGCGCCCGGACGGGTGCGCAACGCGGGCATGAGCAGCCACGTCAGCGCGGCGTGGCCGAGGTGATTGGTGCCGAACTGGCGCTCGAAGCCGTCGGCGGTGCGCCCCAGCGGCACCGCCATCACGCCCGCGTTGTTGACCAGCACGTCCAGCGCGTCACCGGTGAGCTCGCGCACCAGTGCGGCGGCCGACCGGACCGAGGACAGGTCGGCCAGGTCCAGGGTCACCAGCTCGGCCTTGCCGCCGGTGGCGAGCACCCGTTCCAGCGCGCGCTGCCCGCGTTCGGCGGACCGGCAGGCGAGCAGCACGCGCGCGCCCTTGCCCGCCAGCACCTCGGCGGTGCGCAGACCGAGGCCCGAGTTGGCCCCGGTGACCAGCGCGGTGCGCCCGCTCTGGTCCGGGATGTCGGCGGTGTCCCACTTCCGGGCGATCCACTTCGGCATGGGTCAATACCTACCAGGCGGTCACGCGCTCTTGGCGAGCCTGCGGTGCCCGCCCGCCACGACGCCCGGCCGCGTGCGGATCAGGTTCGCGAACGCCGCGCCGACGCGGGCGATCTCCGCGCCCGGCTCGGACAGCTCGGCCAGGCCCGCGGTGAGCGCCAGCAGGCGCTGCTCCCGCTCGACCGCCTCGGTCGAGGTCAGGTGCGCGTCGAGCACCGCGCGCAGCACCGGCTGCTCGGCGGCCAGTGCGCGCCACGTGCGCGCGACGATCTCGACGCGGTCGTCGTCGCCGTCCTCCAGCGCCGTGCCCAGCCGGCCGGTGAGCTGCTGCATCCAGCGGTAGTGCAACGCCAGGAGCAGGTCGTCCTCGGTGGCGAACAGGTCGCGGTCGAACGCGAGGGGTGCCGCGGGATCCCCCGCCGCGGCGCGGAGCACGGCGTCCAGAGCGTCGCGCCGTCGGTAGAAGTCGGACCAACTCATGATCACGCCCTCCTCTCGTGGTGACCGGCGTCATACCTGAGGTCTTTCGCATACCGTCGGTATGGCCGATAGGACGAACATACCACGAGTACGTACCGTCGGTATGTCGTACGGTTGTGAACGTGGTGACAGTGCGGTCGAGGCGGTTGGACTACTCGGAGTCGACGAGGCAGGCCCTCGTGGACAGTGCCGTGGAGCTGTTCACCAAACGGGGGTACGCGGGCACGTCGCTGGACGAGGTGGTCAAGCGGGCCAGGCTCACCAAGGGCGCGCTCTACCACCACTTCAGCGGCAAGCAGGCGTTGTTCGAGGCCGCCTTCGACTCGGTGGAGACCAAGTTCATCGAGAAGCTCGGCGAGATCGTCAGCGCGCCCGGCGACCCGTGGGAGACCGCGATCGCGGGCCTGCGCGCGTACGTGCGGGTGTGCCTGGAGCCCGCCTACCAGCGGATCGTGATCCACGAGGCGCCGGTGGTGATGGGCTGGGAGCGCTGGCGCGAGGCCGAGGAGCACTTCAGCTACGGCCTGCTGCGCTCCACCATCGAGGTCCTGGTCGACTCCGGCGAGCTGGAGCAGCTGCCGGTGGAGACGATGAGCAGGCTGCTGTTCGGTGCGCTGTCGGCGGGCGCGAGCACGATCGCCGGCGCGTCCGACCCGCGCAAGGCCAGCGCCGAGGTCGAGCGGACCATCGTGCGGGTGGTGGAGGGGCTGCGGATCACGCCGGAGGTCGCAAGCCCGGACGTCCCGGTCACCGCGCCCGTCGAGGAGAGGCGGTCGCGGTCGCGGCGCCGTTGACGCCTCGTCGAGACGCTCGGATCGCAGGCCGGTCGCACGGCCGACTAGCGTGATCGCGGTGGAACTCCGCATCTTCACCGAGCCCCAGCAAGGGGCCTCCTACGACGACCTGCTGGCGGTGGCGCGCACCGCCGAGGCCGCGGGCTACGACGCGTTCTTCCGCTCCGACCACTACCTCAAGATGGGTGGCGGGGACGGCCTGCCCGGCCCTACCGACGCCTGGATCACCCTCGCGGGCCTCGCCCGCGACACCGAGACCATCCGGCTCGGCACGCTGATGACCGCCGCCACGTTCCGCCACCCCGGTCCGCTGGCCATCTCGGTGGCGCAGGTGGACCGGATGTCCGGCGGCCGGGTCGAGTTCGGCTTCGGCGCGGGTTGGTACGAGGCCGAGCACACCGCCTACGGCCTGCCGTTCCCGGCCACGATCGAGCGCTTCGAGCGGTACGAGGAGCAGCTGGAGATCATCACCGGGCTGTGGAACACGCCGGTCGGGCAGACCTACGACTTCGCCGGCAAGCACTACCGGCTGGCCGACTCGCCCGCGCTGCCCAAGCCAGCGGGTCGGATCCCGGTGCTGGTCGGCGGCACGGGCCGCAAGCGCACGCCGGCGCTCGCGGCGCGGTTCGCCGACGAGTTCAACCTGCCGTTCCAGCCGGTGGACGCCGCGGTCGAGGTGCTCGCCCGGGTCGACGAGGCGTGCGGCGCGATCGGCCGCGACCCGGCGGAGGTCACCCGGTCCGCGGCCCTCGTGGTGTGCGTCGGGCGCGACGACGCGGAGGTCGCCCGGCGGGCCGCCGCCATCGGTCGCGAGGTCGCCGAACTGCGCGAGAACGGCGTGGCGGGCACGCCCGACGAGGTGGTGGACAAGCTCGGCGCGTGGCGTGCGAAGACCGGCATCAGCCGGGCCTACCTCCAGGTGCTGGACCTCGCCGACCTCGACCACGTCGAGCTGATCGCGGCCGCCGTCGCGCCTCAGCTGCGCAGCTGACCCGCGACGTCCGACGCGGCGGTGAGCAGGACGAGCACGGGGACGATCGCGTCCGGTCGCAACCGGTAGCTACCGCGCTTGTCCTGCTCCACCACGCCGGACGTGGTCAGCGCCTTGAGGTGGTGGTACAGCTGGCCGGTCGACCCGAGTCGGGCCGCCTCCTGCAACGCCGCCGCGGGCTGCCCGCCCTGCGCCAGCAGCGTCCGGACGAGCTCCACCCGCACCGGGTGCGCCAACGCGGACAGCACCTCGATCCGGGGCCGGTCCGGCAACGACAGCGTGCGCCCGGGGGTCAGGTCGATCCGCCACGAGACCCGGCCGTCGCCCACCGCGACCTGACCGCCGTAGCCGAACGCGCCGCCGTCGGCTTCCTCGGGTGACGGGAGCGGCTCCTGCTCGTCACCCTCCAGCGCGGCCACGCGCTGTTCCAGCTCGGCTAGTCGCTGCACCAGGTCCACCGCGGTGATCCTACGAGAGAGTCACGTGGAATTCCCGCAGGACAGCGGGCTCCACCAGGGCCTTTTGGACCAACCGCACCAGGTCGTCCGCGCGCGCGGACCACGCCTCGTCGACCTCGCGGATCAACACCGCCGCGCTGCCCACCCGGCCGTCCTCCCACCGCACGCCGAAGCCGACCGTGACGATCCCAGGCAGCGACCCGCCCTTGAACCCGATGCCCGCCACACCCGGCGGGAGCGGCTGACGGCGTTCGAGGTGCGTCCTGGCGAGCGGCACGGCGGTCATCGCCCGGTGCGCCTGGTTCAGCGCCGCCGCCGTGCCCGCCCACGTGCCCCGCGCCCAGGGCCGTTGACCCTCGTAGGTCTTCGGGATGTCGGGGAACCTCCCGATCACCTCCAGCTGCAACCGCGGATCACGCAGGTACCGCCGGACGTCCACCGGCCGCCCGAGCACGAGGTGCAGCACCTCGGCCAGGATCTCCGGCACCTCCAGGCCGGGCCACGCCACGGCGCCCAGGCGGTGGCGCAGGAAGTCCGCGGCGGCGTTGTCGCCGTGCCGGATCATCACCGAGGCCAGGTCGTCCAACGTGACCACCCGGTGCGGGTCGTCGGCCGTGACGCCGTTGGTGGACGGGATGCCCAGCGCCCGCAGCGAAGCTTGGTGCGCGCCGCCGTCCAGGCCCAGGTAGTACTGCTCCCACGCGCCGACGCGCACCTCCTCGTCCGGCCGCGCCAGGCCGGTCTCGACGGCCTCCGCGTACGCGGCCAGGTGCACGACCTGCACCGCCGACGCCAACGGCTGCCGCTCGTGCGGCCGGTGCGCGACCCGACCACCGCGCCCGTCGTCCAGCGCCACGGCCACGTGCCGCGGGTTGGCCCGGAACCAGGCGAGCCAGTCGTCGGGCTGGGCGGTCGCGTTCGCGGGCACGGCGGGCAGGAGCGTGGCGGCGCCGGCCGCCCCGCAGGTGCGGAACAGGTGTCGTCGGGTCAGGGGCACGACGAAACTCCCTCCTGGTAATCCGTAATTCCGGAACACTAGGGGGAGGGTGAGGTGGCTGTCAGCCCGTCCGGACCGCGAAGGTGACGCCGGCGGCGACCGGCTCCGACCGGACCAGGGTGCGCTCGGTGACGGGCAGGTCGCCGTTCAACGCGTCGATGACGGCCTGGCGGGCCAGCGGCAGCACCTCGGCCACGGTCACGTCCCGGCCCAGCTCCCGCGACAGCGACGCCACCCCGGCATCCCTGATCCCGCACGGGATGATGTCGCCGAAAGCGGACAGGTCGGCATCGCAGTTGATCTCGAATCCGTGCATGGTGACGCCGCGCTGCACCCGGATCCCGATCGCCGCGACCTTGCGCTCGACGCCCTTGTCGTCGGCCGGGATCCACACGCCGCTGCGGCCCTCGACCCGACCCGTGCGCACGCCGAGCTGGTCGCACACGTGGATCAGCGCCTGCTCCAGGCGGCGGACGTACTGCACCACGTCCAGCGGCTCGGCCAACCCCACGATCGGGTAGCCGACCAGCTGCCCGGGTCCGTGCCAGGTGATCTTGCCGCCGCGGTCCACGTCGATGATCGGGACGTCGCCGCCCCTGGGCCGCTCCTCGGGCTCGGTGCGCCGACCGCACGTGTAGACGGGCGGGTGCTCCAGCAGCAACACCGTGTCGCCGATCGCGCCGTCCGCGCGTGCCTCGGCGAGTTCGCGTTGCAGGTCCCACGCGGCGAGGTAGTCGATGGTGCCCAGCTCGCGCACCTCGATCGGGTCGGTCGAGGTGCGGCAGGAAAGGTCAGGACTGCTCACGTCTCGACACTACGCCCACGGGCACCAGCCCCAGGGCACGGGAGACGACCAGGCCGACCCCGACCACGGCCAGCACCGCGCCGACCGTGTCGGTGAACCAGTGCATCTCCAGCACCACCCGGCTGGCCGCCGTGACCAGCACCGACGTGCAGGCCAGCGCCACCGCGAGCCTGAGGTGCCTGCGCGCCAACCACGCGCACAGCACCACGCCGGTGAACGCCACCGAGGTGACCGCCGTGACGTGCCCGCTCGGGTAGGCCCACTTCGGGAACTCGATCGGCCGGACCCGCTGGTAGACGTGCCGGGCGAACAGCGTGGACCAGCAGACCGCGAGCAGCACGGCGGACTTCGCCAGCAGCGGGTCCTTGGCCAGCAACGCCCGCAACCCCAACGCCAGCAACGCGATCGTGGCCAGACCGGGGCTGAGCACGAGGCTCACCACCGCCGCCGACTGCGCGAACGCCGGTCCCAGCTCCACCGCGGTCTGGTGCAGCCCCTGGTCCAACCCCGGCGGCTCGTGGCGGACGGTGAAACCCAGGACCATCGAGGCCAGCGCCAGCACGACCCCGATCAGCGCGCCCATCACCCCTCGACGGCCGCCGCCACGGCCGCACCGAGCGCGGGGTGCAGGAACTGGAAGCCGCGTTGTTCGAGCACCCGCGGCACCGCGCGCTGACCGGAGAGCAGGCCTTCCTCCGCGACCTCGCCCAACACCGCCTTCAACGCGAACGCGGGCGCCACCCACGGCGTCGGCCGGCGCAGCGCGTGCCCGACCGTGCGGGTGAACTCGGCGTTGGTGACCGGGCTGGGCGCGGTGATGTTCACCGGGCCGGAGACGTCGTGCTCGATCACGAACCGGATGGCCGAGATCGCGTCGTCCAAGGAGATCCACGGCATGTACTGGCGGCCGTCACCGAGGCGGCCGCCGAGGAAGAACGAGAACAGCGGCTTGATCTGGCCGAACAGGCCGCCGGAGGGGCTGATGACCAGTCCCGTGCGCATCCGCACCACGCGGGCGTGCTCGTCGGCGGGCGCGGTGGCGGCCTCCCACTGGCGGCACAGCTCGGCCAGGAAACCGGTGCCCGACGGGCTCGTCTCGTCGACCACCTCGTCACCGGTGTCGCCGTAGTAGCCGATGGCGCTCGCGTTGACCAGCACCGGGACACCGTGCTCGGCGACGGCCGCGGCCAGCACCTCGGTCGGCACCGTGCGGCTGTCCAGCAGCACCTGCTTGCGCGCGTCA
This sequence comes from Saccharothrix stipae, assembly GCF_054781895.1. Taxonomy (NCBI): domain Bacteria; kingdom Bacillati; phylum Actinomycetota; class Actinomycetes; order Pseudonocardiales; family Pseudonocardiaceae; genus Saccharothrix; species Saccharothrix stipae. The sequence continues at coordinate 227,345 of NZ_BAAGTN010000005.1, read as the reverse complement.
CTCCACCGCTTGTCCGCCACACCGGCGCCGCACAGGTTGACCACCGCGTCCACGCCGTCCAACGCGCCCGCGTCGATCCGACCGGCGGGCGGGTCCCAGCGCCGCTCGTCCGGCGCCGAGGGCCGCCGCCGGACCAACCGCAGGACCTCGTGCTCCGCGCCGCGCAGCGCGGCGACCAGACTGGTGCCGATCAGGCCCGACGATCCCGCGATGACAACCCGCATGCGTTGATCGTCTCGCAGCAGGGGGTCGGTTGCACAGCGGCGGACGTGTCACCCGCACCACGCCGACCGTCACCCTTCGGTGCCGAAGTGCCCCCGTCGTGGAGGCGCAACGGCGAGGGCCGCCCCCGGTGTGCCGGGAGCGGCCCTCGCCGAACGTCGAACGTGGCCTCAGAGACCGAGGTCGGCCTCGAACGAGCCCTCTTCCAGGCGGTTCTTGACCGTGGTGAGGAACCGACCCGCGTCGGCGCCGTCGACCAGCCGGTGGTCGTAGGTCAGCGCCAGGTAGGCCATGGACCGGATGGCGATGGTGTCGTCGCCGTTCTCGTCCGTGATCACCACCGGGCGCTTCTTGACCACGCCCACACCCAGGATGCCGACCTGCGGCTGCTGGATGATCGGGGTGTCGAACAGCGCGCCGTTGCTGCCCAGGTTGGTCAGCGAGAACGTGCCGCCGGTCAGCTCGTCGGGCGTGAGCTTGTTGCCCCGCGCCCGCGCCGCCAGGTCGCCGATCTTGTGCGACAGGCCGGCCAGGTTCAGGTCGCCCGCGTTCGCGATGACCGCGTTGAGCAGGCCCCGCTCGGTGTCGATCGCGATACCCAGGTGCTCGGCACCGTGGTACACGACCTCCTTCTTCTCCTCGTCGATGGAGGCGTTCAGCACCGGGTGCTGCTTGAGCGCCTCGACCGCCGCCTTGGCGAAGAACGGCAGGAACGTCAGCTTCGTGCCCTCGCGCTGCTCGAACGCCGCCTTGGCCCGGTTGCGCAGCCGGGCGATCTTGGTGACGTCCACCTCGAACACCTGGGTCAGCTGCGCCGAGACCTGCAGCGATTCCCGCGTGCGCTGGGCGACGATCTGCCGCAGCCGGGGCAGCTTCTGCACCGTGCCGCGCTTGCCGCTGGTGTCGGCCGGCGGGGTGGCGACCCGCTGGGCGGGTGCGGACGACGCGGCGGCCGGCTTGGGCGCCTCCTGCTCCTGCTTGGGCGCCTTCGCGGCCTCGACGGCGGCGAGCACGTCCTGCTTGCGGATCCGGCCACCGACGCCGGTGCCCTTGAGCGTGGCGAGGTCGATGCCGTTCTCCGACGCGAGCTTGCGCACCAGCGGCGTCACGTACGGCGCGCCGTTGGCCGACTCCTCGGCGGGGGCCTCCTGCTTCGGGGCCTCCTGCTTGGGAGCCTCCTGCTGGGGGGCTTCCTGCTTGGGAGCCTCCTGCTGGGGAGCCGCCGGAGCGGGCTTCGGGGCTTCCTGCGTGGGCGCGGGCTTGGGCGCTTCCTGCGCGGCGGGCGCGGGCGAGCCCGAGCCGATCACCGCGAGTTGACCGCCGACCTCGACGGTCTCGTCCTCACCGGCGCTGATCTCCAGCAGGGTGCCCGCCACCGGTGACGGGATCTCGGTGTCGACCTTGTCGGTGGACACCTCCAGCAAGGGCTCGTCGACCTCGACCGAGTCGCCGACGGCCTTGAGCCAGCGGGTCACGGTGCCCTCGGTGACGCTCTCGCCCAACGCGGGCATGGTCACCGGGGTGCCGTCGGCCGCGCCGCCGCCGGACTGGGCCGGCGCCTCGGCCGGAGCGGATTGCTCCTGCTGCTGCGGCTGCTCGGGCTCGGGCGCGGACTGGGGTTCGGGCTGCGCCTCCTCGGCGGGCGCGGTGGCCTCGCCGGCGGACGAGTCGGACGAGCCGGACGAGTCGGAGGACCCGGCGTCCGAACCGTCGCCGATGACGGCGAGTTCCGCGCCGACCTCGACGGTCTCGTCCTCCTGGGCGACGATCTTCTGGAGCACACCCGCCGCGGGGGACGGGATCTCGGTGTCGACCTTGTCGGTGGACACCTCCAGCAAGGGCTCGTCGACCTCGACGCGGTCACCCTCCTGCTTCAACCAGCGGGTGACCGTGCCCTCGGTGACGCTCTCGCCGAGTGCGGGCATTTGGACGGAGAAGGCCATCGTTCGCTGACTCCTCGTGCGTGGGTCGGGGATCGGCTGACTGGGGTGCGACGGTCAGCCGTGCACGTGCAGCGGCTTGCCGGCCAGGGCGAGGAAGGCCTCGCCGAGGGCTTCTGTCTGGGTCGGGTGGGCGTGGACCAGCGGAGCCACGTCCTCGGGGTAGGCCTCCCAGCTGTAGATGAGCTGGGCCTCACCGATCAGCTCGCCGACCCGCTCACCGACCATGGTGACACCGACCACCGGGCCGTCGGGCGCCTTGACGAGCTTGACACCGCCGGCGGTCTTCAGGATCTGGCTCTTGCCGTTGCCCGCGAGGTCGTAGACGAACGTCTCGACCGAACCGTACTTCTCCTTGGCCGCGGCCTCGGACAGGCCGACCGAGGCGACCTCGGGCTTGCAGTAGGTGACGCGCGGGATGCCCGCCTCGTCGATGACCTTCGGGTTCTGCCCGGCGATGTCCTCGGCGACGAAGATGCCCTGCTGGAAGCCGCGGTGCGCGAGCTGCAGGCCGGGCACGATGTCGCCGACGGCGTAGACGCCGGGCAGGTTGGTGCGCAGCCGCTCGTCGGTGATGACGAAGCCGCGCTCCATCGTCACGCCGGCCTCCTCGTAGCCGTGGCCCGCGGTGTTCGGGCCGCGGCCGACGGCGACCAGCAGCAGGTCGGCGTCCAGCACGTCGCCGGACTCCAGCGTGACCGACACGCCCGAGTCGGACTGGGTGGCGCCGGTGAACCTCACGCCGGTCTTGAACTTGATGCCGCGCCGGCGGAACGCGCGCTCCAGCTGCTTGGAGGCGTACTCGTCCTCGGCCGGGACCAGGCGGGGCAGCGCCTCGACGATGGTCACGTCCGCGCCGAAGGAGGCCCAGACGCTGGCGAACTCGACGCCGATGACGCCACCGCCGAGCACGACGACCCGCTCGGGGATGAAGTCCAGGTTGAGCGCCTGGTCGCTGGTGATGATCCGGCCGCCGATCTCCAGGCCGGGCAGGCTGCGGGCGTACGAACCGGTCGCCAGCACGACGTTGCGGCCGGTGTAGCGCTGCCCGTCCACCTCGACGGTGTTCGGGCCGACGAACGTGCCCGCGCCCTCGACCAGGGTTACCTTGTTGGCCTTGACCAGACCCTGCAGACCCTTGTAGAGCCGGCTGACCACACCGTCCTTGTAGGAGTTGACACCCGCGATGTCGATGCCCTCCAGCGAGGACTTCACGCCGAACTGGTCACCCTCGCGCGCGTTGTCCGCGACCTCCGCCGCGTGCAGCAGCGCCTTGGTCGGGATGCAGCCGCGGTGCAGGCACGTACCCCCCAGCTTGTCCTTCTCGACCAGGATGACGGACAGGCCGAGCTCGGCCGCGCGGAACGCGCAGGCGTAGCCGCCCGAGCCGCCACCGAGGATCACAAGGTCGGCGGAGGTGTCGGTCACGGGTTCTCCCTGGAGAGCTTGATGCCTTACTCCGCGCGGGTGCGCGCGTGTAATTGCCATCTTGTCACTACCGCGCGAATGCCGGCGACGCGGTGTCCTGTTCAGAGGATTTGGCCCCGGCTTCACACCCGCGCCGGCACCATGGTCGGGAGGAGTCCCGGCAGGAGGTGGCCCGGTGGGCCTGTTCGACCGTTTTCGCAGGAAGCAGCGCCCCGGCGTGCTGCGGTCGGCCACGTCCACGGACACCGGCCACCTGGAGCAGTGGGCCGCCGCGCGCCGGGGCGTGGAGGCCTACGTCGAGCCGAAGACGACCGTGACCGAGACCACGATCGTGCTCGTCGCGCACGACGGTGAGTGGACGCGTCGCCGGATCGACGGCACCGAGGGCGCCAAGCGACTGGCCAAGAAGCTGGGCATCCCGATCTACGACGCGGGCATCGTCGGCTACCCGAAGCGGATGCGCGAGTACTCGCGGCGCAAGGGTCAGGCCTGACCGAGCCCCGTCCACAGGGTCGCCACCAGCCCTCGCGGATCGGTGGGCCAGTCGGTGAAGAAGCCGAGGAACGCCTGGTAGTGGCACGCGCCCAGGATCAGGTCCGCGGCCGATCGCGGGTCGACGCCCGCGGGCAGCCTGCCCAGCGCGCGTTCCGCTTCGAGGTACCGGGCGAGCGTTTGCGGCACGACTCCCGGCCCGGTCTCGTGCGTGCGCAACGCCTCGCGGTGCGCGGCCAGCAGGGCGGGCTCCGAGAAGATCGACGCGGCGATCGGGAAGGTCTCGACGTAGAACGCGATCGCGGCCCGCGCGATGTCGACCAACGTCTCCCGCACGTCGCCGCGCCCGGCCTCCAGCCCGGCCAACAAGGTGCCCAGGTCGCTCGGCGCGCGTTCCCTCAGCACCGCGAGGAACAGCGCGGTCTTGTCCGTGAAGTGCTTGTACAGCGCCGCTTCCGAGAAGCCCGCCGCCTTGGCGATCTCCTTCGTCGTCGCCCGGGCGAGCCCTCTGGTGCGCATCACGTGGGCCGCCGCGTCGAGCATGCGGTCACGGGTGGTCATGGGACTATCCTAGTGGTTAGTGAGCACTCACCAACTGAAGGACGACACGAATGAGGATCACCGTTTTAGGCGCGAGCGGCGGTACCGGGACGAGGATCGTGGAGCTGGCGCGGGAGGCGGGCCACGAGGTCACCGCGGTCGTGCGCACGCCCAACGGCCGTGACGCGGTGGCCGACGTGATGGACCCCGACTCGCTCGGCCCGCACGTCGTCGGCGCGGACGCGGTCGTCTCGGCCATCGGCCCGCGCAACGTGCGCACGCCGACGACCGTGCAGACCGACAGCACGAACTCGCTGGTGCGGGCCATGAAGGAGCACGACGTGCGCCGGTTGGTCGTGGTCAGCAACAGCGGCATGGTGACCGACGGCGACGCCCCGTTCGTCCGCTACGTGGTCAAGCCGGTGCTGCGCCGGGTGTTCAAGCACCCGTGGGGTGACATGGCGCGGATGGAGGAGGTCGTGCGCGGCAGCGGTCTGGAGTGGACGATCGTCCGCCCGCCGCGGCTCACGGACGGGCCGCGCACGGAAGGGTTCCGCACGGCGGTGGACACCAACGTGCGGGCGGGCATGCAGGTGTCCCGGGCCGACGTGGCGGCGCTGGTGCTGCGCTGCCTGGCCGACCCGGGCACTGCGGGCAAGGCGATCAGCCTCGCGAGTTAGCGGAGGCGACCAGCCCCGCGAGCCGGGGGCTGATCGCCGTCGGACTAGCCGTTGGCCGCGATGTCGGCCAGCACCGCCGCCAGGGTCCGCACCGGGACGCCGGTGCCGCCCTTGGCGGTGTACCCGTACGGCGCGCCGCTGTGGAACGACGGTCCGGCCACGTCGATGTGCGCCCAGGTCACGCCCTCGGCCACGAACTCGCGCAGGAACAGGCCCGCGGCCAGCATGCCGCCGAACCGGTGCCCGGCCACGTTCGCGATGTCGGCCACCCGCGAGTCCAGGTCGCCGCGCAGCTCCTCCGGCAGCGGCATGGCCCACGCCTGCTCGCCCACCGCGCGACCGAGCGCGGCCACGCGGTCGCGGAAGTCCTCGGTGCCCATGACGCCCGCGGTCCGCTTGCCGAGCGACACGACCTGCGCGCCGGTCAGCGTGGACGTCTCGATCAGGTAGTCCGGGGCGTCCTCGCAGGCGCGCACGATCGCGTCGGACAGGATCAACCTGCCCTCGGCGTCGGTGTTGAGCACCTCGACGGTCTTGCCGCCGTACATGGTCAGCACGTCGCCGGGCCGGTAGGCGGTGCCCGACGGCATGTTCTCCGCCATCGGCGCCCACGCGGTCACCTCCAGCGGGTACTTCAGCTTCGCGGCCAGCACGACGGTGGCGATCACGGCCGCCGCGCCGCCCATGTCGGAGGTCATCTCGTCCATGCCCGCGGCGGGCTTGATGGAGATGCCGCCGGTGTCGAAGGTGATGCCCTTGCCGACCAGCGCGACCTTCTTGCCCGCCTTCGGGCCGCGGTAGGTGATGCGCACCAGCCGCGGGGGACGGCTGGAGCCGCCACCGACGCCGAGGATGCCGCCGAAGCCCTGCTTGCGCAGCGCCTTCTCGTCCAACACCTCGACCTCCAGCCCCTCGGCCTTGGCCAGGGCGGCGGCCCGCTCCGCGAACGACGCCGGGAACAGGTCGTTCGGCGGGGTGTTGACCAGGTCGCGGGTCGCGCTGACGGCCTCGGCGATCGCGGTGGACGCCTTGAGCGTCGCGCGGTGCGCCCGGATGGCGCCCTCGGTCGGCGCCACGAGGTCGACGCGGGCGACCGGGCCGCTGCCCTTGTCGGACTTGTAGGCGGTGAACGAGTACGCGCCCAGCACGGTGCCCTCGACGGCCGGGCCGAGGTGCAGGGCGGACAACGTGGTGATGGCGCGCTTCTTGCCGCCGAGCGCGCGAGCGGCGGCACCGGACGCGCGGCGGACCTGGTCCTCGGTCACCGAGCCGTCGTCGGCGAGCTTGCCCAGGCCGACGGCGAGCACGACGGGCGCGCCGAGCTTGCCCAGCGTCGGCACGGTGACGACCTCCTCGGCCTTGCCGCTCGCGCCGAGGGCGTCGAGCACGTCCGGCAGCGTGCCGTCGAACGCGGCGTTCACCGCCTCGGCGCCGGGGGCGAGGGCGAGGCCGTCCGGGCCCTGGACTGTGCCCACCACAACGGCGTCGGCGGTGGTGCTGCTCGGGTCACTGTCGGTGATGGCCAGCTTGGGCGCGGTCACTGCGGCTCCTTGACGGGGTCCTCCCGGCACTTCCTGGTCGTGCGGCGGGATGGTGGTGGATCGCGACGAATGCTAAAGGTCTCGTTCACACACAGGGCGGCCGCACCTTCGATCGCAATGAGTAACAATTAACACGAACGGGTGTCGACCGGCCGGGCGTTCGCAGTCACCCGGTTGATCTGAGACTGTGTACCGGTGACAATCACGCCCCGTGCCGGGGCCGTGGCGCTCGCTCTCGGCGCGATGCTGGGGGTCGGTGTCTTCACCGGGTTCGCCCCCGCCGCGGTCGTAGCAGGCCCCTGGCTCCTCCCCGGTCTGCTCTTAGCCGCGGTGACCGCCGTGTGCTGTGCGTTCGCCACCGCCAAGCAGCACCGCGCCTATCCGGACGCGCCGGGCGGTTACGCCTACATCCGCAGTCAACTCGGCCCGTGGCCCGCGCGCATCGGCGCGAGCGCTCACCTGATCGGCCGAGCGGGCATGGCCGCCGCGCTGGCCGGGATGTTCGGCGCGTACGTCGTCCCCGAGCACCGGGTGGCGGCGGCGTTGGGCCTGATCGCGGTGACCGCCGGGTTGGGTGCGGCGGGTTTCAGGTGGAGCACCGGGCTGAGCGTGGCGACGGTGGTCGTGGTGCTGGGTGTGCTCGTCCTGGTCGTGCTGGTGTGCTTCTCGGTCGCGCCGCCGCGCAACCCGGTCGTGGTGGGGGAGGGACCGGGTTTCGACGGGATCATGGCGGCGGCGTCGCTCCTGTTCGCCGTGTTCGTCGGCTTCGAGCGGATCACCTCGCCGCAGGTCGGTGACCAGGTATTTTCGGCTCGCGTGCTGCGCTTCGCGGTGCCCGTGGCGATCGGTGTCGTGCTGCTGGTCGGCATCGGGGTCGGCGCGGCGGTGCTGCGGCAGCTCGGGTCGGCGCGGTTGGCGTTGTCGCCGACGCCGCTGCGGGACGCGTTGATCGTGGCCGACGGGCGGTGGTTGCTGCCCGTGCTCGGGTTCGGCGCGGCGGTGGCGGCGGTGTCGTCGCTGTTCTTCGTGCTCGCGTCGGCGCGGCGCACGCTCGTCGGCCTCACCGAGACGGGTGACCTGCCGCAGGTGCGCGCGGGCTGGCCGTTGGACGTGGTGGGCGCGGCACTGGCGGTTCTGGGCGTGGTGGCGCTGCCGCCGTCGACGGCGCTGGCGGTGGGTGCGTGCGGCACGGCGTTCTACTACGGGTTCACGAACGCCTCGGGGCGGGTGCTGCTGCACGATGACCGGACCTGGCCGATGCGGACGGTGTGCCTGGGGTTGGGCCTGTCCGTCCTGCTGGCGATGAGCGCACCCGCGGACGCGCTCGTGATCACCGGCGTGGCGCTCGCGCTGGGTACCGGACTGCTCGCGCTGGGTCGAGTGCGGCAGGCCGTCGGCTGACCCGTACGGATGGTCGGATGTCCGAGCATCGGGACAACGATTTTCCGACGTCCCACTGGCGGCTATCGTGCTGCCATGACGACCGCGTTGCCTTTCACCCGGACCCCCAACCCGCAGCCGGCGACCCCGGAGCGCGTTGCGGAGGTACTCGCGAAGCCGGGCTTCGGGCAGCACTTCACCGACCACATGGTGACGATCCGCTGGAACCAGGAGCAGGGCTGGCACGACGCCGTCGTCGAGCCCTACCGCTCGCTGGAGCTCGACCCGGCGGCCATGGTGCTGCACTACGGCCAGGCGATCTTCGAAGGGCTCAAGGCCTACCGCCAGCCCGACGGCTCGATCGCGTCCTTCCGCCCTTCGGCCAACGCCGAGCGCTTCCGCGCGTCGGCGCGCCGGTTGGCGATGCCCGAACTGCCCGACGAGCTGTTCCTGGACTCGATCCGGGAGCTGCTGGCCGTCGACGAGCGGTGGGTGCCCGCCATCCCCGAGGAGTCGCTGTACCTGCGGCCGTTCCTGTACGCGACGGAGAAGGGCCTCGGCGTGCGGCCGGCGAAGGAGTACCTGTACGTGCTCATCGCCTCGCCCGCGGGGTCGTACTTCGCCGGCGGGTTGAAGCCGGTGACGGTGTGGCTGTCGACGGAGTACGTGCGGGCGGCGCCGGGTGGCACCGGGGCGGCGAAGTTCGCGGGCAACTACGCGGCGTCGTTGGTGGCGCAGGCGCAGGCGGCGGAGCAGGGCTGCGACCAGGTCGTGTGGTTGGACGCGGTGGAGCGGCGGTGGGTCGAGGAGATGGGCGGGATGAACCTGTTCTTCGTCCTCGGCTCGGGTGAGGACGCGCGGGTCGTGACGCCGGAGCTGTCCGGTGCGCTGCTGCCGGGGATCACGCGTGACTCGTTGCTGAGGTTGGCGGCGGACTTCGGGTACGCGGTGGAGGAGCGGCGGATCTCCACGGAGGAGTGGGAGAAGAAGGCCGAGTCGGGGGAGTTGACGGAGGTGTTCGCGTGCGGCACGGCGGCGGTGATCACGCCGGTGGGGCACGTGAAGCACGCCGATGGTGAGTTCAGCGTGTCGGGTGGGCGGACGGGGGACGTGACCATGCGGTTGCGCAATCACTTGACGGGCATCCAGCAGGGCCTAGTGGCGGACCCGCACGGCTGGATGACCAAAATCAACTAACCCCGCGTGTCCTACGTCGGGAACGCGCGTGTCCTACGTGCAGAACGCGCGTGTCCTACGTTGGGAACAGGCGAGTTGAACGCTCAGAACGGGCGTGTCGAACGTTCAGGACCCGAGAGTCCTACGTTCAGAGCGCGAGAGTCCTACGTTCGGAGTGTGTGAGTCCTACGTTCGCGGGGTGTGAGTTCTGCGTTCAGGGGCGGTGGTCCGGTCCGGCTCGATTTGACATGGGGCCCTTACGGGCACCCCAGGCAGGCCAAAGCCGGGCAGGCCTGGCGGATAAAGCGCCCGCCAGGCCTGCCCGGCTTCGTCCAGCCTATGGCACCCGAACCCATGTCAAATCGAGCCTCGGTGGGGATGTTGCGGGGCCGTTGTGGGGGCGTTGTGGGTGGGTTGGGGTTGTGGGTTTGGTTAGAGGGCGGTGATGGTTAGGACGGTTAGGGTGGCGGTTTCGCAGGCTGCGCCTAGGACGTCGCCGGTGATTCCGCCGAAGCGGTTGCGGGTGTGGTGGAGAAGTAGCAGGACGAGGGTGGCGGCCAGGAGGATGGCGGCTGGGCCTTTCCAGGGGTGAACGAAGAATGCCGCTGTGGTGAGGGCTGTCCACCACGTTGCGGCCAGCCATGGGGGTTGGGTGCCTGCTACCAGGGCGCCTAGGCCCTCTGGGCGTGCGGCGGGGGTGCCGCGCAAGCAGCACAGGATGAAGGCGGCACGGCCCGTGGTCAGGGCGAGTAGTACCGCGCTCCAGTGGACGTGGGGGTAGGCGGCGGCTTGGGCGCCTAGGACGACGATCAGCGCTACTACCGCGAACGGGCCGGCGCTGCCGTCCTTCATCACGGCCAGTGCGCGTTCCGGGGGGCCGTAGCAGCCCAGGCCGTCGGCGGTGTCGGCCAGGCCGTCCAGGTGCATGCCGCGGGTGGCCAGGGCCAGGAAGCCGACCAGGAGGAAGCCCGCGAGCAGGTCCGGCAGGGGGATCAGGAGCAGGACGGTGGCGGCGGCGCCCAGCAGCAGGCCGACGAACGGTGCGAACGCGATGGCCCGCTGGGCTGCCCGGGTGTCGACCTCGTTGCCGACGCGGACGGGCAGCACCGTCAGCCAGGACAGGGCCAGGCGCATCAGGCGGGTCCGGAGACGCCCGCGCTGTCGAAGGTCGCCATCTCGGCCAGGATCCGGGTCGCCATCACCACCAGGGGCAACGCCGCCACCGCACCCGAGCCCTCGCCCAGTCGCATGTCGAACTCCAGCAACGGTTCCAGGCTCAGGTGACCCAGTGCCAGGGCGTGCGCGGGCTCGACCGAGCGGTGGCCCGCCACCCACCAGTCGCGCGCACCGGGCGCAAGCTCCTCGGCCACGACGGCCGCCGCGCCGACGACCACGCCGTCGAGGATCACCGGGGTCTTGCGGATCGCGGCCTGGGCCAGGAAGCCCACCATGGCGGCGATGTCCGCACCCGAGGCGGCGGCCAGCAGGGCCAGTGGGTCGTTGATCACGGGGCGCGCACGGCGGAGGGCGTCGCGGATGGCCGCGGTCTTGCGCATCCAGGCCTGGTCGTCGATGCCGGTGCCGCGACCGACCACGGCCACCGGCTCCGAGCCGGTCAGGGCGGCGATCAGGACCGCGGCGGGTGTCGTGTTGCCGATGCCCATGTCGCCGGCGATGAGCAGGTCCGCGCCGCCGTCGACCTCGTCGTCCACGAGCTTGCGGCCGATCTCGACCGCCTGCTCGGCCTCCTCCGGCGTGAGGGCGTCCTCGCGGTCGATGGAGCCGGAGCCCCGGCGCACCTTGTGGTCGCCGACGGCGGTCTCGGCGTCGACCGCCAGGTCCACCACGCGGACGGTGGCGCCGGCCACGTTCGCCAGCACGTTCACCGCCGCGCCGCCCGCCAGGAAGTTGGCCACCATCTGGCCGGTGACCTCGCTCGGGTACGCCGACACGCCGTGCTGCGCCACGCCGTGGTCGCCCGCGAACACCACGACCCGGGGCCGGGTGAACGGGCGGGGCGGGCACTCGCCCTGGCACGCCGCGACCCACGCGCCGAGCTCCTCCAACCTGCCCAAGGAGCCCACGGGCTTGGTGAGCACGGCCTGTCGGGCGGTCGCCTCGGCGCGCACGTGCTCGCTGGGCGGCTCGACGGACGGGAACTCGATGGTCACCGACTACCTCCGGGTTCGCGCAGTCGCAGTGGGATTCCGGCGACGACCAGCAGCACCTCGTCGCACACCTCGGCCAGCCGCGCGTTGAGCGAGCCGAGGTGATCGCGGAAGAGCCTGCCAGAGTGGGTGCTGGGCACGACGCCCAGGCCGACCTCCGCCGACACCAGGACCAGATGGGTGCGGGTTCGGGCGACCGCGCGGACCAGCGCGGCGCACTCGTCCTCGACCTGCGCGATGCCGTGGCCCTCCCACGCGCCCGCGTCGTCCAGGGCGCCGCTGAGCCAGGTGGCCACGTCGTCGACCAGGATCGGCGGGTCGGTCTCCAGAGTGGCGGTGAGCAGGGCGATCAGGTCGGTGGGGGAGGGCGCCTCGACCGTGGTCCAGGTGGTGGGACGGCGGGCCACGTGCTGGGCGATCCGCAGTTCCCAGTCGGCGTCGTCGGGGTAGCGCCGCGCGGTGGCGACGTAGGTCACGACGTCCTCGGTGAGCAGGCCCTCCGCGTGCGCGGACTTGCCCGAACGCGCGCCGCCCAGCACCAGTGTCCGACGCGTCACACCGCACTCCAACCGTTCCAGGAGGACATAGCCTGACCGGGAACGTTACCCGTACGGCGCAGCGCGAGGAGGTCCGTCATGGAGTACCGGTGGCGGTACCAGGACGAGCAGGGGCACGAGGTCGAGGGGCCGCGGGTCGCCTTCCCGGACCAGACCGCGGCCGAGGACTGGTTCGGCTCGGCGTGGGTCGACCTGCGGGAGGCGGGGGTCGCGCAGGTGACGTTGCTGCGCAGCGAGTCCGAGGTCTACGGCCCGATGTCCCTCGCCCCGGCCGAGTAGCCGGGGCGAGGGCGCGCCGTCACGGGGTGACGGTGAACCGCGGGTCGGACTCGACGACGCCTTCGAGCACGTCGTCGATCTTCTTCATCAGGTCCGCGTCCAGCGTCACGCCGGCGGCCTTGACGTTCTCGTGCACCTGCTCCGGGCGGGACGCGCCGATGATCGCGCTGGCCACGTTCGGGTTCTGCAGGGTCCACGCGACCGCGAGCTGCGCGAGGCTGAGCCCGGCCTCGTCGGCCAGCGGCTTGAGCTGCTGGACCTTCTCCAGCACCTCGTCGCGCAGGAAGCGCTGGATGAACTTGGAGCCGGTCTCGTCGGTCGCCCGCGAGCCCTGGGGCACGGGCTGGCCCGGCAGGTACTTGCCGGTCAGCACGCCCTGGGCGATGGGGGACCAGACGATCTGGCTGACGCCCTCGCGCTCGGAGGTCGGCACGACCTGCGACTCGATGACGCGCCACAGCATCGAGTACTGCGGCTGGTTGGAGATGAACGGCACGTTCAGCTCACGCGCGAGCGCCGCGCCGCGGGCGATCTGGTCGGCGTTCCACTCCGAGACGCCGATGTACAGGGCCTTGCCGGAACGGACGACGTCGGCGAAGGCCAGCATCGTCTCCTCCAGCGGCACCGACTTGTCGTACCGGTGGGCCTGGTAGAGGTCGACGTAGTCGGTCTGCAACCGCTGGAGCGAGCCGTTGATCGACTCCAGGATGTGCTTGCGACCGAGGCCCTTGTCGTTCGGGCCGCCGGGCCCGGTCGGCCAGAAGACCTTGGTGAAGATCTCCAGCGACTCGCGGCGCTGACCGGTCAGCGCGCGGCCGAGCACGGCCTCGGCCTTGGTGTTGGCGTAGACGTCCGCGGTGTCGAACGTGGTGATGCCGGCGTCGAGTGCGGCCCGGACGCAGGCCGTCGCCTGGTCCTCCTCGACCTGGGATCCGTGGGTGAGCCAGTTGCCGTACGAGATCTCGCTGATGTTCAGGCCACTGCGGCCGAGGCGTCGGAACTCCATGCGGCCAAGCCTAGTACCGGATCGTTCGGGTAGCTAACGAGCTCCGGGGTCACACCTGGTCGCCGGGGCGCACCCTCGGCTTGGGCACGCGCAGGCGGCGCAGCTGGCTGGCGCGGATGAACGAGTACCAGCCCAGCGACAGGCCGCGGGTGGTGTCGTTCGGGAACTTCAGCCGCACCCGCCGGTTCACCATCCGGCCGAGCACGAAGCCCTCCACGACCATCGCGAGCAGCATGAACGTGGTCAGCAGGGTCGCGTACTGCTGCACCGCGGGCATGGGCACGAGCAGCGCGACGAACACCAGGATGGCCAGCGGCATGAACAGGCCCATGAGGTTGCGCCGCGAGTCGACCACGTCGCGGATGTAGGCCTTCACCGGGCCGCGGTCGCGGGGCAGGAGGTACTTGTCCTCGCCCGCCATCATCCGCTGGCGCCGCTCGACCGCCGCCGCGCGGCGCTCCTCCTTGGAGACCTTGCTCCCGCGCGCCCGCTTCAACGCCTCGCGCTGCGTCCTGGGCGGTGGTGGCACCGGACCGCGCCTCTTGCCCTCGGCCTCCCGGCGCTTCGGCGTGGGCCGCCCCTTGCCGGGCGTGCGCGACGGATCGGTCGAGGTCACCTCCGCGGGAGCGTCATCGGCGGTGGTCTCGGCGGTCTCGTCGGCGTTGCGGCGCAGGAACCTCACCACACCAGAGTAGGAGATGCCCCGATAAGTACTGTTCGCGAGGTGCGAGTTGTTATTGCGCCGGACTGCTTCGGCGGAACGCTGACCGCGCGGGAAGTCGCCGAGGCCGTGGCCGAGGGCTGGCGCCGAACCGCTCCCGACGACGAACTGCTCCTGCGCCCGCTGGCCGACGGCGGACCCGGTTTCGTGGACGTGCTGCACGCCGCCCTGGGCGGCACGCTGCACACGACGACCGTCACCGGCCCGCTGGGCACGCCCGTCCCGGCCAGGTGGCTGGAGCACGACGGCACCGCCTACCTGGAGTCCGCCGCGGCCTGCGGCCTGGACCTCATCCCCGCCGACCAGCGCCCGAGCACCGCCGAGACGGCCACCACCAGGGGCGTCGGGGAGCTCGTCAACGCCGCCGGTGACGCCCGCGTTCACACGATCGTGGTCGGTCTGGGCGGTTCGGGGACCACGGACGGCGGCGCGGGGCTGCGCGAGACGGTGCGGCCCGTCACGGCCCGGCTCGTCGCCGCCTCCGACGTGGAGAACCCGCTGCTGGGCCCGCACGGCGCCGCGCACACGTTCGGCCCGCAGAAGGGCGCGTCGCCCGAGGCGGTGGCGCGGCTGGAGGCGCGGCTGGCCGCGATGGACGAGCTGGCCGCCGTTCGCGACCGGCCCGGCGCGGGTGCGGCGGGAGGCCTCGGAGCCGCGCTGATGGCGCTCGGGGCCGCGGTGGAGTCCGGTGCGGGGCTGGTTCGCTCGCTCACCCGGCTGGACGAGGCGCTGGACGACGCCGACCTGGCCGTGACCGGTGAGGGCAGCTTCGACTGGCAGTCGCTGCGGGGCAAGCTGGTGACCGCCGTGGCAGGCGGCGCGGCCGAACGCGGGGTGCCGTGCGTGGTGCTGGCGGGCCGGGTCGCCGTGGGCAGGCGTGAGGCCGCGGCGGCGGGCGTGCAGGAGTCGTACGCGGTGGCCGAGCACGCCGGGTCGGTGGAGCGCAGCATGGCGGACCCGGCCGGCACACTGGCCGACCTCGCCGCGCACGTGGCGAGGCACTGGTCACACCCCCGTCGCTGACGTCTGTGCGACCATGGGGGTAGGAACAAAGCGGGTACTTCCCGTGTTGCCCGGAATAGATGCCCGCAAAGGACCTCTGAGGAGAGCCATGACGACCGCTCAGGACGCAGTCACCTCGACTCCTGAAGCCCCGCCCACCCACGGCGTGACGCTGACCGACGCGGCTGCCGTGAAGGCCAAGGCGCTGCTCGACCAGGAGGGGCGCGACGACATGCACCTGCGCATCGCCGTCCAGCCCGGTGGTTGCGCGGGGCTGCGTTACCAGCTGTTCTTCGACGAGCGCACGCTCGACGGCGACGCGCTGCGCGACTTCGGCGGCATGAAGGTGGCCGTGGACCGCATGAGCGCCCCGTACGTCGAGGGCGCCGTGATCGACTTCGTCGACACGATCGAGAAGCAGGGTTTCACCATCGACAACCCGAACGCGGGCGGTTCGTGCGCCTGCGGCGACTCGTTCCACTGATCGACCGCTGGGACGTCAGTCCGGGAAGGGCCCTCGCCACACGGCGGGGGCCCTTCCCCGTTCTGGGACCCTGGAGCGCATGGCGCACACGAGCGTGCCGCACCTGGTGGGGTTGACCGTGCCCGAGGCCCGGGACAGGGGGCACCGAGCTGGTGTCGTGGTGACGTCACGTGACGTCGACGGCCCGGGGTTGGGCGCCCGGACCTGGCCGGGCACCTGGATCGTCACCGCGCAGGAGCCGCCGGCCGGTGCACGGGTGCGCCGCGGCGCACCCGTCGTCATCGACTTCGAGGAGTACCCGGACGCGGGTGGCGCGGGCGACCGGGAACCACGCCGCCCACTGCCCAAGCTCGACGAGCTCCGAGCCGACCCGGCCGAGGACCGCGCCGAGTGACCACCTGAGCCGGTCTCAGACGTAGGCGTCCAGGTCCGCGACCTGGGCGTAGTTGGCGTCGTCCACCTGCCACGGCACGGTGGGCCGCGGTTCCTGGAGGGGCCTGCCCTCGGCGCCGCGCAGCTCGCGCGGCAGCTCGGTGCAGTCCTCGATCAGCTCGGCCAACGTGTCCGCCTCGGTGTTCCTCACCTTTCCGACCGTATTCGTGCCATTGCCTTGACAGAAGCCCTACCGGGCGGTAATCGCCGCCCGGTAGGGCCTCATCTCACACGTGCGCGGCCAGCGGCACGGGGGCCGGGCCCGTCGACCGGGCGGTCACCCTGCCGACCACCAGGGCCACCCCCAAGCCGAGGATGGTCGACACCCCGCCGACGGTGCCGACCCACCGCAGGCCGAGCCCGCTGGTCAGCACCACGCCGCCGAGCATCGGGCCCAGCGCCGCGGCCACGTTGAACGCGGAGATGTTCACCGAGGCGACCAACCCGGCCGCCGAACCCGCCTGCCCCATCAGGTAGGTGTGGATCAGCGGACCCGCCGTGAACGCGCTCGCGCCCAGCACGAACACGCTCACCACGGCCGCCACCTTGCTCTCCAGCACCAGCCCCTGCGCCAGCAGCATCACGCCGAGCACGGCGAGCGGGACGGGCAGGACGCGGGCGATCCGGTGCGGCGGCACCTTGCCCGCCAGCGTGCTGCCGACCAACGTCCCCAGGCCGTACACGAGCAGCACACCGGTCACCCAGCCCGGCGCGAACCCGCTCACGTCCCGCAACGCGGGCGCGACGTACGTGAACGCGGTGATCAGGCCGGTGAACGACAGGATCGTGGTGGCCAGACCGAGCAGCACGGTCCGCTTGCCGAACGCGAACAGGCTGGCCCGCACGCCGGGGTCCGGCTCGTGCGCCACCTTCGGCGTGCCGAGCACGACACCGACCAGCCCGATCGCGGTCAGGGCGGCGACCAGCACGAACGACGCCCGCCAGCCGTAGTTCTGGCCGATCAGCGTGCCGAGCGGGATGCCGAGGATGGTGGACAGGGCGACACCGTTGACGACCTTGGCGATGGCCGCGGTCTGCTTCTCCGGCGGCACGGCGGCGATGGCGACCTGGGACGCCACCGCGAAGAACAGGCCCTGGGCCAGCGCGGCCACCATGCGCGCCACCATGAGCAGGGTGTAGTCGTCGGCCAGGGCGCTGCCCACCGACGCCACCAGCGCCAACGCCATGACGGAGATCAGGAGCTTGCGGCGCGCGATGCGCCCGGTGAACACGGTGAGCACCGGACCGCCCAGGGCGACGGACACGGCGTACGCGGTCACCAGCAGGCCTGCGGTCGGCACGTCCACACCGAGATCGGTGGCGACCTCGGGAAGCACGCCGACGATGATGAACTCGGATGTCCCCACAGCGAATGCGCTGAGCATCAGGATGAAGGTGATCACGGCGACGACGCTAAAGTGTGACACTGACGTCAGGGTCAAGGTTGCGTGATCGAACGCTCTTTTCGGCAGGGGTGGGAATAAGTGCTCATCGGTGAACTCGCGGAGAAGACCGGCGCCACGGTGCGCATGCTGCGCTACTACGACCAGCACGGGCTGCTGACGCCGCAGCGCACGGACTCCCGCTACCGCGTCTACGACGAGTCCGACGTCGAACGCGTGCGCAGCGTCCGCTGCCTCATCAGCGCGGGCCTGAACGTGCGGCTGGCGCGGCTGGTGCTCGCGCACGCGTTCGACCAGGACGTCGAACTACCCGAGGACGAGGCGGGCTGCGTGCCGCTGCTGCGGCTGCTGAACGAGGAGCTGACCTCCATCGACGCCCGCATCGAGGAGCTGAACCGCAGCAAGACCCACCTGACCAAGCTGGTGGGCGACGTGTCCCGCATCCTCCGGGAGAAGGCGGGCGCCGAGGTCGTCGCCGACTGCGAGGCCCTGCTGGTGGACGAAGCCGGCTGAGCCGACGCTCCACCCGCGGCGAAGGCCCCCGGCTGCACGCGCCCGGGGGCCTTCGCCGCGGCCGGCCCTAGAGCTTGACCGGGTAGTGCGGCTCCGGCACGACCGGGCGGATCCGGCCCTCCACGAAGATCCCGTGCCAGATCATGAACACCAGCAGCGCCCAGATCCGCCTGCTGTGGTCCGCGACCCCCGACCGGTGCTCCTCGACGACCCGCAGCACCGCGCCCTTGTCGATGTACTGGTCGGTCTGCGACTGGCGCACGATCTCCACCGCCCAGTCGTGCATCTCGTCCTTCAGCCAGTGCCGGATCGGCACCGGGAAGCCCAGCTTGCGCCGGTTGAGCACGTGCGCGGGCACGATGTCGCGGATCGCCCGGCGCAGCGCGTGCTTGGTCGTCTCCTTGGTGAGCTTCAGCTCCGACGGCACCTGGGACGCGATCCGGAACACCTCGGGGTCCAGGAACGGCACCCGCAGCTCCAGCGAGTTCGCCATCGTCATCTTGTCGGCCTTGACCAGGATGTCGCCGCGCAGCCACGTGAACAGGTCCACGTGCTGCATCCGCGTCACCGGGTCCCAGCCCTCCGACTCGCGGTAGGGCTGCGCGGTCACGTCCTTGTGCGACACGTTCGGGTCGTACGTGCGCAGCACCTGCCGCAGCTGGTCGTCCATGAAGATCCGGGCGTTGCCGTAGTAGCGCTCCTCCAGCGTGAGCGCGCCGCGGCGCAGCAGGTCCTTGCCGCGCACGCCCTGCGGGATCTTGGTCGACACCTTGCCCATGGCCTTGCGCAACGCGCCGGGCACCTTCTCGAACGGCGCCAGCGACAGCGGCTCGCGGTAGATCGTGTAGCCGCCGAACAGCTCGTCCGCGCCCTCGCCCGACAGCACGACCTTCACGTGCTCACGCGCCTCGCGGGCGATGAACCACAGCGGCACCAGCGCCGGGTCGGCCACCGGGTCGTCCAGGTACCACGTGATCAGCGGCAGGGCGTCCATCATCTCCTGCGCCGTCACCGCCCTGACCACGTGCTTCACCCCGATCGCGGCGGCCGACTCGGCGGCCACGTCGATCTCGGAGTAGCCCTGCCGCTCGAACCCGGTGGTGAACGTGATCAGGTCCGGGTTGTGCTCCTTGGCCAGCGCCGCGACCACGGTCGAGTCGATGCCGCCGGACAGGAACGAGCCGACCGTCACGTCCGCGCGCATGTGCTTGGCCACCGAGTCGCGCAACGCCTCGGTGATCTCGTCGTACAGCCGGTTCTCGTCCGCGTCGCCGCGCACCGCGCGCGGTCGGAACGTGGCCGGGAAGTACCGCTCGACCACGGGCTTGCCACCCGGCTTGAGCGTGAACGACGTGCCGGACTCGATGCGGTGAACCTCGCTCTGGAGCGACTCCGGCTCCGGCACGTACTGCAGGATCAGGTAGTGCTGCAGCGCCTTCTTGTCGACCTCCGGCGTGATGCCGATCGTCGGCGCCAGCTGCAGCACCGACTTCTTCTCGCTGGAGAACGCCACGCCGCCCGGACCGGCCGCGTAGTACAGCGGCTTGATGCCGAACGGGTCGCGCGCGCCGAACACGACCCGGCGCGCCTTGTCCCAGATCAGGAACGCGAACATGCCGCGCAGCTTGGCCACCGCGGACGGGCCCCAGTAGTGGTAGGCCGCCACGATCGTCTCGGTGTCGCCGTCGGTGGCGAACACCGCGCCGAACTGCTTGGTCAGCTCCGCGCGCAGCTCGACGTAGTTGTAGATCTCGCCGTTGAACAGGATCGCGTACCGACCCTGCTGGTCGTGCGGACCCCAGTGCAGGGGTTGGTGCGAGTGCTCGATGTCGATGATGGAGAGGCGGTTGAAGCCGAAGACGACCTCACCGCCCTGCCAGGTGCCACTCTCGTCGGGGCCGCGGTGGCGCATGCAGCGCAATGCCCCCGCCACCGCCGAGCGCGCCCGCTCGGCCTCGTTCTCGCCAGGGCAAACCAGTCCTACCAGGCCGCACACGCCGTAACACCCTTCGTGTCGTGTGGAGAAGAGTCCAGTATGCCGGGGGCCGGTCGTGTGACCGAAACTGCACTCCACGGGGGCAGCCCCCGACGGGTGACGTGCCGTGCGCTGAGCTACGCTCCCGCATGATCCGGCAAGGGGTGACTTCCACCCCTGCCTGCGAGCTTTTTGACGTTGAGTGGCGCGAGGAGGCGGCGAGCAGTGGGCCTGAAGGAGGGCACCAGGGCAGCCCGGCTGGCGAAGGTCGGCGGGCTGGTCGGCCTGGTCGGCGTCGGGGCCACGGGTTGCTCCACGGAAGAGGTGCTGCGCTTCGGCTGGCCGGTGGCCGTGACGCCGCAGGCCGAGGCGATGCGCGAGCTGTGGACCTGGTCGGTCGTCGCGGCGCTCGCGGTCGGTGTGATCGTGTGGGGCCTGATCCTGTGGTCGGTCGCGTTCCACCGCAAGAAGAGCGAGGAACTGCCCCGCCAGGTCGCCTACAACCTGCCGCTGGAGCTCGTGCTGCTGGTCGTGCCGACGATCATCGTCGCGGTGTTGTTCTACTTCACCGCCGTGACGCAGAACTACGTCACGGACAAGTCCGAGGACCCCGACGTCACGGTCGACGTGATCGCGTTCCAGTGGAACTGGGAGTTCCAGTACCCGCAGTTCAAGACCGAGGAGTCCGACCTGCCGGTGAGCACCGTCGGCACGTCCGGCGAGATCCCGCTCCTGGTGGTGCCGCAGGGCAAGTCGATCCGGTTCACCCTGCGGTCGACCGACGTCATCCACTCGTTCTTCGTGCCCGAGTTCCACTTCAAGCGGGACGTCTTCCCCGAGCCGGAGAAGAACAACCAGGACAACTCGTTCCAGATCGACCAGATCGACCGCACCGGGTCGTTCGTCGGTCGGTGCGCCGAGCTGTGCGGCGTCTACCACGCGGTGATGAACTTCGAGGTCAGGGCGCTCACGCCGGAGGACTTCGACCGGTACATCGAGCTGCGCAAGCAGACGAACACCGACACCGGCCAGCCGTACACGGCCGCCGAGGCGTTGACCGAGATGAACTGCGGTGAGCTGTGCACGCCGCACGCCGTGACGACCAAGCCCTTCGACACCGACCGGACTGTCCGCGAGGCGTCCGACGGTGGGAAGTAGGAGGACGCTGCGATGAAGGTCGAAGCCCGCATTTTCGACTTGGTGATGGGGTTCTCGTTCCTCATGGCCGCCGTGTACGGCTACTGGACCTGGGCGGACACCAACGCCGTCGAGCCGACCGGCACCGTGGCGCTCGCGCTGACCGGTGGGTTGGCGCTGATCGTCGGCACGTACTTCCGGTTCGTGGCCCGGCGCATCGAGGTGCGACCCGAGGACAACGCGGACGCGGAGGTCAGCGACGGCGCCGGTGAGCTCGGCTTCTTCAGCCCCGGCAGCTACTGGCCCATCGGCCTGGCGGCGGCCGCCGCGACGGCGGGCGTGGCGCTGGCGTTCTGGCACGTCTGGCTGTTGGTGATCGCGGTCGTGCTGGTGCTGATCGCCGTCGGCGGCCTGGTGTTCGAGTACCACACCGGTCCGAGCCACGACTGAGCACGGATTTCCCCACAGGGGGCCACCTTCGGGTGGCCCCCTTTTTTGGTCGTCCTGGGGGTCAGGCGGCCGCGTTCGAGTTCTGGTAGCTGTCCACGTACTCCTGTTCGGACAGTTCCAGGATGCGGTAGACGATCTCGTCGGTGACCGAGCGCAGCACCGGCAGCGACCCGTGCATGCCCGCGTAGCGGTCGAAGCACAGCGGCCGGCCGAACCGGACGGTGACCGGGCGGACGCGGGGCAGCCTGCGGTCCACCGGCTGCACCTGGTCGGTGCCGATGATCCCGACCGGGACGACCGGCGCGCCGGACTCCAGCGCCATCCGGGCCACGCCGGTGCGACCGCGGTGCAGCCGGCCGTCCAGCGAGCGCGTGCCCTCGGGGTAGATGGCGAACGCGCCGCCGCCGTCCAGGATCTCCTTGGCGGTGTCCAGGGACGCCCTGGCGGCCCGACCGAGCCCGCGGCGCACGGGGACGTGGCCCAGGGAGCCGAAGAAGTAGCGGGAGAGGGCGCCCTTGACGCCCTTGCCGTCGAAGTACTCGGCCTTGGCGAGGAACGAGACGCGGCGCGGCACCACCATCGGGACGACGATGCTGTCGATGAACGACAAGTGGTTCGGCGCGAGGATGACCGGACCGTCGGTGGGCACGTTTTCGAGACCTTCGACCGTCGGCCGGTAGACCAGCCGCGCCGTGGGCGCCACCACTCGCTTCATCACCGTGTAGAGCATGCCCACAGCATGACCGGCGGCCGTTGCGCGGCGGTGAAAAGGTGGCCGTCATCTCGACCGCGGTCGGCGGGGTTCACCGGTCCGCGCGGTTCACGCCGACGTACTCCGCGCACAGGCAGCCGACGCCCCTCCCGATCCACTCGCGACCGACCCACTCCGGGTGCCGTTCGACCACCAGCGCCTCGACCTCCTCGACGATCGCCGCTTCGCCCATCGCCGAATCACGGCGCGCCCACGTCTCGTCCCGCAGCAGGCGGAGGTAGTCGCGGGCCTCGGCGAGCAGCCGGGCGTCACCGACCTCGCCGTGACCGGGCACGACGGTGCGGGCGCCGGCGGCGGCGAGGCGTTCCAGCACCGCCTGCCAGCGGGTGCCGGAGACGTCGGTGTCGTGCGGCGGGAACCACGGGAAGATCGCGAACCCGCCCGCCTCCACCAAGTCGCCGGTGAACAGCACGTCCGCGTCCGGCACCCGGACCACCTGGTCGCCCCGGCTGTGCGCGCGGCCCGTGGCGCGCAGCTCCACCACCCGGCCACCGAGGTCCAGGTCGTGCTCGCGGTCGTAGACGACGTCGGGCCGCGCGAGCTCGACGCCGACCAGCCGCCGGGCGATCGACTCGCCGAGGCCGCGGAACATCTCCAGGTAACCGGGGCCCTTCCGGGCCAGGTCGTCGGCCTGGTCGCGGTTGAGCAGGAAGGTCGCCTCGCCCGCGAAGGCCTGCGCCCCGAACGCGTGCTCGGGGTGGAAGTGGGTCGTGGTCAGGTACAGCCTGCGCCCGCGGGCGTGCTCGACCGCGAACTCCAGCACGGCCTCGGCGTTGGCGACGCCCAACCCCGTCTCGACCACGAGCACGGAGTGCGAGCCGCCGATGACGCCGATGTTGGGCACGAGCGGCACACCCCGGTCCGGGACGACCAGGAGGTCGCGGGCGAGGTCACGGGCGTCGGCGACCCGCACGACGGGATCGGGCAGCGCCGGTCCGGGCGGCGTGGGGCCGGACCGGGTGGTTTCGGACGGTGCCGGTTCGGACGGTGCCGGTCCGGACGGGGTGGGTTCGGTCATGCCACCAGTCCACTCCGGACCGGTCGGAGCCGTCCAAGCCCGATCCGGCACCGGCGATACCGCCCGGGTATCTTCGCTGGTGATGGACCTCCGCGAGCTGCGCTACTTCGTCGCCGTCGCCGAAGAACTCCACTTCGGACGGGCCGCCGCACGCCTGCACATGACCCAGCCCCCGCTCAGCCGCGCCATCAAGCGGCTCGAAACCGACCTCGGCCACGTCCTGTTGCACCGCTCGTCCGCCGGCGTGTCCCTCACCCCGGCCGGCGCGTCGCTCTACGACGAGGCGCGCACGTTGCTCGCGCGAGCCGACCAGGTCCGCACCAGGGTCGCCGCCGCGGCCGGCACGGCGACCATCACGATCGGCACGCTCGCCGACAGCGCCGGGCAAGCGGGCACCCGGCTGGCCGCCGCCTACCGCGCGCACCACCCCGAGGTGCACGTCCGGATCCGCGAGGCCGACTTCACCGATCCGACCACCGGCCTGCGCGCCGGCCTGGTCGACGTGGCGCTCACCAGGGCGCCGTTCGACGACACGGGCATCGTCACGCACGTGCTGCGCAGCGACCCGGTCGGCGTGGTGCTGCGGGTGGACGATCCCCTGGCCGGCCGCGAGAGCGTGCACACGGACGAGTTGGCCGACCGCCGGTGGTTCCGCCTGCCGGAGGGCACCGACCCGGTCTGGCAGGCCTACTGGAGCGGCGGGCGGCACCGCGACGGACCGGTCGTGCGCACGGTCCACGAGTGCTTGCAAGCGGTGCTGTGGAACGGCTCGGTGGGGTTGGCGCCGCTGGCACACGCGCTGCCCGAAGGGCTCACGGTGGTGCCGCTGGTCGACCTGCCACCGAGCCGCCTCGTGGTCGCCTGGGCCGACGGCGACCCCGGCCCGCTCGTGCGCTCGTTCGCCCGGATCGCGGCCACCGCGTACGGCGGCCGCGCGCCGAACAACCGCTGAGGCCGGCTGAGCGCGGTCTCAGCCGTCCGCGAGGGCCTTCTTCAGCTCCGTCGACCGCGCCGCCCAGCGCCGCAGCAGGTCCGCCGCCGCACCGGAGTCGATCGCCGCCGCGGCCCGGCCCATCGCACCCGCCAGGTCCGCGTGCAGGTCGCCCGAGAGCCCGCCGTGCGTGGCGAGCGCGCCCGCCGCGTTGAGCAGCACCGCGTCCCGCACCGCACCCGGCTTGCCCGCCACCAGCTCGCGCACGACCTCGGCGTTCACCGAGGCGTCGCCGCCCTTGAGGTCGTCGGCCAACGCCGGTGCGATGCCCAGCACCGACGGGTCGATCCGGTCGGTGCGCACCGCGCCGCCGTCGGCGACCCACACCGACGTCGTGGTGGTCGTGGTGATCTCGTCCATCCCGTCGTCACCGCGCACGACCAGCATGGTGTTGCCCCGACGTGCGAAGACACCCGCGATCAGCGGCGCGAACGCCACCCGGGCGCAGCCGACCAAGCCCGCCTTCGGCTGGGCAGGGTTGGTCAGCGGGCCGAGCAGGTTGAACGAGGTCGGGATGCCGATCTCGCGCCGCGGCGCGCCCGCGTGCCGGAAGCCGGGGTGGAACACCGGGGCGAAGCAGAAGCCGATGCCCAGCTCCTCCACCGTCCGCTGCACGCCCACCGGCGGGAGGTCGATGGCCACGCCGAGCTCTTCGAGCACGTCCGCCGTGCCGCACTTGGACGACGCCGCGCGGTTGCCGTGCTTGACCACCGGCACGCCGGCGGCGGAGGTGACGATCGCCGCCATGGTCGAGATGTTCACCGAGCCGGAGCTGTCACCGCCCGTGCCCACGATGTCGGCCGCGTGCACGTCCACGGTGAACCGGCGGGCGTGCTTGAGCATCATCGTGGCGATGCCGTCGACCTCTTCGGGCGTCTCGCCCTTCGCCCGCAGCGCCACCGCGAACGCGGCGATCTGCGCGGGCGTCGCGGCGCCGGACATCACTTGGTCCATCGCCCACGACGTGTCGTCCTGCGAGAGGTCGACCCGGTCCACGAGCTGGTTCAGCAGTAACGGCCAGGTGCGCTCCACGGCGACATCAGCCCCGGACGACGGGCAGGGCCGTCGAGCGCAGCACCTCGGCCACGGTCTCGGCGGCGGCCAACGGGTCGAGCGGGTGCACCAGCACCGCGTCCGCCTGCGACCACGTCGCCAGCCACCGGTCGTCCTTGCGGCGCACCGCGACCACGATCGGGGGGCAGTCGGTGATCTCGTTCTTCAGCTGCCGGGACAGTCCCATGCCACCGGTCGGCTGCGCCTCGCCGTCCAGGATCGCCAGGTCGACGCCGCCGTTGTCCATCTCGTACAGGACGTCGGCGATCGCACCCGCCTCGACGTACTCGACGCGACCCAGGTCGGGCGCGGGACGGCGCCCCACCGCAGTGATGATCGTCTCACGCACCTCGGGGCGGTGGCTGAACACCAGGATCCTGGTCGTCTGCGTGCTCATCGGCGCGATCCTCCGGCGGGTCGGGGTGCCAGGTGGGGCAGATGCTATCCGGCCGGCTCCCCGTGACCTGAAGTGCGTCCCACCCGATCCAGTCGCCGCCGAGCCGTTGCGCCAGGCTCGCCATCCGGGCCCGCTGCTGGGCGCAGGCCAACGCGGTCAGCACCTGCACCCGCAGCGCCTGCCAGTGCCCGTCGTGACGAAGCACCCACCCGTCCGGCGTGAGCAGCTCACGCGCGCGTTCTACCTGGTCAGGGGGTAGTACCAGGTGGTGGCGCAGCACCGCGGGCCCGTCCGCCCGCCAGCGCGGCGACCTGGCCAACACGGCCGAGTCGGCCTCGGCGACGTCGAACGCCTCCGCCACCACCGACAGACCAGGTGAATCGATCTCCAGTGCGGGTACACCCCGCCGCGCGCGGCGATCACGCAACCGGCTCAACAACCCCATGACGTCCTCACCGTGCGTGTGACCCAGATGACCTGCGTACGTGCCCCGGACCCGATGGGCGGGACGAAAACCTGCAAGCAATAATGCGTCGTGTGACAACGGCAGCGCCCTCAATCGGCCAGCGCGTGCACTCGCTGAACCGCCCGAACATGGTCAGCGTCGGCACGATCGTCTGGCTGTCCAGTGAGCTCATGTTCTTCGCGGGGCTCTTCGCCATGTTCTTCACGGTGAAGGCCCAGAACGAAGGGCACTGGCCACCAGCACCGACCCACCTGAACGTGCCTTACGCACTGTTCTTCACGATCATCCTGGTGGCGTCCTCGTTCACGTGCCAGTGGGGCGTGTTCGCCGCCGAGCGGGGCGACGTGTTCGGTCTGCGCCGCTGGTACATCGTGACGCTGATCATGGGCGCCATCTTCGTCGCCGGCCAGGCCGGTGAGTACGTCACCCTCGTGAGCGAGGGCACGACGATCCCGGCCTCGGCCTACGGCACCGTCTTCTACCTCACGACCGGCTTCCACGGCCTGCACGTGATCGGTGGCCTGATCGCGTTCGGCTACCTGCTGGTCCGCACGAAGCTGAGCAAGTTCACGCCCGCGCAGGCGACCTCCGCCATCGTCGTGTCGTACTACTGGCACTTCGTCGACGTCGTCTGGATCGGCTTGTTCGCCATCATCTACATCGTGCCCTGACCAGCTCGAACCCCGAACTCACACCAGCAAGGGTTGCCGCACACATGACCACCAACACCACACGGGCCCGGAAGCGCGGCACCAAGCTGCGCAGGCGGATCTCGGGCCTGCTCGCGCTGGGCTTCGCGCTGCTGGCCGCGGGCTTCCTGTTCAGCGCCCTCGCGCCGCAGCCGCAGACCGCGCAGGCGCAGGACGACCCGGCGCAGGTGCGACTGGGTGAGCAGCTCTACAACAACGCCTGCATCACCTGCCACGGCAAGAACCTCGACGGCGTCGAGGACCGCGGTCCCAGCCTGATCGGCGTGGGCGAGGCGGCCGTGTACTTCCAGGTGTCCTCCGGCCGCATGCCGATGGCCCGCCAGGAGGCGCAGGCGCAGCGCAAGCCCGCCAAGTTCACGCCGGAGGAGGTGGACGCGATCGGCGCGTTCATCCAGTCCCGCGGCGGCGGCCCGCAGACCCCCGAGGAGCGCGGCGAGGCGCTGCGCGGCGAGGACCCGGCCCGCGGCGGCGAGCTGTTCCGGCTCAACTGCTCGGCGTGCCACAACTTCACCGGCCGCGGCGGGGCGCTGTCGTCCGGCAAGTTCGCGCCCGAGCTCGACGGCGTGTCCGAAGAGCAGCTGTACACCGCGATGCTCACGGGCCCGCAGAACATGCCGAAGTTCTCCGACCGGCAGCTCACGCCGGAGGAGAAGGAAGACATCATCGCGTACATCAAGTCGGTGACCGACGGGAACAACAACCCCGGCGGCGCCCCCCTCGGCGGCCTCGGGCCGGTATCGGAGGGTCTGATCGCGTTCATCGTGGGTATCGCCGCCCTGATCGGCGTGACCCTCTGGATCGGAGCCAAGGCATGAGCGGCGTGAAGCCGAACGAGCTGCCCGACGAGGCGGAACTCGCCGGGATGAGCCGGGACGAGCTGGTCAAGCTCGGCACCGGGATGGACGGTGTGGAGCTCGTCCACTACGAGGACCGCTGGCCGGTCAAGGGCACCCGCGCGGAGAAGCGCGCCGAGCGCCTGGTGGCCCTGTGGTTCACCATCGCCGCGCTCGCCGGCGTCGCGTTCCTCGTGGCGTTCATCTGGTGGCCGTGGAAGTACGAGGCGCCGCACACCGGCGACCACATCCTGTACAGCCTGTACACGCCGGTCATCGGGTTGACGCTGGGTCTGTCGGTCCTCGGCCTCGGCATCGGCGCGCTGCTGTACACGAAGAAGTTCATCCCCGAGGAGCTGGCCGTCCAGCAGCGCCACGACGGTGGCTCCCCGGAGGTCGACAAGGCCACGATCCTCGCCCAGCTCGCCGACGCGGGCGACCGCTCCACGATCGCCCGCCGGTCGCTCATCAAGCGCACCGCGGGCCTGGGCGCCGGCGTGTTCGGCCTCGGCGTGCTGGCCGTGGGCGTCGGCGGGCTGATCCGCAACCCGTGGGCGAAGAGCGACTCGAAGGACTCGCTCTGGCACACCGCGTGGAAGTCCGACGACGGCGAGAAGGTCTACCTGCGCCGGCACACGGGCAACTTCCACGAGGTCGCGCTGGTGCGTGCCGAGGACCTCGACGCGGGTGGTTTCGAAACGGTGTTCCCGTTCCGCGAGTCGGAGCGTGACGACGAAGAAGCCCTGGTCCACGCCCTGAAGCGGGCCGACAGCCCGGTCATGCTCATCCGCCTGCGCCCCGGCCAGACGGTGACCAAGCGGGCCGGCCAGGAGGACTTCAACTACGGCGACTACTACGCGTACTCGAAGATCTGCACCCACCTCGGGTGCCCGACCTCGCTGTACGAGCAGCAGACCGGCCTGCTCCTGTGCCCCTGCCACCAGTCGCAGTTCGACGTCTTCCACTACGGCAAGCCCCGGTTCGGCCCGGCAACCCGTGCCCTCCCGCAGCTTCCGATCACGGTTGACGAGGACGGATACTTGATTGCTCGCGGCGACTTCATCGAGGCCGTGGGTCCGGCGTTCTGGGAGCGTAAGTCATGAGCGGCATCACCACGCCGACAAAGCGGCAGGGCGCAGGCGCCCGCGCGGCGGGTGGCGCCGCCAAATGGGCCGACGACCGGTTCCACATGGCCGGCGGTGTGCGCAAGCAGCTGAACAAGGTCTTCCCGACGCACTGGTCGTTCCTGCTCGGCGAGATCGCGCTGTACAGCTTCATCGTGCTGCTGCTGTCCGGCACCTACCTGGCGCTGTTCTTCGACCCCTCCATGGAGGAGGTCGTCTACAACGGCGCCTTCGTGAACCTCCAGGGCATCGAGATGTCCCGGGCGTTCGAGTCGACCCTGCAGATCTCGTTCGAGGTGCGCGGCGGTCTGTTCGTGCGCCAGGTGCACCACTGGGCCGCGCTGCTGTTCATGGGCGCGATCGTGGTGCACATGTTCCGGATCTTCTTCACCGGCGCGTTCCGGCGCCCGCGTGAGATCAACTGGGTCATCGGCATCGTGCTGTTCATGCTCGGCGCGATCGAGGGCTTCCTCGGCTACTCGCTGCCCGACGACCTGCTGTCCGGCACGGGCCTGCGGGTGATGGCGGCGCTGCTGATCTCGATCCCGGTGATCGGCACGTGGACCAACTGGCTGCTGTTCGGCGGTGAGTTCCCCGGCACGGAGGTCATCCCGCGGCTGTACTCGCTGCACATCCTGGTCATCCCGGGCATCATCCTGGCGCTGATCGCGGTGCACCTGGGCGTGGTCTGGTACCAGAAGCACACGCAGTTCCCGGGCGTGGGCCGCAAGGAGAACAACGTCGTCGGCGTGCGCATCATGCCGGTGTTCGCGGCCAAGGGCGGCGGGTTCTTCGCGGTGGTCGTGGCGGTCACCGCGATCATGGGCGGCGTCTTCCAGATCAACCCGATCTGGAACTTCGGGCCGTACAACGCGGCGCAGGTGTCGGCGGGCGTCCAGCCCGACTGGTACATGGGCTGGACCGACGGCCTGATCCGGCTGTGGCCCGCGTGGGAGCTCTACCTGGGCAACTACACGGTGCCGGCGGCGTTCCTGCCGTTCATGCTCGGCCTGCCGCTGCTGACCGGCCTGGCCGCGGTGTACCCGTGGATCGAGCGCAAGATGACCAAGGACTACGCGCACCACAACCTGCTCCAGCGCCCGCGCGACGTGCCGGTCCGGACGTCGCTGGGCGCCATGGCGATCGCGTACTTCATGGTGCTGCTGCTCTCGGGCGGCAACGACATCATCGCGATGAAGTTCGACATCTCGCTGAACGCGATGACGTGGATGGGCCGCATCGGCATGCTCCTCGTCCCGCCGCTGGCGTACTTCATCACCTACCGCATCTGCATCGGGTTGCAGCGGGCGGACCGCGAGGTGCTGGAGCACGGCGTGGAGACGGGCATCATCAAGCGCCTGCCGCACGGCGAGTTCATCGAGGTCCACCAGCCGCTGGGCCCGGTGGACGACCACGGCCACCCCCTGCCGCTGGCCTACCAGGGCGCGGCGGTGCCGAAGAAGATGAACAAGCTGGGTTCGGCCGGGCACCCGGTGCCGGGCAGCTTCCTGACCCCGGACCCGCCGGAGGAGACCGCCGCCCTGGGCCGTGCCCGGGCCGAGCGCGGTGTCGCGGCGGACTCCCTGTCGGCCGAGAACAAGGCCGCGGGCGAACTGGCCGGGAAGCCGGCCCAGCCCGAGGACTGACCGTTCGTCCGAGAAGGCCCCGCACCTGTCCGGTGCGGGGCCTTCTCGCAGTTCAGAGGGGCTATGGTGCGGCGGTGGCCCACCTCGGACGGCGTCCGCTGCTCTTCCTCGACGTGGACGGACCGCTCATCCCGTTCGGCGGCGGCGGGTACGCCACCCACGGATCGGTTCCGGCGGGCGGCAATCCGCTGTTGAGCAGGATCGACCCCCGCCTCGGGCGACGGCTGGCGGCGTTGCCGTGCGACCTGGTCTGGGCGACGACGTGGATGGCCGAGGCGAACGAGTCGGTCGCGCCCCGGCTCGGCCTCCCGCCGCTCGCGGTGGTCGAGTGGCCTGAGCCGTCCGAGGTGGACGAACGCGCCGGCCTGCACTGGAAGACCCGCGCCCTGGTCGAGTGGGCGGACGGGCGCTGCTTCGCCTGGGTGGACGACGAGATCACCCGGACCGACCGCGCCTGGGTGGCCGCGCACCACCGGGGCGACGCGCTGCTGCACCGGGTCGACCCCCGTCAAGGGCTGACCGACGCCGACCTCGCCGCGATCGAGGAGTGGTCGCGGCGCGACCACGGCGGGTGCCAGGCACGGTCTTTCGAACCTCCACACCACCGGTGACCGCGAAACCTGTCCCGGTCCCGCCGGCGCGGGCCGCCGATCAGGCGTCGTCGAGGCCGATGGCGAACGCCGCGTCCGTGTCGCGCTTCGAGTACGACCGGAACGAGATGTGGGTGTCGGTGTTCAGCACGCCGGGCACCTTGGAGATGTGGCCGGGCACCAGGTCGGCGAGGTCCTCGTGCCGGGCGACCTTGACCAGGGCGATCAGGTCGACGTCACCGGCGCACGAGTAGACCTCGGTGACTCCCTCGATGTCGGCGATCGCCTGCGCCGCGTCCGGAATGGTCTCGGCGGCGGCCTGGATCAGCACGATCGCGGTGATCACAGCGGTCCTCCACAAGTCGTCGGGGTTTCGACCGACCACATGCTAGTGGCCCGCCACCCGGTACTGGTCGCGACCGGCCTCGGCGCGCGCGACCCACTCCCGCCACGCCCCGGCCGCGGCCGCGGGCGACGTCCACGGTCGCTCGCAGTGCACCAGCCGCGTGCCGGGCCGGTCGATCCACCGCAGCACCACGCCGACCTCCTCGGCGGGCGCGCCGAACAGCGGGCCCTCGCCCGGGACCACCGTCTCCGCCGACGCGACCAGCGCGTCGACCACCGGCATCGGCCGCGTGCCCCGCCGCGCGACCCCGGCCGACGCCAACCGCCCGTGCCGCACCACGGCGAACTCCCACCCGCCGGCACCGTCGGGACGTGCCACGACCACCTCGGGCAGCGCCGCCAGGCCCGCCAGCCGCTGCGCCCGGTCCAACGAGCGCACCAACGACGACATGCGGTCGCGGCGGGTGGCGGCGTCCTCGAACCGGTGCGCGAGGGCGAGCGCGTCGATCTGCGCGGTCAGCTCCAGCAGCGGCGCCACGTCCGCCCCGGCCACCAGCCGGCGGAACGCCGAAGCGGCGGGGGAGTACTCGTCCACCGACTGCCGTCCCGCGCACGGCGCCTTGCACCGGCCCAGCTCGAACAGGGCGCACGCCGTGGCGGAGGCGTTGCGCGCCGGGATCCGCATCGAGCACGCCCGCAGCGGCACGGCCTCCAGCACGGCCTCCAGCGCCGTCTCGGCCAGCCGGCGGGACCGGAACGGGCCGAACGCACCCTCACGCGGCGTGCGGACCACGGAGAGGCGCGGGAACGCCTCCTCCGTCAGCACGAGCCACCACGCCTGCCCCTGGTTCTTGGAACGCCGGTTGTAGGCGGGTTTGTGCGCGGTCAGCAGCCGCAGCTCCCGCACCTCCGCCTCCAACGAGTGCGCGCACTCGACCGCGTCCACCCGCACCGCGAGCGACACCATCTCCCGCAACCGCTTGCGGCCCTCGCCGGCGGTGAAGTACTGCCGCACCCGTCGCCGGAGGTCGGATGCCGTGCCGACGTACAGCACCTCCTCCGACGGCCCGCGGAACAGGTAGACGCCCGGTCGGGACGGCAGGTGCGCGGCGAGCGTCCGCTTGCGCCGCTGCGCCGGCGTCACCTCGGGCAGGTAGGCGACCAGCTCCTCCAGCGAGTGCACCCCGACCGACCCGACCCGCTCCAGCAGGTGGTGCAGCACCTCGACGGTCGCGCGGGCGTCGATCAGCGCCCGGTGGTTCGGCTGCACGGACACGCCGAACAGCTGGGCCAGCGCGGACAGCCGGCAGGTCGGCGCCTCCTCGCGGCTGAGCACCCGGCGGGCCAGCTTCACCGTGCACACGACCGGCGGCTTGGGCCACGTGTACCCGTGGCGGGCGCAGGCGGCCTTCATGAACCCCACGTCGAACCCGGAGTTGTGCGCCACCAGCACCGCGCCGGCGGCGAACTCCAGGAACGCGGGCAGCACCGTGGCCAGCCTCGGTGCGCCGGTCACCATCAGCTGGGTGATCCCGGTCAACGCCACGACCTGCGGCGGAATGCCCCGCTCGGGGTCGACGAGGGTGCCGAACTCGCCGATCACCCGGCCGCCGCGCACCTTCACCGCACCGATCTCGGTGATCGAGTCCTCGTCCGCCCGGCCACCGGTGGTCTCCAGGTCGAACACGACGAACGTGGTCTCGCGCAGCGGTGTGCCCAGTTCGTCGAACGTGAGCTGAGTAGTCATCGAGCGGCACCGTACTGATCCACCCCGACAATGTCGGATCGCCGCCGCTCCGCACCACCGTTCACTACCCCAAACGCACCACCACGCGAGGACGCGAACGACCGACTTCCGGGCGACCGAGCCGCGACGCCGGAGGCGGCGCAATCAGACACAGCTAGCCTGTATGGGTGCAAGACCCGATCGAGCCCGCGGACGGCGCTGACGACCTGGAACGCGACCAGGCCGTCGAGTCCACTGTGGACTGGGGCGGGTTGCCCGAAGCGCTGCGCGCCCGGCTCGCCGAGTTGAGCGCGGATGCGTTGGGGGACTTGGCGAAGGTGGACATCCCGCAGTCGCTGCGGGCGGTGGCGCGGTTCGCGCCGACCAAGCGCGCCCGGCTGGGTGGGCCCGCGCTGCTCGGCGGGTTGAAGTCGTCGACGAACTTCCGCGCCGCCGTGGTGGAGTGGCTCAGGCGCAACCGGCCGGCGGTGCTGGAGGTGACCTCGCCCGACCCGGTGGCGGCGGGCGCGGCGGCGATCCTGCAGGGCGAGGAGGTCGCGGCCCACTTCATCGAGCTGGTCGGCAGGCGTGCGGCGGACGCGGCGCTGCGCTCGGAGCGCGACCTGGCCGTGCACCGGGCGGAGCGGCTCGAGGTCGAGCTGGAACGGCTGAAGGCGGAACGGGCCGAGGCAGGCGGCGCGGTGGACAAGATCCGCCAGGACGCCGAGGCCGAGCTCGAACGGCTGCGCAAACGGTTGCGCGAGCAGGGCGTGCGGCTGCGCGAGGCCAAGGACCGGGCCGAGTCGGCGGCGGCCGAGTCCGAACGGGTGCGCGTGGCGGCGGAGGCCGAGCTGCGCCGGTTGACCGCCGAACGGGACCGGGAGCGCGAACGCGCCGAGCACGAGCGCGCCAAGGCGCAGCGGGCGGAGTCGGACGCTGAGGTGGCGCGCCAGTCCGCCAAGGAGGCCCGGCAGGCCGACGAGGTGCGGTTGGCCCTGCTCGTGGACACCCTGGACGGCGCGGTGAACGGCCTGCGCCGGGAGTTGGCCCTGGGCGGCGCAGGCCCGCGACCCGCGGACCTCGTGCGCGGCGCGAGCGCGGCGCAGGGCGCGGTCGGCCGGGTGGAGGACCCGGCGGCGTTGGACCGGCTGTTGGCGCTGCCCGCCGTTCACTTGATCGTGGACGGCTACAACGTCACGAAGACCGGCTATCCGGAGCTGTCGCTGTCGAACCAGCGGGACCGGCTGGTGCACCAGCTGGCCGTGCTGGCGGCGCGCACCGGCGCCGAGGTGACGCTGGTGTTCGACGGCGCGGGTGTGGTGGCCGTGCCGACGACCGCGCCGCGCGGGGTCCGGGTGCTGTTCAGCGATCCCGGCGTGCTGGCCGACGACGTGATCCGGGCGTTGGTGACGGCCGAGCCCGAGGGGCGTCCGGTGGTCGTGGTGACGTCCGATCGGGCGGTGGCCGATTCCGTCCGTCGGCGGGGCGCGCACCCGGTGCCGTCCGCGGTGCTCCTGGCCCGGCTGGGCCGGGTGTGACACAGATCGTGTTTTTAACACCACCGGGGGTCACACGACCAGGTCACAGCTAGACCGTTCGTGAACACCGTTGAACCTGACACGAAATCCGTGCCCCGCCAGTGGACTCCTGACCTCACTTTTCGTAACCTAGCCGAGATCTCGCGGCGGGCAGTGGTCCATCCTGGGCCGCGACGCGGGCTCACCGCCGAATCGGCCTGTCGGGGAGCCGAGCCGGAACACTCTCAGCAGGGTTCTGTCGGGTCGCGTCATGCGCCCGGCCGGCAGGCGGTTCAGACGTGAGGAGACACACGCGACTGTGGCGTCGCAACGACTCAAGCGCGGCCTGCGCGGGGCGATGGCGGCCACGGCGGTGGCCGCTGCCGCGGTGGGCGTTCTGCCCGTACCCGCCGGAGCTCAGCCGAACACCCCCGCGAACGCCTCCGAGGCGCTGAAGAAGTACAACGAGCTGGCCGAGCAGGCCACCAAGCTCAACGAGGAACTGCTGCGCGCCGAAGAGCAGCGCAACGCCAACCAGACCGAGCTGGACAAGGCCAACGCCGACCTGGCGCAGGCGACCCAGGCGGGCGACCAGGCGAAGTCGGACGAGGAGACCTTCCGCGTCCAGGTCGACAAGCTGACCGAGGCGTCGTTCGAGGGCGCTCGGTTCAACCAGCTGTCGGCGTTGCTGGTGTCGGACTCCCAGCAGGACTTCCTGAACCGGATGTCGGCGCTCGGCGTGCTCGCGTCGGACAACAACGAGGCCCTCGTCCGGCTCTCCGGTGCGGTCGACGCCGCCGAGGACGCGCGGCTGAAGGCGGCCGACGCCCAGGGCCGCGCGCAGGCCGCGACCGACGAGGCGACCCGGATCGCCGACGACATCAAGAAGCGCCAGGGCGAGTTGCAGGGCCAGATCACCCAGGTCCGCAACCAGCTGAACCAGCTCAACCAGCAGGAGCGGACCACGCTGACCAACGCGGGTCCGAAGGTCACCACCAACGTGCCCGAGGGCGCCGCGGGTGTCGCCCTGCAGTTCGCGCTGGACCAGCAGGGCGACATGTACCGGTACGGCGCGACCGGACCGGACGTCTGGGACTGCTCCGGTCTGACGTCGAAGGCCTACGCGCACGCCGGCGTGATCATCCCGCGCACCTCGGGCGGCCAGGCGGGCGCCGGGCGCCCGGTCAGCCGCGGCGAGGTCAGGGCCGGTGACCTGATCATCTACAACGGCGGCAACCACGTGGCCATGGCGGTGGACAACGCGCGGGTCGTGCACGCGTCCACCGACGGCGTCCCGGTCAAGGTCGTGTCGCTGGAGTCGCCCGGCTCGATCTACGCGATGCGCCGCATCGCGGGCTGACAGCCGTCGTCCGGCAGGGCCATCCTGGACGGGGTGGCCCTGCCGATGACTTTGGAGGCTCGTGAGCCGCTTTCGGGTCGTGCTGGCCGCGTTGGTGGCCGTGACCTTCCTGGCCGGGCTGACCACGGCCGTGGTCACGGTCCCGCCGTCGGGTCCTTCCGCGTCGGCCGACACCGCCTCCACGCCCCGCGCGGACGCCGTCCGGTCGTTGCTGGACCGGCGGGCGAGGGCGCTGCTGGAGCGTGACGAGACGGCGTTCACCGCGGACCTCGACCCGGTGGCCGACGCCGGGTTCCGGCAACGGCAGCGCGACCTGTTCCGCAACCTCGCCGCCGTGCCGCTGGCCGAGTGGGCGTACTCGGCCGAGTGGGGTGCCGGCGGGACCGACCTCGCCGGCCTGGACCTGCCCGCCGCGGACGAGGCGTGGGCGCCGGACGTGCGGCTGTCGTACCGGCTCAGCGGCGTGGACGTGGAGCCGAGCAGCCAGGGCATGGCCTACCTGTTCACCCGTCGTGGGGACCGCTGGTACCTCAACTCGGACACCGCGCTGGAGCCGCTGGGCAAGCGCACCTGGCGCGGGCCGTGGGACTTCGGGCCGTGCCAGGTGCTCGCCGGGACCGGCGGGTTCGTGCTGAGCCACCCCGGCGGCGAGGCGCTGGCCGGCCGGGTGCTGGCGGAGCTGGACGGCGCGGTGGCGGCGGTGACCGAGGTGTGGGGCGAGGCGTGGTCGCGCCAGGTGGCCGTGCTGGTCCCGGCGAGCGCGGACGAGATGGTCGCGCTGGTCGGACCCGGCTTCGCCACCGGGGCGATCGCGGGCGTCGCGGTGGCCGACCGGGTGGACCCGGACACGCGCGCGGTGCGCGGGCAACGGGTGGTGCTGAACCCGGACAGCGCGGGCGCGTTGTCGCCGTTGTCGTTGCGGGTGCTGTTGCGGCACGAGATCACGCACGTCGCCGCGCGCGGGGAAACCGTGGACGGCGCGCCGATGTGGGTGCTGGAGGGGTTCGCGGACTACGTGGGCTACCGGCGCAGTGACGTGCCGCTGCGCAAGGCCGCGCCGTTGTTGGCCGCGCGGGTGCGGGAGGGGTTGCCCACGGCGTTGCCGTCGGACGCCGACTTCCGCGGCGGCGCGATGGAGGAGGCCTACCAGCAGGCGTGGTCGCTGAACCTGTACCTGGCGTCGTCGCTGGGCGAGCCGGGGCTGGTGCGGCTGTACCGGCGGTTGGCGCGGGTTCGGACGTCCGAAGTGGACGCCGTGCTGGTCGAGGTGACCGGTGAGGACACCGCGGCGCTGGTGCGCGGGTGGCAGGACTTCCTGCGGCGGTCGTTCCCGTAACGTGGTCGCGTGCGTCGGACCCTGTTGGTGACCAATGACTTCCCGCCACGGCCCGGCGGCATCCAGGCCTACCTGCACGCGTTGGCCGTGCGGTTGCCCGAGTTGGTGGTGTACGCGCCGTCGTGGGAGTCGGCCGCGGGCTCGCACCCGGAGTTCGACGCGGCGCAGCCGTTCGAGGTGGTGCGGCACCCCGGGACGTTGATGCTGCCCACGCCGGACGTCGTGCGTCGTGCGTCGGACATCCTGCGCGGAGCGCGCTGTGACGCCGTGTGGTTCGGTGCGGCGGCGCCGTTGGCGTTGATGGCCTCACGGCTGCGTGCCGCCGGTGCTTCGCGGGTGGTCGCGTCGACGCACGGGCACGAGGTCGGGTGGTCGATGCTGCCGGGTGCGCGGCAGGCGTTGCGGCGCATCGGGTCGGACGCGGACGTGGTGACGTTCGTGAGCCGGTACACGCGGTCCCGGTTCGCGGCGGCGTTCGGTCCGATGGCGGCGTTGGAGCACCTGCCGTCCGGGGTGGACACGTCGGTGTTCGCGCCCTCGGCGGCGGCGCGGGCGGAGGTGCGCGCGCGGTACGGGTTGGGCGACCGGCCGGTGGTGGTGTGCGTGTCGCGGCTCGTGCCGCGCAAGGGGCAGGACGTGCTGGTGCGGGCGTTGCCGGAGATCCGGCGGCAGGTGCCCGATGCGGCGTTGCTGCTGGTGGGCGGTGGGCCGTACCGCGGCGCGGTGGAGCGGCTGGCCGCTTCGGTCGGCGTGTCCGAGCACGTGGTGCTGACCGGGTCCGTGCCGTGGGAGGAGCTGCCCGCGCACTACAACGCCGGTGACGTGTTCGCCATGCCGTGCCGCACGCGGGGGCGTGGGCTGGACGTCGAGGGCTTGGGCATCGTGTACCTGGAGGCGTCGGCCACCGGGCTGCCGGTGGTGGCGGGGCGTTCGGGCGGTGCGCCGGAGACCGTGCGCGACGGCGTGACCGGGCGCGTGGTGGACGGGCGTGAGGTGGCGGAGGTCGCCGACGCCGTCGCCGCCCTGCTCGCCGATCCCGGCACGGCGGCCAAGATGGGCGCGGCGGGCCGTGAGTGGGTCACCGCGAACTGGCGCTGGGACGACCTGGCCGACCGCCTGGCCGGCTTGATCAACACCTGAGCGTTGAACTCGGGGTACCTGAACGTAGGACACGGTCGTTCCGAACGTAGGACTCGCGCGCGTGTCCTACGCTCGGAACGCGCGTGTCCTACGTTCAGGACGGGTGAGGTGAACGGTCGGGATCAGGGCGTGGGGTGGCCGATCTGGTCCTGGAGGTCGGCGGCGCGGGTGGTTTCGGCGGCGGCCGCGGCTTCGTCGCCCAACGCGCGGTGGACGGCGGCCAACTCGGTGCGGGCGGTGCGTTCGGTGATCCGCAGGCCCAACCGGGCGGTGAGCGTCACGGCCTGGGTGGCCAGCGCCTTCGCCTCGGCGGGCTGCCCCAGGAGCCTGCGAACGCCCGCCAGGCCCACCAGGGCACGAGCCTCGCCCGGCAGGTAACCGATCCGACGCGCCTTGGTCAGGGCCTGCTGGACCTGCTCGTCGGCGGTCCGCAGCGAGCCGAGGCCCCGGTTCGCCGACGCCATCACCACCAGCACGTTCGTGGTGATCCGCTGGTCGCCGTCCTCCCGCAGCTCGGCCAACGCGCGGTCGGCCAGCTGCAGCGCCTCGGCGTGCTCGCCCAGGTCGACGCGCACCGACGCGATGCTCTCCAACACCCGGGCGGTGGCCTCGTGGGAACCCGCCTCCGTCGACAGCCGCAACGCGTCGGCGAGGTGGGTGAGCGCGCGCTGCGGCTCACCCATGAGCTGCGACGCCACGCCCAGGAGCGTCAACGTGGTGATCTCACTGCCGCGCAGACCGTGCTCCACGCTGATCGCCAGCGCCTCGCCCAGCAGGTCCACCGCCTCGGCCAGCTCACCGGTCTCGATCGCCAGCATGCCCAACCCCGTCAGCACGCCCGTCTCACCAGACCGCGGCCCGCCGGACTCGCGCTTCAACGCCAGGCACGTCTCCAGGTCGTTGCGCGCCGACGTCAGGTCGCCCGACTCCAGCCGCACCACGCCGAGGTGCCCGCGCACCTCCGCCTCCGACGCCAGGTCACCGGACATCCGGTGCAGCTCCACGGCACGCGTGTAGTGCGTCACGGACGTGTCGAAGTCACCGAGCCGCCAGTGCAGCGCGCCCAGGTTCTGGTGCATCGCCGCCTCACCCGCCACGTCGCGCTGCTCGTGCGCGGCGTCCAGGCCGTACTGGGCGGTCGACAGCCACTCGGTCACGTGCTTGCCGATCCACAGGTAGCCGCGCAGCCCGTCGGCCAGCCGCCACGACATCGCGGCCGGTCCCCGTTCGGCCGCCGACCGGATCGCCGCGGTCAGGTTCGACCGCTCCGCGTCCAGCCACGCCCGCGCCTGCGCCGCCGTCTCGATCCGCGGCAGCCGCACCGCCCGCTCGGCGGGCGCGGGCAACCGCATCAGGTCCGGGTACAGCAGCTCCGCGCAGTGGTCCACCGCCCGCACGTAGAACTCCAGCAGCCGCACGCGCGCCGCGCCCACGTCCTCGTTCCCGGCGTCGGCCATCTCGGCGGCGTACCGCGCCAGCTCGTCGTGGAACGCGTACCGGCCGCCGTCGGAGCCCACCAGCCGCGCCCTGGTCAACTGGCCGAGCAGCGCGGTGGCCTCCGGCACGGTCAGGTCGGCCGCGTTCGCCGCCGCCTCGGTGGTGAAGTCCGGCCCCGGCACCACGCTCAGCAACGCGAACAGCCGCCGTGCGCCCGGCGTGAGGGCGGCGTGCGCCAGGTCGAGCGGACGGCGGTCGCCCAGCCGCTCCAGGTACCGCGCCACCGAACCGCCCGCCACCGACGCCGCCGCGATGTGCAACGTCAGCGGCAGGTGCCCGCACCGACGCGCCAGGGTGGCCGCGGTCTGCCCCGACCGGTGCAGCAGGGCGAGCGACTCGTGCGGTTGGAGCACGTCCAGCCCGACCCGCCGGGCGCCGTCGACGGCGATCAGCCCGCGCAGGTCGTCCCGACTGGTCACCAGCACCGGGCAGCTGGCCGCGCCGGGCAGCAGCGGGCGCACCTGGTCCGGCGCGGCGGCGTTGTCCAGCACGAGCAGCATCCGCCGTCCGGTCAGCAGCGACCGGAACAGGGTGCTCTGCTCGTCGGAGTCCACCGGGATCTGCTCCGGCGGCACGCCGAGCGCCCGCAGGAACCGGGTCAGCACCTCCACCACCGGCGTGGCCGGTCCCGGCGCGTACCCGCGCAGGTCCACGTACAGCCGACCGTCCGGGAAACGCTCCCGCAACCGGTGCGCCACGTGCACCGCCAACGCCGTCTTGCCCACCCCGGGCACGCCGGTCAGCGCCACGATCGGCACCGCGGTGCGCGGCCCGTCCGGCGCGATCAGCTTGGCGATCCGGTCCACCAGCTCGGCCCGCCCGACGAAGCCCGGCACGTCCGGCGGCAGCTGGTCCGGCACGTCCGGGTCGACCCGTTCGGCGGGCGCGGCCAGGCTCGGGTCGCCCACCAGGATCGCCTGGTGCAGCTCGCGCAGCGCCGCACCGGGCTCGATGCCCAGCTGGTCGCCCAGCTCGCGGTCGACCAGCCGGAACGCCTCCAGCGCCTCGGCCTGCCTGCTGCCCCGGTACAGCGCCACCATCAGCTGCGCCCAGAACCGCTCCCGCAGCGGGTGGTCGGTCGTCAGCGACCGCAGCACCGGCACCAGCCGCTCGTGGTTGCCCAACGCCAGCTCGACGTCGTTGCGCTCCTCGTGCACCACCAGCAGCCGTTCGGCCAGCCGCGGCACCTCTTCGTCGCGCAACGCCTCCGACGGCACGTCCGACAACGCCGGGCCGCGCCACAGGCCCAACGCCTCGGCGTACAGCTCGGCCGCGTCCGCCAGGTGCCCGGACTGCGCCGCCTGCCGCGCGAGACCCGTCGTCGTGGCGAACCGGTGCACGTCCACCTGCTCCGGCGGCACCACCAACCGGTAGCCGTCCGAAGTGGTCCGGATCAGCGACGGGTCGCCGAGCAGCTGCCTCAGGCGCATGACGTAGGTCTGCAACGTGCCCCTGGTGCGGGCCGGTGGATCACCTCCCCACAGGAAGGAAACCAGTTCACCAATTGAGACGGCGCGACCCGCGCGCAGTGAGAGGGCAGCCAGCAGCGCCCGGTGCTTGCCCGCCCGAACGGGCACCGGTTCACCCTGTATGCGCACCTCAAGCGGGCCGAGAAGGCCGAACCACGGCCCAACGCCCATCCGTTTGCGTCCCCTCGTTCCGCCTCCCCGTCACACAGCCTAGGGCGGGCGCTGACGGCACGAGTCACCGCCGCGTCAGCGATACGACAGCGCGCTCAGGCACTCTATGAACGTCCCGGTTGGGGGACCGGGACAACAAGCTTCTCGGGTCCGCGTCAGCGGATACGCGATCACTGGGGGTCGGGTGGCCCGCACCATCGGTGCGGGCCACTCGTCTTTGTCGGATTGACTCTGCTCAGCGACCTTGCGAGGGGTCAGCCCGCATAGATGGCTTCGATGTCCTGCTTGTAGGTCGACGCCACGACCGAGCGGCGGAGCTTGAGGCTCGGGGTCATCTCGCCGCCGGCTTCGGTGAAGTCGACCGGCAGGATGCGGAACTTCTTGATCGCCTCGGCCTTGGACACGGCCTGGTTGGCCTCGTCCACGGCGGCCTGGATCTCGCCGCGCAGGGTCTCGTCGTCGATCAGGTCGGCCACGGTCGCGGACGCGGGCTTGCCGTTCTGCTCCTTCCACGCCGGGAAGAACTCCGGGTCGACCGTGATCAGCGCGCCGATGAACGGCTGCGCGTCACCGACCACCATGCACTGGCTGATCAGCGGGTGGGCGCGCAGGCGGTCCTCCAGCACGGCCGGCGAGACGTTCTTGCCGCCGGCGGTGACGATGATCTCCTTCTTGCGGCCGGTGATCTTCAGGAAGCCGTCCGCGTCGAGCTCGCCGATGTCACCGGAATGGAACCAGCCGTCCTCCAGCGCCTCGGCCGTCGCCTGGTCGTTGTTCCAGTAGCTGCGGAACACGATGTCGCCCTTGATCAGGATCTCGCCGTCCTCGGCGATGCGGATCGCCGTGCCGATCACCGGACGTCCCACCGTGCCGACCCGGAACGCCGCCGCCGTGTTCACGCACGCCGCCGCGCTGGTCTCGGTGAGGCCGTAGCCCTCCAGCACCGGCACGCCGATGCCGCGGAAGAAGTGCGCCAGCCGCTCGCCCAGCGGCGCGCCGCCGGACACCGCGTTGGTGCAGCGCCCGCCGAGCGCCGCCTGGAGCTTGCTGTAGACGAGCTTGGCGAACAGCGCGTGCTTGAGCTTCAGCCCGAGACCAGGGCCGCCGGTGTCCAGCGCCTGGCTGTAGGCCACCGCGGTCGCCTCGGCCGCGTCGAAGATCTTGCCCTTGCCCGCCGCGTGCGCCTTCTGCTTCGCGCCGTTGTAGACCTTCTCGAACACCCGCGGCACGGCCACCACGAACGTGGGCCGGAACGACTGGAGGTCGTCCACCAGGTTCTTCACGTCGGCGGTGTGTCCCATGGTGACCCGCGTGTACACGCCGCACACCGACAGGGCGCGGGCCAGGATGTGCGCCAGCGGCAGGAACACCAGCAGCGAGTTGCCCGCTTGCATGAGCTGCGGGAACGCGGTGATGCCGCCGCGCACCTCGGACAGCAGGTTGCGGTGGGTCAGCTCGCAGCCCTTGGGCCGGCCGGTGGTGCCGGAGGTGTAGACGATGGTCGCGGTGTCGTCCGCGCCGACCATCTTGCGCCGGGCGCGCGCGTCGTCGTCGGACACCGACGCGCCCAGCGCGGTGAGCTCGTCGATCGCGCCCGCCGCGTCACCGGAGGGACCGTCGATCTGCCACACGTGCCGCACCTCGGGCAGGCCCGCCACCACGGAGTCCACGCCCGCGCGGTGCTCGGCGGTCTCCACGAACACGGCCTTGGCCGAGGAGTCGGACAGGATCCACTCGACCTGCTCGGTCGACGAGGTCTCGTAGATCGGGACCACGACGCCGCCCGCCTGCCAGATGGCGAAGTCGAGCAGGGTCCACTCGTAGCGGGTCTTGGACATCAGTCCCACCCGCTCGCCTGGCTGCAACCCCGCCGCGACCAACCCCTTGGCGACCGCGAGGACCTGCGCGGCGAAGTCGCGGGCGGTGACGTCCACCCACGTGCCGTCCACGCGGCGGCGGAAGCTGACGGCGTTGCCGAAGCGCTCCGCGTTCGCCCACACCATGTCGGTGAGGTTCTCCTCGGCAGCCACAGTGGCGGTGGCGGGGACGCTGAACTCGCGCACGTCGACCTCCGGACGATTGTTTGTTACCGGTGGGGAAACCTAGCCTGTGATTCCGGCGATACACCAGGCCGGCCGGTGTTTCCGTGACCGTGTCGTGGCACTCTTCCCTCCCGTGCCCAGTGTCGACGTGGTGGACGAGACGTTCCTCGCAGTGCCTCCGGCGGTGGTCGCCGCCGCTTTCGCGCCGCCCGCCGCGTGGGTCGGGTTCTGGCCCGACCTCACCCTGGACGTCTACGCCGATCGGGGCACCCAGGGGTTGCGCTGGACGGTCGGCGGCGCGCTGGTCGGAACGATGGAGGTGTGGCTGGAGCCGGTCCTGGACGGCACCCTGCTGCATTACTTCCTGCGTGCCGACTTGCCGGGCGGTGCGTCCGACAAGCGGATACGCCGCGAGGTGCGCCGCCGCCAGTTGGCCGCCAAGCAGGTGTCACTCGGCCTCAAAATGATCTTGGAGGACGGTCGGCCCCCCGGTGTGCCGCCCGCGCTGCCGTAGATTTGGCTCTCGTGCGGGTTCACGTCGTCTCGGATGTCCACGGCAACGCGGAGGCCTTGGCCCGCGCCGGGGACGGCGCCGACGCGCTCGTGGTGCTCGGCGACCTGGTGGACTTCGTCGACTACCACGACCACGGCAAGGGCATCCTCGGCCGGGTGTTCGGCGCGGAGAAGGTCGAGGTGTTCGCCCGGCTGCGGCGCGGCCGGTTCGGCGCGGAGACGGTCCGCTACATGCGGTCGCTGTGGGAGGGCCTGGACAACGCCGCGGACGTCGTCCAAGAGGCGATCATGGAGCAGTACACCGCGATGTTCGCGGCGATGAGCGCGCCCACCTACGCCACCCCGGGCAACGTCGACAGCCCCGAGCTGTGGCCGATGTTCGCCCGTGACGGCGTGCACGTCCTCGACGGGCAGGTCGCCGAGATCGGCGGGCTGAGGTTCGGCTTCGCG
Source organism: Saccharothrix stipae (assembly GCF_054781895.1). Lineage (NCBI taxonomy): Bacteria > Bacillati > Actinomycetota > Actinomycetes > Pseudonocardiales > Pseudonocardiaceae > Saccharothrix > Saccharothrix stipae. The sequence goes on along the minus strand of NZ_BAAGTN010000005.1, from coordinate 182,653 downwards.
GGCGGCGCTCTGCTGCACCCCGGCTTCGTGCCGAACCGGCGCGGTCCGTGGCGGCCCTACCTGCGCACGGAGTCGGACTTCGGCGCGGCGCTGGCCGGGCTGGGCGAGGTCGACGTGCTGTGCACGCACGTGCCGCCCGCGGTGGCCGAGCTGACCTACGACGTGGTCGCCCGCCGACCGGAGCTGGGCTCGACGTCGTTGCTGAAGGTGATCGAGCGCGACCGGCCGCGGTGGTCGGTGTTCGGGCACGTGCACCAGCCGATGGCGCGGCGGGTGCGGGTCGGCTGGACCGAGTGCGTCAACGTCGGCCACTTCCAGCGGACCGGCACGCCCCACGTGTTGCGCTGGTGAGCAGAACCACCGGGTAGCCTCCCGGGCATGGCCGACGAGTCCACCCAGTCCATCGTCATCGACGCGACGCCCGAGGAGATCGCGGCGGTCATCGCCGACTTCGACGCCTACCCCGAGTGGGCCAACGGGGTCAAGCGCGCCGAGGTGCTGGAGACCGGGGCGGACGGGCGCGCGGCGCAGGTCAAGTTCAACATCGACCAGGGCCCGATCAAGGACGAGTACGTGCTCGCCTACGACGAGTGGTCGCCGAGCCGGATCTCGTGGCACCTGGTCAAGGGTCAGATGCAGAAGTCGCAGGAGGGCAGCTACGCGCTGGCGCCCCAGGGCGGCTCGACCGAGGTCACCTACACGCTGTCGGTGCAGCTCGTCGTGCCGATGATCGGCCTGTTCCGGCGCAAGGCCGAAAAGATGATCATGGATACCGCGCTCAAGGAGCTCAAGCGGCGGGTGGAAAACGCTGGATGAGCGCCCGCCTGCTGCTCTTCACCGGTAAGGGCGGGGTCGGCAAGACGACCCTGGCCGCCGCCACCGCCACCGCGCTCGCCGCCGGTGGCCGCAAGGCGCTGGTCGTGTCCACCGATCCCGCGCACTCGCTGGGCGACGCGTTCGGCGTGCCGCTGTCCGGGAACGTCGCCGAGGTCGACGGCGGCGGTTCGCTCGGCGGCCTGCACGCCGCCCAGGTCGACCCCCGCGCGCTCGTCGACGACGCGTGGCGCGACCTGCGGGGACACCTGCGGACCGTGCTCGCCGGCGCGGGCGTGGACGAGCTGGACGCGGAGGAGCTGACCGTCCTGCCCGGCGTCGAGGAGCTGCTGGCGCTGTCGGAGGTGCGGCGGCTGGCGAGCGGCGGGCCGTGGGACGTGGTGGTCGTGGACTGCGGTCCGACCGCCGAGACGTTGCGCCTGCTGGCGCTGCCCGAGGCGTTCGCCTCCTACCTGGAACGGCTGTTCCCCACCCACCGCCGGGTGGTGCGCGGGCTGCTGGCCGGTGTCGCGGGCAGCGGCACGGTGGAGAAGTGGGACGCCACCGCCGACGCGCTGGGCAGGCTCGCGGAGAACCTGGAGCAGCTGCGCGGCCTGCTGACCTCGCCGACGACCAGCGTGCGGCTGGTGCTGACCCCCGAACGGGTGGTGGCGGCGGAGACCAGGCGGACCGTGACGGCGCTGGCCCTGCAAGGCATCCGGGTCGACGGCGTGGTGGCCAACCGGGTGGTGCCGCACCCCGGCGCGGGACGCGGTCCGGCCGCCGCGTGGCTGCGCACCCGCCGGGCCGAGCAGGACGCGGTGCTCGCCGAGCTGGCCGACCTCGGGTCGGTGCGCACGGTGGAGCACCGGGCCGCCGAACCGGTCGGCACGACCGCGTTGCTCGACCTCGCCGACAGCCTCTACCAGGGCCGCGACCCGCTGGACGGCGCGTCGGGCGACGGGCGGCTGCTCGACGTGGAGCGGACCGGCGAGCGGGAGTACACGTTGCGCATCGCGCTGCCGGTCGGCGACTCGTCGCTCGACCTGGCGCGGGTGGGCGACGACCTGGCCGTCACCGTGGACGGCAGGCGCCGGCTCGTCGCGCTGCCGTCGCTGCTCAAGCGCTGCCTGGTGACCGGCGCGGAGTTGGACGACACCGGGTTGGCGGTGCGGTTCGCACCCGACCCCGACCTGTGGATGCGGTGAGGCACGTGGACTCGAAGCTCACCGAAGAGCTGCGCCTGCTGCTCGACGCGGCCGCCGAGCGGGCGCAGCCGTGGCTGCACCGGATGGCCGCCGAGGGCGAGCACGACACGCGGACGTGCGGCTGGTGCCCGTTGTGCAACGCGGTGGCGCTGGCCCGCGGCGACCGGTCGGAGCTGGCCGCCAAGGCAGCCGAGCACGTGACCGGGTTGATCGCGGTGTTGCGGGCGGCGCTGACCGAGCCCGCGTCGGCTCCGGGTTCGGCTCCTGGCACAGGTGCTGGTCCTGGTTCGGACGAGGAGCCGGAGCAGCCGGAGAAGCCGCGCGTCCAGCACATCCCGGTGGTGCGGCGTGACCAGGGGTCGCAGTGCTGACTGTCGGCGTCGACGTCGGCGGGACGAGCGTGCGCGCGGGTGTGGTCGACGGCGACGGCGCGGTGCTCGACACGGCGCGTGCGGCCACACCCAGCGGCGAGGAGGCGTTGGAGGAGGCGATCGGCACGGCCGTCGCCGAGCTGGCGTCCCGGCACCGCGTCACGGGCGTCGGCCTGGCCGTGGCCGGGTTCGTCGCCTCCGACCGGCAGACCGTGCGGTTCGCGCCGCACCTGGCGTGGCGGCAGGCGCCGGTGGCGGAGCGGATCTCCCAGCGGGTCGGCATGCCGGTGGTGCTGGAGCACGACGCGAACGCGGCGGCGCTGGCCGAGCACCGGTTCGGCGCGGCGCGTGGCGCGAAGATCGCCGCCCTGGTCGCGCTCGGCACCGGTATCGGCGGTGCGCTGCTCATCGACGGCCAGGTGTTCCGCGGTGCGCATGGCGTGGCGCCGGAGCTGGGCCACCTGCGGCTCGTGCCCGATGGGCGGCCGTGCCCGTGCGGCAAGAACGGCTGTTGGGAGCGGTACTGCAGCGGTACCGCGTTGAGCACCACGGCGGTCGAGCTGCTGGCCCGCTACCCCGGTCAGTCGACCGTGCTGGCGCGTGAGGCGTTGGGCGACTCGCGGGCGGTGACCGGGCGTCGGGTGGCGGGCGCGGCGCGTGACGGCGACCCGTTGGCGCAGCGTGCGATGGCGGACCTGGCCCGGTGGCTGGGGGAGGGGTTGGCGCTGGTCGCCGACGTGTACGACCCCGAGGTCGTGGTGATCGGGGGCGGTGTCTCGGAGTCCGCGCCGCTGTTCCTGGACGACGCCCGTGAGCACTACGCGACCGTGCTGACCGGGGCCGGGCACCGGCCGTTGGCCCGCATCCGGACCGCGCAGCTCGGTGACGACGCCGGGATCGTCGGGGTGGCGACCCTGGCCCGGGACGTGGCGGCGAGCACAGCCCGCAACGGTCGCCACCGTTGATCTGCCGGTCCGCGTAGCATCGCGGAATGCGGACCTCCGGCGCCGTGACCGCCACCCGGGGACCGCGCGACCACGACGTCCGCGTGTCCCGCGTCGATACCGTGGTGCGCCGATGAGGACGGGTGCGGCGAGCGGGCACGTCGGTTACTTCCACGAGAGCGCGTTCTACGGCAGCGACGACGACTTCAGGTCGATCGTGGTGCCGTTCGTCGACGAGGGCGTGTCGGCGGGTGAGCCGGTGCTGCTGGCGTGCCGGCCCGCCAACGAGCGGCTGGTCCGGGAGGCGGTGGCGGACGCGTCCGGGATCGTGTTCCTGTCCGGCGGCGACCAGTACGACCGGCCCACCGAGGCGATCCTGGCCTACCGGAAGCTGTTCGCCGAGTACGCGGGCTCGACGCAGATCCGGGTGGTGGGCGACGTGCCGCACCCCGGCGTCGGGGCGACGTGGGACTGGTGGGGGCGCTACGAGGCGGCGGTGAACGAGGTCTTCGCCGAGGTGCCGCTGTGGAGCCTGTGCCCGTACGACCTGCGGACCACGCCGGCGCGGGTGTTGGCGGACGTGGTGCGCACGCACCCGCACGTCGCCGGGACGGACGGGTCGCACCTGCCGAACCCGCGGTACCGGTCGTCGTGGGCGTTGCCGTCGGCCGGGCCCACCGGGTTCGAGGCCGGGCCGCCCCTGGTCGAGCTGACCGACCCCACACCGGCCGAGGCGCGGCGGGCGGTGACCACGGCGTGCGCGATCACCAGGCTGAGCCGGGACCAGGTGGACGACCTCGTGTACGCGGCGAGTGAGGCCGTGACCAACGCCTGTTGCCACGGGCTGCCTCCCGTGCGGCTGCGTGCGTGGGCGGGGGCGTCGCACGTGCTGGTGGCGGTGACGGACGGTGGCGACGGCCCGTCGTCACCTTCGGCGGGCCTGGTCCCGACCGACCGCACCACCACGGCCGGCGTCGGCCTCTGGCTGACCCACCGGACGTGCAGCGACGTCAGCATGACCCGCGACGCCGAGGGCTACACCATCCGCCTGACCGCCACCACCTGACCCCGCCAGTCGAACCTCCAAACCGCGAGAGTCCTACGTTCGCGTCGCGAGAGTCCTACGTTCAGGCACCCCGAGTTCAACACTCACGACGAACGGTCGAGTACCTGAGCGTTGAATTCAGGGGTCCTGAACGTAGGACTCTCGCGACCTGGAGGTAGGACTCTCGAGGTCTGGAGGTAGGACTCTCGGGGCTTGAGGGTTCGACTCGCGGGGGTTAGAGGACGGCGCCGTCGTCCCAGCCGGAGTCCGGGGGGTTGGTGTTGCGCATGCGCAGGATCAGCCAGCCGGCGCCCGAGCACATCACGATCAGCGCCAGCGGGGTGCCGATCTTGCCGGTCAGGCCGAACAGGCCCGGCACCAGCAGGAGCACCACGCCCAGGGCGATCACCAGCAGCGCCGCGATCGTGCCCGGCCGCAACGCGGGCAGCGGCGGCGGCTCCGGCGGCACGTAGTGGTCGTCCGGGTCGTCCGAGTCCGGGTACGCGTCGGGGTCGTCGTCGGCCGTGGCCACGGCGGGCTGGCCCTCGGGCCGCCCCGGGCGCACGGGCTCCGCCTCGTCGGTTTCGTCCGGTTCGACCTCGTCGGGGAAGGCCTGCCTGCCCACGCCTTCGCGTTCCAGGCCCGCCACGATCTCGGCGAAGGTCGCGTCCACGTCCTCCGGGCCGTCGGTCGAGTCGCGTCGCGAGTTCATCGGCGTGCTCCAGCCCTCCGGGTCGTGAAGGCCAATCCTCTGCCAGGTGTCATCGTCCCACGAGCCCGTTGTGTTGCGGATTACGGCAGCCGGTGGACCTTGGGACCGTACCGCCTCCGCGCGGGTGTTCGTTGTGTGTTTCGCCATCGGCTCCGTAGGCTGGCGGCGGGGATCAAGCACGTCGAGGAGGCGCTCCCAGCGGTGCTCTACTGGTTGATGAAACACATCTTTCTCGGGCCGCTCCTGAAGCTGTTCTTCCGCCCCCGGATCATCGAGGGCGCGGAGAACATCCCCAAGGAGGGCGGCGCCATCCTGGCGAGCAACCACCTCGCGGTCTCCGACTCGTTCTTCCTCCCGCTGAAGCTGTCCCGCCGGGTCACCTTCCCGGCCAAGATCGAGTACTTCACCGGCAAGGGGCTCAAGGGCGCCTTCCAACGCTGGTTCTTCTCCGGCGTCGGCCAGGTGCCGATCGACCGGTCCAGCGCGTCGGCCGCCCAGGGCGCGCTCGACACCGGCGTGCGGATCGTGCGCGAGGGCAAGCTGCTCGGCATCTACCCCGAGGGCACCCGGTCGCCCGACGGCCGCCTCTACAAGGGCAAGGTCGGCGTCGCGTGGATCGCGCTGGAGTCCGGCGCGCCGGTCATCCCGGTCGCGATGTTCGGCACCGACAAGGCCAACCCCATCGGCTCGAAGATGTGGCGGCCGTACCCGATCCGGATCAAGATCGGCAAGCCGTTGGACTTCTCCCGCTACGCGGGCCTGTCCGGCGACCGGTTCGTGCTGCGGTCGATCACCGACGAGATCATGTACGCCCTGATGGAGCTGTCCGGCCAGGAGTACGTCGACGTCTACGCGGCCAAGGCCAAGGAGGGACAGGGCGAGGACAAGCAGGCGTTGGCGGCCGATCGGCTGCCCGAGGCGAAGGCCGGCTGATCGGCACCCCTAGGCTGGCGGGGTGCGGTTCTTCTACGACTGTGAGTTCATCGAAGACGGGGTCACGATCGACCTCGTCTCCATCGGGGTGGTCGACGAGGAAGGCCGCGAGTTCTACGCCGTGTCGACCGAGTTCGACCCGGCCAAGGCGGGTCCGTGGGTGCGCGCCAACGTGCTCAACCAGCTGCCGCCGCCCGCCGACCGGGCGTGGCGCAGCCGGGAGCGGATCCGCGCCGACCTGCTCGACTTCGTCGGCGGGCCCAAGGCCAACCGGGACGACATCGAGCTGTGGGCGTGGTTCGCGGCCTACGACCACGTGGCGCTGGCACAGCTGTGGGGCCCGATGCCGGCCCTGCCGCGCTGCCTGCCCCGGTTCACCCGCGACCTGCGCCAGCGCTGGGAGGACGTGGGCAAACCGCGGCTGCCGCAGGCCCCGGCCGACGCGCACGACGCGTTGGCCGACGCCAGGCACAACCTCGCGCGCTGGAAGGTGATCGAGAGCGAGCGGCAGCGCCGGGGTTTCTCCGTCCGGTAGGTGGACCCTCGCTTGCTGCACCGATCCAGGGCGTGTCAGTCTTGGGTGACCCACGCCACGAGAAGAGATTGGCTAAGCAAATGCGCATTGGTGTGCTCACCGGCGGTGGCGACTGCCCCGGCCTCAACGCGGTCATCCGCGGTGTGGCCCGCAAGGGCATCGAGGCCCACGGCTGGGAGATCGTGGGGTTCCGCAACGGGTGGCAGGGACCGGTCGAGAACCTGACCAAGCCGATCGGGCTCGATGACGTCGAGGACATCCTCACCAGGGGCGGCACCATCCTCGGCTCGTCGCGCACCAACCCGTACAAGATCGACGGCGGTGTCGACCGCATCCGCGAGACGCTGGCCGCGAACAAGGTCGACGCGCTGATCGCGATCGGCGGCGAGGACACCCTCGGCGTCGCCAAGCGGCTGACCGACGACGGCATCGGCGTCGTGGGCGTGCCGAAGACCATCGACAACGACCTGGGCGCGACCGACTACACGTTCGGGTTCGACACCGCCGTGCACATCGCCACCGAGGCGATCGACCGGCTGCGCACGACGGCCGAGTCGCACCACCGCGCGCTGGTGGTCGAGGTCATGGGCCGCCACGCGGGCTGGATCGCGCTGCACTCGGGCCTGGCCGGCGGCGCGAACGTGATCCTGGTGCCGGAGCGGCAGTTCAGCGTCGACAAGGTGGTCGAGTGGGTGGAGCGCCGCTTCGAGCGCCAGTTCGCCCCGATCATCGTGGTCGCCGAGGGCGCGATGCCCGAGGGCGGCGCCGAGGTGCTGCACTCCGGTGAGAAGGACGCGTTCGGCCACGTCCGGCTGGGCGGCGTCGGCACCTGGCTGGCCGAGGAGATCGCCGAGCGGACCGGCAAGGAGTCCCGCGCGGTCGTGCTGGGCCACGTCCAGCGCGGTGGCATCCCCACCGCCTACGACCGCGTGCTCGCCACCCGGTTCGGCCTGCACGCGGTGGACGCGGTCGCCGAGGGCGACTTCGGCGTCATGGTCGCGCTGCGCGGCACGGAGATCGTCCGGGTGAAGCTGGCCGAGGCGACGGCGGAGCTCAAGACCGTCCCGGTGCACCGCTACGCCGAGGCCGAGGTCTTCTTCGGCTGAGATCCGACCTTTCGGTGAGAGCCCCTGGCGTCCTCGGACGCCAGGGGCTCTTCATCACTTCTTGGCGTAGTCGGTCAGGCCGGTGAAGTCGACCATCACGCACGGTTCGTCGCCGACGATCCAGGCGTCGTGCCCCGGCTCCACCATGATCGCCTCACCCGCCCCGGCCTCGCCTTCCTCGCCGTCGTCCATGACGACGTGCATCCGGCCGGACAGGATGTAGCCGGTGTGGGAGGCCTGGCAGGAGTGCGTGCCCGCGATCGGCTGCACGTCCTTCGACCACCGCCAGCCCGGCTCGAACTCCGCTCTGCCGACCGTCGTGCCACCGACCGTGACCAGGTCGACGTGGCCGTGCGGGAACTCGCGGACCTCTTCCGGCTCCGTGAAGCTCTTCGACGCCAGCACGGACATCTCCATCACCTCTCGTCGTGTCTCAGCCCTGGACCACGGGGTAGATCTCGTCCGCCACGAGGCCGTGCGCCTCCCGGTGGACCCGGTGCGCCGACTCCGCGTCCGGCGCGTCGACCAGGCAGAAGGCCTTGCCGTCCTTCTCGTCGACCCAGTAGTTGAGGTACCGGACGCCGTACTGGTCCTGGGTGCGGAGGTCGGCGGAGTGGGCGTCGGCCACGTCCTTGGCGCCGGCGCCCTCCGGGAGGTTGTTGTGCACGTCCATGAACAACATCGCGTCCTCCTGTCCTGGTCGGTCTTGCCCCGGTTGGTCGGAACACGCTAGGCGGCGGTGCGTTCCCAAACCGTTCCCACCAGCGCCCCGGCTTCCCCCGAGCGCTCCGGCGAGGGCGGACGTAGGGTGCCGCCATGCCGGCCACCTGCCAGGTGCGCGTTCTGGGCAGGTTCTCCGTCTCCGTCGACGGCAGACCCGTCCCCGGCAACGTGTGGCGCAACCGCCGGGCGGCCGACGTGGTGAAGCTGCTGGCCGTGGAGCCCGACCACCGGCTGCACCGCGAGCAGGTCATGGACCGGCTGTGGCCCGACCTGCCCGCCGACGCGGCCGGGGCGAACCTGCGCAAGGCGGTCTACTACGCGCGGCGTGCGCTGGGACGCGCCGACGCGGTCCGGTGCGAGGGGCGGCTGCTGACGCTGTGGCCGGGCGGCGTGCTCGACGTGGACCTGGACCGGTTCGAGCGGGCCGCCGACGCCGCGCTGGCCTCGGGGGACGCCACCCGCTGCGCGCTCGCCGCCGCCGAGTACCGCGGTGGCCTGCTCGTCGACGACCGCTACGAGTGCTGGGTGGCCGAGCCGCACGAGAAGGTCGAGGGCCGGTACGTCGCGCTGCTGAGGGCCGCCGGCGACTGGGCACGGCTGCTCGAACTGGACGAAACCGACGAACAGGCCCACCGCGCGGTGATGCGACGGCACCTGGCCGCGGGCAACCGCCGGGAGGCGTTGCGCCAGTTCGACCGGCTGCGCCGCACGCTGCGGGAGCGGATCGGGGTCGGGCCGGACGCGGAGACCATCGCGTTGTACGAGTCGGCGCTGGCCGTGGACGCGGCCGAGCCGCCGTCGCCGTCGCAGCGGGCGGCGGTGGCGCTGGCCAACGGCCTGGTCGCGTTCGGGCGCCGCCACCTCGCCGAGGCCGAGCGGCTGGCCAGGCAGGTGCGGGTGCTGGCGCTGGACGCCGACCTCGGGCACGAGCTGGGCGAGGCCTCCACCCTGCTGGCCCTCGTCGCGCACGCCCGCGGCACGTGGCACCGGCTGTTCCGGGAGGAGTTCGCCGACTCCGTGCGGCACCCGACGCGGCCGGAGGTCTACGACGCCCACCTGTGCTTCCAGGAGTTCTACCTCTACGGGCCGGAGGGGCACGACGGCGCGGAGGCGTTCGGCCGCGACCTGCTGGACATCGCGTCACGGGCGGGTTCCGCGGCGGGCCGGGCGCTGGCCTTCCTGCTGCTGGGGGAGTTCGCCCTGCTGTCCGGCCACCTCGACACCGCGGTGGCCACCCTGCGCGAGTCCCTGTGCGAGGCCGAACGCGCCGGGTGCGTCTCGGCGCAGTCCCTGGCGCTCGAACGGCTCGCCGAGGCCGCGTCCCGCCGCGGGAACCGCGCCGCCGCCCGCGCCGACCTCGACCGCGCGTTGCCGCTGGCCCGGTCGTCGGGCATCCCGTCGCACCTGGTGATCCGCCTGCACGGGGTCCGCGTGCAGGCCGCCGACAGCCTCGGCGGCGCGCTCGGCGCGATCCGGGAGGCCGAGCGGTGGCTCACCGAGGCGCCGCACGTGTGCGACCCGTGCTCCATGGGCTTCCGGATCGCGGCGGCGACGGCGTGCGCGTGCGCGGGCAGCCCCAGCCGGGCCCGGCCGCACCTGGTGGAGGCGGAGCGGATCAGCGGGCTGTGGCAGGGCGGCCAGTGGTCGGCCGCGTTGTGGGAGGTGCGCGCGCAGGTCCGGCGTGCGCAGGGTCAGCGCACGCAGGCGGCGGCGCTGTTCCTGGAGGCCGCCGAGCGGTTCGCGGCGATGCGCCGTCCCCTGGAGGAGCGCAGGTGCCGTGCCGCCGCGGCCGGCTGCCCGACCGGCCTCAGCGGTCCGTGAACGCGCCGAGGTCCAGGTAGGCGGCGAAGGTGCCCAGCCAGTGCTCGGCGTAGTAGCCGTGCCCGAACACGTGCCGCAGGCCGGTCTCGCGGTGCTCCTCGGCGGCCGTGCGGGCGAGGTCGGTGTACCGGTGGTCCGGGGGCAGCGCGTCGGCGATGGCGCCCCACTGCCACGCCCGTGACAGCGCCAGGCCGACCAGGTGCGAGCCGTACGCGTCACCCGGGTCGTCCACCGGCGTCGGCTCGCGCAGCACCTTCCAGCGCGAGTCCTCCAGGTGCGGCAGGAACGCCTCGAACCAGGCGGTGAACGCGTCCGCCGGCAGCACCCGGCGCATCAGGTCCGCCTCGGTCAGCGCGGGGGACAGGAAGTCGGCCGCGTCCGGCTCGAACCCGCCGTACCCGACGTCCTCGCGGTGCCACCGCAGCGCCGCCTCCGCGCACGCCGAGGCCAGCTCCTCGTCACCCACGGCACGTGCCGCGTCGAGCACCAACCCGGTCGCGAACGCGGTGTTGCCGTGCGTGCCGGTCCGGATCGGCAGCCGCGCGCCCGCCACCTTGGCGAGATACCGGTCACGCAGCACCGCGCTCAACGGCCGCAACGCGGTCGCCCACGGTGAGTCCCAGGTGCGGAGTTCCGCATCGAGCACGAGCAGCCACGCCCACCCGTACGGGCGCTCCCAGAACCCGCCGTTGGGGCCGTCGAAGAACGCCGCCTCGGTCCGCGCGTGCTCCTCGGTGATCAGCGAATCCAGCACCCGGCGGGCCTGCTCCGCACCCTCGACGCCGGGCCGCAACCGCAGCAGGCGGGCCGTCAACCAGGTCTGATGCACGCACGAGTGCCAGTCGAAGGAGCCCGCGAAGATCGGGTGCAGCACCCGCTGCGGCACCAGGTCGGCGTCGCCGGTGACGACGTGCGACCAGTGCCCCGGGTAGTCCCGCCGGAGGTTGTCCACCGCGGTCGACAGCAGCCTGGCCGCCGTGTCGTCATCCAGTCGGGTGTCAGGCATGGCCCACATGATGCACAGGCGGACCCGCGTCCGTCTCTGAGTGTGGACGGCTATCTTTAACGTGTGAACTGGACCGTGGACGTGCCCGTGGACACGCTTCCCGAGCTTCCGCCCCTACCGCCCGAGCTGCGCGACCGGCTCCACGACGCGCTGGGCAGGCCCGCCGCCCAGCAGCCGGAGTGGCCGGACGCCGAGCAGGTGCGCCGGGTGCGCGCCGTGCTGGAGAGCGTGCCGCCGATCACCGTGCCCGCCGAGATCGACCGGCTGCGCGACAACCTGGCCGAGGTCGCCCGCGGCGAGGCGTTCCTGCTGCAGGGCGGCGACTGCGCGGAGACGTTCGCGGACAACACCGAGCCGCACATCCGCGCGAACGTCCGGACCCTGCTGCAGATGGCCGTCGTGCTCACCTACGGCGCGAGCCTGCCGGTGGTGAAGATCGGCCGCATCGCCGGCCAGTACGCCAAGCCGCGCTCGTCGGGCATCGACGCGCTGGGCCTGCCGTCCTACCGCGGCGACATCGTCAACTCGCTGGTCGCCACGCCCGAGGCACGCGTGCCGGACCCGTCCCGGATGATCCGCGCCTACGCCAACGCGGGCGCGGCGATGAACCTGCTGCGCGCGATGACCACCGCGGGCATGGCCGACCTGCACCGGCTGCACGACTGGAACAAGGACTTCGTCCGCCAGTCGCCCGCGGGCGAGCGGTACGAGGCCCTGGCCGGCGAGATCGACCGCGGCCTGCGGTTCATGTCGGCGTGCGGCGTGAACGACGCGTCGCTGCACACCACCGAGATCTTCGCCTCGCACGAGGCGTTGCTGCTGGACTACGAGCGGGCGCTGCTGCGCCTGGACACCAACGGTGACCAGCCGAAGTTGTACGACCTGTCGTCGCACTTCCTGTGGATCGGCGAGCGGACCCGGCAGCTGGACGGCGCGCACGTCGCGTTCGCCGAGCTGCTGTCCAACCCGATCGGGTTGAAGATCGGGCCGTCCACGACGCCGGAGATGGCCGTCGAGTACGTCGAGCGCCTCGACCCGCACAACCAGCCCGGCCGGTTGACCCTGATCAGCCGGATGGGCAACGGCAAGGTGCGCGACGTGCTGCCGCCGATCATCGAGAAGGTCACCGCGTCGGGCCACCAGGTCATCTGGCAGTGCGACCCGATGCACGGCAACACGCACGAGTCGTCCACCGGTTACAAGACCCGGCACTTCGACCGGATCGTCGACGAGGTGCAGGGCTTCTTCGAGGTGCACCGGCGCCTGGGCACCCACCCCGGCGGCATCCACATCGAGCTGACCGGCGAGGACGTCACCGAGTGCCTGGGCGGCGCCCAGGAGATCTCCGACCTGGACCTGGCCGGCCGCTACGAGACCGCCTGCGACCCGCGCCTGAACACCCAGCAGTCGCTGGAACTGGCCTTCCTGGTCGCCGAGATGCTGCGGAGCTGAGAGAACCTCGATCGGCAGTGGCCCCCGACTCCGACGAGTCGGGGGCCACTGCCGTGTCAGACCGCGATGATGGTGATCTTGGTGTCCTTCGGGACGCGCTCACCGGCCCGGATGGACTGGTTCACCACGCGGGCCCGGTCGCGGTTGTTGAACTGGACGTCGACCTTGAGGCCCGCGTCCTCCAGGATCTTCTTCGCTTCCTTGACCGTCTTGCCCTCGACCTGCGGCACGGTCACCGAGTCGGCCGACACGATGACGGTCACCTGCCGGTTGTTCGGTGGCAGGTTCGTGCCCGCCGGCGGGTCGGTGCGGATGACCTTGCCCCCGTCGACCTTGTCGGAGAACTCCGTCGGGCCCTCGACCGGGTCGAACCCGGCCGCGCTCAGCTCGGCGAACGCCTCGTCCTTGGTCTTGCCGGTCACGCTGGGCACCGGCCTGGGCTGGGAGCCCTTGCTGAGCACGATCGTCACCGTGGAGCCGATCGGCACCGGCGTGCCGGGCGCGGGCTTCAGGGTGACCACCTTGCCCTTGGGCACGCGGTCGCTGAACGCGTCCTCAGCCGGGTTGAGCTGGGACTTCAGCCCGACCGAGGCAATCTCCTGCTCGGCCGCGGCCACCTCGACGCCCCCGTTGACCTGCGGCACGACCGGCTTGCCTGCGGACACCACGAGCCGCACCAGGTCGCCCTGGTTGGCCTTGGTGCCGGCGGGCGGGTCGGTGCTGATCACCTGACCGCTGGGCACGGTGTCGCTGTTCTCGGTCCGCAGCGACCTCTTCAACGACGCCTCGTCCAGCAGCGCGGTGGCGGTGGTCTCGTCCTTGCCGACCAGGTCCGGCACGGTGGTGACCCGGCCCACCACCAGCCACCAGCTGGTGATGCCGATGATGAGGGCGGCCACCACCACGACGCTGATCCACGTGATGAACTGCCGCTTGCTGCGCGCCCGCATCTCCTCGTAGAGCTGTTCGGGCGTCTTCTTCTTCGGCTGTCTCTTCGGGCGCGGGCGGACCGCGGGGGGCACCGGCGCGGCCGGCTCGGGCGGCGCGATCAGCTCCGCCCGGGAGATCGCCCTGGTGCCCTGCGGGCCCGCTGACGGCGGCACGAGCGGGTTCGGCCGGCGCACCGGCACGGTCGGGTCGGCGAACGGCGCGCCCGCGCCCACCCGCACCGGCTCCACCCGCAACGTCTGCTCGGCCAGGCTCAGCGGCACGTGCTCGGTGGCCTCCTGCGCGGGCGCGGCGGCGACGGGCACCGGCACGTCCACGGTGGCCAGGCCCAACCTCGCCCGCGCGGTCTCCACCTCGGACAGGAACGACTCGGCGTCCGCCGGCCGCAGGAACGGCTCCTTGCGGGTCGCCCGCCGCACCAGCTCCGCGACCTCCGCGGGCACGTCCGGCACCGCGGGCACGTCGTCGTTCACGTGCCGGTAGGCCACCGAGATGGCGTTGTCGCCCACGTACGGCGGCGCGCCGGTCAGCATCTCGTACAGCAGCACGCCCGCCGAGTAGACGTCGCTGCGCGCGTCCGTGGTACCGGTGGTGACCTGTTCGGGTGACAGGTAGGCGACCGTGCCCAGGATCATGGTGTCGCTGGTCACACCGGCCGTGGAGACCGCCCGGACCAGGCCGAAATCGGCGACCTTCACCGTGCCGCCGGACCCGATGAGCACGTTCTCCGGCTTCACGTCCCGGTGCACGAGGTCGGCCCGGTGCGCGGCGGCCAGCGGCGAGAGCACCTTCTCGATCACGGTGAGCGCCAGCGCCACGTCCAGCTTGCCGCGCGCGTTGAGCAGGTCGCGCAGCGTGCCGCCCTCGACCAGCTCCATGACCAGGTAGACCCGGTCCTCGTCCACGCCCTGGTCGTGCACCTGCACCACGCCGGGGTGGTGCAGCTTCGCCGCGGCCCGCGCCTCGCGCTCGAACCGCGCCACGAACTGCGGGTCGGCGGAGAACCTGGGGTCCATGACCTTGATGGCCACGGTCCGCTCCAGCCGCGTGTCCACACCGCGGTACACGGTGGACATGCCGCCCCGCGCGACCAGGGTGCCTACCCGGTAGCGTTGTTCGAGCAGCCCGCCGATCACGTTCGTCGCCGACCTTTCCACAGCCGTGGATCGTACGGTGGGTGGTGCCGACCGATGCTGTGCGCAGGAGCATCCCACGCCCGCTTGTGGGATCCGCGTCAAAGCGGGTCGAAACAGGGGGTGTCCGCAAGGGGACCCGAGGGTGTACCGCCACCACCCGGTTGGCGCAGGGCGTCGTTCACGTCGTTGTGGCATCGTGACGCAGGTGAGTGCGATTCCTGCCGCTGCGGATGTGCTGGCTCCCGACCTGGAGGTCCTGTCCCTCCCCGAGGTCGCTGAGCGTCTTGACCTGCCGATCAACCGAGTCCACCAGTTGCTGCGCGACGGTCAGCTGCTCGCGGAGCGCCGGAACGGCGTCCTCGTCGTCCCCGCCCAGTTCCTCGCCGCCGGAGGCGTGGTCAAGGGGCTGCCCGGCACCATCACGGTGCTGCGCGACTCCGGCTTCTCGACCGAAGAGATCCTGCGGTGGCTGTTCACCGAGGACGACACCCTGCCCGGCACGCCCGTCGAGGCGTTGCGCGGCGACCGCGGCCGTGAGGTGAAGCGGCGGGCACAGGCCCTGGCGTTCTGACGCGCCGACGCACCACTTCTCCCAGAAGACCGTTCAACGCCAGACGACCGTTCAACGCCAGACGACCGTTCGACGCCGGACGACCGTTCGACGTCCGGGCGGCCCCCGACCGGGGAGTCGTCCGGACGTCGCGCCTCCGGCTAGCGCCCGGTGACCCTGGCCGCCAGCGCCCGCGCGAAACCGGGCCCGGCCACCGCGAGCCGGCGCGCGTTCGGCACCACCACCCGCCGGTCCAGCACCTGGTAGTCGGCCGCCGCGATCTCGTCCAGGATCTCCCGGTACAGCGTGAGCGCGGTCCGCACGCACGGCCGCGACACGGGCCGCAGCATCGGCACACCCACCTCGGCCTCCCGGTACTCGGCCAACGTGTGCGCGACCAGGTGCCGCATCACCCGCCGCACCCGCTGGTCGGGCCGCCCGGTCTGCCGGCACCACACCAGCAGCTCCCGGTCGACGCCGTGGGCCGCCAGCACGTCCTGGGGCAGGTAGACCCGGCCCCGGTCGAGGTCCTCCCCGACGTCGCGCAGGAAGTTGGTCAGCTGGAACGCCCGGCCCAGCGCGGCGGCGGGCGGCTCGGCCAGGGCGCGCGGCACCACCGTCCCGAACACGGGCAGCAGTTGCAGCCCGATCACCGCCGCCGAGCCGTGCACGTACCGCTCCAACGCCGGGAAGTCCGGGTAGGACGTGACGGTGAGGTCCATCCGCATCGACGTGAGGAAATCGGTGAACAGGGCCGGGTCGATCGAGTGGCGGCGCACCGCGTCCACCAGGGCGACGAGCACCGGGTGTCCCGTGGCACGTCCCGCCAGCTCGTCGAGCAGCTGCGCCTCCAGCAGCTTCAGCTCGGCCGCCGGGTCGGCCGACCCGCCGCTGTCCACGATCTCGTCGGCCAACCGCGCGAAGCCGTACAGGGCGTGCACGGCGGGCCGCTGGGCGGGCGTGAGCAGGCGCGTGGCGAGGTAGAACGTGCGGCCGTGCCGGGCGTTCAGCTCGCGGCAACGGGCGTAGGCGGCGGAGACGTCCGGCCCGGCGCGGTCCGTCACCCGTACCTGCCGGACAGCCGCAGCGGGTCCGGCTTGGTCAGCGAGACGCACGCCAGCGCCGACACCGCCGCGACCATCGCCAGGTACACCCACGAGTACAGCGCCGTGTCCCCGTTGGGGAAGG
The DNA here is from genome assembly GCF_054781895.1 of Saccharothrix stipae. Taxonomy (NCBI): domain Bacteria; kingdom Bacillati; phylum Actinomycetota; class Actinomycetes; order Pseudonocardiales; family Pseudonocardiaceae; genus Saccharothrix; species Saccharothrix stipae. Next base: position 166,162 of record NZ_BAAGTN010000005.1, on the reverse strand, counting down.
TCACCAGCAGCAGCCAGGTGGAGAAGAACGCGGCCGCCTTCAACCCGGTCGTGGTCCACGGCAGCGCCGCGGCCATCACCAGCGGCCAGCTGAAGTACCAGGGCAGCGTGGCGGGGGAGAGCAGGGCCACGGCCAGCATGGTGATCGCGGCGCGGCGCATCGCCTCCGGACCGCCGTCCTGCGCGGCCCGCCACTGCCGCCACGCGATGTAGACCAGCAGCACCGAGCCGAGGCCGCGGGCGATGGTCATGAACCAGCCCGGCTCGACCCGGACGAACGCGTTGACCACGGTGTGCGCGAAGTCGCCGACCGCGCTGGGCAGCGACAGCCAGTTCACGATCGTGGACGACGAGCTGAGCGCCGGGATCCAGCCCAGGTCGAGACCGGACACCGCGGTGGTCGCGGCGAACACGGCGACGAACGTGACCAGGCCGCCCGCGATGGCCTTGCCGAGCCGTGCCGCCCGCGTGCCGCCCAACCTGCCCGCCCAGACCAGCACCAGGAACGGCAGCGCGACCACGGCGGTCGCCTTCACCGCGAACGCCAGCGTCACCACCGCGATGCCCGGCACGTGCCTGCGGTCGAGGACCAGCAGCACCCCGGCGGCCAGCAGGCCGACCATCAGCAGGTCGTTGTGCGCGCCGCCGATGAGGTGCACGAGCATCAGCGGGTTCGCCACGGCCACCCACAGCGCGACCGCGGGCCGACCGCCGAGGTGGCGGGTCAGCCCGGGCAACGCCCAGCACAGCAGCACCAGGCCGAGGGCCAGCACCAGCCGCATGGCCACCACGCCGCCGATGACGCTGCCCGCGGTCGCCCACACCACGCCCTCGGCGAGCATCAGGAACAGCGGCCCGTACGGCGCCGGGGTGTTCTGCCAGACCCAGCTCACGTTGTCCGACAGCGGGCTCTGCAGCACCGCGGGACCCACGGAGTAGGGGTCGAGGCCGTTGAGCGCGATCTGGCCCTGTGCCAGGTAGCTGTAGATGTCCTTGCTGAACAACGGCGGCGCGAACAGCAGCGGCAGCGTCCACGCCACGATCGCGGTGAGCACCGCGGCGCTGCCGACGTGCCGGTTGCGCACCATCCGGCCCAGCCGGATCCACGACCAGATCACCATGCCGAGCCCGACGTAGAGCACCGCGGTGGCCAGGTCGTGGCCGTGGCCGTACCGGATGAAGCTCAGCGAGGTGTCGGCGATCAGCGGGTCGTGCTTGAGGATCGCGCCGGCGCCGGTGCCGCCCAGGGCGATCAGCATGACGCCGCCGACGCCGAGCAGGATGGTGCGGATGGGGATGCCGCCCGGATCCGGCCGGTCCGATCGGCCCCCGTCGCCCGGAACCCGGGTAGCCGACGACCGCACCGGCCCGACAGGTGCGGCGCTCGATCTCGGGAAGGACGGGGTCGCGGCCATCGCGCGAACATCGTCGCACAACGTCAAGACGCGCCGGCACGTGATGGCGCTGTCTGGTGACACGCTCGTAACACCCGGAGCGATCCTTGCACGCCGCAGGTCACCCGGGGGAGTGACCACATGGAGTATTCGATCACCCGGTCGGGATCGGTCCGACCTGCGCCGAGTACCGCCGGATCCCCCGTCGGGGTGCACTGTTCAACACGTGCCCGCGGTGGACGGCGCCGCGCGGGGTGCGCGACGTCACGTCCCGACGCCGGTCATCGGCGGGTGTGCGCCCGCCGCGCCGCCACCGACCGCCGGGACCTCGAGGCGGTGGCGCCCGTGATCCGCTGGGCGGCGAGCCGGCCCGAGATCAGCACCGGCGGCACGCCGACGCCCGGCGTGGTGCCGCACCCGGCCAGCACCGCGTTGTCCAGCACGAGGTTGCGCGGCCGGAACGGGCCGGTCTGGGCGAACGTGTGCGCGGCCGAGAACGGGGTGCCCGCGGCCAGGCCCATCGCGGCCCAGTCCCGCGGCGTGACCAGGTGCTCGACCTCGATCGCGGCGCCGAAACCGGTCAGCCCGCGCGCCTCCAGCACGCCGACCAGCTCGTCGCGGTAGGCCGGGCCGACGCGGTCCCAGTCGATCGGGCCGGTGCGCAGGTTCGGCGCGGGCGCCAGCACGAACATGCCCTGCCCCGGCGGCGCGGTGACCAGCAACGACGGGTCGCTCATCAACGTGCCGCGGCGGGTCAGCTCGTCGAACGTGCGCTCCCACGCCGCGCCGAAGAGCAGCGTGTGGTGCGCCAGCTCCGGCCACGTCCGGTCCACGCCCGCGTGCAGCACGACCGCGGACGGCGACCACGTGATCGGCACCGGCCGGCGCGGGCGGTGGCCCAGCAGGCGGTACGACATCGGGAGGTCCGGTGTGAGCACCACCGCGTCGCACGGGATGCGCTCGCCGTGCGTGGTGCGCACCGCGGTGACCCGGCCGCCGATGCGCTCCAACCAGGCCACCGGGGTCTGGAAGCGCAGGTCCGCGCCGGCGTCCCGGGCCGCCGCGGCCAGCGCGTCCGGCAGCGCCCGCATCCCGCCTTCGGGGTAGTGGACGCCCGCGATCGTGTCCATGTAGGCGATCACGGCGTACGCGGCGAGGGCCTTGCGCGGCGGCACGCCCGCGTACAGCGACTGGAACGAGAACACCCGCTGCAACCGCTCGTCGTGCAGGAACCGCGCCACCGACGGCCCCAGCCGCCCGAACCCGCGCAACGCGGCCAGCTTCGCCAGCTGCGGGGTGAGCAGCGACAGCGGCGAGTCGAAGTTCGAGCCGATGAACCGCTCGCGCTCCACCCGGTACAGCTCGGTCAGCCAGCGGCGCAGCGCCCGGTACCCCTGCGCCTCGCGCGGACCGGCGAACCGGCGCACCTCGGCCTCCATCGCCTCGGCGTCGGAGTGCACGTCCAGCGTGCTGCCGTCGGCGAAGCGGGCCCGGTAGGCGGGGTGCACCGGGCGCAGGTCCAGCCGGTCGCGCAGCGAGTCGCCCACCGCGTTGAGCGCCTCGTCCACCAGCTCCGGCATGGTCAGCACGGTCGGCCCGGTGTCGAACCGGTAGCCGCCCAGGTCCAGCCTCCCCGCCCGGCCACCGGGCACGGCGTCGCGCTCCACCACGGTGACCCGGCGGCCCGCGCCGAGCAGGTGCAGCGCCGCGGACAGCCCCGCCAACCCCGCGCCGACCACGACCACGTGGTCCGTGCGGCCGGTGACCGTGCGCATCGTCAGGAGGTCCGTTTCGTGGCGCTGATCGCCAGCTCCGCGAGCCGCTCACCGGCCGGTTCGGCGATCGGCGACCGGTCGAGGGCGCGCAGCGCGGACTCGGTCAGCTCGGCGATCCGCTCCTCGACCGCGTCCACCGCGCCGACCTCGCGCAGCCGCGCGCGGACCTGGTCCACCAGGGCGACGTTCAGGTCGGGCTTGCCCAGCGCCTCGTGCAGCACGTCCGCGCCGAACTCCATGCCCAGCGCCACCAGCAGCGTCCGCTTGCCCTCGCGCAGGTCGTCGCCTGCGGGCTTGCCGGTCACCGCGGGGTCGCCGAACACGCCGAGCAGGTCGTCGCGCAGCTGGAACGCCACGCCGATGTCGGTGCCGAACGAGCGCAGGCCGTCCACCAGCTCCGGTGACGCCCCGCCGATCGCCGCGCCCATGTGCAGCGGCCGTTCCACGGTGTACGCGGCGGTCTTGAGCCGGTCGATGCGCAGCGCGGCGCCCGGCGAGCTGTCGCCGCGCGCCTGCGTGAGCACGTCGAGGTACTGGCCCGCCAGCATCTCGGTGCGCATGTCCCGCCACGGCAGGCTCAGCCGCTGGAGGGCGTCGGTCGGCAGACCGGCCGCGAACAGCATGTCGTCCGCCCAGGCCAGCGCCACGTCCCCGATCAGCACCGCCGCCGCCAGCCCGAACCGCTCGGGCTCGCCCAACCAGCCCTCGTCGCGGTGCTTGCGGGCGAACCGGACGTGCACGGTGGGCATGCCGCGGCGGGTTTCGGAGGCGTCCATCAGGTCGTCGTGCACCAGCGCGCACGCCTGGATCAGCTCCAGCGAGCTGACCGCGGTGAGCACGGCCCCGGCCAGCTCGCCCTCCGGGTCGCCGCCTGCGGCGCGCCAGCCCCACCACGCGAACGTGGGCCGGACCCGCTTGCCGCCGCCGAGGACGAAGTCGGCCAGGGCGTCCACGGCGCCGGTGAAGTTCTCCTCCATGCGCGCACCCAGTGCCCGGCGGTCGGCTAGGTATCCTGCCAACGCTTCGTCGACGTGCTTGGGCAGTTCGAGGTCCAACGGGTGGGGCGGCACCCGTCTATGGTCACCTCTGCTCCCGCCGCGTGCCCAACCGGGGGGCTGGTCCCATCCAGTGAAAGGAATCTCCCACTGTCCGGACGTACCTCTAGGCTGGCCGGCATGACGTCGGTGGTCGAGCGCCTGCGCGGGGGGTCCCCCGTGTTCTCCGTCGAGTTCTTCCCGCCGCGCGACGAGGCCGAGGAGACCATCCTCTGGCGCGCGATCCGCGAGCTCGAAGCCCTCGACCCGGCGTTCGTGTCCATCACCTACGGCGCGGGCGGGTCGTCGCGCGACCGGACCATCCGCACCACCGGCCGGGTGGCGCAGGAGACGACCCTGCTGCCGATGGCGCACCTCACCCTGGTCAACCACTCCGTGGCCGAGCTGCGCAACGTGATCGGCTGGTACGCGGCCGTCGGCGTGCGCAACATCCTCGCCGTGCGCGGCGACCCGCCCGGCGACCCGAACGGCGAGTGGGTGCCCCACCCGGAGGGCCTGACCTACGCCGAGGAGCTGGTCCGGCTGTGCCGCGAGCTCGGCGACTTCTGCGTCGGCGTGGCGGCGTCCCCGTACGGCCACCCGCGGTCGACGGACCTGGACGAGGACACCAAGTACCTGGTGCGCAAGCTGCGGGCGGGCGCGGACTTCGCGATCGCGCAGCTGTTCTTCGAGCCGGAGGACTTCCTGCGCCTGCGCGACCGGGTGGCGGCGCTGGGCTGCGACACGGTGCTGATCCCGGGCCTCATGCCGCTGACCACGCCGCGGACGTTGGCCAAGACGGTGGAGCTGTCGGGCGCGTCGGTGCCGGACTCGGTGGCGCGCCGGCTCGACCCGTACGCCGACGACCCGGCGGGTTTCCGCGCGGCCGGGATCGACCTGGTGACCGAGGTGGGGGAGCGGCTGCTCGCCGAAGGCGTGCCGTGCCTGCACTTCTACACGTTCAACCGGTCGAAGGCGACTCGGGAGATCGTCGGCCGCCTGGGTCTGGTGCCCGCCCGCGCCTAGGCTGCGGCCATGGCGGAGATCACCACCCTGTTGATGTTCGAAGGCCGGGCCGAAGAGGCGATGACGCTGTACATGTCGCTCTTCGCCGACTCGGAGGTGCTGACCATCTCGCGCTACGGGCCCGAGGGGCCCGGGGCGGAGGGTTCCGTGGTGCACGCGACGTTCACGCTGGCCGGGCGGACGTACGGGTGCATGGACAGCTCGCAGAAGCACGAGTTCACGTTCACGCCCGCGGTGTCGTTGTACGTGAGCTGCGAGACCGAGGACGAGATCGACCGCCTGTACGCGGCCCTGTCCGACGGGGGCCAACCGCTGATGCCGCTCGGCGACTACGGCTTCAGCCGCAAGTTCGGCTGGACCAACGACCGCTTCGGCGTCTCCTGGCAACTGAATCTGGTCTGAGCGACCCGCGGCCCCTCAGGCGACGCGGTGGCGGCGGTGGGCGACGACGGCCAGCACCACCACGATCAGTGCCGCCCCGCCGGTCAGCCCGGCCACCAGCATGGTCCAGCCGAAGTAGGACACCGAGTTCGCGCCGGCGTACCGGACCGTCGCGGTCAACATCGACGCCTGGCCGGGCTTCGGCGACCACGAGATGGTGGCGTTGTCTTCCTCTCGCCCGTTCGTGTCGACAATTTCACCCGGGAAGCTGATCTTCACCTGGATGTCGGCGCGCTCCGGCGGCACCTGGGTGAGGTCGACCGACCCCGACAGCGTCACCAGGTCGCCGGACCGCCGGAACGTCAGCTGGTACCGGCTGGACGAGGCGCTGGTCGCCGCCGACAGCGCCTGCACCTCGTCGAACGTCAGCCCGCTGAACGACAGCTGCGTGCCGACGTAGTCGTCCACCTTGTACGGCTTGGTGGTGACCTTGCCCGCCAGCTCGTGCGGCACCTTCAGCTGCGGGCCGGGGTCGTTGTCCTTGGTCGGCGGCGTGGCGGCGGTGATCTCGCCGGACACGCGGTCGTCGGAGGACAGCGCCATCGCGGCGTGCAGCCGAACGCACCCCGTCAGCGACAGCATCGCGAGGAGGAAGACCGGCAGGAGGAGCGCGGAGGCCCTGGGCACGCGGCCATCCTGCCGGCCACGGTCAAAAGTTGACCGGAGGTACACGATCGTGAGCGTGGCTAATTACCTGTTGGAGGGACACCGCCCGCAGGTAACGTGCGGCTCATGTCACCCTCCTCCGCCGGCGTGCACGGCATCAGCAACCAGTTCGTGGCCGATTACGCGGCGGCGGACCCGCTGACCGCGACGTTCATCGGCAAGCCCGGCCACGACGACCGGCTCACCGACTACTCGCCGGAGGGCCACGCCGCCCGCGAGGAACTCGCGCGCAACGCGCTCGCCGCGATCAACGCCGCCGAGCCCGCGGACAAGTCGGAGGCCGACGCGAAGGCCGTGTTCCTGGAGCGGGTGGGTCTGGAGGTCGAACTCCACGAGGCGGGCCAGATGGAGGGCAACCTCAACGTCATCGCGAGCCCCGTGCAGTCGATGCGCGAGGTGTTCGACCAGATGCCCACCGACACCGCCGACGACTGGGCCGTGATCGCCAAGCGGCTCACCGCCGTGCCCGAGGCGGTGGCGAACCTGCGCGCGGGCCTGGCCCACGCCGCCGACCAGGGCCACGTGGCCGCGTTGCGGCAGGTCGGCAAGGTTGCCGAGCAGTGCGACACGTGGTCGGGCCGGACCGGCGGCAAGTCGTTCTTCGCCGCCCTGATCGCCGACGCGCCCGCGGACGGCGCGCTGCGCACCGAGCTGGAGACGGGCGCGAGGGCCGCCGCCGAGGCCTACGGCGACCTGGCCGCGTTCCTGCGCGACGACCTCGCGCCCAAGGCGCCGAAGAAGGACGCCGTCGGCGAGGACGTCTACCGCTTGCAGTCCCGCTACTTCACCGGCTCCCGCCTCGACCTGGGCGAGGCCTACGAGTGGGGCTGGGCGGAGTTCACCCGCATCGAGACCGAGATGAAGCAGGTCGCGAACCGGATCAAGCCGGGCGCGACCCTCGCCGAGGCCGCCGCCGCGCTGGACGCCGACCCGCGCTACCTGGTGCAGGGCAAGGACGGCCTGCGGTCGTGGATGCAGGAGCTGTCGGACAAGGCGTTGCAGGACGTGCGCGGCGTGCACTTCGACCTGCCGGACGAGCTGATGAAGCTGGAGTGCCGCATCGCGCCGCCCGGCGGTGGCGTCGGCGCCTACTACAGCGGCCCCACCCCGGACTTCTCCCGTCCCGGTCGCATGTGGTGGTCCGTGCCGGACGGCAAGGAGGAGTTCCCCACCTGGCGCGAGGTCTCGACCGTGTACCACGAGGGCGTGCCGGGCCACCACCTCCAGGTCGCCACGGCCGTGTACCAGGCGGAGAAGCTCAACGAGTTCCAGCGCCTGATGTGCTGGGTGTCGGGGCACGGCGAGGGCTGGGCGCTGTACGCGGAGCGGCTGATGCGCGAGCTCGGCTACCTGGAGGACGACGGCGACCTGCTGGGCATGCTCGACGCGCACCTGTTCCGCGCGGCGCGGGTGATCATCGACATCGGCATGCACCTGGAGCTGGAGATCCCCAAGGGCACCGGCTTCCACGAGGGTGAGCGGTGGACCCCGGAGCTGGGCCTGGAGTTCATGCTCACCCGGACCATCACCGACGCGGCGCACGTGCACGACGAGATCGACCGCTACCTGGGCTGGCCCGGCCAGGCGCCGTCCTACAAGCTGGGCGAGCGGCTGTGGCTGGCGGCCCGTGACGACGCCCGTGCCCGGCACGGTTCCGCGTTCGACCTCAAGGGTTTCCACAAGGAGGCCTTGGAGATGGGTGCCATGGGGTTGGACACTCTTCGTGAACGGCTCGCGGAACTCTGACCCGATCCGGTGACCTCGGCCTCACGCCGAGGTCACCCGGCTCGGTGTTGGATGGGTGAGCGGACGACCGTAGGGGGAACTGATGACCGGACGTGCGGTGCGAGCCGCGGTCGGTGCGGTGCTGGCCGGCGCGCTGCTCGTCGGCGGGTCGCCGGCGCACGTGCAGGCGCAGCCGCTCGGTGACCAGGCCGAGTGGCGCATCCGGCAGGAGATCGTGGACCACGCCCTGCGCCAGGTCGGCCAGCGCGAGGGGACCGGCAACCTCTACCCGCCGCAGTACCAGGTGGCGGGCCAGGGCGTGCTGCGGCCCGCGGAGTGGTGCGGCGTGTTCGTCAACTGGGCGTGGACGACCGCCGGCGTGCCGGACCGGCCGTCGATGCGCCCCGCGCCGGGGGCGTCCGTGCTGGATCAGGGGCACTGGGCGACGTACTGGCAGAAGTGGGGTCGGGCCAACGGCCGGTGGAAGGACATCGCGGAGCGCGACGTCGAGCCCGGTGACGCCGTGGTCTACGGCAACTACCCGGACATGCACGCGCACGTCGGTCTGGTGGTCGAGGTCAAGTACGACCGAACCGGTCGGAAGGCCACTCACGTTCGGACTGTCGAGGGCAACTTCGGCGACCGGGTCGTGTACTCGAAGCTGCGCAAGATCGAGGGTCTGAACGCGGGCAGGTACCTCCAGGCGTCGGGCTTCGTCTCCCCCTTCTAGCGCCAGCCCACCTGGGTGGTCGTGGGCGGTGCTGGGCGCGAAAGCCAGGGCTTTAAAGATCAAAAGCGTCCTCGCCGGACGGGCAGATCAGCAGGATGACGGGGTTGGGCGGTCGAGTCCCGTCCCAGCGTGTGCCGGGGTCCGTGTCATCCCGCCGACCTCCACAAGGGCAACCACACGTGTCAAGGGGGCCGTTCCAGCCCATCGTTCCTGTTGGGTCGGAAGGTGCCCCCTTGACACGTGCGGTAGGGCTGCGCCAGGTCGGCGGGATGACACGGACCCCTCCTTTGAGAGAAACCCGCCAGTGGACGACCGGGGTCTTGCCTCATGCCGTTGCGTCGTTGTGCCGCTGCTCTTCTCCCCAAAAGGAGGGCTTCGTGTCATCCCGCCGACCTGGCTCTGCCCTACCGCGCGTGTCAAGGGGGCGGGGTTCGGGCTTGCCCGGTGTGGGTCTCCTGCCGCCCCCTTGACGCGGGTGGTAGCCCGGAGGGAGGTCGGTGGGATGGCACGGAGTCCGGACCCACGACGAGACCGGGCAGGACCGGGTAGTCGGGGTCATCCTGCTGATCTGCCCGTCCGGCGAGGACGCTTTTGATCTTTTGCCCTTGCTCTGCCTCTGCCTCCGCCGACCAGCGGCGACGGGTCAGGTGATCGGGAGGACCCGCCCCAGCACGGCGAACGGCCGGGGGTCGCCGGTGAACTGGTAGTGCCGCAGCACGTCCACGAAACCCACCCGTCGGTACAACCGCCACGCCTTGCTCGGACCCTCCGGAGTGGACAGCAGCACCCGCGAGCTCGGCACGCCACCCAGCAGGTTGCGCAGCAGCTGCTCCCCGACACCCCGCCCCTGCGCACCAGGCAGGACGTGGAGTTCGGTCAGCTCGAAGTAGTCGCGCATCCACTCCTCCACCGCCCTCGGCCCGGACATCATGGTCAGCCCGTGCCGCACCTGCTCGTGCCACCACTGACCGACCGAACCGCGGTAGCCGTAACCGATGCCGACCAGCTCGTCCTGCTCGCCCAACGCCACCACGCATCGCCAGCCGTCACGCAGCATGTGCGCCAACCACATGGGCGCGCGCTGCTCGGCCGTGCCGGGCGGGTACTCCATGGCACTGACGTAGAGCGCCAGCGCCTCGTCCAGCCGGGAGTTCAGCTCGCGCGCGGACAACGTCACGATCCGCCGGGACGGTGCGGCGGTCACCGGGCGACCTCGGCGGACGTGCCACCGGTCAGGTCGAGCAGCCCCGCGTAGGTCGTCGGGTAGACCGCGTGCGGGTGCCCGGCGGCGGCCCACACCACCTCGTACTGCTCAAGAGCGACATCGACGAACGTGAGGATCGGCGCCGGGTGGCCCACCGGGGAAACGCCGCCGATGACCTGGCCGGTGTGCTCGCGCACGAACTCGGGCGTGGCCCGCTCGATCGAGTCCGCACCCGCCAGCACGGCCAGCTTGTCGGTGTCGGCCCGGTGCGCGCCGGAGGTGAGCACGAGCAGCGGCGCGGCGACGCCGTCGCGGACCGCGGCGAACACCAGGCTGTTGGCGATCGCGCCGACCGGCACACCCACCGCGTCGGCCGCCGCGGCGGCGGTTCGGACGGCGTCGGCCAACACGCGGATCCCGTTCGCGGCCTCGTGGTGGCCCGCCTCGGACAGTGCGGCGGCCACCTTGCGGATGCCGGGGTGGTCGAGTGCGCTCACCTGTTCATAAGACCACGGGCGGTCGGCTTGAGGAGTGCCGGGCCGGCAGGATAGTCTGGTCTGGCTCGAACGTTTGTTCGAGCAATGCCTTGGTGGTGGGGCGGGGGAAGCGCCCCACCACCAAGTGCCGCCGTCTCCCCGCGGCGGTCGTCGCTGTCCCGACGCCGCGAGGAGGCCGCGAGATGACTCAGACCTTCCCCCGCCGCATTCCCCTCCCGCTACCACCGGCGTCGGCGGTGACCCTGCTCGGACAGGCCCGCGAGTGCCTGGCCGAGGCCGAACGGGATCCCTCGCCGCACGCCCGCTTCGCCACGGCCTACCTGGCCGCGATGCGGGCGGCGGCGGCCGTGCTGGCGGCCAGGGGCCGACCCCACCGGGGCCGGGCCAAGCCGACCAGCGTGTGGGTCCTGCTGTCCTCCCTCGCGCCGGAGTTGCGCGAGTGGGCCGCGTTCTTCGCCGAGTGCTCGGCGACGCGCGCGGCCGTGCTGGCGGGCATCACCAGGCAGGTCACCGAGCGCGCAGCCGACGACCTGGTGCGCCAAGCGGCGCAGTTCACCGAGTTGGTCGACGAGATCATGTACGAGGACGGACTGTGAGCAGGGGACTGGTCGCCTACGACCGCCTGATCGACGTAGTGGAAGCCGAAGCCGAGCGCCTGGCGGCGGCGGCCGAGGGACAGCGCCCGGAACGCCAGGTGCCCGCGTGCCCCGGGCTCAACCTCGGGGAGACGGCGCGGCACGTGGGCAGCACGTACCGGATGGTGTCGACGTGGCTGAGGGAAGGCAGCCAACCCCTGGTGTGGCAACAGGACCCGGAGCCGGGGCAGGCGTTGCCGGACTACGTCCGCGCGGGCGTGCGGCCGCTGGTGCGGGCGCTGCGGCCGCACGAGCCGGACGACCCGTGCGAGACGTGGTGGCCGGCCGAGCGCAACCACAACTTCTGGGCACGGCGGCTGGCGCACGAGTCGACCGTGCACCGGATGGACGTGCAGGCGGCGGCCGGGCTGCCGATCGACCCGGTGGACGACGACGTGGCCGAGGACGGCGTGGACGAGATCCTGACGCTGTGGTTGGGACACCGGCTGGACGTCCTCGGCGTGCGCGGCACGCGGGAGGGGACGGTGGCGATCCGCACGGGCGACAAGGTGTGGCTGGCCACGACCGGCCCCGACCCGGCGGTGGCCCGGCTGGTCACCGACGAGGAGGCGGCGTCGGCGCACGGCGAGGTGATCGGCGCGCCGATGCAGGTGTACCGCTGGCTGTGGGGCCGGATCCCGGACCGGGACCTGCCGCCGACCACCGGTGACCACGACGCGATCGCCCAGCTGTGGGCGTTGCTGAGGCTGGCCACCAAGTAGTCGTGCGTCCGCCGCCGGGTGCCCGACCCCCACCCGGCGGCGGACGTGGCGAGCCGCTCACAGCGTCAGCGAGGTGACCTCTTCCAGCCCGTCGGACTTGGCGGTCTCCAGCCGGAAGCGGGCCACCCGCCCCTCGATCTCCAGCACCCCCACCGAGTTGCCGAAGTGCGGCCCGCTGAGCTTGTGCCACGCCACGGGGTCCGGCGAGATGCCCCGCCGATCCGCCCACCACCGCAGCACCCGCGCGATCGGCTTCGACCACGACAGCCGGAACGCCGGCCGGAACACCCACGGCGGGTCGTTGTGCACCGGCGAGCACACGAGTTGGTACACCTTCGCGTCCACCGACGACGGGAACGTCGCCCGCGCCGCGTAGCTGTGGTGCACGTCGCCGGACAGCACGCACACCGTGCCCGGCGCGTCGTCGGCCTTCGAGATCCGCTCCAGCAACCGGGCCAGCCGCTCGAACGACGCCCGGAACGCGGGCCAGTGCTCCAGGTCCGCGACCTGCCGCACCTTCTCGCCGACCCGGCCCCGCCACCCCGGCAGACCCGCCATCCGCTCGTTCATCGACTGGAGGTGGCTCAACGCGTGCGGCATCAGCCACGGCAGGGACGAGCCGACCAGCAGGTGGTCGAAGTCGCCGTGGGCGTTCTCCTCGATCCAGTCGAACTCCCGCTCGCCGACCATGAGCCGCTGCGGCCCGGACAGGATGCGCCCGCTGCGCGTGTCGATCACCAGCAGCCGCACCCGGCCGAAGTCGCGCCGGTAGCTCCACCGGGTCGACTTGCCGCCGTCGACCTCCTGGTCGGCCTGCTCGGCGAAGTCCTCCAGCAACGGCTGCACGTCACCGCCGCTGGACCGCACCTTGGCGTACAGCTCGTCGCGCGCCAGCTCGTCCGGGCTGAGGTTGCCCAGGTGCTGGTAGACCCAGTACGACGCGAGCCCCGCCCGGATGCGCTCGGGCCACCAGCGCTTGGTCGCCATCTGCTCGCGCCACGTCCGCGAGGTGTTCCAGTCGTCGCGCACGTCGTGGTCGTCGAAGATCATCGAGGTCGGCACGACGGACATCAGCCAGCGGATCTCGGGGTCGGCCCACGACTCGTGGTACAGCTCGGCGTACTCGCGGAACGACACCACCTCGCCCGCCGGCTCCGGTCTGCGCTCGGCCAGCCACTGGGTGATCCGCGGCGTCGGCTCGTCGGCGTAGACCTGGTCGCCGAGCAGCACCAGCGCTTCCGGCCACCGGTCCCGCGGCTCGTCCTTCATCCGCAGCGCGTACGCGTCCAGCGCGTCCGGGCCGAGCTTGTCCGCCGTGCCGTCCGACGACTTCGCCGCGCGGCACGAGCCGAACAGCAGCCGCCGCACCGGCGTGGTGCGGATGCTCGGCGGCGGGAAGGGCGAGTCCGGTCGCGGCCACACCAGGTCGCCGTCCAGTCGCACGTCGTAGGCGGTGTCGGAACCGGGTGGCAGCCCCTCGACCACGACGAGGGCGAAGTGCTGCTCGCCCACCTGGAACGTCTCCGCGTGGTGTCCGGCGATGGTGACCTCACACGGCGTGTCCGTCTCGACCCACACCGTGGCCGAAGTGGAGTCGACGTGCCGCAACACCGGACCGAGAACCAGGTCAGCCATGGGGGAAAGGTATCGCGCGGGCCGGGAGGCCGGGTCAACCGCGTGCGGCGGGCTGCGGTGAGGCGGGCACCCCGTGCCCGGCCGCGGCGGTCCGGGTGATCAGGTGGTCCACCACGTCACGCAGGTCGTTGCGGTGGGCGTGCGCACGACGTTGCCGCCGGGCACCTCCACCGTCCCGGCACAGGCGGTGCAGGACCGGGCGGACCACGTCGAGCTCGCCGAACCCGTCGAGGACGGGGCCGACGTCGTGCAGCAGCCGGCGCACGAGCTGCGCCACCGGTCGCAGGCGGTCGTCGCGCGGGTCGTAGCCCTGGCCCGTGCAGCCGTCGCGGGCGGCGCGCCAGCAGGCCGCGCGCAGCACGTGATCGGCGACGGCGGGACCGGTGTCGCCCCGCCGGACGCGGTCGAGGGCGGTGACGGCCATGGCGCGGACGAGCGCGGCGAGGGCGATCACCTGCTCGACGTCGGCGATCGCGTCCATGGGCCGGACCTCGACGGTCGGCAGGTGCGCGCTGGCGCGCACGTCCCAGAACAACGTGGCCTCGTCCACCAGCGCGCCCATCTCCAGCAGGCCCGCGACCGCCCGGTCGTACTCGTCGACGTCGGCGAAGCGGGGTGGTGGCCCGGACACGGGCAGCAGGTGGGTGGCCATGGTGCGCCAGCAGGCGTAGCCGGTGTCGCGGTGGTCGTGGAACGGCGAGTTCGCGGCCAGCGCGATCAGGACGGGCAGCCAGGGGCGCAGGTGGTTGCCGACCAGGACGGCGTGCTCCCGGTCGGGCATGGCCACGTGGACGTGGGTCGCGCACACCGCCGCGGCGTCGGTCGTGGCGCCGTACCGGCGTTGCCCCTCCCGGTACCGGGCGTCCTCGCGCACCGGCGGCGGGCGGTCCGCTCCCAGCACGGGCGTGCCCGAGGCGTACACCGCCAACCCCTCACGCGCCGCCGCCTCCCGGACCGCCGCCCGCATCCCCGAGACCTGGTCGCGCACCTCCGCGATACCGGTGCACGGCGGTGTCTTGGCCTCCACCTGGTACTCGGTGAACTCGCCGCTGACCTGCTCGCCGAGCGCCCGTCGCGCGGTCGGCAGGACCCGTGACGCACCCACGGCGACGGTCCGCGTCCGGGGATCGACGAGGAAGTACTCCTCCTCGATCCCCAACGTGGGTGGCGCGTGCTGCCTCACCGTCACGGGATCCAGGGTTCCCCGTGGTGCGGGATCGCACCGGCAACCACCCGGTCGGGCTTCCGAACCACGTTTTTCGGAGGCAGGACCGACCGCCCGGGCGTTACCTTCGGGCCATGGCGACGAGGTGGTACGACGTGGTGGTCGACGCGGCCGATCCCGCCGCGCTGGGCCGGTTCTGGTCGGCGTTGCTGGGCACGCGGATCACCGGCGAGAGCGACGACGAGGTCGACGTGGCGCTCAGCGACGGGCTGGAGCTGGTGTTCGTGCCCGTGCCGGACGCGAAGGTGGTGAAGAACCGCGTGCACCTGGACCTGACGTCCACGTCGCCGGAGGACCAGGCGGCGATCGTGGCGCGCGCGGTGGCGGCGGGCGCGAAACCGGTCGACGTCGGGCAGGGCGACGTGCCGTGGGTGGTGCTGGCCGACCCGGAGGGCAACGAGTTCTGCGTGCTGGAGCAGCGCGACGAGTACGCCCACACCGGTCCGGTGGCGGCGGTCGTGGTGGACGCGTTCGACCCGCCGGCGCAGGTGGCGTTCTGGGCCGGTCTGACCGGGCTGCCGGTGACGCGCGAGGACGCCGACTTCGCGTCGCTGCGGCAGGAGGCCGGGCCGTCGCTGGAGTTCGTGCGGGTGGGGGAGCCGAAGTCGGTGAAGAACCGGCTGCACCTCGACCTCGCACCGCCCCCCGACGGCGACCTGCCGACCGAGGTGGCCCGGCTGGAGGCGTGGGGCGCGGTGCGGGCCGACGTGGGGCAGATCGACGTGCCGTGGGTGGTGCTGGCCGACCCGGAGGGCAACGAGTTCTGCGTGCTCACGCCCCGCTGAGCGCTCAGGCGGTGTCCGCGCCGGAGCGGCTCGCGGTGGTGGCGGCCCCGAACCAGGTCGGCAGCCGGTCGACGAGGTCCCGCTGGTCTTCGCCGACCCACGCCACGTGGCCGTCGGGCCTCAACAGCACGGCGGGCACGTCCAGTTCCTCGCTGACCTCGACGACGTGGTCGACCCGGTCCTCCCAACCGGCCACCGAGAGCCGCCCGGTCTGGTCGAGCAGCAGCCCGCGGCCGCCGTGCATCCGCTCGTAGAGGCGCCCGTGCTTCAGGCCGACGTCCCGCAGCCGCTTGCCGAGCAGGTCGTGCCCCTCGCCGAAGTCGTAGCGGATCCCGATCGCGGTGATCTTCTCCATGATGCGCCGGTTCACCTCCTCGATCTCCATCAGCTCCGACAGCAGCCGGCGCACCGCCCGCGGCCCCGGCTCGGTGGACATCAGCTCGATCTGCGCGCGGGTGTTGTCCAGCACGTCGGCGGCCACCGGGTGGCGTTCGGCGTGGTAGCTGTCCAACAGCCCCTCCGGCGCCCAGCCGTCGACCGCGGCGGCCAGCTTCCAGCCGAGGTTGAACGCGTCCTGGATGCCGAGGTTCAGCCCCTGCCCGCCGGTCGGCGGGTGGATGTGCGCCGCGTCGCCGGCCAGCAGCACCCGGCCGACCCGGTAGCGCTCGGCCAGCCGGGTGGCGTCGCCGAAGCGGGACAGCCAGCGGGGCGAGTGCACGCCGAGGTCCGTGCCCGCGGTCGCCAGCAGCGCGGCCCTGACCTCGTCCAGGGTCGGTGGGACCGCGCGGTCCTCGGCGACCCCTTCGGCGGGCACGATCACGCGGTACACCCCGTCCCCGAGCGGCATGGCCCCGAACCGCAACTGGGTCTTGCGCACCTCGGCCATCACGGCGGCCAGCGTCTCCGGCGACGCGGTCAGCTCCATCTCGCCCAGCAGCGTCTCGACCCGGCTGGGCTCGCCGGGGAAGTCGACGCCGAGCAGCTTGCGCACCGTGCTGCGGCCGCCGTCGCACCCGACGAGGTAGCGCGAGCGCAGCCGCGTGCCGTCGGCCAGCTCGGCGGTGACCCCGTCGTCGTCCTGGCTCAGCCCGACCAGTTCACGGCCACGCCGGATCTCGGCGCCGAGTTCGGTGGCGCGTTCGGCCAGCAGGCGGTCGGTGGTGGTCTGCGGGATGCCGAGGATGTACGAGTGCGCGGTGTCCAAGCCGGCGGGCCACGGACCGCCGATGCCGGCGAAGAACCCGCCGACCGCGAACTGCCGGCCGTGGGCGAGGAACCGCTCCAGCAGGCCGCGCTGGTCCATCACCTCGATGCTGCGCGAGTGCAGGCCCAGCGCGCGCACGTACTTGGTCGGCTCCGACTCCTTCTCCAGCACGACGACGCGCACGCCGTGCAGCCTCAACTCGGCGGCCAGCATCAAGCCCGTCGGACCACAGCCGACCACGATCACGTCAATCATGCGAACCCCCATTAACGGCGCACTTCGGCTGCTTCGCGAATCCCTGATTTCCTCAGGGTTCGACCACGGCCGCAGATTTTGCGGTACTACCCGGGTCTTGCCGCAAGACCCCCTGTGCGCTATAAGTTGAAGGTGGCGGGAAGTGGGTTTCCCCGTCGCGCCTTCTCGCCGGCGGTGGTCCGGTTCCCCTCATGTCGACATCGTTCGTCGCGATCGGCCGTTTCGCAGGACGGCCCCGTACCCGTGCTCTGGCGATCACCCGGGAGAGCGTCTACCGTGCTTCCGTATGCAATATATTAGTCGGGGGTTGTTCCGGGACCAGGCGCTGATCGCGATCCGCGAGGCGATCCTGGGCGGCGACCTGGCGCCCGGTGTGCCGATCAAGGACGTGGAGCTGGCCGAGCGGCTGGGGTTGTCGCGGACGCCGGTGCGGGAGGCGTTGGCCCGGCTGACCGACGAGGGCCTGGTCGAGAGCAAGCCGCACAGCTACACGCGCGTGACGCCGCTGGACACCGCGGCGGTGCGCGACGCGCACATCGTCGTCCAGACCATGCACGCGCTCGCCGCCCGGCTGGCCGTCCCGCGCGTGGTCGAGGCCGACCTGGACGCCATGCGCGCCGCCAACACGGCGTTCGCCCACGCCCTGGCCACCGGCGACGTGCGCGCCGCGCTCGCCGCGGACGACGAGTTCCACGCGGTGGCCGTGCGGCGCAGCGACAACTTCGCCCTGATGGCCACCATCGAGCGCTACACGCCGCTGGTGCGCCGCCTGGAACGGCTGCGGTTCGCCGCGCCGACCGGCCGCCACTCGGTGGCGATGCACGATGAGATCACCACCGCCTTCGCCGCGGCCGACGCCGACCTCGCGGCCCGGCTGGTCGAGCGGAACTGGGCGACGTTGGCCGACCTGTTGGAGGAGAACTGACATGGCGCTGGACGATTTCGCGCGCTTCCCGCTGACCTTCGGCCCGTCCCCGGTGCACAAGCTGGAGCGGTTGACCGCGCACCTCGGCGGCGCGCAGGTGTGGGCCAAGCGGGAGGACTGCAACTCCGGGTTGGCCTACGGCGGCAACAAGACCCGCAAGCTGGAGTACCTGGTCGCGGACGCGTTGGCGACCGGCTGCGACACGTTGGTGTCGATCGGCGGCGTGCAGTCCAACCACACGAGGCAGGTGGCCGCCGCGGCGGCGCGGGCCGGGCTGAAGTGCGTGCTGGTGCAGGAGAGCTGGGTCGACTGGCCGGACGCGGTGTACGACCGGGTGGGCAACATCCTGCTCAGCCGGCTGATGGGCGCCGACGTGCGGTTGGTGGAGGCGGAGTTCGGCATCGGCGTGAAACCGGCGTGGGAGCAGGCGATCGAGGACGTGCGCGCGGCGGGCGGCAAGCCGTACCCGATCCCGGCGGGCGCGTCGGACCACCCGTTGGGCGGGCTCGGGTTCGCCGGGTGGGCGGCCGAGGTCGAACGGCAGGAGGCCGAGCTGGGCGTGCGGTTCGACACGGTGGTCGTGTGCTCGGTGACCGGCAGCACGCAGGCGGGCATGGTCGCCGGGTTCGCGGGCAGCGGTCGGACGGTCATCGGCATCGACGCCTCCGCCGAGCCGTGCGACACCCGCGGCCAGATCGCCCGCATCGCCAAGAACACGGCCGGCCTGCTCGGCGTCGAGGTGGCCGACGAGGACGTCATCCTCGACGACCGGTTCCACGAGGGCATCTACGGCGTGCCCGGTGAGGCCACGGTGGAGGCGATGAAGCTCGGCGCCCGGCTGGAGGGCATGATCACCGACCCGGTGTACGAGGGCAAGTCGTTGGCGGGCCTGGTCGAACTGGTCTCCACCGGCGAGATCCCGCGCGACGCCACGGTGCTGTACGCCCACCTGGGCGGCCAACCCGCGCTCAACGCCTACAGCTCCCTGTTCCGCTGACCGGGCGCCGCGTCACGCCCGCAGCCGCAGCCCCTTGGGCGTGGCGCGGAAGCCCGCGTCCTGGAGGATGCCCGCCAGCCGTGAGCCCAGCGCGACCTCGCCGTCCGCGCGCTGCACCGCCAACTGCCCCAGCCAACCGTCCCGCACCGCCCGGCTCAGCGCCTGCGCCGCGGCCTGCAACGGCACCTCGTCCTCGGTGAACGACAGCAGCGACCGGCCGCCCCGCTCGACGTAGAGCGTGGCCAGCCCGTCCACCAGCACCACCAGCGCACCGGACTTGCGGCCCGGCCGGTGCTTGCCCTCGCCCGACGGCTCCGGCCAGGTCAGCGCCGCGCCGTAGGGTTGGGCCGGATCGGCCGCCGCGAGCACCACGGCCTCCGACGTGCCCACGTGCTCCTGGCCGGGCGGTCGGGACGACGCGCGCAACCGGTCCACCGCGCCCCGTGCCGCGAACTGCGCCGCGCCGAGCCCTTCGACCACGTACCCGCGCACGACCTGGCCGGACTCCTCCATCGCGCGCAGCACCCGGTACACGCCGCTGAACCCGCCGGTCACCCGCTCGGTGTCCAACGCGCCGCGGGTGAGCACGCCGTGCCGCTCCAGGAACGCCTCGGCCCGCGCGTGCGCACGCCGGGTCGCGTCCACCGCCGGCACCACGGCCAACGACCACCGGCCCGCCACCGTCGGCGGCCCGGTGCGGCTGGGCATGTCCGGCCGGCCCGACCGCATCCGCGCGTACCGGCCGCGCGGCGCCGCCCGCCGCGGCTTGTGCGCCGTGCCGCCACCCGCGACCAGCGCCCGCAGCGGCGCCAGCGTGTCGTTGGTGACCACACCCGCCCACACCAGGTCCCACAACGCGCCGACGACCTCGCCGTCCGTGGTCGGGCCCTGCAACGACACCCGGTCGACCAGCTGGCGGAAGAACAACGCGCCACCGCCCAACGCCTCCACCACGGCGGTGTGCAGCGACGAGTCCGGCATCGCCTCCGGCACCAGGTCCGGCAGCAGCAGGTCGGCCACGTCCGCGGGCGCCAGCGCGATCCAGCCGTCACCGCCCGCCAGCGAGCCGCAGCCGGTCCACGTCACCTCGCCGGACGCGGTCAGCTCGTCCAGCAGCGCCGGGCTGTAGCCGGGCAGCCGCGCGGGCAGCACCAGCGACTCCACCGCGCTCGCGGGCAGCGGCGCGCCCGCCAACTGCTCGACCACCGAGTACACGTCGTCCACCGTCGGCGCGGACCGCAGCCGCCGCCCCACCCCGTGCCAGCCCGGCAGGAACCGGCCCAGCGCGGCGGGTTCCACCGGCTCCACCTCGGCCCGCAGCCGGGCCAGCGACGCCCGCCGCAACCGCCGCAGCACGTCGGCGTCGCAGTACTCGGTGTGGGTGCCGCCGGGCCTGAGCTCACCGCGCACCAACCGCCCGGTGGCCGCCATCCGCTCCAGCACACCCGTCACCACCGCCACGCCCAACCCGAACCGCTCCGCCGCCTCCAGCGCCGGGAACGGACCGTGCGTGCGCGCGTACCGCGACAGCAGGTCGCCCAGCGGGTCGGCCACCGGCTCGGTGAACACCTCCGGCACGCCCACCGGCAACGCCACGCCCAGCGCGTCGCGCACCCGGCCCGCGTCCTCGATCCCGATCACCCGGTCCTGGCCCGCGATGCGCACCCGGATCGCCCGCCGCTGCGCCACCAGGTCCGCCAACCACTCCGGCCGCACGCCGCGGGCCAGGGCCTCCGCCTCGGACAGGTCGCCGAGGAACCGCAGCAGGTCCGCCGCGCCCTCCGCGTCCCGCGCGTGCCGGTCCGGCGCGAGGCGTTGCAGGTTGCGCTCGACCTCCTCGACCACCTCCGGGTCGAGCAGCTCCCGGATCGCCTCGGAACCCAGCAGCTCCGCCAGCAGCGCCGAGTCCAGCGACAACGCCGCCGCCCGCCGCTCGGCCAGCGGCGCGTCCGCCTCGTACAGGAACATCCCGACGTACCCGAACAGCAGGCTGCGGGCGAACGGCGACGGCGACGGCGTCTCGACCTCCACCACGCGCACCTTCCGCGCCCGGATGTCGGCCATCAGCTCACGCAGACCGGGCACGTCGTACACGTCCTGCAAGACCTCGCGCATCGCCTCCAGCACGACCGGGAAGCTCTCGTACTTCGCCGCCACCGACAGCAACTGCGCCGCCCGCTGCCGCTGCTGCCACAACGGGGAGCGCTTGCGCGGGTCACGCCGGGGCAGCAGCAGCGACCGCGCCGCGCACTCGCGGAACCGGGCCGCGAACAACGCCGACCCGCCGACCTCGGCCACCACGACCTGCTCGACCTCCTCCGGGTCGAGCAGCACGTCGTCCGCGCCCGCCACGACCTGCGCGCCGTCCAGGTCGACCGCGTCGGGCAACCTGATCACGATGCCGTCGTCGGAGTGCGCCGCCTGCACCTCGATGCCGCGCCGCTCCCGCAGCCTGGCCGCGATCGCCAACGCCCACGGCGCGTTGACCTGCGCCCCGAACGGCGAGTGCACGACCAGCCGCCAGTCGCCGAGCTCGTCGCGGAAGCGCTCCACCAGCACGACCCGGTCGTTGGGCACGTGCCTGGTCGCCTCGCGCTGCTCACCCAGGTACGCCAGCAGGTTCGACGTCGCCCAGGCGTCCAACCCGGCCGCCGTGGTCCGCTCCGCCGCACCGCTGTCGTCCATGGTGGACACCTCGCGCAGGAACTTCCCCAACGCCCGCCCCAGTTCCAGCGGGCGGCCGGGTGCGTCGCCCTTCCAGAACGGCATCCGCGCGGGCTGACCCGGCGCGGGCACCACGATCACCCGGTCGTGGGTGATGTCCTCGACCCGCCACGACGACGTGCCCAGCAGGAACGTGTCGCCGACCCGCGACTCGTAGACCATCTCCTCGTCCAGCTCGCCGACCCGGGAACCGGGACCGCGCTCGGACGGCGGCGTCATCACCGCGAACAGCCCGCGGTCCGGGATCGTGCCGCCCGACGTCACCGCCAACCGCTGCGAACCCGGCCTGCCGCGCAGCTCGCCGGTGATCCGGTCCCACGTGATCCGGGGCCGCAGCTCGCCGAACTCCTCGCTCGGGTACCGGCCCGACAGCATGTCGAGCACCGCCTGCAACGCGGACTCCGGCAGCGCGGCGAACGGTGCGGCCCGCCGCACCAGCCCGGACAGCGACTCGACCGTCCACGTGTCCATGGCCACCATCGCCACGACGTGCTGCGCCAGCACGTCCAGCGGGTTGCGCGGGTACCGCACGGCCTCGATCGCGCCGTCCCGCATCCGCTCCGCCACCACCGCGCACGACACCAGGTCGCCCCGGAACTTCGGGAACACCACCCCGCGCGACACCGCGCCGACCTGGTGCCCGGCCCGGCCGACGCGCTGCAACCCGGAGGCCACCGTCGGTGGCGCCTCCACCTGCACCACCAGGTCGACCGCGCCCATGTCGATGCCCAGCTCCAGCGACGACGTCGCCACCACGCACGGCAGCCGGCCGGACTTCAGCTCCTCCTCGACCACCACGCGCTGCTCGCGTGACATGGAGCCGTGGTGCGCGCGGGCGACGGCGGCCGAGCGCTGGGTCGTGGTGCCGGACTGGCCGGCCAGCTCGGAGGGGTACCGCTCCACGTCGGCGACCACCTCGGCGGCCTCTTCGGACAGCTCGTTGAGCCGCGCCGTGAGCCGCTCGGCCAGCCGCCGGGAGTTGGCGAACACGATGGTCGACCGGTGCTGCCGGACCAGCTCCAGGATCCGCTGCTCCACCGCGGGCCAGATCGAAGCCCGCTGCTCCGCACCCGCCGCCGAGCCGGACACCTCGCCGGTCGGCTCGCCCAGCACCGACATGTCCTCGACCGGGACCTCGACCCGCACCTCGATCGTCTTGGCCGTCTTCGGCTGCACCACCCGCACCGGCCGCCCGCCCGCGAGGAACGAGCCCACCTCCTCGACCGGCCGGACCGTCGCCGACAGCCCGATCCGCTGGGCGGGCCGTTCCAGCAACGCGTCCAGCCGCTCCAGCGACAGCGCCAGGTGCGCCCCCCGCTTCGTCCCCGCCACCGCGTGCACCTCGTCGACGATCACCGTCTCCACCCCGCGCAACGAGTCACGTGCGGCCGACGTGAGCACCAGGAACAGCGACTCCGGCGTGGTCACGAGCACGTCCGGCGGCGTCCGCGCGAAGGCCCGCCGGACGTCGGCGGGCGTGTCACCGGTCCGCATGCCGACGGTGATGTCCGGTTCGGGCAGCGACAGCCGGTGCGACGCCTGCCGGATGCCGGCCAACGGCCCCCTGAGGTTGCGCTCCACGTCCACCGCGAGCGCCTTCAACGGCGAGACGTACAGGACCCGGCACCGCCGCTTCGGCTCGGCGGGCTTCGGCGTGGCCGCCAACCGGTCCAACGCCCAGAGGAACGCCGCCAGCGTCTTGCCGGACCCGGTGGGCGCGATGACCAGCGCGTGCTCACCCGCGGCCGCCGCCTCCCAGGCCCCGACCTGCGCCGCCGTGGGCGCGTCGAAGGCCCCGGCGAACCACTGCCGGGTCGCGGGGGAGAAGGCGGCCAGAACGTCCATCCCCCCATCTTGAACCACCCCACCGACAGTGTTGGATTGCCGCTGCTCCGCAGACGGCGGGCGAGGTCGCCCGGAAGTCGGTCGTTCGCGTCCTGATTCCCGACGATCGAAAAGCGTGATCGCCGGGAATCAGGACGCGAACGACCGACGCGACCTCGCGTGGTGGGTGGGCTGTGGCACGATCACCACGGCTTGAACCTGAGGGGTGTATCCATCGTGCGCGTCCTGTCCGTCGACCTGGGCACTTCCAACACCGTCGCGGTGCTCGCCGCGCACGGCCGGCCGCCCCGGGTCGTGGAGGTGGACGGCTCGGCCACCATGCCGTCGGCCGTGTACTGCGAAGAGGACGGCACGCTGGTCGTCGGCCGCGACGCCGAGCGCCGCGCCCGCCTCGACCCGGCCCGCTTCGAACCCAACCCCAAACGCCGGGTGGACGACGGCGTGCTGCTGCTGGGCGACAACGTCGTCCCGGTCACCGACGCGCTCGCCGCCGTGCTGCGCCGCGTGCTGGAGGAGACCACCCGCCAGCTGGGCGGCGAGTCGCTGGACGAGGTCCGCCTCACCCACCCCGCGCAGTGGGGCCCGACCCGCCGCAACGTGCTGCTGTCGGCGGCCCGCCTCGCGGGCGTGAGCGGCGAGATCGTGCTGGTCCCCGAACCGGTCGCGGCCGCCTCCCACTACGCCTCCCTCTCCGTCGGCCAGGCGCTCGCGGTGTACGACCTGGGCGCGGGCACGTTCGACGTGGCCATCGTCGGCGCCACCCAGAGCGGCTTCACCGTGCTCGCCGAGGACGGCCTGCCGGACCTGGGCGGTCTGGACGTCGACCAGGCGCTGCTCGAACACGTCGGCCGCCAGGTCTCGCACCGCGACCCGGCGGCCTGGCAGCGGCTGCTGCGCCCCGAGTCCACGGCGGACCGCCGCGCCCGTCGCACGTTGCAGGAGGACGTCCGGGCGGCCAAGGAGTCGTTGTCGCGGCACGCGCACACCGAGGTGCCGATGCCGGAGCCGTTCGAGGACGTGCTGGTCAACCGCTCCGACCTGGAAGCGCTGGTCCGGCCGAGCATGATGCGCAGCGTGGAGCTCCTGGAGTCCACGATCCGCTCCACCGGCATGGCGCCCAACCAGCTCGCGGGCATCTACCTGGTCGGCGGGGCCAGCCGCATCCCGCTGGTGGCGACGATGATCGCCGAGCAGGTGCGGATCGTGCCGACGAGCCTGGACCAGCCGGAGACCTCGGTCGCCCTGGGCGCGCACCACGTGCCCAAGAACGGCGTCACTCCGCGCTCCCAGGAGCCGACCAGGCCCAAGGAACCCGACACGGTCGTCACCACGCCGGTGACGCCGCCCGGCGGCCAGTACCGGCCCAGCCCGACGGTCGGCGGCACCCACCAGGCCAACCCGAACCAGGCCAACCCGACCGTGAGCGGCCCCTACCAGGTGAACCCGCAGACCAGCGGCTCGTACCAGGTGAACCCCAACGTCAGCGGTCCGTACCAGGTCAACCCCCACGCCAGCGGGCCCTACCAGGTCTACCCGCAGACCGGCCCGCAGCAGTTCAACTTCCCGACCGTCAGCCCACGCGCCCAGTCCGCACCGGAGCAGCGCAAACCCAACCGGACCCTGCTGCTCGCCGCGGGCGCGGCGGTCGTCCTCGTGCTCGCCGTGGTCGGCGGCATCTACGCGTTGAGCGGCTCGGGCGTGCCCAGCGCGCAGGACTGCAAGAACGACACCCAGCAGGACGACAAGGGCTTCACCGAGTGCCTGCGCCTGTTCGCGGGCGCCGTCCCGGACACCGGCACGTGCAAGGCGGGCGGCACACCCGGCGTGGGCGGCGTCGCCGACATCAAGGGCACCGTGGTGAGCTGCGCGGTGAAGGACGACTACTCGGTCCAGTACGTCCTCACCGAGACCGTCGTCGGCGCGCAGCACGGCGCCGAGGCCGTCGTGCGGTCGCTCAAGACCGACATGGTCGAGGCGCAGTGGGCGGGCAACGGTCTGACCGGCAAGTACCGGGCCGCCGCCGACGGCGGGCTGGGGCTGCTCGTGTTCACCGCCGACAACCTCCCGCTGCTGGGCATCGTGACCAAGAGCGGCGGCGAGGAGCTGAGCCCGGACCAGGTCGCGGACTTCTTCGAGGCCTCCGTCCAACCAGGCGTGTGACCACGGGTCCCGCGCCCGGGCACCTGAACCCGGACGGTGGCTGGTAGCCCCCCATCGCCCCTGGCAGAGTCAAAGATCATGACCGCGGTCGACGTCGTGCAGCGCAGGGTGCTGCGGGTGCTGGCGGTGACCCAGGTCCTCGGCGCGGCGGGCGTCACCATCGGCCTCGCGGTGAGCACGCTCATCGCCGCCGTGCTCGCCGACTCCGACGCCGTCGGCGGCCTGGCGCAGACCGCCGCGGTGGTCGGCGCGGCCCTCTTCGCGTTGCCCGCGGCCCGGTTGGCGGCCCGCAGCGGTCGCCGTCCGGCACTGGTCCTCGGCTACGGCGCGGGCGCGGTGGGTGCGGCCGTCGCGGCGTGCGCGGTGGTGCTCGGCTCGTGGCAGGTGCTGCTGCTCGCGCTCGTCCTGTTCGGCGCGGCGTCCAGCGCGAACCTCGCCGCCCGGTACGCGGGCGCCGACCTCGCCCACCCGCACCGCCGGGCGCGCTCGGTGGCGTTGGTGGTGTGGGCGGCGACCCTGGGTGCCGTCGCCGGGCCGAACCTGGCCGATCCGGCGGGTCGGGTGGCCGTGCGGCTGGGGTTGCCGGTGGGCGCGGGGCCGTACCTGCTGTCGGTCGTGTTGTTCGGCCTGGCCGCGCTGGTCGTCCGGCACTTCCTCAAGCCCGACCCGCTGACCCTCGCGAAATCCGCCGTGACGCCCGCGACGCCGGTCACACCCGGGCGGGGCGTCGGCGCCAAGCGGTCGACGGCGGTGTGGCGGTCCCTGCCCGCCGCCGGGAAGCTCGCGCTGGGCGGCGTGACGCTGTGCCACACCGCGATGGTCGGCCTGATGTCGATGACCCCGGTGCACATGGAGCACTCGGGCGCGTCGCTGCGCGTCGTCGGCGTGGTGATCAGCCTGCACGTCGCCGCGATGTACGCGGCCAGCCCGCTGTTCGGCTGGATGGCCGACCGGCTCGGCAGGGTGCCCGTGCTGGCGATCGGCGCGGCGCTCGTGGTCGCCGCGTCCGGCATCGCGGGCATGGCGCCCTCGCACGACGCGCCGCAGCTGGCCGCGGGCCTGGCGCTGCTGGCGTTCGGCTGGTCGGCGGGTGTCGTGGCGGGATCCGCGCTGCTCACCGAGTCGGTCGGGGTGGTGGACCGGCCGGCCGCGCAGGGCCTGTCCGACCTGTGCATGAACGTCGGCGGCGCGCTCGGCGGCGTCGCCGCGGGCATCGTGGTGACCGCGTGGTCCTACGCCGCGCTGGGCCTGGTCGTCGGGTTCACCGCGCTGCCGCTGCTGGTGACGTGCCTGTTCGCGTCGTTGCAGCGAGTGCGGTGATCAGCGCTTGCGGTTGTACCAGAGCGCCCGCAGCCCGACGACGATCGCCGCGACGAGCCCGGCGATCATCGCGACCGTGGCGATCGGCGACGACATCCCCGTGGGGTCTTCCTGCAAGAACAGCACCCGTCGAGGTTAGCGCGGGTCAGCGCGCGGCCGCGGCGAACTCGCGCACCCTGACCGTTTCACCCGCCGTGCGCCAGACCATGCCCCACACCAGCCGCGGCGCGTCCACCAGCGGCAGGAACGCGATCCTGGGCCGGGCGAAGTAGCCCGCGGCGTGCGCGCCCAGCGGGCAGACGCCCTCGCCGTCGGCGATCGCGGTGAGCAACTCCTGGAACGTCGTGACGTCCCGTCCACGCGTGATGGCCGAGCCCGCGGGAGTCGCGTCACGCCAGTAGGCGGCGCGGAAGACCGTGTCGCGCGCCAGGTCCTCCAGGGTCACGGACCGTTGCCGCGTGAACGGGTGCGTGTCGGACACGGCGAGCACCAACGGCTCCTCGTGGACGACCGGTCCCGCCGTCAGATCGGGCTCGTCGACCGGGAACAACGTCACCAGCACGTCCACCTCATCGCTCCTGAGCAGCGAGAACGGGTCGATGAACGGCGCCTCGCGGACGCGCACCTCGCTGTCGGGGTGACGGGTGCGGAACCGGTCCAGGACGTCGCCGACCAGGTCGGCGACCGCCGGCGCCTCGAACCCGACGCGCACCAGGGACGTCCCGCGTGCGGCTTCCACAGCGCGCGCTATGCCGTCCACGATCTGCCGGTAGGCCGGCGCCAGGTCGTCCCGCAGCCGGTGGCCGATGGGGGTGAGCGCGACCCGGCGGCTGGTCCGCTCGAACAGCGGCGCGCCGATGCGGCGTTCCAGCTGCTTGACGGACTGGCTGACCCGCGCCTGGGAGACGTGCAGCCGCTCGGCGGTGCGGCTGAAGTGGAGTTCCTCCGCCAGCGCCAGGAAGACCTCCAGGTCACGTCGTTCCATAACCGCCAGGTTATCGTTCCATCGGACCTTCGTCGTTGTTCGGGTCCCTCCCGGCGACGATTCTCGACCACATGGAGAACCTGCTGCTCGTCCGCGCCGCCCAGGCCGAAAAGCTCGACGCCGACCCCGCCGCCGTGGTCACCCTCCTCGCCGACCTCGACGGCCTGACCGGCAACCGGTCCACCTTCCGCGACGGCTCGGACGGCGCGCCGCCGCACTTCCACACCCGCGCCTCGGAGCTGTTCTTCGTGCTCGACGGCACGCTCCAGGTGCTGTTGGACCAGGACGTGGTGACCCTGGAGCGCGGTGACTTCCTCGTCGTGCCGCCACGCGTGCCGCACGCGTTCGGCGCGCTCAAGGGCGCCGACGCGGACATCCTGTTCGTCTTCACGCCCGGCATGGGGCGGTTCGACTACTACCGGCTGCTCGACCGCGTGCAACGCGGCGAGGCGAGCCCTCAGGAGATCCGCGACTCGCAGGACCGGTTCGACAACCACTACGTCGACAGTCCGGCCTGGAAGGCGGCGCGCTAGCCTGGACCCGATGCGCATCACGATGTTCCGCAAGCTGATGGCGGGCGAGTTCGGCCAGGTCAGAGCGGAGATGGTGGCCCGGGACCACGTGCTGTCGGCCCTCGGCGGCCGGACTCCCGACCAGGCGTTGGACGCGGGTGTGCCGGCCAAGGAGATCTGGCTGGCCGTCTGCGACGCCTTCGACGTGCCGGAACAACGGCGGTGACGTGGCCGGTGACCTCGTCGGCGCACGTCGACCCGGTGTGTCGACCAAGTGGTCGAACACCTGTTCGGCTACACTCCCCGACACGACCGGGTGACAACACCCCGCAGGTGACCTGGTCCCCGCCGAAAAATGTCGGACCCCACCCGTAACGTCGGCCCCGACATCGCACCGCGACCCCAAGACACTCCGAGGTGGACTCCAAGATGGCACCCCAGGCACCCGACCGGGACAAGGCCCTCGAACTGGCCCTGGCCCAGATCGACAAGCAGTTCGGCAAGGGCTCGGTCATGCGGCTCGGCGAGGAGACCCGCGCCCCGATCCAGGTGATCCCCACCGGTGCGATCGCGCTCGACGTCGCGCTCGGCATCGGCGGCCTGCCCCGCGGCCGCGTGGTCGAGATCTACGGCCCCGAGTCCTCCGGTAAGACCACGGTGGCCCTGCACGCCGTGGCCAACGCCCAGCGCAACGGCGGCATCGCGGCGTTCATCGACGCCGAGCACGCGCTCGACCCCGACTACGCGAAGAAGCTGGGCGTCGACACCGACGCGCTGCTGGTCTCCCAGCCCGACACCGGCGAGCAGGCGCTGGAGATCGCGGACATGCTGGTCCGCTCCGGCGCGCTCGACATCCTGGTCATCGACTCGGTGGCGGCCCTGGTGCCCCGCGCCGAGATCGAGGGCGAGATGGGCGACAACCACGTGGGTCTGCAGGCCCGCCTGATGAGCCAGGCGCTGCGCAAGATCACCGGTGCGCTCAGCAACTCCAACACCACCGCGATCTTCATCAACCAGCTGCGCGAGAAGATCGGCGTGATGTTCGGCTCGCCCGAGACCACGACCGGTGGCAAGGCGCTGAAGTTCTACGCCTCGGTGCGGCTGGACGTGCGGCGCATCGAGACCCTGAAGGACGGCGGCGAGCCGGTCGGCAACCGCACCAGGGTCAAGGTCGTGAAGAACAAGGTGGCCCCGCCGTTCAAGCAGGCCGAGTTCGACATCCTCTACGGCCAGGGCATCAGCCGTGAGGGCTCGCTCATCGACATGGGCGTGGACCAGGGCATCCTGCGCAAGTCGGGCGCCTGGTACACCTACGAGGGCGACCAGCTGGGCCAGGGCAAGGAGAACGCGCGGAAGTTCCTGCGCGACAACCCGGACGTGGCCAACGAGATCGAGAAGCGGATCAAGGACAAGCTGGGCATCGGCGCCACCCTCGACGCCGAGGAGCCCGCCGCCGCGCCTGTCGAGTTCTAGCCGGCGTGGCGGGAAGAGGTGGCCGTGGTCGCGGGCCGTCCCGCGACCCCTCGGCCGACGACACCGAGCCGCCCCCGATCGACCCGGCGAAGGAGCAGCGCAAGGCGACCGACATCTGCTACGCGCTGCTCACCGCACGGGCCCGGACGCGGGTGGAGTTGAAGGACGCCCTGCTGCGCAAGGACATCAGCGAGCAGACGGCCGAGCTGGTGCTGGCCAAGTTCGACCGGGCGGGCCTGATCGACGACGCCGCCTTCGCCGAGGTCTGGGTCCGCTCGCGGCACACCTACCAGGGGCTGGGGCGGCGCGCGCTGGCCATGGAGCTGCGCCGCAAGGGTGTCGCGGACGAGGTGGCGGCCGAGGCCGTCGCCGCGGTGGACGACGAGGCCGAGGAGGACCGGGCCCGCGACCTGGTGCGCAAGCGACTGCGCACGATGGCGGGCCTGGACGACACGACCAGGATCCGCCGCCTGGTCTCCGCCCTGGCCCGCAAGGGTTACGCGGAGGGCATGGCCTACCGCGTGGTCCGCGAGGAACTGCGCCGGGCGGGCGAGGACGCCACCCCGCTGGACGACCTGAACCAGGACTGACCGACCGGTCACCGCCGTGACCCAGCGAGGACCACCGGCCGGGTCGAGGACGAACGGGTTGCCGGCCGGGTCGAGGACGAGCAGGTTGCCGGCCGGATCGCCCGACGCGGGCACGATCACGCGCACGGCACGATCACGCGCACGGCCACGAACCACCGCGCCGACCTGGCTGACCACCCGTCGCCGTCGCGACCACCGCCGGAGTCGTCACGTCCGGCCGCCGTCGATGCCGACCTCAGGCCACCGGACGGATCAGGCGCCAGTACTGGCGCTTCTTCTCCTCGCGCACCACGACGCCGAGCCGGCTCAACTCGTCCCGCAGCTCGGCCGCGTCGTCCTTGTCGTCCTTGCGCAACGCTTCCGCCCGCACCTTCAGCAGCGCGTTCGCGCCCGGCGGCAGGTCCGGCGTCCCGTCCACCCAACGCCGGTAGTCCTCCCGGTACGGGTCGCCGTCGCCCAGCCACTGGTAGCCGTGCCGCTGGAACGCCTCGGCCAGCTCCTCCGGCTTCAGGTCGTGGCTCTCCCGGGCCAACTCGCCGGTGTCCACACCGAGCAGCACGAACTTCTTGCCGTCCAGGAACACCCCGGACACCAACGTCCGGTCGAAGCTGCGGTGCTTGCCGCCCCTGAGCAGCTCGACACCCTCGTTGAACACCTCGACCACCAGCCGCTCGTGCGCCGCGATCCCGGCCACCACCAGCCCGAGCACCGCGCCGACGGCCACCGACCCCACCGTCGCCCACGGCTCGGGGATGGACGCCACCAGGCGGAACGGCCCCTGCATCGGCGCCCACGACAGGTCGGCCACCCACCCGGCGATCGACTTCAGACCCCACAGCACGACCGCGCCCAGCACCGGGAACCCGACCGACACCAGCGCCACCTGCCCGCGCGGCTCGGCGACCACGGTCGTCATTCGCGCGTTCATCCCCCACTACCTCCCCGGAAAGTGAGCACCAACTTATCTCCGTAGCCTGAGCGGGTGCGGATCAGGGCCGAACACATCGTCTGGGACTGGAACGGCACCTTGTTCGCGGACAACGACGCCGTGCTCGCCGCGGTCAACCGGGTCTGCGCCGAGTTCGGCCACGGGGCGGTCACGCTGGCGCACTGGCGCGAGGTGTTCGCCCGGCCGATCAAGGACTGCTACGAGCAGCTGTTCGGCAGGCCGCTGACCGCGGCGGACTGGGCCCGCCTCGACGTCGTCTACCACGCCGAGTACCGGGCGCTGATGCACCGGTGCGGGCTGGCTCCCGGCGTGCCCGACCTGCTGACGACGTTGCGGCACACCCAGTCGCTGCTGTCGATGTGGTTCCACGACGAACTGGTCCCGCTGGTCACCCGCTTCGGCCTGGGTGAGCTGTTCAGCCGGGTGGACGGCCTCAAGACCGCGGCGGACGGCGGCTCGAAGGCCGAGCACCTCGCCGAGCACCTCGAAGCCCAGCGGCTGCACCCGAGCCGAGCCGTGCTGATCGGCGACGTGGCCGACGACGCCGAAGCCGCCCGGCACGTGGGCGCGCGGGTCGTCCTGGTCGCCACCGGCACCAGCTCCCGCAAGGTCCTCGAACGGACCGGCGCCCCGGTAGCCGACTCGATCCCGCAAGCCCTCGCCTACCTGGCCTGACGACCGACGGCGCTTCCGCCGAAGGCACCCGTCGGCCGGAGATGCTCGCTAGGGCGCCTCTGCCGAAGGCACCCGTCGGCCGGAGATGCTCGCTAGGGCGCTTCCGCCGAATGCACCTGCCAGCCGAAGACGCCCGCCGGGCCGCGGCCGTCGAAAACACCGCCGGCCGAAGGTGCCCGCCGGGGCGCCTCCACCGAAGGAAGGCGCCCCCGTCGAGTTCAGAGCGCCGAAGCGGCCCGTGCCAGTTCCTCGATCCGCGCCCAGTCACCGGACACCAGCGCGTCCTTGGGCGCGAGCCACGACCCGCCGACGCACCCGACGTTGGGCAGCGCCAGGTAGTTCGGCGCGGTCGCGGGTGTGATGCCGCCGGTCGGGCAGAACCGCAGGCCGGGCAGCGGGCCGCCGATCGACTTCAGGTAGTCCACCCCGCCCGCGGCCTCGGCCGGGAAGAACTTCAGCGACGTCAGCCCGCGCTCGGCCAGCCTCATCGCCTCCGACACGGTCGCCGCGCCCGGCAGGAACGGCAGCCCGGTGTCCTCGGCCGCGTCCAGCACCCGGTCGGTCGACCCCGGCGTCACGAGGAACGCCGCACCGGCCTTCGCGGCCTGCTCGGCGTGCTCCGGCGCGGTCACCGTGCCCGCCCCGATCACGATGCCCGGGACCTCCGCCGCGACCCGTTCGATCGCGGCCAGCGCGGCGGGCGTGCGCAGGGTCAACTCGATCACGCGGACACCGCCGCGCAGCAACGCCTCGGCCAGCGGCACGGCGTGCTCGACGTCGTCCACGACGACGACCGGGATGACGGGCGACAGCGCCAGCAGGTCCGCCCCCGTCGCATGAGCCGGCGTGGCTCCCCCTGGGGTCGTGGTCACCGGGACACCTCCTGGTTGAACTGGCCTTCGAAGTGCGAGGCCGCGATCGGTCCGAACACGCTCGCGCCCCGGTCGGCGGGCCCGACCGCCCGGCGCAGCGCGGCGAACAGCTCCCGACCCGTGCCGGTCCACGCCTGCGCGTCCGGCGGGAAGTCCACCAGGTCGCGCCCGGCCAGCTCCGCCGGGTCCACGAACGCCTCCAGCGTGCCGGTCTCGGCGTCCAGCCGCAGCACGTCACCGTCGCGCACGCGCGCCAGCGGACCACCCACGGCCGCCTCCGGCGTGACCTGGATGGCGGCCGGGATCTTGCCCGACGCGCCGGACATCCGGCCGTCGGTGACCAGCGCGACCTTGAAGCCCCGGTCCATCAGCACCCCCAGCGCGGGCGTCAGCTTGTGCAGCTCCGGCATCCCGTTGGCCTGCGGACCCTGCTGCCGCACCACCACGACCACGTCCCGCTCCAGCTCACCGGCCTGGAACGCGGCGCTGAACGCCTCCTGCGAGGTGAACACCCGCGCGGGCGCCTCGACGACCCGGTGCTCCGGCTTGACCGCCGACACCTTGATCACCGCGCGGCCGAGGTTGCCCGACAGCATGCGCAGGCCGCCGTCGGCCGCGAACGGGTCCGACACCGGCCGCAGCACGTCGGTGTCCAGCGAGCGCGGCGGGCCGGGCCGCCACTGCAGCACGCCCTCGACCAGCACCGGCTCCTGCCGGTAGCGGTCCAGCCCGTCGCCCGCGACGGTCTTCACGTCGGCGTGCAGCAGGCCCGCGTCCAGCAGCGTCGAGACCAGGAACTGCACGCCGCCCGCGGCCTGGAAGTGGTTGATGTCCGCCGAGCCGTTCGGGTAGACGCGGGCCAGCAGCGGCACCACCGACGACAGCTCGGAGAAGTCGTCCCAGCTCAGCGCGATGCCCGCGGCCGAGGCGATGGCGACCAAGTGCATGGTGTGGTTGGTCGACCCGCCGGTGGCCAGCAGCGCGATCACGCCGTTGACCACGGACTTCACGTCCACCACGTGGCCGATCGGGGTGTAGTCGTCGCCGCGGCTGATCTCCACCGCACGCCGTGCGGCCTCCTCGGTCAGCGCCTTGCGCAGCCTGGTCCCCGGCGGCACGAAGCTCGCGCCGGGCAGGTGCAGGCCCATGACCTCGACCACGAGCTGGTTGGAGTTCGCCGTGCCGTAGAACGTGCAGGTCCCGGGGCTGTGGTAGGACTGCGCCTCGGCTTCGAGCAGGTCCTCGCGGGACGCCTTGTCCTCCGCGAACAGCTGCCGCACCCGGGCCTTCTCCGAGTTCGGCAGGCCTGAGTGCATCGGGCCCGCGGGCACCAGGATCGCGGGCAGGTGCCCGAACGCCAGCGCGCCGATCAGCAGGCCGGGCGTGATCTTGTCGCACACGCCGAGCAGCAGCGCCGCGTCGAACATCTCGTGCGACAGGGCGATGCCGGTCGCCATCGCGATGACCTCGCGGCTGAACAGGGACAGCTCCATGCCCGCGCGGCCCTGGGTGATGCCGTCGCACATGGCGGGCACGCCGCCCGCGAACTGCGCCACGCCGCCGACCGCGCGTGCCGCGTCCTTGATCCACGCGGGGTACTCGTGCATCGGCTGGTGCGCGGACAGCATGTCGTTGTAGGCGGACACGATTGCCACGTTCGGGCGACGCAGCGCCCGGAGGAGCTCCTTGTCACCACCCGTGATCCCGGCGAAACCGTGGGCCAGGTTGCTGCACGCCATGTCGCGGCGGGCGGGGCCCTCTTGCTGGGCGCGGGCGACTTGTTCGAGGTAGGCGGACCGGCCGGCGGCGCTGCGGGCGGCGATTCGAGCCGTCACTGAGGCGACGACGGGATGCACGCTCATGGTCTGCTGTCTCCGGTGGTGATCACGGGCCGTGATGGCCCGGTGGGACGGCAGCGCTGGCGTCGCACGTACGGACGTGACAGCAAGCACACTATGTCACGACACATGATCGTGACAAAACCGATTCAGATCCTGAGACGCGACTCGGGCGCTTGTGGTTCTTGTCACAGCGGCTTCCACTTGGCAGAGTCGGCACACGGACCGACCCGAGGGAGGTGCTGACCATGACGTCCTCCGAGATCGTGGAGCTGCGCCGGGCGCTTGGCCAACTGCGCCACTGCGTCGGCGGCCTGCGCGCGCGGTACGGCGACGTGGCCGCGGTGCAGAGGCTGGCCAACGACGTCGAACGCCTGGACATCGACGCGACCGAGCTGCTGGACCTGGACAGCACGCCGCGCCAGCGCGAAGCGCCCCGGGTCGAACGGGAGGTCGTCGTCGTGCCCGACACGCCGTACGACCCGAAGCTGTGGCACGACGCCGACGACGAAGGGCTCGGCGGCTACCGCAGTCACCGGACCTGAGCGGCTCACGAGACCGGCCCCCGCGTGCAGACGCGGGGGCCGCTCCCGTTTCAGGCCAAGATATGTGTCCCAAAGCACATTGTGTCCCGCACCACAACGAAGTGGAACGAGGTGAGGTATGAGGGCGCAGATCGCCCAGCGCACGTTGCGCACAGACCGGTGGTGGCTACCGCCGCTGGCGACGTTCGCGGGCCTGCTCCTGATTTCGATCTACGCGGCCGTGCGGACCTTCATGGGTGACTACTACTGGGTGGACGAGTACCGCTACCTGACGCCCATGTACTCGCCGTGCCTGACCGAGGAGTGCCTGCCCAACGCGGCGCACTTCGGCCGCTTGCTGCCCGAGCTGCCGGGGTTCCTCACCCCGCCGGTGATCATCATCCCGTTCCTGCTCGGTTTCCGGGTGACCTGCTACTACTACCGCAAGGCCTACTACCGGGCGGCGTGGATGTCCCCGCCCGCGTGCGCGGTGGCCGAGCCGCACGCCAAGTACACCGGTGAGACCCGCTTCCCGCTGATCGCGCAGAACCTGCACCGCTACTTCTTCTACGCGGCCTCGCTCCTGCTGCTGATCAACGTCTACGACGCGGGTTACGCGTTCAGCACCGGCATCGGCCTGGGCAACATCGTGCTGCTGGTCAACGTCGCCCTGCTGGGCGCGTACACGCTGTCGTGCCACTCGTGCCGCCACATCGCGGGCGGGAGGTTGAAGCACTTCTCCAAGCACCCGGTCCGGTACTGGGCGTGGACGCAGATCTCCAAGCTCAACGCCAAGCACATGCAGTTGGCGTGGGCCTCGCTCATCTTCGTCTGCGTCACGGACCTCTACGTCGCGCTGGTCGCCTCCGGGACGATCGCCGACCTCCGATTCGTCAACTGAGGAGTGGTTTTGCCCGAGCTGGAACGGCATTCGTTCGACGTGCTCGTGATCGGTGCCGGCGGTGCGGGGTTGCGCGCCGCGATCGAGGCCAGGGAACACGGGATGCGCACGGCGGTGCTGTGCAAGTCGTTGTTCGGCAAGGCGCACACGGTGATGGCCGAGGGCGGCATCGCCGCGGCCATGGGCAACGCGAACTCGAACGACAACTGGCAGGTGCACTTCCGGGACACCATGCGCGGCGGCAAGTTCCTCAACAACTGGCGGATGGCCGAGCTGCACGCCAAGGAGGCGCCCGACCGGGTGTGGGAGCTGGAGACCTACGGCGCCCTGTTCGACCGCACCAAGGACGGTCGGATCAGCCAGCGCAACTTCGGCGGCCACGAGTACCCGCGCCTCGCGCACGTCGGTGACCGCACCGGGTTGGAGCTGATCCGCACCCTCCAGCAGAAGGTGGTGTCGCTCCAGCAGGACGACTTCGCCGAGACCGGCGACTACGAGTCGCGGCTGAGGGTGTTCCAGGAGTTCACCGTCACCGACCTGGTGCTCGACGACGGCAAGGTGGCCGGCGCGTTCGGCTACTGGCGCGAGTCGGGCCGGTTCGTGCTGTTCGAGGCACCCGCGGTGGTGCTCGCGACCGGCGGCATCGGCAAGTCGTTCAAGGTCACGTCGAACTCGTGGGAGTACACCGGGGACGGCCACGCGCTGGCCCTGCGCGCGGGCGCGTCGTTGATCAACATGGAGTTCGTGCAGTTCCACCCGACCGGCATGGTCTGGCCGCCGTCGGTGAAGGGGATCCTGGTCACCGAGTCGGTCCGCGGTGACGGCGGCGTGCTGCGCAACTCCGACGGCAAGCGGTTCATGTTCGACTACATCCCCGAGGTGTTCAAGGACAAGTACGCCGACAACGAGGCCGAGGCGGACCGCTGGTACGCCGACCCCGGCAACAACCGGCGACCACCGGAGCTGCTGCCGCGCGACGAGGTGGCCCGCGCCATCAACTCGGAGGTCAAGGCCGGTCGCGGGTCCGAGCACGGCGGTGTGTTCCTCGACGTGTCGACCCGGTTGCCCGCCGAGGAGATCATGCGGCGGCTGCCGTCTATGCACCACCAGTTCAAGGAGCTGGCCGACGTCGACATCACCGCGCAGCCGATGGAGGTCGGGCCGACCTGCCACTACGTGATGGGCGGCGTGCAGGTCGACCCGGACACCGGCGCGTCGTCGGTGCCGGGGCTGTTCGCGGCGGGCGAGGTGTCCGGCGGGATGCACGGCTCGAACCGGCTGGGCGGCAACTCGCTGTCCGACCTGCTGGTGTTCGGGCGACGGGCGGGCGCGGGCGCGTCGGACTACGTCGCCGGGATGGCGACGCGGCCGGTGTGCTCGGACGAGGCGGTGGCGGCCGCGGAACGGACCGCCGTGGCGCCGTTCTCCGGTTCCGACGCGGGCGGTGAGAACCCGTACACGCTGCACATGGAGTTGCAGCAGGCGATGAACGACCTGGTCGGCATCATCCGGCGGGCCGAGGAGATGGACCAGGCGGTCAACCGGCTGGAGGAGCTGAAGCGGCGGGCCGCGACCCTGGTGGTCGAGGGGCACCGGCAGTTCAACCCCGGCTGGCACCTCGCGCTCGACCTGCGCAACATGCTCGTGGTCAGCGAGTGCGTGGCGCGGGCCGCGTTGCTGCGCACGGAGAGCCGAGGCGGGCACACCCGGGACGACTACCCGAGCATGGACGCCGAGTGGCGGCGCAAGCTGCTGGTGTGCCGGCTGGCCGACGACGCGGTCGAGGTCGTGGAGGAGCCGCAGCTCCCGATCCGGTCGGACCTGCTGGAGCTGTTCGAGTCGAGCGAGTTGCAGAAGTACCTGACCGCGCACGAGCTGGAGGGCTGACATGGGGTACCAGGGGCACTTCCGGGTGTGGCGCGGTTCGGACGAGGGCGGCGGGCTGGAGGACTTCACCGTCGAGGTCAACGAGGGTGAAGTGGTGCTCGACGTGATCCACCGGTTGCAGGCGACGCAGACGCCGGACCTCGCCGTGCGGTGGAACTGCAAGGCGGGCAAGTGCGGGTCGTGCTCGGCGGAGATCAACGGCAAGCCGAGGCTGCTGTGCATGACGCGGATGTCGGTGTTCGCGGAGGACGAGACGGTGACCGTGACGCCGATGCGCACGTTCCCGGTGATCCGCGACCTGGTCACGGACGTGTCGTACAACTACCAGAAGGCACGCGAGATCCCCGCGTTCAAGCCGCCCGCGGGCGTGGCGCCGGGGGAGTACCGGATGCAGCAGGTCGACGTGGAGCGCTCGCAGGAGTTCCGCAAGTGCATCGAGTGCTTCCTGTGCAACAACACGTGCCACGTCATCCGCGACCACGAGGAGAACAAGGAGTCGTTCGCCGGGCCGCGGTTCCTGATGCGGGCCGCGGAGCTGGAGATGCACCCGCTGGACGAGGGTGACCGCGTGTCGGAGGCGCAGTCGTCCCACGGCCTGGGGCTGTGCAACATCACCAAGTGCTGCACCGAGGTGTGCCCGGAGCACATCAAGATCACCGACAACGCGTTGATCCCGATGAAGGAACGCGTGGCCGATCGGCGCTACGACCCGATCGTCTGGCTGGGCAACAAGCTGTTCCGCAACAAGTCCTGACGGTGGACCCGCGTTGCGCCACACCCGGTGGCGCAACGCGGGTTCGCGGGTGTGGACCTACGTGGAACCGGCGATCCTCGCCGCCACCCAGAAGAACACCTTCGGGTCGCCGAGGCCGGACGCGGTGAGCCAGTCGGCCGCCACCCGTGCCTCCTGCTCGTCCTGGACCAGTCCCCACCGCCCGGGGCGGACACCGGTCGCCTCCCGCACGTCCTCGACCAAGCCGCCGAGGCACATCCAGGTGTGCCAGCCGCCGGAGTCGTAGCCGACCAGCTCGAACCCGAGCACCCCGCTCGCGGTGACGGGCTCGGCCCGGGCCAGCCGACTCGGCAGGCTGCCCGCCGCCGCGTCCCAACCGCCTTCGGCCACGTCCGCCAGCAGGGCCTCGACATCCCGCCCGGCGATGCCGACCTCGATGACGTGCAGGCCCTGCCGACCCGCGCGTGCCGCCTCGGCCGACACCGGGTCGCCGAACCACTCGTCCCAGCCGTCCGGGTCGGCCGCCACCAGCGTCGAGACGCAGTCGCTCATCGACACCAACGGGCCCTCGGGCAGACCTTGGTCCTGCCAATCCGGCCGAGCCTCCCGCGAGACCACGCGATAGCCCGCCAGGACGTGCGTCACCGGTCCCACCGCCTACCGAACGCGCCGGTGAGACACGCCCCGCTCGCTCGTTCCACGGCGACAGCGTAGGCGGCAGCCGGGTCGTGACACGCATGAGAATCGGGCAAGCCACGCCGCTGCCGGCGTGTTCAACCGCCTTCGGTCCAGAAGCGCTGAAGCCTGGCGATCGCCTCGTCCTTGCTCATCGCGGCCACCTCGGACTCGTCGAGGCCGACACGTGAGATCAGCATGTGCACCAGGTCGGCGGGCAGGGCCTGCGTCGGCGGCTCGGGCGTTCCCCGGGCAGGCTTGACGCCGTCCTGCACGCACGACCAGAACGCCGGTTCACCGACGTCGAGCTGATCGCGAAGGTTGTGCTTCCACATGCTCGGCCCGTAGCCGGTGCGGTCCACCGGGTGCGAGACGCGGGTGCGCAGGATCCGACCGTCGACAAGATCGAGTTCGTACGTGACGTGATGCGTTCCGGTTCGGCCGCGGGCGTCGCGCACCCGGCGCCATTCCTCGGTCAGGCAGAACGCCTCGTGGTCCTTGCGCGTTGGCTGCGGACGGGAAGTCACCGCGCGGCACCGACGAGCCAGTCGCGTAGCTGCTCGTCGTCGCTGTGGCTGATCAACTGCACCAGCCCCCAGTTGTCGCGGTGGTTCGGTGCGTCGAGCAGACGCTCCTGCCAGTCGTCCGCGTACTCGCGCAAGGCGTCGACCATCTCGGCGATCGCCTCGTCGAAGGACGCGCCGTCGGCGGCCACCGGCAGCCCTGGGGTGAACACCGACCAGCCGCCGGCCTCCGGGACGACCTGGGCACGCGACGGAACGATCGACGCGAGGAAGTGGCGCAACCTCTTGACGTCCACAACCGCCGTCGTGGCCGAGTCGCGTCGAACCGTGGCGACTCGTCCCTTCTCCGCGGCGTCCAGAAGGTCCTTCAGGTGCGCGCGAGCATCGGTGTAGCTGTCGTAGTGGACAGCGGGCATGCCGGCCTCCCGAGGTGTCTCCACCGGCCTGCCGCTTCCCGTCAAGTACGTCACGTACGTGACGTACTTGAGCCGGTGTTGCATTGAACGCAACGGCGCGTAGGCGGCAGCCGGGTCGTGGCACGCAGGAAAAACGGGCGGGGAGCCGACTCCGACTCCCCGCCCGCATCTCACACCGTCAGCTGCAGCCCGAGGTGGAGCCGCAGCCCTCGCACAGGTAGCACGAGCCGGCCGGGCGCATCTTCGTGCCGCACGTCATGCACAGCGGCGCGTCGGCGGTGGTGCCCAGGTGCAGTTCGAGCAGTTCCGTGGAGCTGCCCACCTTGACGTCCTGCGGCTTGGACTTCTTCTCCTCGACCGGAGCCGGGGTGGAGGGTGATGCGGACGGGGCGGCGTCGACCGACGTGCGCAGGCCCTCCAGGTCGACGTCGGAGCCGTTGCCGTAGTCGCTGTTGACCTGCGCGGTGCGCTCGTCGGCGGTGAAGATGCCGAGCTGCGCCCGCTTCTCGAACGGCAGGTAGTCCAGCGCCAGGCGGCGGAACAGGTAGTCCAGCACGCTGGTCGCGATGCGGACGTCCGGGTCGTCGGTCATGCCCGCCGGCTCGAAGCGCAGGTTCTGGAACTTCGAGACGTAGAACTCCAGCGGGATGCCGTACTGCAGGCCCACCGAGATCGACATGGAGAACGCGTCCATCACGCCGGCCAGCGTCGAACCCTGCTTGCCCAGCTTGACGAAGATCTCGCCGAGGCCGTCGTCCGGGTACGAACCGGCGTGCAGGTAGCCCTCCGCGCCGCCGACCGTGAACGACACCGTCTGCGACGGGCGCTTCTTCGGCAGCCGCTTGCGCACCGGGCGGTACTCCACGACCGTCTCGGGCTTGGTCTCCGCGACGGCCGACGACTTGGCCGACTTGCCCGCCGACAGCGGCTGGCCGACCTTGCAGTTGTCGCGGTAGATCGCCAGCGCCTTCAGGCCCAGCTTCCAGCCCTGGTAGTAGATCTCCTCGACCTCTTCGACGGTCGCCGTCTCCGGCATGTTCACCGTCTTGGAGATCGCGCCCGAGATGAACGGCTGCACCGCGGCCATCATCCGCACGTGGCCCATCGGCGCGATCGAGCGGTCGCCCATCGCGCAGTCGAACACCTCGTAGTGCTCGGGCTTGAGGCCCGGCGCGTCCACCACGTGGCCGTGCTCGCCGATGAACTCGACGATCGCCTCGATCTGCTCCTGCTGGTAACCCAGCACCTGCAACGCGCGCGGCACGGTCTGGTTGACGATCTGCATCGAGCCGCCGCCGACCAGCTTCTTGAACTTCACCAGCGCCAGGTCGGGCTCGATGCCGGTGGTGTCGCAGTCCATCATCAGGCCGATGGTGCCGGTGGGCGCGAGCACGCTGGCCTGCGCGTTGCGCCAGCCGTTGCGGGCGCCGACCCGCTGGCAGTCCTGCCACGCCTTGGTCGCGACCTTCTGCACCGCGCCGTCGTTCGCGTGGTACGTGCGCAGCATGTCGTTGGCGGCCGAGTGCTTGCGGATGACCCGCTGGTGCGCCTCGGCGTTGCGGGCGTAGCCCTCGTACGGGCCGACGATCCCGGCCAGCTCCGCGGACCGCTTGTACGCCACGGCCTGCATCAGGGACGTGATCGCGGCGGCCAGCGCGCGGCCACCCTCGGAGTCGTACGCGTGACCGGTCGCCATGAGCAGCGCGCCCAGGTTCGCGTAGCCGATGCCCAGCTGGCGGAACGCGCGGGTCGTCTCGCCGATCGCGGGGGTCGGGAAGTCCGCGAAGCAGATCGAGATGTCCATCGCGGTGATGATCAGCTCGACCGACTTGGCGAACAGCTCCGCGTTGAACGTGCCGTCGTCGGAGAGGAACTTCATCAGGTTCAGCGACGCCAGGTTGCAGCTGGAGTTGTCCAGGTGCATGTACTCCGAGCACGGGTTCGAGGCGGTGATGCGGCCCGACTCCGGCGTGGTGTGCCAGTCGTTGATCGTGCCGTCGTACTGGATGCCGGGGTCGGCGCACTCCCACGCCGCCTGCGCCAGCTTGCGGAACAGGCCCTTGGCGTCGACGTGGTCGATGACCTCGCCGGTCATCCGGGCGCGCAGGCCGAACTGGCCGCCGTTCTCGTAGGCGTGCATGAACTCGTCCGACACGCGGATCGAGTTGTTGGCGTTCTGGTACTGCACGGACACGATGTCCTTGCCGCCCAGGTCCATGTCGAACCCGGCGTCGCGCAGTGCGCGGACCTTGTCCTCTTCACGCGCCTTGGTCTCGATGAACTCCTCGACGTCGGGGTGGTCGACGTCGAGCACGACCATCTTCGCCGCGCGGCGGGTCGCGCCACCGGACTTGATGGTGCCCGCCGACGCGTCCGCGCCGCGCATGAACGACACCGGGCCGGACGCCGTGCCGCCGGAGGACAGCAGCTCCCGGGACGAGCGGATGCGCGAGAGGTTGAGGCCCGCGCCGGAGCCGCCCTTGAAGATCAGGCCCTCCTCGCGGTACCAGTTCAGGATCGACTCCATCGTGTCGTCCACCGACAGGATGAAGCAGGCGCTGACCTGCTGCGGGGACGTGGTGCCCACGTTGAACCACACCGGCGAGTTGAAGCTGAACACCTGGTGCAGCAGCATCCAGGTCAGCTCGTGCTCGTAGATCTCGGCGTCGGCCCCACTGGCGAAGTACCCGTGCTGGACGCCCGCCTCGACGTAGGTCTTCACCACGCGGTCGATGAGCTGGCGCAGGCTGTGCTCGCGCTGCTGGGTGCCCACCGCGCCGCGGAAGTACTTGCTGGTGACGATGTTGGTGGCGTTGACCGACCAGAAGTCGGGGAACTCGACGCCCCGCTGCTCGAAGTTCACCGAACCGTCGCGCCAGTTCGTCATCACGACGTCGCGGTGCTCCCAGGTGACCTCGTCGTACGGGTGCTTGCCCGCGGTGGTGTAGACGCGCTCCACCTTCAGCTTGGCGTTCTTCTCGCCCGCGCCGTTGCGGGTGGCCGTCCTCTTGCTGGAGCCACCGACGGTCTCCGTCATCCCGGCTTCCTCATTCCGTTTCACGAGTTCTCGACGTTCCGGTGCGCGACCCACGTCCGGGCTCCCCCCGTCCGAGCCGGTCAGGCGCAGTTGTCTTGCGTCGCGTCCGCTCAGTCGTCCGTGAGCTGGGCGGTGCGAAGATCGGCGATCTCCTTCTCGAAGTCCTCCACGGACGAGAAGGAGCGGTACACGCTGGCGAAGCGGAGGTACGCCACCTCGTCCAGCTCGCGGAGGGGACCGAGGATGGCCAGGCCGACCTCGTGGCTGGGGATCTCGGCGACGCCGCCGGAGCGGATCGACTCCTCCACGCGCTGCGCCAGCTGCTGGAGGGCGTCCTCGTCGACGGGACGGCCCTGGCACGCGCGGCGCACCCCGACGACGACCTTGTCCCGGCTGAACGGCTCGGTGACGCCGGAGCGCTTGACCACCGCGAGCACGGCCTCCTCGACCGTGGTGAAGCGGCGGCCGCAAGCCGTGCACGACCGCCGGCGGCGGATGACCTGGCCCTCGTCGACCTCGCGGGAATCGACCACACGCGAGTCCGAGTTCCGGCAGAACGGGCATCGCACGGCTGGTCTCCCCCTCCCCTGGGCAGCACCCATCGCGTTAGCCCCACTCGTCGGGAAAAC
Source organism: Saccharothrix stipae (assembly GCF_054781895.1). Classification (NCBI taxonomy): domain Bacteria; kingdom Bacillati; phylum Actinomycetota; class Actinomycetes; order Pseudonocardiales; family Pseudonocardiaceae; genus Saccharothrix; species Saccharothrix stipae. The sequence continues at coordinate 122,019 of NZ_BAAGTN010000005.1, read as the reverse complement.
CCCAACCTGTGGACTAACTACAACGGTGCGACCACTAGATGTAGGGGTCAACCTATGCCCAAGGCCCACGGCGCTGCAAGTCGGACGCGGGCGTGTCCCGTCACTCGGACGGCGGAATCGGACGGGGCTGCCCGGAAACGCGCGAACCGCGCTCGCGGAGGTCCGGGAGCGCGGCTCGTCAGGGCTTGGCAGCGGGTCTCAGGGGGTGCCGTGGGGGACGACCAGCGACTGGCCGGGGACGACGTCGGTGTCGGCGAGCGAGTTGAGCTCGCGGATGCGGGACACCACGGCGTCCGGGTCGCTGTTGGGCGCGCTGCGCTCGGCGACGTCCCACAGCGACTCGCCCACCTGGACGTGTACGACGTTGGTGCGTTCGGGGACGGTCGTGGCGCCGGAGACGTACAGGTAGAGCCCGCTCAGCAGGGCGGCGAAGAGGGCCGCGGCCACCGCGTAGCCCGCGAACTGGACGGCCGGGTGGCGCTGCGGCCGCACCTCGCAGGCGACCGGGTCCGGCGCGGTCCGGCGCACCGCGAGCGGTCGGGTGCGGGTGGACGGGCGGCGGTTGTCCTTGTCGTGTACTTCGAACCGGCGAAGTACCCGTGGTCCCGGTCGCAGTCCCGCGCCGAGGGCGACATCCTCGACACCGGCGCCTTCCACGAGTTCGAAGCTGTTCCGGGTGCCAATGACCACCGCCATGATGTCCTCCAACGCAGGTCATCCGATCATGATCGAACCTGTGTTCGATCGAACGTCCGTGCGAATGTCTACCACTTCGCCGGGCGAAATCGCTAGGACACGCCGAGGTTTACTTCGAACAGGTGTTTGATCTGGACACGGAACGCGACTACCGTCCACAAGTGAAGATCGTCGGAGAGCCGGCCTGGGCAATCGGGACCGGTGAGGAGGAAGCACCGTGGCACGCAAGACCAGCGAAGACCTGCGCACCGCAGATGTGCCCTCCGCGCCCGAACCGGCGGACATCGCGGGCAACGCCGGGCTCACCCTGCGCCAGCGCAAGGTGCTCGACGTGATCCGCGACTGGCTCGACCGGTTCGGCTACCCGCCCAGCGTGCGCGAGATCGGGGAGGCGGTCGGCCTGACCTCCACCTCCTCGGTCGCGCACCAGCTGCGCGCGCTGGAGCGGAAGGGGTACCTGCGCCGCGACCCGAACCGGCCGCGCGCGGTGGGCGTGCTGCCCGCCGAGATCGTGACCGGCCTCGACCCGGCGTCCAAGCCCACGCCCGCGTACGTGCCCATGCTGGGCCGCATCGCGGCCGGTGGGCCGATCCTGGCCGAGGAGGCCATCGAGGACGTGTTCCCGCTGCCGCGCGAGATCGTCGGCGAGGGCGACGTGTTCCTGCTGAAGGTCGTGGGTGACTCGATGGTGGACGCCGCCATCACCGACGGCGACTGGGTCGTCGTCCGCCAGCAGCCGACCGCGGACAACGGCGAGGTGGTGGCCGCGATGATCGACGGCGAGGCCACCGTCAAGTCGTTCAAGCGCAAGGACGACGGGCACGTGTGGCTGATGCCGCACAACGAGGCCTACCAGCCCATCCCCGGTGACGACGCGTCGATCCTGGGCAAGGTCGTGGCGGTCCTGCGCAGGCTCTGACCCACCGTCCTGCGCAGGCTCTGACCACGGCTCCCGAACGGGTGCCGACCGCTCAGGTCCGGCGGCGGCGCGATCGGCGCACCAGTGCTCCCACCAGCACCAACGCCACCGCGCCGCCACCCACCACCGGCCACGGCGACCGCGGGTCGTCAGGCGGGGGAGCGGTGTCGTCGGGGGGCGCCTGGGCGTCCGCCGAGGTGGTGGTCGTGGTGGGTTCGGGCGGCACGGCCAACGCCGCCGCGCCCGCCACCGCCCGCACGGTGGACGACGCGCCGCCGGCGTTGCCGAACTCGGACGCCGACAGCAGCGTGCCGTCCGGGTCGAACGCGATCGCCTCGCCCTGCGGCTCACCGGCCAGCGGCACCCGCACCGGCTCGGACTCCAGCGCCTCGGCCAGGTCGCCGTCCGGCACCGCGAACAGGTACGCGTCGGTGTAGGTCCGCACCGCCGCCACCCGGCCGTCCCTGGTCATCGCGGCGCCCGTGACCACGCGCGTCACCACGGAGTTCTGCATGGGCCCGCCCGGCGTGTCCGTCCCGCCGATCGACACCCGCGCCACCTGCTCCATCGGCGTCGGCACGCCTTCGGCCAACCGGGACGCCGGCCGGTAGACCAACGCCGAGCCGAGCGTTTCCTTCGTGATGATGTGCGGAATGCCGGAACCGTCGAGCAACAATGCCTCGGCGTCGTGCTTTCCGTCAGGATACGTGAGTCGGTACAAACGGGCGCTGCCGTCGGGTGAAACCGCGTGCAATGCCACGGTTTCGCGAGACTTGCCGTTGTCGCCGGTGTCCGCCGCCCACAGAGTTCCGTCAGGCGCCAATGCGAGGTCTTCGACGTCGAACGGGTTGTTGGGCGCGGTGATCGTGCGGCTGATCGCGCAATTGCGGTCGAGCACCTGGATCTGCAACCGGCCGTTGTCGCTGTCGTTCACCGCGAACCACCGGTCGCCGTTCGAGACGAGCCCGGACAGCTCTTCCAGCCGTGGGTCGGTCACCGCGCACACGTCGACGACGGCCGGCTCCGCCCCTGCGGAACCGGCCGTCATCAGCAGCCCTACAACCACCAGCAGAGCGCGCAACGGCTCAGGCGCGGCTTCCGTTCACGGCGAACTTCTCCAGCACGCCGGCCAGGTCGGGCCGCACCCTGGCGGACAGCTCGGTGCCCTCCTCGGTGTGCCGCTCCTTGAGCACCTCGCCCTCGCGGTGCACGCGCGCGACCAGCTCGCCCCGCGCGTACGGCACCATCGCGTCGACCACGACCTCCGGCCGCGGCGTCATGGCCGCGATGCGCTCGCGCAGCTCGGTGATGCCCTCGCCGGTGTGCGCGGACACGAACACCGCACCCGGGAACAGGTGCCGCAGCCGGGCCAGGCCGAGCTCGCCCACCGCGTCGACCTTGTTCACCACGAGCAGCTCGGTCGGCATCGGGTCGTCACGCCGCGAGGAGATCTCGCTGATCACCTCGCGCACCGCGACGACCTGCTTCTCCGGCATCGCGTCGGACCCGTCGACCACGTGGACCAGCAGGTCCGCGTCCGCGACCTCCTCCAACGTCGACCGGAACGCCTCGACCAGCTGGTGCGGCAGGTGCCGCACGAAGCCGACCGTGTCGGTCAACGTGTAGGGCAGGCCCTCGGGGGTCTCGGTGCGCCGCGTGGTCGGGTCGAGGGTCGCGAACAGGGCGTCCTGCACCAGCACGCCCGCGTCGGTCAGCGCGTTGAGCAGGCTGGACTTGCCCGCGTTCGTGTAACCCGCGATGGCCACGTTCGGCACCGAGTTGGCCACCCGGCGGTGCCGCTTGGTCTCCCGGACGACGCTCATCCCGGCGATCTCGCGGCGCAGCTTGGCGATGCGCGCGCGGATGCGCCTGCGGTCGGTCTCCAGCTTGGTCTCACCGGGACCGCGCAGACCCACGCCGCCGTTGGCGCCACCGGCACGACCACCGGCCTGCCGGGACAGCGACGCACCCCAACCGCGCAGGCGCGGCAGCAGGTACTGCAGCTGGGCCATCTCGACCTGCGCCTTGCCCTCGCGCGTGGACGCGTGCTGGGCGAAGATGTCGAGGATCAGCGCGGTCCGGTCGACGACCTTGACCTTGAGCTTCTCCTCCAGCTGCCGCAGCTGGCCGGGGGAGAGCTCGCCGTCGCAGATCACCGTGTCCGCACCGGTCGCGATCACGATGTCGCGCAGCTCGTGGACCTTGCCGGAGCCGATGTAGGTGGCCGGGTCGGGCCGGTCGCGCCGCTGCACGAGGCCTTCCAGTACCTCGGAGCCCGCCGTCTCGGCGAGCAGGGCCAGTTCGGCCAGGGACGCGTCCGAGTCCGCCGCCGTGCCCTCGGTCCACACGCCGACCAGCACGACCCGCTCCAGCCGGAGCTGCCGGTACTCGACCTCGGTGACGTCTTCGAGCTCGGTGGACAACCCGGCTACGCGGCGCAGCGCGGTGCGCTCTTCGAGTGCCAGGTCGCCGGTGGACAGCTCGTCCTCGTGGTCGAGCCAGTCGTTGCTGTTGTACGTGTTTTCCGTCATTTGCCCTTCATCGTCCCACGGCACCCCTGAGGGGACCGAGTGGTTAATCGCCTGGGTAGAGGGCCAGGTAGATCGCCACGCGTTCACCGTCGGGGTGTGCCGGCTCGGCTGCCAGCTCATCCAACAACGTCTGGAGGCGCCGTTTTAGTTCCCCGCGGTCGACCCGGGCCACCAGTCGGAACTGGTTCATCGCGGCCGGCCCCAGCTCCGCGACCTCGCCCAGGAACGCCTGGAACACGGCCTCGCTGGTCTCCTCGGAGTGCGGGGTGCCGTCCTTGGTGAGCCGCCACGACAGGCCCGTCGACCGGTACGGGATCTCCCGCGCGCCCCGGTTGCCCACACGCTCCCCTTGCGCCTCCAGGAAGCCCGTGGCGACGAGTTTGCGCACGTGGTGGAGGGTCGTCGCGGGGTCCTTCCCGAGCCGCTCGGCGATCTCCTTGTTGGTCATCGCGCGGTCGTAGGTGAGCCGGATGATGCGCAGCCGCACGGCCGAGGCCAGGGCGGCGGCCTCGGCGTCGGTCGCCGGACGTCGTTGCACCGGCACAGCATAAGACCGGCGCGGCAGAAGTGATTGACACTTTCCAATCACTCGCGTGACACTTCCCGTCGTGTCCCTCTGGTCTCATCGCGACTTCCGCCTGCTGTGGGCAGGCGACACCGTCAGCCAGTTCGGCTCCACGATCGGCCAGACCGTGCTGCCGCTGCTCGCCGTGGGCGCGCTGTCCGCCACGCCGTTCGAGATGGGCGTGCTCTCGGCGGCGGGCACGGCCGCGTTCCTGCTGATCGGGCTGCCCGCCGGGGTGTGGGTGGACCGGCTGAGCCGCCGTCCGGTGATGCTCGTGGCCGACTTCGCCCGGGCGGCGCTGCTGCTGTCGGTGCCGGTGGCCTGGTGGCTGGGCGTGCTGACGCTGGCCCAGCTCGTCGTGGTCGCCCTGCTGGTGGGTGCGGCCACGGTCATGTTCGACATCGCCTACCAGTCCTACCTGCCCGCGCTGGTCGGCCGGGAGCAGCTGGTCGAGGGCAACTCGAAGCTTGAGGCCAGCAGGGCCGTGGCGGCGGTGTCCGGCCCGGCGGCGGCCGGCGGCGTCGCGCAGCTGGTCGGCGCGGCGATCGGCGTGCTGGCCACCGCCGTCGGCTACCTGGTGTCGGCGGTGTTCCTGCTGCGGATCCGGACGGTCGAGCCACCGCCGCGGCCGCCGGACAAGCCCGGTCTGGTCCACGAGATCGCCGAGGGCCTGAAGTTCGTCTTCGGGCACCGGTCGCTGCGCGCGATCGTGGCCTGCACCGGGACCGCGAACTTCTTCGGCGGCATGGCGGCGGCCGTGCTGGTGCTGTTCCTGGTGCGCGAGCTCGGGCTGTCCGCGGGCGTGGTGGGCCTGGTGCTCAGCTCGGCGGGCGTCGGCGGCGTGCTGGGCGCGCTGACCGTGAACCGGTGGAACGCCCGCTTCGGCCAGACCACGGTGATCTGGCTGTCCGGCCTGGTCACGTGGCCGTTCGGGGTGCTCGTCCCGCTCGGCGCGGCGGACTGGCGGATCGCGTTCGTGCTCGTCGGCGAGGCCGCGGTGGCGTACGGCGCGACGGTCTACAACATCGCCCAGGTCAGCTACCGGCAGTCCATCTGCCCGGACCACCTGCTGGGTCGGATGAACGCGAGCATCCGGTTCGTGGTGTGGGGCGCGATGCCGCTGGGTGGTCTGGTGGGCGGCGCGCTCGGTGGTGGTGTGGGCGTGACGGCCACGTTGGCGGTCGGGATGGCGTGCCAGGCCGCGGCCGTGCTGTGGGTGATCCTGTCGCCGCTGAGGAGCCGTGATGCCGTTACCGCGTGACTTCCGGCTGTTCTGGGGCGGTGACGCGGTCAACCAGTTCGGGGCGGCGGTCTACACGTTCGTGGTGCCGGTGGTGGCGATCGAGGCACTGGACGCGTCGGCGTTCCAGGTGGGTGTGCTGACCGCCGCGGGCACGGCCGCGTTCCTGCTGATCGGGCTGCCCGTGGGCGTCTACGTGGACCGGGTGCGCAAGCGGCCCGTGCTGGTGTGGAGCACGGTCGCCCGGGCGTCGGTCCTGGTCACGGTGCCGGTCGCGGCGTGGCTGGACCGGCTCACGTTCACGCACCTGCTGCTCGCCGCGCTCGGCGCCAGTGTGCTGACGGTGTTCTTCGAGGTGGCCTCCCAGGCGTACCTGCCGATGCTGGTCGATCGGGCCGGGTTGGCCGTGGCGAACGGCCGGCTGGTGTCGACGCAGCAGGTCGCGCGGCTGTCCGGTCGGCCGTTGAGCGGGCCGCTGGTGCAGGTCCTGGGCAGCGCGAACGCGGTGTTGGCCATCAGCGCGTCGTTCCTCACGTCAGCGCTGCTGCTGTGGGGGATGCGCACGCCTGAACGGGCCGTGGAGCGGCGCGAGCGCGCGCTTCGGGCGGACATGGTCGAAGGACTCCGGTTCGTGTTCGGGCACCCGTTGCTGCGGCCGATAGCGCTGTGCACGACGTGGTTCAACCTGACCAACGCCATGTGGGGCGCGGTCAACGTGCTGTTCCTGCTGCGCGAGCTGGCGTTGTCGACGACGACCACCGCCGTGCTGCTGGGCGTCGGCAGCGCCGGTGGCGTGCTGGCGGGTCTGCTCGCGGGCCGGTTGGCGCGGCTCGGGCAGGCGCGGCTGGTGTGGCTGTCGTTGCTGGTCACGCAGCCGGCGTGGGTGCTGGTCCCGTTGACCGAGCCGGGCTGGCGGCTGGCGTTGTTCGCGGTCGGCACGCTGGTCACGTCCGCGGGCGTGGTCGTCCACAACGTCGCGCAGGTCAGCCTGCGGCAGGCGTTGTGCCCGGACCGGCTGCTGGGCCGGATGAACGCGAGCATCCGGTTCCTGGCCTGGGGCGCGATGCCGGTGGGGGCGGTGGCGGGCGGTGCGCTGGCCGAGTGGATCGGCGTCCGGAACACGCTGTGGGTCGCGTCGGCCGGGATGGTGCTGTCCGCCGTCTGGGTGGTCCTGTCACCACTGCGGTCGATGCGGGACCTGCCGGTGATCACTAGCCTCGACCGGCATGGCTGACACCACCGTGCTGCGCGAGGGTCTCCGGTTCGGCGAAGGCCCGCGGCAGGGGCCCGACGGCAGGCTCGTCTACTCGGACTTCTACGACCACGAGGTCCGCGTGCTCGACCTGGCCACGGGCGAGGAGGAGGTCGTCTGCGAGGTGCCGGGGCAGCCGTCCGGCCTGGGCTGGCTGCCGGACGGCCGCCTGCTGGTGGTGTCGATGCGCGACCGCCGGGTGCTGCGGCTGGAGCCCGACGGCGCTCTGGTGGAGCACGCGGACCTGAACGGGATCGCCACCTTCCACGCCAACGACATGCTGGTCGACCCGCACGGCCGCGCGTACGTCGGCAACTTCGGCTTCGACCTGCACGCCGCCCTCGCGGCGGGTGGCGAGGGACCGATGCTGGCGCCGGACTGGGTCGCCCCCGGCACGCCGTTGGCCCTGGTGCGGTCGGACGGCGGCGTGAGCGTGGCGGCCGAGGACATGAAGTTCCCGAACGGGATGGGGTGGCTGCCCGGCCGTGACGGCGAGCGCGGGCGGCTGGTCGTCGCCGAGACCCTGGCCTTCCGGCTGACCACCTTCGCGGTGGCCGACGACGGCACGCTGTCCGACCGGCGGGTGTGGGCGTCGCTGCGCGAGCACTTCATCGCGCCGGACGGCATCGCGGTGGACGCGGACGGGGGTGTGTGGGTGGCGCCCGCGCTCCAGCCGTTCGCGTTCCGGGTCGAGGAGGGTGGCGAGATCACCCGGAAGGTGGAGACCAGCCAGGTCTGCTTCGCGGTCGCGGTGGTCGGTGACAAGCTGGTCTGCTGCACGGCGCCCAGCTCGCAGCCCGAGGTGGTGGCCGGGGAGCGGTTGGGCAAGCTGGAGGTGTTCGACCTCTAGACCACCTCCGGAGCGCGTCCCAGCTCTAGAGCGCGTCCCACCAGGCCTGGTCGAGCTCGCCGCGGGCCAGCAGCACGGCCGGTCCGGTGAGCGTGGAGGTCTCCTCCTCGATCACCACGGACACCTGTCCACCGCGGACGTCCACAGTGGCCTTGCCGGTGCGCCGACCGGCCCCGTACAGCCACGACGCCACCGCCGCCACCGTGCCGGTGCCGCACGACCGGGTCTCGCCCACGCCGCGCTCGTGCACGCGCATCCGGAGGGCGCCCTCGTCCAGCACGTTGACGAACTCGACGTTCACGCCGTGCGGGAACTGCGCCGGGTCGTGGCCGGGCGGCAGCTTCAGGTCGAGCTCCGCGACCGGCACGTCGGTCACGCACGCCAGGTGCGGGTTGCCGACGTTCACCGCGACGCCGCCGAACGCGGTGCCGCCGACCGTGGCGGTGCCCGTGCCGGTGACCAGCGCGCGGCCCATGTCCACGGTCACCGTGCCGTCGTCGTGCGCGATGACGTGCCGCTCACCGGCACGCGTGCCGATGGTGAACTCGCCCGCGGGCACGAGCTCGGCCTCGACCAGGTACTTCACGAACACGCGCACGCCGTTGCCGCACATCTCGGCGATCGAGCCGTCGGCGTTGCGGTAGTCCATGAACCAGGGGCCGAAGTCCGGCCGCACGACCCGCAGCACGCCGTCCGCGCCCAGACCGCGCTGCCGGTCGCACAGCGCGCGCACCCGCGACTCGGTCAGGTCCAGCAGCGCGTCCGGGTCGGGCAGCACGACGAAGTCGTTCTCGGTGCCGTGGCCCTTCAGGAACTCGATACCCACGGTCACCAGGCTACGGTGCGACCAGTTTGAGCACGTCGTCGGCCAGCGCGGGGGAGCCCGCGTCGAACCAGGTGACCCGCTGGTCGCGGCGGAACCAGGACCGCTGCTTGCGCACGAACCGCCGGGTGGCCTGCGCGGTGGCGGCCGCGGCCTCTTCCAGGGAGTGCTCGCCGTCGAACGCGGCCAGCACCTGCTGGTAGCCCAGGGCGCGGGACGCCGTGCGGCCGTCGCGCAGGCCGCGGGCCTCCAGGGCGCGGACCTCGTCCACCAGGCCCTTGTCGAACATCTCCGCCACGCGTGCGTCGACGCGCTCGTCCAGTTCGGACACCTCGCGGTCGAGGCCGACGAGGTGGGTGTCGTAGCGGGCCGGTCCCGACTTGGGCAGCGTGGCCGAGAACGGTTGACCGGTCAGCTCGATGACCTCCAGCGCGCGCACCACGCGGCGGCCGTTGCTGGGCAGGATCGCCAGGGCGGCGGCGGGGTCGAGCTGGGCCAGCCTGCCGTGCAGCGTCTCCGAGCCGAAGATGGCCAGTTCGCGTTCGAGTTGGGTGCGGATCTTCTCGTCGGTGCCGGGGAACACCAGGTCGTCCAGCACGGCCTGCACGTACAGGCCCGAGCCGCCGACCAGCACGGGGGTGCGGCCTTCGGCGAGGAGCCGCTCGACCGCGGCGCGGGCTTCGCGCTGGTAGGCGGCCACGGAGGCGGTCTCGGTCACGTCCAGCACGTCGAGGAGGTGGTGCGGGACGCCGTGGCGCTCGGTTTCGGTGATCTTGGCGGTGCCGATGTCCATGCCCCGGTAGAGCTGCATCGCGTCGGCGTTGACCACTTCGCCGCCCAGTTCGACGGCCAGCCGCACGGCCAGGTCCGACTTGCCGGTGGCGGTGGGTCCGACGACCGCGACGGGGATGGGGGTGTTCACGTGGTCAAGCCTCCCAGACGGCCAAGTGGTAGCCGACGCCGAATGGCGCCAGGAACGTCGACCGGGTGCACCGCCACGCGCCCGGGATGCCGGCGGCCACCTGCCAGGCGGCGCGTCCGTTCGCGCCGAGGTCGGCGGCGAGCACCGGGTCGATCGAGCGCAGCGCGGCGGTGTCGGCGGTGGCCAGCGCCTTGCGCACGTCCTCGTCGAACGGCTCGGCGCGCTCGTCCGGGCGGCCGACGGCCAGCTCACCGCGTCGGTGCGAGCCGTCGCCGAGCACGAGCAGCGCCGGGGAGCCGGCCAGCCGCGCGCCCAGGGTGAGGCAGTCGGCGGTGGGCAGGTCCGGAGGGACGAGGTGGACGCGGACGGACCTTGCGCCGACCTGTTCGCGCAGCCAGGCGGCGATCAGGGCAGGTAGGGGCAGGTCGTCATCCACGTCCGCAGAGGGCGTGGTCGGGGGTGGGTGTGGGGAGGGTGAGGGCGGGGTGAGCGAAGACAGGGAGGCCCGAACGTCCGCCCCGAAGCCGCGGAACGTGCCGGTCGCGTGCTCGATCACTCGCGGACCGGACGGGTCGACGCCGACCGCCACCCAGTCCGGCGCGTGCGCGGCCAGTTCCCGTGCGACGGCCAGGCACGCCGACCGCACCTGCTCGGTGTCCGACACGGCCCCGGAGACCAGTTCGGGCACCAACAGCGGGGGGTGCGGGACGACCGCCAAGCGCGAGATCATGGCAGCCCACGCTACTCATCGGCCACCACCGGTACCGATGCGAGCCTTGACCTGTTTGAATGCGCGCGAGGTACTGGGCACTCTTAGGGAGCGTCGCGGTACTCGGGTGCTGGGCCCCGTCGTAGGCGGGGCGCCCGTGGTCGGCACGGGCACCACGAAGTGGGCAGGCGAGGAGGAAGCCGGCGATGGCGGAGCACGAGACGACACCGGGAACCACTGGCGACAGTGGTGCGGGGGCGGTGGTCGAGGAGACCCGGGTGGAAGCGACGCCGGTCACGGCGGCTCCACCGGTCCCCGTGGCGTCGGACCACCCTGACCGCTGGGGGCGCGTGGACGCGGACGGCACCGTCTACGTCACGACGGCGGAGGGCGAGCGGGTCGTCGGTTCCTGGCAGGCGGGCGAGCCCGCCGAGGGCCTGGCGCACTTCGCGCGCCGGTTCGACGACATCCGCACCGAGGTCGAGCTGCTGGTGACGCGGCTGTCCTCCGGTGCGGGAGACCCGAAGCACGCGCTGACCAGCGCGAAGCACGTCCAGGAGAGCCTGGCCGACGCGGCGGTGGTCGGCGACCTCGCCGCTCTGGCCGCACGGGTGGAGTACGTCCTGGCGCTGGCCGAGAAGGGGCTGGAGGCCGCGAAGGTCGCCAAGGACGAGGCTCGCGCCGCGGCGGGCGCCCGGAAGCTGGAGCTGGTCGAGGAAGCCGAGGTGTTGGCCAACGAGTCGACGCAGTGGAAGGCCGCCGGCGACCGGTTGCGGCAGATCCTGGATGAGTGGAAGACCATCCGGGGTGTCGACCGCAAGACCGACGAGCAGCTGTGGCGGCGGTTCTCCAAGGCGCGTGACGCGTTCAACCGCCGGCGCGGGTCGCACTTCGCGGACCTGGACCGGCAGCGCAGCGTGGCCAAGAACCGCAAGCAGGAGCTGGTCGAAGAGGCCGAGAAGCTCATCGAGTCCGACGACTGGGGCCCGACGGCCGGCCGGTACAAGGACCTGATGGTCGAGTGGAAGGCCGCCGGGCGTGCGCCCAAGGAGGCCGACGACGCGCTGTGGCAGCGGTTCCGCGCCGCGCAGGACGCGTTCTTCGCGAAGCGGTCGGAGGCGTTCAGCGAGCGTGACGCGGAGTTCGCGTCCAACGCGAAGCTGAAGGAGGAGCTGCTCGCCGAGGCGGAGCGGATCGACCCGTCGCTGGACCTGGAAGCTGCCCGGCAGCAGCTGTACAAGATCCAGGAGCGGTGGGACGCGATCGGCAAGGTGCCGCGCGAGCGGGTCCGTGAGCTGGAGGGCAAGCTCCGCACGATCGAGGAGCGGGTGCGCGGGGCGGTCGACGCGCAGTGGCGCAAGTCCGACCCGGAGGCCGAGGCGCGCGTCGCGCAGTTCCGGGAGCGGGTCGAGCAGTTCGAGGCTCAGGCGGCGAAGGCTCGTTCGGCCGGTGACAAGAGGCGGGCCGAGCAGGCTGAGGCCCAGGCGAAGCAGTGGCGTGAGTGGCTGGCGGCGGCGGAGCAGGCGGTGGCCAGCAGGTAGGGGGGCCGTTGGGTCCGGCTCGATTTGACTCGGGGCCCTTACGGGCACCCCAGGCAGGCCAAAGCCGGGCAGGCACGGCGGGGAAAAGCGTCCCGCCCTGCCTGCCCGGCTTCGTCCAGCCTAAGGCACCCGAACCCATGTCAAATCGAGCCTCGGTGGGTCGGCGGCGGGGCCGTTGTGGGTGGGTGGGGGAGGTGGACTCGGAGGGCCGTGCCGGGGCCGTGTGCGGGGTTACTGCATAGGTGGGCGGGAGGCGGCTAGTTTCAGCCACTTCACCAGCAGTACGACGACGGCGATGACGGCCAGGATCAGACCCAGGCCCGGACCCGGGCCGGGGTGGTGGCCCGTGGTGGTTTGGGTGGTCCAGATCGAGAGCACGCCTGCCACCGAGGCGGCGAACGATGCCAGTGCGCAGATCCAGGCCAATGCCCAGCGGCGGACGGCGAGGGTCAGGGCTGGGAGCAGGACGCCCACGACGATCGCCATGTAGGCGAAGACGCGGGGGAGGCCGGGGCCCTCACCGGACACGATGCCCAAGCCCCGGATGTCGTCCACCCAGGGCAGGATCAGCGACACCAGGATTGCCAGGGCGGCGATGGCGATCGTCAGGGCGCCGGCGCCGGGGTCGAAGTGCTTGGCGGCGGAACGGCCGACGCCGTCGATCTCCTCGCGCAGGCCGGCCAGGTCGTCCGGGTCGTGCTGGCTCATCCGACCGCGCACCCGCCGACCGCCGCGGGCTGGGCGGCGGGCTTGCCGAAGGACGGCAGGCCCAGCGTGACGCCGGGGGTCTTCGGCTTCAGACCCGCTTCGGAACGGTCGCCGGCCTTGGTGCGGCGGTGTGAGAGCAGCGGGCCGTCGGCGATCAGGTTGTGCGGCGCGCCGTAGGTCACCACGGTCTCCACGACGTCGCCGGGGCGCACCTCGGCGTCACCGGGCGTGAAGTGCACCAGGCGGCCGTCGCGGGCACGGCCGGTCATCCGGTGGGTCTCGGCGTCCTTGCGGCCCTCGCCGGAGGCGACCAGCAGCTCGACCTCGCGCCCGACCTGCTCGCGGTTGAGTTCGTGGGCGATCTCGTTGACGAGCGTGACCAGGCGGTCGTAGCGCTCCTGCACGACCTGCTTGGGCAGCTGGTCGGGCAGCTCCGCGGCGGGTGTGCCGGGGCGCTTGGAGTACTGGAACGTGAACGCGGACGAGAACCTGGCCTCGCGGACGACGTCCAGGGTGGCCTGGAAGTCCGCCTCGGTCTCGCCGGGGAAGCCGACGATGATGTCGGTGGTGATGGCGGCGTCCGGCATGGCCGCGCGGACGTTGTCCAGGATGGACAGGTACTTGGTGGTCCGGTACGAGCGGCGCATTTCCTTGAGCACCCGGTCCGAGCCCGACTGCAGCGGCATGTGCAGGGAGTGGCACACGGTGGGCGTCTCGGCCATGGCGGCGATGACGTCGTCGGTGAAGTCCTTCGGGTGGGGCGAGGTGAAGCGCACGCGTTCGAGGCCCTCGATGGCGCCGGTGGCGCGCAGCAGCTTGCCGAACGCGAAGCGGTCGCCGAACTCGACGCCGTAGGAGTTCACGTTCTGGCCGAGGAGGGTCACTTCCAGGACGCCCTGGTCGACGAGTGCTTGGACCTCGGCCAGCACATCGCCGGGGCGGCGGTCCTTCTCCTTGCCGCGCAGCGACGGGACGATGCAGAACGTGCACGTGTTGTTGCAGCCGACGGACACCGACACCCAGCCGGAGTAGGCCGAGTCGCGGCGCGCGGGCAGCGTCGAGGGGAAGGTCTCCAGCGAGTCCAGGATCTCGACCTGGGCCTCGCGGTTGTGCCGGGCGCGTTCCAGCAGCACCGGCAGCGAGCCGATGTTGTGCGTGCCGAAGACCACGTCGACCCAGGGGGCGCGTTTGACGATCTCGCCCTGGTCCTTCTGCGCGAGGCAGCCGCCGACGGCGATCTGCATGTCGGGGTTCGCGGACTTGGCGGGCGCGAGGTGGCCGAGCGTGCCGTAGAGCTTGTTGTCGGCGTTCTCGCGCACGGCACAGGTGTTGAACACGACGACGTCCGGTGTGACGTCGCCCGCCGCGGGTGTGTAGCCCGCGTCCTCCAACATGCCGGCCAGGCGCTCGGAGTCGTGCACGTTCATCTGGCAGCCGAACGTGCGGATCTGGTAACTGCGAGTCACTGCACCTAGTCCTTCCGTCGGGTCCAGCGTAGAGCGTGGACGTGCGACGATGCGCAGGTGTCGGGAACGCTGCTGCGGTTGCACGCGGTCGGGGCCGCATTGGCCCTGGCCACCCTGTCGTTGACCGCGTGCGGCGACGACCTGGACCAGGTCAAGCTCACCATGGCGGCCGGCAGCCCCGGCGGCGTCTACCACAAGTTGAGCATGGCGCTGGCCGACGCGTGGACCCGGGACCCGGGCATCCCCCGCCCGCAGGTGGCGAACACGGCGGGCTCGGTGGACAACCTCGACCGGCTGCGGGCCAACCAGGCGCAGGTCGGCTTCTCGGCGGCCGACGCGGCGGAGGAGAAGCAGAAGGGCGACGCGGCGCACAAGCTGTACGCGCTGGCCCGGATGCACGACGACTACCTCCAGCTGATCGTGCGGGACGACCTGCCCGCGACCAGGCTGGCCGACCTGAAGGGCCTGCGGGTGAGCGTGGGCGCCCGCGACTCCGGGGTGTGGCTGATCGCCCAACGGCTGCTGGAGTCGGCGAAGATGTCGCCGGAGGCCGACCTCAAGGTGCAGTACATGGACCTGCCGACCAGCGCGAACGCGATGCGCGACGGCGCGCTGGACGCGTTCTTCTGGTCCGGTGGCGTGCCGACGGACGCGGTCACCACGCTGGCCACCACGGTGAAGCTGCGGATGCTCGACCTGGGCGACGTGCTGCCGAAGCTGCGGGAGGACTTCCCGGTCTACGGCTCGGCGACGCTGCCGGCCTCGGCCTACGAGCAGGTCGGGGGCGGCCCGGTGGTCACGCTGGTCGTGCGCAACTTCCTCCTGGTCAACGACACGATGTCGGACGACGTGGCGGAAGCCCTGGTCAGGGGTCTGTTCCAGGCTCAGCCGGAGCTGGTCGCGGCGAGCCCGGTGGCCAGGTCGATCGAGGTCAGGTCGGCGATCGAGACGACACCGATCGAATTGCATCCCGGCGCGATGCGCTATTACCGCGACGTCAAGGTTTGACCCGCGCTTCGTCAGCCAGTCGCCAACACCGTGTCGGTGATCGACGCCAACAGCGGCAAGCCCGCCGACCCGTTCGCGGTGGGCAAGCAGCCCGAGGGCGCGGCCGTCACGTCCTGACCGGTTCAGGCGGCCGGGAACTCGACCACGACCCGGAGGCCGCCCTCCTCGGGCGACTCCAGCCGGACTTGGCCGTCCACCCGGTCCACGATCTGCCGCACGAGCGCCAGGCCGAGGCCGGAGCCCTGCACGTTCTGGTGTGCCGGGCTGCGCCAGAACCGGTCCGTGGCGCGGTCCAGCTCGTCCGGCGCGAGGCCGGGCCCCTCGTCCTGCACGGTCAGCCGGACCACGCCGTCGCGGCGGCGGACGTCGACGCGCACCAGCGTGCCGTCGGAGGTGAACTTCAGCGCGTTGTCCAGCAGCGCGTCCAGCACGGTCTCCACGCCGCGCGGCGGCACGAGGGCCGTGCCGCCGGGCTCGCCGTCCAGCACCAGGTGCACCTCGCGGGCCGCGGCGGCCGGCTGCCAGGCCGACAGGCGGCCGGCCACCGCCCGGTCCACGTCCACCGGCACGGGGTCGACCGACGGCGCGCCCGCCCGTGCCATGGACAGCAGCTCGTCCAGGATCCGGTTGAGCCGGTTGGCCTCCTCCAACGCCGCCGCCTGGTGCGTGACGCCCTCGCCGACCACGTGGTCTTCCAGATTGGACAGACGCAGCTTCAACGCCGTCAGCGGGTTGCGCAGCTGGTGGGAGGCATCGGCGACGAACGCGCGTTGGGACGCCAGCACGTCACCCACGTTGGCGGCCATCTGGTCGAACGACCGCGACAGTTGCCGCAGCTCCGGCGGCCCGTCGGACGAGCCGACCGGCTGCACGGGCTGCCCGGACACCACCGCCGCCAGCAGCCGCCCGGTGGCGTCGTCCAACCGCCGCACGGGCCGCAACGTCCACCGGACCAGCGGCAACGCCACGAACACGCCGATCGCGAGCACCAGCAGGCTCGACGCGAGCAGCACCGACCACCACAGCAGGACCTCGCTCCGGGTCTTCCACGTCGGCGAGAACGTCACCACCGCGCCCCGGACCTCGCCCGCCTCCAGCACCGGCTCGGCCAGCACCAGCTCGGTCGACTCCCACGGCATGACCAGCTCCGGCGCGACCGGCTGGCGACCGGCCAACGCGCCGCGCACCAGGTCGGCCACCTCGGGGGAGGACACGTCCACGCCGTCGGAGGAGGCGGCCACCACCTGGCCGTCCTGGCCGAGCAGCGCCACCCGGATGCCGTACAGCTCGTGGTACCGGCGCAGCTCGGCCTCCAGCACCTCCGGCTGGTCGTCGATGAACGGCCGCTGCGCCACGGACGCGAACCGCGTGGTGTCGGTGAGCCGGTCCAGGAACATCTCCTGCTGCTCCGTCTGGGCCACGCCGCGCCCCAGCGGGACGCCCATGCCCAGCAGCACGAGCACGACCAGCGTCAACACGATGCCCAGCAGCCGCGACCGCACTCAGCCCCCGCTCAACCGGTACCCGACACCGCGCACCGTCTCCAACAACGAAGGACGCCCGAGCTTGGTCCGCAACGTCGCCACGTGCACGTCCAGGGTCCGGTTGGCCCCCGCCCAGGTGCGTCCCCACACCTCGGCCAGGATGCGCTCCCGGGTGCACACGGCGCCACCCGCCGCCACCACCAGGGCCAGGACCTGGAACTCCTTGCGCGACAACGCCACGGGTTCGCCCGCCACGGTGACCTCGTGCCGACCGAGGTCGACCCGCACGTCGGCGACCTCGAAGACCTCGGTCCCGGTGCCGCCGACGCCGACCGGGTCGCCGCGCCGCCGCCGCACCGCGTGCACCCTGGCCACGAGCTCACCCACGTCGTAGGGCTTGACCAGGTAGTCGTCCGCGCCGGCGTGCAGACCGAGGATCCGGTCGTCGATCTCGCCGCGGGCCGACACGACGATGATGGCCACGTCACTCGCCGCACGGATGTGCCGGCAGAGCGTGACACCGTCCACATCGGGCAGGCCCAGGTCGAGCAGCACCACGTCGACCCCGGTCAACCGATCGAGCGTCCCCCTACCGGTAGCCTGCCGGTCCACCGTGAAACCTCGCCGGGTCAGCGCCGGTACCAGCGCTTCTGCCACGCGGTCGTCGTCCTCGACCAACAGCACCCGCACCGTGGAGCCTCCCCGATAAGTGTCGCCACCCTGTGACAGAGTTGAGACCCTAAGTCTTGCTCAACCGCCTGGACTGGTGTGGGCATGCACACCTAGGTTTCCGCCATCGCTCAGGAACCCCTACTGGAGGACTGATGACCGCCGCCACTCCTGCTCCGCCGATGATCCGGATGGCGGGCGTGGACAAGTTCTTCGGACCTCTGCACGTGCTCAAGGACGTGACGCTGGAGGTGCCGAAGGGGCAGGTCGTCGTGGTGCTCGGGCCGTCGGGCTCGGGCAAGTCCACGCTGTGCCGCACGATCAACCGGCTCGAACCCATCGAGTCCGGCGTGATCGAGGTGGACGGCCAGCCGCTGCCCGCCGAGGGCAAGGAGCTGGCCCGGCTGCGCGCCGACGTCGGCATGGTCTTCCAGTCGTTCAACCTGTTCGCCCACAAGAGCATCGTCGACAACGTGATGCTCGCGCCGGTGAAGGTCCGCAAGACCCCGGCGGCCCAGGCCCGCAAGACGGCCATGGAGCTGCTGGAGCGGGTCGGCATCGCGAACCAGGCGGAGAAGTACCCCGCCCAGCTCTCGGGCGGGCAGCAGCAGCGCGCGGCGATCGCCCGCGCCCTGGCGATGCGGCCCAAGGTGATGCTGTTCGACGAGCCCACCTCCGCGCTGGACCCCGAGATGGTCCAGGAGGTGCTGGACGTGATGACGACGCTGGCCAAGGAGGGCATGACCATGCTCGTGGTGACCCACGAGATGGGCTTCGCCCGCAAGGCCGCGGACCGCGTGATCTTCATGTCCGACGGCGAGGTCGTCGAGGACTCGACGCCGGAAGCGTTCTTCTCCGCGCCGAAGTCCAACCGCGCGAAGGACTTCCTTGGCAAGATCCTGACCCACTGAAGTCCCACGACCGCGGCGCTGAGCCTGGCGCCGCTCTACCGAAGAAGAGCAGGAGAACGACGATGAGGGTTCGCACCCTTGCGGTGGCGCTGCTGGCCGGCGGCCTCGCCCTGACCGCGTGCGGCAAGGAGGGTGGCCCCGGCGAGACCGGCTCGGCCCCCTCGCAGCAGGTCGCCGCCGACGTGAAGGTCGACGGCTCGCCGACGTTCGACAAGATCAAGGCCCGCGGCAAGGTGATCATCGGGGTCAAGGAGGACCAGCCCGGCCTGGGTTACAAGGACCCGACCAGCGGCAAGTTCACCGGCTTCGACATCGAGATCGCGAAGCTCGTCGCGGCCAAGCTCGGCTACGGCGACGACAAGATCGAGTACAAGGCCATCCCGTCGGCCGGTCGCGAGCAGGCGCTGATCAACGGTGACGTGGACTACTACGTGGGCACCTACACGATCAACGCCAAGCGCAAGGAGCAGGTCGCGTTCGCCGGCCCGTACTTCACCGCGGGCCAGGACCTGCTGGTGAAGAAGGACGACAACACGATTACCGGCAAGGACGCGCTCAAGGGCAAGAAGGTCTGCTCGGTGACCGGCTCCACGCCGATCCAGAAGGTCAAGTCCGAGGGCCTGACCGAGCCGGAGAACATCGTCGAGCTGCAGAACTACTCGCAGTGCGTCGAGCAGCTGGAGCAGGGCGCGGTCGACGCCGTCACCACCGACGACGCGATCCTGAAGGGCTACGCCTCGCAGTCGCCGACCACGCTGAAGGTCGTCGGCCAGACGTTCTCGAACGAGCCGTACGGCATCGGCCTGCCCAAGGACGACAAGGCGCTGCGCGACAAGGTCAACGACATCCTGCAGGCGGCCCTCGACGGCGGCGACTGGCAGAAGGCCTACGACGTCACCCTGGGCAAGTCGGGTTCCACCACCGACAAGCCCGTGCTCGACCGCTACTGATCACGTCCGCGGCCGGTCGTCGGGTCCTCCGGCGGCCGGCCGCACCACACCCACCTAGCCGAGGAAGCCGATGGACGTCCTGCTCGACAACCTCGACCTGTACGGGCCCGGGTTCCTCAACACCGTCGAGCTGTTCCTGATCGCCGCGGTCGGGTCGCTGGTGTTGGGGACGATCCTGGCGATGCTGCGGGTCGCGCCGGTCCCCGTGATGCGGGTCATCGGCACCGCCTACGTGACGATCGTCCGCAACACCCCGCTCACGTTGGTGTTCTTCTTCTTCGCCTTCGCGTTCCCGCTGCTCAAGATCGTGGACGCGGACACGTTCGGCGGCTCCGCGTCCGGCTACTACTTCACCGCCGCGCTGGCCGCGCTGATCCTCTACACGGCCGCGTTCGTGTGCGAGGTCGTGCGATCGGGCATCAACACGGTGCCGGTGGGCCAGGCGGAGGCGTCCCGCGCGCTGGGGCTGACCTTCGGCCAGATGCTGGGTTCCGTGGTGCTGCCGCAGGCCACCCGCGCGGTCGTGCCGCCCATGATGAGCACGATGATCGCCCTGCTGAAGAACACCACCATCGCGGCGGGCTTCTCGGTGTTCCAGGCGGGTTCCATCAGCGCCAACCTCTCCGAGCGCGGCGAGAGCCAGTTGATCGGCCTGCTCTGGGTCGCGGCGTTCTTCGTGGTGCTGGTGATCCCCATGACCCTGCTGCAACGCAGCCTTGAGAAGCGGTGGAGCATCGCCCGATGAGCTCGGTCCTGTTCGACGTCCCCGGGCCCCGCGCCCGGCTGCGCCACCGCCTCTACGCGGTCCTCGGCGTCATCCTCCTGGTCGCGGCGATCGGTTTCGTGGTCTACCGGTTCGCCGAGAGCGGTCAGTTCGACGGCCAGAAGTGGACCTGGATCCAGTACGAGAAGGTGCAGACCGACCTGCTCGACGCGCTGCTGAACACGCTCAAGGCGTTCGCCGCGGGCGCGGTGCTGGCGCTGCTGTTCGGGGCGATCTTCGCCGCGGGCCAGCTGTCGGACCACAAGGTCATCCGCGTGCCGTCGATGCTGGTCGTCGAGCTGTTCCGGGCCGTGCCGCTGGTCGTGCTGATCTTCGTGTTCCACTACGGCCTGTCGCTGGGCGCCCCGTTCTACTCGGTGGTGCTCGGCCTGACGCTGTACAACGGCTCGGTGCTGGCCGAGGTGTTCCGCGCCGGCGTGCTGTCCCTGCCCCGCGGGCAGAGCGAGGCCGCCTACGCGGTGGGCATGCGCAAGACCCAGGTGATGAACTACGTGCTGCTGCCGCAGGCGGTGCGGGCGATGCTGCCGGCGATCATCAGCCAGCTCGTCGTGCTGCTCAAGGACACCGCGCTGGGCTTCCTCATCACCTACGAGGAGCTGCTGCGCTACGCCCGGTACGTGGGCAGCATCTTCGAGTTCGGCCGGCCGCTCGTGCCCGTCACGATCGTGGTGGCCGCGATGTACATCGCGATGTGCCTGCTGCTGACCTGGCTGGCGACGTACCTGGAGAAGCGCAACCGGCGCGACAAGAAGGTCATCGAGCTGGAGAGGAACCCGGCCGACGACGTCGTCGCGGCGGCCGTCTGACCGTCGTCCGGGAGGGTCTCCGCCGCGCTCGTGGCACGGCGGAGACCCTCTTCGTCAGTAGCGCAGCAGCGCGCCGACGCCCTCGCTCAGGCCGGCCACCTCGGTGACGACCACCTGCGCGCCGGTCGCCGCGGCGGCGGTGCCCAGGGCCTCGTCGGCGCGGTGCTCGCCGACGTGCTCGACGCCCAGGCCGCGCAGTTCGGTCTCCTTCAGCGCGAGCTGCGCCGGGTCGTCGCCGGACCACACGGTGCGGTCGCCCAGCGCCGGGTCCGACACCAGCAGCGCGGCCACCTTCGCCTCGCGCAGCGCCTCCACCACGGGGGCCAGGCCCTGCACCGCGCGGCCGTGCGGGCGGCCCGCCTCGTCGGTGAACTCCTCCACCACGTCGTTGTCCAGGTCGAACTGGTACTGGGCGACCAGCGACCGCACGGCCTGGTCGAACGCGGCGTCGTCCGCGCCCTCGGCCAGGCTCGCGCCCTCGACCTGGATCAGCACGTCCCGGCACCGCAGGCTGAGCTCCTCGCGCACCTCGGCACGTGCTTGCACCTCGCCGCCCAGGATCAGCAGCCGCGCGTCCAGGTCCGTCACCATCCGGTCCGCCTCGGCGGCCACCAGCGCCGCGTTGTGCCTGGTCGTCTCCTCCACGGCCCGCTGGAGCCGTCGGTGCGACCAGCCGCCGGGAACCTTGTGCAACGGGTGCTCGTCGCCGCGCACCTCGCCGTGCGCCTCACCGGTCCGCTCGCCGCGCCCGTCGTACCCGTGCAGGTCCGCGCCCGCCCGGTCGACCAGCACGATCACGTGCGGCACGGTGGGTTCGGTCCAGATGGCCAGCGGCAGCAGGTGCGGGAGGTCCGACCAGCGCACGATCTCGCGGCCGGGCGGGCGCGGCAGCACCCGGTCCAGCAGCAGCCTGCCGTGCGCCGCGATCAGCGCCCGACCCGACTTGCCCGGCACCGGCGTCAGCGCCGCCTCCTGCATCGCGTCCAGCGTCGCGTCGTCCGCGCCCTGCCCGGCCAACTCCTCGCGCGCACCGCGCCAGCGCGGCTCCATGGCCTTGGCCGCGTCCTCGGTGTCGTGCGAGACGTCCAGGTAGACCGACGCGAACGGGCCGCGTTGCCGGACCAGCTCTCCCAACGAAGACATGTCCATTGGTCTCGGCTACCCGCTCGCGCGCCGCGTAACCTCGGGGGCATGGTGGACGAACCGGGTGCGATCACCAGGGTGCAGCAGAGCGCCGTTGACCACCTCCTCAGGGTGGGCATCAACGGTTTCGGGCCGTTCAAGGGCGCTCGGCAGATGGCCGTGGAGGCGTTGGACAAGGGGTTGACGCCGGAGGAGGCGATCAAGCACCTGATCCGGACGCACGTGGCGGCGGCCGGCGTGCAGGGTTTCGCGACCAACGTCGGCGGCCTGATCACGCTGCCGGTGACGCTGCCCGCGAACCTGACCGCGTCGTACCTGGTGCAGACGCACCTGATCGCCTCGATCGCCGCGGTGCACGGGCACGACCTGGACAGCGACGAGGTGCAGACGGCGATCCTGGTGTGCCTGCTGGGCAACGCCGGGACCGAGCTGCTGAAGAAGGCGGGCATCAGGGTGGGTGCCAAGCTCACCATGAACCTGATCGAACGCATCCCCGCGCAGCTCATCCGGGAGATCAACAAGCGCGTCGGCTTCACCCTGCTGGCCAAGTACGGCACCTCCAAGGCGACCGTCACCCTGGCCAAGGGCGTGCCGCTGGTGGGCGGTGTGATCGGTGGCACGTTCGACGCCGTGACCACCCGCGCGGTGGGCGCCTTCGCGGCCCGCTTCTTCACCGAGCACGAGGACGCCCCGGCGGTCGTGGACGGCACCGTCATCGACGGCGAGATCGTCTCGATCGTCGAGAACCGGGAGTAGCCGACCGCATCGAGTGAACCCCGGCGGGGTTGACATGTGCGAATTTCGCACGATTATGGAGTCGTGGACTGGGCTGACGTAGGCGAACGTGTGCGGGAGTGCCGGCTTGCTGCACGCCTGTCCCAAGACGAGCTCGGGCGAGCCATCGGCCTGGAGCGCTCGGCGATAGCCAAGGTGGAAGCCGGCACGCGCAAGGTCGACGCGCTTGAGTTGGCGAGGTTCTCGACAGCCTTGGAAGTTCCCCTCAGCCACTTCCTGTCGGCACGGCCGCCGGTGCTGTCGCGCCGGGCCCAGCTGGTGGAGGAGACCGACAGCGAGACCTCCCGTCGGTCGTACCAGCTTGAGGCGAAGCTGCTCGCCTGGTTGCGGGACGTGCGGCAGATGGCCGACTCGAGTGTGCTCGAACTGCCACGACTGCTGACCTACGACGGTGTGGCCGATGCGGAGGGAGCGCGGGAAGCGGCTCGCTGGACGCGTGATCGGTTGGGACTCGACCGGCAGCCGATCGACACGCTCATGTCGGTGTGCGAGCTCGCCGGGCAGTTCGTGCTCGTCACCGACCTCCCGGGCGACGGCGCGTCGTTGCGCGACGACGACATCGCGGTCGCTGTGGTGAGCCGCGAGCCGGATCCCGGCAGGCGACGCGCGACTGCGGCGCACGAACTCGGGCACCTCGTGCTCGGCGACGAGCACTCCAGCGACCTGGGGGTGTCCGCCTCGCGGGCTGACCGCGAGGTCGTGATCGACGCCTATGCCGCTGAACTGCTGCTCCCCTCGGAAGCCGTGTCGGAAGCCGTGTCGGCGGCGCCGCCATCCGGCGAGCTACGAGATGTGCTGATCGGGTTGGCCGCCCGTCACCGGACGTCCTGGTCGCTAGTCGTGCGGCAGGCAGCACACGTAGGCGCGCTCGATCAGGAGTCGGTCTCCAGGTGGATCCCGGCCAATCCGACACGAGCCGAGTTGCTGGAGGCGGTGGGGTGGGTTCCCCAACCGGACCTGGAAGCGGTACGCGTGCCGCCGCGGTACGCCGACGCGGTGATGAGGGCGTGGCGGAACGGTGTCGTGACTGTGACGCGTGCAGTGGAACTCATGCACGGGCAGATCAAGTCCGACGACCTGCCTCGTCGTGAGGAAGCGGACCTCGCGCCGTGACCGGAGCCGTTCCGTCGCGGGTGAAGCTCGTTTTCGACGCGATGATGCTGAACCACTTCGCGCGTGCGGAACGGCTGGACGTGCTCGCCGACCTCCTGCTCGAATACGACTGTCTCACCACCGAGATCGTGCGGGAAGAGCTGCGGGGCGGCACGACCGCGTACCCGGAGCTGGCGGAAGCGCTCGATCTCGAATGGCTCGAGGTGGTGCCCCTGGATTCGATCGAGGCCCTGACGACCTTCACCGCGTGGGTAGATCGCATCGGTTCCGGGACGCGTGACCGTGGCGAGGCGAGTGTCTTCACGGCGGCTGAACTGGCCGGAGCGGTAGCGATCTCCGACGACCGGGAGGCCGTGCGGGTCGCCCGGCACCACGGCGTCGAGGTCCACGGCACGTTGTGGTTGTTGGCACACGCGTGCCGCGACGGCAAGCTGACGGAGATCGCGGCCGGGAACTTGATCGACCTGCTGGTCCACCACGACATGCGGTTGCCGTGCACCGGTGCCGGGTTCGGCGGTTGGGCCAGGCAGCACCAGATACTTTGATCGGCACAACACATCGCCTCGGACTTGCGGGCGCGGCCGTCGCGCGCACCGTCGGACCGCTGCTGCTCACCACCCTCGTGCTGGGCCGTGGTGGGCTGGCTGGTGCTCGGCGCGTTGTTCCTCGCCGCCGCGCTGGCTATGACGCCCGCCGTCGCGTGGGCACGGCGGTCGCAATCCCCGTCCGCCGATAAATGGGTTGGCGTCGCCGCGTGAAGCACGCTAACGTCATGACCATGTTCTTCCAGATCGACCTCTGAGGACTTCTTCCTCCAGCGCCGCACCGGCCTCGGGCCGTGCCGTGCCCTTCTCCTGGTGGCCTTAGCGGCTCTTCACACGACCCTGTCGATCCACGGGTCGTAGCTTCTTGCACGCCTCGAACAACGAGGAGGCGATCGCATGCCCACCATGCGCAACGAACCGCCACACGACGGTCAGCCGACCAACCGCGCCGCACGCCGCGGCGCCCGCGCGTCCGGCGCGGTGCAGCCGCGCTTCGGCGGCGGCCGAGCTGTCGTCAACCCGCGCCAGTACTCCATGCGGCGTCGCTGACCGGCGACATCGCCACACCCCAGGAGGCAACCATGACCGACCAGGACGTTCCGCAGGCCGACGACGGCGAGCAGGACCAGCCCGAGCAGCCCGCCGTGCCGCTCAACCGCGCGGCCCGCCGCGGTCACGCCCAGAAGAACGACGGCGTGAACAAGGCGCCCGGCCGTCCGCACCAGAACACGTTCGTCGGACGACGCGTGTTCCGGCGCACGAGCGGCGGCTGAGCGACGAGCACGACACGGCCGCCCGACCGGTCTCCGGTGCGCGATGAGCGCACACCTGGTGAACCCGGAGCCGGTCGGGCGGTCGGCCGAGACCGGGCACCGTCGCGGGCGCGTTCGACCACGCGCCCGCGACGGTGCTCGTCGGCGGTGAGGCGGGCGTGGGCAAGTCCTGGCTCGTCGACTCGCGGCCGTTGCTGCCCGTCTTCCACGGCGGGCACGGTGCGGCCGGCCATGATCGACCGTGTGTTGTCCTTGTGGGACAGCGCAACGCACCTCGGCGTCGGCGTTGCCCTTGGTATCGTTGCTCCGAGCGGGTGATGATCCAGGGGACCTGGCGTGGCGGTCGGCGGTGATCGGCATCGGGCACGGGCTGTTCGCCGGACCTGATGCGGTGGTCCTGCTGAGGCGGCCGCCGGCGGCGCCGATGGGCACCTCCGGACGTGACGACGCTGGTCCGCACGGTGGGCTTCCCGATCGGACCGGCGTCGGGCGCCTCGCTCGGCGGGTTAGGCCGGACGGCGGTGGTGCTGATGGCGATCACCACCCCCGGGGTCCTCGTGACCGCAGCGCAGCTCACGTCGGCCGAACGCCCGGTGCTCCTATCGGGCGCGGGCTCTGCCGATCACGTGCTCGGAGAACTAGCCTGAGCTGGGTAGCACCGGGTCCGGCGGAGATCGGGAGGCGCCCATGAGGATCGCTGACGTCTTGCGGAACAAGGGTTCGGCCGTGGCCACGGTCGAGTCGAGAGCGTCGGTCGCGGAGCTCGTCGCCGCGCTGGCCGAGCACAACGTGGGCGCGATGGTCGTGATGGGGCCCGAGGGCGTCACGGGGATCGTGTCGGAACGCGACGTCGTGCGGAAGCTGAACGACCGGGGCGGCGAGCTGTTGGGCGCGCCGGTGTCGGAGATCATGACGAGCGAGGTGTTCACCTGCACGCCGCGCGATTCGGTCGACAGCCTCACGGTGTTGATGACCGAGCAGCGCATCCGGCACGTGCCGGTGGTCGACGACGGCCGGCTGGTCGGCATCGTCAGCATCGGGGACGTGGTGAAGAGCCGGATCAGCCAGTTGCAAGAAGACCACGACCAGCTGACCGCGTACATCCAGGGATAGCCACCGGCCGCGCGGGCGCCTCCGGGTGCCCGCGCGGCTCGGCGACCGCTAGTGGTCGCGACCGCGGTGGTAGTGCCTGCTGACCCTGGCCCGGTTGCCGCACGACGGCTTGCACCACTCCTGCCGGGGGTGCGCCTTCACGAAGTACCGGATGCACCTCGGCCCGGCGCACGCGCGCAGTTCCCCGAGCGTCCCGCTCGCCAGGAACTCGATCGCCGCCGTCGCCAACGTCGCCAGCAGCCGGTCGCCGTCGTCGGCCGAGTCCAGGTAGCGCAGCCGCGGCTGCTCGTCCCACTCCAACCGGGCCGCCCGGGGCACGCGCGCGGCGGCCTCGTTGACGACTTCCAGCGCCCGCTCGAAGGTCATCAGGTGGGGCGTGTCCAGGCGTTCGGCGGCGTGCGCCGCGTGCGCGAACAGGGACCGCACGGCCCAGCGCAGCTCGACCAGCCGCCGCCGCAACGCCTCGTCCGCCCTCACCCCGGCCCACGCCGTGCAGCCCTCCGGGGTGGCCAGGTCGTCCGCGATCCCGCCGTGCCCGTCGTGCCGGACCGTGCTCGCGAACTCCAACGCCAGTGCCACCCCGACGATTCTAGTGATAGGTTCCCTAACGCATTTGAGTCGTCAACCCATTAGGGGGAGCTGTGTCGATCCAGGCGAACGCGCTGGACGCCCACCGCAGGCTGGCCGCCGTCATCGAGGACCTCACCGACGAGCAGGTGGCCCAGCCCTCCGCGCTGCCCGGTTGGACGCGCGGGCACGTGCTGGCCCACCTGGCCAACGTCACCGTCGCGCTCGCCGGTCAGGCCGAGCACGAGGGCACGAAGGTCGAGCCCTACCCCGGTGGGCGGCCCGCCCGGGACGCCGCGATCGAGGCGGGCGCCGGGCGTTCGGCGGCCGCGCACCGGGCCGCGATCGCGGACGCCGCCGCCCGGCTCGCCAAGGCGTGGGACGACGTCCGCGACTGGGACACCCCGGTCTACTACCGCGACGGCACGCTGACCGGCACCGCCTACGGGGTGTGGCGCGAGGTCGAGATCCACACCCGCGACCTCGACCTCGGCCCGGTCACGTGGTCGCCCGAGTTCTGCGACCACGTCGTCGGTTTCCTGTCCTCGCGGGTGCCCGACGGCGTCCGGCTCACCCTCCAGGCGCCGGAACGCCGGTGGGTCGTCGGTGCGGGCCGCGACGTCACCCTGACCGGCTCGCTCACCGACCTGACCGCGTGGCTGGCCGGTCGTGAGCCCGAGGGGCCGATCACCGGCGACCGGCCGGACCTCGACCCCTGGCCGTAGTCGCGCCACTGCTGCTCCGCGACCCGGGGGCAGATAGGTTCGAGTGATGCTGCACGAGATAGCCGAAGCCGCGCGGGGCTTCCTCGGCCTGTTGGACGACGAGCAGCGCGCGGCCGTGGTGCGGAGCCCGTCCGACGACGAGCTGCGCACGGGGTGGGCCTACACGCCCGGCCCGCGGCCCGGCGTGGTCTACGGCGATCTCGGGCGGGACCAGCGCAAGGCCGTGCACCGGTTGCTGTCGTGCGTGCTCAGCCCGCACGCCTACGCGCAGACCACCGCCATCATGGCGTTGGAGGACGTGCTGGACGACCGCGAGGGCGGCAACCGGGACCGGCACCAGGGCGACTACTGGACCGTGCTGCTGGGCGAGCCGGGTGACGAGCCGTGGGGTTGGCGGGTCGAGGGGCACCACCTGTCGGTGAGCGTGGTGGTGGCCGACGGGCGCGTGTCGGCCACGCCGTTCTTCCTCGGCGCGAACCCGGCCCGCACCACCTACCGCGGCCGCACGGTGCTGCAACCGTTGCGGTTGGAGGAGGAGTTGGCCCGTGAGCTGCTGGACCGGATGGGTCGGACGGCACGCGGGTTGGCCGTGGTCGCCGACGTGCCGCCGCCGGACCTGAAGACCGGCAACGCGCGCCTCGTCGGCGACCTCGACCCCGTCGGCGTGACGCCCGCGCAGCTCGACCGCGCGTCACGCGGGCTGCTGGTCGGCCTGGTGCGGTACTACCTCGACCGGCTGCACGGCGACCTGGCCGACGAGGAGTTCGACGCCCTGGACCTGGACCGGCTGCACTTCTCGTGGGAGGGCTCGGACAAGCGCGGCGCGGGGCACTACTACCGGATCCAGGGGCCGGAACTGCTGATCGAGTACGACAACACCGACAACGACGCCAACCACGCGCACTCGGTGTGGCGGCGGCGGTCCGGTGACTTCGGCACGGACCTGCTGGCCGCGCACCGCGCCTCGGCGAGGCACGAGTGACCCCCGACGAGGCGATCGCCGAGCAGGAGCGGCTCCGGCCGCGGGTGTCGACGGAGACCGACCCCGGGCTGGTGGTGCGGCACGTCGCCGGGCTCGACGTGTCCTACGCCGACGACGACCGGTTGGCGGCGGCGATCGTGGTGCTGGACGCGGAGTCGTTGCGGACCGTGGACTCCGCCGTGGTGATCGGCCAGGCGGACTTCCCGTACGTGCCGGGCCTGTTCGCGTTCCGCGAGCTGCCGTCGTTGCTGGAGGCGATGGAGGAGCTGACCGTGACGCCGGACCTGCTGGTGTGCGACGGGCAGGGGTTGGCGCACCCGCGGCGGTTCGGGCTCGCCTGCCACCTCGGGGTGGTGACCGACCTGCCGAGCGTCGGCGTGGCCAAGACGCCGATGGGGCCGTTCTCCATGCCGGACGACGTGCGCGGGGCGCACACCGATCTCGTGGACGGCGACGAGGTCGTGGGACGGGCGTTGCGCACGCGGGCAGGGGTCAAGCCGGTGTTCGTGTCCGTGGGGCACCGCATCGACCTCGACCGGGCGTGCGCCGAGGTGCTGCGGCTGTGCGTGACGCGGATCCCGGAGACGACCCGCCGTTCGGACGCGTTGGGTCGGGCTCGGCTCAGGTAGGTCAAGCCGGGGTCAGGCCAGGTGGGCCAGCTCGGGGTGCCGGTGGGCGTAGGTGTCCAGCAGGCTCCTGGCGGTGGCGACCGAGTCGACCAGCGGGTGCAGCGCGAACGCCTTGAGCGCGGCCGAACGGGTGCCCTCCATGATCAGCCGGTCCACGGCCTTGACCGACGTGACGAGGCCGGCCGCGTGGTCGGGCAGCGGGCTCACCGGCACCGGGCGCGCGCCCGTCGCGTCCACCTCGCACGGCACCTCGACGATCGCCTGGTCGTCCAACGTGGACAGCGTGCCGTTGTTGGCCACGTTGAGGATCAGCGTGGCCGTCTCGTTGTCCGAGATGGCGCGCATGAGGGCCATGGCGACGTGCTCGTACCCGCCGCCCTCAAGGCTGTCGCGCTCGCGCTCTTGAGCCATGTACGTGGCTTCGCGTTCCAGGCGCGTGGTCTCCCAATCCACGTCACCGTCGTAGAAGCGTTGTTGTTGGTTCAACAGGAAAGCGCCGCGGTTGTCGCCCAACGCCTCACGGGTCGAGTAGTAGTAGTGCAGGTACTCGTTGGGGATGACGCCGAGCGCGCGGAGCCACTCGGCGCCGAAGAGCCGGCCCTCCTCGAAACCCGCCAGTGCCGCGTCGTCGGCCAACAGGGTCGGCAGCAGGTTCTCCGTGCCCAGGTGCACGCCTTGCAGCCAGCCGAGGTGGTTCAGGCCCGCGTAGTCGAACGTCGGGTCGACCCCGTCGAAGGCCTCGGCGAGGTCGAGGGCCTTGGCGACGCGGCGGCACAGGCCCAGCGGCGAGTCGCAGATGCCGATCACGCGGTCGCCCAGGTGGCGGGCCATGACCTCGGTGATCAGCCCGGCCGGATTGGTGAAGTTGACGACCCACGCGTGCGGCGCGAGTTCGGCGACGCGCCGGGCGATCGCGTCCGCCACGGGGGCGGTGCGCAGGCCGTACGCGATGCCGCCCGCGCCGACGGTCTCCTGGCCCAGGACGCCGTGCGCGTGGGCCACCTCCTCGTCGATCGCGCGGCCGGCCAGGCCGCCGACCCGGATCGCGGAGAACACGAAGTCCGCGCCGCGCAACGCCTCGTCCAGGTCGGTGGTGGCGGTGACGGGCGGGCCGCCGCGCAGGACGGGCACGATCGCGTTCAAGCGGTGCGCGTCCACGTCGTGCAGCACGAGTTCGGTGATGTGCTCGTCCAGCGCCTTGTGCACGAGCGGCACGCGGAAGCCGCCGCCGCCCAGGATGACCAGCCTCATGCGTCCCATCCTGCCTCGGCGAGCAGGGCCACGAAGGCCGACGTGAGCGGGTCGGGTGCTTTGTGCGCGTAGGCGACCAGGGTCCTGCGCACCGGGGGGTCGGTGCGCAGGACCGCGCCGTCGAAGGTCTCCGGCAGGATGTTGCGCGGCACGAGCGCGGGGCCGAGCCCGGAGGCGGCCAGCACGGGCGCGGCGGCGGTCTGCTCGGTGCGGACCACGGCGGCCGGCTGGAAGCCCTCCGCCGCGCAGGCCGCGTCGACCAGGTCGGCCAGGCCGTTGCCCGGCGCGTAGTGCACCCAGCCGACGTCGGCGAGCGCCCGCAGCCGGATCGGCTCCCGGTGGCGGGTGTCGGGCGGCAGCACGATCACGAACTCCTCCACGCCGAGCCGCTGCCGGAAGCCGACCCAGCTCGCGGGCTCGGGGCCGAGCGCGATGTCGGCCTGGCCGTCGGCCATCGCCTCGCGCAACTCCTCGGCGTGGCGGTGCTCGAACAGGCGGATGCGCACGTCGGGGTGCCGTGCGCGCCAGAGCCGGAGCACGGGCGGCAGCACGCCGAGGGTGAGCGAGTAGAGCGTGGCCACGCGCAGCTCGCCGCACTCCAGGCCCGCCGTTCGTCGTGCGGCGGTGAGCGCGCGCTCCGACTCGGCCAAGGCGGCACGGGCGTGGGGCAGCCAGGCGCGGCCGGCGGGCGTGAGGCGGACGGCGCGGGGCAGCCGGTCGAGCAGTCGGGCGCCCACGGCGCGCTCCAAGGCCCCGATCTGGTGGGAGAGGGCGGGCTGGGTGACGTGCAGCAGTTCGGCGGCGCGGGTGAACGAGCCCTCGTCCACGACGGTGATCAAGTACTCGTACTGGCGCAACGTCATGAGGTCAGTTTATGCGTCCGAGAAAAAACATGCCTTGGACTTATCACCGCTGGTCATCGGATGATCGGCCGATGACGTTGAACGAAGACGCCCGCGCGGTGCTGGACAAGTCGGCGGGTGCGCCCGGGCTGGAGGAGCTGTCGGTCTTCGAGGCTCGTCGGGCGCAGTGGGGGTTCCTGGCGCTCCAGGGGCCGCCCGAACCGGTGGCGCGCGTCGCGCACCTCTTCGTGCCCGGACCGACGGCCGACCTGCCCGCGCGGATCTACTACCCCGAGGGCGACGGGCCGTTCCCGGCGATCGTGTTCCTGCACGGCAGCGGGTGGGTGACCTGCAACCTCGACATCTACGACGTGGCGCTGCGCGCGTTGGCCAACGCCACCGGGCACGCGGTGTTCGCGGTGAACTACCAGAAGGCCCCGGAGCACCCGTTCCCCGTGCCGCTGGACGACTCCTACGCGGCGACGGCGTGGCTGTTCGAGCACGCGGCGTCGGTGGACGTCGACCCGGCCCGGATCGGGGTGATGGGCGACAGCGCGGGCGGCAACCTCGCCGCCGCGGTGGCGTTGCGGGCCCGCGGCGCGCTGGACCTCGCGTTCCAGGTGCTGGTGGTGCCCGCGCTGGACGTCGACTTCACCACCCGGTCCTATGTGGATCACGAGACGGGCTACGCGCTGTCGGCGGCGACGATGCGGTGGTTCTGGTCGCACTACCTCGGGTCGACCCCCGTGTCCGAGCTCGCCGCGCCGCTGCGGGCGTCGGTGGACGGCCTGCCGCCCGCGTTCGTGGCCGTCGCCGAGCACGACCCGGTGCGTGACGACGGCGAGCGGTACGCGGCGAAGCTGGAGGCGGCCGGCGTGCCGGTGCGGTGGCGCGAGTTGGAGGGCACGATCCACCCGTTCGTGTTGATGGACGGCGTGCTGGACACCTACCGCGTGCTGCTGGGCGAGCTGCGGACCTGGCTCGGTGCCCGGTGATGCCGCCCGCGTTGCTCGCGCTGGCCGTCGGCGCGTTCGGCATCGGCACCACGGAGTTCGTGATCGTGGGGCTGTTGCCGCAGGTGGCGGGGGATCTGGGGGTGTCCGTCCCGACCGCCGGGCTGCTCGTGTCCGGGTACGCGCTCAGCGTCGTGGTCGGCGCGCCGCTGATCACCGCGGGCGCGTCGCGGCTGCCGCGCAAGCGGCTCCTGGTCGGTCTGATGGCGTTGTTCGTGCTGGGCAACCTGGTGTGCGCGGTGGCCGACGACTACGCGGTGCTGATGGCGGGACGGGTCGTCGCCGCGCTGTGCCACGGCGCGTTCTTCGGCGTCGGGTCGGTGGTGGCGGCGGGGTTGGTCGCACCGGACCGGCGGGCGCGGGCGATCGCGATGATGTTCACCGGGTTGACCGCGGCCAACGTGCTCGGCGTGCCGGCCGGCACCGCGCTGGGGCAGGAGTTCGGGTGGCGGTCGACGTTCTGGGCGGTGACCGCGCTGGGCGTGGCCGGGCTGGTGGGGATCGTGGCGCTGGTGCCGGCGCAGCCCGCGTCGACCGGGTTGCGCGGCGAACTGGCGGTGTTCGGTCGGCCCGGGGTGTGGCTCGCGCTGGCGACCACGGCGCTCGGGTTCGGCGCGGTGTTCGCGTCGTTCACCTACGTCGCGCCGATGATGACCGAGGTGGCCGGGTTCTCGCCGGGTGCGGCGACGTGGCTGCTGGTGCTGTTCGGTGCCGGGCTGTGCGTGGGCAACGTGGTCGGCGGGCGTGCGGCGGACCGTCGGCTGATGCCCAGCCTGTACGTGTTCCTGAGCGCGCTCGCGGTCGTGTTGGTGGTCTTCGCGTTCACCGCGCGGTGGGCGTTGCCGGCGGCGGTCACGATCGCGGTGTTCGGCGTGTTCGGGTTCGCGACCGTGGCGCCGTTGCAGGCCAGGGTGCTGGAGCAGGCCGCGGGCGCGCCCGCGCTGGCGTCGGCGGCGAACATCGCCGCGTTCAACCTCGGCAACGCGGCGGGCGCGTGGCTGGGCGGGGTGGCGATCGACGCCGGGCTCGGCTACACCGCGCCCAACTGGGTGGGCGCGGCCATGGCGCTGGCCGCGCTCGGCGTGGCGGTCGCCGGCGGTGTCAGTGGCCGAGCGCGTCGATCTCGGCCAGCAGTGACCGCTTGAGGTCCTCGGGCGCGAACGCGGCCCGCACCCCGGTGCGGGCCAGCTCGGCCAGCTCCGCCTTGCCCAGCCCGAACACCTCGTGGCACAGCAGGTACTCGCCGTCCAGGTCGGTGTGGAACATGCCGGGGTCGTCCGTGGCCAGGGTGACCGGCACGCCGGCGTCGAGCAGCCTGGGCAGCGGGTGGTCCTTGATGTCCTTGACCGCGCCCGTGCGGAGGTTCGAGGTCGGGCAGACCTCCAGGGTGATCCGTTCGGCGGCCAGCCGGCGCAGCAGCTCGGGGTCGTCCACCGCGTTGATGCCGTGGCCGACGCGTTCGGCGTGCAGCTCGTCGAGGGCCTCGCGGACCTGGTCCGGGCCGGTGGTCTCGCCCGCGTGCGGCACGCAGTGCAGCCCCGCGTCCCGGGCCGCGGTGAACGCCTCGCGGAACGCCCGGCGCGGCGCGTCCGCCTCGAACCCGCCGAGCCCGAAACCGACGGTGCCCGCCGGCCGGTGCGTCACCGCGTACTCCGCGCTGGTCAGGCCGAAGTCCCGGTCCCACAGGCCGGGGATGTCGAACACCCAGGCCAGCTCGACGCCGTGCTCGGCGCGGGCCCGTTCGCGGCTGGTGGTCAGGGCGTCGTCGAGCTCCTCGGGGGCGATGCCGGCGCGCAGGTGGCTGGTCGCGCTGACGGTCACCTCGGCGTAGCGGACGTTGCGCCGCGC
Organism: Saccharothrix stipae; assembly: GCF_054781895.1. NCBI lineage: Bacteria > Bacillati > Actinomycetota > Actinomycetes > Pseudonocardiales > Pseudonocardiaceae > Saccharothrix > Saccharothrix stipae. Next base: position 87,846 of record NZ_BAAGTN010000005.1, on the reverse strand, counting down.
CTGCTCCTCGGCCAGCCCCAGCACCAGCGCGGCCACGTCGTCGCCGGTGGTGACCAGGTCGTTCACCGCCGCGTAGACGTCGATGAAGTGGCCGAAGTCGGTGAACTCGTAGAACCGGCGCAGCTCGGCGGGGTCGGTCGGGACGTCGTGCCCGGGGTGGCGGCGGGCGAGGGTGAGGACGGTGGCGGGGGAGGCTGACCCGACGAGGTGGACGTGCAACTCCACTTTGGGCAGCGCGGCGATGAAGTCACGCATGGCCGGGCGAGTCTGCCCGGGTCCGGCGTCGCTGGTCAAGGGGCCGATCGTCGGATCTTCGACCGCTGTCCATTGTGGACTTGGCACACCCTTGACAGGGGTTGTGGCGCGGGGGATGGTCAGCCCGAAACCTGTCCTACACATGATGGGGGTTCGGTCGTGAAGGGTGCACGGAGAGCCGCGGTGCTCGCCGCTCTGGTGACGTTGCCGCTGGGCTTGACGCCCGCGGTGGCCGGCGCCGTCGCGGAAGGCCCGGTGTTCGTCGGCGGCGAGGCGCAACCCGTCTTCGACCCGAAGGACGTGGTGCGCGAGAGCCTCTGGGTGCGCGCGCCGGTCGACAGCGACCGCGACGGGCACGACGACGAGGTCTACACCGAGGTGGTGCGCCAGAAGGCCACCGACCGCGGGCTGAAGGTCCCGGTGGTGTTCTTCAACAGCCCGTACTTCTCCGGCGGCAACGACGTGGCCAACCACAACGTCGACCTGGAGCTGTACGTGCCCAACCGCCGCGGCGGGTACGACAAGCGCGACGGTTCGCTGCTCAAGGCCGAGGCGGACGAGCGGATCGCCGCCGCCGTCGGGCCCAACCCGGCGCCGATCCGGTCCGGGCGCTACGAGGACTACTTCATCTCCCGCGGCTTCGCCATGGTCTACGCCGAGTCGCTGGGCACCGGCAAGTCGTCGGGCTGCCCCACCTCGGGCGGCCACAACGAGACCGTCGGCTCCAAGGCCGTGGTCGACTGGCTCAACGGCCGCGCCACCGGACGTGACGCGGCGGGCGCCCCGGTCGTGGCGGGCTGGACCACCGGCAAGGTCGGCATGATGGGCGTGTCGTACAACGGCACCCTGCCCAACGCCGTCGCCGCCACCGGGGTCGAGGGCCTGGAGGCCATCGTGCCCATCGCGGCCATCTCCAGCTGGTACGACTACTACCGGGCCGACGGCGCGGTGGTCGCGCCCGGCACGTTCCAGGGCGAGGACCTCGACGTGCTGGCGGAGTACGTCTACACGCGCGCGGACCGGGAGGTGTGCAAGCCGGTGATCGCCGACGTGGCGGCCCGGCAGGACCGCGTGACCGGTGACTACAGCGAGTTCTGGGACGAGCGCAACTACGTCAAGGACGCGTCGAAGGTGCGGGCCGCGGTGCTGGCCGTGCACGGGTTGAGCGACTGGAACGTGAAGGTCAAGCACGTCGCGCAGTGGTACGAGGCGTTGCGGCGGCACGGCGTCGAGCACAAGATCTGGCTGCACCAGGCCGGGCACACCGACCCCGACACGCTGCGGTCGGTCGAGTGGCGGCGCACGATCAACAAGTGGTTCAGCCACTACCTCTACGGCGTCGACAACGGCATCGAGCGCGAGCCCAAGGCGACGATCCAGCGCGAGGACAAGACCACGTGGGTGGACGAGGCCGACTGGCCCGCACCCGGCACGTCGACCGCCCGGGTGTACCCGTGGGCGGGCGGCACGGCCAAGGGCGCGTTGCGCTTCGAGTCCGTGCCGGGGAACGCGGTGGTGGAGTCGTTGCGGGACGACTCGTCCAAGCTCGCCGAGCACCTGGTCGACCTGCCCCGCTCCGGCAACCGGCTGTCGTACGCGACGGGCGTGACCACGGCGCCGGTGCGGTTCTCCGGTGTCGCCCGGGTCGACCTGGCGATCTCGTTCGACCGGCCCGCGGCCAACGTGACCGCGCTGCTGGTGGACCGGGCGCCGGACGGCACGTCGCACGTGATCACGCGCGGGTGGACCGACCCGCAGAACCGGGTGTCGCCGTCGCGGACCAAGTCGATCGAGCCGGGCAAGCAGTACCGGGTCGAGGTCGAGCTGGAGCCGAACGACTACGTGGTCCCGACTGGTCACCGCGTCGAGTTCGTGCTGATCTCGTCTGACTACGACTACACGCTGCGGCCCAAGCCGGGCGCGGGCCTGTCGATCGACCTCACGTCGACGGTGGTGGAACTGCCCGTGGTCGGCGGCGACACCGCGTTGCGCCGATCGATTGGTTAGGAAGTAATTCACGAACACAACACTTGGTAAGTCTTCCACTGAGGCGGCCGGGCGTGGTCGGATGATCACCCCCAGTCGTCAAGGAGGTGGCAGATGAGCCGACGCGTGTTCGTCACGGCCTTGGTGGCGCCGCTGATCGGCCTCGTCCTCACGCAGGGCGAGGCCGCGGCGGCGCCGAACTTCCAGATGCCGTTCCCGTGCAACCAGGTGTGGGAAGGCCAGACCCGCACCAACCACAGCCCCGCGAACTCGGTCGACTTCAACCGCGCGAACGACGACGGCGACCCGGTGGTCGCGTCGGCGGCGGGCACGGTCACGCGGGTCGCGAACGAGGGCAGCACCAGCTACGGGCGGTGGGTCGAGATCGACCACGGCAGTGGCTGGCGCACCCGGTACGCGCACCTGTCCGTGCAGAGCGTGTCCGTCGGGCAGTCCGTGCGGATCGGCCAGCGGATCGGCAACGTGGGCACGACCGGCGGGTCCAGCGGACCGCACCTGCACTACGAGCAGAGGCTCAACGGCGTCGACCAGAAGATCAAGTTCAACGGGACGCAGATCTACTACTGGGGTTCGCGCAGCTACACCAGCCGCAACTCGTGCGGCACCAGCGGCGTGACCGGCACCGTCGGCACCGACAGCGGCGCGTCGGTGACCATCCGCTCGGGTCCGGGGACGCAGTACGCGGCCGTGGGGTCGGTCGCGAACGGCGCGTCGGTGACGATCAGCTGCCAGGCGCGGGGCGAGACGGTCACCGGCAAGTACGGCACCACCAACCTGTGGGACAAGATCGGGTCGGGCTACATCTCCGATGCGTTCGTGTACACAGGTTCGGACGGCCAGGTGGCCCCCGACTGCTGAGTTTCCGCAGGTGACGGGTCGCTCCCCGGTAGTGGGGAGCGGCCCGTTTTCGAGTTGTCCACAGGTTGGCGCCGGCCGCCGGCCCCCGTCGCCGCCGTCCGCCATGGTCGGACCCATGACCAAGCTGCTGCCCCCGACCCGGCTGCGCGACCCGGGCGACCTGATCGCCGCCGTGCCGCACCTGCTGGGCTTCCACCCGTCCGACTCGATCGTGCTGCTCGTGGTGCGTGACCACGACATAGCCATGACCTTGCGCGTCGACCTGCCGCCACCGGGGGTGCCGAACCGGGTGGCGCACCAGCTCACCGCGCCGTTGGCCGGGTTGCGCGAGGTCGACGCGGTGGTCGTGGTGATCGGGGGCGGTTCGAGCGACCCGCCCGAGGACCTCCCGCACGACGCGCTGGTCGACGCCGTGGACGAGGCCCTGTTCGCCGCCGAGGTGCCGCTCCTGCTGGCGGTGTGGACGCGTGCGACGGCGAAGGGCGAGCGCTGGTTCGACTACCACGACGCGGGCACGGCCGGTTCCGTGCCGGACCCGTCGAGCACGGCGTTCGCCGCGGCGTCGGCGGCGGGTGGCCACGTCACCTACCCGAGCCGTGCGGCGATGGGCGAGCTGTTGGCCCCGGACCCGCCGCAGGCCCTGTCCCGGCGGGCCGCCCTGCTCAACCGCCTGGCCGACCTGCCGGCGGAGGAGGACACCGTGCCGGCGCGGCACCTCGACCTGATCCACGCCGAGGTCGTCCGTGCCGCAGGCCGCAAGCGCCCGTTGACCGACGAGGAGGTGGCCGACCTGGCGCACGCCCTGTCGAACCCGCTGACCCGGGACGCCAGCCTGGCCTACTGCATCGGGGACCACGCCCGGAGCGCGGAGGCCCTGTGGACCGAACTGACCCGGGCGACCCCCGCACCGGAACGGGCCGAACCCGCCACCCTGCTCGCCTTCTCCGCCTACGTCAAAGGCCTGGGCACCCTGGCCGCCCTCGCCCTGGACCGGGCCGAACAGGCCTACCCGGGCCACCGCCTGGCCGGCCTGCTGAGGGCAGCCCTGGACGCCGGCCTCCCCCCAGCCCAGATCCGCACCCTGGCCGAACGAGCCGCCGCCACCGACTGGACCACCCCACCCACCACCCCGACCCGACAACCCTGACCCCCACCACCCGCCCAGCCCAGCCCAGGCCACAGCCAAGCCCGGCCCGCCCAGCCCGGCCCTGACCTGCCAACCTCCCGCCGACCACCCTCCGCCGACCACCCTCCGCCGACCACCCTCCGCCGACCACCCTCCGCCGACCACCTGGCCACCGACCACCTGACGGCTCGGCCAGCCCAGGCCGCCGGCCCGACCGGGTTGCCGGATGCATGGCCACCGACCACCGACCACCGACCCCGATCCGCCACCCTACGGATCGCAAGTCGGGCTGGCGCGCCTGTCAGCCCGGTTGCCGGTTGCCGGTTGCCGACGGCCCTGCCCGGCCGGGTCGCCTGCCGGGCCGTGCTGTCGGATTGGAGGGTTGCCGACCGCGGACCGGGATCCGCCGCCCGACGGATCGCGAGTCGGGCCTGGTCGCTGGCTCGCCCCCGGACGCCGCCTGCCGCCCACCGGCAACCCTGCGACCGGATCGCTTGTCGGGCCGGATCGCCAGTCGGACCGTGCTGTCGGATTGCAGGCTCGCCGACGCCGGCCGCCAGCGGGAATCCGCCGCCCGACGAACCCGCCGACCCCACTAGCCCGCCAACCTGCCCACCCCACCAGCCCGCCAGCCCGCCAACCCGCCGACTCCACTAACCCGCAGACTCCACTAACCCGCAGACTCCACTAACCCGCAGACTCCACTAACCCGCCGGCCCCGCTGGCCCGCCAACCCGCCGACCCCCGCGGACCCCGCCGCCCGCCAACCCACCGACCTCGCCAACCCACCGACCCCGCCAACCCGCCGACCTTGCTGGCCTGCCGACCCGCTGGAACCGCCGGCACGAGGCGGTGAGCCGAGACCTGGTCCCGCTAGACGAGTTCCGGCCGCTGCCAGGGCTCGCCGAGCACGTGTTCGGCCAGGAACGCGAACACCGTCTCGTACCAGACCTTGGCGTTGCCGGGCGTCAGGATCCAGTGGTTCTCGCTCGGGAAGTACAGGAACTTCGCCGGCACGCCGTGCCGCACGAGGTCGAAGTACAGCCGTTGCCCCTCACCGATCGGCACCCGGTAGTCCTTGTCCCCGTGGATCACCAGCATTGGCGTCTTGATGTCCGCCACCCGCAGGTGCGGCGAGTTCGCACTCACCTGCTCCTGCTGCCGCAGCGGGTCGCCCATCTCGCGGATCCAGTAGTACGAGTCGTCCGTCGTCCCGGTGAACGCGTCCAAGTGCCACAACGACGCGTGCGTCACGATCGCCTTGAACCGGTCGGTCCGGGTGGCGATCCAGTTCGCCATGTACCCGCCGAACGACCCGCCCATGGCGGCGGTCCGCGAATCGTCGACGTCGTCGCGCCGCACCGCCACGTCGGTGATCGCCATCAGGTCCGTGTACGGCTTGCCACCCCAAGCAGCCCACCCGGCACGCACGAAGTCGTGCCCGTACCCGGTCGACAACGCCGGGTCCGGCAGCAGCACGGCGTAGCCCCGCGCGGCCATCAGCCACGGGTTCCACCGCCAGCTCCACCCGCTCCAGCTCATCACCGGCCCGCCGTGCACCCACAGCAGCAGCGGCGCGGGCTGCTCGGCCGACGCGCCGGTCGGCAGCACCAACCACGCCCGCACGGTCCGCCCGTCCTCGACCACCGTGTCGATCTCGGTCAACGTCCCGGGCACCGACTCCACCGCACCGGGCGCGGGCAGCGGCACGGCCTCCTGGTCCACACCGGACGCCGACAACCGCACCGGCTGCGGCGGGTGGTCCCACGCGCTGCGCAACGCGTACACCGCGCCACCGTCCGGGCTGACCCGCACGTCGGTGTACGCACCGGACGCGGTCAGCTTCACCACCGACCCGGACGCCAGGTCGAGCCGCCAGATCGGCTGGTGGCCGCGGTGGCTGCTGGTGAAGTACACCGCGTCACCGGTCGGGCTCACCACCGGGTGCTCGGGCTCCTCGGCGAAGTCCGCCGCCAACTCCTCGACCGCGCCCGACTCCAGGTCGACGCGCACCAACGTGTTCGTCCACGGCCGGTCCGAGGTCGAGTCCAACGCCCGCACCGCGATCACGCCCGACGAGTCCGGCAGGAACACCGGTTGCAGGAACGAGTGCCCCTCCAGGTCGGCCAGCACCCGGTCCGTCGCGCCGTCGGTCGAGGTCAACCGCAGCCGGACCCGCGTGCCGTAGGACGCGCTCACCTCGACGCTCTCGGCGTGCACCACCCACCGCCCGTCCGGGCTGAGCGCGGGCGAGTCCGCCAACCGCGAGGCGGCGTTGGGCCTGAGGTCGACCAGGTCCTCGGACTGGTCCACGCGCTCGCTGTCCACACCGACCGGCGACGTGGTCGCCAGCAGCCGGGGGAAGCTCGGCCCGAGGTCGGCGTCCCAGAACCGCACCGGGTACGACTCGTGCAGGATCGCGGTCACCCCGGCGTCCTCACGGGCCTTGCGGTGCTCCTCGTCCTGCTCGCCGAACTCCGCGGTCGGGTGCGCGCCCGCCGCCAGCAGCACCGTGCCCGCGTCCCGCGCCACCGCGAACTCCGACACCCCGCCGGCCGGGCGGTACAGCTCACGGGCCTCGCCCACGGCCGGCAGCAGCCACAGCGCCGCCTTGTCCTTCGGCTTGCCCTCCGCGGGCTTGGCCTCCTGGTCGGGCCGCGCCGAGAGGAACAGCAGCGCGCCGTCCGGCGTGAACGCGGGCGCCGACTCGCCCTTCGCGCCACGCGTCAACCGCCGCGCCGGGCGCTCACCGGCCGGGTCGACCTCCCACAGCGACCCCTGCCACGCCTTGCGGTCCGGCGAGAGCGTCGCCACCACCGTGACCAGCCGCGTGCCGTCCGGCGACAGCGCCAGCGAAGAGATCCGCGGCATCTCCGTGAACGAGGTCAGGTCCCCGAACCCGGCCTCGGTGATCTTGCCTGTCATCACGCCCCCTGTTGTGACCGGGTGAAGTCCCACGCGTCGCGCACGATGCCAACCAGGTCCACCCGCTCGGGCCGCCAGCCCAGCTCGGTGCGCGCCTTCTCGCTGGAGGCCACCAGCACCGCCGGGTCACCGGCCCGCCGCGGCGCCACGTCGGCGGGGATCGGGTGCCCGGTCACCTCGCGGCACGCGTCGACGACCTGCCGCACCGAGAAGCCGAGCCCGTTGCCCAGGTTGTAGATCCGGTGCTCGCCGGCCGCCGCGTGCGCCAACGCCCGCAGGTGCGCGTCCGCCAGGTCCACGACGTGGATGTAGTCGCGCACGCACGTGCCGTCCTCGGTCGGCCAGTCGTCGCCGTAGACCTGCACCCGCTCGCGCTTGCCCGACGCGACCTGGAGCACGATCGGGATGAGGTGCGTCTCCACGCCGTGCCGCTCGCCGAACCGCCCGTACGCGCCCGCCACGTTGAAGTAGCGCAACGACACGGCGGCCAGGCCGTGCGCGGCGGCGTAGGACGTGATCGCGTGGTCGATCGCGAGCTTGGTCGCGCCGTAGGTGTTGGTGGGCAGGGTCGGCGCCGTCTCCGCGATCGGCACCCGCTCCGGCTCGCCGTAGGTCGCGGCCGTGGAGGAGAACACCAGCCGGGACGTGCCGTGCTCGCGCATCGCGTCCAGCAGCCGCAGCGACGTCACCACGTTGCCCTGCCAGTACTTCGCCGGGTCCTGCATGGACTCGCCGACCAGCGACTTGGCCGCGAAGTGCAGCACACCGTCGAAGGCCGCGCCGCCGACCCCCTCGGCCAGCACGTCGCCGATCGCCTCGTCGATGCCCGCCTCGACCAGCCGGGCGCCGTCGGGCACCGCGTCCGTGTGCCCGGTGGACAGGTCGTCCAGCACCACGACGTCGTGCCCGGACTCCACCAACCTGGCCGCGCAGACGCTGCCCACGTACCCGGCACCGCCCGTGACGAGCAACTTCACCTTGCGAACCCCGCTCTCAGTGTTCGATCAGACCACCCGGCACAGCGCCTAGTGGTCCCGGCCCGCGCCCGCCGAGGGCACGGCCGTGAAGGTCCTCGGCGTCGTCCAGCCGCGCTCGGCGAACGCCTCCAGGACCCGCCGCACCACCGCGTCGTGCCGCTCCACCGGCACCAGCGCGATCGCCGACCCGCCGAAACCGCCGCCGACCATCCGGGCGCCCAGCGCGCCCGCCGCCTTCGCCTCGTCCACGGCGACGTCCAACTCCGGGGCGGACACCCGGTAGTCGTCCCGCAACGACGCGTGCGAGGCGTCCAGCAGCGGCCCCAGTTCGGCCAACCGGCCGGACCGCAGCAGCTGCACCGCCTCCAGCACCCGCTCGTTCTCCGTCACCACGTGCCGCGCCAGCGGGCGCAACTCCTCCGGCAGCCGCGCCAGCGCGCCGTCCAACTCGGTCACGTCCACGTCGCGCAGCGCGGGGACACCCAGGATCGAGGCGGCCTTCTCACAGCCCGCGCGCCGGGCGCCGTAGCCGCCGTCGGTGTGCGAGTGGCTGGCGCGGGTGTCGACGACCAGCACCTCGAGACCGTGCTCGGCCGCGTCGAACGGCACCTGCTCGGCCTTGAACGAGCGCACGTCCAGGAACAGCACGTGCGCCTCGGCGCAGCACAGCGACGCGGTCTGGTCGAGCAGGCCGGTGGGCGCGCCCACGAAGTCGTTCTCCGCGCGCTGCACCCAGCGCGCGATCTGCGGCAGGTCGTCGGCCGGCCGCTCGGCCAACCCGAGCAGCGCCAGCGCCACCGCGCACTCCAGCGCGTGCGACGAGGACAGGCCCGCGCCCGCCGGCACGTCACCCGCGATCACCAGGTTCGCGCCACCGGTCACGCCCTGGTCGCGCAGCACCCACGCGACACCCGCCGGGTAGGCGGCCCAGCCGCCGACGACACCGGGTTCGAGCTCGGCGACCGCCACCGGCGCGGCCTGCTGCACCACGCCGTCGTCACCGACCGTGGCCACGTGCAACCGACCGTCGGCTCGCGGTGACGCGGCCACCGCGGTGCGGTGCGGCAGCGCGAACGGCAGCACGAAGCCGTCGTTGTAGTCCGTGTGCTCCCCGATCAGGTTCACCCGGCCGGGCGCGGACCAGACGCCTTGCGGCGCCACGCCGTGCAGGCGGGTGAACGCGGCGATCGCGCGCCGCGTCGGGCTCACCGGGCCTGCACCAGGACGGCGTGGGCCACCGCCGGGTCCAACTCGGCGACCGTGCCGTTGCCCCGCACCTGGATGACCTTCGCCCCGCCGAGGGAGTCGACCTCCACCGTGCCGCCCGGCACCACGCCGGCGGCCTTCAGCTCGGCCATCAGGTCCGGGTCGAGCTGCACGTGCTCGGCGATCCGGCGCACCTCGACGCGACCGCCGCCGCGCCGGGCCACCTCGTCGACGCGCACGAGGTCCGCCTCGGCCGCCGGCGCCGGCTCGCCGTCGCCCAACTTGTCCAGACCGGGGATGGGGTTGCCGTAGGGGGAGGTGGTGGGGTTGCCGAGGAGCTTGACGAGCTTGCGTTCGACCGCCTCGCTCATGACGTGCTCCCAGCGGCACGCCTCGCTGTGCACGTGCTCCCACTCCAGGCCGATGATGTCGACCAGGAGGCGCTCGGCGAGCCGGTGCTTGCGCATGACCGCGATGGCCAGGTTGCGGCCCTGCTCGGTGAGCTCCAGGTGGCGGTCGTCGGCCACGATGACCAGACCGTCGCGCTCCATCCGCCCGACCGTCTGGCTGACCGTCGGACCGCTCTGCGCCAGCCGCTCGGCGATACGCGCACGCAGCGGCACTACGCCCTCTTCTTCGAGCTCGTAGATCGTGCGGAGGTACATCTCGGTAGTGTCGATGAGCTCGTTCACACCCGCTCCCCTTCGTATGGCGTCAATGCTAGTCGGCCGGTCACGGGTGCAGGATGGTGCCGTGCATCCACTGATCAGCACCGAAGCCCTGGCCTCCGCGCTGCACGGCGCCGAACCCCCGGTCGTCCTCGACGTCCGCTGGCGGCTGGGCGGACCGCCGGGACGTCAAGACTACGAGGTCGGGCACGTTCCCGGTGCCGTCTACGTCGACCTGGACACCGAGCTGTCCTCGCCGCCCGGCGCGGGTGGCCGCCACCCGCTGCCCGACCCGGCATCGCTGCAGGCCGTGCTGCGGGCCGCCGGGGTCCGCCAACATCACCCGGTCGTGGTGTACGACGGCGGTGACGGCTCGGTCGCGGCGCGTGCCTGGTGGCTGTTGCGGTGGGCCGGTCACCCGGAGGTGGCCGTCCTGGACGGCGGCTTCGCGGCGTGGACCGCCGAGGACCGCCCGGTCGACGCGCGGACGCCGGCACCCGTGCCCGGCGACATCGTCGTGCGCCCCGGCGCCATGCCCGTGCTGGACGCCGACGGCGCCGCCGCGTTCCCCGCGTCGGGCGCGCTGCTCGACGCCCGTGCGCCCGAGCGCTACCGGGGCGAGGTCGAACCGGTCGACCCGCGCGCCGGCCACATCCCGGGCGCGCTCAACGCGCCGACCTCGGGCCACACCACCGACGGCCGCTGGCGGCCCGCCGCCGCACTGGCCGAGCGCTTCCAGGCCATCGGCGTCTCACCCGACCGCCCGGTCGCCGCCTACTGCGGATCGGGCGTCACCGCGTCGTCGGTGGTGCTGGCCCTGGAGGTGGCCGGCATCACCACCCCCGACGCCCCCGCACCGCTCTACACCGGCTCCTGGTCCGAGTGGTCCTCGAACCCCTCACGCCCCGCCGCCACCGGCCCCACCACCGGCTGACGCCCCCGCGAGGTCGCGTCGGTCGTTCGCGTCCTCATTTCCCGGCGATCACGCTTTTCGATCGTCGGGAAATCAGGGCGCGAACGACCGACTTCCGGGCGACCGAGCCGCCGTCTGCGGAGCAGCGGCAATCCAACACAGCGCGAACGACCGACTTCCCGGCGACCTCGCCCGCGACGCCGGAGGCGGCGCAATCCAACACAGCTCAAGCGTTGGGGATCTTCTCGAAGGCCTTGGTGGCCAGCGCGAGGGCGACCTTGCAGGGTTCGAACTCGTCGATCGGCGTCACGGTGACCTGGAACGCGGGCGTGATCTCGTCCGGGTCGTCGGTCAGCATCACCAGGACGGTGCACTCGCCGTCCTGCTTGACCTCGTACGCGGTGTTGCCGCCGACCTCGATGGGACGCGCCTCACCCTCGTACTCGGCGAAGTTCAACATGAACAGCACCACGGCGTACGGGTCCTCCGTGCTCTGCACGCAGCCCTTCTCGCCGCCCTTCGCCGCACCGATGGCGGCGGTCACCTCCTCGGGCGTGAGGATGTCGCAGTCCTCGTAGCCCTCGGTCTTCTTCTTCGTCGCGATCTTGACGTCACCGTTCGGCTTCTTCGCCTCGGTCGTCTTGGGCGCGCTCTCCTTGTCCGACGCCTTGGGCGACGAGGTCTTGGTCGAGGACGGCTTGCCGGAGGCGGTCTTCTCACCGGTCGACCCGCCCACCGCGGCGACCGGGCTGCCGGAGACCGCGGTGGCGCAGGCCGACAGGCCGAACGTGAGCGCCAAGGCCAGCACAGTGGTCAGGGCGGGGACTCGTCGCAGGTGCATGTCTTCTCTGACCCCGTTCCGACGTGCGGGGTTCCATCCTCGATGGCCGCAATCCTGGCCCGCGTCGTCCCGGCAGACTCTAGGTCCACCCGTGCCGCCCGGACGTCCGGGTCGACCAACCTGTGATCACACCACCGCCCGCCGCGTGGGTTAGGTTGCCGACATGGGCAAGTCAGCGGCGGTGGTCTGGGACGAGTCGTTCCTCGGCTACGACCTGGGAGGCGACCACCCGCTCAACCCCGTGCGGCTGGACCTGACCGTGCGGTTGGCGAGGGGCCTGGGCGTGCTGGACGGCGTCGACCTCATCGCGCCCGTCCCGGCGACGGACGTGGAGATCGAACGCGTCCACGAGCCGTCCTACCTCAACGCCGTGCAGGCCGCGCCGATGGCCGGGTGGGACGTCGGCCACGGCCTCGGCACCGCCGACAACCCGGTGTTCGCCCGGATGCACGAGGCGTCCGCGCTGGTCGTCGGCGGTTCGCTGGCCGCCGCGCGCCGGATCGCGTCCGGTGAGGCGGACCGGGCCGTCAACATCGCCGGCGGGCTGCACCACGCCATGCGCGACCACGCGGCCGGGTTCTGCGTCTACAACGACTGCGCGGTGGCCATCTCGTGGCTGCTGGACAACGGCTTCGACCGGATCGCCTACATCGACACCGACGTGCACCACGGCGACGGCGTGCAGGCCGCCTTCTACGACGACCCGCGCGTGCTCACCGTGTCGGTGCACCAGAACCCGCTGAGCCTGTGGCCGGGCACCGGCCGACCGGCCGAGCTGGGCGGCCAGGGCGCGGAGGGCACCAGCGTGAACCTGGCCCTGCCGCCCGGCACCGGTGACCGGGCCTGGCTGCGCGCGTTCGAGGCCACCGTCCCGTCCCTGCTGCGCGCGTTCCGGCCGCAGGTGCTGGTCACCCAGTGCGGTGTGGACACGCACCGGGAGGACCCGCTGGCCGACCTCGCGCTCACCGTGGACGGCCACCGCGCGATCTACCGCCGCCTGCGCGACCTGGCCGAGGAGACCGCGAGCGGCCGCTGGCTGGCGCTGGGCGGCGGCGGGTACGAGCTGCTGCGCGTCGTGCCGCGCAGTTGGACGCACCTGCTGGCCACCGTGCTGGACCGGGACGTCGACCCGAACGCGCCGCTGCCCGCGGACTGGGTCGCCCACGCCTCGACCGTGGCGCCGAACTGGCCGCTGCCCTCCTCCATGACCGACGAGTCCGACACCGCGTTCCAGCCGTGGGGCGGCCAGCTGGACACCCCGGTCGACCGGGCGGTGATGGAGACCCGGCGGGCGGTGTTCCCGCTGCACGGCCTGGATCCCGACGACCCGAGGGACTGAACGTGGACCCGTTCGACTACCCCAGGCACTGGGAGGCCGACGTCGTGCTCAGCGACGGCGGCACGGTCCACCTGCGCCCGATCACGCCCGACGACGCCGAGAAGCTCCTCGCGTTCCACGGCAGGTTGTCCGAGCGCACCCGCTACTTCCGCTACTTCGGCCCCTACCCGCGGATGCCCAAGCGCGACCTCGACCGCTTCAGCACGGTCGACCACGTCGACCGGGTCGCCTTCACCGCCCTGCTCGGCGACGACATCGTGGCCGTCGGCCGCTACGACCGGCTCGGCGACGGCGGTGCGCCCGCGGGCTCCGCCGGGGGTAGCTCGGCCGAGGTCGCGTTCGTGGTCGAGGACGCCCACCAGGGCCGCGGCCTCGGCTCGATCCTGCTCGAACACCTGGCCGCCGCCGCCCGGGAACGCGGGCTGAGCCGGTTCACCGCCGAGGTGCTCGCCGAGAACGGCCAGATGGTGCGGATCTTCCGGGACGCGGGCTACGGCGTGAGCCGCGCGTTCGAGGAGGGCGTGGTGCACCTGGAGTTCGACATCGACCCCACCGAGGAGTCGGTGGAGGTGGCGCGCGCCCGCGAGCAGGCCGCCGAGGCGCGCAGCGTGCACAACCTGCTGCACCCGAAGTCGATCGCGGTCATCGGCGCGTCCACCGACCAGACCAAGATCGGCCACGCGGTGCTGACCAACCTGCTCGCGGCCGACTTCGCCGGTCCGGTGTACCCGGTGAACGCCGAGCACCGGTCCGTGCGCGGCGTGCGGGCGTACCCGTCGGTGCTGGAGATCCCGGACGACGTGGACCTGGCCGTGGTCGCGGTGCCCGCCGCGGGCGTGGACGAGGTGATGGACGCCTGCCTGGCCAAGGGCGTGAAAGCGCTGGTCGTGGTCACGTCCGGGTTCGGCGAGACCGGTCCGGGCGGGTTGAGCGCGGAACGCAGGCTCGCCGCCGAGGCACGCGCGCACGGCATGCGGGTGGTCGGCCCGAACGCGCTGGGCGTGCTGAACACCGACGCGGGCGTGCGCCTCAACGCGACCCTCGCGCCGCGGCTGCCCGCCCGCGGCCGCACGGGCTTCTTCTGCCAGTCCGGCGCCCTGGGCACCGCGATCCTGGCCACCGCCGCCGAACGGGGCCTCGGCCTGTCCACGTTCGTCTCGGCGGGCAACCGCTCGGACGTCTCCGGCAACGACCTGCTCCAGTACTGGGAGACCGACCCGGCCACCGACGTGGTGCTGCTGTACCTGGAGTCGTTCGGCAACCCGCGCAAGTTCGCCCGGCTGGCCCGCAGGCTCGGCCGCACCAAGCCGATCGTGGCGGTGAAGTCCGGTCGGCACGCGGTGACGCCCGCGTTGGCGGCGACGTCGGTGCCGGTGGACGAGTCGAGCGTGCAGGCGCTGTTCGAGCAGGCGGGCGTGATCCGGGTGGAGTCGCTGGCGCAGCTGTTCGACACCGCCCTGCTGCTGGCGCACCAGCCGCTGCCCGCCGGGCCGCGCGTGGCCGTGGTGGGCAACTCGACCGCGATCGGGCTGCTGGCCGCGGACACGGCGCTGGCCCAGGGGCTGGAGCTGGCCGGTGAGCCGGTGGACGTGGGCGCGCAGGCCGGGCCGGAGGCGTTCGCGGCGGCGGTGAAGGAGGCGTTGGACGACCCGGACGCGGACGCGCTGGTGGTCGTGTTCGTGCCGCCGCTGGCGGTGCCGGGGACGGCGTTCGCCCGCGCGTTGCGCGAGGTCGTGGAGCAGGGCGGGCGGACCAAGCCGATCGCGTCGACGTTCCTCGCGGTGGAGGGTGTGCCGGCGGAGCTGGCGGTGCCCGGTCCCGGTGGCGCTCCCGGACGGGGTTCCGTGCCGTCGTACCCGAGCCCGGAGCGCGCTGTGCTCGCGTTGGCCCGGGTGACGCGTTACGCGCGTTGGCGGTCCGCGCCGCAGGGGACGTTCGTGCGGCCCGACGGCATCGACTCCGACGCCGCGCACGCCATCGTGGCGTCCCGGGTGCTGGACGGCGAACGGCGGCTGGACGACGAGACGACCGTGCGGCTGCTCGCGTGCTACGGCGTGGAGGTCGTGCCGTTCCGCGTGGTGACGTCGGCGGACGAGGCGGTGCGCGCGGCGGGGGAGTTGGGCTACCCGGTGGCGATGAAGGCCACCGACGACCGGTTGCGGCACCGCACCGACCTGGTCGGTGTGCGGCTCGACCTGTCCGGTGAGGAGGCCGTGCGCACGGCGTACGCGATGCTGGCCGGGATGTCCGACCGGCCGGACGTGTACGTGCAGCGCATGGCGCCCAAGGGGATCTCGTGCGTGCTCGGGCTCCAGGACGACCCGTCGTTCGGCACGCTGGTGTCATTCGGGCTGTCGGGCCTGGTCAGCGACCTGCTGGGGGACCGGGCCTACCGCGCGGTGCCGCTCACCGACGCGGACGCGGCGGCGCTGGTGCGCGCGCCCAAGGCCGCGCCGCTGCTGGCGGGCTACCGGGGCGACGAGCCCGCGGACCTGCCCGCGTTGCAGCAACTCGTGCTGCGGCTCGCGGCGCTGGCCGAGGACCTGCCCGAGGTGCGGGAGCTGTCGTTGGAACCGGTGTTGGCCAGCGCCGCCGGCGCGTACGTCAGCAGCGCGCGCATCACGCTCGGCCCGCCCCCGTCCCGACATGACACCGGTCCCAGACGGCTCCGATCACCCGGCGGGTCGCGTTAGCGCGGTCGCGGTCCCGTTGCGCAACCGTCATCCTTGACCGATCCGGTGTCCCCCATCTTCCCCGCGGCTCTGGATTAACCGCTTTGAGCCGCTTAGGTTTCCGGCGTCTGAGAGGAACTCCCGAAAAGGGGAAGAATGGCTCTGGCACCGCTGCGCGCCCTCGTTGTGGCGTGTTCCGCCGCGCTTGTCCTCACGTCGTGCTCCACCGGTGACGACACGACCGTCGCCGGCAAGGCGGACGGCTCCAACGAGCTGACCATCGCCGTGGCGTACGACCAACCGGGGCTCGGTGTGCGCCGCATGGACGGCACCTACCGCGGCTTCGACGTCGACGTGGCCCGTTATGTCGCAAAAGAACTGGGTGTGGAGGAGTCCGGCATCAAATTCACCGAGGCGACGCCGTCGGAACGGGAGAAGTTGCTCACCACCGGCGCCGCGGACCTCGTCGTGTCCAGCTACTCGATCACCGACAAGCGCAAGGAGGTGATCGACTTCGTCGGACCGTACTTCGTGGCCGGGCAGGACCTGCTGGTCCGGTTGACCGATGACCGCATCACCGGCCCGGAATCGCTCAACGCGGGCGGGCTGAAGCTGTGCTCGGTGGCCAACACGACCTCGGCGCAGTACGTGAAGGACCAGTTCGCGCAGTCCGTGCAGCTCGTGGAGTACCCGAACTTCAGCGACTGCGTCACCGCGCTGCTGGCCGAGCAAGTGGACGCGATGACGACCGACGACGTGATCCTCGCCGGCTACGCCGCGCAGAACCCCGAGCTGCTCCGCGTCGTCAACAGACCGTTCAGCAAGGAGGAGTACGGCATCGGCATGCGCAAGGGCGATCCGACCAGCAAGTCCAAGGTGGTCGCGGCCGTTCGGAAGATGATCGACTCCGGCGAGTGGCGCAGGTCGTTGGAGGCCAACGTGGGGGCTTCCGGTTACGCCATTCCCGAGCCGCCCGCGGTGCTCCCGTGATCTGCGACCCACCCCGTTAGCGGTCTGACCGGCGCGGACCGCCCCGTAGGCTCGAACCGTGCATGCCTCGCATTACGTGCCCCAGTACCGCGCGGACGGGCCGGTCCGCGCCGGCATCCCCGAACACGGCCGCATCCCCCGCTACTACGCGGTGAAGACCGAGCTGCAGTGGCTCGTCGACGCGCTGGGGGAGGGCACGGCGCTGCCGTCGGAGCGGGAGCTGGCCGAGCGGTACTCGGTGTCGAGGGTGACGCTGCGGCAGGCCGTCGGGGAGCTGGTGCTCGAAGGCAAGCTGCAACGCAGGCAGGGCAGTGGCACCTACGTCGCGCCGCCCAAGCTGGTGCAGCCGCTGTCGTTGCTCAGCTACACCGAGGGGATGCGCCGCCAGGGCGTCGACCCGGCGCGCAGCGTGATCACCGTCGAGCACCTGCCCGCGGACGACGTGCTGGCGGCCGACCTGCGGATCGGGCGGGGCGACCCGGTGATCCACCTGGAACGGGTGCTGCTGGCCGACGGTGAGCGGATCGGGCTGGAGTCGACCTACCTGTCGCAGGCGCGGTTCCCCACGCTGCTGGCGGCGTTCGACCCGACCACGTCGCTGTACGAGTGCCTGACCGGGCGGCTGGGGGTGGTGTTCGCCGAGGCCGAGGAACGGGTGGAGACGGTCCTCGCGACGCCGCGCGAGGCGTTGCTGATCGGCACCAACCCGGCGCTGCCGATGTTGCTGCTGCACCGCGTGTCCCACGACGACGTCGGCGAGCCGATCGAGCGGGTCCGTTCGCTCTATCGGGGCGACCGGTTCAGCTTCGTCGCCCGGCTGCGGGCGGAGTGAGGGTCGCATAACGGTGTCACCCGCGTGGTCCCGCTGCGGTGATCGATCAGTCCACTGAGGACAGTTATGGGCCGGTCGGCCGGGGTCGGTCGGCCGCAGGCCGCCGAACGTTAGCGAATCTTGCCCTGGAACCGCCCATTGGCAGTAATTTGGGCATGCCCTCGCGGATGTACCGTTGGTGCCCTGGGACGTGAGTCCTCCTCACCCGCATCGTCGCGGGGGAAGCGGGGGTGGCGCGGTGGCGTTCAAAGAGGAGTTCCTGACGGAACTCGAAGACTGCCTGCGCGGGTACGGCGCGGTGCCGGTGATCAACCCGGAGGCGCTGGCCCGGTTCATCGACTACGTGCGCCGACTGCCGGACGACGACTCGCGGCTGCGCTGCCTCGAAGGCGTCGACCAGGGTTCCGGGTCGTTCTGGAACAACCCGGCGGTGTGGTGGGAGCAGGTACCCCGGTTCGGCGTCGGATCATCGGACTGCTCGGACCTGCTCGACCGGATGCTGGACGAGGCGATCAGCGACGAGATCGACGTGCTGGAGATGGAGATCCGGGAACTACCTGGGTGAGAACGTGAAACACCCGTTGTGCACCTGGGTCGCCAGACGCACAACGGGGAGCTTCACCGGGTGGGGATCACACGGAGAGCAGGCGGTCGAAGAACGAGCGGTAGCGCTTCAGGGCCTGCCGCAGTTCTTCGGTCTGCACTTCGTCGCCCCGTTGCCACTGCTCTTCGAGCGCGTGCTTGTGCTCGGTGAACGTGGTCGCGAGGGTCTGCATCACCTGGGCGACCAGTTCGTCGGCCCGCTGCACGGCCTCGCGCGGGTCGTCGACGAAGTCGGCTTGCAGGGCGCGCCACTCGGCCTGGTAGTCGGCCGCGTCGTCCGTGGTGAACAACGGCGCGTCACCGGCGGTCGTGGAAGCCCCGTACAGCTCCGTCGGCTCCGAGGTGTCCTGATCGTGACCGGCCTGCTCGTGGCCAACCTGCTCGTGATCGGTCTGCCCGTAGCCGACCTGGTCGTGGTCGGTCTGCTCGTGGTCGGTCCGCGCCGGGTCGACCTGGTCCCGGTCCACCGGCTCGCGCTCAACCGGTTCGTACTCGGACTCGGTGTGCTCGTGCGCGGTGGTCTCGTGGTCGACCGGTTCGCGAACGGCCGGCTCCTGGCCGACCTGCTCGTGCACGGCGTGCTCGTGCTCGACCTGGTCCTGTGCGACCGGCTCGCGCTGAGCGAAGTCCTCGGTGGTCAAGTGCTGTCGTTGGTCCGTCATCACCGCGCCCCTTCCCGGTGGTCGCCGAGCAAGTCTTCGAACACGGTGCGGTAGTGCACCATCGCGGTGCGCAGGTCTTCGGTCGATGCCTCGCCGCGCTCCTGGCGCTCGATGATCGAGTGCGCCTCGCGGTAGTGGTCGAGCGTGCGGGCGTGCTCGACGGACAGCAACGTCGCCTGGCGCTCGTACCCCTCGGTGGGGTAACCGCGTTCCGCCATGAGGTCGGTGACCAGGTGATCCGCCTGGCCCACGGCCTCCGTCGGCTCGTCGACGAACCGCTCCTGCACCTTGGTCCAGTTGCGGGTGTAGCTCTCACGCGTCACGGGGTTGAGCGCACGCAGTTCCAGCTTCGAGTGCTCGCGCTCCCGCTCCGCGAGTTCCCGTTCCGCCGCCATGCGGCTGCCGTTGCGTTCGAGGGCGCGCTCGTACTCGGGGCCGAACTTCGAGCGCAACCGCTTGCGCTGCAACAGGAACCTGAGCAGCACCGCGATCGCGGCCAGTACGACCAGCACGACGACGATCACGCCGATGGTGGTACCGGTGGACATCTGCGCCTCCTTGGGCTCTGATGCCCACCGGCTACCCCTCCCGAGGCCGATTTGAAACCTGCTCACCTCTTGACAACGTGGTCGGCCTCGGATTTCCCGTTCTAGCGGGCGACCGCCTTGCGGTACTGCCGGATCGCCAGCGGCACGAAGATCAGCAGGAACACGGCCACCCAGATCAAGGTCATCAGCACCGGGTGCTGCAACGGCCACACGTCCGCCGGGGGCACCATCTCGTTGGTGTTGCCGAACAGCTCGCGGGCCGCGGCCGTCACCGCCGACACCGGGTTCCACTCGGCGAACGTCTTCAACGGCCCGGGCAGCCTGCTCTCCTGCACGAACGTGTTCGCGATGAACGTCAGCGGGAAGATCGCGATGAACGAGGCGTTGTTGAACACCTCGGGGCTGCGCACCATCAACCCGACGATCGCCATGCCCCACGACACCGCGTAGGCGAACAGCAGCAGCAAGGCGAACCCGGCCAGCGCCTCCAGCGGCGACGAGTGGATCCGCCAGCCGACGATCAGGCCGGTCACCGACATCACCACGATGACGATGACGTTGTTCGCCAGGTCGCTGGTGGTCCGCCCGATCAGCACCGCCGACCGCGCCATCGGCAACGACCGGAACCGGTCGATCACGCCCTTCTGGATGTCCTCGGCCAGCCCGGCGCCGGTGATGGTCGCGCCGAACACCACCGTCTGCGCGAAGATGCCCGCCATCAGGAACTCGCGGTAGTCCATGCCCGGGATGGCGATGGAGCCGCCGAACACGTACGCGAACAGCAGCACGAACATGATCGGCGACAACGTCGAGAACACGAGCAGGTCCGGGACCCGCTTGATCTTGATGAGGTTGCGCTTGGCGACCACCACTCCGTCGCCCAACGCCTGCGTGAACGCGCTCATGCTCCCTGCTCCCCCTGCTTCTCGTCGGTGCCGGCCCCGCCGGCCGCGTGCCCGGTCAGCGTGAGGAACACGTCGTCCAGCGTCGGCCTGCGCAGGCCGACGTCGAGCACCTTGACCGACTCTGCGTCCAACCGCCGGATGCCGTCCACCAGCACGTCGGCGCCGCCCGACACCGGCACGGTGAGCCGGTGCCCGCGGTCGTCCACCGCGATCTCGCCGATCGCCAACGGGGTCAGCGCGGCCTTGGCCGTCTCGGCGTCCTGCGCGGAGCCGACGGTGAGCTCCAGGCGTTCGCCGCCGACCTGGTCCTTCAACTCGTTCGCGGTGCCCAGGGCGATGACCCGGCCGTGGTCGATCACCGCGATCCGGTCCGCCAGCCGGTCGGCCTCCTCCAGGTACTGCGTGGTCAGCAGCAACGTCGTGCCACCCGCGACCAACTCACCGATCACGTCCCACATCCCCAACCGGCTGCGCGGGTCCAACCCCGTGGTCGGCTCGTCCAGGAACAACACCCGCGGTTTCGCCACCAACGCCCCCGCCAGGTCCAACCGACGACGCATACCCCCCGAGTAACCCTTCACCGACCGGTCCGCCGCCTCCACCAGGTCGAACCGCTCCAACAACTCGTGCGCCCGCTCCCGACTCCGCTTCCTGCCCAGGTGGTACAACCGACCCACCATGTCCAGGTTCTCGAACCCCGTCAGGTTCTCGTCCACCGCCGCGTACTGACCGGACAACCCGATCCGACGACGCAGCTCCTTGGCATCGGCGACCACGTCCAACCCGGTGACGGTCGCCTTGCCCTTGTCGTGCTCAAGCAGTGTGGTGAGCACGCGCACCGTTGTGGTCTTGCCCGCGCCGTTCGGCCCGAGCAGGCCCATGACGGTCCCTTCCGGCACCACGAGGTCGAGGCCGTCGAGGGCGACCACCTTCCCGTAGCGCTTGACCAGTCCTTCGGCCACGATTGCGTCTGCCATGCGGGCCATGATGGACCTCGGGTCCGACATTTTCAGGCGGATTTCACAGACTCCCGGCCCCGGCGGACGTCACGGGGGCGAAAAGTCTTCGCGTAGCCACTGTGGACGGTACGGTCCCGGCGCGCCGGAACCGGGCGGGTGGGGGTCGGCGGGCGCCTCGCCGACCTCGTTCACCTCAGCAGCAGCCCGTGCCGCACTCGCAGTCGCACCCGCACTCGCTGTTCATCATCGGTCACCTCCTGTCCCGGATCGATTCGTCGGCTCTGGTGGGCACCACGTGCCCGGCTCGATGTCCGGGCAGCGCCCGGTGGGCAGCCCGCGCACCATCTCGGTCAGCTCGTCGCGCAACGCCGACAGTCGGGCGACCTCCGCGTCGAGTTCGGTGATGTGGCGGTGGAGCAGCTCTTCGGCGGGTTCGCACGGGCACACGCCGGTGTCGCGCACGGCCAGCAGGTCGGCGATCTCGCGCAGCTTCAGGCCCAGCCGCTGGCAGCCCCGCACGAACCTGATCCGCTCGACCGCGTCCTCCTGGTAGACCCGGTAGCCGGCGGCGGTGCGCGGCGGCGGGTTCAGCAGCCCGGCGCGCTCGTAGTACCGGACCGTGTCCGGGCGGATCCCGACCGCGTCGGCCAGTTCAGCAACACGCATGACCCGACGGTAGACCTTGGAGCGCACTCCAAGGTCAAGCGCCGGATCCCGACCGGTGTCGCCAGCTGCCGCTGCGCCGTTCGGGCGGTGTCGCCGTTGCGCTGGGTCGTCGGCGTCCGTGACCCGGCCGGTCGGGCCGGCCAGATCCACCACCCGGTCCCGGGCGTACCTGCTCGCACCTCCGTCGGCCGCGGTGGCCCGGTTCCCGAACCGGGGCACCGGTCGTGAGCCGGTGCGGACCGCCTCCGGCCGGCGCGATCGCCCTGGGTGGCGGGGTACCGCCGGTCGGTGTTCGCCCGTCCTCACGGCGGTCCGCCGGGCGCGGTGAGCATGAGATCCACATCGCGGTGCCGTGGAACCCCCTTGACGTTGCGCTGTCGGACCTGAGAGATGTACATGTGGCCGAACTTCGGTCCGCGCTGATCACCCGTCCGGGTCGTCGGGCCCGTCGTACGGCCTGCCGGTACCGGCGGCGTGGTCAACGGGGGGACGGCGGGGCGAGCTCGTCGGCCCCGGGCGGGTGGAAGGCCGGCCAGGTGCGGCAACAGAGGTGTATATGCACCTTGTAAACGCTCGATCGAGTGAAACTGGGCGGAACGCGGAACCGGACTAGGGTGTTCGCAGTTCTTTTCCAGCGAGGAGAGATCCGCATGGCAGCCGTCCAAACCCGACGCAAGCGCAAGCTGGGGCAGTTCCTGAACGCCTTGCGCAAGCGAGCGGGCAAGACCGAGATCGACTACCACGCGCTGACACGCAAGACGCAGTCGACGCTGTCGCGGATGGAGAACGGTTACATCAGTCCCAGTTGGACCGAGCTGGGCGCGCTGCTCGGGCTCTACGGGGCGAGCGATGCCGAACGGCGTGAGGCGGAAGCGTTGTGGGAGGACGCGAAGCAGGATGGCACCCGATTGGTGTACGCCGCGGCGTACACGCCCGAAGCGCGCACCTACGCCCGGCAGGAGTCCGACGCCACCGAGGTCCGCACCATCGAGATGATCGTCATCCCGGGTCTGCTCCAGACGCCCGCCTACGCGGTGGCGATCAGGCTCGCGGGCCAGCGGTTCATGGACGCGTCGGTATCGGTGGAACAGGTGACCGCGGCGCTGGCGAACCGGCAGCGCCGGCTGCCCGGGTTGCTCCTGCACGCGGTGATCGACGAAGCGGCACTGCACCGGATGGTCGGCGGGCCTTCCGTCATGCGCGAGCAGTTGTCGCATTTGCTCGACAAGGGGAAGCAGGACAACATCACCATCCAAGTGGTTCCGTTCGGCGCCGGTGCTCACGGAACCATGTCCGGTGGTGGCGCGACCGCTCTCCGCTTCGAGGACAGTGATCCTTCGGCCGTGTACCTGGAGTACGCGGGCGGCGGCAAGTGGGTGGACAATCCCGCCGACGTGCAGAAGTACCTGCTGCACTTCGAGGAAATGGTGAGTGAGGTCGCCCTGTCGCCCAAGGAGTCGGCTTCGTTGATCAGAAAACTGGCAACCGCGGTGAAGGACACATGAGAAACGACAGAGCGTGGCGCAAGAGCACCTACTCCGGCGCGGGGAACAACTGCGTCGAGCTGGCCGTGGGACGGAGCACGACCAGCGTCAGGGACAGTAAACGACCTGGATCGAGATTGACCTTTGCGGACCGTCCATTCCGGGCGTTCCTCACGTCCCTCCGACAAACCTGACCGCAACCGCCAACCCGCCGTCCGCCCCCGGTGTCGCGGTCACCGTCGCACCGTGGGCGGTGGCGATGGCCCGGACGATCGACAGCCCGAGACCCAGGCCTCGATCGCCCGTGGTGGTGGCGACCCGGTCCAGCCGGCGGAACGGCCGGAACAGCCCTTCCACCTCGTAGGGCTCGATCTTCGGGCCGGTGTTCGCCACCACCAGGACCCCCGGTCCGGCGCTCACGTCGACCCACCCGTCCCGGCGGTTGTGCCTGATGGCGTTGTCCACCAGGTTGCGCACCAGGCGCTCCAGCAGCACCGGGTCGCCGACGACCTCGCACGGCGTCAACTCGTGGTGCAGGTCGACGCCGGCCTTCTCGGCGACGGCCCTCGACTGCCACAGCACGTGCTCGGCGATGTCGGAGACCGAGGTGGCGGTGCGCTCGGTGAGCTCGTTCTCGCTGTCGGCCAACGTGAGCAGCCCGTCGATGAGCCGTTCGTGGCGGGCGTTGACCTCCAGCAGCTCGGCGCCCAGCTGCTTGGCGTCCGCCGAAGCACCCGGTCGGGTGATCGACACCTCGATGAGCGCCCGTTTCACCGCGAGCGGGGTGCGCATCTCGTGGGACGCGTCGGCGACGAACCGGCGTTGGCCGTCGAACGCGCGGTCCAGCCGGTCGAGCATCGCGTTGAACGTCTCGGCCAGCTCGGCCACCTCGCCGCCGGGACCGGTCGGCGGTATCCGCTCGTGCAGGCCGTGGCCCTGCGCGATCCGGCGTGCGGTCTCGGTGATGCGGTGCACCGGCTGCAACGCGCCGCGCGCCAGCAGCCACCCGAACGCCACCGCGATCAGGGCCACGCACAGCAATGCGAGGCCTCCTCGGGTGAGCAGCGAGTCCAGCACCTCGTCGCGGTAGCGGGTCTGGGCGGTGCGGACCGCCGCGATCAGGTCGTCGGAGGACGCCTCGCGCAGCTCGCGCAGGCTCACCACGTCGGTGAGCGGCTGGAGCCGGCCGTTGAGGCTCTGCCACACCAGCAGGTAGGTGACCGCGAGCAGGACGGCCCCGGCGAGCAGGAACAACCCGCCGTAGAGCGCGGTCAGCCTGCCGCGGATGCTCCACCGGCCGATCACGGGATCCGGTATCCCACACCGGGCACGGTCTCGATCAGCGGCGGCTCACCGAGCTTGCGGCGCAGCTTCACCATGGTCACCCGCACCGCGTTGGTGAACGGGTCGATGTGCTCGTCCCACACCTTCTCCAGCAGGTGTTCGGAGGTGACGACGGCGCCCTGCGCGCGGAGCAGTTCCGTCAGCAGCGCGAACTCCCTGTTGGCCAACGGGATGAACTCACCCGCTCGGGTGACTTGGCGGCGGGCCGGGTCGAGCCGGAGGTCCGCCCGTGCGAGCACCGGCGGGTTCGGCGGCCTGACCCGGCGCAGCAGCGCGTGCACCCGTGCGGACAGCTCCACGAACGCGAACGGCTTGGGCAGGTAGTCGTCCGCGCCGAGGGCCAGCCCCTCCACCCGGTCGCGCACCGCCGCGGCGGCGGTGAGCATGAGTATCCGCGTCTCGGCGCCCGAGTCGGCGACCCGGCGGCACACGTCGTCACCGTGCACGCGCGGTATGTCCCGGTCGAGCACGAGCACGTCGTAGTCGTTGACCGACAGGCGCTCCAGGGCGGAGTCGCCGTCGTGCACCACGTCGACGGCGAACGCCTCGCGGCGCAACCACTCGGCGATGGTCGCCGCCAGCGTCGTTTCGTCTTCGACCACGAGGATGCGCATGCGGTCCATGGTGCGCCGGGGGTCATAACCTCCGCATAAGCGGTTGTGGTTACGCGCTGGTTATGGCCTCGCTGGTCGACTGGCCCCACCGATGAAGGAGGGGACATGCGATTCAGCATCGTGCCGGTGTTGCTGGCGCTGGCACTGACCGGGTGCGGCACGGGCGGCGCCGCGCCGTCGGGGCCGTCGGGGCCGTCGGCGTCGGGCTCGGCGATGAGCCAGGAGGACCGGTTGCGGGAGTTCGCGCGGTGCATGCGCGACAACGGCGTGGACGTGCCGGACCCGGAGCCCGGCGGCAAACCGGGTGGCTTCGGGAAGGTGGACCGCACCGATCCGGACTTCGAGCGGGCCAGGGAGGCGTGCCGGGAACTCCTGCCCGGCGGCGGTGATCTGTCCAAGTTGGACCCGGAGCAGCTCGACCGGTTGCGGGAGTTCACCCGGTGCATGCGGGACAACGGGGTCGACGTGCCCGATCCCGACCCGAACGGCGGCACGATGAGCGGGCTCGGGAAGGTCGACCGCGACAGCCCCGCGTTCCGGGCGGCGCTCGATGCTTGTCGGGACAAGCTCCCGGTGCTGGGCCGATGAGGGGCCGGGCGAGAGTCGCCTGGGGAGCGGGCGTGCTGGTGGTGCTCGGTGCGGGCGGTGTCGCCGCGGTGGGCCTCGGCGGCGCGGACCCGGCGCCCGCGAGTGCGGCGAACCTGCCGCCCGCCACGGCGGAGGTGGTGACGACGACGCTGACCCGCACCGAGCGGGTGGCCGGTGCGTTGAGCCACGGCGCGGCCACCGCCGTGCCCGTCGGCGCGCAGGGCACCGTCACCTGGCTGCCCGAGCCCGGCGCGGTCATCGGGCGCGGGCAGGCGGTGTACGAGGTGGACGACCGGCCCGTCCCGCTGCTGTTCGGCGCCACGCCGGCGTACCGGTCGCTGTCCGCAGGGGTCACCGGCCGGGACGTCCTCCAGTTGGAGGAAAACCTGCTGGCGTTCGGTTACGGCGGGTTCACCGCGGACGAGTCCTACACCGCGGGCACGGCCACGGCGGTGCGCGCGTGGCAGCAGGCGCTGGGTGTGCCGGAGACGGGGGTGGTGCAGCCGACGGACGTCGTGGTCGCCGGTGGCGAGGTGCGGGTGGCGGAGTTGAAGGCGCAGCCGGGCGGTCGGGCGACGGGTCCGGTGCTCACCTACACGGGTACGACCCGGGTCGTGGTCGTGCCGCTGGAGGTGGGCAAGCAGCACCTGGTGGCCGAGGGCGTGTCGGCGACCGTGGCCCTGCCGGACGGCAAGTCGGTCGAGGGCAGGGTCGAGTCGGTGGGCACCGTGGCCACCACCGGCCCGGCCCAGCCGGGCGCGAGCCCGATCACCACGGTCGAGGTGGTGGTCTCGGTGGCCGACCAGGCCGCGCTGGGGCGCCTCGACTCGGCCCCGGTGGACGTCCTGCTCGTGTCGGAGCGCAAGGAGGGCGTGCTGGCGGTGCCGGTGGGCGCCCTGGTGTCGCTCGGTGAGGGCGAGTACGGCGTCCAGGTGGTCGAGGGCGGTGCGACCCGGTACGTGCCGGTGGAGACGGGGCTGTTCGCCGCCGGTCGGGTGGAGGTCGTCGGCGAGGGCATCGCCGAGGGCGTCGAGGTCGGGGTGCCGCGATGACGCCGGTGGTGGAGTTGCGCGAGGTGGGACGGGAATACCAGGGGGTGGTCGCCCTGCGGGAGGTGTCGCTCACCGTCGAGCGCGGTGAGCTCGTGGGCATCGTGGGCCCGTCCGGGTCCGGCAAGTCGACGTTGCTCAACCTCATCGGCACCCTCGACCGGCCTTCGCACGGCGAGGTGCGCATCGACGGGCACGCGGTGGGCGACCTGTCGGACCGGGCGCTGTCGGCGTTGCGGGCGAGCGTCATCGGGTTCGTGTTCCAACAGTTCCACCTGACCGCTGGTGTGTCCACTGTGGACAACGTGGCGGACGGTCTGCTCTACACGGGCGTCGGCCTGGGGAAACGCCGTCGACGTGCGGTGGCGGCGTTGGAGTCGGTCGGCCTGGGGCACCGGCTGACCCACCGACCGCACGAGTTGTCCGGTGGCGAGCGACAACGCGTGGCGATCGCCCGCGCCGTGGTGGGGCGGCCGGCGCTGCTGCTCGCCGACGAGCCCACCGGGAACCTCGACTCGAAGTCGGGCGAGGGCGTGTTGCGGCTGCTGCGGTCCCTGAACGCCTCGGGCACCACGGTCCTGGTCATCACGCACGACCAAGAAGTGGCCGCGACCCTGCCGCGCCGGGTGGACGTGCGCGACGGTCGGGTGGTGGGTGATGGCTGACCTGCGACCGGCTCGCCTCAGCCCGGCCGACGTCCTGCGCGTGGGCGGCGCGGGCCTCCGCGCCCGACCGACGCGGGTGGTGCTGTCCGCGCTGGGCATCGCCATCGGCATCGCCGCGATGATCTCGGTCGTGGGAATCTCGACGTCCAGCCGGGCCGACCTCGACCGCCGCCTCGCCGCGCTCGGCACGAACCTGCTGACCGTCGGCCCGGGCCAGACCCTGTTCGGCGAGCAGACGCACCTGCCGACCGAATCGGTGGGCATGATCGGCCGGATGGAACCGGTCCTGTCCACCACCGCGACCGGCCGGGTGGTCGACGCCCACGTCTACCGCAACGACCACGTCCCCGAGACGGAGTCCGGCGGCATAGCCGTCCTGGCCACCAGGACGGACCTCCTGGACACCGTCGGCGCGACGGTCGCGAAGGGCGTCTTCCTCAACGAAGCCACCGCCCGGTACCCGGCCGTGGTCCTCGGCCACAAAGCCGCCGAGCGCCTCGGCGTCGCCGCGCCGAACGAACCCGTCCACCTGGGCGGGGAGTGGTTCACCGTGGTGGGCGTCCTGCACCCCACACCCCTCGCGCCCGAACTCGACACCGCGGCCCTGGTCGGCTGGCCGGTGGCGGGCCGGGAACTGGGCTTCGACGGCTACCCGACCACGGTCTACGCCAGGTCCAGGGAGGACGCCGTGCACAGCGTCCAGGCCAACCTGGCCGCGACCGCCAACCCCGAACACCCCGACGAAGTGGAGGTGTCCCGCCCCTCGGACGTCCTGGCGGCCAAACAGGCCACCGACGAAACCCTCAACGCCCTCCTGCTGGGTCTGGGCGCGGTAGCGCTGCTGGTGGGCGGCGTGGGCGTGGCCAACACCATGGTCATCTCGGTCCTGGAACGCCGCGCCGAGATCGGCCTCCGAAGATCCCTGGGCGCCACCAGGGGCCAGATCCGCGCCCAGTTCCTGACCGAGTCACTGCTCCTGTCCGCCCTCGGCGGCGCCGCCGGCGCTGTCCTGGGTGTCCTCGTGACGACGGCCTACTCCGCCTACCAGCACTGGCCGACTCTGGTCCCGGCCTGGGCCACCCTGGGCGGCATGGCCGCGACCGCCGTGATCGGCGCCTTGGCGGGCCTCTACCCGGCCGTCCGAGCCAGCCGCCTGTCCCCAACGGAGGCCCTGGCCACTCCCTGAACGTGCCCGGCCGTCTCCAGATCGGCCGTTCGGGCACTCGGATCCGGTCCAGCCGCTCCGCGGCGTGGTGTGCCGGGCGCCGGCCCCGGACAAGGAGTGTCCCCAGACGGGGAGCGTCCACAGAAAGGAGTATCCACATGGGATGGTTATGAGCAGGCAGGCGTGGTGGGCGCCGTGCGCACCAGCGCAAGCCGGCCGACGGCCGACGACCGCTCACCGTCGACGCCGAGACCCTGGCCACGCTGCCGGGCGACCTCCGTCCCGCGCCACGGGTCTTCGACCGCACGGGCGGCCTGCACGCGGCGCGGCTGTTCGACGCCGAAGGCCGACTGCCGTACCGGAGGGAGTACGTCGGCAGGCACAACGCGGCTGACAAGGCGGTGGGCTGGGCGCTGAGGAACCGGGGGCCTGCCGCTCACCGGCGCCGTCCTGGTGGTCAGCGGCCGGGGCCGGTGGAGCTGGTGCAGGCGGCGGCGATGGCCGGGATCCCGCTGCCTGACGTCGTGTCCGCGCCGTCGTGTCCGCGCCGTCATCGCCGGCCGTCACCGCCTCGTGTGAGACAGAGATCCGCACTCCGCAGAGATCCGCACTCCGTGGGAGCGCGAGTGCGCGATCGGCGTAATCACGCGTGTTCCACGACGTGCGCGGGCCTTGTTGGTTCATCGTGGTCGCTGGATCGTGGAGCAGGGGAGGGCCCACGTCCGTCCTGGGATTTTCGCGCGTGCTCGTGGCCGCGTTGGTGATCGCCGGTGTGGTGACGCCGACGGCCGGGGCGGCGGAGGCCGGGTCGGTGGCGGGGAGTTTCCGGCGCACCACCGGCGCATCCGTCGCACAGGCCCGCGTCGACCTGACCGACCAGCACGGCAACAGCGGGACTCGGTGGTGACCGACGCCGGAGGCCGGTACCGGTTCGCCGCCGTGCCCGCCGGTCAGTACAAGCTGCGCTACCAGTGGCCGTCGTTCACCGAGCAGTGGTGGCCCGGGAAGCACGACTCGTGGTCGGCGCAGCAGATCACGGTCGTGACCGGGGTGGAGACCGCGGTGGACGAGGTGGCACTGCCGGTCGGAGACCTGGAGATCACGATCACCGACTCCGCGACCGGCGCGCCGATGCCGGGCGTGTGCGTGTCGGCGAGCGGGCCGCACTTCGTCAGCGGTTGCGCCGACTCCGGCGGCAAGGTGGAACTCGGCCCGGCTCGCGTGGGGCGTTGGCACGTGACCGCCAACCCGCCCGCGGGCTACCTCTACGGTTCCGTCGACCAGGACGTCGTCGCGGAGCAGACGACCACCGCGTCCATCGCGATGGACCGCGAGGCGGTGCTGGACCTGACGTTCGTGGACGCGGTGACCGGCCGGCCCGTGCCCCGCACGTGCGTCGCCGAGGTGGACGAGGGCGCCCGCGGTTCCGTCCCGCAGTACCTCGACACCTGCGCCGACTCCGCCGGACGACTGCGCCTGGGCATGCGCTTCACGGGCCGCACCAAGCTGTTCGCCAGGCCGACGGACGGCGTGCACGGCAGCCAGTGGGTGGGCCCGGACGGCGGAACGGGCGACGTGGACCAGGCGGCCTGGCACGTCCTGCGTTCCGGCGAGACGACCTCGGTGACCATCCGACTGGACCCGGCGGGCACCATCAGCGGCACGGTCACCGCCGCCGCGACCGGCGCGGAGGTGTCCGGCGTCTGCGTCATCGTCGCCCCCGCCGCACCGTGGTCGGTCAACCCCTACGAGCCGAACTGCACCTACGGCAGCGGCGCCTACACGATCCGCGGCCTCGGGCCCTACGACTGGCCGGTCCAGTTCCCCGACCGCTCCGGCCGCTACGCCTGGCAGTGGTCCGGCAACGCCGCCGACCGCCACTCGGCCACCCCGGTCCGCGTGCACGCGGACCAGGTCACGACCGCCGACGCCGCCCTGACCGCGGCCGGCGTGCTGACCGGCCGGATCACCGGCCTCACCATCCCGTGGCACTACGCGTCCGTCTACGCGGTGAACGCCAGGACCGGCGATTGGGCCGCCCCGCAAGCCGGCATGAAGAGCCCGAACCAGTACACCATCGCCGGACTGGGGACCCAGGCCGTCCGCATCGCGTTCACCCCGACCAACGAAGGTCTTCAGTGGCACCCCGTCCCGGTGGACGTCACCGCCGGCGCCACCACCACCGTCGACCTGACCGCGAACTGACACCCCGGCCGGACCGGTCGCGGCTGCGCCGGGCACCTGCCGACGTCCGCGGTGACCCACGTCATAGTCGAAGCCTGTCAGGGATCGGCTCGCTGTCTCGTTCAGAGGCGGAGCGAACCAGACAGGAGCACGAACATGCCGCACCGCGTCATCGTCCTCGGAGCCGGGTACGCCGGGGCCTACGCCGCTGGAAACCTCGTCCGCCGCCTGCACCCCGACGACTTCGAGATCACCGTCGTCAACGCCGAACCCGACTTCGTCGAGCGGTTGCGCCTGCACCAGGTCGCCGCCGGCCAGGACCTGCGCCGCCGCGGGCTGGCGGAGATGTTCGCGGGCACCGGCATCCGCCTGCGCCAGGCGCACGTCACTGCGGTCGACGTCGAGCACCGGACCGTCACCGTCACGGACGGCGAGGGCACCGACCGGCTCGACTACGACACCCTCCTGTACTCGCTGGGCAGCACCGTCGCCGACCAAGGCGTGCCGGGCGTGGCCGAGCACGCCTTCCACGTCGCCGGACGGCCGTCGGCGCTGCGCCTGCGCCGTCGGCTGGACGAGCTGGACGGGCACGGGACGGTGCTGGTCGTCGGCGGCAACCTGACCGCGATCGAGGTCGCCACCGAGATCGCCGAGTCCCGGCCGGGGCTGCGGGTCAGCCTCGTCACGAGCGGCGAGCTGGGCGGTTGGCTGGGCGCGAAGGCCCGCCGCCACCTGCTGCGGGCGTTCGACCGGTTCGGCATCGCGGTCCACGAGCACACCACGATCGACCGCGTCGAGGCGACGGGCGCCTTCGCCGAGGACGGCACCGGTTTCGCCGCCGACGCGACGGTCTGGGCGGCGGGTTTCGCGGTCCACCCGATCGCCGCCGCCAGTGGTCTCGACGTCGAGGCCGACGGCCGGATCCGGGTCGACCGCATGATGCGGTCGGTCTCGCACCCCGACGTCTACGCCGCGGGCGACAGCGTCCACGTCATCGGCGAGAACGGCCGGCCGCTGCCGATGTCGTGCGCCTCGGCGGGCTTCACCGGCATGCAGGCGGTGGCCTCGATCATCGGGGACCTGACCGGCCGCAAGATCGCGAAGACCTCGCTGGTCTACGTCGGCAACCACATCAGCCTCGGTCGGCGGGACGCGATCTTCCAGGCGGTCGGCCGCGACGCGCGGTCGAAGTCCTGGGCCCTGCGCGGACGTGCGGCCGCACGGTTCAAGGCGGCCATCCTCCGGGGCGCCGCCTTCGGCGTGGGCCACCCGACCTACGGCATGCCGACCCGCAAGCTCCGCGCGGCGACCGCGGCCGACCGTCCCGCCGAGGCGGTCACCGCCTAACGTGGCGCTCATGGACCACGCGACCGCCGAGCGCTTCGAGGCCAGCCGGGACCGGTTGGCCTCGTTGGCGTACCGCCTGCTCGGCTCGGCCGCCGACGCCGAGGACGCGGTGCAGGACGCGTTCCTGCGCTGGCAGGCGGCCGATCGGGACCACATCGAGGTGCCCGAGGCGTGGCTGACCAAGGTGGTCACCAACCTGTCCCTCGACCGGCTCCGCTCGGCCAAGGCGCGGCGTGAACGCGCGGTCGGCACCTGGCTGCCCGAACCGCTGCTCGACGGCGACCCGATGTTGGGACCGGCGGACACCGCCGAGCAGCGCGAATCCGTGACGCTGGCGGTGCTGACGCTGATGGAACGCCTCACGCCGGTCGAGCGCGCCGTCTACGTCCTGCGGGAGGCGTTCTCCTACAGCCACGCCGAGATCGCCGGGATCCTCGACATCACCGAGTCCGCGAGCCAGCAGCACGCCCACCGCGCCCGGCGCCACATCGCCGCCGGCCGCACCACCGGCGAGGTCGACCGCGGCACCGCGCGACGGATCGTCAAGGCGTTCCTCGACGCCGCCTCCTCGGGCCACACCGAACGGCTGGTGGCGTTGCTGACCGACGACGCGACCGCGATCACCGACGGCGCCGGGTTGGCCGAGAAGCTGCTGCGCTACACCGATCCCGAGCAGTTCGCCGCCGCCGCGCGAGCCGCGTTCAAGCCGACTCCGGCGAAGCGGAAGCTGATCGGCGGCTCGCCCTCGATCCACGCCGGGATGGTCAACGGCTCGCCGGCGGTGCTCGCCGTGTTCGAGGACCGGGTGGTGGGCATGGTGGTCCTGGAGGTCCGCGACGGCAAGGTCGCGTCCGTGCGCGGCATGGCATCACCGGCGCGACTCGGCCGCGTCACCGAGCAGTGGCGCCGGGGCGAGCACGACGAGCCGCTCGTCGAACGGTGGTGACCGCGGTCAGGGCCTGAGCGCGTGCCTCCGCGTCACCGCCGATCTCGCCCTCCACCGGGGAAGGGGTGGCGCCCGCGGTCCCGATCGCGTCAACCGCATGACCTGCCGCGTGACCTACTTCGACTGCGTGGCGTCCCGGTGCTCGCGGTAGGCGGTGCGGGTGCGCTCGGTGTGCTGGTTCATCAGCCTGGCGGCCTCCTGCGGCTCGCCCAGGGTGATGGCGTCGATGATGTCGGCGTGCTCGGTCCAGGCGTCCTTGCCTCGGGCCAGCGCGAGCGGCGCGTAGTACCAGCGGACGCGGCGGTCGACCGTGGCGATCATCTCGGCCAGCACGGCGTTGCCGGACAGCTGGGTGATGAACTCGTGCAGCGCGGCGTTCGCGGTGACGACCCGGTCCACGTCCTTGGCCTTGAGCGCGGCGACGCCCTCGTTCTGCAACTTCCGCAGCTGCTTGACGTCCTCTTCGGTGGCGTGCTCGGCGGCGAGCCGGGCGGAGTAGGTCTCCAGGACGTTGCGCACGGCGAGGAGCTGGTCGGCCTCTTCGTCGGTGGGCGTGTGCACGAACGCCCCCTGCGCCGGGCGCAGGTCGACCCAGCCCTCGGTTTGCAGGCGCTGCAACGCCTCGCGCACCGGCTGACGGCTCACGCCCAGGTGCTCGGCCAGCTCGATCTCGACGAGGTGCTGACCGGGCTTGAGCGCACGGGACACGATCAGGTCGAGCAGCGCCTCGTAAACGGCTTGGCGCAACGGCGCGGGCCGCTCGACCTTCCGGCCGACAGCGCTGCTCAGCGAGTCACGGCCCGCCCGGCGGGTATTCCCCGTGCCAGTCAGCGGCGAACTGGGCCGACTCACGGTCGCCTCCTCGGGCACGTGTCGGGAATGCCGGATTCAACATACAGACTTTCGTATACAAAATACGATTCGCTTCACCGGAACGAGCGACGGGTTTCACTGTCATCGGTGCGGACTTGTCGAGACGCGGCGGGGTGGGCGTTCGGGGTTACGCCTGGTGAGCGCGGCTCGACCACACCTCGGCCGCGATGAGCAGACCAACGTCACCGAGGCGGCGCCACCTTCGGGCCGGACGGGTCGGCGGGCACCGGTCGAAAGCGGAAAGCGGGGGAGGTGGCGTCAGGCGCCTGGAACGCCTGGCGCCACCTCCCGCTCGCCCAAGCCCTAGTGGACGCCGAGTACGCCGTCCACCCGGCGGGGGATGCCCAGGGGGTTGCCCTCGCGCAGTTCGGCGGGCAACAGGGCGTCCGGCCAGGACTGGTAGGTCACCGGTGCCACCCACCGCCGGATGGAAGTCGCCCCGACCGACGTGTGCAGCGGGTTCGTCGTGGCCGGCCACGGTCCGCCGTGGTGCATGCCCCACGCCACCGCGACACCGGTCGGCCAGCCGTTGAAGATCAGCCGCCCCACCACCGGCCGCAGCGCCTCAGCGACCCGTCCCGCCTCCGGGTGCTCGCCCTCGGCGGCGTGCACGGTGCCGGTGAGCGTCCCGGGCAGGCGGGGGAGGACCGTCTCCAGCTCCGCCGCGTCGCGGTAGGTCACCACGACCGCCGCCGGGCCGAAGTGCTCCTCGGTCAGCTTCTCCAGGTTCTCCGCGAACGTCGCCAGCGGCACCCGGAACAGGCGCGGTTCGACGCTCCAGCCCTCGGCGGGCGCGGTGCCCGACGCGACCAGCTCGACCAGCCCGGACGCGGCCAGGCCATCGGTGCCCGAACGGTACGAGTCGCACATGCGCTCGTTGAGCATCGGACCGCCCACGGACGCCGACACGGCCTCGGCCAGCGCCGGCACCAGGGCTTCCGGCGCGAACAGCAGACCGGGGTTGGTGCAGAACTGGCCGACACCGAGCGTCAGCGAGCCGACGAACTCCGCCGCGAACCCCTCGGGCCGTGCGGCGGCCGCCCCGGGCAGCACCACGGTCGGGTTCACGCTGCCCAACTCGCCGTAGAACGGGATCGGGTCGGGTCGGGCGCAGGCCAGGTCGAACAGGGCCCGGCCGCCCCCGGTCGAGCCGGTGAACCCGACCGCCTTGACCTCGGGGTGCTTGACCAGCGCCACCCCGGCCTCCTGGCCGTGCACGATGCCGAAAACACCCGCCGGGACGACCGACTGCACCACCCGCGCGGTCTCCCGCGACGTGCCGGGGTGCGACGGGTGCGCCTTCACGACCACCGGGCAGCCCGAGGCCAGCGCGGACGCCGTGTCGCCGCCCGCCACCGAGAACGCGAACGGGAAGTTCGACGCCGCGAACACCCCGACAGTCCCGAGTGGACGCAGCATCCGCCGCAGCACGGGCCGCGGCGGGATGATGTCCGGGTTCGCCGAGTCCAACGTCGCCTCGACGTAGCTGCCCTCGCGCAGCACCTCGCCGAACAACCGCAGCTGGTTCGTGGTCCGCTTCAACTCGGTGGTCAGCCGCGGCACGCCGAGCGCGGTCTCCGCGTCCGCGATCTCCACCAACGCCGAGGTCGACGTGTCCAGCGCGTCGGCCACGGCTTCGAGCACCGAGGCCCGCTCGACGGCGGGCAGTGACGACCACGCCGGGAACGCCGCCGCGCCCGCCCGTGCGATCGCGTCGACCTCGACCTCCGACGTCTCCGGCACCGCCTCGCCGACCGGCTCGCCGGTACGCGGGTCGAACCCCTGCACGCCGTCGCTCATCGGCCGGCCTCCTTCACCGCGGTGTCGAACTCGGGCGTGCACCACATACCACCCAGGTACGTCACGGCCGGTGAACCGGGTTCCGGCGAGCCCGCCGCCAGCACCTCGTCCGCGAACACCTCGGAGTCGTCCTCCGACTTGTAGCCCAAGGCCTCCGCCTCGGCCAACGAGAACCACCGGCGCGTGTTGTCCGAGACTCCCCAGATCACCCGGAAACCCGGCGACGGCGCCGACAGGCACGCCTCGAACAGTCGCGCGCCGTCGTCCGGCGACAGCCACGTCGACAGCATCCGCGCGTCCCGCGGCTTCTCGAAGCACGAGCCGATCCGCACCGCGATGACGTCCAGGCCGTACCTCGACGCGTACAGGCTGCCCAACGCCTCCAACGCCACCTTGCTCACGCCGTAGTAAGTGTCGGGCTGCGGGAACAGGTAGTCGCCCGCCTCGCCGGACGCGCGCTCGTAGTACCCGACCGCGTGGTTGGAGCTGGCCAGCACGACCCGCGACACCCCGGCCCGGCGCGCCGCCTCCAGCACCACGTGCGTGCCGTTGATGTTGACGTCCAGGATCTCCGCCCACGGCCGTTCCAGGCTGTGCCCGCCGAGGTGGATCACCGCGTCGACGTCCGCGCACGCCTCGTCCATCGCGGCCTGGTCGGTGACCGACGCCGTGACCAGCTCGACCCGCTCACCGTCGGCGGCGGGCGGCAGCGGCGCGATGTCGAGCAGGCGCAGGGTCCGGTCCGGCGCGGCCAGTCGGGTGCGCATGAGCGTGCCGACTATGCCGGCGGCGCCGGTGATCAGGATTCGTGCGGTCACGTCGAGCCCTTTCGGATCCGGGACGGGAATCAGCGGCCGAACTGGCGCAGCAGCTCGGTGATCGTGCGTGCCGCGTGCAGCAGTGCCTCCACGACCTGCCGCTCGTGGTCGGGGTCGAGCCGGCCCAGCGGCACCGAGCAGCTCATCGCGTCGAGCACCGGGTTGCGGTAGGGCAGGGCGACGGCGAAGCAGCCCAGGCCGGGCGTGTTCTCCTCGCGCTCGTGCGCGTACCCGACCGCGCGGAACCCCGCGAGCTGCGCGTGCAGCGCCGGGCGTTCGATGATCGTGTTCGGGGTCAACGGCGTCAGCCGGGTGGGCAGGATCGCGTCCACCTCCGCCGGCGTGCGCGCGGCCAGCAGCGCCTTGCCCAGGGACGTGGAGTGCGCGGGCAGCCGGCGGCCGACGCGGGACACCACGCGCAGGTGGTGCTCGGACTCGCGGCTGGCCAGGTACACCACGTCCGCGCCGTCGAGGCGGGCCAGGTGGACCGTCTCGTTGATCTCCCGGCGCACTTGCTCCATCACCCGGATGGCGACCTGCACCACCGGATCGTGGTCGAGGTACGACGTGCCGACGAGCAGGGCGCGCACGCCGATGCCGTACGTGCCGCGGGTGGGGTCGAGCTCCACCCACCCCCGGGCGACGAGCGTCTGCAGCAGCATGTAGAGGCTCGACTTCGGGTAGCTCAGCTCGCGGTGCAGTTCGGTCAGGGTCAGCGGGCGGTCCGACGCCGACAGCACTTCGAGCAGTTCCACAGTCCGATCGGCCGACTTGACCGCGTTCGGCCGAGCGGGTGACGCGGGTCCAGTCACCAAGTCCTCCACGGGAAACGTTCCGGCAACACGCACTTGACACGTCGCTGCGCCGATTCTTACAGTCCGGCCAACACGTTCACAAGTACGACCCCGCTTCACATATATGAAAAGTACGGGTGTGAACAGGAGTCACCGCCCATGACACTCTCCCGCCGGTGCGCCACGGCCGTCGCTGTAGCGACCGTTGCGGGTACCGTCACGCACCCGACCTGCGAGTACCGGCCGTTCGGAGGATTCGCGCACCGGCCGCGCCGAGGCACGCCGTCCCCGGCCCGAACGCGCCGCGCGGCGCGGTCCGGCAAACACGGCACCGAATCTCCCGGCGACCGCCTCCCCGTCGAGCCTCACCCCGTCGGAACGGCGGCATCCGCCGAACCGGTGAAAACCAGCGCACGGCCGGGGTTGCGCAAGTCCTGGACTTGGACCGCCCGGTCGCCCAGGGTGGCCCGGTGACACCGGTCGACACCGCCCTAGACGTGGGAGCGACGGCCAGTGGCGGCGGTGCCGTCGCTACCCACCCCGCGGGGCGATCCCAACGGCGGGATCGCCCCGCGGGCCGGTACCGGAACCAGTGCCACGTCGGTGGGGACTCGCTCATCAGCGCCGATGGTGCCCTGCTGCTCCACTCACCTTGTCGTCGACGCGTTCGCCGCCTGTGCGTTGGCGCGCAAGGAACTCCGCGGTCACCCAGCCGTCCACGCCCCGCTGGTCGGGACGGTGCGGCGACCGCGCGAGGCGCGGGGAGTTCGAGGATCTTCCCCCGGATCCGCCGCTCCCCGTGCCGACCCGCGCTCGGCGGATCGCACGGTTCGCCGCACAAGTCCTTCCTGCGTGGGATTCACCACCGGAGCGATCAAGGGATGAAGGTCTGGGTATGCAACTGGATGGGGTGCTGTTCTTCCCGGTGACGCCGTTCGACGCGGACGGCGTGCTCGCGGAGGACGTGCTGGCCGAGCACGTCGAGCGCGGGGTGGCGGCGGGCGCGGGCGGCGTGTTCATCGCCTGCGGCACCGGCGAGTTCCACGCGTTGGAGCCGTCGGAGGTCGAACGGGCGGTGGCCGTGGCGGTCGAGGCGACCGCCGGGCGGGTGCCGGTGTTCGCGGGCGCGGGCGGCCCGCTGCCGACGACCCAGCGGATCGCCCGGGCGGCCGCGGGTGCCGGTGCGGACGGCTTGCTGCTGCTGCCGCCGTACCTGGTCACCAACCCGGCCAAGGGGTTGGTGCGGTTCGTGGCGGAGGTGGCGGGCGCGTCCGACCTGCCGCTGATCGTCTACCAGCGCAACAACGCGGTGTTCACGCCGGAGACGGCGGTGGAGGTCGCGTCGCTGCCGACCGTGGTCGGGTTCAAGGACGGGCTCGGCGACATCGACCTGCTGCACCGCATCGTGCTCGCGGTGCGCTCGGCGGTCGACAAGCCGTTCCAGTTCTTCAACGGCCTGCCGACCGCGGAGCTGACCGTGCCCGCGTACCGGGGCATCGGCGTCGAGCTCTACTCCTCGGCGGTGTTCTGCTTCGCGCCGGAGATCTCGCTCGGCTTCTACCACGCCGTGCACAGCGGTGACGACGCCCTGGTCAACCGCTACCTGATGGAGTTCTACAAGCCACTGGTCGAGTTGCGCGACAAGGTGCCCGGTTACGCCGTGTCGCTGGTCAAGGCCGCGGTGCGGGCCACCGGGCTCGACGTCGGCGGCGTCCGCCCGCCGCTGCTCGACCCGACGCCCGAGCACGTGGCGGAGCTGGAGAAGATCGTCGCGGCCGGACGGAGCCTGGCCGCATGAAGATCACCGACATCGTCATCACCCCCGTCGCCTTCCGCGACCCGCCGCTGCTGAACTCGGTCGGCGTGCACGAGCCGTGGGCGCTGCGCACCATCGTCGAGGTGCACACCGACGAGGGGATCTCCGGGCTCGGCGAGAGCTACGGCGACATCGGCCACCTCAACCGGATGCGCACGGCCGCGCCCTCGCTGGTGGGTCTGGACGTGCACTCGTTGAACGAGATGCACGCCCGGATCGCGGCGGCGCTGGGCGGCGAGGCCGGGTCCGACCGGCACGGGCTGACCGGGCCGCTCACCGTCGAGTCCACGGTGGACCGGGTGTTCTCGCCGTTCGAGGTGGCGACCTGGGACATCCGCGGCAAGGCCCTCGGCCGCCCGGTGAGCGACCTGCTCGGCGGCGCGGTGCGGTCCGCGGTGCCCTACAGCGCGTACCTGTTCTACAAGTGGGCCGGGCACCCCGGCGCCGAACCGGACGAGTTCGGCGAGGCGCTCGACCCGGCGGGCGTCGTGGCGCAGGCGCGGCTGCTGGTGGAGCGGCACGGGTTCGGCTCGATCAAGCTCAAGGGCGGCGTCTACCCGCCGGAGCAGGAGATCGAGGCGATCCGCGCGCTGCGCGAGGCGTTCCCCGACCACCCGCTGCGGCTGGACCCCAACGCGGCGTGGACGCCGGAGACGTCGCTGAAGGTCGCCGAGGAGCTCGACGGCGTGGTCGAGTACCTGGAGGACCCGGCGCCGGACATCGACGGGATGGCGCGGGTCGCGGCACGTGCGCCGATGCCGTTGGCGACGAACATGTGCGTGATCGCGTTCGAGCACATCGCCCGGTCGGTCGAGGTGGGCGCGGTGCAGGTCATCCTGTCCGACCACCACTACTGGGGCGGCCTGTCGCGGTCCAAGGAGCTGGCCGGGATCTGCCGGACGTTCGGCATCGGCCTGTCCATGCACTCCAACTCGCACCTGGGCATCAGCCTGGCCGCGATGACGCACCTCGCCGCGTCCACGCCGAACCTGAACTACGCGTGCGACACGCACTACCCGTGGAACTCCTCGGACGACGTGATCACCACCCCGTTCACGTTCGTGGACGGCGCGGTGCCGGTGCCGACCACCCCGGGCCTGGGTGTGGAGCTCGACCGCGACGCGCTGGCACGGCTCGCGGAGAACTACCGGACGTGCGGGCTCGTGCAGCGCGACGACACCGGTTACATGCAGAAGCACGATCCGTCTTACGAGAGGAAGCGCCCCCGGTGGTGACCACCGTCGCGCACTTGTACCCATGGGACGTCGTAGGCGACCCGTCCGCTGTCGACCGGGTCGCGTCGTTGGGTGTCGACGCGGTGGCCTTGGCCGCGTCGTACCACACGGTGCGGGCCGCGACACCGTTGCACCCGACGCGTCGGATGGTGGACGCGCGGCACGCGGCGTTCTACCTGCCGGTGCGGGAGGAGGCGTGGCGGGGCAAGCGGTTGGTGCCCGCCGCACCGTCCTGGGTGGACGATGACTCCTACGGCACGGCCGCTGGGTCGTTGCGCGCCGCCGGGTTGCCGGTGTACGCGTGGACCGTGCTGACGCACAGCAGTCGGCTGGGCGACGCTCACCCGGACGTGGCGGTGCGCAACGCTTTCGGCGACGTGTACCCGTACGCGCTGTGCCCGTCGAACGACGACGTGGTCGAGTACACCCGGACGTTGGTGTCCGAGGTGCTGGAGCTGGGCCGGCCGGACGGGATCGTGCTGGAGGCGTGCGGGCCGCTCGGGTTCGTCCACGGCGGGCACCACGAGAAGACCGACGGCGCGGACTGGTCGGCCGTGCAGCAGAAGCTGCTGTCGTTGTGCTTCTGCGCGGGGTGCGTTCGGCGTTATGACGACGTTGACGGCCTGCGCGCGCTGGTGCGTGCGGGCGTCGACAACGCTGCCACGAGCGTGGAGGAGGCCCTGGGCGACCAGGCCGCCCACGTGCGCGAGGTCCGCACCGGTCTCACCCGTTCGTTGCGGCGTGAACTCGTCGGGCTGATCCGGTCGACTTCGCCGTCCACGCGCATCGCCATGCACGCGACGGCCGACCCGTGGGGGACCGGCCCGTTCGCCACGGTGGCCGGGGGAGTCGACGCCGACGTCGACGTGCTGACCCTGACGTGCTGGCCGGGTGTGGACGCCTCCGTGCCCGCGATCCGCGCCTTGCGCGCCGAGACCGACGTGCGCACGGCCGCGTACGTGCTGGCCCTGCCTCCGAAGCCGGCGGACGGCGAGGCGTTGCTGGCGGAGTGGCTGGCCTACGCCGACGCCGGCGTCCGCGAGTTCCACCTCTACCACGCGGGCCTGGCCTCCACCTCCCGCCTCACCGCCCTCCGCCACGCCATCACCACCCTCAACCAATCCCTCCCCTCCTAAACCGCGAGAGTCCTACCTCCACGTCGCGAGAGTCCTACGTTCAGACACCCCGAGTTCAACGCTCAGGACGGCTCGCCCGTGGGCCGAACGTTGAATTCAGGGGTCGTGAACGTAGGACTCTCGGCGCGTGAGCGTTGGACTCTCGCGGTGGTGGTGGGTCAGCTGAACGGGTAACTGTGAAGAAGGGTGGGCAACCGGCGGGGTGGGTTGGTCCGTCCTGTTCACATGAGAAGCCTTGGAACCGTTATCGGCGCGGGTGTGCTGCTGGTCGTGCTCGCCGCCTGCGCGACGTCCACGCCCGTCGGTCCGGGCGACGGTGGGCCGACGCTGACCACGTCGGCCTCGCCGACCACCTCACCCGGCGAAGAACCGGAGTTCGACAGCCCCGTGCCGGCCGGCGGCACGGAGGTGCCGAAGGACCGGATCGACGCGAGCGCCGTCCCCGACGGCAACCCGACCACCACCTGGACCGAGGGTGACGGCACCGTGCTCGGCGTCATCGCCCAGGAAGCCGGCTGCGGCAAGGCGAGCGTCGAGGTCGCGGAGCAGAACGCCCAGGTCGTGAAGGTG
Source organism: Saccharothrix stipae (assembly GCF_054781895.1). Classification (NCBI taxonomy): domain Bacteria; kingdom Bacillati; phylum Actinomycetota; class Actinomycetes; order Pseudonocardiales; family Pseudonocardiaceae; genus Saccharothrix; species Saccharothrix stipae. Next base: position 45,466 of record NZ_BAAGTN010000005.1, on the reverse strand, counting down.
GTGCTGGTCGAGACCACGCCGCTCGACCAGCCGGTCTGCACGATGGACATCCGCTACCCGCCGCTGACCGCGAAGCTCGACGCGCCGCTCGGCGACCGCAAGGTCGTCCTGTCCACCCGGCAGGACCAGAAGTAGCAGGAACAGAAGTAGCGGCACCGGAAGCAGACCCTCCCTGGTGCCCGGTCGGCCTGCCCCCGGTCGGCCGGGCATCGCCCCTGCAACCTCACCGGCCCGAGTACCGTCCTCCAGCTATGAGGAACGTCAAGGTCGCCGCCGTCGTCGCCCTGTTCGCGCTCGCAGGATGCACCAACACCGCCAGCAACGGCCTGCACGACCAGTCGTCGAGCGCCCCTACGACGACGACAACAGCCTCATCCGCCGCCCCGACAACGTTGTCATCCCCCGGCGGCGCGCAACCGACCGCCCCACCGCCGCAGACCAGCGCCGCGCCGCTGGCGGGCGGGTCGACGGAGGTCCCGCCGGCCCAGATCGACAGCGGCACGCTCCCCGACACCTACACGCCGCAGGCGTGGACGTCCGCGGACGGCCGAACGGTGCAGGTCGTCGGCATGGCGGGAGGGTGCAAGACGGCGAGCGCCGAGGTCACCGCGCAGTCCGGCGACCAGGTGTCGATCACCCTCGTCACGACCTACTACCCGCCGCCCAGCGGCGTCGTCTGCACGCAGGAGCTGCGCTCGGTGCCGGTCAACGTCACCCTCGACGCGCCCCTCGGCACCCGCCGGATCGTCCTGGAGGTCCGCGAGGACACGGCGTGACCCGAAGACGGTGACGGTGGGCCGGCCGGGTGGACTGACCGGGTGAACACCTGAAAAACATTCGCGTAGTGGGTTCCGGGCACGAGCCCGGATCGCCACACTTCGGTGACGTGAGACGACTCCTCGGCATCGTGCTCGCGGTCGCGGGCGCCACCGCGTTGGCCGCACCGATCGCACCGGCATCCGCCGCACCGACCGCGTCCGCCGCCGACACCGGCGGGCAGTTCTCCGTGCTGACCTACAACGTCGCCGGGCTCCCCGAACCGCTGTCGTCGTCGGACCCGGCGAAGAACACCCCGGTCATCGGCGCCCGCATCCGCGACTACGCCGTGGTCAACGTCCAAGAGGACTTCAACTACCACGCCGCCCTCTACGCGGCCGACAACCACCCGCACCGCACCCCCACCAGCGGCGGGGTGCCGTTCGGCGACGGCCTCAACACCCTCTCGGCCTACCCGTACAGCGACTTCGCCCGGGTGAAGTGGAACCAGTGCAACGGCACCGACTGCCTGACGCCCAAGGGCTTCACGTTCGCCCGCATCCGCCTGGCCGAGGGCGTCTACGTGGACCTCTACAACGTCCACGCCAACGCCGGCAGCACGGACGCCGACCTGGCGGCCCGCCGCGCGAACATCACGCAGCTGTCGCAGTACGTCACCCGCACCTCCGCCGGCCAAGCGGTGATCATCATGGGCGACACGAACACCCGCTACACCCGCACCGGCGACAACATCCGCGACCTCGTCCGCGCCAACGGCCTCACCGACGCCTGGGTGGAGCTGATCCGGGGTGGCGCCGAACCCGCCGCCGGGGCACCGGCCCTGGTGTGCGACCCGCAGAACGTCACCAGTTCGTGTGAAGTCGTCGACAAGGTCTTCTACCGCGACAACGCCTTCATCGACCTCACCGCCACCACCTACCGCAACGACCACGCGGCCTTCCTCGACGCCGACGGCAAGCCGCTGTCCGACCACTACCCGCACGCGGTCGGCTTCGACTGGCGGCTCGCCGACCACCTGCGCATGAGCGACCAGGTCGGCGGCCCGCACGGCACCCCGTTCACCGACGTCGACGCCATCCGTCCCGGAACCGCCGTGCGCGAGGTGACCCTGAGCGGAGGCGCACGCCTCGACCGCGTCGGCATCACGCTCGCCGACGGCACCGCTCGAAGCCACGGTGGTACGGGCGGCACCCCGGCCTCGCTCACCCTCCAGCCCGGCGAGCACCTCACGGGAGCCACGCTCACCCAAGGTCAACGCGACGGCCGCACCCGGATCTTCTCCGTCCGCATCACCACCAACCTCGGCCGCACGATCTCGGCCGGCACTCCCACCGGCGACGCGGCCACCTTCACCGCACCCGCGGGCTGGCACATCGCGGGCTTCACCGGCCGTTCCGGCAGCGAGGTCGACAAGCTGGGCGTGATCTACACCCGCGGCTGACCGTCCTTGCGCGCCTCGACCAGGAACCGCTCCGAACTCGTCCGGAACGACCCCTCCTGCCCGATGTGCTCGTGCATCGCGACCAACCGGTCCCGGTACGCCTCGACGGTGAAGTCGGGCACCGTCCACAACACCTTGCGCAGGAAGTGCACGACCGCGCCGACGTCGAAGAACTCCACCCACAACGACTCCGACCGCAGGTCGACGACGGTCAGCCCGGCCGCCTCCAACCCGGCCACCGCGCGCTCGGTGCTGCGCCCGTCGCTCACCGGCTGCGGACCCATCATGAAGTCGGTCAGCTCCCGCAACGTGCCCATGCCGACCTGCTGCGACAGGTAGGTGCCACCCGGCCGCAGCACCCGGCCGACCTCGTCCCAGCGCGTGACGACCGGGTGCCTGCTCACCATCAGGTCGAACGACGCGTCCGGGAACGGCAGCGGCCCATCGTCCTCGGCCTGGACCACCGAGGCGCCCAGCGCGGCCAGGTTGCGGCGGGCCACCTCCAGGTTCGGCGGCCACGACTCGGTGGCCGCCAGCACTGGAGGTGCCTGCGGGATCGACGCCAGCACCTCACCACCGCCGGTCTGCACGTCGAGCGCCGCCTCGGCCCGGGACATGCGGTCGGCGAGGAGCTTCGAGTAACCCCACGACGGCCGCCCCTCCGTCGCCCGGCCCTCGAACCAGGAGAAGTCCCACCCCTCGACGGGAACGGACGCGCCCTCGGCCACCAGTTCATCGAACGTCATGCGCACCAAGGTCCTACAAGGCCCGCGCCGGACGCGAACGATTACTCGGTGGTCGAGAAGGCGGCCACCCCGTCCCACGCGAGCCACAGGTCGGCGTCGATCTGGTCTTCGTCGGCCACGATGGTGCCCGTCTCGGCGACGTAGAGCCCGAGGTTGCACCGATGGGCCGCCAGCATCTCCACCATCCAGCCGTGCAAGTCCTCGTCGTCGGCCACGGGCGCCCGCGCGACCTGTCGGAAGTACACCCCGCTCCCACTCGTCTCGATCAAGCTCAGTTGATGGAACCGCGACCCCATGTCGTCACTCCCCGCCTTGGGTTGTACACTCTCCGCACTCGGGACTACTATCTCGTACGTACAGGATGCCGACAAGTCCCGATCGGGTGATGATCGAGGAGAACGATGACCAGCCCACACCGCAGTGCCGCCCGCATCCAGATCGGCACCACGCTGCGCCGCATGCGCGAAGAGGCCGGCGTGCCCCGTGAGCGCGTGGGCGAGGTGCTGCGCTGCACCATGACCAAGATCAGCAACATCGAGAACGCGATCAGCGGCGTCAAGCAGGCCGAGCTGGAGAAGCTCCTCGACCTCTACGGAGCCGACGAAGCGACCCGCGAGGACCTGTTCGCGCTCAACTCCGAGGCCCACCGCCGCAGGCCCAAGAGCAAGATCGGCGGCCCGATCTCCCCGTGGCTGCGGCGCATCCTCGACGTGGAGGCCATCGCCACCGAAGCCCTGTACTCGTCGTTCGAGCTGATCCCGGCTGTGCTCCAGACCGAGTACTACGCGCGTGCGCTCATGACCGGGGTCGGCCTGGGCGGCGAGGTCCTGGAGAAGAACCTCCAACTGCGCCTGGAACGGCAGGCGTTGCTGACCGACCGCGAGCCGCCGTTGAAGCTGTGGGCGGTGATCTCGGAGCCCGCGTTCCGGGCCAACATCGGCGGCTCGGAGGTCATGCGCGACCAGCTCAAGCACGTGCTCGCCCTGACCGAGCTGGAGAACGTCGTGGTGCAGGTGATGCCCCAAGGAGCCGGGGCGCACGCGTTGACCGGTACTACGCTGACCTTGTTCCGGCTGCCCAACAACCTGCCGTCCCTGGTCAGCGTCGACACCCCGTTCGGAGACCACTTCGAGGACGGGGCCAACCACGTGGAGAAGACGAGCCGCTGGTTCGACCACGCCCGTGCGAAGGCGTTGGGAGTTGAGGAAAGCCGCGAACTCCTGACCCGGATCACGGAGGAGACCTGATGACCCTGAAGCCCGGCGAGTGGACGAAGTTCAGCGGCGGCGGCTCGAACTGCGTCGAGGTCATGCGCACGGCCGAGGAAGTGCTCGTCCGCAACAGCAACCGGCCTGAAGAAGCCCCACAGCGCTTCACCTTCAGCGAGTGGGACTTCTTCACGCGCGGCGCCAAGCTCGGCGTGTTCGACCTCTAGTGCCCGACCGCTAGTGCCCGACCTCCAGGGGAGAGCTACTTGCGGAACGAGATCTGGAGGGTCGGGGCGGAGGTCTCGGCGAAGAAGTCGTTGCCCTTGTCGTCCACCACGACGAACGCCGGGAAGTCCTCCACCTCGATCTTCCAGACCGCTTCCATGCCCAGCTCGGCGTACTCCAGCACGTCGACCTTGCGGATGCAGTCCTGGGCCAGCCGCGCGGCCGGACCGCCGATCGACCCGAGGTAGAACCCGCCGTGCGACGCGCACGCGGACGTCACCTGCTTGGACCGGTTGCCCTTGGCCAGCATCACCAACGACCCGCCGGCGGCCTGGAACTGCTCGACGTAGGAGTCCATCCGCCCGGCCGTGGTCGGCCCGAACGACCCGGAGGCGTACCCCTCGGGCGTCTTGGCCGGCCCGGCGTAGTACACCGGGTGGTCCTTCAGGTACTGCGGCATCGGCTCGCCCGCGTCCAGCCGCTCCTTGATCTTGGCGTGCGCGATGTCCCGCGCCACCACCAGCGGACCGGTCAACGACACCCGCGTCTTCACCGGCAACGCCGACAGCGTCGCGCGGATCTCCGCCATCGGCCGGGTCAGGTCGATCTTCACGACCTCGTCGGACAGGTCCTCGCCCGTCACGTCGGGCAGGAAGTGCGCCGGGTCGCGTTCCAGCTGTTCCAGGAAGATGCCCTCGGGGGTGATCTTCGCCTTGGCCTGCCGGTCCGCCGAGCACGACACCGCGATGCCGACGGGGCAGGACGCGCCGTGCCGGGGGAGTCGGATCACGCGCACGTCGTGGCAGAAGTACTTGCCGCCGAACTGCGCGCCGATGCCGAAGTTGCGGGTCAGCTCCAGCACCTGCTGCTCCAGGTCGACGTCCCGGAACGCGTGCCCGAGCGCCGAACCCTCGGTGGGCAGGCCGTCGAGGTAGCGGGCCGAGGCGAGCTTGGCGACCTTGAGGTTCTGCTCCGCCGACAGGCCGCCGACGACCACGGCGAGGTGGTACGGCGGGCACGCGGCCGTGCCGAGCGAGCGCAACTTCTCGTCCAGGAACTTGGCCAGCCGCGAGGGGTTCAGCAGCGCCTTGGTCTCCTGGTAGAGGAACGTCTTGTTGGCCGAGCCGCCGCCCTTGGCCATGAACAGGAACTCGTACTTCGGCTCCACGCCCGGCGCGGTGAACAGGTCGATCTGCGCGGGCAGGTTGGTGCCGGTGTTCTTCTCGTCCCAGAACGTCGTCGGCGCCATCTGCGAGTACCGGAGGTTCAACTCCTGGTAGGCCTCGAAGATGCCGCGCGACAGGGCCTCTTGGTCGGTGCCGCCGGTCAGCACGGACTCGGTGCGCTTGCCCATCACGATCGCGGTGCCGGTGTCCTGGCACATGGGCAGCACGCCGCCGGCGGAGATGCACGCGTTGCGCAGCAGGTCCATCGCGACGAACCGGTCGTTGCCGCTGGCCTCGGGGTCGTCCACGATCGCGCGCAGCTGGGCCAGGTGCGAGGGTCGCAGCAGGTGCTGGATGTCCCGGATGGCCTCCTTGGCCAGCAGCGTCAGCGCCGCGGGCTCGACCTGGAGGAACGTCCGGCCGGCCGCCTCGACGACCGACACACCGTCCGGCGTGACCAGCCGGTAGTCGGTGTGGTTGTCCTTGGCCAACGGCAGGACGTCGGTGTACTGGAACTGAGGTGCCAAGAGGTTCGGCGCAGTCACGTCGCGGGCTCCCTTGCGCGCTTCGGGTTCCGCCGAACTTATACCGATCCCGCCGCCGCGTCCCCGAGGCGTGATGTGATTCGCGTCGTGTTCGACAGCCTCACCAAGCGCCGGCTCCCCGAAGCCGAGCTCGACGCCCTGGTCCGCCGCGTGCTCGGGGTGCCCCTCGCCGCGCACGTCGAGCTGACCGAGGGCATGTTCAACACCGCCTACCGGCTCACCGCCGCGGACGGCCGCGAGGTCGTGCTGAAGGTCGCGCCGCCGCCTGACGTGCCGCTGCTGACCTACGAGCGGGACCTGATGCGCACGGAGGCGTTGGCGTTCGGGCTGATGGCGGCGCGTGGCCTGCCGGTGCCGGACGTGCTGCTGCACGAGGACGGCCTGCTGCTGATGACGGCGCTCAACGGCGAGTCGTGGAGGTCGGCGCGGCCCCGGCTGAGCGACGCCGAGCACGGCGCGCTGCGGCGTGAGCTCGGCGCGATCACCCGTGAGCTGCACACCATCCGGGGTGACGTGTTCGGCTACGCGCAGGGGCCGAACGCGGCGACGTGGCGCGAGGCGTTCACGGCGATGGTGGACGCGGTGCTGGCCGACGCGGACCGGTTCGGCGTGGAGCTGCCCGACGTGCGGCCCGCCGTGCAGGCCCGGGCGCACCTGTTGGACGAGGTCACCGAGCCGGTGCTGGTGCACTTCGACCTGTGGGAGGCGAACGTCTTCCTCGCCGGCGGCCGGGAGGAGGGCCTGCGGATCGAGGGGATCATCGACCCGGAACGGGCGGTGTTCGGCGACCCGCTGGCGGAGATCGCGACCGTGGCGTCCTTCACCGACCTGGACGACGACTTCAAGGCCGGTTACGGCATCTCGGGCTTCACCGAGGCCGAGGAGACCCGGATCGCGCTCTACAGCGCGTACCTGTGCATGGTGATGATCGTGGAGGGCGTGCCGCGCGGTTACCGCGGCGCGGAGCACGAAGGGCACGTGCGGTTCTTCCGCGGGAAGCTCGCCGAGTACCTGACGCTCTGAGCACCTGGACCTCTGAGCACCTGGAGCTTTGAGCACCTGGAGCTTTGAGCACCTGGAACTCTGCGGAAATGCGGAAGGCCGGGCCGGCCCCCGACCGCCCCGACCTTCCTCAGCATGCGACAACCTCCGCGAAATGGGGCGGAGGTGTCGCTTGGCTCGTGTATCGCACGACCGTGCCGTGACCAGCGTCACAAGTCAATACCGCGCGACGGTGACTCCCCGCTGAATCGCATCAGCCGCGGGAGACCGCGTCAGCTCGCGTAGGCCCGCAGCTTGGCCGCCCGCTCGCCCTGCCGCAGCTTCGACATGACCTCGCGCTCGATCTGCCGCACCCGCTCCCGCGACAGGCCGAACTGCTTGCCGATCTGGTCCAGCGTGCGCGGCTGGCCGTCCTCCAGGCCGTAGCGCAGCCGGATCACCGACTGCTCGCGCGGGTCCAACGTGGCCAGCACCCGGCGCAGGTCGTCCTGCAACAGGCCGGAGATGACCGCGCTCTCCGCGTCGGTGGCGTCGGAGTCCTCGATGAAGTCGCCCAGCGGGGCGTCCTCCTCGGTGCCGACCGGCATGTCCAGGCTCACCGGGTCGCGGGCGTGGTCGAGCAGGTCGACCACCTTCTCCGGCGACAGGCCCGACTCCTTGGCCAACTCCTCGTTGGTCGCCTCACGGCCCAACTGCTGGTGCAGGTCGCGCTTGATCCGGGCGAGCTTGTTGACCTGCTCCACGAGGTGGACGGGCAGTCGGATCGTGCGACCCTGATCCGCCATTCCCCTGGTGATCGCCTGGCGGATCCACCAGGTCGCGTAGGTCGAGAACTTGAAGCCCTTGGTGTAGTCGAACTTCTCCACCGCGCGGATCAAGCCCAGGTTCCCCTCCTGGATCAGATCGAGCAGCGGCATTCCGCGTCCGGTGTATCGCTTCGCCAGCGAAACGACCAAGCGCAGATTCGCTTCGAGAAGGTGGTTCTTTGCCACGTGACCATCGCGGATCAACGCGCGCAGTTCCCGCTGGCGCTCATCCGGCAGGTCCGGATGCGTCTCCAGCTTGTGCTGCGCGAAGACCCCCGCCTCGATCCGCTTGGCGAGTTCCACTTCGTCGGCCGCGGTCAGCAGCGCTGTCTTGCCGATCCCGTTCAGGTACACCCGAACCAGGTCTGCGGCCGGTCCCTGGGCGTCGAGGTCCAACTCGGCGCTCGTGCTGGTCGTCTCGTTCCCGACCTGACGGTCGAGGAGCTTCGGGACGGTCATGGAGCTCCCTCCCCCTTGTGTCGCGGGCTGGCAGTGCGGTCGTGTCGCGCACTCCGCGCTGCGTCGCGCGGCACACCTTTCGGTGTCTGACACTGGGGGAAACGCGAACCGGGTCGAAATGGTTCCCGCTTCCCACGACCTGAAGACGTCACTGCGGTCACAGCGGTTGCGCCGCGAATCCTGAGGATTGCCTGAGAAGGATCTAGAGTTCCACCAACACGGTGAACGGGCCGTCGTTCGCACTCCGCACGGACATCATCGCGCCGAACCGTCCGGTTTGTACCCGGGCGCCCTTGCGGCGCAGTTCCGACACGACCTCCTCGACCAACGGCTCGGCGTGCTCCGGCCGGGCGGCGGCGGTCCACGACGGCCGCCGACCCTTCCGCGTCTCGCCGTAGAGTGTGAATTGGCTCACAACGAGCAGGGGTGCGCCGGTCGTGGCGCACGACTCCTCGTCCCGCAGAACGCGCAGCTCGTGCAGCTTCCGGGCCATCACGTGCGCCTTGTCGGCGTCATCGTCGACGTGGACGCCCAGCAGCACCAGGAGGCCGGGTTCCGCGATCGCACCGACGACCTCGTCGTCCACGGTGACCGAGGCCTCCGTGACGCGCGCCACGACCGCTCTCACGCGGGCACCACCATGCCGTGGCGGACCAGCTCGCGGACCACCGGCAGGGCGGACGCGGCGAGCGCGTCGGCGTCCAGGTCGTGCGCGTAGGCGAGCAGCGTGACCAGGTCCGCCAGCGGCAACGCGCCCCGGAAGCCCGCCAGCAGCCTCGACGCGGTCTCGTCCAGCTCGTGCTGCCAGCCGGGGCCGTCGGTGCGGTGCAGGCGGCGCACGACCGACTCCCAGCCGTCCTCGGTCGGCGCGGAGACCTCCTCCAGCAGCACGGTCTCCGGCACGGTGAAGCGGGTGGCCAGCAGCGTGGCGTTGTCGGTGGCGCGCAGCCAGGCGACCCGGTCCAGCCAGGCGGCGGACTCCGGGCCCAGCGGGTCGTCGAAGGCGTGGCGGAGGTCTTCGCACACGACCTCGGCGTGCTCGGCGTCCGTCCGGCGCAGCGTGACGAAGCCGAACCCGATGCCCTCGACGTCGTTCTCGGCGAACCAGTCCAGCCAGGCCGACGCCTTGGCCCGGCCCTCGGCGCCGCGCGGGTCGACGCCCGCGTCACGCAGCCACGTGCCGACGTACAGGGCGGGATCGGCGACGTCGCGCTGCACGAACCAGGCGTCCACGCCGACGCGCGGCAACCAGGCCGAGACCCGGTCGGCCCAGTCCTCGCCCCTGCGGTGCAGCCAGGAGGCCAGCAGCTGGCCCACGCCGCCCTCGTTGAGGAAGGCCGGCATCTGGCGCACGACCAGGGCGCTCGCGTCGTCGCCGGCGAGGCCGGAGTCGCGGTAGGTGTAGTCGACCCGGGGCGGGCCCACCACGAACGGCGGGTTGCACACGACCTGGTCGAACCGCCGGCCGCGCAGGGGGCCGAACCACTCGCCCTGGCGCAGCTCGACGTCGACCTCGTTGATCCGGAACGTGCCCGCGGCCAGGGCCAACGCGCGTTCGGACAGGTCGGTGGCGGTGATGCGCCGCGCGTGGCGGCTCGCGTGCAGGGCTTGGACGCCGCAGCCGGTGCCGAGGTCGAGCAGCGTGTCGACCTGGCGGCGCGACGTGGCGCGGGCGAGGCTGATGGAGGCGTGGCCGACACCCAGCACGTGGTCGGCCGGGACGGGTCCGCCGCGCTGGTCGGCGTCCTGGTCGGCGATCACCCACCAGGAGCCCTCGTCGTCGCCGTAGGGGCGGATGTCGAGGCCTGCCCGCAGCCCGTCGCCGTCACCGCGCAACACCTCGGCCTTGACCGCGGTGTCCAGGTCGACGTCGGGCAGCGCCGCCCGGACGGCGGCCTCGGGCTCGGTGTCGCCGAGCAGGAACAGGCGGACCAGGGTGCCGAGCGCGCCCGCGTCCAGGGTGGCCCGGCGGGCGGCCTCGGGCTCGCCGCGGCCGAGGGCGGCGTGGGCCTGCGGCCCGAGCACGTCGACCACCCCGTCCGCGTCGTAGTCGGCGGCCCGGAACGCCTCGCGCAGCCGTGCGGTCAGGTCGGGAGAAAGATCGGGGAGCACGCGGTCATGGTCTCGCGCCCCGCCCGCACGCGCCTGAGCAGCCCCACCGGACGCGGTGAACCGGTCGCCGATGCGCCCCTCGCCGGCAGGTGGTCACGTCAGGCTCGCCACGAACGCGGCGAAGCTCCGCTCCGTCCGCGCTCGGTAGCCGATGAACAGGCGGTTGGCCAGCGGGACGGCCCAGCGGCCGCGGGTCGCGACGTTGCGCACCCGGTGCGTGAGCCGAGCGCCACCGCCCACCGCCTCCACCTCGTACTCGCCCCGGTACCACCACCCGCCCTGCACGGCGACCGCCCGCCGCGCGCGGTCCACCTCGATCCGCCCGCCGCCGGCCTCGGTGATCGCCTCGACCACCGAGGCCAGCACGGAGTCCGCCGACGCGGGCACGGTCGCGGTCAGCTCGATCATCGCCTTGGCCACGAATCCTCCTCGAACAGTGTTCGTTACTCGAACGATGTTCCTTACGAACAGTGTTCGCGTCAAGTACGGTGTTCGCATGAGCTCGGAGGACCCGCCGTGGCGCACGCCGCCCGCCAAGCCGGTCGTCAAGCCGCGCCTGTCCCGCGAGCTGATCGTCCGGACCGGCCTGGACGTCCTGCTCCGGGAAGGCCTCGACGCGGTGAGCACGCGACGGGTCGCCCAAGCCCTCGGCACGGGGCCGGCCTCGCTCTACGCGCACGTCGCCACCAAGGACGAGCTGGTCGAGCTGATGCTCGACCGGGTCCTGGAGGAGGTGCCGCTGCCCGTGCCCGACCCCGACCGCTGGCAGGACCAGGTCAGGGAACTGCTGCGCGCCCAGGTCGCCGCCATGCAGGCCTACCCGGGCATCGCCAGGGTCGCCTGGCAGGTCATGATCCCGATCGGCCCGAACGCCCTGCGGCACGGTGAGGCGCTGCTCAGCCTCCTGCGCGCGGGCGGTCTGTCGCTCACCCACGCCGCCTACGCCGCCGACGCGCTCAGCCTCTACACCAAGGCGTTCGCCTACGAGGGCAGCGCCTGGCGCACCGTCGACCAGACCGAGGTGGCGGCGCGCGGCAGGCAGATGGGGGAGTACCTGGCCTCGATGCCACCGGACGCGTTCGCGAACATGACGGCCACCGGCCACCTGTTCACCGCCGAGACCGCCGCCGAGCGGTTCGACTTCGGACTGGACCTGCTGCTGGGCGGGCTCACCCGCCGGACGGGTTGATCGCCAACGCGATCGCCATCGCCAGCCGCTGCTCCGGGTCGCCCAACGGCAACGACGTCACCGCGGCCATCCGCTGCATCCGGTACCGCAACGTGTTCGGGTGCACCGACAGCGCCCGTGCGGCCTCCCGCGCGTCGCCCTGGGCCGCCAACCACGCCCGCAACGTCATCGCGTACTGCGTCCCGTGCTCGACGTCGTGCCGCACCAGGTCCGCCACCGGTCCCCGCGACGGCAACCGCCCCGCTTCCGCCACCCCGGCCAACCGGCGCAGCAGCACCCGCGCCCACGCCTGGTCGTACACCACGGGCTCGCCGTCCGACAGCGCCAGGCACTCGTCGGCCTCGCTGCGGGACGCGGACAGCGACGCGGCGTCCGCCCGACCACCGACCCCGGCCGGCACGACGGCCTCCGACGGCAGCTCACGCGCCAGCGCCCGCACCCACTCCACCGCCGCGGCCGGGTCCTCGCCGCACGGCAGCACGGTGTAGATCACGTTCCCGAACAACGCCGAGCGGCCCGGCCGCGACCAGCCGAAGCCCGCCGTCGCGCGGGAGAACGCGAGCAGCGCGGCCCCGTGCTCGCCCTCACCCGCGTGCGCCTGCACCGCGATCACCCGCAGGTCGGTCGACGGCAGGCCGAGCCTGGCCAGGTTCGCCGGCAGCCCGGACTCCAGCGCCTCGATCACCAGGTCCGCCTCGGCCTGGCGCTCCAGGTCGGCCGACGCCCGCGCCCGCAACAGGTGCAGCGCCGCCGTCCGCGCACCGTCCACCAGGGCGGCCTCGCGCACCGCGTCGACCGGGTCGTCCACCTCGACCCACACCGACCCGAGCAGCTCCCGCCCGGCCCGCACCGCCGCCACCAGCCGCCCGCCGAGCTGGTCGGTCAGCTTCGGCACGAACAGCGGCTCGTCCGACCGCGCCAGGTGGGTGAACACGCCGTAGTCGTCCAGCGCCCGCCAGGCCTCCTCCGGCACCCGCCGGCCCAGGATGGTCTGCACCCGCACCGGGTCGACGCCCTGCTGCCGGTAGGAGTAGGCGAGCACGCGCGACTGCTGGTCCTCGATCGTCACCGGCCCGCCGACCACCGCCGCGATCGCGTCCGCCACCGCGAACAGGTCACCCGACCCCTGCCCGCCGAGCACCAGGGTCTGCGCGACGTTCGCCAACTGCCCCCACGGCACCGAGGGATCCACCAGCAGCACCGCCGCCCCGGACCGCTTCGCCGCCGCGTGCACCCGTTCGTCCAACGGCGGCGACCCGTGCAGCACGACCGCCGCCGCGGCGGTCGAACCGACCAACCGCGCCGCCGCCGCCGGTGACGGCACGCCCAACCCGAGCAGCACGTCGTCCGGTGCGGCGGTCGTGTGCTCCGCCGGATCGTTCAGCGCCACACCGCGCAGTTCGACGTCCCGACCCCTCGGCGCGCAGCTCAGGTGCGTGCCGAGGCTGCCGAGCACGTCCACGAGCCGATCAAGGGCCACCACAGCCGGATCCTACGGTCGCCGCCGCCCGGGCGCGGCGGATGTGAATTGACGAACCGGAAGTGCCGTTTCGGGTCACGCGGTGGGACTATGAAGGCATGGTCAGTCCCGAGCGCGACGGCACACCGGTGCTCATCACCGAGGCGGCTCTCTCGTACGAGGAGCAGCACGCCGCGCGCAAGCGCAAGTACGCGATCATGATGGGCGCGCGCATCCCGTGCCTCATCCTGGCGATGGTCTTCTACCAGACCTGGTGGCTGGCCCTGGCGCTGATCGTGCTGTCCGTGCCGCTGCCGTGGATGGCCGTGCTGATCGCGAACGACCGGCCGCCCCGCAAGGCGGAGAAGCCCAGCCGCATGGTCAAGGAGCACCGCGCCATCGAGGCGCGCGCGCATCACGTCATCGAGGGCTGACCCCGCCGCGACGGCTGGGCGCCCACGACCGACACCGCCCGCGCCGCCGCGCGCACACCGCCGAGCAGCGCGTCCCGCCGCGACGCCCCGGACAGCCACGCCGCCAGCAACCCGGCGTCGAACGCGTCACCCGCACCGGTCGAGTCCACGCACTCGACGTCCTCGGCGGGCACCGACACCACACCCTCCCGGTCGACCCAGCTCACGCCGGCCGCGCCCGAGGTCAACGCCACCGCGCCCACCACGTCCAGCAGCACGGCGGCCGACGCGGGCGCCGCGGACCCGGTGAGCGCCACCAGCTCCTCGGCGTTGGGCAGCAGCACGTCGACCCCGCGCACGTCGTCCAGGAACCCGTCGTAGATCAACGCCGACGACTGCGGGTCGACCGACGTGGTCAGGCCCGCCTCACGGGCCGCGCGCAGCACCGCCAACCCGGCCGGCCGCGACGACGGGTCCAGCAGCACGTACCCGGACAGGTGCAGGTGCGAGGCGTCGCGCAGCAACCCCTGGTCCAGGTCGCCGGGGGAGAACCGGGCGTTCGCGCCCCGGTCGGGCAACATGCTGCGCTGACCGGTCTCGTCCACCAGCACCACCACGCAGCACGTCGCCGCCCCGGTGTCCACGGCGAACGCGCACCGCACCCCGGCCGACGTCAGCTCGGCGTGCACCTGCCGTCCCGCCGAGTCCGCGCCGACCCGTGCCACCAGCACCGGCGACGCGCCGCACGCGGCCAGCCACGCCGCCGTGTTGGCGCCCGCGCCACCGGGCTCGATGGTCACCGCCGCGCGCGAGTCGCCGCCGTGCACGATCGGTCCGGCGTGCCGGGCCACCACGTCCAGCCCGGCGTCGCCGACGACCACGACGCCGGTGCCGCGCCCCACCGGTGCCATCGCGAGCTCGGTCACGCCGCCAGCTCCACGGCCACCGCCGCCGCCAGTGAGGCGTTCGACACGACCAGCGCCTCGTTCGCGTCCAGGCTCACCCCGCCGCTGGCGGTGTGGAAGTGCTCCAGCAGCACGGGCGTGACCTCCTTGCCGTGCACGCCCCGTTCGCGCAGCAGGTCCAGGCCCTCCGACAGCAGCCGATCGTGCAGGTCGGCGTCCATCTCGAAGTCGACCGGGATCGGGTTGGCCAGCAGCACGCCCGCCGAGCCGGGCACCCCGCGGTGCGCCGCCACCACGGCCGCGGCCTCGGCGGCCGAATCGACCCGCCACGGCACGCCGAACTCCGACTCGCGCCGGTAGAACGCGGGGAAGCGGTCCGTGCCGAAGCCGAGCACCGGCACCGAACGGGTCTCCAGCAGCTCCAGCGTCGCGCCCATGTCGAGGATCGACTTCACCCCCGAGCACACCACCAGCACCGGCGTGGTGGCCAGCACGTCCAGGTCGGCGGACACGTCCCAGGTCTCCCGCGCGCCCCGGTGCACACCGCCCAGGCCACCGGTGGCGAACACGCCGATCCCCGCCGCGTGCGCCAGGGCGGCCGTGCTGGCGACGGTCGTCGCGCCGTCGCGCCCGAGCGCGTACGCCGCGCCCAGGTCCCGCCGCGACAGCTTCACCAGGTCGTTGGCCGGGTCGCAGACGTAGTCGAGCTCGGCGGGGGTCAACCCGATCTTGGGCACGCCGCCGAGCACGGCGATCGTGGCCGGCACCGCGCCCGCGGCGCGCACCACGCCTTCGAGCCGTTCGGCGACCTCGCGGTTGCGGCCGGGCGGTAGCCCGTGGGACAGGATCGTGCTCTCCAACGCGACCACCGGCCGGTTCTCGGCCAGGGCGGATCGGACCTCTTCGGTGACGCTCGGCGTGCTCACGAGGGGCCATCATCCCAGGTACGCTGTCCGCGTGAGCACGCAGACTCTGCCCGAGGTGGAGACCCGGCCGGAAGGCACGGACCACACCGGGGACGACACCCCGAAGATGTTCCACTACGTGCGCAAGGCCAAGATCGCGGAGAGCGCGGTGATGGGCACGCACGTGGTGGCGCTGTGCGGTGAGGTGTTCCCGGTGACGAAGTCGCCCAAGCCGGGCTCCCCCGTCTGTCCGGACTGCAAGAAGATCTACGAAGGCCTGCCCAAGGGCGGCGGCGGCGAGTAGACCGCTCCCGCGCCGGTAGGTCCGGCGCTAGGAAGGCCCCGGCACCGACCCGCCGGGGCCGGACCCGTGCCCGCTCACCCGCGGGTCGCGCTTCGTTCGACGTTCCACCGGCAGCGGCACCGTGTGGTTGGTGTCCGCGGGTGACGGCGCGGTGTGGTTCGTGTCCGCGGTGCGCTCCGCAGTGTGGTTCCGGTCCGCCGGCACGATGCCCTCCGCGGGCGGCGGTTCCTGGTCCGGCCACGCCGGCTTGTCCTCGTCCGACCTGATCCGCTCCGCGGCGCGCTCGATCTCCAGCCGCTGCCACCGCCGCCGCTGCCGACGCGTCATCTTCGCCGGCCACATCTCCTGCAACGCGCTGTTGAAGTAGGCACCCAGCGTGATCGCCAACCCGATCAGGTAGGCGAACAGCAGGAACGCGATCGGCGTCGCCAACGCCCCGTAGGTGTACCCGGTGGTCGTGATCCACTGGATGTACAGGCGCAGCCCGATGGACGACAGCAGGAACACCGCCATCGCCAGCACGGCGCCCGGCACCAGCCGGTGCCACGGCAGCTTGTTCGGCAGCGACAGCTTGTACAGCGTGGTCAACGCCACCACCAGCAACACGCCGATGCCCGGGTAGTAGAACGCGTTGAGCCAGAACCCGATCGTCGGCTGCCACGACGTCGGGAAGATCTGCGTCAGCAGCTCCGGCCCCAGCGCCAGCACCGGCAGGCCGACGATCAGCAGCACCAGGCTCGCCATGTAGAGCAGCAGCGCGAAGATCCGCTGCCACACCTCGTTGCGCACCCCGTACTGGTCGTGCGCCGCGGTGATCGCGTCCACGAACGACGACATCGCCGACGACCCGGCCCACAGCGAGATCAGGAACCCGACCGAGACGATCTCGCCCTTGCCGGTGGTCAGGATCTGGTCGACGGTGGGCACGATCACGTCGTTGACCACGTCCTGGCTGAAGATCGTGCGGCAGGTCGAGATGATCCGGTCCTTGACCGCGCTCACGACCTCCGGCCCGAACCAGTCACCGAGGTAGCCGAGGCTGCCCAGCAACCCCAGCAGCAGCGGGGGGAACGACAGGATCTGCCAGAACGCCGCCTCGGCCGCCTCGGAGAAGATGCTGCCTTCCCAGGCCTTGGACAACGTGCGCGCCAAGAGGCGCAGGGGTCCCTTGCGACCCGCGCTGCGTGCTGTGTCGTCCCTCGGCGAACCCATCGCAACATCAAGCATGGTGCATGACGGGTGATTTCGCGGCATCGGAGACCGTGCGCCGCGGGCGCAGCGGGTAGGCTGTCGATGCCCTCGACGGTCACCCGCACCGAGGGCATTTGCGTGTCCGCCACCGCGACACCACCGCCGCACCTCCGCGGCACCGCCGCTGATCAGCGCAGAAGGGGTTCGAGGTTGTCGCAACCGCAAGTCGCCACGACCCGTCCCCTCCGCGCCTGGCAGCGCCGCGCGCTGACGAAGTACCTGGCGGCGAAACCCAAGGACTTCCTGGCCGTGGCCACGCCCGGCGCGGGCAAGACGACGTTCGGCCTGCGCGTCGCGGCCGAGCTGCTGGCCGACCGCACGATCGAGGCCGTCACGATCGTCACCCCCACCGAGCACCTCAAGCACCAGTGGGCCCGGGCGGCGGCCGAGGCGGGCATCGCGATCGACTCGAACTTCCGCAACACCATGGCGGTGACCTCCCGCGACTACCACGGCGTCGCGCTCACGTACGCCCAGGTCGCCGCGCACCCGATGCTGCACCGGGTGCGCACCGAGAACCGCAAGACGCTGGTGCTGCTCGACGAGATCCACCACGGCGGCGACGCGAAGTCGTGGGGTGACGCGATCCGCGAGGCGTTCACGCCCGCCGTGCGGCGGCTGTGCCTGACCGGCACGCCGTTCCGCTCGGACGACTCGCCGATCCCGTTCGTCAGCTACGAGCCGGGGCCCGACGGCGTGCAGCGCAGCCGGTCGGACCACTCCTACGGCTACGCCGACGCGTTGCGCGACGGCGTGGTCCGGCCGGTGATCTTCCTGGCGTACTCGGGCGAGGCGCAGTGGCGCACGAGCGCGGGTGAGGAGTTCTCCGCCCGGCTGGGCGAGCCGCTGACCCAGGAGCAGACCGCGCGGGCGTGGCGGGTGGCGCTGGACCCGACCGGCGAGTGGATGCCGTCGGTGCTCAAGGCCGCCGACATGCGCCTGACGCAGCTGCGCCAGGGCGGCATGCCGGACGCGGGCGGCCTGGTGATCGCCACCGACCAGACCGTGGCCAAGGCCTACGCCGAGATCCTCAAGCGCCACACCGGCCACGACGCGACCCTCGTGCTGTCCGACGACCCGAAGGCCTCCGGCCGCATCGCCGAGTTCGCCGCCTCGACCGACCGCTGGCTGATCGCGGTCCGGATGGTGTCGGAGGGCGTCGACGTGCCGCGGCTGGCCGTCGGCGTGTACGCCACCAGCGCCTCGACCCCCCTGTTCTTCGCCCAGGCCGTCGGCCGGTTCGTGCGGGCCCGCGCCAAGGGCGAGACGGCCAGCGTGTTCCTGCCCAGCGTGCCGGTGCTGCTCGGGTTGGCCAGCGAGCTGGAGCAGCAGCGCGACCACGTGCTGGGCAAGCCGCACCGGGAGAAGGACGGCTGGGACGACGAGCTGCTGGCCCAGGCCAACCAGGTCGCCGACGAGCCGGGCGAGGAGGAGAAGGCGTTCACCGCGCTGGGCGCCTCCG
This sequence comes from Saccharothrix stipae, assembly GCF_054781895.1. NCBI lineage: Bacteria > Bacillati > Actinomycetota > Actinomycetes > Pseudonocardiales > Pseudonocardiaceae > Saccharothrix > Saccharothrix stipae. The sequence goes on along the minus strand of NZ_BAAGTN010000005.1, from coordinate 27,091 downwards.
CCGAGCTCGACCAGGTGATCTACGACGGCTCGTCGTTCGGCACGGCCGCGTTCGCGGGCAGCGACGAGGAGCAGGAGTACCTGGGCCTGCCCGGCCTGCTCGAACCGGACCAGGTGCGCGCGCTGCTGCGGCAGCGGCAGGAGAAGCAGCTGGTCGAGGCCAGCAAGCGCCCGGTCGCCGCACCCCCGCCACCGGCGCCGACGCGCTCGGCGAGCGTGCAGGAACGGCTCGCGCAGCTGCGCAAGGAGCTCAACACGCTGGTGGCCATGCACCACCACCGCACCAAGAAGCCGCACGGCAAGATCCACAACCAGTTGCGCGAGTACTGCGGCGGCCCGCCGACCGCGATGGCCAGCATCGAGCAGCTGGAGGAGCGGATCGCTACGCTCCGTTCGTGGTGACCTTTGTTGTGACCTGAGGTGACTGACTACTGCATTAGGAGTAGTCAGATGTCTGTTCGGTTACCTCGTCGTTAGCGCATCGTGCCTACTTTACCGGTCAAGTGTGCTTCCGGTCACCGCCTGTCCCGGCATACGTTGTGCGCCACAACATTTACGCACCTGCGTGAAAGGGATGGCGAATGCGCAGCAAGAGCCTCGCTCTCATCGCCCTTGGCACCGGCCTCGCCGTGGCCATGACGGCATGTGGCGCGAACACGTCCGGCGGCAACACACCCGCCTCGGACACCAACACGAACAGCGGCTCGGGCGGCGCGAAGGTCGGCGTCATCCTCCCCGAGACCGCCAGCTCCGCGCGCTGGGAGGGCTTCGACAAGCCGCTCCTGAAGAAGGCGCTCGAAGCCGAGGGCCTCCAGGCCGACATCCAGAACGCCCAGGGCGACGTGCAGAAGTTCTCCACGCTCGCCGACGGCATGATCAACGCCGGGGTCAAGGTGCTGATCATCGCCACCCCGAACAGCGAGATCGGCGCGACGGTCGCGAAGAAGGCCGAGGCGCAGGGCATCCCGGTCATCGACTACGACCGGCTGAACCTGGGCGGCAGCTCGAAGTACTACGTCTCGTTCGACAACGAGAAGGTCGGCGAGCTCCAGGGGCAGGGCCTCGTCGAGGGCCTCGCCGCGCTGGCGCCGGGCAAGAAGCCGGCCGAGGTCATCGAGATCGAGGGCGCGCCGACGGACAACAACGCGACGCTGTTCTACAACGGCCAGCAGAAGGTCCTCAAGCCCAAGTACGAGGCCGGCGACCTGAAGCTCGTCCAGTCCAAGCCGATCGACAAGTGGGACAACCAGGTCGGCGGCACCACGTTCGAGCAGATCCTGACCGGCAACGGCCAGAAGGTGGACGGCGTCGTCGCCGCCAACGACGGCCTCGCGGGCGCGATCATCACCGTGCTGAAGAAGTACGGCCTGAACGCGAAGGTCCCGGTCACGGGCCAGGACGCCACCCCGGAGGGCCTGCAGGCCATCCTGCGCGGCGACCAGTTCATGACCGTGTTCAAGCCGATCAACGAGGAGGCCGAGGCCACCGCCAAGCTGGCCGCCGCGCTGGCCAAGAACGACACCGCCGCCGCGGACAAGATCGCCACCGCGTCGGTCAACGACCCCACTGGCAAGCGTGACGTCAAGTCCGTGCTGCTCACGCCCCAGCTGATCACCAAGGACAAGGTCAAGGTCGTCATCGACGCCGGCTTCGTCAAGGCGTCGGAGGTCTGCGTCGCCGACCTGGCCGCCGTCTGCACCGAGCTCGGCATCAAGTAGGTCAAGGCTCGCGCCGGGGCGGGGTGTGGGAGACGCACCCCGCTCCGGCGCGCCCACCGTTGCGTGGGCGAACACCTGAGCACGGGTTAGACCCTTCAGACGGGTTAGACGGAGGAATTTCCAGTGAGCGAGCCGATCCTCGAACTGCGCGGCATCAACAAGAGTTTCGGTCCCGTGCACGTCCTGCACGACATCGACTTCGACGTGCACCCGGGCCAGGTCACCGCACTCGTCGGCGACAACGGCGCGGGCAAGTCGACGTTGGTCAAGTGCATCGCGGGCATCCACCCGACCGACTCCGGTCAGGTCCTGTTCGACGGCGAGGAAGTGCACATCCACGGCCCGCGTGACGCCGCGCACCTGGGCATCGAGGTCGTCTACCAGGACCTCGCGCTGTGCGACAACCTCGACATCGTGCAGAACATGTTCCTGGGCCGGGAACGCGGCAAGCTCGGCATGCTCGACGAGGCGGACATGGAGCAGGCCGCGCGCAAGACGCTGACCTCGCTGTCGGTGCGCACGGTCAAGTCGGTGCGCACGCAGGTCGCGTCGCTGTCCGGCGGCCAGCGGCAGACCGTGGCGATCGCCAAGGCCGTGCTGTGGAACAGCAAGGTCGTGCTGCTGGACGAGCCGACCGCGGCGCTGGGCGTCGCGCAGACCCGCCAGGTGCTCGACCTGGTGCGCAGGCTCGCCGAGCAGGGCCTGGGCGTCGTGCTGATCAGCCACAACATGAACGACGTGTTCGAGGTCGCGGACCGCATCGCCTGCCTGTACCTGGGCCGGATGGCGGCCGAGGTCAACACCAAGGACGTCACCCACGGCCAGGTGGTCGAGCTGATCACCGCCGGCCGCTCCGGGGACCTGGGCATCGCCCGACCCGAAACCGCGACCATCTGATGCCGCGCCAAGCTCCCCACGACGAGGAACGCAGCATGTCCAACACCACGAGCGAGACCGCCCCCGACGCACCCCAGGGCGCGGCGATCTCCGACTTCGGCATCGACACCACGTCCCAGTCCACCGGCGAGGCGCTGCGCGACTACGCCGCCCGGCTGCGTGGCGGCGAACTGGGCTCCCTGCCCGCGCTGCTCGGCGTCGTCGTGCTGCTCATCGTGTTCAGCTCGCTCGCCGACACGTTCCTGACGCTGGGCAACATCGCCAACCTGCTCGCGCAGGGCGCGAGCGTCGTGATCATCGCGATGGGCCTGGTGTTCGTCCTGCTCCTGGGCGAGATCGACCTGTCCGCGGGCACCGCGTCCGGCGTCACCGCCTCGGTGATGGCGCTGCACCTGATCAACGGCGGCAACCTGCTCGGCGGCATGGGCGACACCGTCTTCTACCTGTTCTGCGGCCTGCTGGCGCTGGCCGCCGTGCTCGCCGCGGTGATGCGGATCTGGGCGGGCACCGCCCTGTCGGTGGTGGCGCTGGTCATCGCCCTGGTCGGCGTGCCGGCCAACCCGTGGGTCGAGATGCTGCTGGCCGTCTGCGTCGGCACCGCGATCGGCTGCATCACCGGCTTCCTCGTGGCCCGCGTCGGCATCCCGTCGTTCGTCGTGACCCTCGCGCTGTTCCTGGCCTGGGGCGGCGTCATCCTCCAGTTCATCGGTGAGGGCGGCACGCTCGGCCTGCGCGACGACGTGCTCTTCAACGTCGCCAACGGCAACTTGAGCACCGCGGGTTCGTGGGCGTTGTTCGTCCTCGCCGCCGGCGGCTACGCGGCTGTCGTGCTCGGCCGCCACTTCAGCAGGCTGCGCCGCGGCCTGGTCGCGTCGCCCACCCCGATCGTGCTGGTCAAGGTCGGCGTCGTCCTCGTGCTGGGCGCGGTGGCCACCTACGCCCTGACGCTCAACCGCTCCAAGAGCGACCTCGTGGTGATCACCGGTGTGCCGTTCGTGGTGCCGATCGTGCTCGTCCTGCTGGTCATCGGCACGTTCGTGCTGGAGCGCACCCGCTACGGCCGGCACGTCTACGCCGTCGGCGGCAACCAGGAAGCCGCCCGCCGGGCCGGTATCAACGTCGCCCAGGTCCGGATGAGCGTGTTCGTGATCGCCTCCTCGCTGGCGGCCGTCGGCGCGATCGTCTACTCGTCGAAGGTCGGCTCGGTCGACCCGAACGCCGGTGGCGGCAACACGCTGCTGATGGCGGTCGGCGCGGCCGTGATCGGTGGCACGTCGCTGTTCGGCGGCAAGGGCAAGCTGCGCGACGCGGTCATCGGTGGCGCGGTGCTCGCGATCATCCAGAACGGCATGGGCCTGCTCGACCAGCCCGCCGCGGTCGTGTTCATCGTGACCGGCCTGGTGCTGCTCCTGGCCGCGAGCGTAGACGCGCTGTCCCGCCGCCGGGCGGCATCCGCCGCCCGCTGACGTGAGCACACCGACCGCGGGAGCCCGACCCGACGAGGTACGAAGGCACAACAGAACGGCGCTGCTGCGCCGACTGCACGTGGACGGGCCCTCCACCAGGGCGTCGCTGGCGGCTGAGCTGGGCCTCAACCGCAGCACGATCAAAGCCCTGGTGGACGGCCTGGCCGAGTCCGGCGTGGTGGCCGAACGGGTGCCGGCGCAGCGTTCCGGCGCCGGCCGCCCGTCGCTGCTCGTGCTGCCGCAGCCGCACGCGGCCGTGGTGATGGCCATCGACATCCGCGTCGAGCAGGTGGCGATGGCCATGGTGGGCCTGGGCGGCGACATCCTCGGCCGGGACTCGTGGAACCTGCACCACCGGTCCCGCGACCCCGGCGAGGTGATCACGCACGTCGCCGACTCGGCCAAGCTCCTGGCCGACGAGCTCGACGTGCAGGCGGTCGGTGTCGGCGTGTCCGTGCCGGGCGTGGTCCGCCGCTCCGACGGCCTGGTGCACGAGGCGCCGAACCTGCACTGGACCGACGTGTCGCTGGGTGAACGGCTGTCGTCGGTGCTCAAGGTGCCCGTCCAGGTCGGCAACGACGCCGAGCTGGGGGCGTTGGCCGAACACGTGCGCGGCGCCGCCCGTGACTCGTCGGACATGGTCTACATCTCCGCCGACGTCGGCATCGGCGGCGGCGTGATCTCCAGCGGCCAACCGCTGCGCGGCACCGGTGGTTACGTGGGCGAGCTCGGGCACATGGTCGTGCGCCCCGGTGGCCGGCGCTGCTACTGCGGCTGCCAGGGCTGCTGGGAGACCGAGGTGGGGGAGGCGGCGCTGTGCCGCGCCCTGGCGATCCCCGAGGACTCGCCGCGCGGCACGGTGGTGGCGGAGCTGCGGTCGTTGGCGGGTTCGCCGGACAGCGTGGCGCACCGGCTGGGCGAGTTCACCGAGTGGCTGGCCATGGGCTTGATCACGGTGGTCAACATGCTCGGGCCGGAACTGGTGGTGCTGGGCGACTTGTTCACCGCGCTGCCGGAGTCGTTGGTCGACCAGTTGCGGCGCACCGTGCAGAAGCGGTCGCTGGTGTCACGAGCCGTCGGGGGGACCAGGATCGTCTCCTCGCCCCTCGGCCGTGACGCCAAGCTCATCGGCGCCGCCGAGCTGGCCTTCGAGCCGGTCCTGGGCGACATCTGACAGTCGACGCAGGCTCAGCCGCGCGAGCGCGACGTCGGGGTGGTCCGGCCCCAGGACCCGCAGCTGGTCGGCGACCACGGCGCGCAATTCGGTCAGGGCAACGGGGATCTGCCCGAGTTCGGCGCGGTCGTGGGCCAACACGTAGCGGGTGAACAGGGTGTCGGGGTGGTCGGGACCCAGGACGCGGCGGCGGTCGAGCGCCACCTGTTCGAGTTCGCCGACGGCTCGGGCGTGATCGCCCGCCTTGCCGCGCCAGCCGGCGAGGTTGTGGCGGGCGGCGAGGGTGTTCGGGTGGTCCGGCCCGACCGTGCGGAGGTGATCCGCGAGCACCCTCTCGAACTCCGCGATCGCGCCCACGTGGTCGCCCGCCACCGCCCGCCAGCCGGCGAGGTTGTTCCGCGCGGCCAGGGTGTCCGGGTGGTCCGGACCCAGGACGCGGAGCTGGGCGGCGAGCAACCGTTCGAGTTCCCTGACGGCGCCGACCGGGTCGCCTGCCTCCGCGCGTCGGGTGGCGAGGTTGCTCTGGACGATCAGGGTGACCCGGTGGTCGGGGCCCAGGCTCCGGGTGGTGTCCCGGGCCAGGCGCTCGTACTCGGCGATGGCGTCGGCGTAGCGCCCCGCCCGCCCGCTCCAGAAGGCGACTTCGTGGCGGGCGTGCAGGCTGTCGATGTGGTCGGGTCCGAAGTGGGCCTCCGCCCGTCGGCTCAGCTCGCGGAAGTGGTCGACGGCGTCGCCCATCAATCCCGCCTCGCCGAGCGACTTCCCGGCGTGGAAGAGGACCGCGTGCGCCCTGGGCTCCCAGAGCGCCGATGCGGTGTGGGTGTGCAGGGCGTTCGCGGCGGACCGGAGCGCCCTGGCCAACGCGCTGTCGGTCTCGTGCGCGGGCCAGGCCAGCAGGAGCGCGTCCGCCGCGAGGTGCGCCAGGGGAGTGAGCCGATCCGGCTCGATGGTGTCGCGGACGGCACGTTGCAGCAGCGCGTGCGCACGAATCGTCGTGGTGCTCAACGTGATGAGGCTGAGGCGGTGCAGGCAGGCCAGTGCGTCACCCACGGCGTCGGCGTCCACGTCGAGGTGCCGCAGGGTCACGGCGGTGGTCAGCACCGCAACGGGGGTGTGTGCCGGGTCGAGCAGGCTGATGATCTCCAGCAGTGGCCGGGCGAGGCCTCGTGGGCGCAGGCCGTCGGCGCGTTCGATCGACAACGACCAGGTCGCCGCGACCGTGGCCCGGTGCTCGTCGGGTAGTTCGTCCTGCGCGGGCAGCACTTCGGAGAGGGCTCGGCGGTCGGCCAAGCGCTTGCGGTAGCCGGCGACCGTGAGCAGTGGTTTGTCCGCGATGAAAGCCGCGGCCTGGGCCAAGGCCAGCGGCAGGTGGCCCAGGTCGTTCGCCAACGCCCGCAGGTGTTCCGCGTCGTGGCCGGGGAGCTTCGAGGTCAGGTAGGCCACCGACTCCGCCTCGGCGAACACGCCGACCTCGACCAACGGGCGATCGTCGCGGAACAGCGCGGCGTCACGGCGGCGCGTCGTCACCACGACCCGGCCCGTCGCGGAGATCGGCGGCCACAAACCCCTGAGGTCGGCCGGGTCCTGCACGTCGTCCAGGACGACCAGCCACCGCCGGTCGGTGGAGCCGAGCCACGTCAGCAACGCCGCGGCCGCGTCCTCCGCGGCGATGCCGGGCTTGAGGTCGCGCAGCACCCGGCCGGCGGTGTCGGCGTAGCCGCTGATCACGGAGACCCTCGTCACGGCGTTCAGCCAGACCAGGAGGTCGACCGACCCGTCCCGCCACGCCGCGTGCGCGTGCCGCACCGCCAGCTGCGTCTTGCCGACACCGCCCAAACCGGACAGCACCGCGGATCTCCCGACCAGCTCCGCCTCAGCCCGGCGGTTCTGGTACCGGTCCGCGACCGGCGGCGGCACGCCGACCCGCACGGGCCACGTCACCGGTGGCACCGGGGGCAGGTGGATGTGCTGGGTGTTCCCGTCACCCACCTGCACACCGAGGTTGTCGTGGACCTCCACGGCGGGCTACTCGCCGAAGTTCAGCGTCATCGTGTTGCCGTCGCCGATCTGCACGCCCCGGTTGTCGTGCACGTCCACGCGGTACTTGGCCGCGCCTTCCGGATCCGCCAACGCCAACACCCGGCGTGCCGCCGCGACCAGCTCGGCGTCGGCCCCGGCGTCCGCGGCGGTCAACGCCGCCCTCAACTCCTCGGGATCGGTCGGCTCCTCCTCGACCCCACCGCGGCGCAACGCGCGCCGTGTCAGCGACTTCAGACCCTGGTACGCGTCCTTCACCGCGGTCGAAGCAGCGTCCGTCACGCCCGCCGTCGCGCCCGCGGCCAACGCCGCCACCACGAGATCCACCGACTCGATCACCGGCACCCCCTCCGTCACCACGAGTATCGCCGAGACCGCGGGGAGGACGCCGCAAAATGAGGGGGGCGGGGATCCTCTCGGATCCCCGCCCCGGACGGCTAGGGTGCTACGAGCCCCATGCCGGGACTCGTGGTGTTCAGCCCTGCTGCAACTCGGCAGCGAGCTCACGCAGCTTGGTGCTGTGCTCACGGGCGTGGTGCCCGCAGAACAGCAACTCGCCCCCGGAGGGGAGCACGGCGCGAACCTGGGCAGCAGCCCCGCAGCGGTCGCAGCGGTCGGCAGCGGTCAACGCGGGGCGGGTGAGCGTCGTAGTCATGGAAATCTCCCTCCGTCCCGGCACCGGGGATCGGTGCCCTCACACCTAGCTGCGACCACCTCGCATCTGGCGGGTGCGCCGTGTTCGCTGCTTCTACTCTTGCAGACGCACGGGCGTAAGTCAGTGTTCCCTGGATCGTGGCGACCCGCGTCACTCGTCATTTACCCGGCGCCCGGGTGGTCGGAACCTGAGAATTCCCACCGATCGATCCGCTCGTGCTCACGTTCCGCTGTCGTCGCAACGGTTTCCCTACCTGCGAATACGGCGTTCGACGCATGGCCGTTGCTCCAGAAGGTGGGTTCCGGGCGACGTCCACTGTGACCGGTAACACTTTGGTCAGCCCAGAGCGAACACGGCCCCCGATTCCACCATCCGGACGTGATCCGTCCAGTTCACGAACCGTTCGACCGCCCGTTCAGATCGCCACAACACGTCCGTCGATCGTGGTCGTACAGCGTACGAACGCGGTGCAAAGAGCAAGGCCCCCCGACCTGACAGCCGAGGGGCCTTGCCCAGAGTGGTCTTCGGACCGGATCAGTCCAGGTAGTCGCGCAGCACCTGCGACCGCGACGGGTGCCGGAGCTTCGACATCGTCTTCGACTCGATCTGCCGGATCCGCTCCCGCGTCACGCCGTAGACCTGGCCGATCTCGTCCAGCGTGCGCGGCTGGCCGTCGGTGAGGCCGAACCGCAGCCGCACCACACCCGCCTCGCGCTCGGACAACGTGGCCAGCACCGACTGCAACTGGTCCTGCAGCAGCGTGAACGACACCGCGTCCACCGCCACCACGGCCTCGGAGTCCTCGATGAAGTCACCGAGCTGGCTGTCGCCCTCGTCGCCGATCGTCTGGTCCAGCGAGATGGGCTCCCGGGCGTACTGCTGGATCTCCAGCACCTTCTCCGGGGTGATGTCCATCTCCTTGGCCAACTCCTCCGGGGTGGGCTCGCGGCCCAGGTCCTGGAGCAGTTCGCGCTGGATGCGACCCAGCTTGTTGATGACCTCGACCATGTGCACCGGGATGCGGATGGTGCGGGCCTGGTCGGCCATCGCGCGGGTGATCGCCTGGCGGATCCACCACGTCGCGTACGTGGAGAACTTGTAGCCCTTGGTGTAGTCGAACTTCTCCACCGCGCGGATCAGGCCGAGGTTGCCCTCCTGGATCAGGTCCAGGAACGCCATGCCGCGACCGGTGTAGCGCTTGGCCAGCGACACCACCAGGCGGAGGTTCGCCTCCAGCAGGTGGTTCTTCGCCCGCTCGCCGTCCCGCACGATCCACCGCAGGTCGCGGCGCATCTGCGGGGTCAGCTTCTCCTGCTCGTCCTCGGCGCGGCGCACCCGCTCGGCGGCGTAGAGGCCGGCCTCGATGCGCTTGGCGAGCTCGACCTCCTCCTCCGCGTTGAGCAGGGCGACCTTGCCGATCTGCTTGAGGTAGGCGCGGACCGAGTCGGCCGAGGCGGTGAGCTCGGCGTCCTTGCGGGCCTGCCGCAGGGCCTCCGACTCCTCCTCGTCCCAGACGAAGTCGCCCTCGCCGGGCTTGGCCTCCTCCTCGGCGGGCTCCTCCTCGACCGGCTCGTCGATCAGCTCGACGTCGTCGACCAGGTCCTCGGCGTCTGGGGCGCCTTCGAGGTCTTCGGGCTCCTCGCCGTCCTTCTTCACCTTGCCGGGCGCGGCAGCGGCGGCCTTGGCGGCCGTCTTGCGCGGCGCCCGCGTGGCCGTCTTACCCGCCGCGGCGGTCTTCGCCGCCGGCTTCTTCGCCGGGGCCTTCCTCGCCGAGGTGGCCTTGGGCGTCTCCTCGGCGTCAGCCTGAGCTGCCTGAGTAGTCTTCGCGGCTGCCACGTACGCCCTTTCGCGACTGTCGATCAAGGCCGAACCGAAGGGCGCGAACCTCGGTCGCCTGAGTACGGGGGATCCCCCGCCGGATCGTTCGTCAGCGGGGCACCGTTCCATTGTAACGACGAGAATCGCGTGCCGTTGCGCCACGGCGTCATCCGAGGTGGTCCGGCACGCGTTCTCGCAGGTGGAACGCTGCTTAAATCAGTGCCGGAGACCTTGCGCGGCGGCCACGGCCGCCCCGACGATGCCCGCGTCGTTCTTCAGCGCGGCGGCCACCACCTCGGTGCGCACCTCCAGCAGCGGGAGCCACTTCTCCGCCTTCTTGCTGACCCCGCCGCCCGCGATGACCAGGTCCGGCCAGATGAGGTTCTCCAGCACGTTGATGTACCGCGACACGCGGGGCGTCCACTCGGCCCAGGTCAGACCCTTGTCCTCCTTCACCGAGGCCGCCGCGCGCTTCTCCGCGTCGTGGCCGTCGACCTCCAGGTGGCCGAACTCGGTGTTGGGCACGAGCTTGCCGTCCAGGAACAGGGCGCTGCCGATGCCGGTGCCGAACGTGAGCAGCACCACCAGGCCGTCCCGGCCGACACCGGAACCGAACCGCATCTCGGCGATGCCGGCGGCGTCGGCGTCGTTGAGCACGACGACCTGGTCGGTCGGCCTGCCCAGGCGCTCGGCGAACAGGGCGGCGGCGTCCGTGCCGATCCACGCCTGGTCCACGTTGGCCGCGGAGTGCGCGACGCCGTGCTTCACCACGCACGGCAGGGTGACACCCACGGGACCGTCCCAGTTGAACTTCTCGACGATCTCGGCGACCACGTCGGCGACCGCGTCCGGCGTCGACGGCGTGGGTGTGGTGATGCGCAGGCGCTCACCCTCCAGCGCCCCCGCTTCGAGGTCCACGAGCCCGCCCTTGATGCCGGAACCGCCGATGTCCACGCCGAACCCGCGGGTCATGCCCATCCCCGTGGCCCTTCCTACTCGATTCAGTAACCGTGGCCGCAGACATTAGCCTGCAGTTCTCCGATAGTCCCGTGAGAGTGACGCAGGAGGAACAGTTGCGTTTCGATCCGCTCACGCTGGTGGACGTCGCCGTGCTCGTGGCCCAAGAGGCCGGTGAGTTGGCCGTGACCATGCGCGAAGCCGCCGTGACCGATGTCGACACCAAGAGCAGCGCCACGGACGTGGTGACGGCGGCCGACCGCGCGTCCGAACAACTGGTCCGGCGACGGCTCGCCGAGTTGCGGCCCGGTGAGCCGGTGATCGGGGAGGAGGAGGGCGGCAGTGCCGCCGTCGAGGGCCTGACCTGGGTCGTCGACCCGATCGACGGCACGGTGAACTACCTGTACGGCATCCCGCACTACGCCGTGTCGGTGGCCGCGCAGGTCGACGGCGCGTCGGTGGCGGGCGCGGTGGTGGAACCCGTCAGCGGCCGGGTGTGGACGGCGGCGCGCGGCGGTGGGGCGTGGCTGGACGGGCGGCGGCTCCGGGTCTCCGACGCCACCCGATTGGACTTGTCCCTTTTGGGTTACGGCTTCGCCTACCGGCCCGAGCGGCGGCAGCGGCAGGCCGACGCGTGGGCGGGCCTGGCGACCAGGGTCCGGGACATGCGGCGGGCCGGTGCCGCGTCGCTGGACCTGTGCGCCGTCGCCGCGGGCCGGTTGGACGCCTACGCGGAGCACACCCTCGGCCGGTGGGACTGGGCGGCCGGGGCGTTGCTGGCCGGCGAGGCGGGCGCGGTCGTCCACCTACCGGGTGAAGCTCCGGAGCTGGGCGCGGACGCCACCTTCGCCGCCGCACCCGGCATCGCCGACGCCCTGTTCACCGCCCTGGTGGAAGCCGGCTTCGGCAAGGTCTGACCCGCGAGCCGAACATCCCGGGCGTTCGGCTCGCGGGTGCGGGTCAGCACTCGATGTCGCGGGCAGCCCTCAGGTTGTCGGCGTTGAGCGACAGCGGCGTGGAACCCTCGGCGACCTGGCCGCCCTGCTGCTCGGGCTGCTGCACCGCCCACTCGGCCAGCTGGTCGAGCACCTTGCGGGCATCGCTGTTGGGCTTCACGTCGCTGAACTTCTGGCCGATCGCCACGTCCACCGTCGCGTCCTGGCGCTCGTCGCGCACCAGCTCCAGGCACGGCTCGATCAGGCTCAACGTCCGCGCCGCACCCGCGCCGGGCGCGCCGAACCGGATCTGACCGCGACAGGTCATGTCCTGCGCCGGGTACACCGGGTCGTTGCCCGGCTCAGCGGCCTGCTTCATCCCCAGCTCGACCAACGTCGTCGCGACGAACCGCGCCTGGTTGCGCTGCGTGCTGGCGTTGAACACCCGGAACTGCACGGCGCCGACCGGCACCGGGTCGGTGCGGTCCAGCGCGTCGTGCCCCAGCACCGTGCCCAACGGCGGCGCGGGCTCGGCCGCGGGCGCGACGGGCGCGCCGGCCGAGGGCGACGGCATCCCGCCGGGCGGGTTGCACTTGATCGCCGCGTCCACGTCGCCCGCGTCGGACAACACGCGGTTCCACACCACCACCGCGGTCACGGCGAGCACCAGGAACAGGACGAGCGCCGGCCACGGCCGTCGCTTCCGGTACCGCGACGACCCGCTGCTCCCCGTACCGGGTCCCACGTCCGTCGACCTCCCCTGGGCCAGTGTTGACAGTGATCAGGCTATGCCGCGCCCCGCGGCCCCGCGTCTCGGGCGGGTGTGTAGCGGGCCGCAATCACCCGGTCGCGGACGGTCAACGCCCTCGTCGGGCGTCGAAGCACGGGAGCACCGGGTGAGTGATGCGCGTCCCAGCCTATCTGGCCAGCGTGGGAAGGGCCTGTCACCCGTCTGCTCAATTAGGGGGAACCCGCTGCGCGACCCCCCGATCAATGAGCTACCCTCTCGGCGCTCCGCGCACCGCCGGACACCTGAAAGCGTCGACGAACAGGGGGTTGGCGCCCGGCCGCACGAGCGAGACCTCCGTCACTGGGGACGGAGGGCACAAAAAGGGGCGCTGGTGCGTTATCCAGCGACACGAACAGTCTCCGTTGACCGCAGGGGTGAAAGAAGTATGGCGACCGACTACGACGCACCGCGTCGCAGCGAGGCGGACGAACTCGCTGAGGACTCCCTAGAGGAGCTGAAGGCGCGGCGCAACGAAACGCAGTCCGGGGTCGTCGACATCGACGAGGACGCGACCGCCGAGAACTTCGAGCTGCCGGGCGCCGACCTGTCCGGTGAGGAGCTCACGTTCAAGGTCCTGCCGAAGCAGGCGGACGAGTTCACGTGCTCGAAGTGCTTCCTGGTGCACCACCGCAGCAGGCTGGCCGAGGAAGTCAACGGCCAGTACATCTGCCGCGACTGCGCCTGACGCACGACCGCGCACGAACCCGCACGACCGGCCTGATCAGCTACGACCGCACCGAACCGAGCACCACCGACCAGACCAAGCGCCACCGGACCGAGCACACAAGCACCTACGACCAGACCTGGGCGCTCACCCCCACCGCCGGGGTGGCGCCCAGTCCCCGTTGACCCAGTCACCGGCGACCCCGCGCCCGGCCTCACCGAGCGCGCAGCAGCGCCGCCAGCTCCTCCGCCGAACGCACGCTGAACAGCCAGTACGGCGTGGGGTCGGCCGGGTCGCGCAACTCGACCCGCACCATCGGCCCGATCCACCCCCGATGGGTGACGAACGCCATCGGGTCCAGGTTCGGCCCCATCGCCTTCCGCTTGGTCTTCGCGTCGAACACCTCGACCTCGCCGAGCAGGTCGAGCGGCACGTGCGCCGGACCGACCCGCAGCTCGCCGCCGGACACCTCGACCTTCACCGAGCCCATCCGCACGATCAGCAGCACGGTCAGCGGCACCGTGATCAGGTACGGCAGCCACGACCGCACCCCGGGGAACCCCATGTGGATCTCGGCGGCCAGCAGCACGGCCGCGGCCAGCGGCAACGGCCAACCCCACCAGGGCACGTACAACCGCTCGCGGAACGCGGTCGGGGCGGTCACAGCACTCTCGCTCACGCCACCAGGGTAGTCTCGCGCGCCGTGCCCAGCGTCGAGGTCCTGTTGTCCCGGCTCGATCCCGCCGTACCGCTCCCGGCATACGCCCGACCGGGTGATGCCGGCGCGGACCTGGTGACCACCACCGACGTGGTGATCGAACCCGGCGAACGCGCGGTCGTCGGCACGGGTGTCGCGATCGCGCTGCCCGAGGGGTACGCCGGGTTCGTGCACCCGCGTTCCGGCCTGGCCGCGCGCGTCGGCCTGAGCGTGGTCAACACCCCCGGCACGATCGACGCCGGCTACCGGGGCGAGATCAAGGTGTGCCTGGTGAACCACGACCTGCGCGAGCCCGTGGTGCTCACGCGCGGCGACCGGATCGCCCAGCTGGTGGTGCAGAAGGTGGAGCACGCGGTGTTCCGCGAAGTCGACGAGCTGCCCGACTCCGCGAGGGGTGCGGGAGGCTACGGCTCTACAGGCGGGCACGACGTGCTCGCCCGGACGGAGGGGTGAAGGCGATGTTCGGAAAGCGCCGCAAGCGCGGTAGGCACTCCGCGAACCGGGGGACGGCGCAACCCGAGGTCGAGTTCGACGGTGCGGAGGAGGCCGACGACGGCCCGTTCGACTCCGAGCAGGCCCCGAACGACGGCCTGAACCGGCTGGACCTGGGCTCGATCCGGCTGCCCGTGCCCGACGGCGCGCAGTTGCAGGTGCAGCTGGACGACAAGGGCGCGGTGCACGCCGTGAACCTGCTGACCACCGTCGGCCAGCTCACCGTCAGCGCGTTCGCCGCGCCCAAGACCGACCGGCTGTGGCCGGAGGTCAGCGCCGAGATGATCGCCCAGTTCAAGTCCGAGGGCTTCCGGATCCTGCGGGAGAACGGCGACTGGGGCGAGGAGATCACCGCCCGCAACAACGAGGTGCACCTCCGCGTGGTCGGCGTGGACGGTCCCCGGTGGATGCTGCGCGGCATCGCCGCGGCGCCGACCGAGGAGCAGGGCGTGCGCGCGACCGACGCCCTTTACACGGTGTTGCGCGACACGATCGTGGTGCGGGGCGAGCAGCCGATGCCGGTGCGCACGCCGCTGCCGATCGAGCTGCCCGAGGCGATCGCCCGGCACATCCAGGCCCAGCAGCAGGGCTAGCCCGCCGACGTGGCGAGGTAGGCGGCGAGCGCGGCGCGGCCCAGGGACTCCCGGTCCGCGCCCAGCGCCGCCAGCGTCGTCGTGCGCAGAGCGGCACGGGGGAGTGCCTCGACCCACGTCCGGGCGACGTCCAAGGGGTGAATGGGGTCGTCGGTGCACGCCGCGACCCCCACCGGCGCCGTCAGCCCGGTCAACTCGGCCACGGTCGGCGCCGACGACCCGGCGGCCTCCCGCAGCACCTCCGCCAACCGAGACCCGTACCGCGGCCACGCCCGCCGCAGCTCGTCGCCGAGCCACCCGTCGACCCCGGTCAGCGCCGCCTCGACGCCCGCCGACGCCACCACCGAGGCGCTGGCCCGGGCCGCCAGGGCCGCCGGCGCGCCGTCCGGGTCCCCGTTCCAGGCGGGCAACGCCACCAGCAGCCCGGCGCACCGCTCGGGATGCCGTACCGCCCACGCCGCCGCCACGTGCGCGCCCAGTGACACACCACCCACTACCAGCGGCGTCCCGTCCCACGCCGCGTCCAACGCCTCGACGTGCTCGCGCACACCCCGTGACGCGGGCGCGACCAGCGTGAACCCGGCCTCGGCCAACGGGCGGCCGAACACCCCGGCGACGAACACCTCGTCGGACGCGGTGCCCGGCAGCAGAACGGCGCGTGACGAGCTCATGACGCCAGATCCTCCCCCAGTCGGATACCCGGTCGGGTGCACCCGGTTACGCTGGCTGTTGGACGGGCTTCGTCGTCGAGGCCCCGCGCAATCCAGGAGTCGGGGATGACTGGTACTGGGGGTGGCTACTGGCGCCGCCTCGTGCGTCGGCTGACCACCGACGTCAGTGAGCTGGACGCCGACGACCTGTCCCGAAAAGCCGAGGCCGTCGGGGCCATCCGCGCGTGCGACTGCAAGTCGGGCCAGGAGGTGACGGTGTTGGGCAGGCTGCGCAGCGTCGAGCTGTGCCCGCGTGACGCCGCCGCCACGTTGGAGGCCGAGTTGTACGACGGCACCGAGGGCGTGACCCTGGTCTGGCTCGGACGTCGCCGGATCGCCGGCATCGAGCCCGGCCGCACCATCAAGGCCAGAGGACGGATCGCTGTCCGGGACGGGCGCAAGGTGCTCTACAACCCCTACTACGAGTTGCAGAACGCTTCATGACACCGGCGAACGAGTCCGAGAAGCAGCCCACCCTCCTGGAGCAGATGGGCGGCGTGAGCGGCCTGCTGTTCTCCTCGTTGCCCGTCGTGGTGTTCGTGCTGGTCAACGCGTTCGCCGGCCTCATGCCCGCGATCTGGAGCGCGCTGGGGTTCTCCGTCGTGATCGGCATCGTGCTGGCCATGCGCAAGGGCTCGGTGCAGCCGGCCGTCTCCGCCGTCTTCGGCGTCGGCATCGCCGCGTTCATCGCCTACCGGACCGGCGACGCCAAGGGCTTCTTCCTGTTCGGCATCTGGCAGAGCCTCGTCTACGGCGGCGTGTTCATCGGGTCGATCCTGGTCAGGTGGCCGCTGGCGGGCGTGATCTGGTCGTTCCTCAACGGCCAGGGCACGGCGTGGCGCAAGGACAAGGCCAACGTCCGCGACTACGACATCGCCACCCTCGTGTGGGCGCTGGTCTTCTGCGCCCGGTTCGTGGTGCAGCGCTGGCTCTACGACGAGGCCTCCGTGGGCTGGCTGGCCGCCGCCCGCCTGGCCATGGGCTACCCGCTGATGGCGGTGGCGCTGGTCGCCACGGTGTGGGCCGTGCGCCGTTCGGACAAGCGCCTCAAGGCCACCCTGGCCAGGGAAGAGGAGGAGAACCGCGAAGCGGAACAACGCCTCCGAGCCCAAGCCGAGGCCAAGCCGACCATCTACGACGACCTGCTCGACGCCTCCACCGACCAACACCCCACCCCGGCCCGCGCCGAGGACAGACAACTCTGACCAGCCGCGACCACCCCGACACCTTCACCACCACGCCCTTCCCCAAAAGGAGGGGTTCGTGTCATCCCGCCGACCTGGCGCAGCCCTACCGCGCGTGTCAAGGGGGCTTGTTCAGGCCTGCCCGGTGGTGAACCGTTGCCGCCCCCTTGACACGTGTGGTTGCCCTTGTGGAGGTCGGCGGGATGACACGGACCCCGACCAACAACGCAGCCGCACTGGACCGCTCATCCCCGTCATCCTGCTGATCTGCCCGTCCGGCGAGGACGCTCTTGATCTTTTTCTTTAACGCCCACCCCACCCAGGGCAGCCTGGTCAGCCTCAGTACCCCAACGCCGACCGAATCTCCCGCTCCACATCCGCAGCCGCCACGAACAGCAGCTCGTCCCCACCCTCCAGCGTGTCATCGGGCGTCGGCACGATCACCCGGCCACCCCGCAGGATCGTCACCAGCGCCGCGTCCCGCGGCAGCGCCAGCCCGTTCACCGGAGACCCGGCCAACGGAGTGTCACCCGGCAGCGTGATCTCCACGAGGTTCGCCTGACCCTGGCGCAACGTCATCAGCCGCACCACGTCGCCGACCGTCACCGCCTCCTCCACCAGCGCGGACAGGATGCGCGGCGTCGACACGGCCACGTCCACCCCCCACGACTCGGTGAACAACCACTCGTTCGCCGGGTCGTTCACCCGCGCCACCACGCGCCGCACCGCGAACTCGGTCTTCGCCAGCAACGACACGACCAGGTTGACCTTGTCGTCACCGGTGGCCGCGATCACCACGTCGCACAGCTGCATGCCGGCGTCCTCCAACGACGACAGCTCGCACGCGTCGGCCTGCACCCACTCGGCCTGCTCCACGGTGTGCGGCTCGAAGTGGTTCCGGTCCCGTTCGATGAGCATCACCTGGTGCCCGTCGGACACCAGCTCGGCCGCGATGGACCGACCCACCGCACCGGCACCCGCAATGGCGATACGCACTCAGCTCTCCTCGGGCGCGTGAGCCGCAGCCGCGGCCACATCGGTCACGGTGCCGGACAGGGCGGCCACGTACACCTGGTCGTCGGCCTGGAACACGGTCTTCGAGTCGGGCAGCACGCCGGTGCCGAACCGCATCACGAACGCCACCCGGCAACCGGTGGCTTCCTGCAGGTCACGCACCGTGCGCCCGACCCAGTCCTCGTGCAGCTCCAACGGCAGCACGGCCACGCTGCCCGACGGGTCGCGCCACGCCGTCGCGGTGCCCTCGGGCAGCAGCATCCGCAGGAACCGGTCGGTCGACCACGGCACGGTCGCCACCGTCGGGATCCCCAGCCGCTCGTACACCGCGGCGCGCTTCTCGTCGTAGATCCGCGCGACCACCGCCTCCACCCCGAACGTCTCCCGCGCCACCCGGGCCGAGATGATGTTGGAGTTGTCGCCGCTGGACACGGCCGCGAACGCGCCCGCCCGCTCCACACCGGCCGCGATCAGCACCTTCTGGTCGAAACCGTTGCCGACGACCTGCTGGCCGTGGAAGTCCGAGCCGAGCCTGCGGAAGGACTGCACGTCCTTGTCGATCACCGCGACCTGGTGGTCCAGGCGTTCGAGTGCCTTGGCCAGGGACGAGCCCACCCGGCCGCAGCCCATGATCACCACGTGCACGAAAGCCTCCCCGAACGACGCCTACGGAGAACCTACCGTTCCTAATGGACGAGCGAGAGCAGTGTCGGACCTGCGTCTCGGCACCGCACGCATCCCGAACGGCACCGGGCACGTCGAGCCGGCACCCGGAGGCACCCGCCCCAGACCCGCGACGCACGTCACAAGCAACCCGGTGCTCACCCGACGACAACGCTCAGGTGCTCACCACCCCTTACGCTCTCGACCCGTGTCCAAGCTCGCAACCGCGGCCAAGCGCCTCCTGGTCGGCAGGCCCTTCCGCAGCGATCGCCTAGCCCACACGCTGCTGCCCAAACGCATCGCCCTGCCCGTGTTCGCCTCGGACGCGATGTCGAGCGTGGCCTACGCCCCCGAGGAGATCTTCCTCGTGCTGTCGGTGGCGGGCCTGTCGGCCTACGCGCTCGCGCCGTGGGTCGGTGTGGCGGTGGTCGTGGTGATGCTCACGGTCGTCGCGAGCTACCGGCAGAACGTGCACGCCTACCCCTCCGGCGGCGGTGACTACGAGGTCGCCACGGTCAACCTGGGGCGCAGAGCGGGCCTGACGGTGGCGAGCGCCCTGCTGGTCGACTACATCCTCACGGTCGCGGTCTCCATCTCCTCCGCCGCGGCGAACATCGGCTCGGCCATCCCGTTCGTCGCCACCCACAAGGCCGAGTTCGCGGTCGTCGCGATCGTCCTGCTCACCGCGATCAACCTGCGCGGCATCCGCGAGTCCGGCAGCGCGTTCGCCGTCCCGACCTACGCCTTCATGGCCGGCATCATCTTCATGATCGGCTACGGCCTGTTCCGCGGCTTCTTCATGGGCGACGAGATGCGCGCCGAGAGCGCGGGGCTCGAACTGCGGGCCGAGGACGACCACCTCGTGGGCCTGGCGTTCCTGTTCCTCGTGCTGCGCGCCTTCTCGTCCGGCAGCGCGGCGCTCACGGGCGTCGAGGCGATCAGCAACGGCGTGCCCGCGTTCCGCAAGCCGAAGTCGCGCAACGCGGCGACCACGCTGCTCGCCATGGGCCTGATCGCGGTCACCATGCTGATGGGCCTGATCGTGCTGGCCCAGCTCACCGGCGTGAAGATGGCCGAGGACCCGGCGCACCAGCTCGTCAACGCGCCGGCGGGCTACGAGCAGAAGACGATGGTCGCCCAGATCGCCGGCGCGGTGTTCGAGGGCTTCCCGGTCGGGTTCTTCTTCATCACCACGGTCACCGCGCTGATCCTGGTCCTGGCCGCGAACACCGCGTTCAACGGCTTCCCGGTGCTCGGCTCGATCCTCGCCCAGGACCGCTACCTGCCGCGCCAGCTGCACACCCGCGGCGACCGGCTCGCGTTCAGCAACGGCATCGTCTTCCTCGCCGGCGCGGCGATCGTGCTGGTCATCGCGTTCGACGCGGAGGTCACCAAGCTCATCCAGCTCTACATCGTCGGCGTGTTCGTGTCGTTCACGATGAGCCAGACCGGCATGGTCCGGCACTGGAACCGCCTGCTCAAGACCGAGACCGACCCGATGGCGCGCCGCCGGATGCGCCGGTCCCAGGCGATCAACGCGTTCGGCCTCGCCCTCACCGCCTCGGTCCTGGTCGTCGTGCTGATCACGAAGTTCACCAAGGGCGCGTGGATCGCGATCGCCGCGATGGCCGCCCTCTACGCCCTCATGACCGCGATCCGCCGGCACTACGACCGGGTCGCCGAGGAGCTGCGCCAGCAGGAGCGGCAGAAGCTGCTGCCCGCCCGCAACCACGCCATGGTGCTCGTCTCCAAGCTGCACATGCCGACCCTGCGCGCCCTGGCGTACGCCAAGGCGACCCGGCCGGACATCCTGGAGGCCGTCACCGTCAACGTGGACGACGGCGACACCCGCCGCCTGGTGCGCGACTGGGAGAAGGAGAACTTCAAGGTGCCGCTGAAGGTGATCGAGTCGCCTTACCGCGAGATCACCAAGCCGGTCCTGGACTACGTCAAGCGGGTCCGCACGGACAACCCGCGCGACGTGGTGACGGTGTTCATCCCGGAGTACGTGGTCGGTCACTGGTGGGAGCAGTTCCTGCACAACCAGAGCGCGCTGCGGCTCAAGGGCAGGCTGCTGTTCCAGCCGGGCGTGATGGTGACCAGCGTGCCGTGGCAGCTGGCCTCATCCTCGAAGGTGACCGACAAGGACGACGTCGTGGCGCCGGGCGCGATCCGGCGCGGCCTGGACAAGCGCGGCGGGAACGACCAGGGGGACGGCAAGTGACGGCGACCTGGAAGCAGCGGCTGATCGAGGTCGAGGTCGGCGCGGTCGCCCACGGCGGGCACTGCGTCGCCCGGCACGAGGGCCGCGTCGTGTTCGTCCGGCACGCGCTGCCCGGCGAACGGGTGGTCGTGCGGATCACCGAGGACACCGGCGGCTCGTTCTGCCGCGGCGACGCCGTCGAGGTGCTCCAGGCCTCACCGGACCGCGTGCAGCCGCCGTGCCCGTTCGCCGGACCGGGCCTGTGCGGCGGCTGCGACTGGCAGCACGCGTCCTGGGAGGCCCAGCGCGAGCTGAAGGCCGCCGTGGTCAGCGAGCAGCTGCACCGCCTGGCCAAGCTCGACTGGGAGGTCATCGTCGAGGACCTGCCCGGCGGTCCCGAGGACTGGCGCACCCGGATGCGCATGGCCGTCGGCCCGGACGGCCGCCCCGGCTTCCGCGCCCACCGCAGCCACCACGTCATCCCGGTCGACGACTGCGTCATCGCCGTGCCCGACGCCCTCGACGACGTGGTCGACCGCACGTGGCCACCCAAGTCCGAACTGGTCATCACCCGTGACGCCGGCGGCCGCACGCACCTGACCGAGATCGGCCCGCCGGTCATCCGCCGGGGCCGCCCCGTCCCCGGACCGTCCCGCCTCCGCCAGGGCAGCGGCACCGCCACCGAACTGGCCGCCGGCCGCACGTGGAACCTGCGCGCCGACGGGTTCTGGCAGGTCCACCCGGCCGCCGCGGACACCTTCGCCAAGGTCGTCGGCGACTGGGCGGACTGCCAGCCCGGCGAACGCGCCTGGGACCTCTACGGGGGCGTGGGCCTGTTCGCGTCCGTGCTCGCCGAGCAGGTCGGCCCCTCCGGCTCGGTCGCCGTGGTCGAGTCGTCGCACGGCGCGGTCGCCGACGGCAAGCTCAACCTCTCCGACCACCCGCAGGTCAGCTGGTACGCGGGCCGCACCGAGGCCGTGCTCGACTCGCCCGACTTCACCGACCTGCCACCCGACGTCGTGGTCCTGGACCCGCCGCGCAAGGGCGCGGGCAAGGTCGTGGTGACCGCGATCGCCCGCAGCAGACCCGCCCGTGTGGTTTACGTCGCGTGCGACCCCGCCGCCCTGGCCCGCGACATAGCCTCGTTCGCCCAGCAGGGTTACGAGTTGACCCAGCTCAGGGCGTTCGACGCGTTCCCGATGACGCACCACGTGGAATGCGTCGCCCTGCTGGAGCCCGTTCGCTGAAAGGCGTCTCAGGCCGCGGTCCGTAAACTGACCGGACGAGTCGGGGAGTCGTACCACAGGGTGAGGTGGAGCGAGTGACGCTGCTGGAATCCGTGCACGGACCGGCGGATCTGAAACGGTTGGGGCCGGACGAGCTGGTCGTGCTCGCCGAGGAGATCCGGCGTTTCCTGGTCGACAAGGTCTCCAGGACCGGCGGGCACCTCGGGCCCAACCTCGGCGTGGTCGAGCTGACCATGGCGGTGCACCGGGTCTTCGACTCGCCGCACGACTCGGTCGTCTTCGACACCGGCCACCAGAGCTACGTGCACAAGATCCTCACCGGCCGCCGCGAGGGCTTCGACACGCTGCGCCAGAAGGGCGGCCTGTCCGGCTACCCCTCCCGGTCGGAGAGCGAGCACGACGTCGAGGAGAACAGCCACGCCTCGACCGCCCTGTCCTACGCCGACGGCCTGGCCAAGGCCTACCAGCTCGGCGGGCAACGCCGGCACGTCGTGGCGGTCGTCGGCGACGGCGCCCTCACCGGCGGCATGTGCTGGGAAGCGCTCAACAACATCGCCTCCGGCACCGACCGCCCCGTCGTCATCGTGGTCAACGACAACGGCCGGTCCTACTCGCCGACCATCGGCGGCCTGGCCGACCACCTCTCCTCGCTGCGCCTGCAACCCGGCTACGAGCGCGCCCTGGAACGCGGCAAGAACGCCCTCCAGGGCACCCCGTTCGTCGGCAAGCCCCTCTACGCGGCCCTGCACGCGGCCAAGCGCGGCATCAAGGACGCCCTCAGCCCGCAGGCCATGTTCGAGGACCTCGGCCTCAAGTACATCGGCCCGGTCGACGGCCACGACCACGCCGTCCTCGAATCGGCCCTGCGCCGCGCCAAGTCCTTCGGCGGACCCGTGATCGTGCACACCGTCACCCGCAAGGGCAACGGCTTCGCGCCCGCCGAGAACCACGAGGCCGACCAGATGCACGCCACCGGCGTCATCGACCCCATCACCGGCGAGAACATCGGCCCGTCCAAGCGCACCTGGACCCACGTCTTCGCGGACGAACTGGTCGCCCTCGGCGGCGAACGCCCCGACCTGGTCGCCATCACCGCCGCCATGCGCGGGCCCACAGGCCTGGACAAGTTCGCCGGCCTCTACCCCGAGCGCTGCTTCGACGTCGGCATCGCCGAACAACACGCCATGACCTCCGCCGCCGGCCTCGCCATGGGCGGCATGCACCCGGTGGTGGCGATCTACGCCACCTTCCTCAACCGCGCGTTCGACCAGCTCCTGCTGGACGTCGCCATGCACAAGCAGGGCGTCACCGTCGTGCTCGACCGCGCCGGCATCACCGGTCCCGACGGCGCCTCCCACCACGGCATGTGGGACCTGTCCATCTGCGGCCTGATCCCGGGCATCCACGTGGCCGCCCCCCGCGACGCCGCCTCGCTGCGCGAAGAACTCCGCGAGGCCGTCCGCATCCCCGACGCACCCACCGTCCTGCGCTACCCGAAGGCCTCGGTGGGCCCCGACCTGCCCGCCCTCGAACGGATCGGCACCGTCGACGTCCTGCACCGCTCCGGCTCCGACGTCCTCCTCGTGACCGTCGGCGCGTTCGGCGAACTCGGCCTCGCCGCCGCTCAACGACTCGCCGACCAGGGCATCGGCGTCACCGTCGTCGACCCCCGCTGGGTCTTCCCCGTGTCCGACGACCTGGTCACCATGGCCGCCGACCACCGCCTCGTCGTCACCGTCGAGGACAACGGCAGGCACGGCGGCTTCGGCTGGGCACTGGCCGCCGCACTCCGCGACGCCTCGGTGGACGTCCCCCTCCGCGACCTGGGCATCCCCCAGGAGTTCCAGGTGCACGGCGAACGCGGCGAGGTCCTCACCGATGTCGGCCTGACCGCCCAGGACGTCTCCCGCCGCATCATCGAGTGGGTGGTCGCCACCGAGCCGGCGGAAATGGGCGCGACGGTCAAGAAGTAGCCGTATACCCTCCCCACGCCCGGTCAGCGGCTCGGACGGCACTGCCGAACCCGGGTTCCGCGATCACAGCCGGGCACACCTTTCAGATAGGCGCGTTGCCAACGCGGCGGGTTGCGACACCCAAGCCGCGACCCCGGTCGACCACGGGGCGCAGGGCCCTGCGAGCCCCGTGCTCCCGCCCACCGCCCCACGACCGGGGTCGCGGTCCGCACGGCAGGAGGGGGGACCGGTGAAGCACACACTCATGCCGTGGGAACGCGGCGTGGTCTTCCGCCACGGCAAACTGGTGGAGGTCCTCGAACCCGGCCGCCACCGCCGCAACTTCCGCCACCGGGTCCACCACGTCGACGTCCGACCCCGCGCCCACACACCGGGCTGGCAGGACATCCCCACCGCGGACGGCGTCCTCATCCGCGTCACGCTCGTCCTCCACTGGGCGATCTCCGACGCCGCCCGGTACGTCCAGGAGGCCGCCGCCCCCGAGGTCGAACTGCACCTCCAGGTCCAGGTAGCCCTCCGCGCCGCGGTCCTCACCCGCGCCCACGACGAGGTGGACCGCTCCCGCGACGCCATCGCCACCGAGGTCCGCACCGCCGTCACCGCCCGCGCCGCCACCCTGGGCATCGACCTGCGCGAGGTGGCCGTGCGCGACGTCGTCATGCCCACCGAACTCCGCAAGGCCGCCCTGACCGAACTCCTGGCCCGCGCCGAAGCCCGAGCCACCCTGGAACGCGCCCGCGGCGAGACCGCCGCCCTGCGCTCCCTCCTCAACGCCGCCCGCCTGGCCGAGGACCACCCGGCCCTCCTCCAACTGCGGGCCCTCCAAACCGCCAACACCGTCGTCGTCGAACGCACCCGCTGACACTGCAACCCCTCCTCCCAAAAAGAGGGGTTCGTGTCATCCCGCCGACCTGGCGCAGCCCTACCGCGCGTGTCAAGGGGGCACTGTCCGGTCTTGCCCGGTGTGGGTCCCTTGCCGCCCCCTTGACACGTGTGGTTGCCCTTGTGGAGGTCGGCGGGATGACACGAAGCCCGACCCCCGACACAGCCGCACGGACCGCCCAAACCCCGTCATCCTGCTGATCTGCCCGTCCGGCGAGGACGCTTTTCTTCTTTCGGGGGTGAAGCCGCCGACAGTGTGCCGACAGCTTCACGCTAAGCACCTTCTCAGGGATGTGTGGCACCTTTGTGTGGTGCGGATCCTGGTAGTCGAGGACGAGGTGCCGCTGGCCGACGCGATCGCGCGTGGCCTGCGGCGCGAAGGTATGGCGGTCGACGTGGCCTACGACGGCGAGACCGGCCACGAGAAGTCGACCGTGACCCGGTACGACGTGGTCGTGCTCGACCGCGACCTGCCCGGCATGTCCGGCGACGAGCTGTGCAAGGAGATCCTCAGCTCCGGCGCCCTGACCAGGGTCATGATGCTCACCGCCAGCTCCGGGGTGGACGACCGGGTCGCGGGTCTGTCCCTCGGCGCGGACGACTACCTGGCCAAACCGTTCGCCTTCCCCGAGCTGGTCGCACGCGTGCGCGCCCTCGCCCGGCGCGCCACCCCGGCCACCCCGCCGCTGCTCACCGCCCGTGACGTCGAGCTCGACCCGGCCCGGCGCACCGTGCGGCGCGCGGGGCAGCCCGTCGAGCTGACGCGCAAGGAGTTCGGCGTGCTGGAGGTGCTGCTGGCGGCCAAGGGGTCGGTGGTCTCCAGCGAGGAACTGCTCGAACGGGTCTGGGACGAGAACGCCGACCCGTTCACCACCACCGTCCGCGTCACCGTGATGACGCTGCGCAAGAAGCTCGGCGAACCGGGCATCATCGACACGGTCGTCGGCTCCGGCTACCGCGTGCCCACGGCAGGTTCCACTGAACCGTGAGCTGGTCCGCAGGCGCGGACCCGGGCTGCGGACGCGGCTCACCCTCCTCGCGACCGGCCTGGTGGCGTTCGTCAGCGGCCTGCTGCTCCTGCTCGGCTGGCTGCTCGTCGGCCGGGTCATCGCCTCCTCGCCCCGCTTCGCCGAGGGCAGCACCGTCATCGTGGACGGGCGCGAGGTGGATGCCGGGGCGTTGATGGACCTGCTCGGCGAACAGGCCCGGGACGACGTGCTGCGCTCCGGTTCCATCGCGTTCCTGTGCGTGGTCGCTGCGGCGGCTCTGCTCGCGTGGACCATCACCGGACGCGTTCTGCAACCCGTGCACGACGTGACCGACGCGGCTCGCCGGTTGTCCGCCGAGTCTTTGGGGGAGCGGCTTCGGCTGGACGGGCCCCGGGACGAGGTCGCCGAGTTGGCCGACACGTTCGACGAGATGCTCGATCGCCTGCAAGCGGCTTTCGAGTCGCAACGGCGGTTCGTCGCCAACGCCTCCCACGAGCTGCGCACTCCTCTCGCCGTGATCCGGACGGAGCTGGACGTGACGCTCGCCGACCCGGATGCCGACGCCGAGGAGCTGCGCCGCATGGCCGGGGTGGTGCGCGGGGCGACGGAACGGGCCGAGCAGCTGGTCAGCGCTTTGCTGCTGCTCGCGCGCACGGACGGGCTGGGGTTGGCGGTGCGCGAGCCGGTGGACCTCAACGCGGTGGTGGAGTCCGCTTGGAGGTCCGCACGGGTGGAGGCCGAGGAGCGGCAGCTCCGGGTGTCGTTCCTGCGGGCCCCGGCGCCCGCGGTGGGTGACCCGGCGCTGCTGGAGCGGATCGCGGGGAACCTCCTTGAGAACGCCGTGCGGCACAACGTGCCCGGTGGGTGGATCGAGGTGCGCACCGAGGGTGGGGCCTCGTGGACGTTGCTGCGGGTGTCGTCGTCCGGGCAGGTCGTCGCGCCGGATCGGGTGGAGGAGCTGTTCGAGCCGTTCCGCCGGGGAGGGGTCGACCGGACGGCGCGCATGGGTACCGGGCTCGGGCTGTCCATCGTGCGGGCCGCCGTCGCAGCTCACGAGGGTCAGGTGCACGCCACCGCGGTGCCCGGCGGGGGGCTGTCGGTGGCCGTCCACCTGCCGTCCACGCCGCATGGAAAACTGGTCTGAGTGGTCCCGATCACACATGATCCGGTTTGACGGCTCCCGCAGGGGGTACCACCTGCGAAGACGTGCCTCCAGACCCCCGATTTGTCTCCGCGTTGGGCGGGGTGTAACTTTCTCTCTGCCAGCGCGGAACGGGCCGGAGAGAGACCGGAACGGAGCGCGGCGGACATCA
>NZ_BAAGTN010000004.1:0-62162 GCF_054781895.1 Saccharothrix stipae | reverse complement strand
ACCTCGCCAGACTCGGCCTCGCCGCATAGCCGAATTGGGCAACAGAGTCCTGTGGGGTGCCAAAAGTCGGCCACGCGATCTGAACTGCGCTTATGCTGCTGTGGGTTCGTACTCGTTGATCAGGCGGCCGAGGACTGGTCGTCGGCGTATCGAGGTCCGGTTGGGCTCTGCGGTCGGGTGGTCCGGCCGTGGTGGTGTGAGTTGGCGGGCTTGGTGTGGCCGGCGGTGGTTGTAGTGGGTCACATACCGGTCGAGCACTGACCTCAGTTGGCGTTCGTTGATGATGAGCAGTCGGTCGGTGACTTCACGTCTGACGGTGCCGACGAACCGTTCGGCGTAGGCGTTGGCTCGCGGACATCGCGGTGGGATTTCACGACTTCGATACCGGCGTCGGCGAGGACGGCGTCGAACGAGGTGGTGAACTGGCCTGCCCGGTCTCGCACCAGGAACCGGAAGTCGTCTGCCCGGTCGCGGAGATCCATGAGTAGGTTGCGGGCTTGTTGGGTGGTCCAGGGGCCGTCCGGATTCGTGGTGGTGCCGAGGATGTGCACGTAGCGGGTGGCGACCTCCATCACGAAGAACACATAGACCCGGTTGAGCGTCACGACGCAGTCGACGTGGAAGAAGTCGCAGGCCAGCATGCTTGCGGCCTGGGTGCGGAGGAACTGCCGCCAGGAGGTGTCGGTGTCACGCTGGGGCGCGGGCGGTACCCGGCGGCGCGTGAGCACGCGGCGCACGGTTGAGGCGGCTACGCGGTGGCCGAGCTTGAGCAGCTCACCCTGGATCCGGCGGTAGCCCCAACCGGTGTTCTCGTGGGCCATACGCTCGATTGACGACGCGATGATGTCGTCGACCGGTGGGCGGCCTGTGCGCTGGGGGTAGGTCCACTTTCTCGCGACCAGGCGCCGGTGCCACCGCAGGACGGTGCCCGGCGTCACCAACCGGCGTTGCCGTAGCCAGTCGGGCAGGCGTCGCACCAACACGGCGAGCACAGCGCGGTCGGCCCAGTTCCACCGCGGGCGAGGGTTGGTCCGGCGCAGCACGGCGACCTCATGTCGCAGCACCAGCAACTCCGCGTCCTTGGCCGCCGATGACCGGCCGAGCAGAACCAACCAGCCGACGACCCGGGCGAAGATCAGGTACAGCAGTCGTAGCACCACGCCTCACGATCATGCTCCTGCAGCACATGATGCGCGATCACCCCAGCTCAGCGCCTCGGCGCAGAGTTCTGGAACCCCACACGCCAGGATCTCCGTGTCTTTGTCCCGATCGCTCATGGGCAGCAGGCGCAGCAGCGCGAACGTGTTGGTCATGCCCATGTAGGCCAGTCGAAGCAGCACAGCCGGCCATCATGCCGCGCCAGTCGCCGAGCCCGTGGAACACGAGCACCCTCATCGGCCATCCCGAGACCTTGTCCCGACCGCGCTCTCACCTGCATGGACGGAATTGTCGGCAGGCACAAGGTTCACCGCGACCGTGTTCACCGCGTTCCTGGACCGCGTGGCCCGCCAGTCGGGCCAGAAGGTGCACGTCGTCGCCGACCGGCACCCGGTCCACTGGAGTAAGGCGGTCCACGCCTGGCTGGTGGACAACGCCGATCGGGTCGAGCTACACCTGATGCCCGGCTACAGCCCCGAGCTCAACCCGGACGAACTGCTCGACGCCGAACTGAAACGCAATGTCAACGCGTCCCGCGCCCACAACGTCGACCGGCTCGCCCACGAGACCCGACGCTTCCTACGCCGCCGCCAACGCCAGCCGCACATCGTTCGCGGCTACTTCCAGGCCCCGCACGTCCGCTAGGCCAACATGTAGGCAACCGAATACTTTCGGCTCAATAAGTCACTGGTATTGGGTTTAGGCTACGTGGCATTGGGCCCCGGCGGGCCCTGACGCCTTGCACTGTGGCGGGCTCGCTGGCGTGCCGGGTAGCGCCCGTCTCCGAGACCAGGCCGACCAGTTCGGTGCTTTCGCGTGATGATGGTGACCTGGTGAGTCCCGGATCGCCGTGTCAGTGGTAACACTTTATACCATGCCGCCGATGTTACAGACGAGATATCCGCAGCGGAGGAGGGACTTGTCATGACCGATGGCAACTGGGTGGAGTTGACGTCGGCCATCGGCCAGCTCCGGCAGCAGCTGGCGGAAGCTCGCGAACTCGCCGAGGGCGAGGAAGTCCTGTTTACCGTCGGCAAAGCCGAGATCGAGCTGATGTTGGAAATCCGGAAGACGGCGGAGGGTAAGGCCGGCTTCAAATTCGGCATCGTTTCCCTCGAAGGCAAGGGCTCCCTGGTATCGGCCACTACGCACAAGCTGCGGCTGGAACTGCTGCCGCACGCGAACGGCGCGGGAATCGATATCGCGGACGAGACTATTGATCTGCCCCATGTCCCGGGCTGATTGGCACGTCGCGGTGTACGCTCGTTCTTCGGCGGGCGGGAAATGGCACGTCGGTTCGGGGTACTTCCTCGGCGGATCCATTTTCCTCACGTCGCGTCACATCGTCCAGGACACGAGCGGCGCCATCCGGGACACCGTCCAGATCCACCTGCGCGACGCCGCACAACTGGTGGACTGTCAGTTGCTATGGCACGGAGACGGCGATGTCGACGCCGCCCTGGTGCGGATCGTCACCGACGGTGCCAAGCTGCCGGTCCGGCGGTATCCGCCCAGGTGGGGACGCTTCGCGACGTCGACTCCCCGGCAGCCCTGCCACGCGGTCGGCTATCCGGCCTTCGAGGGGCAGAGCCCGGATCACGACCGGGTCGCGTCGCAGGTCACCGGGACGATCAACCCGCTGACCGGGCTCGGCCACGCCAGACTGTCGATCGACGTCGACAACGCGCCTGCCGAGCTCTCCGGACACCAGTCGCTGTGGGCGGGGATGTCCGGCTCCGCAGTGCTGTGTGACGACACCTTGGTCGCGATCGTCCGGCAGGACGCGGCACATTTCGACAGCCGCAGGCTGTCCGCGGTCCCCGTCGAGCTTTGCGCCGCCGACCCCGCGTTCCGGGAACTGGTCGCCGCAGCCGCCGGCCAGGAGCCGGTGCTGGAGCCGGTGGACCTCGCCACGCTGTTCGCCGAGCAGGAACGGCCCAGGTCCCCCGCAGCGCTGCTCGCCGCGCCCTCGCACACGGTGGAGTTCCGCGGTCGGGATGCGGAACTGACCCGCCTGCGCGAGTGGTGCGCGCGGGACGAGGGGTTCTCGGCGCACATCGTGGCCGGGCCCGGCGGGCAGGGCAAGACTCGGCTCGCCGCACAGTTCGTCGGTGAGCTGGCAGCTGACGGCTGGGTCGCCGGGTTCGTCCGCGACGCAGACCCGGAGGAGTTCGCGGTGCTCGGCGCGTTGCGCGGGCCCGCGCTGCTGGTGGTCGACTACGCCGAGACCAGGCCGGCCACGATCGCCGCGCTGACCGCCGCCACCCGGCGGGCGGAGTCAGGTGTCCGTCTGCTGCTCCTGGCCAGGTCCGCCGGTGAGTGGCGGGAGGACGCCGCGATCGACCACTCGCTCGACTACCTCGTCGACACGTCGGTGCTGCCGCTGGCGGCGCTGGAGCGCACCCCCCACGGCCGACTGACCGCCTGGCGCGAAGCCGTGTCCTCGCTGGGGAACGCGCTGTCACACCTCGACGGCTACGAGCACGCGGGCGCGCACACCGACGAGGTGATCACCACGCCACCAACTTGGTTGGCCACCGACCTCCATGACGATGTACCGGTGCTGGGCATCCACATGGACGCCCTGGCAGCACTGCTCACCGCCGCCGAACCAGGCACGACCGGCGAATCGTCGATGGACACCCTGCTGCTGCACGAGGAGAAGTACTGGAAGCGGATGGCCACGGCGCGGGGATTCGTGGCCGACAAGCACACCCTCGCCGATGCCGTCGCGGTGAGTACCTTGTTCGCCGTGACCACCCAGCCCGAGGCGCTGGCGCTGGTAGCGGCGATGCCGGGCCTGCGGGACCTGCCGGAGGATCGCCGCACGGCCGCAGTCCACTGGCTGGCCGGCACGCTGCCCAGTTCGGAGGGCTTCTGGGGAACGCTCCAGCCGGACCGGCTCGGCGAGCACCACGTGGCCCGCGTCCTGAACGGGCGAGCGGAGTTGATCACCCCGCTGGTCGACGTCGCATCGACCGTCCACATGGAACACGCATTCACCGTATTGTGCCGGGCGGCCGTCGACGCCGGCCACCTCAATGCCGTGATCGAGGCGGTCATAGACGAGTCGCCCCGCACGACTGGACCTGCCGCGCTGTCGGTGGCGGTGCAGTCGGAGAATCCAGCACCACTGCTCGCCGGCATACGGCGGGTGGTAGAGCGCGCGGACACCGACCTGCTGTCCACACTGTCCGACGTCACGCCCGTGCACACCCAGATCCTCGCCGACATCGGGATCGACATCTCGCAGCGGCTCGTCGCGGCCCAGCGGACCGCTCCAGAACAGGACGGCCTGTCGCTCGCGCGACGGTTGGCGACGCTGGCCGTGCGGCTGCGCAACCGCGGGCGGTTCGAGGATGCGGTGCGGGTTAACCAGGAGGCGATCGAGCTGTTCGACCGGTTCGCCGACCTGTCGGACAACGCCCAGCTGCTCGATCTCGGCAGCGCACTGGGAAGTTTGGCCGATCAACTCAGCCGGTTGGACCGCATCCCCGAGTCGCTGGACGTGAGCAAGCGGTCGGTTGCCATCGCCCGGCGCGTTGCGACCGCCGGCCCCGGCACACCCGCGCACCTGGCCGGAGCGTTGAACGGCTTCGCCAGCAGGCTGGGAATCGCGGGCGAGCACCATTCGGCGAGCGTCATCGCCGCCGAGGCCGTCGAGATCAACCGTGACCTGACTGGTGGTGTGGGAGGCGAGGCGTACCGGCCGGGTCTGGCCACGTCGCTGAACATCCTCGGTGTCCAGCAGAGCATGGACCACGGGCCGAAGCAGGGACTGAGCGCGATCCAGGAGGCGCTGGAGATCCGCCGGGAGCTGGCGAAGGCCCAGCCCGACGCCTACCTGGCCCAACTCGCTGCGTCGCTGAACAACTTCTCGAACTGGCAGTGGTCTGTCGGGGGCCCGAGAGACGGGCTCGAGGCGAGTGAGGAAGCCGTGGCGATCCTGCGGCGGCTGGGTGAGGCCAATCCGGAGGCGCACCACCAGGACCTGGTCCGCGCGCTCAGCAACCTGGTGCGACGGTTGGACAAACTGCAACTCGCTGAGGCCGCCGCGGAGGCGGGCCGGGAACTCGTGCGGATCAGCCGGAGCCTCGCTGAGGCTCGTCCGGAACAACACCAGTCCGAGTTCGCCGCGGCCCTGGTGTTGACGGCCTCGTGCCTGGCGGCGTGCGGCGAGATGGCCGAGGCGGTGGATCTCGCGACCGAGGCGATCGCTTTGTACCGAAGCCTGCCCACGACCCCCTTGCGACCGCTTGCGCGTGCCCTGCAGGCGCGGGCGGAGTGGCTGCTTCCGCTTCGGCGTGGCGCGGACGCGACGGCCTCGATGGCGGAATGTGTTGCGATTCACCGGTTGCTGGCCGCGGAGGACGGCGGTGAGAAGCTGGCCGGGGCGTTGCTGCACTTCGCCGACTTCCTCATGCAGGTACGCCAGGATGAGCAGGCCAGGTCCGCGGTCGAGGAAGCCGTCGAGCTCCGGCGCGCGCTCGCCACGGCCAGCCGGCCGGGACAGTGGTCGGAGGTGGCCGCGACGCTGACGCAGTTGGCCACCGTTCTTGAGGCCCAGGGCCTGGGGAAAGAGGCACTGACCGCGATGTCGGAGGCGGTCGGCATTCGGCGCAGGTTGACCGTGAGTCCCCGCCTGGCCGGGACACTCGGCGTGTACGCCGACCTGCTCACTCGGGCGGGCCGGTACTGGGACGCCAAGAACGCGTTGGAGGAAGCCATCCGGATTCAGCGGCAACTCAAGGCGCCGCGGCAGAGACGCAGGCTCGGCCAACTGTTCATGAGCCTTGCGCGGATGCAGGTCCAACTCAACATGTCCCGTGACGCGGCGAGATCGGCGGCCGACGCGGTGGCCACCTGGCGGCCGCTGGCGAACGCGAACGATAAGGACAGCCAGAAGAAGCTGGTGTCGGCGTTGCAGGAGCTGGCGCAGATCCTGACGACGCTGGGGCGAACTGCGGACGCTGCCAGGGCAACGGCCGAAGCCGACCGAGTTCGCAAGCTGCTGACTGTCACGGAACGCGGTCCGTCCCGACATCGTGACCACGGAAGCCACTCGTCACGTCGCTTACCCTCCGGTCGAACCGTGTTCGTGCCGGAAACTACATCCATGCAGGTCAAGCCGCATTTCGATATTCGTGGATGACTCCGCCGAGGTGATCACGTCGGTGTATCAGGAGATGTTCGATTCGGTCGGGTTCAAGAGGCTGGGGTCGGGCTCGCAGGGGTGCTGCGGCAGCGAGTGATCGGTGGGTTCGGTGCTGGTTGTAGTGCCGCTCGTACTCGCGCAGCGCGTGCCGGAGGTGGGTCTGGTTCCAGATCAGCATGCGGTCCAGCAGTTCGGTGCGGAGTGTCTTGACCCAGCGTTCGGTGATCGAATTCATGCGGGGTATCCGGACACCGGTCAGCATCGTGGCGATCCCTGCGGTGCTGAGGATCTCATCGATCAACGCCGGATATTTGCCGTCGCGGTCGCGGATGAGGAATCTGATCCGCGGGCCGTGCCCGGTTGTGCCGCTTGAAAAATCATCGCTGCTGGTCAAGCGGCGTGTCTGTACTCGTTGATCAGACCGCCGAGAACTCGGGTGCGCTGCAGTCTGCGGGTGTCGAGGTCGTGTACTGGCGCGGGGTGCTGTCGGGCTTCGGGTGGTAGTTGGTTGCGGGCCTGGTGGGGTCGGTGCCGGTTGTAGTGGTCTTCGTAGGTCGTGAGGACGTGTCGTGCGTGGGCTTCGCCGGTGATGAGGATGTGGTCGAGAAGTTCGCGTCTGATGGTGCCGATGACCCGTTCGCAGTGGGCGTTCATCCGAGGCGCCTGCGGCGCGCTCTTGATGATGCGTAAGTCGTCCGCCAGGAAGACGTTGTCGAACGCCCGGCTGTACTTGCCGTCGCGGTCGCGGAGAAGGAAGTGTAGGGACTGCGTCCGGTGTCCGAGGTCGGCGGCGAGGTTCCTGGCCTGTTGCGTGGTCCACGCCTGGGTGGGGTGGGCGGTGAGGCCGGTGATGTGCAGGCGTCTGGTGCCGTGTTCGAGGAACACCAACGCGTACAGGCGCCTGCCGAGCACGGTGTCGAGGTGGAGGAAGTCCGCCGCGATGACGCCCTGGGCCTGGGCGGTGAGAAACTCGCGCCAGGTCGGGCCGGTGCGGCGTGGTGCCGGGTCGATGCCCGCTTCGTGCAGGATTCGCCAGACCGTCGAGTGGGCGATGTGATAACCGAGACGGGCCAATTCGCCCTGGATCCGCCGATGACCCCACCGCGGGTTCTCCCTGGCGAGCCGCAGCACGAGAGTCTTGACCGCCGCTCGGGTCGGTGGGCGCCCGGCACGTCGACGCGTGGAGTAGTCCCACTTACAGGCCATGAGTCTGCGGTGCCAGCCGAGCAGGGTGCCCGGCGTGACCGGAAAGACCTCCCGCCACCTCTGACGATCCACCAACCCGGACAGGGCGGCGAACCAGAACCGGTCTGCGGGCTCGTAGCGGACAGGACCAGTCAGTTGCCGACGAAGAACTGCGTTCTCGTGCCGCAGCACCAGCAGCTCGGCGTCCTTCGTCGCCTCGCAGCGCAGCAGCACCGACGGAACTGACAGCAACTTCCGGGTCACCTTGTACAGCAGAGACACGATCACCCGGCCATGCTCCCAACACCGTGGCAGCCTCGCTCTACCAGCAACGATGACTTTTCGAGCGGCACACCCACCGCGGGTTCTCTCTGGCGAGCCGCAGCACGAGCGTCTTGACCGCCGCTCGGGTTGGTGGGCGTCCGGTACGTCGACGCGCGGAGTAGTCCCACTTGCGGGCCATGAGTCTGCGGTGCCAGGCGAGCAGGGTGCCCGGCGTGACCGGAAAGACCTCCCGCCACCTCTGACGATCCACCAACCCGGACAGGGCGGCGAACCAGAAACCGATCCGCGGGCTTTCGAGCGGCACAGGGTACGCCCCACTGGACCGAGCAGAAACGCCTGATAGCCCCGGTGCTGGTCTGGGCACGCGTCACCCATGGCGACTACCTTTCGTCCCTGACCGTGCCGGCCCACAAACTGCACAACCCGTCCTGCATGGTCCTTCTCCGGCTACTATCGGTCAACAGTGCAGGGGATCCCCGGGGAGAGAAATGGGTCAAACGCCCTCGACGGCAATCCAGTTGGGAATGCTGGTAGTCCTCGTCCTTCCCGGGATCACCTACCAGTTCCTGCGGGAACGGTGGCGTGGGCCGGTTCCCGGCGAACGCGATCTGGGAGAACGTGTCCTGCGGTCGATAGCCGCCTCGATCTTGCTCGACACGCTATACTTGGTCGTCGCCGGTCCGGCGCTGGCAGGACTGGCTCGCGACATCGCCACCCGCGGCTGGAGCGGTTTCGTCCAGCAGGCGCGACTGGCCGGTTTGCTGGGGTTGTTCCTGTTCGTCGCCGTTCCCGCGCTTGCGGCCGGGTGCGTCACCTGGTGGCAGCGGCGCAGGCTGCGCGGGGCGCGCTATCGCAGCACTCCCACCGCCTGGGACCGGATGTTCCAGAATCGCGGCTCTTGCTTCGTCCGTGTGCGTTTGGGCGACGGTGCGTGGGCGGGCGGCTGGTACGGCTCCCGGTCCTACGCCACTTCGTATCCGCAGCCGGCGGAGATCTTCCTCCAGACTGCGTGGGTCATGGCCTCGGACGGCAGGTTCGTCCGACCCATCGAAGGGAGTGCCGGACTGCACCTCCGCGCCGTCGACATCGAGGTGCTCGAACTGCTCCTGCCGCCCGTAAGGAACCAGCCCATGGTGGAGGCCGCGTGAACCGTCCGGAACTGACCCTCTTCGAGCGTGAACTGCTCGGTGATCCCATCCACCACCGCGGCTATACCCCGGACGATGACGTCCCCGAGCCGATGGAGGGCCCGTCGGAACCCGCCGGGACCTCCATCGCGGCCGTGGACCACACGCCGGAGCCGACCTAGCGTCCCATATGGACATAGCCCGCCCACAGGCCCGGAAGGTTCGGGTATTTGGCTCGAACCTTGAGCGTCGCCTCGTGCACCGCGCCCGCCGCGTCGAACACCGCACCGGACCGGACGGTGTGGTGAAACGCCGCGTAGGCGTCCTTGGCGAACTCGTGCACCGCCCGGTCGGGGATCTTCCAGAGCGTCGCGACGACGTCCGGGAAACCGGCGAGCTGGAACGCGGACGCCAGGTGGATCGCCTCGTCGGCGAGCCGTGAACCGGTGCGGGCCGTCTCACACGACGAAAGGTAGGCCAGCGCCGGTTCCGGCAGTTCGAGGCGGGAGATCTCGGCCGTCGTGAGTGGCCGCCGTTCGTGGTCGTGGAGCAGCAGTCGCCCGCGGGACGGGATGGCGCGATCGGTCACCGCGTGACAGGCGAAATGCACCCACGAGTGGCCGCGAAGCTCGTCGAGGACCCGCTGTCCGGTCGCCTCGCGGTTCTTCAGGAGAAGGCCGCCCGGAAAGAAGTCGCGCACCGTTTCGGCTTCCGCCTCCGCATTGTCGAGCGGTTCCGCGCCGGGTGTCTCGGACATCGCCACGACCAGCGGACGCAGGGTCGAGTAGACGGGCCGCCGTTCCCGCGCCGCCGCGAGCGTTCGGATGGTCGGTGCGTAGGACGATATCGCCCTGTTCAGCAGAGACAGGGTTTCGCCTTGCCCATGACGCCCCGCGGCATGGATCGGCAGCAGGGCCAGTGCTCCGGTGGGGATCCACCACACCCGTGGCAGCTTCTCGCCGGAATGGGGAGCGGGGACGCCCACCGCGTCGAGGACGGGCTCGACCACGTCGTCCCACAGCCAGGCCAGCACGTCGTGAACGGCTTCCTGCTGCACCACATCGGTGATGTTGCGGGGATGAAGCGCCAGATCGAGTTTCCTGGTCTGCTCCGCCACTACTCCCGGGGTGATCTGCAAGGGCAGCGTCGTCACGCCATCCGGCCCGACGATGATCGCGTCTGAGCGGTGGTCACTGACGTTGAGGTAGACCACCGGCCCTCTAGCGCCCTGGGCGAGGATCTGTTCGGGGCCGGGTGTTCCCGCGAAGTCGGCGAACCCGTCCTCGGCCCGGATTTGCTCCAGCAGGCCGTCCCAGCGCTCGATCTGCTCGCGCCGCCTGTGTCGTGCCTCGTCATCGGCGGCGGGAATCGGCTCGTCGTCGACCCATTCGATCGTGTCACCGGCCGTCGCCGACGGCTGATCTGTCGTGTCGAACGCCGCCCGGAGATCCTCGAATTCCGCCGCGAGCGCCGGGTTCCGCGCCCGTAGCCTCGTGAGGTCGGCGCGGATGTCCAGGGTGCGCGAGAGCAATACGCCACGTCCCTGTTCCAGCAGCACCAACGCCTTTTCTGGTCGCTCTGCGGCCAGCGCGCAGGCCGCCGCGCCCGCGGCGATACCGGTCCACCGCCCGAGCCGGTCTTCCTGGTCCTGTCTGCGCAACTCGCGGGACGCGAGCCGCGGCAGCAACTCGATCACACCCTCGAAGGCGGTCACCGCGTCGGTGTACCGTCCGGCCGAGGCCGCGATGTCGCTCCAAACGAGGCCGGCCCTGATCCGGGTGGGGACATCGGCCAGATCATGGTTTGCGGCATCACGCGCGGCGTCGAGTGCCCACTTCAGTTTCCGCTCCGTGCGGTCCCCATCCTGTTCGTACCGAAAACGCCTGTGCAGAGCCAAAGCGAGATTCAGCCGGTGGTCCGCGCTCTGCGGGACGGCCGCAGGAACCGACTCGACCGCCCGGTGCGCGAGCCGGATCGCCTCGTCCAGATCGTCGACGTGCGGCTCGAGTTCGAAACGGGCACGCAGTGCGAACGCCAGATTGTTCTGACACGGTTGGAAAAGGCGATCGTCCGGCCGGACCCGACGCAAGGCGTTTCTGCCCGCGTCGATCGCGTCTCCCAGGTCTTGCAGGCTCCGCGTTCTTTTTCCTCGTTCCGCGAGTAGTGCGCACAAGATCGTCAAATCGCCGGGGCGCGCGTTCTTCCGCGCCCACTCGATAGCTAGGTCGAGGAATGGTGGCTGTTCGGTGCGTTCGTATTCGGTCCGGTACACCGCTGCGAGTTCACTGCTGCAGCGCGCTGAATGACGACTTCTGGACGGCACGAGCCGGATGGCCAACCGGGATGCAGCAAGGGCCTCTTCGAGATCGCTTACGGCACCGACGTTGTCGTAGCGCAGCCGCAGCGCGGTGCTGAGCAAGGACGACGCGAGACCACGGGACGCGCCTCCAAGATAACCGGCCCCCGCTGAACTGCGGCCGAGCTCTATGGCCTCGTCCAGGTCTTCAAGACGGCGCAGCCGTTCATAGCGTGCCTGCAACGCGGTCGATAGCGACACGATGTGGGTGAAATACGAAGCGTTTCCCGCGGTCGCACCGACGGACCGCCGGAAATGTTCGATGGCGCGATTCAGTGCCTCCACGTCACCTCTGGTGAAGAACCATCGCAGCTGATCTCGGCCATCGGCGGACCAGTTGGCTGCGGCTTCCGGATCGTAGGCGGGGTTGGTTCGTTGCTGCCGCGATTCCAGCATTCTCCGCACGAGGCCGATGCTTCCTGCGGCGGAGAACGCGATATACGCTCCGACGAAGCCCCATGTGTTCGGACGGGCGGTTTCCTCCGACGCCAGGAAATACGCCACCACAAAACAGGTGAAGCCTACCGCGCGCCCGGCTTGCCAATACAGCGCGATGAACGGGAAGCGGTCCCGGCCCGCATAGGAAACGAGCAGGACAAGGCCTCCGGACAGTGCCAGCACATTGGGCCACACCGTCTAGGGCCGGCTTCTCGCGAAGATTTCCTTGGCCTGGTCCCGAGCCGACTCGTATCCCGGCGCCAACCCGCACAGCTTCGTGTACATACGAAGGCTTTCCTGGGCCAGTTGTCGCACCTCCTCGGCTAAGGCCATGCCGGCGCAACTGGGCAGCACGGCCCGTTGGAACTGTGCCTTCTCCCGCTCGTAGTACACGGGCTCGCCACTCTCGATCAACCAAGGTCGACCTTCCCGCCGTCGGAGGCCGGGCCGCTCCGCGAGGAGTTTCGCCAGGAGCAGACGGGCCTCGGCCGCACCGGCGATCCGGGATTCGGTCGACAGCGGGCCGTCTCCGTTGAGGTCGAGCGGAGGCTGTGCGCCGCGGTCGGCGACCAGGGTCTTCTCGATCAACTCAGGATTCCCTTCGACCGGATCCGCGAGATGGGAAGCGGCGAGTGCCATCCGGGCGAGGTCCATCGCCGAGCGCGTCATGCGCGCCTGCCGCAGTACGGGAACCCCTTCCCGTCCCATCGCGCCCATAGCGTGGAACACCGGCATGAGATCGTCCGGTCGCGGCAGTGAGGTCGAGCGTTTCGCGGCCGACTGTGTCAGGTTAACGCACCACAGAAAGTGGTCGATTCCTTCCTGGTAGGCGCGGGCGGCTCGCGCGCGCTGGCTCGCCGACACCCGGCTCCGCGCGGTGTCCCAGCAGGACAAGGCCGCTTGAAGTTCGCCATTGGCGGTGTAACGGGGAGCCCCCGATCGACGCTCCCGCACAGAACGCACCGCCACGATCCCGGCGACCAGTACGCTGATCACCGCGACGGCCATGCGCCCGGGGCTCACGGTCGCCTTCTGAGCCAAGTCCCCCGAGTACACCCAGACCGCCACGGGGACACCGATGCCCCAGAGGTACTGCGCGGGCCGTCCGCCGCCGATCAGCGAGTCGATGATCAGCAGAACGCCGAACCACCAGATGCCGAGCCCGATGAGGTGAGGGGTATCGCCTGGTACCCCCGTAAGCAGGAAGATGCCGACGCCGCAGAACAGCGCTCCGAATCGCACAGCCACGATGTGACCTCCTCCCCCTGTCGAGGGTCCGCAATGTTACTCAGCGCGCCGGGACGGTCACTCGGCGCCCGATGGCGCCTCGTGGGCCGCCAACGATGACCTTGTGCCGTTCGAAAGTCATCGCTGCTGGTCAGGCGGCTTGTCTGTATTCGTTGATGAGGCCGCCGAGGATGCGGGTGCGGAGCACCTGGCGGGTGTCGAGGTCGTGCATCGTGGCGGGGTGCTGCTGGGCTTCGGGTGGTAGCTGGTCTCGGGCCTGGTGGGGGGGTGTCGGTTGTAGCGGTCTTCGTAGGTCTTGAGGACTTGTCGTGCGTGGGCCTCTCTCGTGATGAGGATGTGGTCGAGGAGTTTGCGTCTGATGGTGCCGATGACCCGTTCGCAGTGGGCGTTCATCCGCGGTGCCTGTGGTGCGCTGGTGATGACGCGTAGGTCGTCGGCGTGGAAGACGGTGTCGAACGTCTGGCTGTACTTGCCGTCGCGGTCGTGGAGCATGAAGCGCAGGGATTCCATGCGCGTTCCGAGGTCGGGGCGAGGTTCCTCGCTTGCTGCGTTGTCCAGGCCTGGGTCGGGTGGGCTATGACTCTGGTGATGTGCAGGCGCCTGGTGTCGTGCTCGAGGAACGCCAGGGCGTAGAGCCTTCGACCGAGCACGGTGTCGAGGTGGAGGAAGTCGGCCGCGATGATGCCCTGGGCCCGGCCGTTGAGGAATTCTCGCGAGGTCGGGCCGGTGCGGCGTGGTGCCGGGTCGATGCCTGCGTCGTGCAGGATCTGCCGGACCGTCGAGTGGGCGGTCCTGTGGCCGAGTCTGGCCAGTTCGCCCTGGATTCGGCGGTGACCCCATCGTGGGTTGTCCTCGGCGAGTCGCAGCACGAGCGACTTGACCGCCGATCGTGTCGGTGGGCGTCCGATGCGTCGACGCGCGGAGTAGTCCCACTTGCGGGCCATGAGTCTGCGATGCCAGACGACCAGGGGGCCCGGCGTGACCGGAAAGACCTCCCGCCACCGGCGACGATCCACCAACCCGGACAGGGCGGCGAACCAGAACCGATCCGCAGGCTCGTAGCGGATCGGACCCGCGAGGTGTCGGGACAGGACCGCGTTCTCGTGCCGCAAGACGAGCAGTTCGGCGTCCTTCGCCGTCTCGCTGCGGAGAAGCATCGACGGGACGGACAGCAGCTTCCGGGTTACCTCGTACAGCAGGGACACGACCACCCGGACATGCTCCAACACTGTATTTCCCGCCCTACCTGCGGCGATGACTTTTCGAGCGGCACAGGCGCGGCGACCTGGTGGTAGTGGTGCACGTCACCGTAAACGTTCGCGGCCTGCAGCAGGAACCCGTTGACCGGTCCGTGCACCGCGTTGGAGATACCGCCCGCCATCGGAGGCGTTGCGTCCTGTTCTTCCACTCCACCACTCACAGCCAGCCGGACTCTTCGTTCGAGAACGCACACCATAGCCGCAACCCGCCGAACGCAAACCGTAGATCTGCGGATCCGAACCAACTCGCGTGCCGTCATCTGTGGGAGAAGCACGTTACCGGCGGCGTAACAAGCTACGGGTGTCCGCGTGGCGTCGAAGATATGATCGCATCCCGGTTCGAGCCGCACCGGACGCAACGTATCCGCATTATTGCGCCTGGAGTGGTCGACAGGCGCCATGGAGGAGCTCTGTGCAGTCGTCCCGGGAGATGGGCTTCTACAAGGTGGCGATCGTGTCGTGTGACATCCGTGGTCATTCAGCGACGAACGCGCGCGACCAAGTCCGACGAGTCGAGAAGATCAACCGGATCGTGGCGGCGACGATCGGATCGTGCGACCCGGGAGCGGTCGTCTGGTCGTCTGGGGGCGACGGCGGTCACGTGGTCTTCCGGCAGACCGCCTGGCAGCAGTCCGCCGTCAACCTGCTCGTCGAGTTGATCTCCTGGGCGAAGGCGCAGCACGTGCCGCTGCGCATCACCTGTCACGTCGGCGACGTCTGCGATGTCCTCGGCGCCGACAACCGAGTACAACTCGTCGGCAGCGGCATTAACTACGCAGGGTGGCTGCTGGGGCAGGTCCTTGCTGACAACGTAGTCGCCTCAGAGGATTTTCGGCGTGGGATGGAATCGTCGGGAACCGATCCGGTCGTGACCTTCCACACCCCTTTACCCTTTCCAGGTCGCGATTTTCCGACACTGCTGCTCTACCTGCTTTCCTTGGACGGTACCGCACCCGATTGGCCGGTGGAGAACCGGGAAGACTCAGCCCGTCTGAAAAACCCATCAGTACCTGTGAACGACTACCGGAAACACTGGGACGCACTGTACTTCACCAAGCGGATCTGGCAGGTGCACTCGTCTTCCGAGCTCGCCACCAATGAGCTCAAAGGAGCAGCGCTAAATCTGCAGTATCGCGACCGCAGCAGCAACGAGCTCAAGGCGAACCCGCTGTTGAACCGCTTCAGGGAGGACGAACTGGCGAGCATGCTGCGACTGGGGCAGCTCGTCGAGCGGACCGAGGGCGAGTTCATCTGCCGTTTCGACGAGCCGGGCGACTCCCTGTTCGTAATCCTGCGCGGTCAGGTCGGCGTGTACAACTCCGAGGGCAAGGGCTACCACGGCGATGCCGCACCGATGTACCCCTACGGTGTGGGTGAGATCGTCGGCGACTTCGCCTTCGCGCTGGGTCGCCACCGCACCGCCGACCTCGTGGCGCTGACGGACGTGTCGCTGCTGTCGTTCAACAACAACGACGTTCAGTCGAAGCTGCTCGGAAAAGACGGCGTGGGCAGGGCCGCGGCTACCCAGTTCAACGAATACATCAGCGAACGCATCCTCGAACACGTCAGTGACAACGTCTCATACCTGGCGGGTCCTAAGGGCAACCCGAGTGGACCCCTCACGGTCGGGCCAGCCTCCCCGGACGACCCGCTCCAGCCCTTGCGCAGGTACTGCGAACTCGTTCCGCTCACCGAGTTCCGGATTTCACTGGACGACATCGCTCCGCAAGATCAATACAAGGGCCTGTGCATCCTTGTCGCCGGTGCGCTACTCACCGAAACCGACCACAAACTGGACGGGCGGGAGTTTCCGATCATTTGGATCGACCTGCCTGACCTGAAGATTCCGCCGCGCTCCTACAGGGAATTTACGTCACCGAAGATTCTTCGCATCGAATCCAGAGGTATCGGAAAATTGACCGGCCGACAAAAGGATGCACTTTTCAAGGCACTGCCCCGTGCTGGGCAACGGTCCGAGGATGGCTACCTTTACGACGTTTTCCTGTGCCACTCCAGCGTGGACAAGCCTATCGTCCTCGAGGTTTTGAAGCGCTTGGAGGGAGCCGGTCTGGATTGCTGGTACGACAATAACAACATGCGGCCGGGCGACCGGACCCTGGGTACTGTGGAGTACGGCTTGAAGCACAGTCGGCGGATGCTCATCTTCGCCAGTCGCTCGTACTCGGAATCCGCCTGGGCGAAGCAGGAAACGGCGATATTCGCCCATCGTCAGGTCAAGAATCCCGTCGATCGGGCGATCCAGGTCCTGGTGATCGACCAGGACTTCGACGTGGAAGACCTGCCCGGTAGCGTCCGGATCAATCAACGGGTGGATTACCAAGGTCCGAGCAGCATCGATCGGTTGATCGAATTCCTCCGGCCGTGATGCCGGCTGGCTCGATAGACTCGCCACGTGGAGGCAAAAGCCCGGTCGAGCAGGTTGGACGAGCTCATCGACCGGATCCCGGTGCTCGACCGGCTGGCCCAGCAGGTGCAGATCGACGACGTCGTCGCAGGGGCGCACGGCGAAACAGCTCGGTGACGCCTACGACGAGTGGTTCACGAGCTGCCTGTTGCTGCTGCCGAGCGACCTGCGGGAGAAGTTTCGCTTCGAGTACGAAGGCAGCGTCCGCACGCTGCAATACCGCATCAAGCACTTCCTCCACGAGCCCGTGAAGCCCCGGCCGAAGTTCTTCGGTGGCCGGCAGAGGCGGCCGAGCGAGCACCAAGGCCTGCTCGGTTACTGGCAGCACCCCTACACCGACCGGTTCAAGGGTCCCCTCAAGACGCAGAAGCAACTGCTGCTGGAGGCCCGCGCCAGGCTCGACCTGCAAGCTTCGTCCGTCGCGCCGCTGCCCCACCACGACGTCCAGGAGGAGCCAGCGCCCAAGCCTGATCCGGATCGCACGGGTTTCGTAATCCACGGGCGTGACAAGAAAGCGCGACGTGGGTTGTTCGACTTCCTGCGGGCGATCGGCCTGCAGCCGTTGGAGTGGTCCCAGGTGCTGGCCGAGGTCCGGCAGGGCTCACCGAAGATCGGTGATGCCCTCCAAGCCGTCCTGGGCAAGGGCCGCGCCGTGATCGTGCTCGCTACCCCGGACGACGTGGTGCAGCTCAAAACCGAACACGCCGACGACGAACACGACCCGGAGACGCAGCCCGCTGGGCAGGCCCGTCCGAACGTGATCTACGAAACCGGCATGGCGA
The DNA here is from genome assembly GCF_054781895.1 of Saccharothrix stipae. Classification (NCBI taxonomy): domain Bacteria; kingdom Bacillati; phylum Actinomycetota; class Actinomycetes; order Pseudonocardiales; family Pseudonocardiaceae; genus Saccharothrix; species Saccharothrix stipae. The sequence continues at coordinate 44,744 of NZ_BAAGTN010000004.1, read as the reverse complement.
TGATGTTGATCCCGGAGCGCACGATCCTGGTCGAGCTCGGCAAGGTGCGGAGGTTCACGGACCTCGGCGGGCATTTCGTGGTGCGGTTGAGCAACGACCCCGCACAGCCAAGCTCCTCGCCCAGCGCCTGTCGAGTGTCGGGTGCGCGGTCGACTTGAGCGGGAGCGACTGGCTGGAAGCGGGCGACCTCACCCCACCGGTCGTGACAACGAACCCGCAGATCGCTTCGAAACCTCCGGTCGCCCGCTCGATGCAAACGGGGGACGACGGCCTCCAGTTGGGCAACTTCACCGTGACTCCCGACCACAGGGTGTACGGAGAGGCGCACAACGCCGGGTCTTCCCCGAAGCACTTGATCCTCAAAGTCACCTTCTACAACGCGAACGGTGGGATCCTCGGCACGGGGAGCGGTGCGGTGAACGACCTCGCGCCGCGGCAGACGAAAACATTCACCTTGGACACGCTGGACGAGGTCAGCGGCTATCGGGACTACAAGGTCGAAGTCGAAACCGCGTTCTGAGGACCTGCCCGCGCTCTTCGGACGATCGTGCCCGCGGTCGGACGGGTCGACAATCGAGTCATGACTCCTGGACACGACGTGCACAACAGCCTCACCGGTGATACGACGTTCGCAGTGCAAGCTGGCGCCATCCACGGTGACGTGCACATCACGACGCACGCTTCCGCCAGGGCCGTACCCCGTCAGCTTCCAGCCGAAGGTGGCACGCTGACCGGCCGCGAGGATCTGCTGGCCCGGCTGACCGCGCTGCCGTCCAACGGACTCGTCGTCCTGTCCGGCATGGGTGGTGTCGGCAAGACGGCGCTCGTGCTGCACTGGGCGAACAGTGTGATCGACAAGTTCCCCGACGGGCAGCTCTACGTCGACCTGCACGGTTTCGGGGGAGGCGAGCCGTTGCGCCCGCAGGACGCGTTGGCGGCCTTCCTGCGAGCGCTCGGGTACGCACGACCGGAAGAGCTGACCACGGTCGAAGAACGTGCCGCGCACTTCCGGACGTTGATGAGCGGGCGTCGGGCACTTGTCGTGCTGGACAACGCGCTGTCCGCAGACCACGTCCGGCCACTGCTACCGGGTCCCGCCGGGGGTGTGGTGATCGTGATCAGCCGTCATCAGCTCAGCGGACTCGTGGTTCAGCACGCGGCCACCGCGCTCCGGGTCGAGCCACTCGCCGAAGACGCCGGCATGACGCTCCTTCGCACGGAGATCGGTGACCGAGCCCATCACCCCGCCGCCGGCACGTTGGTGCGGTTGTGCGCCGGACTGCCGCTGGCGTTGCGCATCGTGTCCGAGCGGATCAGCCGCTTCCCATTCGCCGATCTCGACGGCGTCGTGGCCGACCTCACCGATGAACACGCGCGTCTCGACGTGCTCGACACCCACGACGACGACGCCCGTTCCACGGTGCGGACCGTGTTCTCCTGGTCCGTTCGATCACTGCCGGCTCCCGAGGCCAGGATGTTCCGATTACTCGGCTTGCACCCTGGTTCGGAGTTCAGCGCGAATGCTGCGGCCGCGCTTCTCGACGTCCCGCACCTCGCCGCCACCACGCTGTTGCGGTCGTTGGCGCGCAGGCACCTCGTCCTCGACCTGGGGTCCGATCGCTTCGGCCTGCACGACCTGCTGCGCATCTACGCGCGGGAGACGTGCGATCGGGTCGAGGCGGATGAGGACCGACGAGCCGCGGTCGCGCGGTTGTTCGACCACTACCTGCACATGGCGGACCGGGCCGGGCGGATCGTCATGCCACACCGGCTCCGATTCCCTCTCGGCGGACGAGCGGTAGCCCTTCTCGACCTCCAGGGTCGCCAGGACGCGCTGCGGTGGCTGGACCTCGAACGTCAGAACCTCGAAGCGATGTGCGCCGTCGACGACCCGGCGCTGGACGAGCGGCGCTGGCAACTCGCCTACACGTTGCGGGACTACTACTTCCTGACCAAAGCACTCGACGGCTGGCTGAGCACCCATCGGCATGCGCTCCTGGCGTGCATTCGCGCGAACGACCCACTGGCCGAAGCGCGCACCCGTAACAACCTCGGCATGGCGCTGGTCGAGATGAACGAACTGGACGAAGCGGCGAAGCACTACCGGCGAGCGCTGGAGCTGTTCGAAGAACTCGGTGACGGACATGGGAGGAGCAACGCGCTCGCCAACGAGGCGGCAGTGCTTCGCCGGCGTGGTGAATTCACGGCGGCATTGCACAACCAGAAACTCGCGCTCGACGGGTACCGCAGCAGTGGCGCACAACGGAACGTCGGGATCACGTTGCGCAGCATGGCCCTCGTGGAAACGGAATTGGGCCACTTCGGCGACGCCGTCGAGCACATCGAGGAGGCTGTCGACATCGCGATTGGACTCGGCTCGGAACTGGATGCGGCTGAAGGGTTCAGCAGGCTCGGTCGGATCCGGCACCGCGCAGGTGACCAATTCCTAGCGGAGATCGCGTTCCGTCAGGCCGCTCTGCGCGCGAGGTCTTGCGGCAGCAAGCACGAGGAGGCACGCGCACTTCAAGAACTCGGTGTGCTCGCCGCGTCGGCCGGTGATCTCGACGAAGCGAGGCGCCGGTGGATCGCCGCACTGGAGTTGTACCGCGCATCGGGGTCTGCCGACGGGAGCACCGTGGCGGAAGCACTCGCGCGATTGCCTGCCAGTCAGTAGCTCGGCTGCTGCTCGCCGGCCGTCCGAACCAGAATCCGAATAACGGCGTCCGATGAATCGCCATTTGTGCAAACCTGTGCTTGCCGAAAATAACGGCCGTGCAGGTCAGGGGCGTGGTGGACTCGTTGAGGATGCCGCCCAATCGTTGCCGTCGGCAGATGTCGAGGTGGGCGACGACTGCTTGGTCCGTGGCTGGTGGCAGTGGGTGTAGTGGCTGCGCGTTGGCGATGCCTTGATGGGTCGGCGGGTGTTGTAGAACTTCTCGTACTCGCGCAGGGCGTGGAGCAGGTGCCGTCGGTTCCAGGCCAGTGTGCGTCGAGTAGCTCCCGTCGGTAGGTCGGGATCCGGCGTTCCATGATCGTGTTCATCGACGGGGTCCGGACACCGTGAGGATGACCTGGATGCCCGCGTTGGCGAGGACAGCGTCGAACAGGGTGGGAAATTTCCGTCCCGGTCGCGGCTCAGGAACCGGGCGGTCGGCGGTCCATAGATTGTCCGGGAGGGTGGGAGCGGACGTTGGGAGCAGAATGGGAGCCGTCGGACGCATTCAACCGTGTTGAACCGCGTTCAACGGCTTCCAATGGCGTGCTTTTTTCTGGGGTAATTCTGTTTCTGCTGGTAGAAGCTTTGTTCTGGCTTCATACCGCACCGAAGAGGTCAGGGGTGCGATTGACCGTTGTATGGGTCGGTTGGGCGACTTGTGCGACGTCTTGCCGGGTCAATCGGCTGTCATCGCGTAATGGTCCGCTTCCTCATGACCTGGTCTGGTGCCGTGGCGGGCGGGTGCACGGTGATCGAACAGCAGTCGGGGATTGATGCCCAGTGCGGCGATCGCTGTGTGATCGGCTCAGTCGAACCGCAGACGAGGGGTAGTCCGGCGCGGCACGGCGACCCCGTGCCGCAGCACTAGCAACTCCATGTCCTCGGTCGTCGATGACCGATCCAATGCCCACGCCGAACGGTTCGTCGGCACCGTCCGACGCGAAGTCACCGACCGACTGCTCATCATCAATAGACGCCACCTGCGGACGGTGCTGGACCGCTACGCGGCCCACTACAACCACCGCCGACCCCACCGAGCGCTCCAGCTCCGTGATATCGATCCGTCCCGTCCTCGTTCACGGTTCCGGATGTTCCAGCCATTCCAGGTCCATCGGCACCAGGGTCGTGGAGAGCACGAGTTCCCGGATGAGGTTCACCGTCAGCGTCAGGCCGACCGGTTCGCCGACCTCCTCGCGCTTGAGCCCGTGCACGCCCGCGTCGGACAGGCGCTGCCGGACCCGGGACACGATGTGCTCGACGCGCTTCGCCGTCCAGTGGGAACCCGGTTGGCGTTCGGCGAGTTCGGCGGCAGCCTGGTGACGAGGGAGGGGCAGTGGCTGCGGGTCGTAGGTGAGGAAGCGCTGACCCAGCACAGCCAGCACGAGGTGCTCCTCCGCGGTGAGGCGCCAGCGCTTCGGCGGCACCGTGGGGGATTGGGGCCGGGGGCGGGTGACCCGGGTCTCGTCGTCGCTGACGTGCAGTTCCAACAGGTGCTCTCGGGTGCGGGTGCCGCGCAGGAACAGAGCAGTGTAGCCGGGCACCAGGAGCAGCCGTCCGCTGTCGCGGTGCAGCAGAACGCTGTTGGACAGCCGGATCGGGGAGCGGCCGGTGTTGGTCAGCCACCAGTGGTCCAGGTCGCGGGTGAGCAGGCCTTGGACCCGGCTGATGCGCACGTCGTCCTCACCGACGCAGACGTCCACCTCCAACCGGTTGCGTCCGAAGCTCAGCCGCCTTCCGGGGGTGGGCGCCGCCGTGACACCCCCGGTGACGGTGAGCGCGCTCAAGGTGCCGGGAGGGGTTTCGGCCAAACCGAGCCGGAGGCTGCGTTGCCGGTGTGGGTCGAGCTGCCCGATGGGCATGGTCACCTCTTTCGCAGGCGCGGATGTCGTAACCGACGGGCGAAGGCGCACCAGCCCCTACCCGTGTAGCCCGGTGGTGACCTGATCACCACCCGGTCGGCGCAGAGGAGCCGGGTGCCCGTTCCGGAAGCCCCCAACCGGGCTGCCGGAACGGGCACGGTGGTCATCACCGGCGCCGCGCCGGGCCCACCCCCCTACTGGTCGCCCTCCCCCTCGCCGGCGCGGCAGCGGTCCCGGCGATGACCTACCGCCCTTTCTAGCGCCCCCGGTCGGGGACGGGTCCCCGCTCACGGCAGCCGCCGCACGAGCGCTTCCGCCAACGAGCGGGCCGGGCCGCAGAGCCCGGCCGCGTCGACCGCGCTCGTGTCCTCCACGGTCACCACGGCGATCTCCTCGCGGTGGGGTTCGGTGCCGCGCAGCACCGGCTGCTCGGGGGTGTAGAACTTGTGCACCACCTGGACACCGCACTTGGGCGGGACGCCCGGCACGACGCCCACGACAGCGTTGCGGTCGCCAACGAGGACCCGCTCCCCCGGCACCTCCTCGTCCAGCTCGATCGGCCACTCCCGGCTGAACCGCACGACGACGGTGCGCCGGTCCTTCTGCCAGGTGCAGCCCCACCCGCCGAACTCCGTGTCGGCGCGCCTGACTCGTCCGAGCACCTCGTCGACCTCCGCCATGTCGAGCAGACCGCAGGCATCGACGCGGGCCAGTGACCACGGCGCGAACGGCCGTGTCCGCTTGGGCAGGGGCCCGTTGGCGAGCATCGACTGGACGTCGGAGAGCACTGATCCGGAGACGGCGCACAGCGGTGCGCCCCGCAGGCCGTTAAGCGGGCGCGTGGTGATGACGACGCGGTTGAGGTCGGCCAGCGAGATGCTCCGCTCGCAGGCGTCGTCACCGGACTGCGAGCGTTCGACCTCGCCCATCTTCCCGGAGACCGGGACTCGTGACGGGTAGCGCAGCGGCCCGGTCAGCGCCAGCGTCGTCTGGACCTGACCGCTGCCGTCCGCGAGCTCGGTCGTGACCACGCAGCTGCCGAAGTTGAGCACTTCGGGGTCGATGAAGGGCCGACCGAACGGGGAGAGCGAGTCCGTCGAGATCGCGGCGCACGGGTCCGCGGCAGCCGGGTCGTCGCCGAGCGTGCCCGGCCCGTGCGCCGTGGTGGCGGGGGGCGAGGGCTGGGTGATGACGAAGGCCGCGACCAGCGCGGTCACGGCGATCGGCGCGCCGGCGAGGACCAGCCCGCGCCGGCCGCGGCGGGACAATCGCCGCCGGAACCGGCCGACGGGCGTGGAGAGGTCGCCGCCGAGGAGGTCGCCCGCTTCGGCCGCAGTGGGCCGGTCGCCCGGGTGGTGCTCCATCAGTGCCCGCAGGACCGGGGCGAGTTCCCCCGCGAGCCGCATCGGCTCCGGCCGGCCGCCGACCGCGCGGCGCATCTGCACGAAGGGGCCGTCCTCGCCCGACCCCCACGGGGACCGGCCTTCCACGGCGGCGTAAAGGGTGGCGCCCAGGGAGAACACGTCCGCCGCCGCTCCGGCTTCACCGCCGGCGGCGACCTCGGGCGCGACGTACCCGAGCGTGCCGGCGAACTGGGCACCACCGGTTCGGGTGACCTCGGTCCAGCGGGCGATGCCCAGATCCGTCAGCTTCGCCATGTCGTCCGCGGTCACCAGCACGTTCCCCGGTTTGAGGTCGCGGTGCACGATGCCGCGGGCGTGCATGGCCGCGAGCGCGGCGGCCAGCTGCGCGCCGATCCGCCGGATCCGCTCCCGCGGCAGCGGGCCCTCGTCCTCGATGATCTGCTCCAGGCTCCGCGCGGCCAGGTACTCGGTCACCAGCCAGCGCGTGTCCCGGTCGTCCACGACGGTGTCGAACACCGTGACGACGTTCGGGTGCAGCAGCCCGGCCCCGATCCGCGCCTCCCGCCGGATCTGCCCGGTGTCGCCGCCCAGCGACTGCTTGAGGGACACCGGGCGACCCAGTTCCAGGTCCAGGGCGCGCCACACGACCCCCATGCCTCCCTCGCCGAGCTGCTCCTCCAGCTGATAACGGCCCGCCACCACTCGATCATCGGCCATTGCCGAAGTCTACGAACCAACTCGCGGCCACAGGGCACAACGCCCGGGACGGGCAACGACCGGCCCGTTGTTGTGACCCTCCACTCGTGAGTTATGGAGGCGTAAGTTCTCGGTTGCCTACATGGTGGCGTAGCGAACTTGGGGTGCGCGGGAGTAGCCGCGGACGATGTGCGGTTGGCGTTAGCAGCGGCGTAGGAAGCGACGGGTCTCGTGGGCGAGGCGGTCGACGTTGTGGGCGCGGGAGGCGTTGACGTTGCGTTTGAGGTCGGCGTTGAGTAACCCGTCGGGGTCGGGTTCGGGGCTGTAGCCGGGCATCAGGTGCAGCTCGATCCGGTCGGCGTTGTCCTGCAGCCGTTTCCCGGTCACCCTCACCACCGGCGTGCGCCCTTTCGGCGCCCAGGACCGGCCGGGCGGCGCGGCATCCGAGCACAACCCGCACTGGTCGACCCGCGCGACGGCCGCACCCTCGGCGTTCGCGTGCCTCGCTCTCCGGATACTCCTCGTCCAGCCAGGCCCGCACCGCGGCGGGCTGCTGCTCGTAGGCGCGGCGCGCCGGACTCTGCGGGGTAAAGCCGTGGCGGCGCAGCCACAGGCCACGCCCTGCTCGGTCATGTCGACCCCGACGACCAGCCGGATCAGCTCGGCCGGGCCCGGATGTCCCCTGCGAGTAGCCAAGCCTTCGCGACCCTCCCGCCGGTATGCACGCCACCAAGTGCCCGCCGAGCGCTCCGAGACCCCGAACACCTCCGCGGCCTGCCGATAGCCCTCGACCCGACCGGCCCCCAACGCCGCCACCACCCGCAACCGCAACACCTCACGCTCCGCAGGCGACAACCGGTGCGCACCCCCGACCTCGATCACGAGTGATCAACCAACAGGAAGACGATCACTTTCGACTCACTAGATCTTTCGGCGTCTCTAGTCGTCGCCGGACCAACCCGACGGCGGCTACCCACGACCCTCAAGCGCTACGAGCGGTCGAACTCGGGGATCAGGCCGCCGGTCAGCCGGATGCTGGTCATCCATCGTCGATCACACCCGACGACGCCGTGTACGCGTTGCGCACCGCGCCCGTCCCCCACCGACGTCTTCAACCATCGAGGCGGCGGTGCGAAATACGTCGGGACCAGTCCCCGAGGTTGTGCTTACCGAAAATGTCGTCCGTGCAGGTCAGGCGGCGTGGTGGTATTCGTTGAGGATGCCGCCCAGTCGTTGCCGTCGGCGGACGTCGAGTCGGGTGACCGCTGCTTGATCGGCGGTCGGCTGTGGCAGCGGTTGTAGCGGTCGGGCGTTGGCGATGCCTTGGTGGGGTCGGTGAGTGTTGTAGAACTGCTCGTACTGGCGTAGCGCGTGGAGTAGGTGCCGCTGGTTCCAGATGAGGGTGCGGTCGAGGAGTTCGTGGCGGCAGCTGCTGATCCAGCGTTCCATGATCGCGTTCGTGCGCGGGATGCGGACTCCGCTGAGGACGACCCTGATACCCGCGTCGGCGAGGACGGTGTCGAACAGGGCGGGGAACTTGCCGTCGTGGTCGCGGATCAGGAACCGCGCGTGTCGGCCCTCGTCTTCGAGGTCCATCACGAGGTTCCTGGCAGCTTGGGTGACCCAGGAGGCGGTCGGGTGCGCGGTGGCGCCCAGGACGCGGATCCGGCGGTTGGCGTGCTCGATGACCGCGAGCACATACAGGTGGGCTCCGCTCAACGTGCGGGTCTCGAAGAAGTCGCAGGCCAGTAGCGCTTCGGCCTGTGAGCGGAGGAAGACCGACCAGGTCGTCGTGGTGCGCTCGGGTACCGGGTCGACCCCGGCGTCCCGGAGGATCTGCCACACCGTGGAGGCGGCGACCTTGATGCCGAGGACGAGGAGTTCTCCATGGATGCGGCGGTAGCCCCAGGTCGGATTCTCTCGTGCCAGGCGCAGCACCAGGAGTCGGATGGAGCGGATGGTCCTTGGGCGTCCGGGCCGCTTGGGGCGAAATCTGGCTGCGTGGCGGTGGGCGAGGAGGTCTCGGTGCCACCGCAGAATCGTCTCCGGGGTACCAGTAGTCGGAGTCGACGAAGCGCTTGTACCGGGAGTCGGTGCAGCAGTGCCACGAGAAATGCCCGGTCGGCGGGGGACAGCCGTGGGCGGGCGTCTCCGAGTTGGCGTTCCAGGACCATGACCTGGTGGCGCAGCGCCAGGATCTCCGTGTCCTTGTCCCGGTCGCTCATGGGCAGCAGGCACAGGAAGGCGAACGCGTTGGTCACACCGAGGTAGGCCAGTCGGAGCAGCACAGTCGGTCATCATGCCGCGTCAGCCGAGGGCGCTGCGGACCTGCAGCCGCACTCACGAGCACCTCGGCCCCTCACGCTACGCACGGCTTCAACCTGCATGGATGGAGTTATCGGCAGGCACAGCGCCGCTGCCGGTGCGCCACCCCCTCGACAGTTCAAAGGTCGAGCTTGAAACCCGCATGCGTCGCCCGGAAGCCGAGCTTCTCGTAGAAGCGGTGCGCGTCGGTGCGCTTCAGGTCGGATGTCAGCTGCACCAGCTGCGCGCCCAACCTGCGGGACTCCTCGATCGCCCACTCGAACAGCTGGGTGCCAAGGCCCGTGCCGCGTTCGCCGCCCGCAGGCGGACGCCCTCGATCTGGGCGCGCGTCGTGCCCTTGCGGGACAGGCCCCGAACCAGGGTGAGCTGAAGGGTGCCGATCACCTCACCACCGCGCACCACGACGACGAGGTTCTGGTTCGGATCGGCGTCGATGGCGGCGAACGCGCGCCGGTACGGCGCCAGGTCGTCCGGGGACTCGCGAGTCGCGCCGAGGACGTCGTCGGCCAGCATCGCGACGATCGCGGGCAGGTCGTCGGCGACGGCACGCCGGAACTCAATATCACTCACGTTCGAAATCTCCATTCACACCGCGGCGTCGAGGCCTCCGGGACCGGCCAAAGGTACCGATACGGTCAGCGTGCACGCGGCGACCGCCTCGAACGCGCGGCGCACCGCGGTCCGCGGGTCCGGGCCATCGGCGCGGGCCCATAGTAGGCGGGAACCCGAGTCGCGCAGTTCGCCGACCTTCTCGCCGTCCGGGCCCTCCTGCTCGAAGCGGACGTCAGGGAGGTCGGGGAAGTCGATCCGCGCCAGCGTGCCGGCGCACGGCGCGACGCCGAACCAGATCGTCTGCGGGGCGACGTCCGCCGAGGCCAGGTGTTCCCGCACCGAGGTGAGCACCGGCTCGCCGAACGTTTGGCGGACCACCGGGAGCGCGCCGGAGATGGCGGCGTCGAACGCCGCGCGCAGCGCCCCGAGCACCGGGTCCTGGCTTACCCTCGCCCACCGGCATCCCGTCCAGAGTGCTCACCGCGACGACCTCCATCGCGGTTCCCGCCAGCAGCACCTCGTCCGCCGTCCGGAGCTCCGCCGGCGCGAGCGGGCGCTGCGCGGTGCCGATACCCAGATCCGCCGCGAGGTGCAGCAACGCGTCTCTGGTGATGCCGGGCAGGATGCCCTCCTCGACCGGCGGCGTCACCAGCACACCGTCGACGAGCGCGAATACGTTCGCTGCCGACGCCTCCGCTACCCGACCCGCCAGGTTCAGCAGGATCGCCTCGTGGTCACCGCCGCGCACCGCCTCCAGCCGCGCCAGCGACGGGTTCAGGTAACCACCTGTGGACTTCACGTTCGGTGGCAGCTGCGCCGGACCGCTGCGCACCCAGCCGCTGGTGCGCACCCGGATGCCCTCGTCGCCACCGGGCAGGTAGCCCGGCTACGACCAGTAACCGATGGCCACCCGCACTTGGTCCAGCTGCGCCGCGACGGACATCGCACCCGGCCTCAGGAACGCCAGCGGCCGCAGGTAGCCGGAGTCGAGCCCGGAGCGGGCTACCAGGTCCGCACACGCCGCGACGAGTTCCCCCTCGTCGAACGGCACCCGCATCCCCAGCGCGCGGGCGGACGTCACGAGTCGGCGCAGGTGCTCGCGGAGCCGGAAGACCAGCGGGCCGCGCAGGTCGGGGTTCGCCGACGCGTAGAACCGGACGCCCTCGTACGCGCCCCACCCGTAGTGCGTGGTCGGGTTCATCAGGTGCACCACGGCATCGGCGCCGTCGACGACCGTGCCGTCGATCCACACCGGGCCCTCTGTCACGTCCACTCGACCGCCACGGAACCGCACTCGGCGGCGAGCCGGGCTCGCTCACCCCTGTCCTGCAATGAAAGCACCGTGCGCAGCGGCCCGTCCGGCAGCGCGAACACGCCGTGCCTCGCCTCGAACGCGCACCCGCGCGTCCGTTTGGCGGCTTGGTGTGGTCTGCGGTGGTTGTAGTGGGTCGCGTAGCGGTCCAGCACGGTCCGTAGGTGGTGTTGGTTGAGGATGAGCAGTCGGTCGGTGGCTTCGCGTCTTACGGTTCCGACGAACCGTTCGGCGTGGGCGTTGGCTCGCGGACACCGTGGCGGCGTCTTCACGACTTGGATGCCTGCGCCGGAGAAACCCGCGTCGAACGAGGTGGTGAACTGGTCGGCTCGGTCGCGGGTGAGGACCGGAAGTCGTTCGCCCGGTCGCGGAGGTCCATCAAGAGGTTGCGGGTTTGCGGCGGCGTTGACCCGCAGCGCCGCGTAGTCAGGGCGGTTGATCGGTCGTCAACCCTGTCGTACCCAAGGCACCACCGCACCGAACACCTCCTGCTACCTGGCGGCCTGATCAACGAGTACGAACCGGTCGCCACCTGAACGCGCCTCAGACCACGTGGCCGACTCCTCATTCCTGGCCGACTCGCTTGACGACCAGGAGTTCGGCTCGTTCGAGCAGCAAGCGTTGACGGCGGATGTGGCTGTTGTGCGGTTCGTGGTCCGAGTCGATGGCCGGGCTGAGCCCGAGCTGCTGAGGCGACCGTCCCGATGATCACCACGCGGGTTGACGAGGCAGTCGGCTGGTGAACCACCGAGGCGATCAACCCGTTTTGTGACCGCATCGCCAACGTGCTGACGTCGGCCGACCCAACACGTCTACCCGAACCACGCACACGAAGCCGGCGTCCCACGACGCCCTGAACGGCAGTGTGGGCGACCGCCTGGGTCCGTTAGGAACGAGGTGGGTCAGGTTCCACCCAAACGGAGAAGGCGGTGTCACGAGTGCGTTCATGGGCAACGTTCTTGGCGGTGGTGACGCTCGCCGCGAGCGGCTTGGTCGGCATGGCCGGATCCTCTCGTGCCGACATCGAGCAGCAGAACTGCACCGGCACATGGTCGGTGAACTACGACCCGCCCATCACCAACACCCCGACCACCACCAACGTCAAGGTCACCGGCTACTTCTTCACCTGCACGAACCTCCTGGCGCCCAGCGGCGCGTACGAGCAGACTTTCACCGACACCGTGTCGTGCACGCAGCTGCTGGTCTCGGGAGCTACGTCCCGCACCTACAGGTGGAGCAACCCGGCGGTCGAACCGAGCACCTTCTCCTACAACTGGACCGTCACCCGCACGGGCGGCCAGACCGTGATCACCAACTCGGGTCTGATCGCCAGTGGCACGTTTGCCTCGGCAAGTGCCCAACAGGTCACCACACTCGTCACACCCGACAGCCTCCAGTGCGCGGGCACAGGCGTGTCCAGCCTCACCGGCCTCTCCACACTGGTCGTCCTCGGCCTCTGAGGACCGACGATTCGCGGACGAGTCGTTGTCGAGACGGTGCCCGGCTCCTGCGACCCTGTGCTTGCCGGAAATATCGTCCGTGCAGGTCAGGCGGCGTGGTGGTACTCGTTGAGGATGCCGCCCAGTCGTTGCCGTCGGCGGATGTCGAGTCGGGTGATCGCTACTTGATCGGTGACGGCTGGTGGAAGGGTGCGTAGTGGTCGTGCGTTGCCGATGCCTTGGTGAGGTCGGTGGGTGTTGTAGAACTTCTCGTACTCGTGCAGGGCATGGAGCAGGTGCTGTTGGTTTCAGATGAGGGGTTCAGTCGAGGAGTTCTCGGCGGCAGCTGCGGATCCAGCGTTGCATGATCGCGTTCCTCGGGATGCGGACGCCGCTGAGACCGACTTTGACGCCCGCGTCGGCGCGGATGTGGTCGAACAGGGCGGCGTACTTCCCGTCGCGGTCGCGAATCAGGAACCTCACGTGTCGGCCTCGTCTTCGAGGTCCATGACAAGGTTTCTGACGGCTTGGGCGACTCAGGATGTGGTCGGGTGCGCGGTGGCGCCGAGGACGCGGATCCGGCGGCTGGCGTGCTCGATCACCGCGAGCACGTACAGGCGGGTGCCGCTCAACGTGGAGGCCTCGAAGAAGTCGCAGGCCAGTAGCGCCTCGGCCTGCGAGCGGAGGAAGGCCGGCCAGGTCGTCGTGGTGCGCTGGGCCGTCGGATCGATTCCGGCGTCCTTAGGGATCTGCCAGACGGTGGACGCGGCGACTTTGATGCCGAAGACGAGGAGTTCGCGTGGATGCGGCGGTAACCCCAGGTGGGGTTTTCCCGCGCCAGGCGCAGCACCAGGAGTCGGATCGAGCGGATGGTCCGTGGTCGGCCGGGACTCTTGGGGCGGGATCTGGCTGCGTGGCGGTGGGCGAGGAGGTCTCGGTGCCACCGGAGCACCGTCTCCGGGCGCACCAGCAGTCGGAGTCGACGAAGCGCTTGCATCGGGAGTCGGTGCAGCAGTGTCGCGAAAAAGGCCCGGTCGGCCGGGGTCGGCGGCCAGCAGCGCCGCGGCGATGCGAATGGCCAAGGGCAGGCCGCCGCAGAGGTGCGCAAGTTGATGAGCGGCGCTTAGGTCGTCATGAATTCGGTTGTCATCGGGATGAGCCGCCGCCAGGTCCCGCTGGAGTAGCTCCACCGCATACTCGACGGACATCACGTCAACGTCGAACAGCCGCGCTCCACGCAGATCTGCCAGGCTATCGCGGCTGGTGACCAGCACTCGGTGCCCGCCCGAGCCAGGCAGCAGTGGGCGGACCTGCTCTGCGCTGGAGGCGTTGTCGAGCACGATCAGCATGCACCGGCCGGTGGCATGGCGGTCAGCGAGCAGAGAGCGCCACAGCCGTTCGCGATCACCTTGGTCGGGCGGAATGTGTTCGCTGGGCGTGCCAAGGGCGCCGAGCAGGCTGGCCAGGGCGGCTGCTGGCTGCACGCATCGTTCGGGTGTGTCGTAGCCGCGGAGGTCCACCATCACCACGCCGCCCGGGAACCATCCGGCGGTGGTTGCGTCGAGGGCTGCCCGGAGGGCGAGAGCGGTCTTGCCTACCCCAGCCAGGCCGGCCACGGCGGAGACGACCACGGGCGCGCCAATCGTGTCAGCCGCGGCCGGGTCGAGGGAACTGGCCAGTTGGGCCAGCTCAATATCGCGACCGACGAAGACTGGTTGTGCTGGCAGCCCCGACACAGCGACAGGGAATGCGGCCGGCAGGGACACAGAGACGTCTCTTCCTTGGACCACGTTCCCGATCACGGTGCCGCTGATCTCGTTGCGCATGCCTGGCTGCTTGAACATGCAGCCCAGTGTGACAACCCCATCGGCCTGCAGGGGCCGATCCGCTGCAACGTCGCATCGCTGTCCCGATCGTCGCGATCTCGTTCGTGTGGTTTTGCCCTGGTGAGCCGGCGCGCGTGGGACACGTGTCAGCATGCGGGTCGGAGAACTCGGTTGTTGAGCTGGTTCTCCAGCCTGTCTGATCCGTCTCATGGCTTCACCCAGATGCCAGTCTCGTCGTGGCTCGTTGGGCTCTCCGCAGTAGTTGTTGATCACGGATGTGCGCAGGGTTTTGCTCCACGTTGTATACCACCTTCCTCAAGGCTGCGTTGTCCGGCATCTTCCAAGCTCTCGCCAAATGGTTGCTCAATCTCTTCGCCTGAAAGCTGTCCGCCGACAGGTAGTCGTTACATCTCGGTGGCCCACAACTCTGATAGCGATCGACCAAGCCAATATATCGAGCGCTGTTCGAATGAGGAGCTTCGGCATCCGCTGATCAGCACGAGCGGACATCTTCAGCCTCACGGGTGGACGATCCTGCTCCTACGGCTGATTAGGTGCGATCACCGCAGCTCAGCGCCTCAGTGCAGAATTCTGGAACCTCACAGGATCGCTCCAGTATCCTGAACTCCAGTAGTCCAACTCCGCCAAACGGGGTGAGGATCAATGTGAACTCACCGGGTGGATCGCGGCGGCCTGGGTCGTCGACCTGCCGGATTTACGCAGCCTCACCAACGTCGAGATCGACTGGTCTACTGTGGACGCTACCCTTATCTTGCCCTATCGCAATGGCCGCACCGAAGACGTCAACACCCGCGCCCAAAGAATCATGAGACAGATGCACGGTCGCGCCAGCTTTGCTCTCTCCGCAACCGTATCCTCCTCCCTATACGTGACCCGGAGTCACCACCGGCTATGGGCCAGAGCCACTCATTTGACAGACCCGGCCGCCCGGGGTGACACATCTCGGTTCGCGGGTGATGAGCAGCTGGCGGGCCATAGGGTCACGTGGTCGATGGTGGTGCCGGTGACCGGGAGGTGTGATGGGTGGGGTCGTGAGCAGGGTGCGACGGCCTGGACTGCTGTCGTTATGGCTGGTGCTGGCCGCGCTGGGGGCGAGTGCGTGGTGGTGGCTGCCGCAACTGCGACAGATGCTGGACGGATACTTGGGGCTGGACTGGAACGAGCGCGACCCGCGGGCCAGCGTCGCAGGTGCGGCGATCAGCGCGATCTCGTTGATGGTGACAGTGCTGTTCGGCGTGGTGTCGGCTTGGCAGAACCGCCGTTCCCACACCGACACGTCGACTACATCTGTGGCGAGCATTCCTCCCGATCCGCGGGGATTGCCGCAGATGAAGGCGCTGGCAGCGGGGCAGGCCCGAGTGCACGAGGCCATTCCGTTGCCGACCGGCCGCGTCGTATCCCGACGCCGATGGGGGGCACCGCCTCGGGCACCCGATACGACACTGGACCCTGATTTGCCGCTGTTCGTGAAGCGCGACCTGTCGATCGAGGTCACCGAATGGATGAGGCAGGCGCGCACGAAGGGCGGGTTTTTGCTGTTGGTGGGCACCTCCAGCGTGGGCAAGACGAGGCTGCTATTCGACACCGCCCGCCAGGAGCTGGGTGAGTTCCGGGTCCTGGTGCCGGACCTGGGCGACGGCGGTGCAGTCAATGCCCTGACTGGCACTGAGCTGCCTAGGCCGGTGGTGGTGTGGCTGGACGAACTGCAACGCTTCCTAGCAGGCCCCTACTTCGTCCCCGACGCCACCGCCGGGCACGTGCCCGTCACCGCCGCCGCGCTGCGCCGCCTGCTCGACGGCGACACACCAGTAATCGTGCTGGCCACCCTGTGGCCGGACTACCTCGACCAGCTCCGCGCCACCGACACCGACCAAGCGGGCGTGACCCGGCACCGCCATCCCGGCGCCGCGGACGTACTGGCCCTACGGCCGAGACGACTGCGGGTGGACACGTTCACCGCAGAGGAGAAACGGCGTGCGCGCGAACTGGGAACACACGACCCTCGACTGGCCTTCGCCGCAGCAGACGACGCGGAATTCAACGTCACCGAGACTCTCGCCGGCGCCCCGCGCATCATGCAGCGCTACCGCGAAGCCCCCGAAAGCCGACAGATCGTAGTCCACGCCGCGGTCGACGCCCGCCGCCTGGGTATCCAAGGCCCTCTGACCCGGGAGCTGCTGCGCCAGGCCGCCCGCGGCTACCTCACCGGCATCCACCCCGACGACACCTGGTTCGACCACGCCCTCGATGAACTCCAACGCCACGACCGCCGCGACGACGCCGCCACCGCACCACTACTCGCCATCCCTACCGCAGACCACCGCGGCATCCTCGGCTACACCGTCACCGACTACCTGCTCCAGAAGCTACTTCGTGAGCGACGCAGCGCACTGCTCACCGACACCACCTGGAACGCACTCATCCGCCACACTCACGACTCCGACGACCGCCGCCGCCTTTCCTATAAGGCCGAGAACCGGATGCAATACCGTCACGCCCAACGCCTCCACCGCACTCTCGTCGACGCTGGCGACGCTTACGCCGTCCACCGGTTGGCCGAGTTGCTGGTCAAGCAGGGCAAGGTCGACGAGTTCACGGCCCTTGTGCCCCGCCTCGTCGACGCTGGCGACATCTACGCCGTCTACCGGTTGACGGAGTTGCTGGTCGAGCAGGGCAAGGTCGACGAGGTCACGGCCCTTGTGCGTTCCCTCGTCGACGCTGGCGACGCTTACGCCGTCTACCGGTTGACGGAGTTGCTGGTCGAGCAGGGCAAGGTCGACGAGGTCATGACCCTTGTGCCCCGCCTCGTCGACGCTGGCGACATCTACGCCGTCTACCGGTTGACGGAGTTGCTGATCAAGCAAGGCAGGCTCGACGAGGCCAGAGCGCTGTTGCGCACTCTCGTCAACGTTGACGGCTACGTCAATCGTGGCCTGAACGATCTGCTGGCCAAGCTGGGATGGGTGGAGGAATTGCGCACCCGCGCGAACGCTGGCCATCGCCATGCCGCTGGCCGGTTGGTCGATGTACTGGTTGAGCAGGGTGATGTCAACGGTGCCATGGCGTTATTGCGTGCACACGCCGACGTCGACGGCCACTACGCCGCGCGCAGGTTGGCGGGGCTGCTGATCAAGCAGCGCAATGTCGACGACGCGATGGCGTTGTTGCGTGCACACGCCGACGCGGGCGACAGCCGTTCCGCTCATCAGTTGGTCGATGTGCTGGTCGAGCAAGGGCTGATGGGGGAACTGCGTACCCGCGCGGATGCGGGCGACGGCCATGCCGCGCGCAGGTTGGCGGGGCTGCTGATCAAGCAGCGCAATGTCGACGACGCGATGGCGTTGTTGCGTGCACACGCCGACGCGGGCGACAGTCGTTCCGCGCGCAGGTTGGCGGGGCTGCTGATCAAGCAGCGCAATGTCGACGACGCGATGGCGTTGTTGCGTGCACACGCCGACGCGGGCGACAGCCGTTCCGCCGACCAGTTGGCCGACCTGCTGGTCAACTGGGAATGGGTGGAGGAACTGCGTGCCCGCGCGGATGCGGGCGAGGGTCGTTCCGCGCGCAGGTTGGCGGGGCTGCTGATCAAGCAGCGCAATGTCGACGACGCGATGGCGTTGTTGCGTGCACACGCCGACGCGGGCGACAGCCGTTCCGCCGACCAGTTGGCCGACCTGCTGGTCAACTGGGAATGGGTGGAGGAACTGCGTGCCCGCGCAGATGCCGGAGACCACACAGCCGCCCGCCGGTTGGCCGACCTGCTGGTCAACTGGGGATGGGTGGAGGAACTGCGTGCCCGCGCAGATGCCGGAGACCGCACAGCCGCCAGCCGGTTGGTTGAGCTGCTGGCCGAGCAGGGGCGGGTGGAGGAACTGCGCACCCGTTCCGACGCAGGCGACGCCGTCGCCGGGGGCAGGCTCGCTCGTCTGTTAGCCGGAGGGAGCGAGTGGCAGATGCTTTGGAAGGAGGTGCACGCTGGCACCGTCCACGCTCGGGAAATGCTGCTTCAGCGCCTACGTGATTCGGGCCGAAAGGACGAAGCTGAGCGGCTGCGCGTGTGGGGTGTGACATCCGATGGATCTCCGGCGGATCCGTGGTGATCAGCTATGAACCGTCTGCGCGTCCTGTGCTTGCCGAAATCCGTCCCGTGCAGGTCAGGTGGCGTGGTGGTACTCGTTGATCAGGCCGCCGAGGACTGGTCGCGACGTATCGAGGTGCAGTTCGGCTCTGCCGTCGGGTGGTCGGGTCGTGGTGGGCTGAGTTGTCGGGCTTGGTGTGGTCTGCGGTGGTTGTAGTGGTTCGCGTAGCGCTGCAGCACGGCCCTCAGGTGGTGTTCGTTAAGGATGAGCAGGCGGTCGGTGGCTTCGTGTCTGACGGTGCCGACGAACCTTTCGGCGTGGGCGTTAGCTCGCGGACAATTTGTTGGGATCTTCGCGACCTGGATGCCTTCACTAGAGAGGACGGCATCGAACGAGGCAGTGGACTGGCCGTGGGTGTTGAAAGTCGGCGCAGAGACTTTACCTGCGCTGACGTTGAAACCTTGTGTTGTTGAGCGCGTGATTGTGCTCGCCTGGGGTCGTACTGGCGGTCGGTGGTGGGAGCATCGGGTGGCAGGTCGGAAGTTTCATCGACCATGTGGGAGCGGACTGTGGGAGCAGATTGGGAGCCGCCTGACGCGTTCAACGGTGTTGAACCGCATTCAACGGCTCCTAATGGTCGCGTTTTTCCTGCGCGGATTCCATCTTTGCTGGTAAAGGCGTTATGTCGGCTTCATTCACACCGAAGAGGTCACTGGTTCGATCCCAGTATCGCCCACAGTACGTTTGTGCAGGTCACCGGCACGCAGACGGATCACCGTCTGCGTGCCGGTGATCGTTCTGGGGAGCATTTTGGGAGCAGACCTCCTTGAGGGCCATCGCATTTGTAGTCGGATTCGTCTGTCTTCGGTCATAAAACTGCTGGTCGCGCGTCTATGGCCTTGATCGACATCCCGAGTGTCGTGGTGACCTGTTCGTACCGCACCGAAGAGGGCGCGGGGTGCGGTTGATTGCCGTTCGGTCTGTTCAGGGCTTGTGCGATGTCCCGCCGAGGTCGGTCGGGTGTTCGACGCGTGCTGGCCCACTTCCTTGTGGCCGGGTGCCGGTGCCTCGCACCGGACCTGCTTGGTTGGGACTTCGCCGCCGGCGCCCAGAATCGGGACAGTGAAAGGGAAGCGCGGCTCGCCGCCTTCGGCTGGCCGCATCGCTGCACCACCCGCCGCCACTCCCACCTCGGACAGAAGTCCCCGATCGACTACGAGAACACCCTCACCCCGACACCGACTACGCTGACCCACGCCGCATAACCCCGTGTCCAACATCCGGGGTAAGGCCCCCAACAACCACTTCGACATCTCACTGGCGATCGGACACCGTTGCGGATCCGGGACGGCGGCATCACCGTCCCGACCGCACCCGGGCCCGGTGTCGAACTCGACCGGGTTGCCTCGCCGCCGCGCACGAGCTGTACCTGGAACACGGGGCTCGGCGCCCGGGACGACGCCGCCGCCGTGCGCCAACTGGTCCCCGGATAGCGGTTCGCCCCAAACGCCCCAGCCTGGTCCGCTGATCGAAGCCGTACCGGCATCCGGGTCCATCGCCCTGGTCGGCGCCGTCACCGTGCGGGCACGCTCGTTTAAGCTCGGCACCCGGTGACGTCGGTCGGTGCGCCTTGGAGGTGTGGTGATGCGACGGGATGGCGGTTCGGAGACGGGGCGCGGCAGTTGGTTCCGGACCAGCTCACCGATCCTCATCGGGCGCGGCGAGCAGTTGGCCGCGTTGCGTGAGGTCGTCGTGCGCCATCCCGCAGTCGTCCTGCTCGAAGGCGAGGCGGGGGTGGGCAAGAGCAGGTTGGTGTCCGAGCTGCTCGCCGGGGACCTGGGTGCGGTGTTGCCGTTGGTCGGTTACTGCCGGCAGGTCGGCGAGCCGTTCTCCTACGGTGCGCTGTTGGAGGCGTTGCGGGGTGCGGGGCGGGTACTGGCCCGGCAGCGGGAGTTGAATCCGGTGATCGGCGCGTTGGCTCCGCTGTTGCCCGAGATCGCCGCCGAGCTGCCCGCCCCGTTGCCGCCGGTCGGCGATCCCCGGGCCGAGCGGCACCGGCTGTTCCGGGCGGTGCGGGAACTCCTCGGCGCGATCGGTCCGGTGTTGCTCGTGGTCGAGGACCTGCACTGGGCCGATGACGGCACGCGGCAACTGCTGCGCTTCCTGGCAGGTGGGCCGCCGGCCAACCTCAGCATGGTCCTGACCTACCGGCGGGAGGACCTGTCCGGCGGCAGCCCGTTGGGCGCGGAGTTCCGGTCCGCCGCCGGCGGCCTGGTCGCGGTGCTGGAGATCGAGCCGCTGGACGTGGACGGTGTGCGCGGGCTGACCGAGGCGATCCTCGGCGCGGAGAAGGTGTCGGCGGAGTTCGCGGCCCGGCTGCACGAGCGGACCGCGGGCATCCCGTTCGTCGTCGAGGAGATGTTGCGCGCCCTGCGTGACCCCGAAGGCGCCGTGCACGCGGGCAGCGTGCGGGCCGAACGGCTGCTCGACGCGGTCGGGGTTCCGGTGCTGCTGCGTGACGCGATGGCCGATCGCCTGGCCACCCTGCCCGCCGCCACGGTCCGCCTGGTCGAGGCGGCCGCGGTGCTCGGCGCGCCCGCGCCCGCCGAGTTGCTCGCCGAGGTCGGTGGTGTCCCGGTGGAGCGGGTGCGGGCGGCGCTCGCGCACGCCGTGGACGGGCACGTCCTGCACGAGGTGGACGGGTTGAGGTACGGGTTCCGTCACATGCTGGCCCGTCAGGCCGTTTACGACACGATCAGCGCTCCGGAGCGCGCCGGTCTGCACGACCGTGCCGTCGACGTGCTGGAGCACGTCGAACCGAGGCCGTTGGTCCAGTTGGCCGGGCACAGCGAGCGGGCCGGCCGGACGGTTGACTGGTTGACCCACGGTGAGGCGGCGGCGGACCGGGCGATCGACTCCGGTGACGCGGCGACCGCGACCACGCTGCTGCAGCGGTTGCTCGCCGTGCCGGTGCTGCCCGCCGACGTGGTCGACCGGTTGGCGATCAAGCTCGGGCGCATCGCCAACACCGGGCTGGACCAGCGGGATCCGACAGAGACGCTGGAGCGCCTGCTGGCCGACCCGCGCCTGGCCACGTCGGTACGCGGCGAAGTGCGCCTGTACCGAGCGTCGCTGCTGGTCCGCCAGATCGGCCATGTCCGGGAGGGGCGGGCCGAGCTCGAACGCGCGATCGACGAGTTCGCGGACAGGCCCGATCTCGTCGCCCGCGCCGCCGCCGTGCTGTCCATGCCGTACCTCGGCACAGCTCCGCCGGAGGACCTGGAGAGGTGGCGGCGACTCGCTGCGACCCACTTGGCGACCGCGACGGGCGAGTTGCGCATCTCCCTGCTGGCCAACGAGTTGGCGTACCGCTCGCACCGGGGGTACCTCACGGGGCTGGACGAGGTGCCCGAGCGCGCGGACACGCTCGGTGGTCAGCAGCACCTGGCTCGGCTGCGGTGCAACGTCGCCGACGCGTGCGTGTGGCTCGGCCACCTCGACCTGGGTGCTAGTTTCCTGCACGACGGACTGCGCCTCGCGACCGACAGCGGCGCGTCGTACGTGGTCAGCAACGGTCGGACCACCGAGGCGCGACTCGACTGGATCACCGGTCGGTGGGAAGGTCTGGCGGAGCGGGCGAGCGGGTTGATCGAGGAGTACCGCGACGTGACCGCCATGACCGGCGAGTTGGAGCTGGTGCTCGGCTGGCTCGCCGCGGCCCGCGGGGACTGGGCGGTGGCGGGTGAGCACTTCGGGAGGACCGGCGCTCACGACCCGTGCGACGCGATCGCGCCGGTGGCGATCAGCGGGACCGCGGGCATGGCTTCGATCCTGCTGCAACGGGGAGCGGTGGTCGACGCGGCGGCGGAGGTCGATCGAGGACTGGCCGCCGTGCGGCGGACGGCCGGCCGGTCCTGGGCCGGCTTGCTGGCGCCGGTCGCGATCGTCGCCTACTCGGCCGCCGGACGGATCGCGGAAGCCGAACGGCTGGTGGACGAGGTCGCCGAAGGCATCGCCGACCGCGACGCGCCCGCCGTGCTCGCCGCGCTCGCGCAGTGCCGGGGCGCGCTGGCCGAGGCGCGGGGCGAACTGCCCGAGGCCGTCGGGCACTTCAGGGAGGCCGTCGCACGCTACGAGGCGATGCCTGCGCCGTACTTCGCCGCCATCGCCAGGGAACGTGAGGCGACGGTCCTGGTGCCGTCCGATCCGGAGAAGGCGGTCGAGCTGCTCACGGACCTGGTGAAGACCTTCGACGCGCTCGGTGCGTCGCAGGACGCCGCCCGCTGCCGCCACGCCCTGCACGCCCTCGGCAGCGCGAGACCGGCTCGGCGGGGACGGCGGGGGTACGGCAACGACCTCTCACCCAGGGAGGTCGAGGTCGCACGCATGGTCGCGGACGGGCGGACCAACCGCGAGATCGCCGAGAAGCTGTTCCTGTCGTCGCGGACGGTCGAGCAGCACGTGGCCCGGCTGTTCCGCAAGCTGGGGATCAAGTCGCGCGCCCACTTGCGCGCCGACCGCCTCGGTTGAGTTCTCATCGGGAGCGAGCGGCGCTCCCGGAAGCCGTCCGGAAGCGCCGCTCGACACGTGGACGATGTGCGGTCAGTAGTAGAGCGGTTGGCAGAACGTCAAGGTGCCGTAGGTGTTGCACTGGATCCGCTTGCCGACGACGGAGTTCTTGTTGCCGGCGCGGTCGGTCACGGTGAGCTCGGGGGTGTAGGTGGCCGTCCGGCTCGCGTAGGTGTGACTGACCTTGACACCGCTGCCGGTCCGGCCGTCACCGAAGTTCCAGGTGTACGAGGCGATGTCGCCGTCCGGGTCGCTCGACGCGGTGCCGTCGAAGGAGCAGACGGTCTGCCGGCAGAACACGGTGAACGACGCCGTCGGCGGCTGCGGACCGGCGGTGGCCCTCCTCGACGTGGTGGCGGTCTTGCCGCTGTTGTCGGTGACCGTGAGCTTCACCGTGTAGGCGCCCGCCGTGCTGTAGGTGTGCGACGGCTTGACACCGCTGCCGGTCTTGCCGTCGCCGAACTCCCAGGCGTACGAGGAGATCGTGCCGTCCGGGTCCGACGAGCCCGACGCGTCGAACGAGCAGGAGGGGGTCGTCGACGAGCAGCTCGGGGTGAACGACGCCGTGGGCGCACCGGGGTCACGGGCCCCGAGGTCCTTGACGTACAGCAGCCGGTTCGGCGAGTCCTTCGGGTCCGAGACCTTGTTGACGGTCGCCGTGTCGAGGACCTTGGCGTTGGCGTCAGCCACCGAGATGCCCGGGTCGGCGCTTGTCACCAGCGCCAGTGCACCGGCCACGTGCGGAGCGGCCATCGACGTGCCGTTCCAGGCAGCGGTGCCGCCGCCCTTGGTGGCGGAGGTGATGTTGCTGCCCGGCGCGAACAGCTCGACGCAGCTGCCGTGGTTGGACGACGACGAGCTGCTCCACACACTGCGGCGATCACCGTTGTCCGTCGCGGCGACCGTGAGCACACCTTCCGCGGCGGCGGGGCTGAAGTTGCAGGCGTTCTGCCCGTTGTTGCCGGCCGCGATGGCCCACGCGACACCGGCCCTGACCGAGTTGGTCACGGCCTGGTCCACGGCGGTGGCCCGGCTGCCGCCGAGGCTCATGTTGCCCACGGCGGCTTGCGGGGCGTTGTCGGTCACCCAGTCGATACCCGCGATGATCTTGTCCCACGGTCCGCTCGAGTTGCAGTCCAGCACCCGGACCGAGACCAGCTCGACGTTCTTCGCCACACCGTAGGTCTTGCTGCCGACCGTGCCGCCCACGTGGGTGCCGTGACCGTGGCAGTCGCTCGCGTCGCTGTCGTTGTCGATGAAGTCGTAACCGCTGCTCGCCCGACCCTCCAGATCGGGGTGGCGGAAGTCCATGCCGGTGTCGAGGACGTAGGCCGTGACGCCGGAACCGTCGTTCGGCGCGGTGAAGCCGTCATCCAGCGGCAGGTCCCGCTGGTCGACGCGGTCCAAGCCCCACGTCTCGGTCGCACGCGCGATCCCGTTCTGCTCGACGTAGCGCACCGCCGGGTCGGCGGCGAGCCGCTTGGCCTGCCGCTCGCTCATCCGCACCGAGAAGCCGCGTAGCGCGGCGGAGTAGACGTGCGAGACCTCGCCGCCGTACTCCCCGGCCAGGTCGGTGGCCTGCGCCGAGACCGCGGCCTGGGCGCTCGCGGCCGTCGACGGCACACCGTCCAGGACCACGATGTAGCTGCCGTCGACGGCACCTCGGGCACCTCCGCTCAGGATCTGCCCCTCGGTCGCCTGTGCGGCGCCGACGCCGACGACGCCCAGTGCCAGCGCCATGGTCGAGGCGAGGCCGGTGCGCACACCGGCCATGCGCTTGCCTCTTGCGTGTGAAGCGGACATGCGTAACCAGACTCCTTCAGCCGTAGCAGGGAACGACTCAACCCACCGCCACGACAGGGTGATGTGCCGTGACGGCTTCGTGCGCAGACCGACGTTCGGTCGGGCGGCACACGCGGTCCGCGGGACTTCGGCGGCCATGTCAGCCGGAGGCCGGTCGGTGATGTTCCGACACACCCCCTCGCTTGACTGGGCCGGGTGTAGGGGCCTGGCCGACTCGTCAAGCGTCGACAGCGCTCACGAAGCGGACAATCGGGGTAGGAGTTCTTGCGTATACGTATCTATTGGACCTTTTCAGCTCGCCGTTGACGGGCAACCCGTGATCGAACACGACGGTGTTCGCTCTGCGCCTGGCAGACGAGCGGTCGAACCGATGGGTAGTTGGGAGTTCAGTTGGTCAACAGCGCCGCCGCCTGCAACCGGACCGCTCCACTCCGGGCACGCCCCTTCGGCCGTCGGTCGGGATAGCGCACCCCAACCCCCATACCGCACCATCGGCCACAGTCAGCCACGTCGCGACTGATCGCTGACGATTCAACCCCTGTAGTTGCACGGGAGGAAGTGGTGCCGAGGCGCCCGGAAACCGGCCGTAGTGGTGTGCGCGAGCGTTGGGCGTGCGGACACGAATGGGTGGTGGTCTTGCGGGCGTGCCGGCGCGGCTTGATCCTGGGAGTCGGATGCGGTGTGGCGCGAACGGAGGAGGCGGTCGTGGGCGTGGTCTCCCGGCGGTCGGTGCTGATCGGCGGAGTGGGCGGTGTCGGCTCGCTCGTCCACGGTGGTTCGGCGGCATCGGCGGGGGGTGAGCACCGGGACCGGCGCATCGACGTCCACCACCATTGCACGCCGCCTGGTTGGCTGCGGTGGGCGGAGGAGCAGGGCATCGTCACCGTCTCGCCCCTGCCTTGGTGGGCCGAGTGGGACGCCGGGGCAGCCTTGTCCACAATGGATGGTGTTGGCGTCGGGACAGCGGTCCTGTCGGTGGCGATGCCCGTCGCCCGCTACCGTGACGGAGATCAGTACAAGGAAGGCCTCATGATCGCGTACCAGGAGGTACGCGAGCTGGCCGACGCCCATCCCGGGCGGTTTGCGTTCCTGTCGCGCGTGCGCCTGGACGACGTGGACCTCGACGTGTGGTCGGCGCGGACGGGCGCGGAGATGGGCGCGGTGGGGTGCCAGGCGTTCACGCACGGCCGCGACGGCACCTACATCGGCGATCCGGCCTTCGACCCCCTGCTGGCCGAGCTCGACGCGCTGCGCAGCGTCCTCGTGCTGCACCCGACGGACCTCGCAGGCAGTACGCCCGACCAGGCCGTCGTGCCGGGGATACCGGGCTACGTGTGCGACTACCCGCTCGACACCACGCGGGCCGCGCTGAACCTGGTCGTCCACGGCACGCTCGACCGCTATCCGAACATCACCGTCGTCCTGCCGCACGGCGGGGGGTTCCTGCCCTACATCGCCGACCGGGTGACTCTCAACGCCGACCGCTTCGACCCGCCACTCCCGCCGGGCAGGCTGGACGACTACCTGCGCCGTTTCTACTACGACACCGCAGCGCCGATGTCCTCGCACTCGACGCCGACGCTCCTGTCCGCCGTGAGCCCGACGCACCTGCTCTTCGGCAGCGACTGGCCTGCGACGTCGACCGCGCAACTGGCCGACACGACCGCGGCGTTCGACGCCGATCCCGCGCTGGACGCGGGGCTGCGCGGCTGTATCAACCGGGACAACGCACTCCGACTCTTCCCCGCGCTGGCGTGCCTTTGAGCGGCCTGTGCGCATGTCCTGCCCAGCGCATGTCCTGCCCAGGTAGCCGGCCGTTCCAGGGCGGCCGCAGGGCTGTGGCGGCCTGTTCGAGCGATCGCCCGGGCCGCCCGGCCTCGTGGTGGTGGGGGCCGGGCAGCCACTTCGGCCAACAGCCGATCACCGCTCTCCAGGTCGTTGGCCGGCTCCGTCTGCCTTGCCCGACGGCCGTCTTGGTTCGTCGGGTCCCCGTCCACCTCGCGGATCGACACTCGACGACCGACCGCTGGGGTTCAGCGGAACAGCACGCGGTCGACTGCCCCGGCGAGGGCCTCGGGGTCGGTAGTCCGGCTGCGCCAGGCGACGAAGCCGTCCGGGCGCACGAGCACGGCCCCGCCGTCGGTGATCCCGTAACGGCGGTGGAACGTGCCCGTCGTGTCACGCAGGGAGTCGCCGATCCGGTAATGGTCGATACGGACACCGGATCCGGCGGTGACGTCGGCCGCCGCGCGATCCCACCCGGTCAAGCCGGTCAGCAGCACGAACCCCCGGCCGATCAGTTCGGTGGGCGACGTCAGGCCACCGTCGTGCGCCAACGGGACGTGCGGGGCACGGGCGCCCGGCGCGCCGGACGGGCGGTCGGGATCCTCCACCGGGTGCGGCGGGACGTCGTCGGGCACGAGAGCGCCGGCGCGGTAGGTGTATCCGAACATCATCATCCGTTGCCGCACGGCGCTTTCCTGCGCATCGCCGGGGCCACCGTTGATCAGGCAGTACCGTTCCACGGTCAATCGGGTCGTGTGCTGCGCCACGGGCAGGCGCTCGGTTTCGTAGCTCGCGAGCACTCCGGGTCCGGCCAGCCCCCGGTGGTGCAGGCCGATCTTCCACGCCAGGTTGAACGCGTCCTGCACACCCGTCGCCACACCGAACGTGCCGACCGGCGGCATGGTGTGGGCGGCGTCGCCCGCGACGAAGACGCGGCCGGTGCACATCCGGCGGGTGACGCGGCCGGAGATCTCCCACGGCACCTCGGACACCCTGTCGATGACGATCGGCAGGGTGTCCACGCCGATGGCCGCCCGGACCAGCCGGACGCTCTGGGTCTCGCTGATCGCGGTGTCCTGGTCGGGCTTGAGTGAGATGGCGAACCGCCAGCGCTTCATGCCATCGATCGGGCTGAGGAAGCCGTGCACGGCGGGATTGCGCAGGGTCATCACGATGACCCTGCGCCCGCGCAACGGTTCCCGCAGGTCGGCGTCGAAGTAGACGTTCACCTTGCGGGCGAGCGTCCCTGGGCCGTCGTGCCCGATACCGAGCATGCGGCGGACAGGGCTGTGCGACCCGTCGGCCGCGACGAGGTAGTCGGCGCGCACGAGTTGTTCGTGCCCGGTGCGGCGGGAGCGCAGCAACGCGACAACACCGTCCGGTGTGTCGTTCACCGCCACGACCTCGGTGCCGTACCGAACGTCCACACCGGCCGACACGGCACGGTCACGCAGCACCGGTTCGAGCTGGTTCTGGTCGATGGTCGCCCACCCGCACGGGCTGAGCGCACCGGTGTCGGCATCCAGGAAGCTGGGCAGTCTCAGGAGTTCCGGACCGGCCAAGGTCTCGGCGTGCGCGACGACGTTGTTGCCGAGGATCGGCGACCGCACCTCCCGGATGACGTCCTCCAAACCCACCGCGCGGTAGAGCTCCATGGTGCGCGGGTGGAGCGCGCGTGCCCTCGGATCGTCCAGCGGCGCGGGGCGGCGTTCCACCAGCAGCGCCGGGACGCCGTACCAGGCCAGGAACACCGCTGCGGACAGTCCGGTCACGCCACCGCCGGCGATCAGCACCGGGATGTGCCGACCGGCGCTTTCAGACATGGCGTTCCCACCGGTAGAACTCGTGCGCCATGGCGTCCTTGGGCTCGCGCCACACCTCCGGGTCGTACGCGCTGACGAACGGGCCCAGGTCTTCGCTGATCCGCCTGAACCGGGGGTCGTGGCGGTGTCCGGCCACCGCCTCCGCCAACGGCCGGTCACCCTCGATCAGGTGCAGGTACAACTCGCCGAACTGGAACAGGCTGCGTGCCCGGACCCCGATCGCTTCGGCCAGGCCGGAGTTGTGGTCCGAGTCCGCGAACACCGCCGCGATCTTGTCGGCGGTGTCCGGGACCATCCGGGCGACGATCAGGGTGCGGTGCACGCGAACTCCTCCACCTTCTGCTTGATCAGTGCCATCTGAACGCGGCTGTTGTCGTTGATGTGCCTGGTCATGGCGGTGTCGTCGAAAGGTGCGTCCGGCTTCATCGCGAAGTCCTGCGTCCAGCGCATCCGCACGCCGCCGTCGACCTGCTCGTAGGTCCACCGGATGTCCATCCGCTCGAACGGGCCGGTCGTGACGCGTCGCGCGGTGACCGTCCTCGTGGCGAGGTCGGCGACGCGTTCGGACACCCAGGTCCACACGTTGCCGTCCGCGTCCGGGTGCATGGTGAGCTGGAAGAGGATCCGGTTCCCGTTTCGTTCCAGTACCTGCGCCGACGAGTACTCGCTGAACAGGTCCGGCCAGCTCTCGACGTCGTTGGTGCGCTCCCAGACCAAGTCCATCGGCGCGTTGATCACGATCTCGTTATCGGTGTGCCCGGCCATCTCACGCCCTCCCGGCGAGCAGGGACAGCAGCTCCCGCGGCGACTGGCTCGGTTCCAGTTCGACGCCGGGGGGCATGCCGTGGTTTCGTTGCAGCTCGGCCACAACACCCATCAGGCCGAGGGAGTCGACGCCGAGGTCGTCGAAGGTGCGGGCGGCATCGGTGACCTGCTCACCGGTCACGGTGACCCCGGTGCAGCGGCTGATCAGCGCGGCCAGGTCGTTGGGGGAAAGGGTCGTGTCCATGTCAGTCGTCTCCTCTGATCGGTTCCGGACGCCGGAGCACCAGCGCCGAGTTCCCGCCGTACAGGCCCCGGGACAGGACCAAGGCGGTGCGGATGTCGGCCGCCCGGGATGTTCCGGTGACTAGGTCGAAGTCGAACCGGCAGTCGCGCACGCCCGGCGTGGGCGGCACTTCGCCGTGCTCCATCGCCAGGACGGCGACGGCGACGTCGAGCACGGCCGCGCCCGCGTAGCAGCGCCCGTACCCGGTCTTCGGCGCGGTCACCGGCACCCGGTCGGCGCGTTCGCCGAGCAGCAGGCGCACGGCCTCGGCTTCAGCGTCGTCGGCACGTGGATCGGCCAACGCGTCGAGGAAGACCACGTCCACGTCGCCGGGGCCGAGTCCGGCTTCGTCCAACGCGCCCTCTGCGGCCCGCCGCAGCCCTTCCGCGGACAGGTCAGGGTGTTGCGAGCCGGTGTAGGTGGCGCAGTGCCCGGCGACGACCGCCCGCGCCTCGGCACCTCGCCCGCGCGCGGCGTCCTCGTCCTCGATCACGACCATCGCGCCACCCTCGGCTGGGCTGAACCCGTTCGCGTGCACGGTGAACGGCAGGTACGCGGTGGCCGGGTCCGCGCCCGTGCTCAACAGGCCGAGCCCGAGGTTGCAGCACACCGAGAACGGGCAGAACGGGGCTTCCGCGCCACCGACGAGCATCGCCTTGGCACCTCGGCGCAGTTCGCCGCCCGCCGCCGCGAAGGCGTCCAGACCGCCCGCCTCGTCCGCCACGAACACCCCGGACGGCCCGCGCAGGCCGTTGCCGATGGAGATCTGACCGGTGCACGCGGCGTAGAACCACGCGATCGACTGGTAGGGGCCGACGTGCCCGGGCCCGTCCTTCCAGAGCCGTTCGATCTCCCGCTGGCCGAACTCCACACCGCCCGAGAAGCTCGCCGTCACCACACCGAACCCGAACGGCGAAACGGTGGCCGGGTCGAGGTCGGCGTCCCGCAGCGCCATTCCCGCTGCGGCGAGCGCGAAGTGGGTGAACCGATCGGTCTGCACGGTGATCCGCGGGTCGATCCAGCCGTCCGGTTCAAACCCGTCCACCTCGCCCGCCACGACCACCGGGTACGGGTTGGGCTCGATCCGGCGCAACGGCCCCAGTGCCACGCGCCCGTCCCGCACGGCCGGCCAGAACTCGTCGACCCCGATACCGCTCGGCGCGACCACGCCAAGACCGGTGACGACGGCGTTCATGACCGGTCCCCCCGGGCCAGCACCACGGCGGACTGGAAACCGCCGAAGCCGCTGCCGACCGACAGCACCGCGCGCAGGTCCCGTTCCCGGGCGGTGTGCGGCACGTAGTCCAGGTCACACTCCGGATCGGGCGTGTCCAGGTTCGCGGTCGGCGGGACAACGCCGTTGGTCAGGGCCAGCACGCAGGCCGCCAGCTCGATGGAGCCGATCGCGCCGAGCGAGTGGCCGATCATGGACTTGATCGAACTCACGGGCACCTCGTACGCCCGCGCCCCGAACACCCGCCGGAACGCTGCGGTCTCGTGCCGGTCGTTCTGCCGGGTGCCCGAGCCGTGCGCGTTGATGTAGTCGATGTCGTCGAGCCCCAGTCGGGCCTGGTCCATGGCCCGCCGCACCGCTTCGGCCATCTCGACGCCGTCCGCTTTCAACCCGGTCATGTGGTGGGCGTTGCTGCGGGTGGCGAAACCCGCCACCTCGGCGTGCACCACCGCGCCCCGGCGGCGGGCGTGCCCCAACTCCTCCAGCACCAGCACCGCCGCACCCTCGCCGAGCACGAACCCGTCCCGGTCGCGGTCGAACGGACGCGCGGCGTGCGCGGGATCGTCGTTGCGGGCCGAAGTAGCGCGGATGGCGTCGAAACAGGCCACCGTGATCGGCGAGATCGGCGACTCGGACGCACCCGTGACCATCACGTCCGCCCGGTTCTCCTCGATGAGGCGGGCGGCGTGGCCCACCGCGTCCAGTCCGGCCGTGCAGCCGGTGGACACCGTGCGCACGGGCCCACGCGCGCCGACCCGGTCGGCGACCTCGGCGGCCAGCGTGGCCGGTGAGAGGACGCGGTGAAGGAACGGCGACGCCAAGCCCGCGTCGACCAGCCATCGGGCACCCGCGTGTGAGGTCGTCACGTAGTCCTGCTCCAGCAGCGTCGTGCCGCCGACCGCCGAACCTGTGCACACGCCCACCCGCCAGGGGTCCACCACGTCCACCTCCGCCTGCCGCCACGCCTCGTCTGCGGCAACGGCGGCGAACTGGACGTACCGGTCCATGCGTGCGACCTCGGCCGGACCGAGCCCCGCGTCCGCGGGGTCGAAGTCGCACTCGGCGGCGATCCTGGACCGGAAACCCGCCGCGTCGAAGAGGCTGATGGGTCGGGTAGCGGTGCGTCCCGAGACCAGCAGCTCCCAGAACGCCTTCCTCCCGATGCCGCCCGGTGCCACCACCCCCAGTCCGGTCACGGCCACCCGGCGGGTCATGACGTCCGCTCCGTGTCGACGTGACCCAGTTCCGGCCGGGGCGCGAGCGGGCACAGCTGGAACACCACGCGGGCGAGCCCGGATCCGGTGTTGCGCACCCGATGGCGGACACCGATCGGGATCAGGAGCGCGTGGTCGGTCGGCACGGTGTGCGGCACGTCGTCGAGGTCCACGTCGATGGCGCCTTCCGCGACGTACAGGAATTCCTCGGAGTACGGGTGGTAGTGCTCGTTGACCTGCTCGCCCGGCTCCAACAGCGTCACGCCGAGGAATCCCCCGGTCGCGCCGACGGTCGTCGGGCTCAACAGGACCCGGATGTCCCCGCCGCGCCTGCGGTTGGGGGTGGCGTCGGACGTGCTCACCATCCGGTGCAACTGGCCGGTCATCTCATCACTCCCACTACGCGGTCGGTCACCAACGTCATCGGGCGCGCCAGCTGCACGTGCGGCGCGAGCAGACCCGCCAGCGGCACGGCGGGTGCCTCGTCGGACGACTCCAGCAGGTGCACCACCAGGTCGCGCCGGCGGAACACCGTCGCACCGCAACCGGAACCCGCGCCGTCGGCGGCGAGCAGGCGGGCGACCTCACGGCCCTGGCGCGGCAGTGCCTGGTAGAGCGCGGCGGTGCGGGCCAGGTGACCGGTGTGGGCATTGCGCGAGGACACGACCCGCATCACCGAGGTGGCCAGGAAACGCCGGCGGCTGTTGTCGTCGGACAGGTCGCGGTCCTCGATCAGGTGCGGCCGGAGCCGTTCCTCGACCGCCCGGATCTGCGGTTGCCCGGCCAGGTGCCGGACGGCCACCGAGGGCGGGCAGTTGATGTCCACGACTCGCACCACGACCTGGCCTGCCATGAAGACCGACGTGCGATCCAGCAGCGGGCGCGCGGCCTCCGGCCGGCCCGCGGGTGGTGCGGCGTAGGTGGACAGGATCTCGGCCACCTCGGTCTCCGACCCTGGCCGCACCGAGAACGTCAACGCGTAGCGGTTCACGACCTAGCCTCCAACCTTGCTCGACTTCGACGCCGCCGCGGTGGCGAGGCGGATGTGGTAGCGCAGCGAACTGCGTGCCGTCACCCACGCCATCAACGGGGCCGCGATCTCGCGGTGGCCGGGAGTCGCCTCCCACGCGTGGAACTGCGCAGGGCTCGACCACTCGCTGGTGATCACCCAGTCGGCGGGATCCTCCTCCGACTGGCACAGCTGGTCACCGAGATAGCCGTCCACTTCGGATATCTGGTGAGAGATCTGCCGGTACGCGGCCAGGAATGGTTCCTCCGAGCCGTCTGCGATGCGCAGGCGGAAGATCACACGCAGGCGGCCTGCGTGCCGCGCGTCCACGGCTGTCATGAGGATGTGTGTTCCGGGTACGCGGTGGCGGCGAGTGTCGTGCGGGCCGTCGACATGCCGAAACCGGGTGCTCGACACATCGCCGTGAAGGACTTTGCGGTGCGGGATTCGAGTGACATGGGCGTGATCCCTCCTCTGTCGCCCCGAACGCGCTGCCGGACCGTCCAGCACGGTCCGCACCGGGGCGTCGGGACTAGGGATGCCCGCGAAGTGAACGGCTAGCCGATCAACGCCGCAGAACCGTTCAACCGGGTGTTACATCACCCGACCGGATTACCTAGGGCATGACCTTCCGGTCTTCATCGCCGGATGCGTCACACCGCAGTGGGGTGTTCAGTCTGCCGAGCCGGTACCGCATTACCCAGTGCGCACAGCTCGAATGACCAGCAATTGCACGTCCCTGGCCGCGGAGGACCGGCTGAGTAGGACCAGCCGGTCACCGACTCGGACGAAGATCAGGTATAGCAGTCGTAACGCCACATCTCACGATCATGTCCTTGCGGCCTCACCGAATCCTGTTGGATGGCATCATTCGTGATGGTGGCTACACAGCCGCCACATCCCAAGGGGGGACATGAAACCGACGAGACCTGTGCGCCTCGTGCGCGCCGGATTGATCATCTCCACTCTGGTGGGCGGGGCGTTGACCGTGCCCACCGGCACCGCCGCCGCGGCGGCTCAGCCGTCCTACGCCACCGTCCACCGCTCGACCTGGTCGAGCACCGACAGCCGCAACCCGCACCGCAACATCACCACCGGTGACGCGCGCGTCGGCGCGTGGCGGGACGACGACGACAAGCTGCACATCAGCAAGTCCTACTTCACATTCGACCTGGCGCAACTCCAAGGCGCCGCGGTGTTCTCCGCGCTCCTCCGATTACCCGAAGTCGCCGCCAACGACTGCGCGAAGCCGCGTGCGACCGAGCTGTGGCTGGTCAAGCCGACCGGTACCGTCTCGTGGGCCCGCCAGCCGCGCGAGAAGGTGAAGCTGCCCGGTCCGAACGCCCCGGAGGGCTGCCTGTTCGACCGCGTCACGTGGGACCTGGGCGACGCCGTCCGGCAGACGCTCGCGGAAGGCGGCACGACGCTGACCGTCGTGGCGCGGATCTCGGCCGATTTCCAGGACGACGTCGCGTACGGGCGCACCTACGACAACAACCCGTGGGTCTACATCGGGTACAACAAACCGCCCGCGAAGCCCACCGGTTTGAAGCTCGACGGCATGGACTGCGGTGCCGAGCCGATGATCACCGCCTCCCACGGGCCGAACCTGCACGCCCAGGTCGGCGACCCGGACGGGCCCTACGGGCTGGAAGCCCGCTTCGCGTACTGGCCGGTGGCCGCGCCCGATCAGCGGCGCGAGGTGTTCCCCGTCTGGGCGGGCAGCGGCTACGCCGCCGCGTACTTCCCCCAGGACATGGTCCAGGACGGGGGCACCTACGCCTGGCAGGTGCGCGGCGAGGACGGCTTCGCCACGTCCGAGTGGTCCGAGCAGTGCCTGTTCACCGCCGACCACACCAGGCCGGACGTCGAGCCGACGGTGACCTCCCCGGTGTACCGGGAGGACGGCGGACCGCCCGGTGACGGCGGGCAGGGCGTGCCGGGCGACTTCACGTTCACCGCGAACGGCGTGGCCGACGTGGTGGCATTCGAGTACGACGGCATCGGCCTGCCCTACGGCAGGGTTTCCGCCGACCGGCCCGGAGGGTCGGCGACGGTGTCCCTCACCCCGGTCGCCGACGGTCCGGTGTACCTGTCCGTGACGAGCATCGACCGCGCCGGCAACCGCTCACCCGAACGGAGCTACCGGTTCTGGGTGCGCTCCACCGGGCCGTTGATCGACGGCAGCCCGCAGCTGGGCAAGCCCGAGGAGTTCACCTTCACCGCCCGCCAGGAGGGCGCGGTCCAGCTCACCTACCGGCTGGACAGTGGACCCGAGACCACCGTCCCCCTCGGCCCGGACGGCACGGCGAAGGCGACGATCACGGTCACCGAGGCCGATCCGGAGTTCCACGAGCTGGTGGCGTGGACCACCAACGCGACCGGCCAGAAGTCGGGCACCTCGATGGACTTCTTCTACCTGGACGCGATGCGTCCGGAGGTGTCGATCGACACGTGGGAAGGCCCGATCGGCCGTGAGCGGAAGTTCTCCGTCACCGCCACGATGCCCGACGCCGTGTCGTTCACATACCGCGTCGACAACGGGCCGCAGACGACGGTGCCCGCGTCCGCCGGCGGCACGGCGGAGCTTGCCTTCACCCCGACTGAGGTGGGCTGGTACGAGCTGTCCGTGTTCAGCACGAACGGGGAGGGCGTCCGGTCCGGCGCTGCCACGGTGGAGTTCCACGCGGACGGCGCCGCGCCCGTGGTCACCAGCACCGACTACCCCGCGTGGCAAGTGTCCGGCCGGCCGGGTGTCAAGGGCGCGTTCAGCTTGTCGTCACAGCTGCCCGACGTCGTGGAATACCGGTACTGGTTCGAAGGGGAGCCGGAGCGCGTGGTTCCGGCCAACCCGGACGGCACCGCGTCCTTCGACTTCACGCCGACCAAGCCAGGCTGGTGGTACATGTACGTGAAAGCGGTGTCCCGAACCGGTTTGGTGTCGGCGCACGCGCGGCACGACTTCCAGGTGAAGGCGTTCGAGCCGACGGTCGCCAGCCCGCAGTACCCGCCGGACGGCAGCGGTGGCGTCCGGGTCGGCGAACCGATCGAGTTCACCTTCACCTCGGCACTGCCCGAGTCGACGGAGTTCGTCTACTGGCTGGAATTCGGCCCGCAGATCACCGTCCCGGCCGGTCCGGACGGCACGGCGACCATCACCTACACGCCGACGAACGCGTACACCCACAGGCTCCGGGTGTTCAGCCGCACACCGGAAGGCTACGTCTCAGGCACGCGGGACCACTACTTCACGGTCCGCGCCTGAGCCCTTCCCGCGGCGGGGCCATTCGCGCCCCGCCGCGGGACAGCACCTTCAGTGTGGGCGTTCATACGAGGCTCTTGTGGCGCGCTCTCGATGACGCGCAGGTCGTCGGTCTGGAAGACGGTGTCGAACGTCTTGCCGTACTTGCCGTCGCGGTCGCGGAGCAGGAAGCGCAAGGACTCCATCCGATGACCGAGGTCGGTGGCGAGGTTCCTGGCCTGCTGCGTTGTCCATGCCTGTGTGGGTGGGCGGTGACGCCGGTGATGTGCGGTCGGCGGGTGCCGTGTTCGAGGAAGGCCAGTGCGAAGAGGCGCCTCCCGGGCACGGTATCGAGGTGGAGGAAGTCGGCCGCGATGGTTCCCTGGGCCTGGGCGGTGAGGAACTGACGATCCACCAACCCGGACAGGGCAGCGAACCAGAACCGATCGGCGGGCTGCGCGACCGCGACGACAAGTACGCCCAGGCGTTCGACGCCGTCTTCCGCTACGCCGAACGGTTCGTCAGCACCGTCAGACGCGAAGCCACCGACCGCCTTCTCATCATCAACGAACACCATCTCCGGACCGTGCTGGACCACTACGCGACCCACTACACCACCGACGACCCCACAGAGCACTGCATCTCGTGCCACCGCGGCCAGATCGACCGACGGCAAAGCCGGGCTACACCTCGATACGCCACCGACCAGTCCTCGGCGGCCTGATCAACGAGTACGAACCCACAGCAGCCCAACCGCAGGTCAGAGCACGTGCCCGGCTTTTGGCACTGCGCGATCGGCCCACTCCAGCCGCGGGCGGGGAGTGGTCCGGTGCAGTACGGCGGCTTCGTTTCGTAGCACGAGCAGTTCGCCGCCGCAGATCAGCGCCTCAGTGCAGAGTTCTGGCACCCCAAACGCTCCCGGTGATCCAGACCGCGTTCCACCTCGGCAGGATCGCGACTGCACAGGTTCAACGCATGGGCCGTGCCCACCCTCTCCGGCTACGAAGGGTGTTCAGGGCTGGCGCGCGCGCTCCGGATCGCGAAACTAGGCTTGGGCGGTGCGCTTGGACCAACCTGAACTCGCTGAGCTGTGGCGGCTGGCCCGCGAGACCCTGGAGGGTGGCGGCCGGTCTGCGTTCGGCATTCGCGTCGAGGACGAGAAGACCGCCGCGGCGCTCACCGAACTGTTGCGCAAGCCGGTCGCGCACCCGGCCCGCCGGCAGATCTCCCTGGCGCGTCTGGACGAGCACGTCCGTGCGCACGGCAGCACGCTGACCGAGGTGCTGGAAGCGTTGCACGGCAGGCCGATCGGCATGTCCACGGCCGAGGAGGCCTCGACGGCCGACGCCGTGCTGAAGTTCGCACTGCGTCAGCACAACCTGCTGCACGAACCGTGGGCCGCACCGTGGATCGCGCACGTGCGCCGGTACGGCAAGATCCCACAACCGGCGTTGCCGATGCTCGCCAACCAGGCGGCCTGGGTACTCGGCAAGCTCGGTCCGACCACGACCCGGTACGCCTTGGCCGGCAACGACCTCGACGACGGACGGCCGCTCGCCCGGATCGTGGGCAAGGCGCTCGAACTCATGGGCACGACCTGGGAGCAGGCTGGAATCCTCAAGGACGCCTATAGCGATCCGGTGCTGACCTCCCAGGGCTACCTGACGCTGAACGACACCCTCGAGACCCCGGAGATCACCGTTGTCCGCAGCCCGCGCCTGCTCGAATCCGGCGTGCCCGGCCCGTTGATGGTGCTCCCGAACGGCCTCACCACACAGGCCAAGCACCACCTCGTCGGCAAGGCGGTCCGCTGCCACAACGACTTCACACCGGACGGCGTCCGCGCGACCAACGACATCCTCGCCTGGACCGGCGGCACGGCGTGGCGCATGTCGGCGAACGACTACCGCGAGGCCGTCACCACCCTGATCGCCCGCGGCGTCGAACTGCCGACGTTGAACAACGGCCCCGCGGAGGCCACCTGGGATCCCGACCTGGCCAAGACCATGACCGCCACGGGCCTGATGATCACCGAGGAGCACGTGCTGCCGTCACTCCTCTGACGGCGAACCGCTTCACGTCCCGCCACCTGTGCCCCCGTAGATGATCTGCGCACGATCCTCCGCAGGTCAGCGGTTCGACGTCCTTCGCGGCCTCGCTGCGCAGCAGCGCCGGCGGGGTGGACAGCAGCTCCCGAGTCGCCCTGTACAGCAGGGACACGATCACACGGTCATGCTCCCGAGACGGTGTCGCTCGCGCTCTAGCAGCGGCGATGACTTTTCGAGCGGCACACGGCACATGATGGGCGATCACCGCAGCTCAGCGCCCGAGTGCAGAGTTCTGGCACTCCAGGAGCGGGACCAGCGCAGGACTATCCCCGCGCGCACCAGCAGGCGGGTCCGGCGAAGCACGTCCGCCGGGAGCCGGTGCAGCACTGCCGCGAGGAACGCTTGGTCGGCGGAGGAGAACCGCAGGTGGGCGTTGCCCAGTTGGCGCTGCAGGACGGTAGTCCGGTGCCGTAGCGCGACGCTCTCCATGTCCTTGTCTCGATCGCCCATAGGCGCCAGGCGCAGCAACGCGAATGCGTTGGTCACTTCCAGGGAACTTCAGATAGATCAGCCCGAGGAGCAGGACCGATCAGCATGTTGCATTACCGCTCCGCTGCGGAGGACCGGCTGAGCAGGACCAGCCAGTCACTGAGTCGGACGAAGATCAGGTGCAGCAGTCGTAACGCCACACCCCACGATCATGCCCTGGAGGCCCAGCGCGCGGGATCGTCGTAGCTCGGCATGCCAGTGCGGAGTTCTGACACCCCACAGGCAGCGGCCTTTCTGTAGCCGAGCGGCTGCGGAGAGCAAGCGAGGACGTCGGCGGATGCCCTCTGGGCGCGACGAAGTGCACTCAAGTGCCCGAGAGCCGCAGCCGGGCGTCAGTCGTCTCGGCAGGTGTCTTGCTGCATCAACCCAACAAAGGCCTGGTCAGGGCGGGTTCGGCGACTGCGGTCGGCTGCTTCGGGACGCACTGGCCAAGACGAGCTCCGATATGTAATGTCCAATATATTAGTTGCCCGAGCGGCTGACAGGTTCCTGGAGGCCGCTGACTCACTCGAACCGCTCCGACTGCACCAGGCGCGGCACACGGAAGGACAAGCCTCATGACGAGCACCGGTCAAGAGATCAAGAACGTCGTGCTGGTGCACGGCGCGTTCGCGGACGGCGCGGGATGGCGGGGTGTGTACGACCGGCTGACGGCCCAGGGCTACCGGGTCGCGATCGTGCAGAACCCGCTCACCTCGCTGGAGGACGACGTCGCGGCGACCACGCGCGTGCTCGACCTGCAGGACGGCCCGGCGATCCTCGTCGGCCACTCCTGGGGAGGCACGGTCATCACCGAGGCCGGAGTCCACCCGAAGGTGGCCGGCCTGGTCTACGTGTCGGCGCTGGCGCCCGACGCCGGTGAGACGACCGCCCAGCAGTACGACGGGTTCGCCGCGACACCGGACTTCGTCATCGACGTGGGGGACGACGGCTACGGCTTCATCAACCGCGACAAGTTCAAGGCCGGTTTCGCCGCGGACGCCAGCGACGAGGACGCCGCCTTCCTGAGCGACTCGCAGGTGCCGATCAACATGTCGGTCTTCGCGGAGCCGGTGAAGAACGCGGCTTGGCGCGAGAAGCCGAGCTGGGCCGTCATCGCGACCGAGGACAAGGCATTCGACCAGGCGATGCTGCAGCACATGGCCAAGCGCATCGGTGCGGAGATCACCAACGTCTCGGCGAGCCACGCCCTGTACGCGACGCAGGCCGGTGTCGTCGCCGACGTCATCGTCACCGCCACGCAGAAGGCCGCCGCCAACGGTTGACGCACGGCTGTCTCATCCCGGGCCGGCTCGCACGCTCCGCGAGCCGGCCCCCGGTTTTTCGGAGGGCGTCCCAGCATGTCCGTCATGCCGTTTCAGGTGGCGCTGTGGATCGAGCTCCCCGCCGCGGGTCTGGGTGGCCTTCAGGGTGCTCTGTTCGCGGCGGGGGAGCGGCATCGCCGCATCGACGTGCTCGGCGTCGTCGTGATCGGTCTCGCCGTGTCGCTCGGGGGCAGCCTGCTGCGCGACATCGTGCTCGACCAGCCGCCCGTCGTGCTGTGGAAGAACTGGTACCTGGTGGTGGCGGGAGCTTCCGCGATCCTCGGCATGGCACTGCAACCGGTCCTCGCGCGGGTCGACTGGCTGATCACCGGGCTCGACGCGGTCGTCATGGGACTGTTCGGCGCCATCGGGGCCTCGAAGGCGCTGTCGCTCGGCGCCGGCGAGGCCGGAGCAGTGGTCGCGGGCGTCATCGGAGCGATCGGCGGCGGAATGCTGCGCGACGTCATCCTGAGCCTGCCCATCTCGTTTCTCCAGGTCGGCACTCTCTACGCGGTCGCAGCCGGAGCGGGGGCGGGGATGCTCGTCGTGCTCGCCGAGTTCGGTACGCCCATCCCGATCGCGGGTCTGGTCTGCGTTGTCGTGACCACGGCTCTGCGTCTGATCGCGATCCGCTTCGACTGGACGTTTCCCGAGCAGCGCGCGTTCTAACAGCACCTGATGTCATCGCTGCTGGTCTGTACTCGTTGATGAGCCCGCCGAGGACGCGGGTGCGGAGCGGTCTGTGGGCGGCGGGGTCGTGTGCTGCGGTGGGGTGCTGCCGGGCTTCAGCACGAGCGTTCTTACCGCCGCCGCCGGGGTGACCGGAAAGATCTCCGACCGACGTCGACGATCCACCAAGCCGGACAGGGCGGCGAACCAGAGCCGGTCCGCGGGCTCGTAGCGGACTGGACTCGCGAGTTGCCGACGGAGGCGCGGCTCATTGCTGAACTACGCGGCCGACCGCGCGAACACGAGCACCGCGACCAACCCCGGCGCCACCTGGCTGTTCCCCGGCCGCCGCGCCAACCAGCCGCTACACGCCGAGCACCTGACCGCACTCGTCCACGAGCTCGGCGTCCCGACCGTTGCCGGCCGCACCGCCGCGTTCCGCCAGCACGTCTCGGAGATGCCCGCCCCGGTCGTTGCCGACGCCCTCGGCTACCACCAAGTCACCGCCGCCAAGGTCGCCGCACAAGCCGGAACGACCTGGAGCAGCTACGCCCGAGGCGACCACAACCGTCATCAAGCCCATCCACGGTTCAGCCACCGACCAACGGGTTCGTCCGCTCGAACCTGGCGATGATGTCGGCCTCGTTGTGCCTGCCCTCAGCGCTGAGGAATTGGGGAAGCGGTTCGCCGTGGCCGCCCACCAGGAAACCGACGATCGACACCTTGTACTCGACACCTTCGATGTGCACGATCTCGTTACCGGAGACCTCCGGCAATTTGACCTTGTCGTCCACGTAGCCAGGCGAGTTGACGGTTTCGACGTGAGAGAAAACGACGGTGCACTTGTGCTTGGTACCATCGTCCCTGAACTCGATGTCGACCTCGAGAGTCGCCTGGAATTCCGTTTGCTGCCCCATTAAGATCACGTAGTTGTGGTGCGTGAACGTGCCCAGTGTGACCTCGAACTTGTTGCTACCGTCGTGTTTCGTGTGAGCGAGGGCGCCGGTGAACTCGTACTCGCTCCGCCCGGCGTTCGGGTCACCCGTGGCCGGGACGCCCCATTTGATGTGATCGCTGTCCAGACCGTCGAGCTTCATCTCGGGCGTGTTCGGATCGACTGAGATCCACTTGCCGACGGTGCGAATTTGATCCACCACGAGGCGCTCCTTGCGCTTGGGGTTCTCCACGAACGAGGTATGCGCCAACAGTGGTGCGTGCACGAGCGCATCCACATCATCCGAACGGGTGATCATCTGGGACGGTCCCAGGTCCACCGCCTGGTCTCCCGCACCCGGAACGGCTCTCGCTTCAGGTGCTGTCCGCATTCTGCGACATCCTCGGCTGCACCCCGGCCGACCTGGTGGCCACCACCGCGGAGACCGCCGGCGTCCGCAAGACCGCCACCGACGGCC
Source organism: Saccharothrix stipae (assembly GCF_054781895.1). Taxonomy (NCBI): domain Bacteria; kingdom Bacillati; phylum Actinomycetota; class Actinomycetes; order Pseudonocardiales; family Pseudonocardiaceae; genus Saccharothrix; species Saccharothrix stipae. The sequence goes on along the minus strand of NZ_BAAGTN010000004.1, from coordinate 2,847 downwards.
GGCCCGCGCCGTCGGCCGCGGTCGCGAAGCTGCGGCCCCGGATCATCACCCGCCAGGCCCCGCTGCCCGAACCGGAGCGGATCGCGATGCCGGGCCGGTTGCTCTCCGGCCACGACCTGCCGCTGCGGTTCCGGGTCGCCGGTCATCATGCCGTGCTGGTCGATGCCACAGCGGATGGCAGCCGAGACCCTGAGCGCCTCGGGACGCCAAGCGCCGTGCGTCTTCTACCTGCATGGATGAGGTTATCGGCAGGCACAAGGTCCGGATCCAGCGTTCCATGATCGCGTTCATCCGCGGTATCCGGACGCCGCTGAGGATGCCTCGGGTGCCCGCGTCGGCGAGGATGACGTCAACAGGGCGGGGAACTTGCCGTCGCAGTCACGGATGGGGAATGCGCTTCCCCTCGTAGCGTGGAGACCTGAACCAAGAGAGATGGTTGGGTCGTGGGAGACAAGAGACGCCGGTTCGATCCGGAGTTCCGTGCGGGTGCTGTGCGGATCGTGGCCGAGACCGGCAAACCGGTCGCGCAGGTGGCCCGGGATCTGGGGATCAGCGCCTACACCCTGCACATGGCGCGGCTGCGGGCCGAGCGGGCGCGGTGGGAGAAGGAACGCGCCGAGCTGGAGATGGAGCGTGATGTCCTCAAGCGCTCGGTGGTCCTGTGGGTGAAGGACTCGATGGACCGGTGATCGTGGCGGAGTTCATCGCGTCCCAGAGGACCGCCTTTGGTGTCCCGCATGCGATCGCCTGCCGGGCCTTGGAGGTCTCGCAGTCCTGGTTCTACAAGTGGGTCAACCGGAAGCCGACCGCGCGTGACCGGCGGCGGGCGCGGCTGGACGAGGAGATCGGAAGACTGTTCACCGCCTCGGGCGGAACCTACGGCAGCCCGCGGATCACCCGTGACCTGCGCGAGGCCGGCTGGGTGATCTCGGAGAACACCGTCGCGGCGCGGATGGCCGAACTGGGTCTGGCCGGGCGTCCGCCGAAGCGGCGGCGGTCGCTGACCCGGCAGGGAAGACGGCCGGTGGCCCGGGACCTGGTGCGGCGGAACTTCACCGCCGTGGCGCCGGATGTGTTGTGGTGCGGGGACGTGACCCAGGTCGACACCGACGAGGGACCGCTCTACCTCGCGACGACCGAGGACCTGTTCTCCCGTCGGATGCTCGGTCACGCGATGTCCGAACACCACGACGCGGCCCTGGTCGTGGCGTCGCTGCGGATGGCCGCCGCGATCCGGGGCGGGGACGTCGACGGGGTGGTTCTCCACACCGACCGCGGGTCGGAATACACCGCTACCGCGACCGCCGCCGCCTGCCGGTCGCTGGGCATCGTGCAGTCGATGGGCCGGGTCGGCTGCGCCCTGGACAACGCCGCCGCCGAGGCGTTCAACAGCACGCTCAAGGTCGAGTTCGTGCACCGACAGCACTTCCGGACCCGCGCCGAGGCCCGGATCAAGATCTCAACCTGGATCGCGGACTTCTACAACACCACCCGGAGACACAGCGCCAACGACGGGCTGGCCCCGATCCCGTTCGAGCATCGGATGGCACGAACACGGTCGGCATCAACGGCCCAGGTCAGGACCGAAGTGGCATAACATCGTCTCCACGATTTGAGGGGATTGACAGAACCGCGTGACTCCCGGTGCTCGGAAGCGGGCCGCCGTCGAGGTCGGCGGGATCGTCGGCTGGTGGTGTGTGGGACGAGGTGGCGCGGGGCGGGTCCGGTGGTGCGCGGTCATGCGCTCGTTACCGCCGGTCGTGCCCAGGTTGGGTCCCAGCCGCTGACCGCGCCACCGAGGTCGGTCCGGTGGGCGGCGACCCCGGAGTCCGCGGTCGCCGCCCGGGGATCAGGTGCGGGTCCACCTCTGGTTGGTGCCGCCGTGGCAGTCCCAGATGATGACCTTCGTCCCGTTGGCGGTGGCGCCGCCGTTGACGTCCAGGCACTTGCCCGACGCCACCGCGGTCACGCTGCCGTCGGAGTTGACGCGGAACTGCTGGTTGGTCTGGCTGTTGCAGTCCCACAACGTCACGGCGGTGCCGTTGGCGGTGCCCTGGTTGTAGACGTCCAGGCACTTCGCGCCGTCGTAGGCGCGCAGCTCACCGGCCGCGGTCGCGGTGAAGCGCTGGTTGGTCTGGCTGTTGCAGTCCCAGATCTGGGCCAGGGCGCCGTTGGTCGGCGTGCTGCCGGGGATGTCCAGGCATCGGCCGGAGCTCTGGCTCACCAACGAGAACGACGTGGGCGCGGGGCCTCCGCCACCGCTGACGACGTACACCGCCGTGCCATGCGCCGGGACGCTGGCCGAGATGGTGCCGGACGTGGTGGTCGTGCCGTTGGTCCAGGCGTCGCGCAGCGTGAACGAGCTGCCCGACAGGCCGATCGCGCTCGCCGTGGTCGAGACCGTGGTCGTGCCACCGCCCTGGTTGAACAGGGCGACCGCGACGTTGCCGTTGGCCAGCCGCTTGGCCAGCACGCGACGGGTGCCGTCGTTGGAGATCTGCACGGCCTGCAACCCGAGCGTGTCCTGGCTGATGGCGATGAGGTTGGGGTTCTTCAGGATCGTCTGGGTGGCGGCGTCCATGTTGCGCAGGTCGTTGCCGGCGATGAGGGGCGAGGCCATGATCGCCCAGAGGGCGAAGTGGCTGCGCATCTCGGTGTCGTTCATGCCGCCGCGGCCGACTTCGAGCATGTCCATGTCGTTGAACGACCCGGGCTTGGCGTAGGAGGCCAGCGGCACGGTGACGTTGACGATGTTCTGGATGCCCATCGGGTAGCCGTTGGTCTGCCCGGTGTCCCACTTGTTGGTGATGTCCTCGGTGGTGCGCCACATGTTCGACACGTCGCCCC
>NZ_BAAGTN010000003.1:0-392864 GCF_054781895.1 Saccharothrix stipae | reverse complement strand
CAGGTGACAGCACGGCTGGATCGCACACCGCGATCCAGCCGTACACCCTCACCCGGACCCGGCTGGTCGCGGTGCCGCGCGGACGTGCACGCGTACGCCCTGCCTGCCGTTGAGGACGTAGGCCCAGTCGTAGCCCTCGTGGGTGCGCAGGTCGGGTCCACGGTCGTCGTCACCGTCGGCAGGACGAACCTGTAGGCCTGGATGCCGCCGGGCCAGCGGGTCAGCGGGTCAGCGGGTCAGCGGCAGGACGGTCGACCCGTCGTCGCCCGCGACGGGGCGCAGGTCGATGCGGGGGTCGCCGGTCGGTGGCACGCCGACCAGCTCGTCGAGGGTGACGCCGTCGGCGCGCGGGCGGGCGGGAGCTGTACGAGCGTGGGGCGGCGCAGGCCCGCTTCGAGCCTGGACAGCGTGCCGGCGGAGATGCCGGTCTCCGCCCACGAGCCCAGGCCGTTGGTCTTGATCTACTCCCCCACCTGGTCGTAGGCGGCGGCCGGGCCCGCCAGTCCAGTTGTCCGGCCTTGTGCACCGCGGCAATCGGCGTTCGTGCCGTCGATCACCGTCCCGGGTTCGCAGCCGCCCGGGTGACGGGAGCGGCTCCGCGCCGGAACTGGTGTGGTGTGGCACGACCGGCGCCTGTTGGTTCTCGTCGGCTATGCCCGCTGTGCGGAACCTACATCGTCGGTGAGGCCCTACGGCCGCCCCGGGGTCGCTCCTAACAGCTGTACCACCCCGTCCAGACACGCCTGCTCGTGACGTAGTTCTGGCACCAGTACGGACGAGGTGCCGTCGGTATTTGGACGGCGACCGTGCGTTGCTCCGAGTCCTCGATGGCGCCGTGGCGGAGGATGTAGTCGGCGTGGCCGTTGCCGGGCATCGGTGTCCAGCCGCCCGAGCCGGACCAGGCGTGCCAGATCGTGCGGTCGGTCGCGATGCCGAAGCATTCAGACTTGGCGGTGGCCCAGTGGACCACCATGACCTCCGTGCCTGCCCTGAACGTGCCGTAGTAGCCGTAGCAGCTGACCCTCCCGTTGGCAGGTACCGGAGTCATCACGGTGGGTGGTGTGTTGGTGGTTCCCATACCCTGTGCCGGCACTGCGGACGTCGCTCCGACGCCGAACGCGAGGCCGTCGTTCGTGCTCGCCGCAGCCGACATGACCGGCGCCATCGCCATGGTGAGCGCGATCCCGGCAGCCACCGCCCCGCTCCGAAGTGTTCGTCGTGTGATCAGCATCGTTGTTCCCCCACAGGCCATGCCCCGGACGTATCCCAGGGTCCCCCGACACGGAACATCCCTGACGGACGGCATGCCACAGGGGACATTGCTTCCATCTCACCCGATTGGACGCAAAACGTCGATGGTCTCGGCTGGCGCCCATGCCACGCTTCCGGTAGCGCCAGGACGACCTCGTGAGGCTGCTGTCAGACCGTCCACTCCGGGGACGGTCGTCCTGTCCGCTCGAACTCGGCGGCGCAGGCTGTTGTGATCTGCTGTCCGCCGACCAGACCCGGACGGGTGCTCGCCTGCTTGTCCGGACCTAGTTGGCGGATCCGGTGACGCCGTTGTCCGGGCCCGGAGGCTCGCGGAGGCTGTGCGGGCAAATCCCGCAGCGCGTGTGCGCACCTGCGGTCGACGCTCAGGCGAGCGAGGCACGCAGGTCGATGTTCATCTGTCGGTCCGTGAAGGCCTGCTGCGGACCCCAGTGGTCGTTGTCGTACTGCGACCACCAGATCCGGACGTCGCCGGTGCCGCCGACCCAGGTCATCACCAGCCCGCCGGTGCCCTCTGTTGCTCCCAGTGCCGGTCCACCGGCTGTGCGCCGGTCGTCCAACACCTGGGGAGGCCACCATGTACTGCCCAACTGCCGTGTCCAGGAGATGTGGTCATCGCTTGCGTTGCGCCACGCGAGGTGCACAAGAGTGCCATCGCAAGCCAGGGTGGGCGTCTTACTCGCCTGCGCTCCGGGGACCACGCGTGGCTCCGTCCACAGATGGCCGTCGAAGACCGCCCAGCGGATCTTGTCGCCGCCGGCGTCACGCCAGGCCATGACGAGTTCGCCGTTGTGCACGTTCTCGACCACGGCGACACCATCGTCGGTGCGCACCCAGTCCAAAGTGGCCGCGGCGGGTTCACTGGTGCCGGTGATCGGGTGCACCCACTCACGGCCACGCAGTTCCGACCACCGAATGTGGTAGTTGTACTCGGCCGTGGCCTTGTAGAACATGAACGTGCGACCACGGTAGCGGACTGCGGTCGGGAAGGCCGCAGCCTCGAAGAGTGCCGCTTGGGCTTGCGGGCCCCAGGTGTGGCCGACCTCACCGGGAAGCGGGTTCGGCAGTGGCTGATCCAGCAAGGAGAACCAGATCCGTCGGTCTGCGCCACTGCCCTTCCAGACCATGCACGAGCCGTAGGTGCTGCCCGAGATGGACGGGACGTGGCTGGTACGGCGGTCGTTCAACACTACCGGTGCGGGCCAGCGCAACGCCGGGCCGACTGCCCGCGCGCTCGGCGACCACCTGATGAAGTCGTCGGATCCATGCTGGTACCACGTCATCGCGGGCGCTCTGGTCGCCGCCAAGTCGGGGCCGTCATTCGACATCCGAAGGCCACCCTCCCCCGTATTGTCCCGTCACTGTGTAGTCGTCCACAGCCAACACAACGTTTCTCCCGTGTCGGAGGAAGCCGGCCACGAGAACCTGTTGTGTGGACCCGACCCGTTTGGCCTGGTGCCGCAGGTACCGGTCGACACGCAGGTCACCGACGCGGGCGGCCGATCCGATCCTGATCGCGGTCTCGGTCCTGGCCCGCAAGCACCTGGAACGCACCCAGGCCGTGCCCGCGCAGCGCGACCAGTAGGTGGAGATCAAGCCGACGGACGGCTACTCGACCAGTTCGGGCAGGCCGTCGACTTCCCTGCGCCAGCGGTACCCCTCGACGTCGGACAACCACCCCTGTCCTGCCCTGCCCGCGGTCCGGCGGGTCACCGCGCGCGTTGCGTCGCCGAGCGCGTCCTGCCGGATCGTGGGGCGCGGCGAGGCCGACCAGACTGGACCTTCGTGAACAGGCCTTGCAGGTCTTGCCGCTCGAGCGCGGCAGAGGAGAACCTGCAATGAGAGCGGAGATCGTCAATACCTATGCCGAGGGCGTCGACGCTGCGGCCGCATTCCGAGTGGCCGTCGAGCAGGCGCAGTACGACGACGGCCACGACGGCTCCACCGGCGCGATCGCCGAGAAAAGCCAGTACGTCGTCATCGACGGCGGGCCGCTGTCGCTCAGCGAGGCCGAGGCGTTGGCGGACAGGCTGACCGAGAGCAGGGACAGCCGGGTTGACGACAAGTGGGGGCCGGCCGGGGCCATCGCGGTCTGCGGTGGTTCCCGCACGCTGACCGGCCTGCCCGTTCCCGTCCGCGCCGACGGCTACCCCGACACGGAGACCGCGGCGCTGGCCGCGGTCAAGGGCCGTCGCGGCGGTATCGAGGTCGAAACCCCGCCGGCACCAATGCCCGACACCCCGCGAGCACGTCGCACAACTGCTCGCATGAGGGTTGGGCACGAACATCCTGTCCAATGCGAGCACCACCGGATCCGACTGCACATACACCGTGCCCGCGTTGAGCCTGTCGTCGATGACCTGGTGCGGCGCACCGCCCGCCGCGAGACCGACCGGCCCGCGCCGTGCGCTCCACCGCGGGATCGACCATCGACCACCGGCGCGCCAACTCGCGGGCCGCCGCGACGTTGTAGCCGCCACCGAGCAGGTAGTCCGTCGCCCGCGACGGGTAAGGCGCAGCGAGCTGTCCATCCACGTCAGCAGCGAGGTCGACCCCGGCGGCGACGGATCCCGCCGACATGCACGGCCACACCGCGCTTCGCGGCTCGGACGGCCATATCGGCTGGTACATGGCACGGCAGTCATGGAGCACCGCGTCGAACGGGACGGAAGCCGAAACACCGGCGGCGGCAACAGGAGAACCGGCGGCGCGCAGCTGTGCGACGGCGAGGTGGACGACGTACAGCCGGGCGACCCGGTAGTAGTGGCGCCGCACCGGGGTGCGCGATCCTCGGGGCAGCGCGGAATCCCGATTTGTGCGGACGTCGTTTCCCGCGTCGGCACTATTGTCACGTCGGCTTGGGGGTCCGGATGATCGATACTTCACCCGACGACGGGGTTGACGGCCGTACCACGACGGCGAACACGCACAGCGGTGTGGCCCGCGACGTCGTGCAGGCACGGGACATCCACGGCGACGTCCGCCTGGTCACGCCTTCACAGCCGCGGTTGTGGCTACCCGCCGCGGTGCTCGCCGTGGCCGTGATCGCCGCAGCCTTGATCATCGCCTGGCCGCAGTCGTCGGACGACCCTGCGGCCGGGGCGCCGCCGGAGTTGCAGGTGGGAGTCGACATGTCCCACAACGACCAGGGCCCGTGGGGGTACGTCTCCGAGTCCCCCGACTTCCCCGGCGACGCCATCGTGGACCGACTGGCCAAACCCATGGCCGCGACGGACCGTGACCTGGTACGGGAGATCCGCACGATGGACGGGGCGATCAGCCTCCACCGCCACCAGGTCCGGCTGCACCTGGTGGGCCCCGTCGGAGGCACGAGGGTGACCGACATCAGGCCGGTCATCCGGAGGACCGCACCGCCGCCCTCCGGCAGCCTCGTCCACGCGCCGCCCCAAGGAGGTGAAGAGTCCTCGCAAGTGCTGCTGCTGCTGGACGACGGGTTTCCTGTGCTGCAGGACTCCGAACCGATGCCCTCACCCCCGCCGGGCGAGGCAGGCCGTCGGATACCGACCGGCCCGTACTTCCCAGGGCACACGATCAACCTCGCCGCCGGCGAGACCCACGAAATCGTGCTGACCACCGTCGCCCGATCCCGCAGCTACGAGTACGAACTGACCATCACATACCAGACCGGGACCGAGATCCGGGAGACAGTGATCGACAACAACGGCCAACCGTTCCGAGTGGCCGGTCGCTCGTGCAGCAGCGAACACATCGCGTCCTACCAAGCTGCCTACACGATGACCAACGGCTGGAGCGTTGTCGCCGAGTTCGACCCCGCTCGCATCGACCTCGGCCCGAGCCGCTGCTGACCACCATGCCCAACGACAACCGCAACCGGCTCGTGTGGAGCATCGTCGCCGCCGTGCTGATCATCCTGGCCGCCCTGGCCGTCCGAACGTTGCTCGATTCCCCCGAGACCGTGCAGGGACAGGCTCCGACGGCCACGACACAATCGACGACGACGTCGCCCAGGACCAGCCCGCCGGCCGGACGTGCGGCGAGGTCAGGAGCACGGACGCGGGCGACCAACCAGTGCCCACGACCCTGCTCGCACAGGTCCGCGCGATCCACGAGGCAGCGTGCCAAGCAGACCCCCGCGCACTGCTCGACATCCTCCGCACCACACCAGGCCACGAACTCCCCGAACTGACCCTCGAACAACTACGAACAGACCCCTCAGCCCGGGTAGCCCTCACCCTCGCGCTCGAAACGGCCTTACGCCCCGCCCAAGGCGGCCACACCTACTGCGCGCCAACCGGTGCCGCTGCCGTCTTCGCACGCGGAACCCACGACCACCCAGGCGGCATGACAGTCTTCACCACACGACCCACGCCCATGACCGCACAACTCTGCCGGGTATGACGGCACGGCCTCGCCGGATATCGGCGACCTCGCGAGCGACGGTCAGGTACCGCTCCAGCTCGATCGTCGGCACGTAGCCCCCCAGATGCCTGTCGGGCACGGCGCGGCGCGTTCGACTGGGCGGGGCTGGATCTGGGTGATCTCCGAGTGCACCCGCGACCGCCAGGACATCCCCGCCGCTCCTTAGGCGTTCATCTACCTGGTGAAATATCTGGAACAGGCCGGTCGGCCGAAGCCGGGACAGCAGGCACCGGGAGCACACCCCGGTGCCTATCGCCCTCCCGAGGTCAGACGGTCCAGATCGAGAACGTGGCGCGGGAGCGGGCGGCCGGACCAGGTTCAACTCGTCCTCGGTCAGGTAGAGCCCGCAGCCCGCGTCCGCGGCCGTGCACGAAGGCCGGCCAACCGCACCTGGGCACGGATGATCGCCGAGGCGTCACCGACGAGCACCGCCGCGCGAGCCTGCTGCTTAGGCCTTCGGCAACCGGAGCACCCGCACCCTGCTGGGGCTGGAGCCCGCCGTCGGGTTGTCGTTGCGCGGCACCTCACCGGGCGGACTCGGCGAGCGCGGTGCGGAGTCCAATGTGGAGCGGTCGGCGACCGCGGCTGCCGCCCAGTCGTTACCGGACAACGGGCCCATCGGGTCACAGCCTCATTCATCGGCTCCAGCGGCTTGGCGCTGCCGATCGAGACCGCCGCGAACCAATGCGGTTCGTGCTCGTCGCCGGTCACCGTCTCGTTCCAGGAACTGGAGCAGCACGTTCCTCGTCCGCCCGGTCACGAACGCTCCCCGCGCGTCCGCGGCCCGAGCGTTCAGGCACTCGACGCCGTCAGATCGCGTGGCCGCACCGAGGTCAGCGCCGCGATCCCGAACACCAGCGCGGGCAGCACGAAGTAGAAGCCGGGTCCGAGGCCGAGCACCAGTCCCCAGGCCGCCAACACCAGTGCCGCGACCGTCGTGACGAACCCGACAGCGCGGCCGGTGAGGTCCGCGACCACCACCGCCACCGCGGCGACCAGCGGCACCCCGAGCAGGTAGGCCGTGACGCTCCCGCCGTCGGCCGACGTCACGGGCAGCAACGCGACCGCGATCCCGACCGTCGCCGCGACCCCGGTCCACCGCAGCACCCGACCCACCGTCCCCGGAACCGCCCACCGGCCACGCAGGCGGACGAACGCGGCGACCACCACGAACAGGGCGAGGCACGCGCCCGCGATGACGGCGATCATCCCGACACCTCCCAGTGCGACGGGTCCGGCAGGGCCGTGACCCGGATCCCACCACTGAAGGTACGACACCGCGGCGCGGGATTCCCGTGATTCAGGGCAGCGCAGGTTGGGGGATCCGGACCGCGACCCTGGCCAGCGAGTGGAGCCGGGCGGCGATGGCCCATCACGTCCGCCCCGGCTGCGACGACTGCGCACCCGCTCCGACACGTACGGCGCGCCACTGGTCACTCGACGAGCAGGCCACGGCGTCGCAGGAGTGGATCGGGGCGGTCGTGGCTACTTCCGGGTTGTGGGTGCTGCGGTCCTCGACGGCTGGCCGCGCATGCGGGAGATCGCGCGGCCTGCGACGGTGGACGGTTGCGCTGCGCCGAGCGGGCCGGGTTGTTCCAGCTCTCGCATGCTCGTCCTCGGCGCACACCACGACACGGCTGACCGCCGAGCAGCTGACCCACGTGGCGGTGCAGATCGGCGGCGTGTGGTCATGGTCTGTCCGTCTGCGGTTTCGAGTTCGGTGCGGAGGTCGCGTACCTGTTGGGCGGCGTGGTCGTCGGTGCCGATGAGCAGGGCGAGTGCGCGGTTGAACCGCCGGTGCGCTGCGGCTCGTTGGCCGATTTGTTGGTGTGGGGCGGTTTTCCGAGCAGTGTGTCGGCGCGGGTGAGGTAGTTGGCGGCGGAGTCGAACCGGCCGACCACTTTGTACAGTCGGCCCTGGGCACGGTAGGTCGAGGCCACGTCGTGCAGCGCGGCGGCGCTGTGGTCGAGTCCGTTGCGGGAGTGCCCGCTCCGTCGTGGCCGCCGTCGGCCAGGGTGGCGAGGCGCGAGTCGCGATCACCCATTCGAGCCAGGACGACTCACCTGAACTCACGGATGTCACCGTTTAGCCGTATTCGTCGACCCACCGTCACCAGCCTGCGCAGGCCGCGATTACGAAGTGTTGCTGAAGCCACGATTTGTCACCCGTCCAGGCTACTCGACGCTCGAGTGGAATCGGGTCCGGCCAGCGCGGTTGGCGATGAACTCCGAGCTCTCGTGCCGTTTTCCTATTGATTTGGAATTTACCGCAGACGACTGCGTGTCATCGAAATCCGGGCTCTACCCGACGCACCCATAGGGCAACCACGAAGAAGAGCTCGCCAACATGACCGGTCAATACTGGACAAATCACTCCGAACACCTGTGTCGCGGAGAGGAGGCAGCGTCGCGAGCAAGCCGTCAACAGGTGCGGGCGGACAGGGCCGGAGAGTTCGGACGCCGCTGTCACGCATATACCGCAATCGTGGACCACCCGCAGGACGGGTTCGGGTGACGACTATCACGGCATACCGGGGTTTGAGTCGACCCGGAGACACGGCCGAGCAAGGGGGCGCATGTGACACACGGATACCTTTGACTCTTATGACGCCGTCGGTGGACCCGGGCTGCTGCTCACCGACGAACACCACCGTCCGACTTGCGTGGCGCTGCGGGAGCGGGCCCGATCGCCGACGATTCCCGGAAGAGCAGGTACCCGCTGGTCGCCACGAAATGCGCTGCCCGGTTACGTCCCCGCGGATTCACCTCGGTCGGCAACGCGCGTATGGGCCGGCGGATGATTTGGGCGCGGCGCGTGACCCGCCGGCACAGGGGGGACGACATGTCACCTATTCTTTCGTAATGTCGGGCAGGTGTGCGCCCGACCCGAACCACTACCGTCCTGATTGGGCAACGATTTGTCGCGCTGCCACCGGCAACGTCCCGAGCCGGGGGTTCGCGGGAAGCGCCCGTAGGCGCGGAGCAAGAAACACGGAATCTGTTGGAACTCCTCAGGAGGTTGTCACATGTGTGGGATAACCGGGTGGGTCTCGTTCGACCGCGATCTGAGCCACGAGCACGGGACACTGCACTTGATGACGCAGACGATGGCGTGCCGAGGCCCGGACGCTTCGGGTATCTACGTACACCGGCACGCTGTTCTCGGGCACCGGCGGCTGGCCGTGATCGACCTCCCGGGTGGTACGCAGCCGATGTCGGTGCACACGCCCGCCGGAGAGGTGTCGTTGGTCTTCAGCGGGGAGGTCTACAACTTCGTCGAGCTGCGGAACGAGCTGATCCAGCGAGGGGAACGGTTCACGACGGCGAGTGACACCGAGGTCGTGTTGCGTGGGTACCTGCACTGGGGCGCCGCGCTGGCCGAGCGGCTGATCGGCATGTACGCGTTCGCGATCTGGGATGCGCGGGAGCGGAAGCTGGTGATGATCCGCGATCGGATGGGGATCAAGCCGTTCTACTACTACCGCACGCCCGATGGTTTGCTGTTCGGCTCGGAGCCCAAGGCCATCCTGGCCAACCCGATCGTCAAGCCCGTGGTGGACGTGCACGGGCTGCGGGAGGCGATGTCGTACGCCTACAGCCCGCGGGAGGCGTTCTGGTCGGGCATGGACCAGGTGGAACCCGGCACCGTGGTCACCGTCGACGCCGACGGCGTGCGCGAGCGCACCTACTGGCGACTGGAGACGCGTCCGCACACCGACGACGTGGACACCACCGTCGGCCGCGTCCGCGAACTGCTCGACGACAGCGTGCACCACCAGCTCGTCGCCGACGTACCGCGCTGCGTGCTGCTGTCCGGCGGCCTGGACTCCGGCGCGCTGACCGCGCTGTCCGCGGACCACCTCGGCGCGGAACGGGTCCGGACGTTCGCGGTCGACTTCATGGGCCAGGCCGAGAACTTCACCCCGAACGAATTCCACGTCACCGCCGACACGCCGTTCATCAAGGACGTCGTGACGCACGTCGGGTCCGAGCACACCGACATCGTGCTCGACCCGAAGACCCTGGCCGATCCCGACGTCCGCAGGGCCGTGATCACCGCGAGGGACTCGCCGATGACCCTCGGCGACATGGACCTGTCGCTCTACCTGCTGTTCAAGGAGATCCGCAAGCATTCGACCGTCGCCCTGTCGGGTGACACGGCGGACGAGATCTTCGGGGGGTACCGGCACATGCGGACACCGCAGTCCCGCGCGTTCCCGTGGATCGCGGTCAGCATCGGCCCGCTCGACAAGGACGGCACCGGGCTGCGGCCGGAGGTCCTGTCCGCGTTGAAGCTGGAGGAATACCGACGGGACAGGTACGACGGCGCCGTCGCGGCGGTCGAGCGGCTGGATTCCGAGGACGACGACGAGTACCGGATGCGGATCATGATCCACCTGCACGTCACCCGGTTCCTGCGGTTCCTGCTGGACCGCAAGGACCGGATGAGCATGGCGGTGGGCTTGGAGGTGCGGGTGCCGTTCTGCGACCACCGGCTCGTCGAGTACGTCTACAACGCGCCCTGGTCGATGAAGAACTACGACGGCAGGGAGAAGAGCCTGCTGCGCGGTGCCGTCAAGGACATGCTGCCGGAGTCGGTCGCCTGGCGGCCGAAGAGCCCCTACCCCTCCACCCAGGACCCGCACTACGCGCGGGAGCTCCAGCAGCAGGCCAAGGAGCTGCTGGTCGAGCGGGACCACGCCGTGTTCGAGCTGATGGACCGGACCTGGTTGCAGGGCGCGGTCGGAGAGGACCCGACCGCGATGAGCAGGCTCAACCGGCTCGGCCTGGAGCGCACGCTCGACCTCGCCGTGTGGCTCGACCTCTACCGGCCCGAGTTGGACCTCGGCTGACGTTCCGGGCTCGTCGAGCCGGCGGGGGCTGTGCCATCACGGCACAGCCCCCGCCGGTTTCGTCGGTGTGCGCGGTCGGACGCTCAGCCCGATCAGGCCGCACGCGACCGCATCGTCAACTCCTGCCGGGGGTGCGCGGGACGACCGTCATCGGCAGCTGGCTGGGTACCGGCACGTTGGTCACCAGCTCCTTCACCGGTTTGCCGGGCACCGGCGCCAGGCGCACCCTGGCCAGCACGGTGGCGATCACCACGGTGATCTCGGTGAGCGCGAAGTTGCTGCCGATGCACTGGTGCACGCCCGCGGCGAACGGGATGAACGCCTCGCGCGGCATCTCGGCGACGCGCTCGGGCAACCAGCGGTCCGGGTCGAACCGGGCCGGGTCGGGGAAGCTGCGGGGATCGTGGTGCAGCGCATGCGGGCTGACGATCAGCTCGGTGCCCGCGGCCAACGGGACGCCGCCGAGTTCCACGTCGGTGATCGGACGCCGCATCAACAACCACGGCCCGTAGAAGCGGAGGACTTCGTTGATCACCCGACGGGTGTAGGTCAGCCGCGGGAGATCTTCGACCTCCACCGGCCGACCCTGCAACACCTCGTCGACCTCGGACAGCAGCTGCGACTCGATGTCCGGTCGCCGGCCGATCTCGTGGAAGGCCCAGGCCAGCACGCGGGAAGCCGTCTCGACCCCCGCCACGAACAGCGTGATCATCTCGTCGTGGATCTCCTCGTCGGTCATGCCCTGGCCCGTGTCCTCGTCACGAGCGGCCAGCAGCATCGCCAAGAGGTCGGAGTGCGCGTCGAGCCGGGCACGACGCTCGGTGACGACCTCGCGCACGGTCCGCCGGACGTGCTCGACCGCCCGGGTGAAACGGCGGTTGACCGGCAGGGGCAGCGAGCCGAGCAAGGCGGGCGACATGGCCCGGACGGTGCTCCCGGCGACGAGGATCCTGTTGCAGCGCAGGAACTCGTGCAGCCCCGGTGTGTCCAGGCTGTCGGAGAACAGGGCCTTGGCGACCACGGTGCCCGCGACGACCTGCATGTCGTCGTCGATGGGCCGTGATTCCCCGGCACGCCACGAGTCCACCATCTCGGTGGCTGCCTGCGCCATGCTGGTGACGTACCTGGTGATCTCGCGCCGGTGGAACGCCGGCTGCATCAGCCGCCGTTGGCGGCGGTGCCGCTGACCGGTCGAGGTGACGAGCCCGTTGCCCATGAAAGGCCGGAGCTTGTCGAAGACCCGGCCCCGCTCGTAGTTGCGCGCGTTGCTGACCAACACCTCGTGCACCAGCTTCTTGTCGGTCAACACGTAACCGGGCTGCGACCCGATGTGGACCTCGACGATGTCACCGTACCGGTGCAGTGACGAGGTGAACCTGGTCCGCTGTAACAGCAGTGGAACCGTGTGACCCAGCAGCGGCAGCCAACCTGGCGCCCTGGGTGCTGTGGCAGTTGCCATCGTGCGATCTCCCCAGTTTGAGGGTTGCTCCACCCGCCACGCTGGTCCTGATCGCCGCCGTGACGGGGAGATCTGTGTCAGGACGGCTCAGCCGCCCTTCGAACTTCCAGTCCCGGAAAGAGTTCGCCGGCTAAGGGGGTGCCGGCGAGCGGGCAGGGTGTGTCCCTCCGGCTTGCCATGGGTCGGATGGTGCGTCAAGTCGGCTCCGGTTGTCCGCCGGCGCGATCCGGGAGTGCATCCGGATTTCCGGCGGTGTAATCGAAAGTGCCTCACGCTGGTTCGTGTCCCACGTGATCCCCGATGCCCACAGACGAGAAGCCTAACTCACGGGAAGGGACGAACAACAGGTCGGACGCCGCATCCGATCACTGTCACTCGTTTGCCCCAACTGCGAAGACGAACGCGGCGTCCGACACGGCGCACGCCCGAATCGATGCTTTCTCCGGTCTTGCCTTTCTGGTGCGGAGCCGTACTTGCGAGGCCTTCGTCACTCGACCGAACCCCGAGGGATAGCTAGGATTTTCGCGGCGGAACCAGGTCCCGGGCGAGGAGAACCTGTGTTATTTCAGCCCTCTCAGGCCCACGAAGGGTGGCGATGGTTCCGGTAAACGGAAACCGGTCGGACGAATCGGCGAACTACCGGCCGCACGAGGTGATCCGGAAGGCGCGTCGGGTGTCGGCGCGGGACTTCCGCGCCGTCAGTCAGATCCTCAGCGAGCAGGACGGGAGCGAGTCAGCATGACGAGCCAAGCGACCTACCCGGTTATCGACACGACCGGGCGCGACATCCACGGCGAGTCCGAGCGCCTGCGGGCCTTGGGGCGCGCGGTGCGGGTGGAGCTGCCCGGCGAGGTGATCGCGTGGTGGGTCACCGACCACGCGCTCATCAAGCAGTTGCTCACCGATCCGCGGGTGTCGCGTGACACGTATCGACACTGGCCCGCGTGGGGTGGCGGCGAGAGCGAGCTGGCCAAGACGTGGTCGCTGGGGATGTGGGTCGCCAAGCGCAACATGATCAGCGCGTACGGCGCGGAGCACACCCGGCTGCGCAAGCTGGTGGCCAAGGCGTTCACCGCCCGCCGCACGCAGGCGATGCGCCCGCGCATCGAAGAGAGCACCGCCGAGCTGTTGGCAGGACTGGAGAAGGTGCCCGCGGGCGAGGTGGTCGACCTGCGCGAGCGGTTCGCCTACCCGCTGCCGGTGCAGATGATCTCCGGGCTGCTGGGCGTTCCGGACGAGATCCGCAGCCCGCTGTTGACCGCGGTGCACGAAGTCATGGACACCTCGGCAACACCGGAGCAGGTCATGGCCAACGCGCTGGAGGTGGACCGGCTGCTGCACGAGCTGGTCGCGATCAAGCGCACCCGGCCCGGCGACGACGTGACCACCGGCCTGATCCAGGCGCACGGCGAGGACTTCGGCTACTTGAACGAGGAGGAGCTGGTCGCCACCATCATGCTGATGTTCACCGCGGGCCACGAGACGACGGTGAACCTGTTCGACCACACCATCACGCTGCTGCTGACCCATCCCGAGCAGCGCGCCGCGGCGATGGCCGGCACGGTCGCGTGGGAGGACGTGATCGAGGAGTCGCTGCGCTTGGAAGCGCCGATCACGAACTTGCCGCTGCGCTACGCCGTGGAGGACATCGACCTCGGTGACGCGTTCATCCCGAAGGGCGACCCGATCGTCATCGCGTTCGGCGCGGGTGGACGGGACCGGAAGGTGCACGGCGAGAACGCGGCGGAGTTCGACCCGACCCGGCCCACGCGCCGCGACCACATGGCGTTCGGCCACGGCGTGCACCACTGCCTGGGCGCCCCACTGGCTCGCCTGGAGGCCGCGATCGGCCTGCCCGCCCTGTTCACCAGGTTCCCGCGGCTGCGGCTCGCGGTGCCGGCCGAGGAACTGCGCCCGTTGGGGTCGTTCATCTCCAACGGCCACGCGGCGTTGCCCGCGGTGCTGACCCCGGCCGAGTAAAGACCTTCCGGCCTCGGCATCCCGACGCCGGCGGCAGCTCCCGACGCCGACCAGGTCGTGCACGGGAGCTGTCCACTCGGAACGGTCGATCGGGGCGGGTGGTGCGGGCGGGTGAGCACCCGCCCGCACCACCCGGGCCCGGAATGCCGGTGTCGCGTCAGGACGGTCGGGCGGCCTGCTCCGCCGGCTCCGCGATCACCGGCGGCTTGAGGTAGCTGGTGGCCCAGGCGAGCACGATGGCGATCCCGGCGATGATCGCCGCGGTCAGCACCGGCGCCGAGGGACCGAAGCCGCTGATCGCCACGCCACCGGCGGCCGAACCCACCGCGATGCCCACGTTGACCGCGGAGGCGGGCAGCGAGGACGCCAACGCGCCGCCGGGGCCTGCCAGCGTCACCACGCGGAGCTGGAGCGCCGGGGTCATGCTCATGGCGAGCACCCCCCACGCCAGCATCACGACCGCCACGAGGGCCGGGGTGGAGCCGACGAAGTAGAGCGCCAGCAGGGCGATCGCGGTGCCGATGGTCCCGACGATCAAGGTGCCCGTGGCGTTCTTGTCGGCGAAGCGACCGCCGCCGAAGGAGCCCACCGCGGTGGCCAAGCCGTAGGCGAACAGGAACGCGCTGACCACTGCTCCGGTGACGCCCGTGACCCTTTGCAGGAACGGCACGATGTAGGTCAGGGCCGTGTACAGCGACGCGAACACCGCGATGTTCACGGTCAGCATCATGAGCACCCGGGGGGCGAAGGCGTACTTGGCCTGGCCCCCGCCGCCGCGGCTGGTCCCGGCCACGGAGGGGACGACCAGCAACGTCGCGATCAGCGCGACCACGCAGAGCACGATGATCCCGGTGAACGAACCGCGCCAGCCGAACCCCTGGCTGGCCAGCGTGCCCAGCGGCACGCCGATCGCGGCCGACACCGTGACACCCGAGATGATGATGGCGATCGCCCTGCCCACGCGCTCCGGCGGGACGATCGACATGCCCGCCACGAACGCGACACCGATGAACAGACCCTCGACGGCGCCGGCGACGAAGCGCACCACGAGGAACACCGCGTAGTCGGAGCCCAGTACCAGGACCAGGTTGGCCACGATGAACACGATGAGCGCGCCGATCAGCACGGTTCGCCGGTTCATCTTCACGGTCAGCATCGTCAGCACCGGGCCACCGATCGCGATGCCCAGTGCGAAAGCGGTCACCAGCGCGCCGGCCGCGGAGACGGAGACGCGGAGGTCGGCCGCGATCAGGTCCAGCACACCGACCACGAGCAGTTCCGCACAGCCCATGACGAACACGCCGAAGAACAGCGTGACCAAGACGAGGGTTGTACTACTCCGACTCGATACCGCTTGCTGGGAACTCATGTGAACCGCCCTTTGTGGGTGTCTGCGTGTTTCTTGTTGTTGCGAAGGGCCTTACCCACGAACAGGTCTGCACCAAGACCTGCCGCGAGGTCGCGCAGCGATGTGAATGGAGTAGTCCGTCGTGTTCTCGACCATCGGGAGCGTTGACGTCGTCACGGTGTCGGGTCGGTTCCTTCTCCCGCGCAAGGGCTCCTCGCGGGCAGCGAGCACCCCCTCGCGCGACAACGCGTCGACGAGGTCTGCCACACCGCGCCCGAGCCCCGACTGCTCTCCTTTCGCAACCAGTTGCACTTTAGGGCACAATGGTGGGAGTAGGCAACTTGCCCGGAGGTGGGTGTGGTGCGGAAGGACACGCGGTCGAACTGCCCGATCAGCCTGTCGCTGGAGATCTTCGGCGACCGTTGGACGTTGCTGGTCCTCCGCGACGTGATCTTCGCCGATGCCCGGCACTTCCGCGAGCTGCTCGCCAGCCCCGAGCGGATCTCCTCGAACGTCCTCGCCGACCGGCTCGCCGCGCTCGTCGAGCACGGGCTGCTCACCAAGTCCGACGACCCCTCGCACAAGCAGAAGGTCACCTACAACCTGACCGAGCAGGCGATCCAGCTGCTGCCCGTCTTCGTCCAGCTCAACGTCTGGGGAACCCAACACCTCCCGGTGGCCGAGGTGCACGCCGCCCGTGCCGAGTTGCTCGCCACGGGCGGTCCGCCGATGTGGGCGGCCTTCATGGACGAACTCCGCGAGTCCCACCTCGGACCGCAGGCCCGCCGGCAACCGGCGCCGAGCGGTCCTACCGTCGCCGCGCAGATGGAGGCCGCGTGCGCGGCCGCACTCGCCGGCGCGGCCGCCACCTCACCGGGTCTCCGGGACCACAGGACCGAGCTGGCGTCGACGTAGGCCGCTGCGACACCGACCTGGCGCGGGACGCCTTCGAGCACGCCGTCCGGTCCCGCGACGTGCGCGACGGACAGCTGATCCACCAAGTTCCTCTGGGGAAGCATCCCCATGCCGTGACGAAACTGTCCACCGATACCGCCGAGGCCGGTGGTAGTTGCGCCAGACCTCCAGCCTCGACGCGGTGGAAGCCCACGGCGATGCCGGGGTGAGCGTGCCGACCGATGGCGGCATCGGCGCGGGCCGTACTACGTGACCGGCTGGTCCGGCTTGCGCCGGACGCCGCGCGGCAACCCGCCCGACACCAGCAGAACCACCAGCGGTACGCCGTAGAAGATCAACGCCGTGACCGTGTCGTTGGGCCGGAACGCGATCGGCACCACCACCGCCTCGATCCCCACCGTCATGACCGGCACCAGGAGCACCAGCGCGGCCCGGCGGCCCACGCGTGCCCCGATCCCGGCGGCCACCGCCGCACCGACGACCAGCACGGCCAATCGCGCCGCGTCGGCGAGCGGCTCCCGGTGACCCAGGACCCCGATCACCACAGCCACCACGACCGTCGCCGCCATCACGAGGACCGGTGCCCTGCCCGCCAGCTCGCGCCCCCGCGCCGGTCCCGGGGACAAGGTCAACGCGACGGCGGTCACCGCACCCAACAGCACCCACCCGGCCTCCGCGTAGGCCCACAACCAGCTGCGCTGCGACACCGTGGCGACCAGCACGAGGCCGATCGTGCCGATCCACGCGCCGATCGCGGCCGCCCACCGTCTTCCGAACACGGCGAGCACGGCGACCGCGAGCCAGACGAACCACACCGGCGTGTCCGGTGCATGTGTCCACAGGGGCATTTCCCGCAACGCGCCTGCCTGCGCCCACCACGCCACCTCGTGCAAGCTCGAGGTGGCGCCGGCCAGGATCGAGATCGGGCCGAGCAGACTCACGATCGCCAGCACACCGCGTGGGTCGATGCCGCCGTCGGCCCCCACCGCACGGCGCAGGTGCAACCGGAACGCGCCCCACAGCAGATCCGCGGTGTCCTTCCACCGCGGGTGTCGCCGGCCGCCCGCGGCCATCAGCACGTCGAGCATCTCCTCGCCGTGCTGTTGGCGGTGGTCCCGCGGGTAGAGGGCAAGAAGCCGCCGGTACTGCTGTTCGCGTTCGCTCACGCCGTTCCTCCGATTGGCCGTGCGCGGAGCCGTTGTTCCGCGACACGGGTGTTCGCCCGCAGCCGTTCCACCTCGGCCGCGAGCCTGGCCGCCCCCAGGTCGGTCAGGCGGTAGTAGCGACGAAGCCTGCCGTCCACGACCTCTTCCCGGTCAATCGCCACCCACCCGTCGGACGACAACCGGTCCAGCGCGGTGTAGAGGGTGCCCGCCCGCAGCCGGACACGACCGCCGGAGATCTCCTCGACGTCGCGCAGGATGCCGTAGCCGTGCCGAGGCCGGGCGGCCAACGCCGTGAGGATCAGGAAGGTCGGTTCTCTCAGCGCGTCCGTCACGGTAACGGTATATACCGATCATCGACCTATGTGCAACCGGCGAACCTGATACCGCCGCACACGTTCGGTACCTCGTGGGTGAACCCCTGACGCGCTGCGATGCTCATCCGGTGCGGTGAAGACGCACACCAACCGCACGTTGGCCGTAAAGATCAACCTTGTGGAGAAACCATGGCTCAACGTCGAGACCAATCCGAGGACCCGGGTTCGCACCTGCTGCGGCGGCGGTCACTGCTGGCGGCAGGCGCCGCGCTGCCGGTGCTGGCGGTGGCCCCACCCGCCTGGGCGCAGACCAGCGTGGTCGTCGAACCTTCGATCGTGCAGCAGACGATCCTCGGATTCGGCGGCATGAACCACCCCGGCTGGATCGGCGACCTCACCGCCGCCCAGCGGGAGACGGCCTTCGGCAACGGCGCGGGACAGCTGGGCTTCACCGTGCTGCGCATCCCCGTTCCCGAGGACCGCGCCAACTGGAGCCGCGAGGTCGCCACGGCGCAGCGCGCCGGTGAGCTCGGTGCCAAGGTCTTCGCCTCACCGTGGAACCCGCCGGCTTCGATGACCGAGACCTTCTCCGGCGGCAAGCGGCTGCGCTACGACTCCTACGGCGCCTATGCGCAGCACCTGAACGACTTCTCCACGTTCATGAGGAACAACGGAGTGAACCTGTACGGGATCTCGGTGCAGAACGAGCCGGACTACGCGCACGACTGGACGGCCTGGACGCCCAGCGAGATGGTGCGGTTCCTGCGCGAGAACGCCGGCTCGATCAACACCAGGGTCATCGCGCCCGAGTCGTTCCAGTACCGCAAGAGCACCTCGGACCCCATCCTCAACGACGCCGCCGCGCTGGCGAACGTGGACATCATCGGCGCCCACCTCTACGGCACCAGGCCCGAGGACCTCCCCTACCCCCTCTTCCGTGAGAAGGGCGGCGGCAAGGAGCTGTGGATGACCGAGGTCTACCACCCGAACAGCACCGACTCGGCCGACCTCTGGCCGCATGCGCTCGACGTGGGCGAGCACATCCACCGCGCGCTGGTCCACGGCCGGTTCCAGACCTACGTGTGGTGGTACATCCGCCGCTCCTACGGCCCGATGCGCGAGGACGGGCAGATCAGCAAGCGCGGCGCCAACATGGCCCACTTCTCGAAGTGGGTCCGCCCCGGCTACTCCCGGATCACCGCGACGGCGAACCCGCAGTCGAACGTCTTCATCACGGCGTTCAAGAGCGGGTCCAAGATCGTCATCGTCGCCATCAACAAGAACCCATCGGCGGTGTACCAGCCGTTCACCATCCGGGGCATCACTTCCGCGACGATCCCGACCTGGGTGACCACCGGGACGCGGACCCTCGCGCAGGACAAGACCATCACGATGTCGAACGGCTCCTTCGACTCGCAGCTGCCGGCCCTCAGCATCAGGACCTTCGTGGTGGGCTGACGGCCGTCGGCCGCCGGGGTCACAGGCGGTGGGATCACCTCATTGCACGGGCGGCAGGAATCGAGCCCTGCTGGGCACGGTTTACGGACCGTTGCACCCTCCATAATTGAGTATTGGCCGCCGTGGGCGACTCCGTCGCCGAGACGCCTGACCACGTCGTCGTACGGGTGAAAGGAAAATAGGCCGAATGCCGTGAATCGGCAATGGCATTTACTGGCCGATGCGGTAGGATTTCCGACTTCGGCAGCAGCGGTTGCCCGCTGCCGAAGGCCGCGGGTGCCTTGACGCATGCCACACGCCTCCGCCGGCATTCTGCCGACAAATGTCGATGTACGGATCGGGTGGAGGAATCTGTGGTGCGAACTCGGCGATGGCGGAAGTTACGATCGGTCACGTCCATTGGTCTGGCGTCGTCTCTCGTCGCAGCGACGTTCACGGTCCAGACCGCCACGGGCGCCGCGGCGGCGACCGCCGGGCCGGCGCTGTCGGTGGACGTGTCCGCCGCCCGGCACGCGATCAGCCCCGACATCTACGGCCTGAACGGTGGCGATCCGGCGTTCAACGCCGAGATCGGCCAGTCGGTGGCGCGTTGGGGCGGCAACGCGACCAGCCGCTACAACTTCAAGAACCGCACCTACAACACCGGCAGTGACTGGTTCTTCGAGAACATCGTCTCCGACGAGGCGCGCTCCGTCGAAGGGGTGGTCAAGTCCAACCTCGACCGCGGCATCAAGTCGGTCGTCACCGTGCCCCTGATCGGGTGGGTGGCCAAGGACTCGCCGTCGTCACACCCGTTCGACTGCGGTTTCCCGGCGACCCGGTTCCCGCAGCAGGACAGGTTCGACGAGTGGGACCCCAACTGCGGCAACGGCCAGCTCAACCAGCAGAACCTCACCGCCGTGCCCACCGACAGCTCGATCCCGGTTGGCCCGGAGTTCGTCGGGGAGATGGTGTCGCACCTGGTGGGGAAGTTCGGCACGGCGGCGCAGGGCGGCGTGCCGATCTACGAGCTCGACAACGAGCCGGTGCTGTGGGCCCACACGCATCGTGACGTGCACCCCGAGGTGGTCACGTACGACGAACTGGGCGGCAAGGGCACCGCGACCGCCGCGGCGATCAAGGCCGCCGACCCCGGCGCGGCGGTCCTCGGCCCGTCCGGCTGGGGGTACTGCGAGTGGGTCGCATCCGGGCTGGACGGCTGCGGGCCGGGTCCCGACTCGGCGGCGCACGGCGGGCTCAACCTCTCCCAGTGGTACCTGAAGAACATGAAGGACTACAGCGACGCCAACGGGGGCAAGCGCTACCTCGACTACTTCGACCAGCACTTCTACCCGCAGATCAGCGGCGACAAGGATCCCGCGACCAACGCGTTGCGGCTGCGGTCCACCCGGTCGCTGTGGGACCCGACGTACGTCGAGGAGTCCTGGATCGGCCCCGGCGGGGTCAACGCGCCGCCGTTGCAGTTCATCCGCACGATGAAGTCCTGGATCGCCCAGTACTACCCCGGCACCAAGACCGCCATCACCGAGTACAACTGGGGCGCGCTCGACCACATCAACGGTGCGCTGACGCAGGCCGAGGTCCTGGGCATCTTCGGACGTGAGGGCCTCGACCTCGCCACGATGTGGGGCGAGCCCAAGCCGACCGATCCGGGTGCGTACGCGTTCCGGATGTACCGCAACTACGACGGCGCGGGCGGGCGGTTCGGTGACGTCAGCGTGTCCGCGACCTCCGCCGGACCGGACCGGCTGTCGGTGTTCGCGGCGCAGCGCTCTTCCGACGACGCGCTGACGCTCATGGTCGTCAACAAGACCGGCGACGACCTGACCTCGCCGCTGTCGGTGGCCGGGTTCGACGGTGCGGGTGCGGCGCAGCGGTTCACCTACAGCGAGGCGAACCTGGGCGCCATCGTGCGCGGCGGCGACCTCCCGGTGAGCAACGGCCAGGTCGACGCGACGTACCCGGCCAACTCCATCACGCTGGTGGTCCTGCCGCAGGCCGGGTGCTCGGCGAGCCTGCACGTCAACGGCGACTGGGGCACCGGTCACGTCGCGACGGTGACCGTCACCAACGGCCGCCGCACGCCGATGACCGGGTGGCGGGTCGGCTGGACGTGGCCCGGCGGCCAGCAGGTCACCAACTCGTGGAACACCACCCTGAAGCAGAACGCCACCGGCGTGGTCGCCACGGACGCCGGGTGGAACGGCTCGATAGGTGCGGGCGGCAGCGTGACCTTCGGGTTCCAGGCCACCGGCAGGGCAGCGGCGCCGACCCTGCTCTGCACCCCCGGCTGAGCGCACCCCCGCAACGGCGCCGGGTCGACGTCAGTCGGCCCGGCGCCGACTCGTTCGTCGGACGACGCCGACCCCGGCACCACCACGACGACCCCAGGCCGGGCGTCCTGGCCGGTCTGACCTCTCTCCTCAGCTATTCGTGGGGTGCCGGTGGCCGCCCCGGCGTCGCGGTCAGCCGGTCGGCATGCTCCACCTCTGGTTCGAGCCCGCCACGCAGTCCCACACCTGCAACTGGCGGCCGTTGGTCGTGTTGCCGGCTTCGAGGTCCAGGCAGCGCTTGGACCACGAGTTCTGGTACTGGTTCGTGCCGATGCGGATCCACCTCTGGTTGTCGCCGCCCCAGCACGGGTGCGTCTTGAGCTTCGCGCCGTTGCCGATGGTCTCCCCCGGCTGGTCGAGGCACTCGTCACCGATCCTGATCTTCCCTGCCGCGGTGAACGTCCAGCGCTGGTTGGTGGTGTTCCGGCAGTCCCAGATCTGCACGACGGCGGTGGCGCCGTCGCGGTCGACGCACTTGTCGGTGTCGTTGTGCCGGATCATGCCGACGCCCTGGTCCGGTCCGGCGGGCGCGCCGGCCCATGCCTTGCCCAGCCGTCGGAACGTCAGTGATTCGACGCGCACCGTGCCGTTGTTGGCGTAGGCCCGGATGCCGAGGCTGCGGCTGGAGGAGTCGAAGTCGACGTTGTCGGTGACGGAGATCCTGCCGTCGTTGCCGAAGGTCTCCAGCTGCCCGCGGTCGACGAGGATCCGCAGCTTCACCCGGTTGCCGACCGGTGGCATGGCGGCGTCGGCGAGGGTCTGCCGGACGCGGTCGTAGCCGATCGCCGCGTCACGTGTGCCGTCGGCGCGACGGTGCAGCTCGAAGCCGAAGTCCGTCGCCGTCGCTCCCGTCAGGTCGTAGGTCGCCTCGATCTCGTAGGTGTCGGCGGCGATGCCGTTGAACGGGTTGGTCGCGAGGTCCGCGGAGATCGTCAGGTTGCTCCAGGTCTGTGCCGCCTGGCGGATGGAGGAGATCTCGCCGACGGGGTTGCGGGTCACCCGGATGCCCTCGCCCGGGAACGTCCTGAGCCCGAGCTGCGCGGGGAACGACGCGTTGCCGGTCCAGGTGGAGCCCTTGTTGCCGGGCTGCCAGAACATCTGGACCACCCGGTCGGTGGGCATGTTCGTGAAGGTGAGGCCGGCGTAGGCGGTCCCGTCGAAGGCGGTGCGGCCCACGTCGAGGCGTTGCGGTCGCGACCAGCCGGCATCCGGCACGAAGACACCGGCGCCGTTCAGCGTGCCGATGACGTATTCACCGCTCGCGTCCTGGAGGACCCACTTCGGGTTCGCGGTGTCGCCGTCGACCGGCAGCTGGTAGAGGTCGGGGCACTCGAACAGCCAGTCGGCGCGGAACTCGCCGCGGTAGGTCCAGTCGAGCAGGTTCGTCGAGCTGTAGAACTTGGCGACGTTGCCGCCTTCGTTGCCCCAGAAGACCATGCTCCAGCGATTGCGGGCAGCGTCCCAGATCACCTTGGGGTCGCGGGACTCGTACGGGGTGGTGATCACCTTGGCGCCGCCGTTGTACATCCGGAACGTCCGGGCGCCGTCGGTGCTGTAGGCGATGGACACGCCGTCGGTGTTGGTGAAGAGCAGGATCGGGGCGTCGGCGCCGGTCTTGAGCCCGGTGACGTTGCGGGTGTCGACCCAGCCGCCGCCGGAGAAGAGCGTGGCGTTGTGCGTACCCGGCTCAAGGGCGATCGGCTTCTGGGTCCAGTGCACGAGGTCCGGGCTGGTCGCGTGGCCCCAGTGCATCGTGTCCCAGTACAGGCCGTGCGGGTTGTGCTGGTAGAAGAGGTGGTAGACGCCGTTGTAGTACAGCGGCGCGTTCACGTCGTTCATCCAGCCGCCCTGTGAGCTGAAGTGGAACTGGCCGCGGAAGGGCTGGTTGTAGTCGGTCGCGTCGTAGGGGTACTCCGGGTAGGGCGCGGCCTGCGCCGAGGGCGCTGCGATCGCTGCGATCGCGATCAGGATCGCCACTGCCGCCAGGGCGGTGGTCCGTCGCCGGAGCGATCGCGTGGAGGTGGATCTGCGCATGGTGGCCTCACTTCACATCAGCGGGAAGGGAGCTCGCTTCGGTACTCGCCGTGCGGTCGGCTCAGGTCACTCACGTCCCACCACCACCCGGTCACGCCCCCTCCTACGTCAACGTTGACGTAAGGCCGCTGGACACGCTGAGGTGCCCACTCTCGTTGCGTGGTTGCGAACAGCAGCGGGAACGCCGCACCACACCTCCGGACCCGTGAGGACCGTTCGAGGAAGTGGGGCGTTCGTTAAGTCATCGTTGACGCTAGCTTCGTGATCGACGCCACGACAAGCCACCGTTACCCAAGCGTTACCTGAGCTCAGTCGTCATGTGGACACAGGTCTTGGTCGGCGTTCACGAGCAGGACGCACTCCGGCGGTCGGTCGACGTCCCGCACATCCGGCAGCCGTAGCAGGGCCAGCGGTCGGTTGCGGCCGTCGCGGAACTTGGACAGGTCGACGCGGCCGGAGGCACCTTCGTAGCAATTCCGGGTCGTGGTGGTGGGGTCCTCGCAGGCGGACTCCCGCAGTTCCTGGGCCACCGCGGCCCGGTGCGGGCCAGGTCCGGCGGTGTCGGTGGCGGCGACGGCCTGGAGGAACAGGCCCGCGCTGTCGTGGCTGAGGCCGACGCGCTCGCCGATCCACGCCAGCGGCTGCGCGCGGAGGATGTCGCCGAACTCGCGGCCCGCTCGCCCGTACACGTCGGCACCGTCCAACAGGTCGCGCAGACCCGCGCACAGTGCCGCGACCTGTTGGTCGCCCTTCGGCAGGCAGGTGCGGTTCCTCAGCACGGTCTCCGGACCGAGTGAGACGTAGAGGATCGACTTGCCGCCGTACTTGGCTTTGGTGCGCTTCTCGCGCTGGGCGACGAAGCGGGCCACGGTGTCGTCCCCGATGACGACCGGCAGATCGTCATCGCACACGTCGAGCACCCGTTCGAGGAACGTGTCGAAGTCGACCTGCCTGCCCGCGTAGAAAGCGATCTCGTCTGATCCGCACTCGGGGGTGAGTGTCCCGATCTCGTTCCAACGGCTGAACGCGTCGGGGCCGACCAGCTCGGCCATCTCCGCCCCCAGCGACTCCAGGTAGCCGTCGCCCACGATCCGGCTGGGCTGGTAGACGGTGAGCCTCTTGTCCGTCTGGTCGGCGTAGCGCTTGACGAGCGCGGCCTGCTGCCGGTTGTTGGGCACGACCTGGAAGTAGAGGGGCGAGCGTTCGGTCAGCCCGATACCGGTGAGCGTGGTGGCGACGACGGGCACGCCGAGGTCGCCCAACGCCGCGATGGCGCTTTCCACCGGGTCGACGGTGCGGCCCATGCCGACGGTGCCCATGATCGTCGGATCCTGGGCCAGCAACGGGGCCAGCATGTCGACCAGTGTCCGGGCGTGGCGCATCTCGAAGCCCGCGTTCGCGATGATCACGCGCAGCAGCGGGACGGCGTGGTCGCTGCGCCGGTTGGCCTCGGCTTGGCGCAGCAGCAGGCCGGTCAGTTGCTCGGTGGTGGAGTCGTCGGCTCCCAACTGTCCCTTCGGCTTGGTGAACTCGGTGAAGTAGACGACGCTGACCAGCGGCCGGGTGGCCGATTCGGCATGGAGGCGCTGCGCCACCTCGTTCATCTCGAACACCGCCCGCTGTGCGGACCGCAGTCGCTCGTTGTCCCCGAACACGTGACCCGCCCGATCGCTGTAGCCGATGCACTCGGATCCGCCCGCACCGTCGACCAGCCGGGTCCGGACCCCGATGCCCGCACCCGGCATGCAGTCCCCGATCCACCGTGGGACGGCCCAGAGTCCGCCCGCCGCGAGCAGGCTCCCGATCAGGGCTACGCCGGTGATCCGCGTCGTCGCCTTGCGGACGGGCAGCGGCACCGGCCGGGGGCGCGGATGGCCGACCTCCGTCCAAGCGATCTCGTCGTTGTCGCCCGCGGGCCCGTCGTCCTCGTCGGGCATGCGGACCACCACGAACCGGGCGTCGCGGTGCAGGAGCTGGCGCCGCTCGGGGAGCCGTTGCACCCACTGCCGGAGCACGGCGGGCAGCCGGTACACCGGCTCGGTGTGACCTTCCCCGGTCAACCACGGGGGCGGTGCCTCCGCCGTGGCGACCACCAACAAGGGATCGGGCTCGGTCGAGCGGTTGCGCACGTCGTTGATCAGTTGCAGCAGCTCCCAGCCGCCGTTCTCTTCGCTCACGCCTGTGAGCAGCACGAGGACGTGCGCGGTGCGCCGCCCGCGTCGGAACCTCCATGTCGCCGTGCCGTACTCCCGGCGGAGGTCCTGCAGGAACGCATGGACCAGCAACAGTTTCAGTTCGTCGCGGGCGTCGTCCCGGTGGCTCGCCTCGGTCAGCCACTCGGCGAACCCGACGAACGACTCGGAGTGGCCGGGAGTCAGGAACGGCTGGCGCATCAGCCAGGACCGCTCCCGTCCGAACCGGACCCACCACTGGTAACGCAGTCTGCGAACCACCGCGGCCGGGGAGAACGCGACCCCGCCGGGTGCGGTCACCCGAACCGGCTCGGTGACGTCGGCACCGGTCGTGGGCCGCGTCCGGTGCCAGGTCCGCATCACGGTGGTGATCGCCGCCCGCTCGTGCAGGGTGTGGCCCGCCCGTACCGGCTGCCGGGTCAACCAGTCGGTGAAGCCGGCGATCCGGAACCGGTGCACCCGCCGGCGCCCGAACCGGTCGGAAGCCAGGCGACGCTGCAGCGCGGCCAGCAGTGGCACCAGCCGTGAATCGAGCGGCCCGCCGTCGCCCGGTGCTGTCCTGGCGTCGGCCTCACGCACGTCCTGGACGGCCTTGTCGACGTCCAGCGCGGCGTACAGCACCTTGGGCGGGGCGGCCCGGCTCAGACGGTCGTCCAACGCCTGGGCCCACAGGGTCGCCTGCTCGCCGATCAGGCAGACGAGCGGCAACGCCCGCTCCCAGCTGTGGGACCAGTGCGTCCGCTCACTGTTGCGGTCCGCACGCAACGCCCTGGGACGGTCCAGCAGGTCCTGCAACACCGTGAGCAGCGTGTTGAGTCCGCGGAAGACGACCTCACTCACCCCTACCCCTTTCGCCACGGCCGACAAGGGGCGCCAGGCACTGTCACCCGCGTGGTACGCGGTCTACCTGATGGGACAGCCAAGCCTGGTAACAGTTCAACGGCTGGAGACCAGGAAGACCCCGGATCACCGGAATGGACGATGAGGCGGGCGGGAAAGTCCGGCAACCATCGACTCCAGGCGCATATCCGGAACGAGGCCGTCCTATTCCCAATCCCAACCGAGTTCCGAGTCGGTGTCCTGCACGTGTCAATTCATAGACAATGCATCTGATGATTCGATCTTCCACTCGTGCAAGGTGTATTCAGTGCGGTAGACCGAACAATGGTGAAGAGTCGATGGTCTCGCTGGGAGGACGTCGGATGGCCCGGGTTTCGTCAGTTACGCAGCGGAGAACCGTGCTATCGCCGGCGAGGTGCGCGACTGGTTGGTCGTGGAGGGGCACGAGGTGTTCCTCGATCGCGACCCGGAGCGCGGGATCGCGGCCGGTGAGGACTGTCGGTGCCGATGATGGCGGCGGACCCGGCGTGGTGGGTGCTTCCGGTCTTCGTGCCGCGCGAGGATCCGGTCCACTCGTTGGCGCGGGTTCTTGCGGCGCCGGGTGCCGAGCTGGGGCTGGGGCTGGGGTGGACCGTCACGTCCATGGTGCGGCGGCTGGCGGAGGAGGACGGGTTCGCGGAAACGGCCGACGACTTGCCGGCCGCCGCGCCCGGTGGACCGCGCAGGCAGCTGCTGGTGGTGATCGATCAGGTGGAGGAGCTGGTCGGCAGACCGAACGCGCAGTTCGCCCGGATCGGGGCCTCCGCGCCACCCGGCCGCGTGCGGCTCGTCGGGGCGACCCGGCCGGAGTTCCTGCGGCAGCTGCCGGCTGATCCGGTGATCCGCGGCCCGGCCCCGCTTGCGGGGCTGCGGGTCGAGGACGAGTTGGTCGAGCGGCTCGTCGCGGACACCGGTGACGGTGAGGGCGCTGCCGCTGCTGGCCTACACGCTGGCCGAGATGTTCGTGGACGCCCAACCCGGCGTCGGCTTGTCTGCCCGCCGCTACGCCGAGTTGGGGTACTGGGCGTCGTGCGGTGCAGAAGAAGGTTGAGCAGGCGTTGGCCGAGGCCCAGGAGATCTCGGGGCGACCGCCGAGGAGGTCGTGGCGAGTCTGTTGCAGCTGGTGGCGGTGGACGAGGAGGGCAAGCCGACACGGTGGCGGGTGGCCCTCGCCGAGCTGACCGATCAGGTCGGCGCCGAGCTGGACCGGTTCGTGGCGCATCGGCTGCTCGTCGCGGACGCCGAGGCCGACGTGCCGGTGATCTCGGTGTGTCACGAGGCGTTCCTGTCGGCGTGGTCACCGCTGGCCGAGGCCATCGAGAACAACGCCAAGGCGCTGAAGGAACGTCACGCGGTCGAGCGGGAGGCGGCTGTCCCCCGACGGCGCGGCGGTCCTGGTCGGTGGCAGTCTCCGGAACAACGCCGCCGCGATGCTGGTCGCCGCCGTCAACCCGACCGCGGTTCTCGCCACCCTGACGGGCCACACGCACGTCGTCAGCTCGGCCGCGTTCTCCGGTGACGGCAGACACCTCGCCACCATCGGGGCGGACTACGCGGTCCGCCTCTGGGATGTGCTCGACCCACGGCAACCGCTGCTCACCGGTGTGCTCTCCAACGATGTCCGCGTCCCCCTCGGCATCGAGTTCACACCGGACGGATCGGTGCTGTACGTCGCACGCGGTACAGCTGGATCGACCGGTACTCATCGGAAGGCGTCGCGTCCGAATCCGACCCGACCCATCCCAAGCAGATGCGGACCACCCGCGGCACGACGAACGGCGTCCCCACACTCCAGTTCTCGCCGACCGACGACCAACTGGCAGCCACCGACGGGCTGCGGGAGATCGTCACCTGGTCGATCGCCGACGCGAAGTCGGTGTTGGCCGACCCGGTCGCGGTCGCGTGCAACCTCGTGCACGAAGGACTGACCGAAATCGAGTGGGAGCGACAACTGCGGCAATTCGACTACCGCGCCACCTGCTGACCGCCGTCATACGCCCTGTGCCCGTGCGCTCCTGCCTGCCGGTCCGTGGAGGACCGGCAGGCAGGTGCCGGGGCGGTCAGACCGCGCGGAAACTGCCGCGCTGGATGAACGCCCAGCTGTCGTAGATCCGGTCGCCCGTGTCGGCGATGGCCAGCCGCAGGGTGTTCGGGACGCCGGGGTGCACCGACGTGCGGCAGCGCAGGATGGTGGTCATCCCGTCCGCCTGGGCGTTGGTGCCGCCGCCGGTGTTGTCCCGGAATTGCAGGGTGTTGCGGAGGTGGTTGATGGCGTTGACCGTCGCGGGCACCCGCTCGAAGCCCTTGTCGACCACCGCGCAGTTGACGCCGTTGACGAAACCGCCGAACACGTCGTTGTACTGCGAGTCGACGTACTCCAGGTACTCCTCGGACGCGAACACGAACGAGAACTCCACCGTCGACGTGGTCGGCACGAACGTGACGTCCAGCCCCGCGGTGTCGTACGTCGTCCCGCCCGCGATCGCGGACAGGGCGCTGTCACCCGGACCGCCGGTCGAGGTGCCGTAGTTGGACTGGGAGTTCGGGCCCGGCGCGCCCGACGCGGTGCCGGTGCTCAGCACCACGCCCTTCTCCAGACCGATGGAGCCGAACGGTGCCGTGAACTCCGCGACCTGGGAGCCGCCCGACGCCGTGGCCGACTGGACCGCGACCCCCGGGCCCGCGAGGAGCGTCGCGAGGTCCGCCGCCGGGCGCCCGGTGATCGTCCAGGCGTCGGGTTCGCAGCCCGGAACGGTCTTCTTCAGCAGGTTCTTCTCGAACAGCTGCGTGCGGAACTCCACGCCCTCACCGATCTCCTTGCCGAACATCTCGATCTCGAACTCGGCCAGGGCGTCCACGGAGAAGTCCAGCGAGAACCCGCAGTCCTGCGTGCCGACCGTCGCCGTGATCCCGGGTGCGACGCCGACGCCGAGCTCGAAACCGCCGTAGAACTCGGCCTCCAGGGTGGCCTGCAGTTCGGCGCTCAGGTTGACCGACGCGTCCGGGCCGGTGACGGTGTGCGTCAGCGGCGTGCCGGTGGACGTGGTGAACGGCTGGAGGTCGGCGTTGCGCAGCCGGAAACCCAGGGAGATCGTCTCCGACCGGGTCGTGTGCACCCCGATCGACGCCTCCGCGGAGCCGGTGACGTTCAGGCCGAGCTCGAACTCCGGCTCCACGTAGACCGGCACCGGCCCGATGGTGAACAGGAAACCGCGGAACTGCTGCTCGAACAGCTGGTAGTCGCGCGAGAACAGCTCGTACGCCCCGGTGACCGACACGTCGGTGACCATCGACGCGCCCAACGCCGCTTCGAAGTCCACCTCGACCCCGGACAGCAGGCCGATCTTGGCCCGCAGGTCGAGCCCGGCGGACAGGGTCAGACTGCCGGACACGCTCGCCGACGCCGATACCCCGTCGTCGGGGTTGCCGTCGATGCCGTCGACCTGGAGGTCGAACGGCGCCGTGACCGAGCCGGTGATCCCGGACGCGGCGGCGTCGGCCGCCGAGGTGACGGGCACCAGGTCGATGCCGCCGTCGTAGGTGCCCCGCAGGACCGCCTCGTCCAGCGCCGCCGGCGCGGCGGTGGCGGTGACCACGCCGCCGGACTCCGCCAGCGCGGTGACCCGGCGCAGGAAGCCCGAGGGCGCGCCGGGAGTCGGACCGGACGCCAGGACCTGCCCCACGGACAGCCCGAGCCCGGCGGCCGTGCCGGTGAACGTGACCGTGTCGGCGTCCACCCCGGTGACGGCGCCCGCCACCGGCGGGGTCAGCACCTCCAACGCCGGGTCGAGCACCACGGCGCCGGTGTAGTAGGCGAACACGTCGACCACGATGTGGGTGCTGCCCGCGTTGTTGTAGACGGTCACCGCGCCGGTCGGGCCGAGCTTGACCACGACCAGGTTGG
This sequence comes from Saccharothrix stipae, assembly GCF_054781895.1. NCBI lineage: Bacteria > Bacillati > Actinomycetota > Actinomycetes > Pseudonocardiales > Pseudonocardiaceae > Saccharothrix > Saccharothrix stipae. The sequence goes on along the minus strand of NZ_BAAGTN010000003.1, from coordinate 362,360 downwards.
GCCGGGTCTCGCCGGGCCGCACGTTGAGGTCCGACGCGAGCGGGCGAGGGCTGCCGCCGGGGAAGGCGGTCAGGTAGGAGGCCGCGGTGGGCTCGGTGGCGGTCAGGTTCAGCACGACCGCGGTCGGTGGCACCTCCGAGTCCGTCCCGGGCACGCCGGCCCGCCCGGCCACCTGCACGGTCCGCGTGCCGCCCGCGGTCAGCGCGCCCGACGGCCGGGTGTCCAGCAGGCGGGCGGGCGAGACCCGGGTCAGGCCGGAGCCGGTGTCGGGCACCGAACCGTCGGTCAGGTAGCCGCCGACGTCCACCACCAGGTGCACCGACCCGGCGTTGTTGTACAGCCGCACGGCACCGCCCTCGCCGACCCCGACGATCACCCGGTTGGGCACGGTGTCGCCGGGCGCGGTGTTGAGGTTGGAGGCCAGCGGCCGCGTGCCGCCCGCGGGGTAGGCGGTGATGTAGGAAGCCGCCGTCGGTTCGGTCGCCGTCACGTTCAGCACGACCGCCGACACCCCGGTCTCCGGCACCCCGCCGACCCCGGTGACGTCCAGCGCGACGGACTGACCGCCGCCGACGGCGCCGCCACCGGCCCGGGTGTCCAGCAGCCGGGCGGGTGCCAGGTCGACCAGCATGCCGGTCGGCGTCGCACCCTGCGGCACGACGTACGCCTGCACGTCGGCGATGAGGTGGGTGGCGCCCGTGTTGTTGTACAGGCTCACCGCACCCCCGGCCCCCAGGCCGACGGTCACCAGGTTCGGCGTGGTCTGGCCCGCGACGACGTTGAGGTTCGAGGCCAGCGGCCGCGGCTCGCCCGCGGGCCACGCCGTGACGAAGGTGCCCGCGGTGGCCTCGGTCGCGGTCACGTTGAGCACCACGGCCGTCGCATCCGCGGGCACGCCCGCGGTTCCGGCCACCGCGACGGCGATGGCCTGCCCACCCCCGACGGGCGCCACCGCCCCACCCCGCCCGAGCCCGGTGCGGGTGTCGAGGATGCGGACCGGCGCGACCGCGATGGTCGAACCGCCGTCGTCCGCGGCCGCGGGTAGCGCCTTCGTAGCCCGCGCGACGGGCTCCCGATCCGGCACCGCAGGCGGTGGCCGTTCCGCGAAGGCCGGTGGCCCGTTCATCCCGATGACCGCGATCAGAGCGCAGACCAACGCCGCACGCCGCTTTCGCATGACACTCCCCTTTGTTCCCAAGATCCCCGACCTGTGCTCGGGAACATCGCACACCCGCCCCACCCGTTACCGATCACCACAAGTGAGGAAACGACCACCGAAAAATGCGACCACGGTCAGTCGAAACCATTACTACAGCCCGTTCTCCGCAGTTCTCGGGAAAACCCGGACGCCGGCGAGTGCCATCACCATGGAGCCGAAGTCCCGCACAGGCCCGAGCGTCAGCGCAGCGCGCGCTCCGCGAGCAGGAGGACAATCTGCCTGGCAAGGTCGTTCATTGTGGGCTTGACGGGCGCCGACCGGCGAGGTGGCGGTCGAGGACCCGGTCGACGAGTCGAGGCGATGCGCCCAGGTAACCGGCTGGGTCGCACAGGTCCCGCCACCGCGTCGGGTCGCTGTCGTGCCCCAGGTCGCGGAGCTGTCGCACCAGGACTTCGGCGGTGTCGCCAGTGGTGGCGGTGACTTCCGTCATGATCTTCTTCGCCGCGACCCTGCCGAGCAGCGGGGTCAGCACCGCGCTGAGGCGTTCCGAGACGATGGCGCCACCGGTGAGGGCCAGGTTCTCCCTCATCCTGTCGGGGAACACCGTGAGGCCGGTGGCGAGCTCCGATGCGTTGCGCGCCGCGCCGGCGGCGAGACGCAGGGCCTCGCGCAGCGGTTGCCACTCGGCGTGCCAGCCGCCTGCCGAGCGCTCGTCGGGCACGACCATGCACTGGTGCAGCACGGAAACCAGCGCCGGCACCTGGCGGGCGGCGGTGAGGATGGCGGTGGCGTAGACGGGGTTGCGCTTCTGCGGCATGGCGGAGGAGGCGCCTCGGCCCGGTGCCGCCGGTTCGGCCAGTTCGCCGATCTCGGTGCGGGTGAGGACTTCGACGTCGGCGGCGAGCTTGCCGAGTGTGCCGGTGACCAGGCTGAGCGCGTTGGCCACGTCGACGACCGGCAGTCGGGCGCCGTGCCAGGGGATCAGCGGTGCGGTGAGTCCGAGGTCGGTGGCGAGGTGCTCGACGAGGTCGAGGCTGTCGGCCTCGGTGAACTCCTGGTAGGCGGCCAGGGTGCCGGCGGCACCGCCCAGCGACACGGGCAGCCCGTGCGAGCGCAGGTGGTCGAGGCGGTCGACGACGTCGAGCACGGCGTTGAGCCAGCCCGCCACCTTGAGGCCGAAGGTGATCGGGACGGCGTGCTGGGTCAGGGTGCGGCCGGCCATGGGTGTGTCGCGGTGCTCACGGGCCAGGCCGGCCAACGCGTCGGCGGTCCGCCGCAGGTCGCCGAGCACCCGGCCGAGCACCTCGTGGCAGATGAGCATGGTGGCGGTGTCGAGGATGTCCTGGCTCGTGCTGCCGCGGTGGACGAAGTCCGCGGCTTCCGGGTCGACCTCGGCCACGATGCCGCTCAGTTGCGCGACGAAGCCGACGGTCGGGTTGCCGGTCTCGCGGACCCGTGCGACGAGGTCGGGCCAGTCGAACGCGTCGGCGTCGATCCCGGCGAGCGCCGAGACCGTGGCGGGCGGAACCATCCCGATGCGGGCCTGCGCGCGGGCCAGCGCCTCCTCGACCCGGATCATGGCGGTCAACCAGGCGCGGTCGTCGAGCAGGTCGTCGATCCCGGTGCCCGCCCATCCGGGTGAGAGCAGACCGCTGTCTGCGAACATGTCGGTTCCCTTCAGGCGGTGGCTGGTTCGTCGACCGCGTGGGCGGTCAGGTTCAGGCACTCGCGGGCCAGCGCGTCGGCGTCGCCGAGGATGACCGAGTTGACGCCGGGTCGCACGCCCGCGGCGGTGGCCCAGTGCACGGTCTCGGTGGGCACGCCGAACGCGAAACGCCGGGGGTGCGGCCGCCGTTGCGCGTCCAGCAGCGCGTAAGGGCGCGCGGTCACGGCGATGCCCCCGGTCTCGTACCACCCGGTCGTGCGGTTCGGTATGCGGTTGAGGGTGCAGGCGCCGCGGGCGAGCAGGCGGCTCAGCAGGGGATCGGCGGTGCGGCGGGCGTCGACCTCGGGCAGCCGTGCCTCGACGAGCGTGCGAGCCCGGTACTCGGCCCCCGGCACGAGCGGGCTGCGGGCCAGGAAGCCCTGGCCGTCGTCGAGGTGCTCCACGACCATCCCCGGCCCGACGACGGTGAGGATACCGACCTCGATCAACGCCGCGGCCTGTTCGACGCGCTCGACGGGTGGGCCGATGGACAGGAAGGCGTTGAGCGGCGTGTACCAGTCATCGAGGTCGTCGCGGTAGGAGGCACCGGTGAGGCCACCGTGGTCGACCAGGAGCCGGACCTCGTTGCGCAGGTCGCGCAGGACGTCCAGGGCGGCCTTGAGCGGGCCGTCGACGTTGCCCAGGCGCGCCTCGCGGACGTCGGCGTCGAGGTAGGACAACAGCCAGTCGCGGAACGCGCCCGGTCCGGAGAACGGGGTGCGGCAGGGCGTGGCGATGGACTCCCAGTCCCACCGCGGCGCCGGTCCGAACCCGAACCGGCGCAGCAGTAGGTCCTCCGCGCCGGTCACGGGCGCCGACTCGGCCAGTTCGCGGAACTCGCGCAGGAAGCGCGCCCCTTTGAGGTCACCCGACCGGTTGGCCACGATGGTGGCGTAATAGACGGCGCGCACCTCCCGGTCGATCCAGGGCCAGATGTCGGCGCGGAAGTCCACGGGACCGGACGCGCGCAGGGCCGCGATGCGTTGCGGGGTCAGGAACAGCGGGACGTGCCGGCCCGAGACGCCCTTCTGGTTCTCGCCTCGCGCGTGGTAGGGCACCCCGCGCCGGGAGCCGGCGATCAGGTGGGGTTCCCCGCCGGAGGGCTCGTAGCGCAACCGCCCGTCCCGGTCGCGGTGGAACACCCCGCCGCGGCCGGAGGTCAGCAGCGCCAGGTGGTCGAAGAAGCTCAGGCCCAGACCGCGCAGGACGACCGATTCACCGCCGGTGACAGCGCTCAGATCGACGTCGGCCGGGTTGTGCGGGGGCACGTAGTGCAGCCCGTCGCGGACGGCGAGGTCCCGCAACCGCTGCTGCGCGGGAGTCGGTGTGATGTCGAGGTGGCCGAGGGCGAGCACGACGGAGTGCAGCCCCGTGAGCTGTTCGCCGTTCGACAAGACCACCGCCTGTAGGCCGTCGTCCTCGTCGACGAGGTCGACCGCCCGCTCGGGGTGCCGCACGATGACGAGGTTGGCGGGAGCGTGCTCGACCAGGTGCCGCAACGTCCAGTCCAGGTAGTGACCGTACAGGGCACGGGTCGGGTACGCGTCGGGACCGAGGGCGAGCGCCTCCCGGCGCACCCAGGCCGGAAGGTCCGGGAACGGGTTGAGCAAAGCGACGAAACGCGCCCACTCGTGCAGGCTGGGACCGGGCACCACGGGGCCCGCGCAGTCGACGCTGTCGTCGACGAACACGGTGACCTGGGACGCGACGGTGTTCATCAGCAGGTGCCTGGACTGGTCGGACCGCCACACCTGGCCACCGACGCCCAACCGGGGGTCCACCAAGCGCACCCTCACGGTGCGGTGCGGGATCTCGCGTGCGTTGGCGCAGAGCCGTTCGAGCACCGACAAACCGCGTGGGCCGACTCCCACGAGGCAGATGTCACGAACGTCCCGGGGACCGCCGGGTTCGCTCGCACGCGTGACGGTGAGGTGACCGCTCATCGCAGAAGTGTCCTGGTCCGGTGGTGGACTGCGGAGCACGGAACCACGAAGCGGCAGTCGACGCCTGCCGCGTCGATGACGAACACCCACGGGATCCACCGTCGCTCGTCGCGCCGGCAGCTTCGGACTACCGTCCTGGCACCCCGATGCCGACGTGTCGACCGTGGTGCCCCGCGCTCCGGACCGTCTCGGCCAGCCGGTACTGGTCGATGAAGTTGTGGTGGACCCGCTGCAGCGCCAACGTCCTGCCATGACGCCGCGTGAGTGGCCCGACTGTGCCCTCATGCCGATGAGCGGATGTTCGGGGCTCCGCTGCCAGCCCGAGAACTGCAGCAACACCTGCGCCGGCGCAACGCCAGCGCCCGCCACCCCGACCTCCTCGCCGCCCAACGCCGCGAACGAGCACGCATCCGCGGCGAACGACGCCAGAACTGGGCCGACGCGGATGGACGAGGCCGGCGTTCAGCGGAGCACGACCGAACCGGCACGGGTGTCGGGTCGGGGCAGGGTTTCGAAACTTGGGTTGCGTAAATGCACGACTACCGGCTACGGTATTTACGACACCTCAGTATCGTAAAACAGGGGAAACGATGCACATCTCCCGCGGTCGGCCCCGTGACAGCGACGCGGACCGACGCATCCTTCGAGCCGCCCGGGACGCGCTGTTCACCGCCGGCTACGCCGGACTGGCCATCGACGAGGTGGCCCAGCGCGCCGGGGTGGCCAAGACCACGCTCTACCGGCGCTGGCCGACCAAGGACCACCTCGCCATCGCCGTGTACGCCGACATGCTCGACCGTGACGTGCCGGTCACCGACACCGGTGACGTGGGCGCCGATCTGAGCGCCTACCTCAAGCAGATCGCCGCCGCCCTGCACAGGGTGCGCCAGGCCGGGCGCCCCGCCGACGACACCGACCCGTCCGCCGGCATCGTCGCGGAACTCGTGGCGGCCGCGGCCCGGCACGCCGACGTCGGGCAGGCCATGCGCGGCCTGTACGCGCGTCGGATCAAGCTCGCCGTCGAACTCGTCGAGCGCGCCACCCAGCGCGGCGAACTGCGGGCAGGGACCGACCCGGTGCTGCTGCTCGATCAGCTGGCCGGCGCCCTCTACTACCGCGTGCTCATCACCGGCGCGCCGGTCGACGACATCTACCTCGAACGTCTCGTCACCGCCGCCCTCGACGGCGCCATGTCCACAAAGGAGCAACGATGACCCTCACCGAGCACCCGGCCCAACCGCAGCGGCGTGAGGAGAAGCCGAGGCGGAAGCGCCTGCTCGTGGTCGCGATCCTTGTGCTGGCCACCCTCGCCGGGTACGCCGTCTGGAGCAACGCCGTTCCGTACACCCTCCGCGCCTCGATCGAGATCGACGCCACGCCCGACGAGGTGTGGTCGGTGCTGACCGACCTGGATGCCTACGACGAGTGGAACCCCTTCATCGTCTCCTCCAGCGGCACCGTCGAGGTCGGTGCCACCCTGACCAACACCATGCGCGACGCCACCGGGGAAACCACGTTCACACCCACCGTGCTGACCGTGACGCCAGGCCGTGAGCTGCGGTGGCAGGGCAAGGTCGGCCTGGGCGCCGTGTTCGACGGCGAGCACTCCTTCCTGATCGAACCGGTGCGGCCCGGCCGGGTCAGACTCACCCAGACCGAACACTTCTCGGGTGTCCTGGTGCCGTTCTTCCGGGGACAGTTGCACGACAACACACTGCCCCAGTTCCGCGCCATGAACGACGCCCTGGCCCAGCGCGTCAACACTCGCTGACCCGCTGCTCTCACGGGGTATTGGCGTACTGCCTGGCCGACATCGCGGTGCTGCGGGCCGAACCGGGCGTGTTCGGTCCGGTCGCCTCCGGCCTGACGGTGACACGGCTGATCGACGACCTGACCCGTGACTGCGACGCGGCACTGGCCGCGGTGCACGCCGCCCGCGCCGGAGGGCGGGCGGCGGCAGCCGGACCAGGCCCTTCGCGGTCCCGCGAACCGCTGGAGCTTCCGACCGGCGATCGGGATCCGGCCGGGTCCCCTTGCCCGACACCGGGACGACCGGAGTGTCGCCGCGCCGCTACAGGCAAGCCGAATCATCCCTGCGGTAAGGCATCCGTTCGTCCATGCCACACCGTCGTGCGTTCCTGTCCGTGGATCCGGGTCAGAAGCCGCCGCTGTCGCTGTCGTACGCGTCGCGGATGCGCTGCTGGTGCAGTTCGTACTCGGTCTTGTAGCTACTGCTGACCCGCAGCAGTGCCCGCCGGTCCGAATCCAGCAGGCCGGTCGCCGGGTGCGGCGGCAACCCGGCGCAGTGCTCCCGGAACAGCTCCGGCGGGTCGGGGAAGGCGCGACCGACGAGCCCTGGTCACGGCGACCGACGAGTCCGCGAAGGGCGCGGGACCCGACCGCACCGGCAACCCAGGTCAGCCCTGCAGCGGCTGCTTGAGTTCCGGCACCCGGTCCGCGCCGTAGAGGGTGCCGAGTGCCGTGTCGACGAGTTGGTCCACGGTGACGCCACGCTGCCCGGCGACGGTCTTGAGCGCCTCGTCACCGGCGGCCATCAGCGGTCGGGCGTCGAAGCGCCAGGAGCCGGACTCCTTGTGGAACGGCAGTTCCACGCCGGCGGACTGGCCGCGCGAGGTCATGTCCGCCCGCGCCGTTTCGCCGTCCACGACCACCGTGCCCAGGTCCACGTTGGCCAGGCTGTTCTCGCTCACCATGCCCTTCGCCACGGCGGCGGACACCAGTTGTTCGGCCGACATGCCCCGGAGCTCGTCGGCGCCGAACTCGGCGCGCAGCACGTAGACCAGCATCGACGAGGTGGCACCGTGCTCGCGCACCTGCTGCTCCGAACCGGTGAGCGCGAGGTCGCGGGCCTTGGTGTAGTAGCCCAGCATGTCCTGCGACAGCAGCGCGGCCGCGGCGACGCCGTCCTTCGCCTTGGCCGCCTCCCGGTAGTCGGCGAAGGTCTTGCGGATCGCCTTCTCCTCGGCCGCGGCGTCGACCGACGGCGCAGTGGTGGCGGTGGTCGCCGACGAGGAGGACGTGGCGGTCGGAGTTCCGCCACCGCACGCGCCGACGAGCAGGACCGCGGCGACGACGAGCAGGGCGGGAGCAGTTCTGTTCACGCACCGCAGCGTACGTGGCGAGGGGTAGCGGTCCGGACCTCGGCCGCGGTGGCACCGGCCTCGGTCACGGCCGCCGTCACGCGCCGAGCGGCCGAAGCCCGCGGGTGCGGGGTCCGGCCGCCTCGTCGGGTGGGCGGGCTCATCACCCGACCGGGTAGCGCTCGACCTCCAGGCGCGGCTGCGGGTCGTTGTTGTACCGGGTGACCACGAACAGCGTCCGCTGGTCCGCCGACCACGCCAGGCCGCGCGGCTGCACCGTCTCACCGCTGTCCAGCGAGACGGTGTTCACCGGAGTCGCGCCGCCGACGCGGTAGACCAGCACGTCGTTGGCGTCGTTGGTCAGCGCTCCCGCGGCCACGTACGCGCTGTCCGGCGACAACGACACCGCGGCGGGTCGAGGCCGGGTCGCGTACGCACCCCGGCGAGCCAGGTCCGCCGTCGCGAACGCCTCCACCCGGTCACGGGACCCGGCCGCGCTGAACAGCGTCGCCCCGTCACCGGTCACGTCGAGGTCCGCGAGCCCGGCGCCGACCACGTCACCGGACGTCCCCGCGGTCAGCGCTCCGCCCGAGAGCGTGTAGACCTGCACGGTCGACTGGCTCAACGACAACTGCCCGGCCACCAGCGGCCCGGCCTCGGCGCCGGACGACGCCAGCAGCGGAGCCCGCTGGAACCGCGTGGCACCTTGCTGCTCGCCCCGCACCGGCTCGGCCGCCGCCGGGTCCAGCTTGCCGATCTTGCCCGACCAGTTGCCGTCCACGCAGCCGTAGCCGAACCACACCACGCCCCCGGTGCGGGCCAGGTGCGTCGGGCACGACCCCGCCCCGGTGGAGTACCGCGCGGTCTCCGCCAGGGTCGACGTGTCGATCACCGAGATGCCGTCGCCCGCCGACAGCGCCACGAACAGCCGCGTGCCGTCCGCGCTCAACTCCAAGCCGTCGGCCCCCGGCTGGTTCTCGATCACCGTGCGGACCCGGCCGGAGAAGTCCGCCACCGCGATGCCGTTGGACGACGCCCCACCGGAGACGAACACCCGCTGACGCGCGCTGTCGACCGCCACGTCACCGAATCCCGACAACGGCAGCGCCGGTGCCGCCGACGCCGCCGGCGCCGAGAGCACCGACGCCGCCGTCAGCACGGCGACCCCGAATCCCACCACTGCGCCTCGCCCCATGACTCCCCCTCCGCAGTCGGCCCCGGGACCTCCCCCCGAGCCGTGTCAACCGTCCGCTTCCCGCGTCTCCAGCAACACGGGTATGTCCTCGTGCCGGGTGGTCTCCATCGTCATGACCACCTTCCGGTCGCACGCGCCCGCCAGCCAGACCATGAACCGCTCCAACGAGCCGAAGTGCTCGCCGCCGGCGATCTCCTCCGGGTCGAAGCTGAACTCGATCTCCGCCACGTCGACGAAGAAGCAGTCGAACCACATCTCCCCCACCCGGACGGCCAGCCGCGCGGACATGTCCTCCACTTCCGCCAGGGCGAAGTACTCGGACACCGAGAACCGCTCCACCGGGCGCGGCTCACCGTTGACCTCGAACTGGTGCTCCCAGGACGAGGCCGCGACCGCGCGCACCAGGCGCTCCCAGACCGGCAGGCCGGCGTCCAGCACGCACACGTCGCGCAGCGAGCCGTCCACCTCGAAGTCCTCCGGGCGGAAGCCGCCGCTGATCTCGACCCGACCTGTCACAGGAACCCCTCGAAAGTGATGCCGCCACCACGCATGCTCCACCTGGCCCCGACACCGTTGCCCATCTTGATGTCCAACGTAGACCCGCCGTAGTGCGCCGCCGCGTTGTGGTTGAGCCTCCTCGTCGCCCTGGGATCGGTCAGGATCTCCTCGACGTACGTCTGCCCCAGGAAGTTGCGGTCGACGTTGGTGGTCGCGCCGAAGTCGTACTTGTCCCGCTGCGCCTGCGAGCGGTTGGGGGCGCTGTGCTTCTGGATCGACTCCCCCGCGCGGGACAACTTCCTGGGCGAACCCCCGTCGGTCGCCACCTTGTGCAGTTGGTCCGGCGCGGCGTTGTCCAGAGCGCAGTTGTGGACCAGGACCGGGACGTCACCCGCGTGGATGTAGTAGGTGTGGATGCCGGCGACCGTGAGGTTGTGGACCTTCTTCCGCTCGGTCCACGTCCTGGTCGACACCACCGACAGCCGGCCGCCGCGGTCGCTGAGCACCTGGTCACCGGGCCGCAGGTCCTGCGCGTCGATCCAGCGGCCCTGGTCGTCCACCCAGAAGGGGTGCTTGTCGGTCGCGATCACCGCGCCGGTGGCGGTGCTGCCGGGCCCGTCCGTGTCGACGGTGATCTCGACCAGGTTCTTCGTTCCCCGACCGGTGATCAGCGCGATCACCGGCTTGACGACCGCGCCACCGGTCTCCGGGTCGGTGGCCAGCACCTCGTCGCCGAGGCGCACGTCCTCGATCGGCTTGCGGGTCCCGTCCGCCATCGCCACGGTCGCGCCCGGCGCGAAGCTGTTGCACGTCGAGGACTTCGACCTGCCACCGCTGCCGCCGGCGCTCTTCGTGGCGCTGGTGCCGCCGCCGTTGGCCGCCTTGCCACCGCCCGAGCCGCCGCCGGAGGCCTTCTTCCCCGTCGACGCCGTGCCGCCGGCCTTGCCGCCCCCGCCACCGGAGGGTTTGCCACCGCTCGCGCCGCCGGCTTTCGGCGCCGGTTTCGGCGCGGGCGCCGCCTTCGCGCCGTTCGCCCCGGCATCGGCCGCCTGGCCGGCCGTCTTCGCCGTGCTCTGCCCGGCGGTCGCCGCCTTCGCGCCGCCCTGCGCCGCCTCGGCGCCCTTGACCGCGTACTTGCCCGCCTTCACCGCGGTGGCGCCCCACCCGGCGAACGGCACCGCGGCCGCCGCGGACAACGCGGCGTTGGCGTAGTCGCCGTCGGAGGCGTACCAGGCGGCGTTCGCCAGGTCCGCGGCCTCGCCGACCACGGGGATCACGCCGACGACGTCGAGCGCCGCGTGCCCGACCTCCTTGGCGTTGTCCTTCACCCAGTCGGCGGCGTCGTCGAGCCAGCCGTGGCCGTCGATCTCCACCTGCGACAGCGGGTTGCCGGCGCCGAAGGCGTAGCGGTTGTTGGTCCACGGGTCGGTGGTCATGCCGAGGTCGGCGAGCGCACCGTTGTAGAGGTCGAGCGTCAGGAACCGGTTCAGGCCGGGCGAGTAGTCCCGGAACCCCATGTCGTAGGTGTCGGTGCTCTTGTCGTGCCGGGCCGTGTTGAACCGGTAGGAGTTCTCCTCCGGCTTGTCCGGGTTCGCCTGGTCGGGCTTGTCCTCGCCGGAGAACTCCTGCTCGTCGTCCTTGCCGTAGGCGGTGTAGCCGTAGGTGGACTTCGTGTCGCCTTGCGAGTCGGTGACCTGCTCGACGTCGGAGTGCGGGTTGAACCCGTAGACCGAGTCCTCCTCGCTCCCGTCGTCGGCGTACTTGACCTGCGCGAGCAGCTCGCCGTCGTTGGAGTACTGGTAGGACTTGCGGAGCTTGCCGTTCTCGTCCTCGGTCAGGACCTGGTCGGACAGGCCGAGGTAGTGCAACGCCGTGGTCTTGTCGCCCTCGACCTTGGTCTGCTGCCGGTCCAGCGGGTCGTAGGTGTACCTGGTGGTCTTCGGGCCGGAGCCCTCCTCCTTGACGTGCTCCACCTTGCGGTCGAACCCGTCGTAGGTGTACTTCTCCAGCTGCTCGCCGGACTGGGTCACCTGGTGCAGGCGACCGAACGCGTCGTAGTCGTAGTTCGCCCGCTGCCCGTCCGTGGTGGACGACACCAGCCGGTTGCGGTCGTAGTCGAACGCGGTGTGCGCGCCGCCGACCCGCTGGTCCCAGACGTTGCCGTTGTCGTCGTGCTTGTACTCCTCGGTGCGCTCGCCCGCGCCGCCGCCCTTCTTCGTCACCTTCCGCACCCGGTCGCGCGGGTCGTAGGTGTACGTCGCGTCGGCGTTGATGGTCGCGCCGTGGTCGTCGGCGTTCTGCTTCCTGCCGTCGTCGCGGACCTTGTTGGAGTTGGAGTCGTATTCCAGGTTGTGCTCGACGACGACCTGCCCGCCGTCCTTCTTCTTCTCCAGCTGCCGGCGCAGCAGCCCGTCGAGGTAGTAGGTGTAGTCGACGGTGTTGCCGTTGCTCTTGACGTGCCGCTCGACGTGCCCGCGCGGGGTGTAGGCGAAGGAGTTGACCTTGCCCTGGTCGCCGTCGTCCTTCTTGTTGGTGACCTTGGTGACCAGGTCGCGGGCGTTGTACTCGTAGAGCGCCGACTTCCCGTCGAACTTGGCGAACGTCAGGTTGTCGTTCTCGTCGTAGCGGTAGTCGGTGGTGTGCTCGACCGCGCCACCCTTGAGCTCCTCGACCTTCTCCGCCAGGTTCACCGCGTTGTACGCGATGCGGTACGCGTCGATCGGCGAGTTCGGCGTGGAGTCGGTCATCTCCACGAGGTTGTCGTTCGGGTCGTACCGGTGCTCGAAGACCTTCTTCTCGTTGTCGGCGTCGGCGCTGTTGTCGCGGACCAGCTGGACGGCGTCGGCGGCCACGGTGCCGTTGGCCCGGCCGGACAGCGTGATGGTGCGGGACTGCCCCGCCGACATGGCGTACTTGCCGATGCTGGTCCACTCGCCGGCCCGCTGGGTCTGGTCGACCCGCGCGGTGCTCGTGCCGCCGTTGTGCTCGACGGTGTACGCGGCGTCCGTGGCGGTCCCGCCGGGGTGGCGCACCAGCACGTCGTACGTGCCGTCGGCGGGCACCGCGGCCTTCCAGGCGAACGCGGCGTCGTCGGCGTCGGTGGCGCGGTACGCGGCGCCTTGGAAACCCCTGCCGGACTCCTCGGTGCGCCAGTTCCCCGTCACGTGGGTCCGCGCCGCGTTGGAGTTGTCCACGACGACGACGTTGCGACCCACCGGCACGCCTTCGTCGGAGCGCTTCTTGAGCTTCCCGTCGGGGAAGTACTCCCACGTCTCCACGCGCTGCGCCCCGCCGCCCGCACTGGTCACCGTGCGGTTGGACTGCTGCCCGGTGGCGGTGTAGTCGTAGGTCGTCTTGATGTCCCACGGGTCGGTGGACGCGCGCAACCACCCGTTGTCGTAGTACGTCTGCCTGGTGATGTTGCGGACCGACTCGCCGTGCGACGGCGGTGCGCTGACCTCCACCAGGTCGCCGACCTCGTCGTAGGTCTTGATCGTGCCGACCGGCGTCTTGTGCTCCGCGTCGTCCGGGTCGTAGGGCAGGATCTCCTCGCGCACCCGGTTGAGCTCGTCGTAGACGGTCTCGGCGACGAAGTCGTCGGCCTGGTCCGGGGTGTCCACCCCGCGCGGGTTGGTCGTGCGGGTCAGGTTGCCGACCTGGTCGTACTCGTACCGGGTGGTGAAGTACCGGATCGTGCCGCCGTCGGAGCTGTGCGGCGAGCGGACCTCCCGCTGCATGCCGCGCTCGTCCAGCTCGATGAGCGTCTCGTTGCCCTGCTCGTCGGTGCTCGCCACGACGTTGCCGTCGCGGTCGTACCGCGTCTTCGCCGAGTGGCCGTCCGCGTCGACGGTCTCCAGCACCTGGTGGTTGGCGTCGAAGACGTACCTGGTGGTGAAGTCGTCGGGGTCGGGCGACTTGTTCTTGCGCGCGTCGACCTCCTTGACGAGGTTGCCGACGGCGTCGTACTCCGCGCTGATCACGTTGCCGTTGACGTCGACGGCCCGGATGGTCCGGTCGAGCTCGTCGTAGGTGAACGTGTAGGTGAAGTCGTCCGGGTCCTGCGGCGTCAGCATCCCCTTGGGTTCGGTCTGCTTGAGCAGGTTGCCGACCGCGTCGTAGGCGAACGTGGTCAGCTTCTCCGGACCACTCGGGTCGTCCTTGGGCGCGTAGACGCCGACCTGCCGGTCCATCGCGTCGTAGACGGCACGGGTGACGGCGCCGTTCGCCGCGGTGCTGGTCACCACGTTGTCGTTGCGGTCGTACCGCGGTCCCGGCGTGACGATGTAGGCCCCGGCCGCCTGGTCCTTCGGCTCGCGCGTGTCGAGCGGGCGCTTGAAGATGTCGTAGGTGTAGCTGCCGGTCTTGCCGCGTGCGTCGGTGATGGAGGTGACGTTGCCGACGTCGTCGTAGCGGTAGGCCGTGGTGCAGTTGAGGGGGTCGGTGATCAGCCGCGGGTAGCCGTTGGCGTCGTAGTCACCGTACTTGGTGGTGTTGCCGTTGGCGTCGGTCTGCTCGATCAGGTGGCCGAAGCCGTCGTAGGAGTAGCGCGACGTGTAGTCGTCCCCGTCCGGGGTCGCGTTGCCCTTCGGGTCGGTGACGGCGAGCAGGTTGCCCTTGTCGTCGTACGTGAACGTCCACTTGCGACCTTCGGGGGTGACCTTCTCGGTCAGGTCGGCCACGTGCCCGCCGAGTTCGGTGCGGTAGCCCAGGCGGGTGGCCGGGCCGTTCGTCCGGTTCGCCTCCGCGTCGCGGATCTCCAGCGGGAAGCCGGTGTTCTGGTCGTAGGACCAGCTCTGCGTGGCGCCGTTGTGCTCGACCAGGCGGATGACGTTGTTGTCGGCGTCCCAGTGCAGGTGGGTGGTCTCGTCCTTGGCGTTGGTGATGCGCTCGGCCCGCCCGTAGCCGTCGAGCAGGGTGCGGGTGGTGTGGCCGTTGCCGTCCACCAGGGCGGAGTCGACCTTCGAGCCCCGGTCGCCGTCCGGGTCGACGTAGTCGAAGCCGGTCGTGGCCTGGCCCCGGTCCGTGACGGTCCGGACGTTCCACTTGCGCAGCGCTTCACCGGCGCCGGTGAAGTAGTCCACCCTGGTGGTGCCGCCGTTCGGGTCCACCACGGACAGCAGCTTGGCGTTGGCCTCGTCGTAGAAGAACGTGAAGGGCTTGGCGTCGGGGTTGCCCAGCCCGTCCACGACCTCGCCCAGGTGCCCCTTGTCGGTGTAGGTCAACGCCACCACCCGACCGGACACGTCGGTGACGGACTTGAGCTTGTCGATGATGAACAGGTTGTCCAGGTTCGTCCCGGTCAGCTTCCTGCCGCCCAGGATGTACGAGAACGCGTCGCCGCGCTGGTAGTAGTCCAGCGTCAGCGTGCGGCGCCCGGTGGCGTCGGTGACGTGCTTGAGCACACCGGTGTTGCGGTTGCCCAGCAACGCCCGCTCGTAGGTGAACGACATGGTGTTGCCGCTCTTGTCCACCGTCGCCGTGTGGTAGCCCTGCGCGTCGAAGAAGAACTCCGTGCGCTCCGGCGTGGTGAACACCCAGCGCCGCTCGTCACCGCCACCCGGGAGGTACCGCAGGTACAGGTGCACGCCGGCCGGCGCGTCGTAGGTCCAGTTCCGGCTGTCGGCGCTGTCGTGCTTGTTCAGCTCGAACACGTGCCCGGTGCCGTCGCCGTCGACCAGGCTCACCGTGGTCGGCCAACCGAGCAGCCCCGGCAGGAGGCCGCCGAACTCCAGCGGTGTGCCCAGCCTGTTCAGGGTCGACGCGGTGACCGACCACCCGGGGCCGGCGTAGGAGTTCGAGGTGTCCGAGGAGTTGTAGGACAGCCGGCTGAAGCTCGCCAGGCCGCGGCTGGGGTTGGTCAGCACGTCGTAGTTCCACACGGCGTTGCCGGAGAACTGGTTGACCGACAGGTCTCCGCCCGCGCCGGTGGGCAGGCTGGCGTAGGAGTAGAAGTGCTCCAGCCCGAGCTGGTCGGAAGTCGGCTCCTCCACGCGCACGTCGAGGTCGAGCGTGGGCACGCCCGCCGTCTCGGACAGCCACCTGCGGGTGGTGTTGTCGTAGACGTCCCACCGCAGCGTGAACTGCTCGCGGTCGTTGCCGATGTCGGCCAGCTCCGGGGACTTCACGCGTGCGTCGAGGGTGACCTCCGCGCCCGGCGCCACGTTCGCCGGCAACGCCGTGTCCAGCCGGTTCCCCGCCGTGGCGTCGCCGCCGTTGGGCAGGGTCCAGTGGTAGGACAGCACGTGCCTGCCCGCCACCAGCGGTGACTGCGTGGTGTTGCGGACGGTCACCCGCACCGGGTGTTCGTCGCCCGGGATCATCCGCCGCGGCGTGTCCGGTGCCGCGTAGGCAGCGGACGGCTGATCCGCCTGGATCGGCCTGCTCTCCGGCGCCTGGGCGGACGATTCGGGCGCCTCCGCCGCCACGGCCACCTGGGTGCACCTCGGTGACGGTGGCGCGGCCACCCTGGGTGTGGCTTCGGCGGCCCTCGCGGCCGGTGCCGGCACCGGTGACAACCCGGCCGCCACCAGCGCGAGCAGCGAAGCGGCAGACCAGAACAGACGTGCTTTCCCCTTGTTCACGCGTTTCCCCCCGCGCCGTGCGCAGGCACGCTCCACCCATCGGCGGCCCCCGAAGAACGCCGCCGACGTGAGCACCTGCGTTCCACCCCTGCGAACAACGAGGCCTCATGATCCCCACCAAGGCGGCCTCGCGAGCATTCAAGCACAGCGGACGTGGTCGGTGATGGGCTTTCCAGGTGACGAGACGACCGTCGTGGACCTACTCCGCGTAGAGCCGGCGCTCACGTGCGCATTCCACGCGGGGAGGCAGAAGTGCATGCCTACCAGCAGTTCATCGCTGGAAGGAACGATCCAGTCCGTCCGAACCGGCAGGCTCGGCGAGCACGTCCGCCACGGAGAGGCCCGTCTCCTGGCTGACGGCGTACCGCTCGGCCGACGAGAGCCGCCGGGACAGCGTCTCCTGGGTCTGCTGGAGCCAAGCCCGCTCCTGCGCGGGCACCGGCACTCCCAGCTCCTCCCGGATCGTGGTGGCCAGCCACAGCAAGCGGTACGCGTGCACCGGTCGATCGACGTGCGCCGCCGCCAGTGCCTCCAGCACGCTCGCCTGCCGCCACCGGTCCCCCACCTCGTGGTGCACCCGCAGCCCGGCCCGCAGCGCGGGCACCGCGTCACCGCCCTCCCGCAACGCGATCAGGCCCAGGATGTTGTGCGTCCAGGCGATCCCCTCGCGGAAGTCCAGCTCGACGAAGTGGCTCAACGCCTGTCCCGCCAACACCCGCGCCCGCGTCAGGTCGCCCGAGTACAGCGACACCGCCGCCAGGTGCACCCGCGTGGACGACACGTTCTCGGCATCACCCAACGCCCCGTAGTCACGCAACGCCCTCTCCAGCAGGGGTTTCGCCCCCACGAGATCACCGGCGAGCCACGAAGCGAACCCGGTCATCTGGACGACGTCCGTGCGCCCCGACTCGTCGTCCGCCGACTCGTAGGTCGCCAGAGCCTCGGCGTACCAGGCCATGGCCGCGCGATACTCACCGCGCTCGCACGCGATCGAGCCCAACAACCGCCGGCACTGCGCCATCCCCTGCCGATCCGCCAACTCGCCGTGGGCGGACAGGGCACGACGAGCGAAGTCGGCCGCCACACCGTAAGAACCCTCGAAGTAGCTCAGGAACGCCACCGACGACAACGCCCGGGCCCGCTCCCCCGCCGGCGCGTCCGGACACCGCCGAAGCGCCTCCAGCAACGAACTCCGCCCCTCCCGGTACCGCCCGCGCAACCGGCGGTACCGGGCCAGCGCCAGAGCCATCCGCAGCTCACCCGGCGTACCGGCGAGGTGCCCCGACGCGGCCCGCAGGTTGTCGTCGTCGACCGTGAGGCGGTCCAGCCACACGGCGGAATCCGGTCCGCGCGACTGCCGGTCGGCCTCGACCGCCAGGGTCAGGTAGTGGTCGGCGTGCCTGCGCCGGGTCTCGGCTTCCTCGGAAGCCTCCCCCGCCAGCCTTTCCCAGGCGTGATGACGGATCGTCGCCGGCAACCGGTACCGCGCGCGACCACGCCGCCGGTCCACCATCACCAGCGACTTGGCCACCAGGTCGGACAGCACGTCGACCGCACGCCCGGCCGTCTCCGGCCACACCGCCTCCACCGCGGCCCGGTCGAACCCGCCCGCGAACACGGCCAGCCTCCGGAACCGTGACCGGCCCGCCGGATCGAGCAGGTCGTAGCTCCACGCCAACGTGTCGTCCAACGCCCGGTGGTGCGGCCGGTCCGGGTGCCGGTGCGCCCGCAGCAGCGCCGGATCCCGGAGCCGATCGGCGATCTCGCGCACGGTGAGCACCGCCGTCCGGGCCGCGGCCAGCTCCAGCGCCAGCGGCAGCCCGTCCAACCCGAGGCAGATCGCGGCCAACGCGGGCGCGTCGGCGTCGGTCAGCTCCCGCACGGCGGGCAACGCAGCCCGGTCCAGGAACAACCGTACCGCGTCGAAGTCACGCGCCTCGGCCAACGTCACCGCGGCACGGGTCGGCACCGGCAGCGGCGCCACCGGCCACACCACCTCACCGACCACCGCCAGCGACTCCCGGCTGGTGGCAAGCACGCGCAACCGCGGGCAGGACCGCAACAGCCCTTCGACCAACCCGGCGCACGCGTCCACCAAGTGCTCGCAGTTGTCCAGCACCAGCAGCAGTTCCCGGTCACGCAGCCGCTCCGCCAGCACAGTCACGTCGGGGTCGCCCCGCACGCCCAACGCGTCACAGACCGCCCGCGGCACCAGCCCCGGTTCCGACACCGCCGTGAGGTCGACGAAACCGTGGGCGACCGAGGCGGCGACCGCGATCGCCAACCGGGTCTTGCCGCAGCCACCGACACCGGTGAGCGTCACCAGCCGGCGCTCGGCGACCAGGCTGGTCAGCTCCGCCACGTCCTTGTCCCGGCCGATCAGACTGGTCAACGGCGCGGGAACGGACGCGGGAACGAGGGCGTGGCGCGTCCGCTCCCACGGCGTCCGCGGTTCCCGACCCGCCAGGATGGCGGCTTCGAGCCGGCGCAACGCCGGTCCCGGCTCCACCCCCAGCTCGGTCAGCAGGGTGGTGCGCGCCCGGTGGTACGCGGCCAGCGCGTCGGCCTGCCGTCCGCCCCGGTACAGGGCCAACATCAGCAGCTCCCACAGCCGTTCCCGCAACGGGTACCGCGAGACCAGCGGCTCCAGCTCGACGGCCACCCTGGCGTGCCCGCCCAACGCGAGTTCGGCACCGCACAGCTCCTCCACGGCGTACTGCCGGGCCTCGCGCAGCCGCGCCACCTCGGCCCGCGCCCACTCACCCACCGCACAGCCTGCGAGCACGTCACCCCGCCACAGGTCCAACGCGGCGCGCAACGCCTGGGCCGCCTCCTCCGCGGACGACGCCGTGCGGCCCGACCGGAGCAACGTGTCGAAGCGGTGCACGTCGACGTGCTCGACCGGAACGTCGAGCAGGTAGCCCGGTGACCGGGTGCCGATCAACGACCCCAGCCCCGCGGTGCCCAGCGCCCGGCGCAGGTGGGCGACGTGCGCGTTGAGCGTCTTGACTGCCGAACCGGGTGGCTGCTCGTCCCACAGCGCGTCGATCAGCGCCGAACGGGACACCACGTGCCGGGCGCGCAGCGCCAGCAGGCCGAGCAGGGTCCGTTGCCGCGGCTTGCCCAGCGCCACCGGACCGCCCGGCCCGATGACCTCCACCGGGCCGAGCAGTCGGATGTCGAGCGTGTCGGGGAACATGTCCGCGGGCGCCCCCTCCGAGGTCCTCGGGAGGAGGAGGCCGCACGCCCGCGGCTGATACCGCCGATGCCGAACTCCTCAGCGGGTCCGCTCGCAGCCGACGAGCCGGGCACCCTGCGGACCGGGGTCGCAGAGGTCGGACTCGACGGCGCCGGACGGTCCGGTGCCGCCGTCCAGGAGGTCGAAGCCGGAACCACCGTGCAGGCGGTCGACCCCGGCGTACCCGAGCAGCAGGTCGTCGCCGCCGCCGCCGACGAGGTCGTTCGCCGCGCTGTTGCCACCGAGGAAGTCCGCGGCCGAGCCGCCGGCGATGTTCTCCACGTCGGTGGCGATCGTGTCGCCCTCGCCGGTCTGCCCGTCGTCCTCGGCCTGGCCGTCGGCGTCGGCGTTCACGGTCACGAGGTGGTCGGCGTAGCTGACCGTGTCCACGCCGGGGCCGCCGGCCATCCGGTCGGCGCCCGTGCCGCCCAGCAGCAGGTCGTTCCCCGGTCCGCCGTCGAGGAAGTCGGCGCCGGGCCCGCCCTTGAGGGTGTCGTCTCCCGACCCGGCCCACAGCACGTCATCGCCGCCACCACCCGTCACCAGCGCCGACATCGGGTCCCGCACCAGCAGCCGGTCGTCCAGGTCACCCAGGTCCAGCCGGACAGAGGTCACCCCGGAGAGGTCGCAGGTGACCTTGTCCGGGAAGTACTCATCGGGGCTGGGCACGCACCCCGGCCCCTGGGCGTCGAGCGGGCCGATGTCGACGACGTCCATGTGGGTGGCGTTCGACCGCCAGGTCTCCACGTCGTTGGCGACCCCGTCGGACGCCCTGAACTCCAGGACCGAGCCGACCACCTGGAGCGACCCCACCGCCGGGTCGCCCTCCTCGGCCGTCACCACGGGCGCCGGTGCGACGCACAGCACGGCAACCACCGCCGCGTTCACCATCGTGCGCATGATCTCTCCTGTCTCTTCACGTGTGCGCTCTTGGTATCCGGGGACGGTTGCCGTCGGGTTGCCGAGGACCCGCGAAGGCCCTCGGCAACCGGGTTCCTACTCGCAGGGGTGGTTGTTGAACGCGCTCGGGAAGGCGTGGATCCAGTCGCAGAAGTTGTTCGACCGGGCCGGGGTCACCCTGGTGGCCCAGTTGCCGTGGTAGGCGAGGACCCCGATCACCCGCCGGTCACCGCTGTTGTACTTGTAGACCGGCGACCCGCTCTGGCCGTTCTGGGCGTCGACGGTGGTCTTGATCTGCCTGGCCAGCACGAGCTGCGCCGTGCCGTCGCCGCCGTACTGGTAGTTGTCGCACTGGCCGTCGGCCGAGGGCGAGGCGGCGCACTGGTAGGACGAGCCCGGGTAGCCGGCGGTCCAGTGGTCACCCGTGTGCCCGCTGGAGCGCCACCCCAGCCAGCCGAGGTTCGCGGTGGAGTTGAGGTCCTGGAGCACGATCATCGCGTAGTCGTAGGCCGGGTCGGCCCAGTCGTACCACCCGCTCACGCTGAAGTACCAGTGGCTGTTCTTGAGGCCGTTCGGGAAGACGCCGATCCCGTCCTGGCCGGGCGCCACCTTGCGGTTGGGGTACCAGCCCGCGCCCGCCCCGCCGCCGCCCTGGTGGATGCAGTGACCGGCGGTGAGGAGGTGCCGCGGTCCGATCAGCGAACCCGAGCAGTTCGAGGTGCTCGCACCGGGGGCCAGGATCGAGCTGATCGTCCGCCACGGGTAGCCCGTGGTCACCGGGCGCAGCACCCGGTTGTCGGGGCCGACGATCGTCCGGGTGCCGAACCCGCCGTCGGCGGTGCTCGTGGTCCCCGGCTTCGGCTCGCCCTCCGGGTCCTGGTCGGGTGGCGTCGGGTTGTGCGGGCGGACCTCCTGCGGGCCGGTCGGTGACAGCGCGGTCTGCCGGTAGAGCCGGCCGTCCGGGGAGATCGCGACGCCGAGCTCCCAGGTCGTCGGCCGGGTGGTGTCGAGCCGTCTGGCGTCGTCGTCGGTGAGCGCGGCGACCTTCGGCTGGGCGCTGGGGTCGGTGTACTTGGCCAGCCCGACGCAACGCCAGTCGCCGCGCCGGTCCAACTCGGTCGCCGGGCGGTCCGCACACGGGTCCTCCGCCTTGGCCGCCGACGCCGTCACGACCGGGGCCAGTGCCGCGAGCAGCAGCACCCCGATCGCCAGGGCCGGCAGGTGTTCCCTTCTCATCGTGTCCCACCTCTCTGGCCCGGTGGTCCGGGCCGTGGGACACAGCAGAGGACCGCGTGGTTGCCGCGGGGTTGGCGGAAGGCTGCCGTCGGGTTGCCGCGGCCTGGGCCACCAGGGCTGTCGACAGCCCCGCGAACCAGCGGTTCCGGTTGCGGCCGGTCACCATCCGGGCGGGCTCGGCGGCCGGCACCCTGATCGGAGCACCCTGAAGGGACGCTGAAGTCGGCTGAACCGGATTTCAGGGACGTCGCCGCGTGGCTGGGGCATAGTCTTCGCCACGCGGCCGCAGGCGGCGGCACGCCGGGACACCACGTCACAGCCAGCCGGGGAGCGCACCGTCCGGCGCACCGGCTACCGACTGGTCAACCACGACGGGAGTGCGAAGTGATGTGGCGCCGTCCTCGACACCATTCGTTGCGGCTGTCGGTCACGATCGCGGTCACCGCGGGGATAGCCGCCCCGGTTGTCGTGGTCGCGGCCTTCGCCGCGGTGTTCGTGCGGGACGAGGCGATGTGGCCCGACACCGTGGCGCTGAGTTCCCGCCTCCTGTGCAGCCCGGTCACCGAGGCGACGCAACGGGATCTCGGCTTCGACCGCACCGAGGCGGTCCAGGCAGGCAGACCCCACTACTGCGTCGAACGCGTCGAGCGGGTCGACACCCCGCTGACGGCGGAGGAGTCGACGGGCCGGGTCGCATCCGCCACAACGCCGCACGAGATCGCGCTGACCCCGCAGTTGTCGTTGTGGCCGTGGACCGATCCGCAGCGGGTCACCTACCGGCTCATCACCGATGACGAGCGGATCCTGGCCGGATTCGACGCCGAACGCCTGCTGTCGCCCGAGCAGCGGGTCCGGTTGTCGAACGCCCAGCAGGCCCTCAACGAGCAGATCGTGCTGCTGGCCTACGGCGCGGTGCTGTTGATCGCTCTTTTCGGCGGAATCGTGTGGATCGCCACCGGGCGGGTGCTGCGGCCGGTGGAGGCGATCCGGCAGGAGGTCGCCGACATCACCGAACACGACCTCACCCGCCGGGTTGCGGTGCCGCGCACCTACCGGGAGATCGCGGTCCTGGCGACCACGCTCAACACCACCCTCGACCGGTTGGAGACCGCGGTGGTGCAGAACCGGCGGTTCGTCGCCGATGCCTCGCACGAGCTGCGCAGCCCGATCACCGCGTTGCGGGCGGAGCTGGAGATCGCCACCGCCCACCCCGACCTCGCCGACTGGCCGGCCGTGGTCGACGCCGCGCTGGCCGACACCGACCGCCTGCAACACCTGGCCACCGACCTGCTCCTGCTCTCCCGCCTCGACGACAACCCGGCCGTCGGGGTCGACCACGACACCGTCGATCTCACCGCCCTGGTCCGCGAGGAGTTCGAGCACCGCCGCACCCGGCACGCCCTCACCATCGACGCGACCGACGATCCGGTGCCCGTGCGCGGTAGCCGGGCACTGCTGCGCCGACTGCTGGGCAACCTGCTCGACAACGCCGAACGCCACGCCACCACCGCCGTCACCGTCCGGCTCACCACCGCCGGCGACCACGCGGTGCTGGACGTCCTCGACGACGGCCCCGGCATCCCGCGCGAACACCGCGAACGCGTATTCGACCGCTTCGCCCGCCTCGACGACGCCCGCACCCGCGACACCGGCGGCACCGGACTCGGCCTGCCCATCGCCCGCCGCATCGCCACCACCCACGGCGGCAGCCTCCACGTCACCGACCACCCCACCGGCGGCGCACGCCTCACCGCCACCCTTCCCCTGCGGTGAGCAGTCCCCCGCCGGGTGCGCCACGACAGGATCTGGCGGTAGCTCGCGCGATGCACTGAGTAGCCTGGTCGTGAGAAGCACCCGGCACGTCGCGGGCCCCGGTAACGCCTGACCGCACGGAAGTGACCTTGTACGCATGGTGCACGTTGGGGTGGCGATCGGCTGTTCGCGTTACGACGACCCGCGGGTCGCGGATCTGAAGTACGCCCACGAGGACGCCGCGCGGTTCGCGGGCACCCTCACGTCCGTCGCCGGAGTCGCGCACCGCGACATGCTGGTGTTGCACGACGGCGTGGGCAGTCCAGTCCACGTGCGCTCCCGACCCGCTCCAACGTGCTGCGCACCCTGGCTTCGCTGGCGACCCGCCCGGAACCGATCGACACCCTGCACTTCTTCTTCAGCGGTCACGGCTACCACTCGTGGGCTGACGGGTCCGACTACCTGATGGTGGTGGACTCGATCGCCGAGGCGATGGAGGAGACGTCGCTGCGGTTCGAACTGCTGCTCAGGCTCATCAAGGAGAGCGGCGCGCGGCACACCGTGCTCTACCTGGACGCGTGCCGCTCCTCGATCGCCGGCGGCAAGGCCGCGGAGTCGACGTTGGCGCACGTCGAGGACCTGTGCCCGCCCGGGATGGTGTCGTTCTGCTCATGTGCGCCGGGTGCGGTGTCCTACGAGGCGGACGAACTGGGCGGCGGGGTGTTCACCGCCGCCCTCACCGAGGGCCTGAGCGAGGCCGGGCGCTGCGTGACCGTGCAGGACCTGGACGACTACCTGCGGGTCGCCGTGCCGAACCTGAGCCACCGCACGGGCAAGCCCGTCCAGCACGCGCACACGCGTGTCGAGCCGCTACCGGTGCGGGACCTGGAGATCGTCGAGCCCTGGATCCGCGATTCGTGGCGGTTGGAGACCACGTTCGGCGCGGAGCTCCGCCCCCGACGCCCGCAGGCGCCCGCCGTCGCCGACGACCCGCTGGTCGCGGTGGACTTCGGCACCAGCTACTCGGCGATCGCGTTCACCGACGAGAGCGGCGAGGTGCGGCTGGTCAAGGGAGGTGACCACCGGGTACTGGTGCCGTCGGTCGTGTCGTTCACACCGGACCTGGACTACCGGGTGGGCACGGGCGCGATCGAGATGGAGTCCTACGCCGTCGACCGGACCGTCCGGCACGTCAAGCGGCACCTCGGGACCGGGAAGCTCGTCCCCGTCGGCGACCGCAGCGTCGCACCGGAGGCGGTGGCGTCACTGGTGATCGGCAGTCTCAAGGCGTCGGCGGAGGAAGCGCTGGGTGTGCCGGTTCGGCGGTGCATCGCGAGCTACCCCGCCAACTTCGGGATCCGGCAGACCAACGCGCTGCTGCGCGCGTTCCAGCTCGCCGGGATCCGGGTGGACCGCATGGTCGGCGAGCCCAACATCGCCACCACCCTGCTCTACGCCGCCAGGCCGGACCTGCGGGAGGCGCTGGTCCTGGTGGTTGACCTGGGCGGCGGCACGTTCGACGTGGCTGTGGCGCAGCTGGGCGACGGGGTCGCCGAGATCAAGTCGGTGGCCGGCAGCAACGAGCTGGGCGGTCTGGACTACGACGAGGCGATCCTCGGTCACGTCCGCCGCGAGCTGGTCTTGCGGCACAGCGGCCTGATCCTCGGTGAGCAGGTGGTGTCCGAGCTGCGGCGCGAGGCCGAACGGGCGAAACGCGCCCTCACGACCCACGACAAGGCCCGCGTGGTCCTGCGCGACCTGGAAACCGACGACGGTCTCCAGGACGTCGAGGTCGTCGTGACCCGCGACGCCGTGCGCCTCGCGGTCTCCTACCTGGACGATCAGGTCACGAGGGTTGTGCGGTCAGCGCTCGACGGCGCCGAGGTCCCGCCTGCGGACGTGGACGCCGTGCTGCTCAGCGGGCAGGGCGCGAAGATCTTCACCGTCGCGGAGAGGATCCGGGTGCTGGCCCCGCGCGCGGAGGTCGTGGACCAGTTCCAGGAGCTGGCCGTGGTGCGCGGCCTCGCCACCTACGCGAACGTGCTGACCGGCCGTGCCACGGACCTCCTGCTGCTCGACGTGACACAGCGGGGCATCGGCTTCCGCGCCCGGCTGACCGACGACGGCTCGGCGTTCCACAAGTCGGCCGACGCGCCCGACCACACGGAAACCATCACGCAGCGGCTCACGTTCTTCCCGAGCCTCCGGTCGGAGACCTACGTGTTCACCGGGGCCGGTGAACACGTGGAGATCAGCGTTGTGGAGACAGCCGAGGTACCCGACGACGACCTGGAGATCGGCGTCGTCCGGTTCACCTCGCCCGGTGCGGAGGTCGTCCTGGAGTTGTTCATCGACTTCGACGCGAACAGCATGGCCATCCTCGGCGTGCACGACCGCACCAACAGCGTGTGGCGCTCGTTCCAGCTCAACCAGCTCTACCGCGATGGCTCCAGCACGCCTCGCGCAGCGGACGTCGACCTCGTCCTCCCCACGATGAAGCTGCAGCACGACGGTGTGACGACCGACGACCATGTTCTGCGGCCGACGGACACCGACGTGCACGGGACACGTGCCGCCCTGCTCGTGGAGCAGAACGACGTCCGCATCGCGAAGGGCGGGCTGGCCATCCGGTCCGGACGCCCCGACACCGCGATGCGGTTGTTCTACCAGGTCATGGTCTACGGCATCGACGAGGCGCACGAAGCCCGAGACCTCACGATCGGGGTGTGCAAGGCGTTGGCGCTGTCGCCCGAACGCCACCGCGCGCCGGTCGTCGCCGACCTGGTGAAAGCGCTCGTGGCGTTCTGGCGACAGCGTCCGATCGACCGCCACAGCATCGGCGAGCAGATCGAAGCCATCCGTCGACTGGGCGACTTCCCGCAGGTGCGCGACCTGGAGGCGTTGCCGACCTGATGCGGCCCGGTGAGCGCATGGGTATGCCCCACTTGGACCGATCACCCCGGCCAAGGTTGCGTGATGCAGCACTGCACCCCCGTCCGCCGTCCGGCCGCACACGCGCCAACCCGGCCCTCGGCATTCCACGACCCGCTTAAGATGCCGGAATGGCGGAGGGCGGGTTCGTCGAAGTACGCGGGGCCAACCGGGCCAACAACGTGGTCCTGCACCTCTTCGCCGTGGCGTTGATGCTCACCGGACCGATCGTCCACGCGGCCAACGACGGCGGCACCGTCGGCATCGTGCTCACCGCGGTCCTGCTGCCGTTCGGCATCGCCGTGTGGCGCGGTGTCGCGCGCGCCAAGCGGCGGCTGCTGCGCCTGGACGAGGTGGGTCTGCCCGCGACCGCCGTGGTCCTGTCCGTGGAGCCGATCAGCGAGGACGCCACGGTCCGCGTCCGGCTCCTGATCAAGGGCCCGGACGTGCCCGAGTTCGTGATCGAGCACGACACCAGGTACGACTCCAGCCTGAAGCGGGGGAACAAGCTCGCCGCCACGGTCGACCCCGACGACCACCACGACTTCGAACTGGACTACTAGTAGGACTTCGCCAGGTGCTGTCGAGCTGGGGTCTTGTTGGACTGCTCGTGGCCTGGACAGGTTGTCGGCAGGTGTGGCAGCGGCCTGTCCAGACCGCGAGCAAGTGTTGCAGGTGGCGCAGGACGGCGTAGAGCGTCAGTCCTGCGCAGGCGCTTTGGGGTGCGGCGCGGTTTCGTGCAGACGGCCTGGGCGACCGAGGCCAGCGTGGCGTGGCGGTGCCGGCCGAGCCAGGAGCGGCCCTCGAAGTGGTCGTCCTTGAGTTCGCGGTAGTCGTGCTCGATGCGCCACCCCATCGCATCGAGACGTCGGAGGGTGGATCGCCCGAGTGAGTCCGGTGTCGCTGTTAGGTTGACGTCATGGCGATCTTGGGGACGTTCGAGGACGACGGCTACCGGCCGGAGTCCGGCACGCTCATCGTGCGTGATGACGGTCCGTACGAGCGGCGGGGCCCGTTCGGCCAGAACAATCCGAAGGTGCAGCCGTGCGGCACGATCGTGCGCACCGGCGACGGCTGGTTGGAGGGCTCGGCGGGTCCTGGCCCGGACGTGGTGCGTCTGGAGGTGCACGACTCGGCGCCGGAGGACGACACCGCCGATTGGGCGGATGTCGTGGAGATCCCGTATCGGAGCCCGTCCGGCAAGGTGGGTCTCGGCTACGTGACCGGCGGGTTCAGTGGGGCCACCTTCGCGCTCTCCGGTGCGGGTGCCTATCGCGTGCGGGTGACCCGGCGACGTATCGCCGAGGGTGCGCGGGCTGATCGCTGGCTGCTTCGCTTCTGGCCCGCCGAACCGGCCCCACCACGGTGGTGGAAACGGCGCGAAACCGCCGTGCCGCCCGCCGAACCCGGGTGGGACAACCTGTTCAGCACCGAGTTCACAGCGCTGCTCCGGGCCGTGGAGGACACGCAGAAGGAGCCAGGGGGTGCGACGATCGAGTCGCTGCGGCAGTGGTTCGTCCGGCGCAAGCAGGGGCACTGGCTGGACTGGTCGGTGCGGGACCGGGTCCCGGTCCTGCTGCACCCATCGGATTTCGCCAGGCAACTCGGCATTCGGGAGCCGGACACGCTGATCGATACGCTGGACGTGTTCGTCGCCGTCGGGGCACTGGTCGAGGATGGCGGCAGCTACCGGAAGCCGGCCGTGGCACCGAATCCGGAGGACGTGATCGACATGTCCGAAACGCACCGGGATCGGATCGTCAGGCAGCGCGACCACGACCGGTTCCGCGACTACGCCACGGACCTGGTGTCCGTCGCCTTGTGGAACGGCTCGACACAAACACTTGGCGGGCTCGCCGACCGCACACTCGTTCCCGAGGTCGACGTCCGCGCCACTCTCGAGTGGGCCGAGCGTCAGAACCTCCTGCACGTCGCGGGTTCCCTCGACGCAACGTTCACCATGACGCTGTAACCACGCATCGAGGAAGATCGTTGTGCGCTGGTCAGGTGGTCTCCGGTGAGTCGGGCGGCGAGACTGCGGATGTGGCTGGTCGATTCGGGTGGATGGTGTGGCGCAACGGTTTGTCAGTGGGCAGCACCGCCTTCTGCGACGTCCCTGTCGCTGATGGCGTTCTGGGGCGCGGGGCGGTGGTCGGTGTCGCGGTCGGGGTCCTCGTTCCATGCCTTGATCCAGTCGCGGATGTCGTTCTCCAGGACGCGCGGGGATTTGTGCGGCGCGGCGTAGTGGTCTGCCGGTGAGCAGACCGAACCACCGCTCGACCTGTTCAGACGCAGGACCCTACCTGTGGATTTCCCGCTACGCCGGTGACCGGATCGGCGGGCCGCTCGACCGGCCAGGCGGGCTTCTCCGTCGCTCGGCGGCGGTTGGGCCGGCGTCAGATGCCACGTGCCATGGCGATCATCCTTTGAGGTCCAGACCGGCGTTCGTTCCTCCGTCAACCAGGATGTCGGTTTCGGTCAGGTACCCGGGTGCGCCGGTGTCGAACGGCCCCGGCGAGACGGATACCTTCGGGAACAGGTCCGGGAAACTCGGGCGAGAACGCCATCGCCACCCGAAAGGCCTCGGCTGTCCGGGTGGCGTCGACGCGCCGGTCAGGCCGCGATCGGGCCGAAGATCCAGTTCCCCTTGGCGTCCTCCTCCGGGCTGCGGAAGAACTGCTCGTTGGCGGCGTGCAGTTCGTCGCGGTCGAGCCACCCGTTGCCGTTCAGGTCGAGCTGGTCGAACGCGGCGCTCCCCGCCTCCTCGGACAGGCGGAAGGCGCTGGCCGCCATGCGCACGTACTCGGTCCTGGTGATCCGGCCGTCGCCGTCGACGTCCATCAGGTCGTAGAAGGCGTCGGCGACCGGTGCGATGTGGGTCCGGTACCCCTCGTCGGACGTGGTGACGAACCGGTCCATGCCCGAGGAGTACTCGTCGACGTCGACGCGATCGTCCCCGTCGGTGTCCATCGGGAGCGTGACCGCCTCCCACAGCCTGTTGTAGCGCTCCCGGACGAGTTCGCTCTCGGACGAGCCCGGCGCGTACCCGAACGCGGTGACGAGGCGGTCGGCCGAAGCCGTGTAGTCCATCCTGTCAATGGTGCCGTCGTCATCCACGTCCAGCAGGGCGAAGAGGTGTGCGATTTTCCGCCGGAGCAGTTCGTTGAGCATCGGGAGCGGCCCTTTCTTCGAGGGGCGTTACGCTGACGACGTGAACGCTACTCGGCGATGCGACCGGACCAAGGTTGCTTGATGGCCAACCACGTGGTAGATGGGGCGAACGGGTTTGTGGCTTCCCATCTCATCGGTGCGCTCGTGGCGCGCGGTGACACCGTGGTCGCTTTGGCGCGCGCCAGCGGGGAAGTCGTCAGGAGAAAGGTATCCGATGCCCTGGCCACGCTGCACCTGAACCCCGCCTTGGCGGAGGAAGTCCAGGTCAGGGCGTTCTCACTGGCAGAACCCGGGCTGGGGATCCCGGCGTCGGAGGTGTTCGTCGAACCGTGCACGTATTGGCACAGCGCCGCTCTCATCACGTTCTTCCCGCGTCGTGAGGCCGAGTTGCACTCCGTCAACGTGGTCGGCTCGGCCAACACGGCGGCCGCGTTCGCCAGGCACGCGAAACCCGGTTCCCGGTACGTCCACGTCAGCACGGCCTACCAACACGGGACCACTCAGGGTAGAGCACCCGAGCAATGGCCTGAATATAGTCATCCGTCTGAGTTCAGAAATGACTACGAGCACTCCAAAAGGGCGGCGGAAGTCGCACTTTCGCAGACCGGATTAGCACAGAAGGGTGACGTGCTGGTCACTCGGCTGGGTGTCATGGTCGGCCACTCCGAAACCGGTCGGGCGTTGACCGACCTCGGCATGTACGACTTCCTGCGGGTCATCGCGCTGTTCGCGAGGCGCACCCCCGGTGAACGCGTCCGCTTCGTCTGCCACCCGAGGGCGGCGCTGCACCTGACACCGGTCGACGGCACCGTGGACCGGATGCTGGCGCTGGCGAGCGGTCCGCTGGACCGGCCGGTGCGGCACCTCGTGCCCTCGGTCGCGGTGCCGGTGACCGACCTGTTCTCCGCGATCTCCGCGCACCTGCCCGTCGAGCTGGTCGCCGTCACCGCCGACGACGTCGCGGCCGAGCCGTTCAGCAGGTTCGAGGCGATCGTCAACATGCGGTGCAAGTTCACCTCCCCTTACCTGCGCTACGAGTACGAGTTCGAGTCCAGCGCGGACGCCGAGCCGCCACCGGTCACACCTCGGGTCCTCGACCTCCTCATCTCCTGGTACGTCCGCGAGGGACTCCCCGCATGACGGACTTCGTCTCCCGCTTCCGCGCGCACCCACGCGCCGACCGCACGGTCACCTACCTCGCCGACGGGCGTCCGGCGGCGGAACTGACCCACCTCGAACTCGACCGGAGGGCCAGGGCCGTGGCGTCCTGGCTGACCGGGTCCGGAATGGCGGGCCGACCGGTGCTGCTGCTCTACCCGGCCGGGCTGGACTTCCTCGTTGCGTTCCTCGGCTGCCTCTACGCGCGTGCCGTGGCGGTGCCCGCGCCGCTGCCCCTGTCGGGGTCCTCGCGGGTCGACCGGGTGGACCGCCTGGTCGAGGACTCGGGTGCGCGCCTGGTGCTCACCGACGAGGCGCACGTGGCCGTGCTGGGTGGTCTGTCGGCGCGGGCCTTCGACGAGACCGACGACCCCGACTCCTGGGAGCCGCCGGAGGTGGGTGCCGACACCGTCGCCTACCTCCAGTACACCTCCGGGTCGACCAGCCGTCCGCGTGGTGTCGAGGTCACCCACGGCGGCCTGACGCACAACCTGGAGCTGTTCGGGAAGATCAGCGGCGACGTGCCCGTCCGGCGGATCGGTGGTTGGCTGCCGCACCACCACGACATGGGACTTGTCGGACTCCAGTTGCAGGCCCTGCACGCGGAAGCCGACCTGGTCCTGCTCTCGCCGGAGGCGGTGGTCGCCCGTCCGATCCGCTGGCTGCGCGCGATCAGCGACCACCGGGTGGACTGGACCGTGGCCCCGGACTTCGGCTACGCGTGGGCGACCCGCCGGATCGGTGATGAGGCACTTGACGGACTCGACCTGTCGTGCCTGACGATGGCGGTCAGCGGAGCCGAGCCGATCCGCATCGCCACACTGGACGCGTTCGCCGACAGGTTCGCGTCCGTCGGGTTCCGGCGCACCGCGCTGAACCCCGGGTACGGGCTCGCGGAGTCCACTTTGGTCGTCACCTGCACGTCGCGTGGTCGCGGACCGACCGTCCGCTCGTTCACCCCGGCGTCGTTGGCGGCCGGCGAGGTCGTGCTCACGTCGGACGACGGTGGTGTGCCGCTGGTCGGGTGCGGCGAGCCGGGTGGCATGGAGGTGCGCATCGTCGACGCCGCGGGCGTCGAGGTGGGCGACGGCACCACCGGCGAGATCCGGGTCGCCGGTCCCAGCCTGGCGGCGGGCTACCACGGCGATCCCGCCGCGACGAGCGCCACGTTCGTCACCGGCCTGGACGGTCGGTGGCTGCGGACCGGTGACCTGGGCTTCCTCCTCGACGGCCAGCTGTACGTGACCGGGCGGCTCAAGGAACTCATCATCGTCCGCGGCCGGAACCTGTATCCGCACGACATCGAGCACGCGGCGCGGGAGGCGCACCCGGACGCGGGCAGGGGCGCGGCCTTCGGCGTGCGGGATGCGGATTCGGTGGAACACGTCGTGCTGGTGCAGGAGATGCGCCGCGCCTCGCGGGGAGACCCCGGCCGGTTCGCCGATGCCGTGCTCGACGCCGTGACCAAGCAGTTCGGCGTGTTCGTGAGCGTCGTGGTCGTCCGGTCGAACTCGATCCGCCACACCACGAGCGGCAAGGTTCGCCGGGGGCACATGCGTGAGCTGTTCCTCGACGGTGGGCTATCGGCGCTGCACAGCGCGCTGTCCCCTGCGGTCGCCACCGTCGTCGCCCCCTCGGAGGAAAACCATGTCTGACGAGTTGTTGCGAGCGTGGCTCGTCGACGCCGTGGCCGGATACCTGGGCCTGCCGCCGGCGCAGGTCGGCACCGACGTGGCACTGCGTTCGCTCGGCTTCGACTCCGTGCACGCCATGGGGCTGTGCGTCGACGTCGAAGAACGCTGGGGGATCCTCGTCGAACCCACGCTGGCGTGGGACTTCCCCACGATCGACGCGATCGTGACGCACCTCGGGGGCCAGATCGACCGGACGTGAGCCGTAGTCGGTCAAGTGGGTGAATCGACGTCGACTTGCCCTGTTCCCCGGTACCACTGCGGCCACTCGGTTACGTTGGCCGACAAGCCGAAATGGGGGGCTGACATGAACGCGGACGGGTTTTCCGTCGAGGTGGACGAACTGCGGCAGGTGGCCACCGACAAGCTGCCGATGGCCATCACCGACCTGGAGGTAACCGGCGGCTACGTGGGCGGCACGCTCCCGACGTCGCTCAGCGCCTTCGCATCCGGCACGGGCGGGACGGACGTGCTGAACGGTGTGGCGACGGCCTGGGTGGAGGTCTTCGACCAGGTCTTCCGCGACATCAAGGACAACCGCGACAACCTCGACCTCGCCCGGCAGGCCGTGCTGGAGATCGTGGAGCGCTACCGCTACGCCGACGGGCAGGTGTGACGTGGGCAGGCTCATCCCGGCCAACGCGACGTGGAACGACCGCGTGATGATCTTCGCCGGGTACTTCGCCGAGATCACGACCACGGCCACGTGGGGCGCGGTCACGCCGTTGACCCACCGCGTGCACGACGGCTTCCTGCCGTTCACCGCCGGTGAGGACGAGGCGGCCGACTTGATGCGCCAGTCGTTCGAGGACGCCTCCGTGCAGGTCGGATCGCACGCCCCGCAGTCGCTGGGCAGCGCCGCGACCGACATCGCCGACTGGCACGGCTCAGCCGCGGACAACTTCGAGGCCTACCTCAACAACATGCACGCCGCCGTCCTGCGGCAGGGTGAGGCGCTGGAAGCCGTCGCCATCGTGATGAAGGGCTACCACGCGCTGCTCCTCGCCGTGCGATCGGACCTGCTCGACCTCGTGCAGCAGGCCGACGGAGGTCTCGCCGCCGCGGAGGCGGACGAGGAGATGCAGGGCTGGAAGGTCGGCAGCGCGGTGGTCAGCGTGTTGTCGAGCACCCTGGGCGGCGCCGTTGGCGGCGGCGGTCTCTTGGGCGCCGCCCTCGGCTTCCTGTCCGGCATCGGCAGCGTGATCATCGAACTCGCTGACGGCGGCGAGAGCGAGATCGACGTCATGCAACGCCTCGCGGACGGGCTGGAAGGCCTACGCAGCCTCTACGAGGAACAACTCGCGGGGCTCGAACAGGGTTTGCGGAACATCCTCGACGAGTTGCTGAACAAACCGCACCTCCCGGACGTCAACCCCGAGCCGCCCACCATCGCGACCCGGGCGAACTTCGACCCGCGCGAGTTCAACCTCGGTCCCGCGCAGGACGAGGAGATCAACGAGAAGGTCGACACCGGCCCTCTCGTACCGGACGACGGCACCGGCAAGGCGGGCGCGGGCGTGGGCAAGGGCCGATGACGGACTTCGACCCGGAGACGATCAACGCCAGGGCGGCAGCGCTGCAAGAGGCCACCGGCGAGCGCCTGAGCCGCATGAAGCGCCGCAACGAAGCCCTGCTGCAAGCCCAGTCGCGGATGAAGAGCACCACCGCCACGGCGACATCGCCGGACAACGCCGTGCAGGCCACCGTCGACTCCGGCGGCATGCTCATCGACCTTCGCATTTCCCCGACCGCCAGAGGCGACATCGCCCGACTCGTGCTCGACACCGCGCAACGGGCAGCCGCGCAGATCCGCTCCGAAACCCACCGCCTGCACGAGCAGCTGCGTGTGGAGGGGGTACTCCGCGACATCCCGCTCCTGCCGCCCCCACCGCCTGCGCCCCCACCGCCTGCGCCCCCGCCGACGCCTTCCGGCTCGGCACCGCCCCGTCCCGCGTCGTCCCGACCCGCACCGTCCCGCCCCAAGCCGGCGAGCCGGGACGATGACGACGACGAACCGCGGGCCGTGCTGCGTGACGAGAGCTGGTAGCGATCAACCGCCGTCCAGCGTCCACGGGTGAAGCCCTGCCCGACGTACGTCGCGTGACGATCACCCGACTCGCCACGACAGGGAACGTGGCGGTGAGCCTGTCCTCGGTCGTGGAGTACTCCAGGCTCGGGCATGCTGTACCACCATGGGCAGGTTGACCTATGGCCTGAACGTCTCGGTGGACGGCTACACCGTCGACGCGAACGGCGACCTCGGCTGGAGCACGCCGGACGACGAACTGCACCAGTACTGGAACGACCGCACCGGGCAGGTCGCGCTGTCGCTGTACGGGCGCAAGCTGTACGAGCTGATGTCGGGCCACTGGCCGACCGCCGGCCAGGCACCCGACGTGCCCCCGGTGCAGGCCGAGTACGCCCGGCTGTGGCTCGCGATGCCGAAGGTGGTCTTCTCCCGGACCCTGGAATCGGTCGACTGGAACTCCAGGTTGGAACGGGGTGACGTGGTCGAGGTCGCCAGGCGGCTCAAGGCCGAGACCGACGGCCTGATGGAGGTGGGCGGTGCCACGCTCGCCGCGCCCCTGGTCCGGGCCGGCCTGGTGGACGAGTTCCACGTGGTCGTCACGCCGGTCGCGATCGGCGGCGGCACACCGTTCTTCCCGCCACTGGACGCATGGCTGAAGCTGGAACTGGTGGAGAACCGCACCTTCGCATCGGGCGCGGTCCTCCTGCGCTACAAGTCCGTCTGCGGTTAGCGGACTCCGCCTCGGTCGCCGCCGTCGAGTCGGCGGTCACCCACCAGGGTGGTCGCGGCTTGTTGTTGGTCGGACCGGACCGTGATGGCCCCGGCGTTCCGCATCAGGGTGGCGAGGGTGTCGGCGGCGTCGAACGCCTCGCCGGGTGCCGCCGCGCCCGGGCCGCGGTGGCGTCCGTCGAGGAGTCGGACGGCGCCTTCCACGACGATCGGCGCGGTGACGGCGTAGATGTCGCGCCCGGTCGCACTGATCCGCCGGGTGTCCGTGCCCTGACGCACGACGACGTCCACGACGAACCGCTGTGCCGATCGCCCCTGCTCGTCGGTCGAGGTCGGCACCGGTGTGGCGGCGTCGTGGAGGTCGTCGAGCGGGGCGGTGTTGAGGTACGAGCGGAGCTCGCCCACGTCGAGGTGGCGGTCGATCGTGATCACCTCGGAGAACGGCAGCCGCACGACCGACTGGTCGCCGAGCGGTGACGGGTAGGACCAGGTCCCGGACGGTGCGGGGCTGTCCAGCGCGGTCAGTGCGCCGCCGCGGATCACCAGGCGGGTCGCGGTGTTGCGCGCGCCGGTGATCCGGGTGCCGGCGGTCGGCCACCAGCGGTCCAGGCCGATCGCGACGTCGACCTCGTCGGCTCGCGAGCCACCGTCGAGCGCGGCCGTGACCAGCAGGTCGGCGAGACCGCCGTAGAAGGCCATGGCGGGGACGACGGCGACGCCCGCGGCACGCGCCGGCGCGTCGAGGTCGCGGTAGAGGGCCTGCACGACCGGCTGCTCGGCGGTGACGTCGAGGTAATGGGCGCCGACCTCGACCGCGGCGCGGGCGAGAGGGAGAGCCGTGTCGAGGAACGGACCGGCGCAGTTGATGACCGCGCCGGTCCCGACCACCGCACGTCGGAGCAGGTCGGGATCGTCGATGCCCACCACCCGGCGGTCCAGCGCCGCGTGTCGCGGCGGGACGGCGGCCAGGCGCTCGGCACTGCGGCCGGCCAGCACGGGAACCAACCCGCGCCGCAGCAGCTCGTCGACGACGAAGCGCCCCGTGTGACCGGTGGCGCCGTAGACAAGGACTCGATCGGTCGCGTTCACGAGATCATCGTCGGACGTGACACCGGTCCGGCACGAGTGTCCGAAACGACCTGCCCCGTACAATATGAGACATGCTCAGGCTCGCGCTCGTCATGCACGGCTCGGCGATGCTGTACGAGATCGCGATCGCTGCCGAGATCTTCGGCGTCGACCGTTCGGAGCTGTCCCCCACCGGCGCGTGGTACGACCTCGTGGTCTGCACCGCCGACGGTGCTCCACACCCCTGGCTGGCGCACCTGCCGACCACGTCGTACGCCGGGATCGCGCACGTCGACACCGTCCTGGTGCCCTCGTCCGACGACCTCGACGAGAACCCCGACCCGGAGCTCATCGACGCGCTGCGCACGGCACGCGACCGCGGCGCCCGCATCGCCTCCCTGTGCACCGGCGCGTTCGTCCTGGCGGCGGCCGGGGTGCTCGACGGCCGGGTCGCCACGACGCACTGGATGCACGCCGAGGACCTCGCCCGCCGCTACCCGCAGGTCGACGTCCGACCCGACGTGCTCTACGTCGACGAGGGCGACGTGCTCACTTCGGCCGGCAAGACCGCGGCGCTCGACCTCTGCCTCCACCTGGTGCGTCGCGACCTCGGCGCCGCCGTCGCCAACGGGATCGCCAGGCGGCTCGTCGTGCCCGCCCACCGAAGCGGCGGTCAAGCGCAGTTCATCACCACACCCGCCGAGCCACGCGGCCCGGACGGTCTCGCACCCGCCCTCGAATGGGCACGTAGTCGTCTCGACCAGCCCCTGACCGTGCGCGACCTCGCCGGACGCGCCAACCTCAGCACCCGCCAACTCGCCCGCCGCATGCGGGCGGAACTCCAGGCCGGGCCGCTCGACTGGCTCCACCACCAGCGGATCACCCGCGCCCGGGAACTCCTCGAACGCACCGACGCCTCGATCGACCAGATCGCGACCAGCTGCGGCATGGGAACCGCCACCACCCTGCGCCGACACTTCCACCGCGTCCTCGGCGTCACCCCCACCGCCTACCGCGCAACGTTCCGCCTGGGATGACACCGCGCAACAACGACCACGCCCCGCGACGGCAGGCGTTCCGATGATCACCCAGGCGGCTGCCTGACATGGGCGGCTGAGGTGGCGGGGAAGAACAAGACTGTTTCTTCCCCGGTGCCGCCGTGCACGCTCGAAAGCACTGATCGTCGAGCTGGGGGGATCGTGTGGCGGTGACCGGTGGGGGCATCGATCGTGAGGTCGACGTCGAGCAGGAGTACGTGGCGGGCCTGTACGCCCGGCTGGACGCCATGCGCGAGGAGGCAGCCGAGCGGCTGGTGGCGGCGCGGGCCGGTGAGGACGGGGAGGCGGTGGCCGTCTGGCAGGCGGAGGTGGAGCGACTGGCCGCGGTGGAGGAGGGGTTGTGCTTCGGGCGGCTGGACATGGACGACGGTCGGCGCGTCTACATCGGCAGGCTCGGCCTGTTCCGGGACGAGGGCGGTGAACCGTTGCTGGTGGACTGGCGCGTGCCGGTGGCCCGGGCGTTCTACACCGCGACGGCGACCGCGCCGCAGGGGGTGCGGCGACGGCGGCGCATCACCACGCGAGGCCGGACGGTCGTCGCGCTCGACGACGAGTTGCTGGACCCCGCCGGTGCCGGCGACGGCGGTCTGGTCGGCGAGGCGGCGTTGTTGGCGGCGGTGACCGCGCAGCGAACCGGGCGGATGCACGACATCGTGACCACCCTGCAGGCCGAACAGGATCGGATCATCCGGCACGCGTCAGGTGGGGTGCTGGTGGTGCAGGGCGGTCCCGGCACGGGAAAGACGGCCGTCGCGTTGCACCGCGTCGCGTACCTGCTCTACACCCGTCCGCACCTGCGCACCCGCGGTGTCCTGGTGGTGGGTCCCAGCCGGATCTTCCTCGACTACATCGGCCAGGTCCTGCCCGGTCTCGGCGAGAGCAGCGTGGTGACCGCGACCATCGCCGACCTGCGGCCGGACGTCGAGGTCAGCCGGGTGGACCCGCCCGGGATCGCCCGGCTCAAGGGCGAGGCGGCCATGGCCGAGCGGCTGGCGGCGGCGGTGCGGTCACGGGTCCGGACACCGGACCACCCGGTCGACGTGGAGTTCGAGCAGCAGGTGCTCCGGCTCGACCCGCGCGGCTGCGGCCGTGCCGTGCGCAAGGCCAGGGGGACCGGACTTCCGCACAACCAGGCCAGGCTGGTCTTCCAGCGGGAGATCGTGGACGTGCTCGCGCGGCGCCTGATCGAGGGCATGGAGGCGGTCGTGCTCACCGACACCGGCGAGGCGATCGACGGCGGCAGCCCGGACGGCCGGCTCGGCGAGGCCGATCTGCGTGCGCTGGCCGCCGCGGGTGTCGTGATCGACCACGATGAGCACGACGACGGACCGAGGACCCTGTTGGACG
The DNA here is from genome assembly GCF_054781895.1 of Saccharothrix stipae. Taxonomy (NCBI): domain Bacteria; kingdom Bacillati; phylum Actinomycetota; class Actinomycetes; order Pseudonocardiales; family Pseudonocardiaceae; genus Saccharothrix; species Saccharothrix stipae. Next base: position 323,870 of record NZ_BAAGTN010000003.1, on the reverse strand, counting down.
AGACCGACCGGGCCGGTCTGCGGGACTCACTGCTCGCCGACACCGGCGTCCGGGCCGCGCTCGACCTGCTGTGGCCGGCGCTCACCCCGCAGCACGTGGTGTCCGACCTCGTGGTGGACGTCCAGGGTGAGCGGACCGACGGCTGGAGCGCCGCGGACGTCCCCTTGCTGGACGAGGCCGCGGCCCTCGTCGGCCAGGGCGACGACCACGCCATGTTCGGGCACGTGGTCGTCGACGAGGCCCAGGAACTGTCCGACATGGCCTGGCGGATGCTGATGCGCCGGTGCCCCACCAGGTCGATGACCATCGTCGGCGACCTCGCCCAGACCGGGAACCCGGCCGGCGCCCCGTCGTGGGACCGCGTGCTGCGGCCACACGTCCGGGACCGCTGGGAACTCGCCCGGCTCACGGTCAACTACCGCACACCGGCCGAGATCATGGACGCCACCGCGGACCTGCTCGCCGTCCACCACCCCGGAACGCCGCCATCCCGGTCGGTCCGCTCGACCGGCAGGACACCCTGGCGGATCGGCACCACCCGCGCCGGCCTGACCACGGTCATCACCGACCTCGCCACGGCACACACCGACGGCCAACTCGCGATCATCGCCGCGAGCACGCACATCGAGTCCCTGGCCGACGCGCTGTCCCTCACCATCCGACCGGACCTGACCGGCAAGGTGGTACTGCTGACCCCTGATCAGGCCAAGGGCCTGGAGTTCGACTCGGTCCTGATCGCCGACCCGGCCGAGATCCTCACCGCACCACTGGGCCACAACGACCTGTACGTCGCCATGACCAGGGCCACCCACCAGTTGGGCGTCGTGCACCCCGGTCGGCCACCAGCCGAACTGGCCGCCATCCCGGAACTCCCACCCGATCCGATCACACCAGCCGACCGACGGTGACCCTTCCCCGGTCGGAGAACCTCCTCCGCTCAGCGCGAGGCAAGATCGGCGACATCGCGCCGCGGCGAAGCCAGGAGCTGTCGGAATCGGCGCCGCTCGTCGCACGCAGTCGCGTAAGGTCACCGATGGTTACTTGATGTCACCCAGCACTGGCGGGGGATCGGGTGGTTGACGAACGACCGAGCACCTCTTATGACGCCTTCCTGTCCTACAGCCATGCCGCGGACGACCGGCTCGCGCCGGCGGTCGAAGTGGGTCTGCACCGGCTGGCCAAGCGGTGGAACCAACTGCGGGCGCTGCGGGTGTTCCGCGACCAGACCAACCTCGCCGCCAACCCGGACCTGTGGGGCACCATCACCGCCGCGCTGGGTCGTTCCCGCTTCTTCGTCCTGCTGGCCTCACCCGAGGCGGCGGCGTCGCCGTGGGTGGGACGCGAGGTCGAGCACTGGGTCGAGCACCGTGAGCGGGAGACCTTCCTGATCGTGCTGACCGGCGGCACGATCGCCTGGGGCGGGAACGACTTCGACTGGGACCGCACCGATGCGTTGCCGCCGCGGCTGCGTGGCTGGTTCACCGCCGAGCCGTTGTGGGTCGATTTGAGTTGGGCGCGCGAGGAGAGTCAGCTGTCGCTGGGGCACGCCGGCTTCCGCCGGGCCGTGGCGGCCGTGGCCGCGCCGATCCACGGCAGCGACGTCGACGCCATCGACAGCGAGGACGCGCGACAACACCGACTCGGCAGGCGATTACGCCGGATCGCGGTGGGCGGGGTCGCACTGCTGCTCACCGTCGCCTTGGTGTTGAGCGCCCTGCTCTGGTCCCGGACCGAGGACCAGCACACCGCGGACCTCTCGCGCGGGCTCGCGGCCCGCAGCCAGGCCGTGGGCGACCGGGACCCGGAGTTGGCACGGCTGCTCGCCCTGGCCGGTCACGCGGTCGACCCGACCGCCGAGTCCCGCACGGCGATGCTCCTGGCCGCCGACCGCGCCGGTCTGGCCGCCATGGACGGCGGCGAGGCCCCGGTGCACGCCGTCGCCGTCGGTCCGCGCGGCACGCTGGTCGCCGGGACGATGGAGGTGCGCCACTGGGACCTCGCCACCCGCCGGGAGGTCGCGCCCACGCAGCCGTTGGACGACGGCCCCGTCAAGACGGTCGTGTTCAGCCCCGACCTCTCGCACCTCGCCGTCACGAGTCGGCGCAAGGTGCAGGTGTGGAGGTTGGACGAGCGGGGCGTGCCGAGCGACCCGCGACTGGTGGCCACCCATCCCCTCGACGACCTCGATCGCCCTGAGCACCGGACGGTGGCGTTCAGCCCCGACGGGGGCCTGCTGGTGGTCAGCGGGTCGGAGCATTCGGTGCAGCTGTGGGACCTGCGCACCTCCCAGCGGGTCGCCCACGGCGACCTCGGGCCGCAGTTCCCCGCCGTCACCACGTGGACCTCGAACGTGGCGTTCAGCCCGGCCGGGTCGCTGATCGCGACCAGCGGGCGCGACGGGCGGCTGCGGTTCCGCGACGCGACCACCCTGGCCCCGGTCGGTGAGCCGCTGACCACCCACCCGACCGACACCACCGACCACGCCGCACCCGCTTTGGCCTTCAGCCCGGACGGCGCGCTGCTGGCCACGGCGAGCCCGGACGGCGTCGTCCGGCTCTGGGACACCGCCGTGCGCCGTCCGATCGGCGAACCCCTCACCGCGCCCACCGGCGGCGACCCGACCACGGCACGCCCGTCGGTCGCCTTCAGCCACGACGGGCACCTCCTGGCGACGGGTGGCCGTGACGGTGCCGTGCGGCTGTTCGACGTCACGACCCGGCGCCAGGTCGGCGACCCGCTGGCCGGGCACGCCGGTCCGGTGCTGTCCGTGGCGTTCGCCCCGGACGGTCCGACGCTGGTCTCCGGCGACGGCGACGGCGTGATCCGCGTCTGGGACGTCGAGAACCACCTGCGGACCGCCGACCCGATGACCGGCCACCCCGGCCCGGTCCACGCCGCCGCGTTCAGCCCCGACAGCCGGTTCCTGGCGACCGGCGGCGACTACGGCAGGGACTTCGCCCCGCCGGCGCAGGGCTCCTACTGCGCCGAACGCAGCTGGGACGTCTGCGTCTACGGTGACGGATGGGAGGCGTCCCTGACCCGCCTCGGGTTCGACCCGGGGCTCCTGGACGACGACGAGGTCGCCCACCTCCGGTCGCGGGTCGTGGACGGACCGACCGTACTGCTGTGGGACACCGCCCGGCGCACCTCGGTCGGCCGGTTGACGACGGGCGACACGCGGACCGTGCGCTCGTTGGCGTACAGCCCGGACGGCTCGACGCTGCTGGTCGGCGGTGCACAGGCGGGGCCGGGCGTCGCGACCGCCGGCACGGTGTCCACTGTGGACCCGACCACGGGCGCGGTCCGCGTCGCCGCGCAGTACGGTCCGATCCGTCCCGTGTGGTCGTTGGCCTACTCCCCCGACGGCCGGACGGCGGCCCTGGCCTCGAACAGCCTCGAACGCGATGGTGAGAAGGCCACGGTCCACTACTGGGATCCCGTGACCGGGACGTCGACCCGAACCGTGCTGAAGGGCCGGACGGCGTACACCACCGCGTTCAGCCCTGACGGCCGGACCCTGGTCGCGGGCGCGGAGGACGGCGCCGTGCACCTGTGGCCCGTCAACGGGGGCGACGGTGTCACGTTGACGCAGGCGCACGACGGACCGGTCCGCTCCGTGGCGTTCAGCCCCGACGGCACGACGCTGGCCACCGCCGGTTCCGACAACCTCGTGTGGCTGTGGGACGTCGAGACGCGCCGGCGGATCGGCGAACCGCTGACCGGGCACAGCGGGCAGGTGTTCTCGGTGGCGTTCAGCCCGGACGGCGAGTTGCTGGCCTCCGGCGGCGGGGACGGCACGGTGAGGCTCTGGCAGGTCGACTCCCGGCAGCGGATCGGGCCCGAGCACCTCGCCCACGACGGCGCGGTGCGGGCGGTGGCCTTCAGCCCCGACGGCACGATGCTCGCCGGGGTTGGCGAGGACGGGTCGGTGCGCCTGTGGCGGGCCGGCCACCTGGTCGACGTCGAACGCGCGCTGTGCGCCCAGGTGAGCCGGTCGCTGACGGCCGAGGAGTGGGCCACGTACGCGCCGGACGTGCCGCACCGGCAGGTGTGCCCATGACCCGGATACCCGGACGGCGCCGGTGCGAGGAGTCGGAGGGGACTCGGTGATCCGCAGCCGCATCCTGGTCACGGTCTCGGCGGTGCTCGCGATCGTCTCGTGCGGCGGAGCCGATCAACCGGCACCACCGACCGCCTCGACAGCCGCATCCACGTCCGGGGTCGTACCGCTCGACCCCGAACAGCGGCTCCGGGAACTCAGCACCACCTACGGGGTCAACTCCCTTCGGTCGTGTTCGCCGGAGCATCTCGACCAGGCGCGCTGTGCCAAGGAACTGATCGGCGCCGGCAGAGCGGTCGAGAAGTTCAAGGAAGCCGTCATCGCGGACGAGACCACCACCGCGGAGCAGTCCCACAAGATCGTCGCAGTAGCGGACGACGTCCTGGGCGCGGTGAACGTCATGAAGAAGGGCGGGTGCTACGGCATGGGCCCTCCCTCCGCCGCCGCGGACTCCCTGTCGCTGTGCGACACCCTGGCGATGATCGCGACTCTGACGTGGATGGAATTGGTGTCCGTCGCAAGCGGTCAATGAGCGGGTCGGGGCGGTGTGGGTGTCGGCGCCGGGCGTCCACCAGGCAATGATCGCCCTGGCCTGTCCGATCATCTGCCTGCGAAAGCCCGAACGGTCAGACCGTCCTTCTCCATCACCCTTTCGTCGTGGTCGAGTGCACAACCGCTCGGCCTCCGCCCGCACCCGTCCGACGTCCCCCGCTACCAGGACGTCCTCGACGAGCAGGAAGCCCTCATCCCGCCGCGTCGACCGCGGCCAGCACCTCGGCCAGCACCTGCTCCGGCGACCCGACCGCCGAGTCCACGACCAGGTGCGGCTCGTCCCACCGCTCCCAACGCCCCTTCATCCGCAGCACGTGCTCCCACGACACCGTCGAGTGCCAGCCGGGGATGCCACGCGACCTGCCCTCGACCCGGCCCCGCTGCACCGCCTCGTCCGAGCACACGCACTCCACCCCGACGAAGACCCCACCCAGCCGCTCGGTGACCGAACGCCACCGCTGCCGCACCTCACGGCGGTGACCGGTCGCGTCCACGATCACGTCCAACCCGAGCTGCACCTGGCGGGCGATGGACGCGGTCACGTTCGCCTCCGCCAACGGCAGGGAGTTGTCCAATCGCAGCGCCCCGAACGGGACCAGCGCACCCAGCTGCCAGTCCATCGAGTACACCGGCGCGCGCAGCCGCCAGGCCAGCGCCTCCGCCAGGGTGCTCTTCCCGGTGCCCGGCACCCCGGCCAGCAGGACCGTCCTGGGTGGCCGGACGGCGTCCGGTCGCGGCACCGGGGTGAGTTGCTCGTAGGTCAGCTGAGCCCGCTCGGCCATCACCCACTGCAACTCCTCCCGGACCCGCTCCAGGGCCGGTGCCCGCCCGTCGTCGCGTTCGGCGGCCAGCCGCGCCCACCCCAGCACCAGGTGCTCGGGCCGCACGGTGATGTCGCCGAGCCGGTCCGACTCCCACGAGGCGGCGCCGATCAGGTCGGCGACCGCCACCGTCCCGCCGTCGAGGTCGCCCGGCGCCAAGCGCTCCAGCAGCCGGGCGGCGATCCCGTCCTCCCCGGCCAGGTCGGCGAGCAGACCGGTCACGTCGAGGAGCTCACCTCCACCCGATCGTGGGACGAACCGGGCCGAGGACGGGTGCACAGGTAGATCAACCACTGGGTCGGAACTCCTATCGGTAGACACGTGCCTGCATCTCGTGAAGCTCGGCGTACAGACCACCGCCGGCCACCAGGGCGTCGTGCGTGCCGACCTGCGACACGCGGCCATGGTCGAGCACGACGACCGGGTCGGCGGCCCGGACCGTGGCGAACCGGTGGGACACGAAACAACACCCCGCACCGGAGGCGGCGCGCCGATCGTGGACTCGCTGCGGCAACGCACCAGTTGGATACCCGCCTACCTGCCGCTGTTCGACACCGCCGTGGAAGTCCGGCCGGGCGATTCACTCGACATCGTCTTCGAACGCCGCACCAGTGACGACGGCGTCCACCCGGACTACCTGGTGCACGCCGACCTGTCCACCACAACCAGCCACGTCACCGGTTCGTGCCGCTCCATGCACCACAGTGGACCGTTGAGCGAGCGCGCCGTCCATCGCGAGCTGTGCCGATCGGCCCGAAGCGGGCCGTTCATCGCGACCCGGTGAACAGGTCGACCAGTGGATCCCAGCGGTTGCGGCGGCCCGGCGGAAACCTGTGCTGCGCCTTGGCCAACCGCCGCGAGCCCGGCCGGTACCAGCGGCGGGCCCACGGTGATCCCGGCCGGGCCACGCGGCAGGTGGCGAACAGCGCCAGCAGCGGCACGAACAGCCCCAGGATGCCCAGCAGCGTCCGTCCTTTCAGGATCGCAGCCACGGCGAACACCAGGTTCACCGCCACCAGCAGCACCGCGGCGACGCTGCCGTCGTCCGGGTCGTCGTCGAAGGGCGAGAACCCGGCGAGCAACAGCAACCCGACGACCACCGCGACCAACACGGCGTCCACCGACTGCCGCCCCTCCGGACCCCAGTACACGTCGTCCAGCCGCAGCCACAGCGCGAACTCGTCCAACGTCAGAGCCGCCCCCACCCCGAACACGACCGCGGTCACGTCGGCCCAACCCTCCGCCGGGCGGAACACCAGGCCGACCGCCCCTGCCGCCAGCAGCAGAAAGATGCCGAACACCTGGTGGTGCACATGGACCCCGCCCGCACTGACATCCCGGAACGGCCCACGCCCAGCGCGGATCATCCGCGTCACCAACCGCGTGACGACGAACGCGACCACGAAGGCCCCCAGCATCCACGCCACCACCGACCGATCGACCACCCAGCGCACTCTCCCACCCCGCCTCACTATCCGCACGACGTCACCGCGCAAACCAGCCGACCGGGACAACACCCCACGTCGAGGTCGACTGGGGTGGTGCCGGTGAGGTCACCGTCGGTATCAGGCCAGAACGTCCCGGCCGGCTGTTCCTGCACCACGTCGTGCGGGGTTCGTCCGCCAGTACCGCCGCCGACGCAGCCAGACCGGCGTCGGCGGCGGTGGGTCAGGGGGTCAGGCAGCCGCCCTCCGGGAGGTGTCCGGCGACGTAGTGCCCCGCGCCGCCGCCCGGGATGGCCGTGAGGTGGCCGACCACGCAGGCCCCTGGCTCGACGTCCACCGCGTACAGCAGGGATCCGGTCGGCGCGGGGTCGTCGGCTGCGGCGAGCCGCGCGGTGGTCGTCAGTCCCTTGGCGGTCAGCTCGCGGGTGAGGGCGGTGACGTCGTCGGCGGTGGGCGGGCGCGGCGCGGAAGTCGCGCACTTCGCCTCGGCCACCGGGCAGCTGCCGAGCAGCGACGTGGTTCGCTGGACGGCGGCGGCGACCTCCTCGGCCCGGCGGCGGCCGGCCTCGTCGAGCGGGGCCCGGCGGGTGATGTCCTCGGCGATGCGCGCGCAGTGCCGGGTGCCGGTGTCGCCGGCGGCGACGCAGCTGAACCCGCCCGACCTCGGGACCTCCGGTTCGGTCGGCTCCTCCGCGCACGCGGCGAGCGCGAGCAGCAGGGCGGTCACGCCGGCCAGATGCGCACGAGCCACTCCTCGTCCTCCGGTTCCTCGTCGGGGTCCGCCTCCCCGCGCACGAAGGCTTCCACCTGGTAGTCGCCGGGCGCGGGCAGGACGAGGGTCCTCTCCCCCAGCGCGGCCGTCACCGACCAGAGCCGCAGCTCCGTCCCGGCGGTGGTGAACACCGCTTCGGCGGACTCCCGCCACCGGGTTTCCGGGGGTTCCGGGCGGACGGCCCACAGCTCCAGCCGGATGGGCGGGTTGTGGTCGCTGCCGGCGCTGCGGAACAACACCCCGCCCGGGCCGCCGACGATCAGCCAGTCGTCGTCCTCTGGCGGCCGCAGCGACAACGCGCCGTCCATGCGCGCCATGTCCTGGAGGCAGAACCGCGAGTACTCCACGTCCACGGTGTCGTCGAACGCCGTCACGGGTCCGCGTGCGGGGGTCGTCACGGTCGACAGGCTAGCGCGGACGGCGTCGGGTCGAGGCCGCCGTCCGCGCCACGTCAGCCCGGCGTCAGGGAGTGATGATCACGTAGAACGGGTCGCCGTCGAGGAGGCGGTCCCGGCTGAGCCACTCACCGTAGTAGTTGCCGGCCGCGCCGTTGTCCGTCCTCGGCACCGGCCGCACGGCGTAGTTCCACACCGACTGCGGGTCGACCAGGGCGGCGTTCTCGTAGGTCGTGGCGAACGGGTACTCGTCGCACTCCATCTTCATCCCGCCCGGTCCGCGGGTGTAGTTGCTGGAGAAGTAGTCACGACAGGTCCGCTTGATCTTGCGTCGGGACGCGGGAATCTTCTTGTTCGTGTCGTAGGCCTTGTAGAGTCGGTGCAGCTCGCTCTCCCCGAACCGGCCCGGGACCTTCTTGCCGGAGATGATCGGCGCCACGTTGGGGCCGCCGTTCTGGGCGTCCCGGATGAACGACGCGGACTTGCCCATCGTGGCGCTGGTGGCGCTCATCTGGATCGACGAGATGGCGTGGTGGAAGACGCACCGGCCGTTGGTGTTGTAGACGTACAGGGCCGAGTCGCACCGCCAGAACTCGTGCCGCAGCGCGGTGGAGTTGGGCGGCAGCCCCTGCGACGCGATCCGGATGTGGAACAGGTAGGAGAAGTAGCCCCGCAGCTCCGCGGCGTACTTGTCGGTGCCCGGCACGGCGGTGGTGGTCGTGCGCGTCGTGAAACCGAAGGGCAGGCCGCTCAGCGCCCCCTGCCAGGCCGCGAACGGGTACCCCACGGCGAGGGCGGGCTCGTCGGCCTCGGCGGCGCAGGTGCTGGTGCGCGACGGGTCGGCGTTGAAGCAGTCGAGGGTGATCCCCATGACGGAGGGCACGGTCGTCCCGACATCCCGCAGGTGGCGCAGCCGGATGCCGAACCGGGTGTCCTGCGTGCCCGGCACGGCCGTCGCGATGACGGTCGCCTCGAAGAAGGAGTGGCCGACGGGCACGGGGTTCGGCAGCTGGAAGTGCGCGACCTCGACCTCCTGCGTCATGCAGAGGTTGAACCGGTTCTTGAACCAGAACTTCTCGACCTCGGTGTTCTCCTCGCACTCCTCGTAGCCGACGTCGTCCGCCAGGGCCTGGAACGTGCCGCTCTGCTCGTCGTACTCCGAGGGGTGGGTGGAGACCTTGTACTTGCGGTCCCGGTGGAGGTGGTAGAGGTCGTCCCCCTTGGGAGCCTGCCGCAGCAAGTGCTCGATGGCCTCCTCCCGGCTCGGGGAGTGCTGGTCCGGGCCGCCTGCGTTGAGCCGCGCCGGTTCGCGGTCCGTGCCGGGCTCGTCCGGTGCCGGGGTGCCGGTGGGCACCGGGGTGCCGGCGGGCGCCGCAACGGCGGGTGGGTTGGCGGTCAGGTCGCCGGCGGGGATGATCACCGCTAACGCCAGGGCGACAGCGGCCACGACGGTCTTGCGCCTGCTCAACGTGAACACCTCGATCTCGGCTGGGGAACGCGGGTGGTGGGCGCGGGATCAGGTGATGACGTCATAGACGTCCCACCCGCCCCCGAGGAAGACGCGGGCGTCGACGCCGGCTGCCTGCCCGAGCCTGGGCACGCGCACCGGGTGCAGCCACAGCTCACCGTTGTAGAGGGAGGTCACCAGGTCCTCGCTGCCGTTGCCGGTGACGTCGGCGAGCGTGACCGTGGCGCTGGACACGACCGCGTCGTAGGAGACGACCCGCGCGCCGGCGCCGTTCCAGCGCGCCCACGTGCTCTCGTTCACCGGGCCGTGGCTGTTCGGCATGTAGTAGACCGACCCGCCGCTGCCGGGCAACGCCGAGATGAAGTCGGGCGCGTCCTGGTACCAGGGCGCGAAGAAGTGGTACGCCCGCACGTCGCTGGACGGTCCGCCCACCGACGCGGAGACCTTGATCCTGGCGGTGAACGTGCTCGCGCCGTTGAGGAACCGGGAGTTCGGGTAGACCCAGACGGTGAACTGGCTGTCCATGGCGATCAGGTCGTCGAACCCGTCGAGGTCGGCGTCGGCGACCCAGATCCGCCGCACGGTTCCCCAGCCGGTCGCGACGACGACCGGTGGCAGCCAGGTGGAAGTGCCGTTGAACGTGCCGCTGTGCTGGTACAGGAGCAGTGCGCCGTCGCTCGCCCGGCGTGCGATCAGGTCACCGAGGTAGACCTCGCGCTCGTCCTGCTCGGTGCCGTCCTTGGCGACGCTGTCGGTGAAGTTGCCGACGCCGATCCAGTTGTGGACCTGCCAACCGGTGCCGACCTGCACGCCGGGCAGGAACGTCGACGTCCCGTTCACCAGGCCGGAGTGCGGGTGCACCTGCAGCACGCCGGACGCGCGGTTGCGCGTCACGAGGTCCGGCCAGTTGTCGCCGGTGACGTCGTAGGCGCGGCCCCCGGACAGCCCCGCGTCGGTGTTGGCCTGGATCGCCGGCCCACCGTCCGGCTCGTTGTGTGAGGGAGCTGCCGAGACCGGTGCCACCACCAGTGCGAGATGTGCCGAAATGATCAGGAGGATGCTCGTGGTCTTCACGGACCAACCTCTTCGATGACGCATGCCACCCCTTCACGGAACATGTGAATGCGCATGGGAAATACGGCCGACGTTCGCGTCGGGATTCGGCGAGGAGAGTGAATTCTTGTGCCCCGCGGACCGGCTGCCGCCGATCTGGTGCGTGATTCGCCCTCGAACCTGGCACGGCGGCGCTGAGGCCGTCAAGGAACGTGCAGCGCAGCCGAAAGCGCGCGGTGGGGTCGAGTCGTCGACGGTGATTTCGTTGTGGCTGCGCGGATTGCCGCCACCCGGGCCGGCTCGACGTGCGTCGGCACGGCCCTACCTGCCGCTGCGGTGGATTGGGTGTCCCGCCGGCAGGAGGCGGTCACCACCGCGTCCGGACCGTGGCCGGTCCCGGCTGAATCGCACGGGGCCGCAAGCGGTGAGCGAATTCGAAATCAGCGGGTGTGCCTGGCGAGGCCGCCCGGCCCTACCGGTGGGCGGTGGGACTGATGAGTGCGCCGTGGTGGAAGCCGAGGCGGGGGTCGGACCAGGGGCGCAGGCCGTCGACGTGGTCGTGCAGGTCGGGCATCTTGACGCGGAGGCGCACGGTGCACGAGGGGTAGTCGTAGACGGTGATGGTGTTGAGGCCGCGGTTGGCGGTGAACAGCAGGGTCTGGTCGGCGGAGAGCTGGCAGGCGTAGACGCCGTCGATGAGGGTGCCCCGGCTGACGCGCAGCGCGGCGAGGAAGTGCTTCGTGCTCGCCAGCGCCGAACCCCTGGTCAGGACGTCGAGGACCTGTCGTGCGGCCTGGCGTCCGGCCTTGACCTGGTGACGCAGGTCGGGTCGTTCGTCGATGATCCGGTAGGAGGAGAAGTCGGCCAGGTCGATCAGGACGACGGTGTTGCTGCCGCCGGTGCAGTAGATGAGCTCGCGGTCGGAGAGGCAGACGTCGGAGTTGATGTGCGCGGGGATGTCGCCCGCGGCCGTCCAGTGCCGCAGCACCCGGCCGGACTCGGCGTCGATCTCGAAGACGTACTCCTTGAAGTAGGCCATGGCCCACTCGTGCCAGTCACGGCCCTCCTGCGGGACCACGCGGAAGGACAGCGCGTAGAAGCGGTCCTCGGTCGGGTGAGTGGCGACGTGCCAGCAGGTGGCGGGCAGCTCGACCACCCGGTGCGTGCGGCGTTCCAGGTCGAAGATGCCGACCTCGCACGCCTCGCCGCGGCGGGGGTGGTCCATGCCACCGTAGACGAGGTGGCGCCCGGAGGCGGTGCGCTTGATCGCGTGCGGGAGCTTCAGGCCGTGGGCGCCGATGTTCTCGGCGGCGGTCAGCTTGGTGACGTCGAACTGCCAGAACGACTCGCCGACGGCGGTGATGCCCGTGGTGCCGTCCAGCCAGACGGCGTGCGTGCTGCCCTTGATCGAGGAGTCGGTGGGCTCGAAGCGCAGCGTGGACACCCGCTCGGTCTCCTCGGGCCTCGCGGTGTCGTAGAAGGCCAGGTGTTGGCCGGTGTTGCCGAGGAACCCGGTGCGCCGGTCGGGGCTGAGGCTGATCGCGTGCCCGCCGGAGAGACCGTCGTAGTACTCGATCCGGGAGGTGTGCCGTCCGCTGACCGGGTTGTAGTGGAACACGCACACCCCGGCCCGGCCCTCCAAACCGTTGAGCCCGTTGCCGTCCAGGGCGATGTGGAACGCGTAGGGGTAGTCGGCGGCTCTCGGCCCGCGGCCGACTTCCTCGATCGGGTTCACTTGTTGATCGAATCACGCCTGAACCGGGCGGGCTACGTATCGATCGGGTGACGCGTCCCGATCACCGCTCGACTGTCGCGCAGGCCGATTCCATTACGTGCCAACAGGAATCAGGCACACGAAGGCAGGCGGCCGAGGTCATCGGGTGATGACGTAGCCGTCGTCGAGGCGGTGGTCGCGGGAGCGGCGGAGGTCGGTGACGGCGAAGGTGCGCTGCACCCAGCGGTCGGCTCCGTCGTAGCGGGGGCGGAAGGGGGTGCGGCCGTGCACGGCGACCCGGTTGTCGATGATCGCCATGTCGCCCGGGGTGAGCCGGGTGGTGCGGGAGGCGTCGTCGAAGGCGCGGGCGAGATCGGCCAAGGCCGCTTCGGCTCGCTCCGTCACCGGGGTGATGGCGATCTGGGCGATCCTGATGTCGGGGTCCTCGACCGCTCCGAAGAGCACCGGCTGTGGTGCGCGGGTGGTGTCGTCGGCGCCGAAGGAGGGTGGCGGCCGGAGGACGAACTCGGGTTCGGACAGCACCTCGCGGGTGGCTTCGGGCAGCAGCGGCAGCACTTCGCGCAGGCAGGCGGTGCGCAGGCCCGCGCTGCGGTCGTGGTCGGCGCGCAGGCACAGCAGCAGGACGTGGTCGGGTTCGTGGGGGTGGAAGGCGTTCTCGTTGTGGAAGGTCAACAGCGCCGATCCGGCGTTGCCGGAGAAGTTCTCCCTGCCGGGCACGGGGACGACGTCCTGCACGAGGGCACCGGACTTCTCGGCCAGGTACGCGACCGGGTCGCCGAGTCCGCAGGCCACCATGGCGAGCACCGCCGCGGCGACGGTGGGCTCGCGCTGCACCGAGTCCGGCGCGGACGGCGTGGCGGGCAGCGCGGTCCCGTCGATCGGCAACCCGCGGATCACCAGCACCCCCTGGGGGCCCGAGTGCCGCCGGAACCGGCGCACCCCGCGTCGCAAGGACAGCGGCGCGTCGTCCCAGGCGTCCCGGGCGCGGGCGACCCACTCCGGCGCGTCCACCCGGTCCCGGTCGTCGGAGCACAGCTCCCGTGCCAGGCGTTCGACTTGAGCGGTGTCGGACGGCGACAACGCCAGTTCGGCGGTGGCGGTCGCGGCGAGCTCGGGCATCGGCGTCGGCTCCTGGTTCCGGTGCGGTCTTCGGGTCAGTGCCGCAAGGCGGACACGGCCTCGGCGACGTAGTGGTCGCCGAAGCGGAGCAGCGGCGCGTACCGGGCCGCTCGTCGGTGCCGCATCAGGCGTAGTTCGCCGACGGCGTTGTCCGGGCCGTCGGGCAGTTGGGCGATGGAGCGTTGCAGGCGCACCATCGAGTAGGCGAGCGTGACGTGCCGTTCGCCGTCGATGAGGTCGGCTTCGAGCAGCGCGTCGCGTGCGGCGGCGAGTTGCGGGTCGCGGGCGGCCAGCCGCTCGTAGGGCTCGGGCAGCACGGCGAGCAGGTCCTTCATCGCGGCGCGGAACGTCTTGTAGCCGCGGTGTTGCCGTCCGCTCAACGGACGTTCCACCTCGGGCGGCTGCATGGTGGGACGGACGGCGGCGGTGTAGTACTCGACCGGGATCGTGCTCGCGTGCGTCATGGCGGCGGGGAACCCGCGCACGAAGGTGGTCGCGTGCCCGAGCCGCCGCAGGGCTGCCTGGACGGCGCCGTGGCGCAGGTGGTGCGCGGCGTCGGTCACCGCGACCGCCGCACAGGTGTTGAACAGCACGTGCACCTGGTGGCCCACGATCCACCGCGCCGTCCACTGGGCCTCCAGCGACGTGCAGCCCGTCGCGGCGGCAGGCGAAAGCTCGTCGAGTGGGGCCTCCGGGGTGGTGGCGCCGGTGAGGTCGAGTACGGCCTGTGCCATGCCGGCGACCTCGACGGCCAGGTCGGCGCCCGACAGCGGCGCCTCGCACAGGTCGTCCAGGCCGCGCTGCACGATCGACGCGCCGTGCAGGGCGGCCTGGTGGTCGGACAGGTCCACCTCACGCACGCGGAAGAACGACTCGCTGATCGAGCCGGCCGGCAGGTCCTCGCCGACCACCGCCGCGCCCCGGGCGGACAGTGCCGCCACCAATCCGTCCGCGACCGCCGATGCCCGGCGCAGGGCGGCGGTGCGGTCAACCGGACCGGCGTGCGTCGGCACCGCGGTCAACGCCGCCGCGGTCCGCTGCGCCAGGACGCGGACCGGGAGGTCGAACTCGGGGACGGTCCCGCCGGGGCGCGGGTCCCTGAACACCGCAACAGGCGGATACCGGGAGGCCGTTGATGCGTCCACAACCGCGAGTATTCCGCCCAGCAGACCTCGCAGGATCCGCTGATCGGGTATTACGCGGTGCGAGTGAGTCCGCAAGCGTCCAGCACGTCGAAGATTTCACCACGAAGTCCACACAAATGGTGGAGGTTCACCCGGACAGCCCACGTCCACCTTCAGGCAACACCCAGACAGTTCATCCGACGGGCACTCGCGGCACGGAGGTGATCCTCTGGATCGATTGGAGTGACAACGATCGAGCCCGCTCTTCGACGACTCCGAGGCTGATACGTTCCAATCGGCCGGCAATGAGAAAGCAGTGGCCGCCGGGGTGGACGATCCAGCCGGCAACCAGGCGTTGTTCATCCCGCTCTCGCGAATATCCGATACGGCATGAAAGGCGCGATCAGTGGCTCATTGGAAGAACATCGCGGGTGGTCTTTCGGCGATGGCAGTCGGCTCGCGAACCGTGGTGTGGGGTGTCAACAGCAGCGGTCAGATCTACCACTACACCAACCACGACAACAACCCGTGGACAGGCATCCCCGGTGGGCTGGCGGACATCGGTGCGGGCGCCGACGGCACGGTCTGGGGCGTGAACTCCGGTGGCAGCATCTTCCGCTACACCGGGGACACCGACGCCAACGAGTGGCTCAACATCCCCGGCAAGCTGGCGCGCATCTCGGTGGGGTCGAGGACCAACGTGTGGGGCGTCGACCCGATCGGCGGGATCTTCCGCTACACCGGCGACGACGCCGACCCGTGGGACCGGATCCCCGGTGGACTCGTCGACATCGGCGCCGCGGCGGACGGCACGGTCTGGGGGGTCAACTCATCCGACCAGATCTACCGCTACACCTGGGCGGCCAACCACTGGATCGGCATCCCCGGCGGCCTGAGCCGGATCGACGTCGGCTCCCGGACCAGCGTGTGGGGGGTGAATTCCAGCGGCCAGGTCTACCGTTACACCAACGACGACGAGAACCCGTGGGTGGGCATTTCCGGCACTCTGTCCGACATCGGTGCGGGCGCCGACGGCACCGTGTGGGGCGTCGACTCCGTTGGCAGCATCTTCCGCTACACCGGAGACGCACCCAACTGATCGAGGTGGCCCGCTGACCCGTTCAGCGCGGTGGTGCGAGCCGATGCGCACTCACCTCGCACGTCCGATATCGCGGCTCCACCGGTCCGGCCGTGAGGTGGGGCCGGACGGATGGCCGAATCGCCCCCAGCAGATAGTCTCGTTGCGAGGTGCTGCGTGACCGTTGTCCCTTCGATGACGCGGAGTCTGCTCGAATCTTTCCTGTTCCTGTACGAGCAGGATCCCGACCGGGTCCTGTTCACCTTCGTCGATGACAAGGGTGTGGACCGCCGGCGGCTCACCGTCGCGGACCTGGCGAGTCAGGCCGACGCGGTGGCGCGCGCCCTGCCGGGGTGGGGCCTGGCCCCCGGTGACCGGGCGCTGCTGGTCTATCCCCCCTCCCTGGACTTCGTCGGGGCTTTCCTGGGCTGCCTGGCCGCCGGTGTGCTGCCGGTTCCGGTGTGCCCACCCGACCCGCTGCACCTGCGCCACGACGTGGCCGCCTTCACCCGGATCGCCGCCGACTGCGGGGCGAAGACCGCCCTGACGAACAGCACCTACGAGCTGGCCAGGACGGCAGGGAACTTCACCTCGCTCTTCGCTCGCCACCGGATGCGCTGGCCGGACCTGACCTGGCGGCGCACCGACCGTGCCCGACCCAGCGCACCCCTACTGCTGGAGTGGCGGTTGCCCGAGGACCCCGCGCAGATCGCCTTCCTGCAGTACACCTCGGGCTCGACCAGCGCCCCGCGCGGTGTCGTGGTCACCCACGGCAACGTGCAGGCCGAGGTGGAGGCGAACACCGAGGCCCTTGGCCTGGGGCCGGACACCCGCGGCGTGTGCTGGGTGCCGCACTTCCACGACCTGGGCCTGATCAGCTTCATCCTGTCCACGGTCGTCGGGAACTCCAGCACCCACCTGATGTCCCCGATGTCCTTCCTGCGCCGTCCCGCGCTGTGGATGGAGGTCATGGACCGCGTCCGTGCCACGCACACCGCCGCACCGAACTTCGCGTTCGACCTCGTGGTGCGCAAGAGCACCGAGGAGCAGCGCGCCCGTTGGAACCTGAGCTCGCTGCGGGTGGTGTGCTCGGGGGGCGAGCCGGTACGTCCGGAAACCGTCCGCGGGTTCCTCGACGCCTTCGCCCCCGCGAAACTCGCCGAGGATGCCTTCTACCCCGCCTACGGTCTGGCCGAGTGCACGTTGGGCGTGACCATGGGTGGTCGCGCGGTGCTGCGCCTGGATCGGGCCGCACTGGACCGAGGGCGCGTCGTGCCGGTGCCGGACAGCTCCGGCACGGCCGAGAGCATCACCCTGGTGGGCAGTGGCCGCGTCACCAAGGCGGATTCCCGGGTCCGGATCGTCGATCCGGGCACGCGCAGGCCCTGCCCGGAGGATCGGGTCGGGGAGATCTGGGTGGACTCCCCGACCAAGGCGGCCGGCTACTACGGGCTCGGCGAGGAGAACCGGGGACTGTTCGAGGCCTCGGTCGCGGACGACGACGATCCCCGAAGGTATCTGCGCACGGGGGATCTCGGGTTCTTCCACCAGGGGGAGCTCTTCGTCACCGGGCGCCTCAAGGACCTGATGATCGTGCGCGGCCGGAACGTCTACCCGCAGGACGTCGAGGCGAGCGCGTCCCGGGCGCACCCGCTGGTCCGGCCGGGCGGCGTGGCCGCGTTCGCCTTGGAACCGGTGCCCGGCGGGGACGCGGAGCGGGTCGTGGTCTTCGTCGAGACCCGCCAGACCCGGCTCGGCCCCGAGCGGCTGCGGGAGTTGATCCAGGCGGTACGCCACCACGTCCGCATGGACCACGGTCTGGTGTGCCACGCCGTGGTCCTCGGCGGTCCCGGGACCGTCGACAAGACCACCAGCGGCAAGGTGCGCCGCGGCGCCTGCAAGCAAGCCTTCCTCTCCGGTGCGGTCCACCGCGCCCCCACCACCCTCGTCGTGCACGAGCAGCCCGCCACGTCCGGACAGGAGTCCTCACCATGACCTCCGCCCGCACCGTGTGCGTCGTCGGGGCCGGGCCCACCGGTCTGACCCTCGCCCGCGAACTGCACCGCACCGGCCACCACCCCATCGTCCTGGAAGCCGCCGACACGCCCGGCGGCAAGTGCGCCTCCATCGACGTGGACGGCCGCGGCTACGACCTGGGCGGACACATCTGCACGCCCCGGTACACGGCCTTGGCCCAGCTCGCCTCCCACCTGGGTATCCCCACCGAACAGGCGACGCCGACCCTCGTGCACGACCCGGTCACCCGCACCTGGGCGCCGCCCGACCTCTCGCCCCTGACCCGCTCCGACGGCCACCGCCGCTACGCCGCCCTGCGCGCCGCGCGGTTCCCCGACATCGCCTCACCCGGTCTTGCCCACTCCGCACGCGCCCTGGCCGCCCCGGTGGACCAGTGGTTGGCCGACAACCGCCTCCAGCCACTCGCCGCCGCACTGGGCACCGGGTACACCTCGGCCGGCTACGGGCAGCTGCGCTCCGACTTACCCGCGCTGTACTTCGTGAAGTACGCGGAGCTCACCGGCCTGGTCTCGGACCACCCCGAGCTGATGGCGACCGCGGGTGCGTTCACCATCGCCGGCGGCTTCGGTCGGCTGTGGCAGCGGATCGCCGACACCCTGCCCGACATCCGGCTCACCACCCGCATCCACCGCGTCGAACGCGGCGGCCAAGGCGTCAGGATCACCACCGCGGCCGGTGTCGTGGAAGCCGACGACCTCGTCCTGACCGTCCCGCTCGGCAGGCTCCTGCCGGTGCTGGACGCCACCTCGGAAGAGCGGGAGATCGCGGCGAAAGTACGCCACATCGACTACCGCACCCTCGTGTTCACCGCCGAAGACCTGCCACGCTCCGGGTTCTACCTCCTGCCGGAACGGACCGGAAGCAGCTCGGCGGTCGGGCACTGCGCGTCGTTCCACCACCGCCACCACGACCGCGACGTGTACACCGGCTACGTGTACGGCAGTCCCGACCACTCCGAGGAGAAGACCGCGGAACTGCTCGGTGAGCAGACGGAACAGCTCGGCGGCAGGGTGCGGTCGGTGACGCTACAGCGCCGCTGGGAGTTCATGCCGCACTTCGGCAGCGACGACCTGCGGGAAGGGGTCCTCGACCGGCTGGAGGACATGCAGGGCCGACGGCGGACCTACCACGCGGGCAGCCTGCCCGCCTTCGAACTGATCGAGTGCACCGTGGCCTACGCCCAAGACCTCGCGCGGCGCTTCTTCCCCGCACCCACCGCCCACGCCGTCGCGCCACCGGCACCGCCGACGTCCCGGACCGCACCGCTGGACGAGGCCGAACTCGGCGTCTGGCTCTCGGCCGCCATCGCCACCGAACTGGACATCCCGCTCCAGGACATCGACCTGGACGCGCCGCTGTACGACTACCCCTTCGACTCCATCAGCTTCGCCTCCCTGCAAGCCGCCCTGTCGGACCTGCTGGGCACCCACGTGGCATCCATCGACCTGGTCAACCAGCCCACGATCGGTGCCATCGCCCACCACCTCACCGCCGGCCGGAGCACGGCGCCGGCACCCGGCCGATCCCCGTTGCTGCTCCCCATGACCACCTCACACCCGCTCTTCTGCGCGGGCGGTGCGGTCGGAACCGTCCAGTACCTGCGCCCCCTGGCCAGGGAACTCGGACCCGCGCACCCGTTCTGCGCCATCCAGGCACCCGGCCACGACGGCAGCGAGGAACCGTACACGGACGTCGAACAACTGGCCGCACGCTACGCCGAGGAAATCCGGCGGGCACAACCACACGGCCCCTACCTCCTGGGCGGCCACTCCTTCGGTGGCCTGGTGGCCTACGAGACCGGGCTGCAACTGCGAACCGCCGGTGAGGAGATCGCCAACGTCCTCCTCCTCGACACCTACGTCCCGTTCCCGGGCCAGCACCCGCCACCCCCGGACGAGACGGCGGCCATCGAGGAACTGGCGACCATGAACCGGATCGTCGACCCCACCGGCACAGCCCAACGGCCGGTGGTCGAAGCCGACACCTCCCCCGAACACCGGCGCGAACAGCTCGCCCGCCTCCTCGGCGCCACCGGGATGCTGCCCGACGAGAACTTCATCCTCGCCATGCTCCGCACCTACCAGGCCAGCCTGGAAGCGTACGTGCGCTACCAGCCACCGCCCTCCGACCTGCCCGTCACCCTCTTCACGGCAACCGACGGCTTCCCCCCGGTCCTGCGCGGCGACCGGCACATCGACCTGCCCCTGGACGACCCCCACAACGGCTGGAACCCCCGACTCCTGCCCAACCTCACCACCGTGCCGGTACCAGGAGACCACTTCACCCTCTTCCAACCACCCCACCTCACCCCACTCGCCACAGCCATCCGCCACAGCCTCACCACACCCCGATCAGCCCGCACACCCAGAACCTGACGGACAGCCGGCGACGAGCCTCGGTCGATGACCGCCTGTCGCGTCGCACTTGTGGAGGTGGCTCGACAGGGAAACGAGGTTGCGCTCGGAGATCGAAGTAACTGAAGCTCGCTGTCGTGAAGATGCATGCCACCCAACTGACCGTGGCGCTGGAGACGGTGCGCGCGTTGGTCGATGAGCAGTTCCCCCAGTGGCGGGACCTGCCCGTGAGGGGTGTCGCTTCGCAGGGGACGGTCAACGCGATCTTCCGCATCGGTGACCGGCTCGCCGCTCGTTTTCCCTTGCGGCCCGGTGAGGTCGGGTCGGTGCGGCGGTGGTTGGAGGTCGAGGCCGAGGCAGCGCGAGAGCTGGCGGGTCGCACGCGGTTCCGCACGCCGGAACCGGTCGCGCTGGGTGAACCCGGAACGGACTACCCGCTTCCGTGGTCGGTACAGACCTGGCTGCCTGGAGTGGTGGCCGCGGAGGAGGATCCGGGCGAGTCCGTCGCGTTCGCGCACGACCTCGCCGAGCTCGTCCGCGGTGTGCGCGCCATCGATACACGGGGCCGGACGTTCAGCGGGAAAGGCCGAGGAGGGGACCTGCGATCCCACGACGCCTGGATGGAGGTCTGCTTCGAGAACAGCGGACGACTCCTGGACGTCCCGAGGCTTCGCCGCGAGTGGAACGCCCTGCGCGACCTACCGCGTGGTACCGCCGGCGACACGATGACCCACGGCGACTTGATCCCCGGCAACGTGCTCGTGTCCGACGGGCGCCTGACCGGGATCATCGATGTCGGCGGACTGGGTGCCGCGGACCCCGCTTTGGATCTCGTAGGTGCGTGGCACCTGCTCGAACCCGGCCCACGGCAGGCTTTCCGCGACGACCTCGGGTGCGACGACCTTCAGTGGCAGCGCGGCAAGGCCTGGGCCTTCGAACAAGCGATGGGAGCCGTCTGGTACTACGTCGAGAGCAACCCGGCCATGAGCAGGATGGGCCGACGCACCTTGGCGCGCATCCTGGCGGACACGTCGTCGACGTGAGTCCGCCACCGGTCGGCCACTGCCCGGTCGACCCGACCCGCCGCGCCGGGGGTCAGCAGTCGAGTCTGAACCACCCGTCCCCTCACTCCGGGCGAGAACGCCAAGGCCACCTGACTGGCCTGCCAGCCGGGGACGTGGCGGCAGCCCGGGGACCATGCCCGAGGACTTGGGACGCGGCCGTCACAGGGACTATTGGGCGTCGCGTGTGAAGCGGTATTCGGGGCAGTAGTGCCAGCCGCTGTTGTCTGGCAGTGGTGCGGCCATGATCGTTTGTGCCACTTGGCGCATCTTGCCCATGTGGGCGATCGCGTGCGTGACCTGCTCCTTGGCCGTCGCGGGGTCGTCGGTGCCCCACGCGGTCTGGAGGGTGCGCAGCATGCCGCTGTACTCGCGGTTGAACGCGTGCAGGACTTCCAGGACCTTGGGGTCGTGTTGGGTGATGGTGGGGTGGGCCGCCCAGCCGCCCGGGGGCACTTCGGCCGCCGCGTAGGTGCGGGGCATGGTGATCTTGGCGCCGGTGAACGACCAGCGTTCACCGACCCGCTGCAGCTTGCGGCCGTGGTAGAGCTCGCGGAAGGCGTAGTAGTGGGAGAGCTCGCCCTGCTTGAGGTAGTGGGGGTTCTCCGGGGAGGTGGAGGTCGCCTCGCCCTGCTCCATGATGATGTCGAGGCACTTGAGCACCGTGTCCAGGTCCGCCATGGGGATGATCGCGTTGCCCTTGCCGTGCTTGAGCGACAGGTCGAAGACGATCTGCCTGCGGGCCTGGATCGCAGAAGAGCCGATGGCCTTGAAGGCGGTCTTGATCTTGCGGTAGAAGGCGCCGATCGAGGTGTAGGTCTCCGGAGCGTCCGGGGAGAAGGAGACGATGGGCTCGTCCGGCTCCTCGATCAACGAGTACATCTCCACCGTCGAGCGGGTCAGCCCGGCCAGGTGGATCTCCAGCTCCGGGCGCACGCCGCCGGGCAGCGGGCCCGGGTAGCGGGGCACCACGTCCTCCTCGGCCAGCACCGGGGTGCCGCCGATGGCGTTGAGCATGTTGCCGACCAACGCCATGTGGGACATCTCGTCGAAGATGATCTCGCGGATGCTGCTGTGGACGTCCTTGTACCTGGCCGGGTCCATGATCGACCACAGTCCGCAGGAGTACGGCGGGATGGTGGCCAACTCCAGGATCATGGCGTGTTGCAGCGCCTTCTTCAGCCACTCGATGTCGAGGTCGCCGTCCGAGGTCCCCATCCGAGCGACGATCACCGCGTCCTGATCCACTGTCGTCGTCATGGGCGTCTCCCCTGGGCCATCGCGGATGTGACCGTAGAAACGCCTCATCGTGCCCACAGGCGCGACCTCGGACACCAGTCCCTGGACGAAGTCGACCCGATCGTAGTTAGACCGACCACACGACCGGGCGCCGCGAGGTGGTTGCACTCGCCCAAGAAAGCCCGTTCCGTGCGACGCGTCCTGGATGTGCCGCCGACCGGTTCGGATTGCGCCTGTTACACACGAACAGGGTGAGAGGGCGCCTCGGTGGGGTGAAGGACCCGGTGTGCGGTGGTCGGGCGGGCTGCGGCGCAGGTAGGCAGGAGGTGCGGGCGGGTTCGTGGCCGCCGCGCGACTTGTTGTCTTCGTGAGGATGGATGATGTCTGCGCCGACGCTGAACCACCAGACCACCGGGTACGACGCCGGTCAGGCGTACTGCATGGCCAAGGCCGCCGAGTTGGCCTACCAGGACCGGGAGCGGATCGAGGCGACCGCCGCGGAGTGGGGGTTCGACCGGGTCCACCACCACTCGACGTTCGAGCCGCCGTTCGCGCTCAGCGACACCCAGGCTTACACCATGGCCAGTCCGACGATGATCGTCACCGCCTTCCGCGGCACGGAGCCGGTCCAGCTGCGCGACTGGCTGTCGGACACGACCACCCCGCCGTGGCCCGGTCCAGCGCGCACCGGTCTGGTCCACTACGGGTTCGCCGAGGCGCTGCGGGCGGTGATGCCGTCCGTGCTCGCGGCCATCGAGGAGCTGCGTGACGAAGAGCAGACGGTGTGGTTCACCGGGCACAGCCTCGGTGGCGGGCTGGCGATGCTGGCCGCGGCGTGGCTGCACTTCGAGGATCCCCGGCTCTCGGCCCAGGGCGTCTACACCTTCGGCCAGCCCCGCACCTGCGACCGCGCCTTGGCCTCCGCCTACGACAAGGCACTGCAAGGGCGCACGTTCCGGGTGGTCAACAACAACGACATCGTCGCCCAGGTCCCACCGGAGCCGGTGTTCCACCACGTCGCGTCGCTGCGCTACATCGACTCCTCCGGCCGGGTCCGCGAGTCCATGCCCGCGGTGTCCAACCTGCTCGACCGCGGCAAGGGCATGGTCGCCGACCCGTTCGCCCCGGCCGGCGACGGAATGCGGGACCACCTGATGAAGGCGTACGTGGCCGCTTTGGAGAAGAACCTGCCCTGATGCCGATCCTGGCGCACGGGTCCGGAAGTGGTGCCGAAGGTGGGGAACGGGCGGCCCCGGGTGGGGCCTGAGCAGAGAGGGCTCGGAGGTCATGACGCAGTCGCCGCCGGCGGGCATTGCCGCCGGGCACGCGCGGCCGCTGGTCGCGACCGGCCGGTACTCGTTGGTCGTCGCGAACACGCCCGCGGACGTCGACGACGTGCAACGCCTGCGGTACCGGGTGTTCGCCGAGGAACTGGGCGCGCGGCTGCACGGCTCCCGGCCGGGTCGCGACGTCGACGAGTTCGACGAGTTCTGCGACCACCTCCTCATCCGGGAGTGCGCGACGGGCGAGGCCGTCTCGACCTACCGGATGCTGCCTCCCGATCGGGCCACCCGGGCGGGACGCCTCTACTCCGAGACGAACTTCGACCTCACCGCGCTGGACCCGTTGCGGCCCGCGCTGGTCGAAGCCGGACGGGCCTGCGTCCACCCCGAGCACCGCACGGGCACGGTGGTCGGTCTGATGTGGGCGGGCATCGCGCGCTACATGTTCCACAGCGGACACCGGTACCTGGCCGGGTGCGCCACGGTGCCGCTCGGCGACGGCGGCGGACAGGCCGCGGGTGTCTGGGACCTGGTGCGCGCCAAGCACTACGCCCCGGATGAACACCGGGTCCACCCGCGACGGGAGTGGCAGGTCGAGGACATCACCCGCCACACGCGCATCGCCGTTCCGCCTCTGCTCAAGGGATACCTGCGGCTGGGCGCCCGGGTGTGCGGCAGGCCCGCGCACGATCCGGACTTCGACGGCGCCGACCTGTTCGTGCTGCTGTCGTTGGCGCACGTCGATCAGCGCTACCTCCGGTTCTTCCTGGGCGAGCCGGCCTGATGCACGAGGACGCGGTGTTCACGCGACCGGCCGGTCACCCCTGGATGCCCGCCTCCCCGTGCGGCGCGCACTGCCTGCCCCGTCCGCACGAGCACCCGGGAATCGGGGCGGCGCGGTCGACGGTGCGGTTGGCGGCCACCGCGGTGATGATCACCCTGCGGATCGTGATCTCGCTGCTCTACCCGGCGCTGGGCCACCGAACGCGCCGGGCGGTCGACCGTGGGTGGTCCCTCCTCGCCCTGCGTGCCATGGGAATCCGGTTGGTGGTGCGCGGTGAACGGCCCAGGCTGTGGCAGCGCGTGCTCGTGGTGTGCAACCACCGCTCATGCCTGGACGTGATCGCGCTCAACGCCGTGCGGCCGACGACCATGCTGGCCAACGTGGACGTCCGCGGCTGGCCGCTGCTCGGCTGGATCGCCGCGGCGGCGGGCACGGTCTTCATCGACCGCACACGGCTGTCCGCACTGCCCGGCACCGTCGCCCGGCTGACCGGGATGCTGCGCGACGGCGGTGCGGTGACGGTGTTCCCCGAAGGGACCACCCGATGCGGCGTGGACACCGGCCACTTCCGCCACGCTCCGTTCCAGGCGGCGTTGGACGCCGCAGCCGCCGTGCGCCCGGTGGCACTGCGCTTCCTGACCGGCGGGCACCCGACCAGTGCCCCGGCACTCGTCGGCGAGGTGGAGTTCTGGGACTCGATGCGCCGCGTGTGCGCGCTGCGCGACCTGGTCATCGAGCTGGAGGTGCTGCCCGACCTGCCCGCCCGCTCGACGGCGAACCGACAGGAACTCGCCGCGCTCGCCGAGTCCGCCGTGGTCGCGGCACTGCACCGACGCGACTCACCCGCCCGGGCGCTGCCGACGGTGGCACCGCCGACCTGAGCGGACCGCAGGAGAACTGTGCGGGTTGCGGTCCGTGCTGTTTCGGGCACGGTCGGGTGAGGTGGTTCCCGATGGGCTTGGCCGGTGAGCAAGGCCCGCTTGCCGCATCGGACGCGGCAGCACCAGGGTTTCCGCCCCTGATCCGGACGCATGTCGGGTTGTCCGGGTCGAAGGCTCGACATCAGGGACGTGATGACCGATGTTCGGCATCGCCCGCGCGGTTGGCGTGACCGCCGCTACCTTCAACGAGGGTTACGAGGTCACCCAGGTTCACGCCGACGCTTGCGCCGCCCGCACGAGCACCACCGGATGCCATCGCATCGGGAGGCGGCGACTCGGCGACCCCGTCAGCTCTGATGGCGGCGCTGTGCCCGGTGTTCCCGCTTACGCCTTGAGCCACGTGGCCCAGGTCGGCATGGCCTTGAGCATCACGGCCATCGCCTCCACCGACTCCCTGAGGGTCTTGGCGAAGCCGGCCTGGTACTCCGGGCTCCCGCCCCGGTGGCCGCAGGCCATCCACAGCTGCCAAGCCGCCGCGCCCACGCGTCCGGTGAACATACCGGTGAACGCCGACTCATCGACCGCCCCGACCACCCCTCCCGCAGCGACATACCCGGAGAGGCACGCTTCGACGATGCGGCGCTCGGGCACTTCCAACCCGCGGCCGAAGCCGGCGAGACCGAATGAGGTGAAGACCAGCTCCCACCACGGGTCCTGCGCCCCGGCGGCGTCGAAGTCCAACAGCACCGGTCCGCCGGAGCCGGTCAGCACGTTCTGGTGCCGGATGTCGCGGTGCATGACCAGCTTGGCTCGCCACAACTCCTGCTGGTCCTCGACCATGGCGTCGGCCTGTTCCACCGACAGCTTCAAGGTGCGGACGTGCTCGGCACTGAGGACTTCGAGGCGTTCGGCCTGGTCGAACCACTCCTCCCACTCTTGCGGGGAGCACGATCGGTAGTCGCCGTCGACGGTCGGGTCGGCTGGGATCGCGCACCGTGCAAGGTCGGCGACGAGCCCTCCGGCCCACGCCGCCAACGGTTCGGACGTCGGCGCGGTCGGATGCGCGCCTTCCACGAAGCGCACCGCACGGGCGTAGGCACCGTCCCCGACCGGCCGCCACAGACCCGCTTCTCCCAGGGTCGTCGATCGCGGCTCGGGCATCGCGACACCGATCTCCCACGCGGCGGCTTCGAGCGCCCCTGCCTGGGCAGCCATGGCGAGCCAGAAGTCACCCCAGGGCTGGGCCATCTTCACGACCCATGAGCCGGCATCGGTGACGGTCTTCCACACCGGGCTCTGCTCGTCATCCTTGAGCAGCAGCGGGACATCCAGCAACCGCCCCAACCCGAGCCGCTCGGCCGCCTGTGCCAGGTCCATAGCCGGTCATACAACCCGCCCACCACGCGGGCGGAAACCGAATTGCGCGTCCTGCCCGACAATCTCCGACCTCCACGCCTTGAACCCGGTTCTTCGGCGGCGGGGCGTCGTGCGTGCCGACTTGCGCTCCGGGGCCGGATGCGCGGGTCTACGGCGCAGTCGATCCGAGCGAGCCGTGCCGACAAGAGGCTCGGGCGGTGCTCGCGAAGTAACCTCGGGGTCGGGACGGCGAATGGAGTTGGAGATGGACGGGAAGCAGGAGCCGGTGATCGACGCCGAGATCGTCGAGGGCGAGGTGCCCAGCGCGGTGCCGGCCGGTGACTACACGGAGAGCGGCGTGCCGACCTTCGAGCACGTCCGGGACCGGATCGAGGAGCGGATGGCCGTCGGCATCGGCGCCGGTGAACTCGCCAGCGCCGTCCCGGAGGCCCAGGCGGTCGAGGACCAGTTCGAGGCGCGCAGGCAGGCGGGGATCGACAAGCTTGAGGAGATCCGGCGCTCGATGCGCGACGACACCGGACCAACGGCCTGACGCGCGGGTCGGACCGTATGATCGACTTCCGGCACGCCGGAGGTGTCGGGGTGTCCGGTAGCGTCGGCCACCAGGCGGAGGACGAGGGGCGATGACGTCTCCACAGGTGCAGTTGCGCGAGATCACCGACGAGAACCGCGACGCGGTGTGCGCGTTGCGCATCCGGCCGGGACAGGAACGTTTCGTCGCCTCGGTGGCGGCGTCGTTGGACGACGCGGCCACCACACCGGAGGCCGAGCCGTGGTTCCGCGCGATCTACTCGGACGGGCAACCGGTCGGCTTCGTCATGCTCAGCTGGAACGTGCCACCGGACCGTGTCGGCATCATCGGCCCGTACTACCTGTGGCGGTTGCTGATCGACGACCGGCACCAGGGGCGGGGATTCGGCCGTGCGGCCCTGAGCCTCGTGGTGGACCTCGTCCGCGCGGACAGCGCCACCGAGTTGCTCACCAGCTACCAACCCGGCGACGGCGAACCCTGGCCGTTCTACCGGGGGTTCGGCTTCCAGCCCACCGGAGAGATCGACAACGGCGAGGTCGTGATCAGGCTCGATCTCACCCGAACCGCCCGCTGAACGTGCCCTGAGCACCGTCGCCGGCACGGCTCCGCCGGGACGCGAGGACCAGCACCGGCACGGTGGCCACGCGGAGGAGGGCCTCCAGGACCACGACCACTCCCCCGATCTCGGCATCCCCCTGCACCACGCCGATCGCGACCGCGATGGGCAGGAGGCTCAGCACACCGAACGGCCAGGTCAGGCGGCGCACCCAACCGGTCCGACCCTGGAGCGCGACGACCAGGAGCCACGCGGTCAGCACGACACCGACACCGACGATGACGCCCTTGCCGTCGTCGACCATGTAGTTGTCGCCGACGTAGGGCCCGTACTCGTCGTAGCCGTAGGTGGCGCTGAGGGGCAGCACGAGGCTGAGGATGGCGAGCAGGAGGACGCTCGCGAGCAGCGTGACGGCCGGCAGCGTCAGGTTCGACCGAGGAGAGACCATGGCGACGTCCTTCGAGGGAGGCGACGGGTTCGCCTCATCCCAGTCCCTCGGCCGTGTCGGGCTCCACCGGCCATCCGGCTCGTCCCTGGTGGGAGGCGGCTCGCGGTGCGCCGGTCCGGGCCGGAGCGGGAACGTCAGCGGCTGCGCGCGTAGCGGGCCGGGGCAACGCCGAGCGTGCGCTTGAAGTGCCGACCGAGGTGGGCCTGGTCGTGGAAGCCGACCGCCTGGGCCACGTCGGCGGGGCGGTGGCCCAGGAGCAGCAACCGGCGGGCCCGGTCGACCCGCCGACCGGTCAGGTACCGGTGGGGCGGGATGCCGAACGTGCCGGTGAACGCGCGGACCAGGTGCACCGGGTGCGCCTGGAGCACCCGGGCCGCCTCGGCGAGCGGGACGCCCTCGACGACGTTGGCGTCCAGCAGGTCGCGCAGCTCCGCGGCGAGACCGGGGTCTCGGCGGCGCGGCGGCCGGACATCGGCCAGGTGGTGCCGCAGGCGTTCGACGACGAGCGCGAGCCTGCTCTCGGCCTCCAGGTCCTCCTGGAACGGGGTGAGCGCCCGGTGCAACTGGTCGATCCGGTGCCGCAGCAGGCCGTCGTGCAGCTCCGGCGCGTCCACGGCCGCACCGACCAGGTCCGCGCCGAGGACGTCGGTCTCCAGGTACAGCACGCGTTTGTGGAAGCCGTCGGGCGTGGTGGCGCGACCGTCGTGCGGGACGTGCGGCGGCAGGAGGGTCACGTGCGAGCTCCGGGTGCCGTGCTGGTGGCGGTCGAGCCGGTAGGTCACCGCACCGGTGTCGACGATCAGCAGCGTCCACGCGTCGTGGGTGTGCGCCGGGTAGGCGTGGTCGGTGAACCGGGCGTGGAAGACCTCCCGGACACCGCCGATCGCCGGGCTCCACGCGCGGACCTGCTCCACGTTAAGAACGTACAAGACCGGGCGGTCGGGCTCGGTGAGACTTCCGTCCCGTGGAACGCTTCGACACCAAGATCGCAGTGCTGCTGAGGGACGACCTGCTGCCGTGGCAGTGCCTAAACGTGTCCGCCTTCCTGGTGAGCGGCATCGCCGCGGCCCTGCCGGAGCTGATCGGCGAGCCGTACCGGGACGCGGACGACACCGAGTACCTCGCGATGTTCCGCCAGCCGGTGCTGGTGTTGCAGGGCGGGAAGGAGGCGCTGACCGCCGCTCACGCCAGGGCGCTGGGCCGGGGCATGCCGATCGCGGTGTTCACCTCGGACCTGTTCACCACCGGCAACGACCGCGACAACCGGGCCGCGGTGCGGGCCGTGGCGGGGGACGCCCTGGACCTGGTCGGGATCGGTGTGCACGGTCCGCGCAACGCCGTGGACAAGGTCCTCAAGGGCGCCCGGATGCATCCCTGATCCGGGTTCCGACCTGATCGGTGCGGCCTGGGTTGGTCGATCCCGACCTCCCGCCGCGACCCGTGTCTATGCTTTCGCGGTGGTCAGCGACATCTCGTAACGCAATCGCGGGATCTCGGCAACCAGGTGGTGTGAGCGACACAATGGCAGACGCGGTGGCAGACCACGTGGAGCCACTCCAACACCCCCCGCCCGGGAACCGATCGGGCGCCGCGGCCGAGTTCGAGAAGGTCTACCGGGCGCACGTGGGCATGATCACCGCCTACTTCGCGCGGCGCAGCTCCGATCCCCAGACCGTGGCCGACCTGACCGCGGACACCTTCGTCCGCGCGATCACCTCGTTCGGCACCTTCGACCCGGCCAGGGGAAGCGCCCGGGCCTGGCTGATCGGCATCGCGAGCCGGGTGTTCGCCGCCCACTGCGAGGCGCACAGCCAGCGCAGTGACAGCGCGCGGCGCATCGCCGGACAGCGGGCGCTGGACGCGGACGCGGTGGAAGACCTGGTCGATCGGATCGATGCGGAGCAGGCGGGGGCCGCGCTGCTCGCCGGACTGGCCGAACTGCCCCGGCTCGACCGCGAGGTCGTGGAGCTGGTGGATCTTGGCGGCCTACGCCCGAAGGAAGCCGCCGAGGCCTTGGGCGTCTCGGCGGGCGCGGTGCGCATCCGACTGTTCCGGGCCCGAGCGAAACTGCGGAAGACGACAGGGATGGAACGATGATGGCCAAGTTCGAGGATCAGCTCTTCGACGATCTGATGCGCAACCACGGGTCCGCGCTGGACGGCGTGCCGGACCGCGCGGCGACCGGGCGGCGCGGGGTCGGCCGCACGCTGGGCATCGGCGGCACGGCGTTGGGCGTGGCGGGTGTGATCGCGCTGACCGCCACCTTGCTCACCGGTGGCGCCCCGGCCGCCTACGCGGTCACCAAGGGTGCCGACGGCGTGGTGACGGTGTCGATCACCGACATCACCGGCGTGACCGGCGCGAACGAGGAACTGCGCAGGCTGGGCGTGCGAGCGGTCGCGGTCCCGATGCGCGACGGGTGCGTCGACCTGGCCGACCTGCCGGTCGACACAACCAGCCAGGGCACGGGGGTCTCTTCGCAGATGGAGGCGACGGACGGTGGCGACGTCACCGCCGGTTCGGTGCGGTTCGACGCCGACGGCATCCCCGCGGGCAGCACACTGCTGCTGGCGGCGGCGCAGTCGTCCACCAGCGTTTCCCTGGCCGCTGCGATGATCAAGGGCGACGCACCGGAGTGCGTGAGCGCGCCGGCGCCGCGCGCAGGTGACCCGGTGGAACGGGGGCAGGAAGCCCAGCCGGAAGCGTCCACGGAGGGCACCGTCCAGCACGGCGGCAACTGATCGTGCCGGCAACGCCCTGGGAAGCGCGTCATCGCTTCCCAGGGCGTTTCGCCGGGCCTGGGCGAGGTGGCGGGGCGAACCCCTACTTCGTGGCGCCCTCCAGGGCCACCAGCGTCGCGGCGAGCGTGAAGTACCTGCTGGTGCCGAGGTCGCGAACGGTCTTGATCCCGAAGGCGGCGTCCAGCTTCTGCGCGTCGCCCTCGCTGACGCCGGACAGCGCGGCGACCGGCGCGTCGAGGACCTCGGACACGGTCAGACCCTCGTACGCCTTGTCCAGCTGGGAGTCCAAGTTGACCGAAACAGCCACGGGTGATGTCCCTTCACAGAGTTGTGGATCACGTCTTTCTCCCCCGATCGAGTACCCACCGAGGGGTGACGGGAATCCACTTCGCCGAGATCACCCAGTCCCCGGACGTCGACGCGGCGCGCGGCGCCCCTGTCGGAGTATCCACTCAGGACGTTCAGGTCACTTCCGCTGCTCGGCGATCAGCCAGCACAGGCAGAAGGGATGGCCGGCCGGGTCGGCGTAGACCTGGAAGTCGTCCCCCGAGGTGTTCCCGGCCGCCGGCTTCAGCACCGAGGCGCCCAGGGCGAGCACCTGTTCGTGCGCTTCGGCGAAGTACTCGACCCACAGGTCGAGGTGCACCTGCTGCTTGGTCGGGCCGTCCGGCCACTCCGGCGGCACGTGGTCGGGCGCGAGCTGCACGCCGACCCGCGGCGCACCGTCCACCACGACCATGTGCCAGTCACCGTCCTCGGCCACCTCCCCACCGAGCACTCCCGCCCAGAAACGGCTCTCCGCGGCGAGATCGGCGGCATCGAAGGTGACGACCTGGTACTTGATCCGCATCTCCACATTTTGCCAACGACCACTCGCCACCGCCGAACCGGCCGGTCCCACCGACCCGACTGGCCGCGGCGAAGTGGTACACCGCGAGGGACCGCGTAGTGGCCCTGGGCGTGCGCCAACCTCCGGCACGACGATCAACGTCGAAGCGGACGCACCCCGCGCCGCTGACCGACGAAGGAGCAAAGTCATGCGGCACCTCACTCGCCGTTCCGCCGTCACCACCACCGCCGTCGCCGCGGTGCTGACGGTCGCCGCGACCGTCGTGGCGCCCGCGGCCTCGGCGGGGTCTTCCGCAGCAGCCTCGTCCACCGGGTTCTCCGGCGGGCCTCCCACCTGCCGCTTCGACTACACGTCCATCAACTTCACGGGCGGTTTCAACGCCGTGCTGAAGGTGACGAACACCGGTCCGAACCCGGTGAACGGCTGGTGGGTCGAGTTCGACCTCTCCCCCGGCGCCCTCAT
Organism: Saccharothrix stipae; assembly: GCF_054781895.1. Lineage (NCBI taxonomy): Bacteria > Bacillati > Actinomycetota > Actinomycetes > Pseudonocardiales > Pseudonocardiaceae > Saccharothrix > Saccharothrix stipae. Next base: position 291,643 of record NZ_BAAGTN010000003.1, on the reverse strand, counting down.
CCAAACGACGTCGGGAGGCAAGTTCGCCTCCTACAGCGGCCACATCCAGGTCAACGCCCCCGACTGGCTGCCGAACCTGACCCCCGGCCGGTACGCACGTCGACCAGCTCGCACACCGCCCTGCGCAGCGCCCGGTCGGGCAGGTGGCCGTGCCCGAGGACCAGCCCGTTGCCCGCCGGGCGGCCGGGCAGGTGGAACGCGGCCAGGGTGGGCACCACCACGCCGCGCCGACGCAGCTCGACGTGCGCTCGCTCGGCGTCGAGCCGATCGGGCAAGTGCAGCACGACCGTGCCCGCCGCACCGGGCGGTGCGACGCGGATCGCGGGCTCCAGGGGTGCGAGCATGGCCCGCACCAGGGCGTCCTTGCGCTCGAACAGTCGCCCGAGCTGGTGCGGGCGGCGCACGACGCGGCCCATGGCCAGCAGGTGCGCCATGGCCGACTGGGCCACGTGGGACGGCTGCTCGGGGTCCTGGCGGCCGCAGCGGGCCGGGTCGAGCAGGTCGCGGTGCACCAGCACGTAGCCGACGCGCAGCGACGGGGTGAACAGGGTGCGGAAGTCGCCCACCAGCGCGGCGCGCTCGCCCGCCAGGTGCAGCAACCGGGGCAACGATCCGGCCGAGGGCACGACGTGGTCGCCGGCCACCTCCACCAGGTAACCGTCCTCGCGGTGTGCCCAGTCGGCCAGCTGCTGGCGGCGCAGCGCCGACATGACCGCGCCGAGCGGTGGCTGCCCGTCGGGTGAGACGAACACGGCCGTGCAGGACGGCGGCACCGCGCCGGTCCACCCGCCGTCCCGGTCGGTCGGCAGCGCCACCGCGGTGCCGCCGGCGCGCTCGACCGCTTGCCGCAGCACCGGTGGCGCCGGGTCCGGCACCGCGACGCGCCGCCCCCGGCCACCCAGGGCTTCCAGCGCCAACCGCAGCCCGTGCGAGCTACCAGCGGTGATCAGCACCTCGTGTTCGTCGGACACCAGGCCGCGGGTGCGGCGCAGGTACTCGGCGACCGCCCGCCGCAGTTCCGGCAGGCCGCCGCGGGGCAGTTCGCCCAGGGGCGGCGGCTGGAAGCTCGCGTGCCGCCAAGCCGTGCGCCACGCGGCCAGCGGGAACCCCTCCCCCGTGGCCCGTCCGGGCGTGCAGTCGATGAGATCGGTGGGCAGCGCCGGCGGCACGCGGGGCACGGCGGATTGGTCCGCCGTGCGACCGGCGACGTAGCTGCCCGAACCCCGACGGCTCTCCAGGTAGCCACGGGTGTAGAGGATCTCGTAAGCGGCCAGTGCGACCCCACGAGAGATGTCCAGCCGCTCGGCCAGCGTCCGCGTGGACGGCAGCCGGCCGCCGCGGGCGAGCAGCCCGCGGTCGACCGCCTCGGCCAGTTGATCGGCCAACTGCTCCTGCAACGGGCGGTGGGCGGAGCGGTCCAGCTCGATCGGAACCGTCAGGCTCTCCGGGTCGCGCATCATTCCCCCAGTCGTACGTGCTGCTCCCGCCGCACCTCCCGGCGCCGGGCGGCAGGTACACGCGGTGGCCTCCCGATCCACCGCCGTCCCCTCGTCGTGCACCCAGCTTGCGGTTCGGGTGCCGACCGACGAATCGGGGACGAACCCCACAGTTGGGGCGTGGTGAACCGCTTCTCCGCCCGATCGGCCGGACACGGGACGGGGGTTGCGACGTCCAAAATGGACGGACGAGTTGCCCGATCGTGATGCCACACGCACTGGGGGTGATTCGTGGGACACCGGCCGTGGCCGAGCGGTCTTGCTGGGTACGTCCGCCGCGCTCGGGTCGACCCGACCGGCCTCCTCGCGGAGGGCGAAGGCCGGTCGGGTCGACGGATCGGAGACGTTCCAGCGGTCAGGACAGGACGAGCGACAAGCCGTAGGCGGCCAGGATCGGGTTGACCTCCTGGTAGTACGTGGTCCCACCGGTCGAGCAGTTGCCCGAGCCGCCCGAGGTCACGCCCTGGGCCTGGTTCGAGCTGAGCCACGAGCCGCCGGAGTCACCGGGTTGGGCGCAGACGTTCGTCCGGGTCAGGTTGTAGACGACGCCCTGCGGGTAGTTCACGGTCTGGTTGCGGGCCTGGATGTAGTTGCACCACATGCCGGTGGTCGAGCCCGAGCGGCACACGCCGGAGCCCACCGGGACCTGCGCGGAACCGCGCACGTAGTACCAGTAGCCGTTGTAGCCCTCCATGTAGCCCCACAGGTTCACGCCCGCGCCGGTCCGCACCCACGCGTAGTCGTAGTAGGGGAACGTGGAGCCGGCGAAGTAGCCGTAGAGCGCACCGTTCTGGTCGGTGGCCTGGGCGCCGGGCGTGCCGCAGTGGCCGGCGGTCACGAACCCGCCGTACACGGCGAAGCCGATGGAGCACCGGCCCGCGTTGTTGATCCAGTACGGCCAGCCGCCGACGACGTCGGCGTACGGCACCGGGGAGTGGTCCTCCTCCACCACGCGCACGGCGCGGTGGAGGGCCTTGGCCTCGTCGAGGAACGTGCCCACGGCGGCGTCGACCTTGTTGCGGTTGACGGTGACGACGACCGCGTTGGTCCGCACGTCGACGTACCAGCCGTTCACGCCGGTGGGCGCGGCCTTGCCGGCCTGCCGGTCGAGGGCGGTCTTGGCGGCGTCGAGCTGGGCGTAGCTGTGCGCGACGGGCACGACGGTGACGTCGAGGCCGGTCTTGTCGACCGCGGCATCACCGGCGACCGCGACCGCGAGCTTGCCGGTCGCGGGGTCGAACCAGCTGCCCGCGTAGGCGGAGCCGTAGAGCTTGCGGGCGACGACCTCGGCGCCACGGGCCTTCTCCTCCTGGGCCAGGCGCGTCTGCACGCCCTCGGCGGTGAGGCCGAAGTCGCGCTTCATCGCCTCGGCCATGCCGAGCGAGACGCGCGGCGCGGAGGTGGGGGACGTGGTCGCCACGCCGCTCGGCGCGGCGACCGCGGGCAGGGACGGAATGGCGAGCCCGATCGCGAGGACGACCGCTCCGGTTAATCGGACGGTACGTGAAGATGTCATTTCGGCAGCCCTTTCAGGCGAGGATGCAGGGAAGCACACCGGTCGGTCGCCCGAGATGAGCGAGCGGAGCCCAGGAGCCGACCGGCAACGCCGTTTATGAACCCGGCGGATTCGGGACGCTACTTTCCGGTCCGACCCGCCCATACCGCCGAGCCGGTGGCGTTCGATGATTGTTTCGGCAGTTCACGGCATGTGGAATCGCTTAGTCATGTCGAACTTGTCACCGATGCGCACGGATTCGTCCTTCCGTAGTGACAAGGCCTCGACACTTCGGGCAACGTCGGGCGGAAGCGCGCGACAACACTCGACGCTTCGGTAAATTCCCGCGCGCCGAGACCGATTCCGCGGCGTGGAAAGTGACGGGATCGATCGCGCGCGGCACTTGGCGTTCGAATGAGGCGCTCCGCGGTTCGCACAAAAGGATCAACGCGGTGGCGTCGGGTGTGTCCGGTGTAGATCATGTTTGGCCGACAAAGGAGTCTGCTCGAATGACCTCGCCTCTGCTGTCCACGATCGGCCGCGCCGCTGCCGTGGCGTTCGCGGCCGCCACGACCACTTTCACCCTCGCCGGCGGCGCGAGCGCCGACCCCGCTGTGGCGGCGGTGGTGCCGTTCAAGGCCGAGCACACCGACCGCTGCCTCGGCAGCTACACCGCGGGCCAGCTGGCCTGGCGCGACGCGCAGCCGAGCCCGTCGCCCCTCCCGGTGAGCGCGGTCAAGGTCACCGGTGAGGTGGCGCTGCGCAACACCACCCCGTGCGCCCCTCCGCCCCGCACCGTCGCGGTGGCCGTGTTCACCGCCTACAACGGCCGAACCGTCGTCGACACCGAGCGCCAGGGCACCACCAGCGCGACGAAGTTCGAGTTCGTGCTCTCCGCGCCACTCACCCCGACGCCGACCCCGGTGCCCATCGACCGCGTCACCGTCCAGGTGTGCCACACCGCCATTGCCCCCAGTCCCACGCCGGACCCCCTCACCTGCGGCGCCATCTCCAGCTACCCGATCTGAGCTCGGGGCGGGCCGACACCGGCGCGGTGGCCTGCCGATTGCGCTACCACCAACGATCTGCGTGAGTAGCCGCAGCGGGAGTGGCGGTCATGAGCCGACGTGCACGTACCCGGCCCACTGCGACACCGCGAGTGGGAACTCGGCGCGTAGTTCGCGCAGCACTTCGTGCAGGGCCTCGGCGGGCGGCGTCCCGGCGTGGACACGGCGGTGGAAGGCGGCGGCGACGCGGGCCGCGACGGCGTCCTGGATCGGCCACAGCGCACCGACGACGTGTCGGAACCCGGCGAGCTGGAACGCCGACGCGAGCGTGATCACCTCGTCCGGCGTGGTGCGGGCGGCGCGGGCGGTGGAGCACGCCGACAGGTAGGCCAACTCGGCGCTCTCCAGGCGCAGCGCGCCGATGTCGGCGACGGTCAGCGCGCCGTCGGCGAGCAGCAGGTGGCCGGCGGACGGGACGAGCGGGTCGCTGTGCGCGTGGCAGGCGAAGTGGGCCCACGTCGCGTGCGGCAGCGCGGCCAGCACGGCGGCCCGGGTCGCGGCGGGACCGCGCAGCGGTTCGGCGGCGGCGAGCAGCGCGGCGAGGTCGGTCGCCTCGGCGTCGGTCGCGGGCAGGTCGGCGTGGTCGGGGGTGGTGGGCATGGCGACCGCGAGGAGGTCGCGCCGCGTCGTCGGCGGGCGGGACCGGGTGTGGCTCAGGGTGCGGGCGGTGGGTGTGTAGGACGACACCACGCGGTCGAGCACGGCCTCGCCGGGGACGTCGTGCCGACCCGCGGCGTGCAGCGGGAGGTGGGTCAGCGCGCCGGTCGGGCACCACCACACGCGGGGCCACGCGGCACTGGGCGCACGGGTGTGGCCGAGCGCCTTCAGGACCGGTCGGGCGATCGCGTCCCACAGCCACGCCAGCGTCTCGCGGAGCACGGCTTGCGCGTCGAACCGCGCGACCAGGTCGCCGCGGTCGAGCGTGTCGAGCGCCGCGAGGTACGCGCCGGCCCGCTCCTCGACCTCCTCGAAGGTGACGCGCCGCAACCGCTTCGAGCGCACGCCGCGCGAGGTGATCAGCAGGGCGTCGCAGCGCAACTCGCTGATGTTCACCAGCACGATCGCGCCGTCGGCGACGCGCAGGTCCAGCGCGCTCGGCGGGCGCAGGAAGGCGTCGAGACCGGGCACGGCGCGGATCCGGTGCAACACGTCCTCCCACCGCCGCGACAACGCCTGCCGCTCGTCGGTCGACTGGGACTCGTCGGCCAGCTCACCCAGCACCGCGTCCCACTCGGCCGCGAGGTGCGGCGCGCGGTCCCGCAGCGCGAGCGAACCCGCCCGGGCGTCGAGCTCGTCGACCAGGAGCACGCCCCGGGCCTGCTCCAGCAGCTCGACGGCCCGGATCGGGTCACCGGTCGCGAGGGCGGCGGCGGCCGCGTCGGTGTGCACCCCGCGCAGGTCGGCCAGGCGGAACTCGCGGTCCGCACGGCGCACGTGCCGGGGCGCGACCTGGGCCACCAGGTCCACGCCGCCGGCGAAGGCCGCCAGTGCGGTACTCCACCGTCCGAAGAACACGGCCCACCTGCCCCACACCCGGTGGGCGCGGATGCGAGTGGCGGGCGGTGCGTTGAGCACGTTCGCACTCGCCTCGGCGACGCGGACGGCCTCCCGCAGCGGACCCCTGGTGCCGGTCGCCTCGCCGAGGACGCCCAGCGCGATCGCGAGGTTGAGCAGCCGGGAGCCGCGGATGGCCAGGCCGGCGGGAGTCAGGGCGACGGCTTCACGGGCGGCGGCGACGGCCCTCTCCGCGTCGGCTCGGTCGCCGTCCACGAAGTACCGCTCCATCAACGCGAAGGCCAGGTTGTTGAGCACCTGGGGGCGGGCCGGGTCGTGCGGGCCGAACCGCTCGGCGCCGCGCTCGGCGATCCGCACCCGTTCGCGCAACACGTCCTTGTCGCCCGCGTGCTGGTACAGCAACATCATCACGACGCCCATCTGGTCCGTCAGCCGGGCTTTCAAGCTGTCGGTCGGGGGCACGACCCCGAGGTGGTCGCGGATCACGTCCAGTGCGCGGTTCAGGTCGTCCACGTCCCGGGTGCGGCGGTAGCGCTCGGCCAGCGAGCCCGCGAGGTTGAGCGCCGTGGACGCCCGGATCCGCGAGAAGGGCTGCGCCTGGACCGCGCGCAGCCCGAAGTCGACCGCCTCGTCCAGGGCGTGGAGGTCGGGTGACAGCTCGGCGCGCCGCCCCAACGCCACCGTGAGCAGCTCCAGCACCCGGGGCTGGTCCCCGTCGGCGAGAACGGCGCGGCCCACGGCGATCGCGGTGTCGAGCGAGGTGCTCGCGCCGGTCGCATCGTGGTGCCGGTAGTGGGCATCGGCGGCCCGGGCCAGGACCATCGAGCGGTTCGGGTGGTCCGGCGGGCAGTCGGCGACGGCCCGGGTGGCGAGCCGCGAGCCTTCCTCGACCTGCCCGGACTCGGCGGTGAGCAGGGCCAGCAGGGCGACGCGTTCGGCCTGCGGGCCCGTCGGCGCGGGGTGGGCGGTCACGCCGCGCCGGGCCAGGCTGAGCGCGTCGGCGAGCACCTCGGGCGTGCGGTCCAGGTCGTGCAGCTTGCGCAGCAGCATGGCGGCGTTGTGCGCGGTGCGGGCCTCGTCCTCGGGGTCGTCCGGGTCGGCGAGGTGGGCCCGGTTCAGGGCGATCGCCTCCACGAGGGCGGCGCGGTCACCGACGAGGTCGTAGCGGTGCCCGAGCAGGATCGCCCGGTCGTTCCAGTCCGGTTCGGCGGCGAGGGCGGTGTCGACGTCCGCGACGTCGTGGCTCGACGTGGCGAGGTCCACCAGGTATCCGACGCGGGTCGCGCGCAGGCGCGGGTCGGTGCCTTCCAGGGCGGCGAGCGCGGCCTCGCGGCTGTCCCGGTCACCGATGTGCTTCCAACGGCGCCACAGCGCCTCGGCGTACATGCCCGTGCGAACCGGGTGGTCGGGGTGGGTCGGCGAGATCCGCGCGAGGGCGCCGCCCAGGGCGGTCACCGTCTCGTCCAGGGCGGCGGGATCGGTGGAGGCCAGCTGGAACAGGGCGCTGCCGTGCAGGTACAGCAGTTCCTGCGGGCTGCCGGAGCCGAGGTACGGGCGCAACAGGTCGGTGATCTCGACCAGCGGAGCGGGGTCGTCGGTCAACCCGGCGGTGGTGTGCAGGGTGGTCGCCAGCGCGACGAGCTGGTCGGGTCCGGGCCGGCGGGCCACGGCGTCGCGGCCCAACGCGACGGCTTCCCCCGCCAGTGCGCGGTCTTTGGTGCGCTCGGCGGACAGCGCGAGCGCCATCGCCGCGACTCCCAGGGCTTCGGCGTCGTCGGGCGACACCTGCCGGGCGTGCTCGACCGCGCGGTCGAGCACGGCCTGGTCGCCGGTGCGTGTGTGCTCCAGGAGCAGCGCGCGGACCAGTTCGGCACGGGCCGGCGGCGTGGCGTCGGTGGGCTCCGCGTCGAGGACGCGCTGCGCGGCGGCCTGGGCGAACGTCAACGCTTCGGCGTCGCCGGTGTGCCAGGACAGCAGGCGTGCGGCGGCGGCGAGCACGACCCCGCACGAGGCGGCGAACGGGTCCGCGGGATCGTTGGCCGCCGGGGCGAGGGTGTTGACGGCGACGGCGAACGCGGTCGGGTTGCCGAGCAGCACGCCGACCCGCACCAACGCGGACCCGAGGTCGCGCCGCCGTTGGCCCTCCTCGGCCGCGGGGTCGCCCTCCCAGATCGGCGGCGCGAGGTCGGGGCGGAGCAGGAAGACCGGCGCGAGCAGGGTCTCGGCGAGGGCGTGCGACTCGGCCGCCGCCGGTCCTTCCCGCCACATCGACCGCGCCAGGTGCAGGGTGCCGACGACGTGCAGCACGTCGAAGTCGAACCTGCCGTCCGGGGACAGCAACGCCAGCAGCGCCTCCCCCGCCGCCTCCGCGTCCGGTGCGAGCACCGCGCCCGCGTCGCCCTCGTCGGCGCGCGCGATCCGGCCGAGGACGTCCTGGATCAGCTCGTCCCGCACCCATCCACCTCGATCTCCGTGTATTCCTGACAGGCTGGAGAATCCCCGACGAAGAGGAGGAACGTCGTGCCGCACGCCGACGAACACCTCGCCGCCTTCTGCACCACCTTGCCCGAACTGCGCGCCGCCGTGACGCGCCAGGGGTTGGGGCGGGTGCTGGACGACGTGCTGGCGAGGGTGCGCGCGGGCCACCCGCCGAAGGACGAGTTACCGCGCCTGGGCATCCCCGCCGACGTGCTGCGCGGCAGCGACCTGGTGCCGCCCGTGCCCGGTCGGACGTTCGGCGAGGTGTACGTCTGCCCGTCGGACGCGTGCGGGCGGGAGGTGCCCCGGGAGCCGGGCGGTCCGGTGCCGGCCGAGCGGTGCTGGTTGCGGGACGAGCCGCTGAGGCGGGAACGGGCGTGAACGCGTTCTTCGGTGAGCTGGGCAAGCGGGTGGCCGAGCGGTGGGTGTCGCTGCTCGTGCTGCCCGGCGTGCTGTTCCTCGCCACCGCGGCGGTGGGCGCGCTGCTGGGGCACGCGCACGCGCTGGACGTGACGAGGTTGGTCGCCCAGGCGGACCGGGTCACCCGCGACCTCGGCACTCGGCCGCCGGCGGCCCAACTGCTCGCGCTGGCCGCCGTGCTGCTGGGATCGGTGGCGGCGGGGCTCGTGGTGCGGGCGCTGTGCCCGGTGACGTGGCGCTGCTTCCTCGGCACGCGCCCCCGTTGGGCGGCACGGCGCCGGCATCGGCGATGGGCGCGGGCGCACGAACGGGGGGACGCGGCGAAGCGCAACCGGATCGCGCTCGCCGCGCCGACCCGGGCGACGTGGACCGGCGACCGGCTGGCGGCCGTCGAGGACCGGGTGCACCACCAGTACGCCGTCGACCTCAAGTCGTGGTGGGCGCGGTTGTGGTTGGTGCTCGACGACTCCGGGCGCGCCGAGCTGCGGGCGGCACGGGCGGAGGCGGAGGCAGCGGTGGCGACGACCACGTGGTGCGTGCCCTACGCGGTCGTCGGGGCGTTCTGGTGGCCGTCGGTGGTGGTGGCGGTGGGCGTCGCGGTAGTCGGGTGGGTGCGGGTGCGCGGAGCGGTCGAGGTGTACGCGGAGCTGATGGAAGCGGTCGTCGACGTGCACGCGGGCCGGTTGGCGCGCGAGCTCGGCGCACCGTTGACCACCGGCGAGGACGTCACGGCGGCGTTCCGCAAGGGAACCTGAGGGAACGCGGCACTCAGTCGCCGCTCGCCGGGACAGCGGTGACCGGTCCGAGCAGGTCGGCGGTCGACAGCTGGTGGAAGTGCCGGGCCCAGTCGAGCGGGGTCGCGTCGAAGCGCTGGTCGCGGAGGTCGGGGTCGGCGCCCAGCTCCAGCAGCCGACGCGTGAGCTCGACGTTGCCGGCCATCGCGCTGTGGTGCAGTGCGGTCTCCCAGGCCTCCTCGACCGGCGCGTCGCCGCGGCCGTAGGCGTTCACGTCGAAGCCGAGCTCCGCCAGCAACGTGACCGTTTCCACCGACGCGCGGGCCGCCGCCCACACGATGAGCCCGGGGCGACTGCGGCGGGTAACCGCCACGGCGTCGGGATGCTCGGCGCGGATCCGGTCGAGGGCGGACCGATCGGCGCGGAACGCCGCGGCGATCAGCTCGCGCACCGGATCGGGACCGGGCGGCGCGGCGCCTCGGGAGACGAGGTAGTCGGCGATCTCCACGTCGCCGTTGAGCCGGGCCAGCTCGACCGGTGTCCGGCCGTCGCCGGGACTCCACGCGGGCCCGTCGTCCTCGAACGGCGAGTGGAAGTCGACGCCGTGCTCGACCAGCAGCCGCACGCGGGCGGGTTGGTGGTGCTCGACCGCCCAGCGGAGCTGGACGCGCAGCATCCGCGCGGGCGTGCCCAGCTCGGCGATCCGCGTCCACCACGGGCCGCCGTCGCCGGTGCCGAGGCCGTAGTCGAACAGCAGCTCCAAGTGCGAGTCGTCCGGCTCGAACATCCGGTTGTACAGGGCCTGGGCGTCGTTGGGGTCGGCGCCCGCGTCGAGCAGCAGCCGGCCCAACTCCCGCCAGTGCGGGTGGCGGGGCTGGCGCCGCCGACCCAGCTCGCCGTGACCGAACACCCCGGTCAGCAACGTGAACGGCGACGGCAGGGCGTCGAAGAGGTAGCCGTCGTCCGGGTCGGCGCCGGCGTCGAGCAGTTGCCGGGCGACCGTGAGCACACGCTCGGCCGACACGGTCTCGTCGAATCGCGAGTAGACGAGGTAGAACAGCGGCCGCCACCGGAACGGGCCACCCCGCTCGGCCACCCGCCCCGGCTGCTCCGCGAGCAGCCGGCCCACGTCGTCCGGACGGGCGGCCGCCGCGGCGGCCCAGATGTCCCGCGTGGTCAGATCGGGACGCTCGGCCAGCAGTCGACGGGCCCGCGCCCAGCGCTCCGGCCCGTCCTCGCGGCTGTAGGTCAGGCAGGCGAGGCGGCAGAACTCCTCCGCCGGCCCGGCCGTGGGCGCCGCACCGAGCCTGGTGTCCCAGCCGTGTTCGGCCGCGGTCTCCAGGTACCGCACGAGCCGCGGCCAGCTGGCGAACCCGTGTTCGCGGGCGATGACGAACTGCGCCGCGCTGAGCCGCAAACCGCCGGTGCGGTCCGGTAGGACGCCGGGGTGGTGACGTGCCAGCCGCGTGACGGCGTCGGGTTCACCGGCCCGGACGGCCCGCTGCAGGGCACGGGCCTGCCGGCGGAAGCGGTCGAGGTGGGGACGGTCGGGCATGCCCGGGGTCGACACGGTGGTCTCCTCTCGTCTGCCTGATGTCCGCTCGGTCAGGCCGAAAGGAGAGCGATGGTGACACGTGGTGCACGCGCCAGGTGGGCTGAGCCCATTCCCGCGGACCGGTGGCTTCCTGGTAGCCGCGGCCACTATAACCCGACACCACCCGCGCAAGCCCAGGTTGTCTGTTAGCGCTAACAGCGGTTGACACGTTTCAGTGACCGCACCTGGGAATCTGACCGTTGACAACGCGTCAACCCCGCTGTTACCTATACGCCACACCACGGTCGGACAGTGACCGGCCTGCAATCCGGATTGTTAGCGATAACATTTGTCCAACCGATGGTGTGGACCGGTGCGGCCCCGACGGAGAGGTTGTCGATGACGCGATACCCCGGCCGCGCCGTGCACCGGGCCCTGCCGTGTCGACCGGTCCGACGCCGGGAGGCACGACGCCCTCGGACTGACATCGCGAGACCGTGACCCGGTCTGCCCCACCGATCGACGCGGACGTCCGCCGTTGATCGGTTCACGTTGACGAGCACAAAGGTGTGCCTGCGGCTGTTCGTGGCAGCGGCGGCAGCCGATCCAGGGAGCCTCATGTCATCCTCAGCCCTGAACCGTCGCAGGCTGTTGCAGGCCGCGGGGGTCGCCGCCCTCGCGACCGCCGCGACCGCCGCGGTCACCTCGTTGGCCCCGGTCGCCGGGGCCGCGGTGGTGCCGCCGGTCCGTGACGACATCGGCGTCTCGGCGTTCCCGTTCGAGCTCGACCAGGTCCGGTTGACGGCGAGCCGTTGGCTGGACAACCAGCACCGCACGTTGACCTACCTGCGGTTCATCGACGTCGACCGGCTGCTCTACAACTTCCGCGCGAACCACCGGCTGTCGACCAACGGCGCGGCGGCGTGCGGCGGGTGGGAGGCCCCGAACTTCGCGTTCCGCACGCACAGCCAGGGGCACTTCCTCAGCGCGTGGGCCAACGCCTGGGCCGTGCTGGGTGAGACCACGTGCCGGGACAAGGCCAACCTGATGGTGGCCGAGTTGGCCAAGTGCCAGGCCAACAACGTCGCCGCGGGCTTCACCACCGGCTACCTGTCCGGGCTCCCGGAGTCGGACTTCGACCTGCTGGAGGCGGGCACGCCCAGGGGGGTGCCGTACTACACCCTGCACAAGACCCTGGCCGGGTTGCTGGACGTGTGGCGCTACATCGGCAACACGCAGGCCCGTGACGTGCTGCTGCGGTTCGCGGGCTGGGTGGACTGGCGCACCGCCCGGTTGAGCACCGCACAGATGCAGGCCACGCTGCGGACGGAGTTCGGCGGCATGAACGCCGTGCTCGCCGACCTGTACCAGCAGACGGGCGACTCGCGGTGGCTGGCCGTGGCGCAGCGGTTCGACCACGCCGCCGTGTTCGACCCGCTGGCGGCCAACCAGGACCGGCTCAGCGGGCTGCACGCCAACACCCAGGTGCCGAAGTGGATCGGCGCGGTCCGCGAGCACAAGGCGACGGGCACCGCGCGCTACCGCGACATCGCGTCCAACGCGTGGGACATCACCGTGGGCACCCACACCTACGTGATCGGCGGCAACAGCGAGGCCGAGCACTTCCGCGCGCCCAACGCGATCGCCGGGTTCCTGGACACCGACACGGCCGAGGCGTGCAACACCTACAACATGCTCAAGCTGACCCGTGAACTGTGGCTGCTGGACCCGAACCGGGCCGCGTACTTCGACTTCTACGAGCGGGCGCTGCTCAACCACCTCCTCGGGCAGCAGGACCCGAACAGCGCGCACGGCCACGTCTGCTACTTCACCGCGCTCAACCCCGGCGGCCGCCGGGGCGTGGCGGGCCCGGTGGTGGGCGGCGGCAGCTTCAGCACCGACTACGGCACGTTCTGGTGCTGCCAGGGCACGGCGCTGGAGGTCAACACCCGCCTGGCCGACTCGATCTACTTCCACGACGGCACGACCCTGACCGTGAACCTCTACACGCCGTCGGTGCTCACGTGGTCGCAGCGCAACATCACCGTCACCCAGGCCACGAGCTTCCCGGTGTCCGACACCACCACGTTGACCGTGACCGGCAACGTCGGCGGGTCCTGGACCATGCGGCTGCGGATCCCGTCCTGGACGACCGGCGCGACGGTCAGCGTCAACGGTGCCGTCCACAACATCACCACCACGCCGGGCACTTACGCGAGCCTGACCCGGACCTGGGCCTCGGGCGACACCGTCACCGTGCGACTGCCGATGCGGCTCGTCCTCCAGGCCGCCAACGACAACCCCGACGTCGCCGCGGTGACCTACGGCCCGGTGGTGCTGTCGGGCAACTACGGTGACACGGCGTTCAGCACGCTCCCTGCCCTCGAACCCGCCTCCGTCGCGCGCACCAGCACGTCGGCGCTGGCGTTCACCGCGACCGCCGACGGCGCCACGGTCAACCTCGGCCCGTTCTACAACGCACACGGCCACAACTACACGGTGTACTGGAACATGAGCGGCAGCTCCAGCGCGGGCTACCGGCTGTTCAACGCCTCCAGCGGCTTCGTGCTCGGTATCCAGAACATGTCCACGGCCGACGGTGGACTGGCGTTGCAGTGGGGCGACACCGGGACCGCCGACCACAACTGGCAGTTGGTGCCCGACGGCACCGCGGTCCGGCTGCGCAACCTCAACAGCAACAAGGTCCTGGGCGTGGACAAGATGTCCACCGCCGACAACGCCCGCGTGCTGCAGTGGGCCGACAACGGCACCGCCGACCACCGCTGGACCATCGTGGACAACGGCGACGGCACCCACAAGATCCGCAACGCCAACAGCGCCAAGCTGCTGGGCATCCTCAACGGTTCCACCGCGCAGGGCGCGCAAGCCGTCCAAGACCCGGACAACGGCAGCGCGGACAACAACTGGCGGTTCGTGCCGGTCGGCGCGCGACGCATCCAGAACCTGCGCAGCGGCCTGTTCCTGGGCGTGCAGAACATGTCCACGGCGGACGGCGGCCTGGTGGTCCAGTGGGACGACAACGGCACCGCGGACCACCTGTGGACCGCTCTGCTCGACCCGGACGGCTACTTCCGGCTGCGCAACTCCCACAGCGGCAAGGTCCTCGGTGTCGAAGGCGGTGCCACCGGCAACGGCGCCCGCGTCGTGCAGTGGGCCGACAACGGCACCGCGGACCACAAGTGGCGGCTGCGCTACGGCTCCAGCGGCTACTTCCGCATCCAGACCGCCAACGGCGGCCGCGTGCTCGGTCTCAACGGCGCCTCCACCTCGCGAGGCGCACAGGTGATCGTCTGGGACGACAACGGCACCAACGACCACCTCTGGCGCTTCGTCTGACCCCGCGAACCATCGGGTGCCCGCGACGTCATCGTGACGTCGCGGGCCCTGCACTCCCCGATCGGCACGAAGGGCGTGCGTGACCCCGCGCTGGTGCGCTCTCCCGACGAGAGCCGGTATCGGATCGAATCGTCGAACGAACTGTCGAACCGATTCGAAAGACGTAGATGCCTGGTCTCGGCATGCTCCGGCGGTATAAGATCCTCTTAATCGAAGCGGTTCGATTCGGCGATCGTTCGGAGTTCTCCATGCCTTTGGTCCGATGCGGCCCTTTTCGCCCGTGACGCCATTCGAGCACATCGCAGTTCCTTCCCTCTGTGACCGGCCCGTGTGGCCTTGACGCTGAAGGAGAAATCACCGTGCATCGTTGGACATCCGCGCTGAGCACCGTGCTCGCGACCGTCCTCGCGGCTACCGCGGCGGTCGCGCTCGACACCGGCGCGGCGTCGGCGGCGACCGTTGACACGAACGCGTCGTACGTGTTGGTCAATCGCAACAGCGGCAAGGCGATGGACATCGCGAGCGCATCCACCGCCGATGGGGCGGCGGTCCACCAGTGGTCCCGGCACGACGGGGCCAACCAGCAGTGGCAGTTCGTCGATTCCGGGGGCGGCTACTACCGGTTGAGGTCGAAGAACTCCGGCAAGGTCCTCGAAGTGGCCAACTGGTCGACCGCGGACGGCGCGAAGGTCCAGCAGTGGACCGATCACAACGGCACCAACCAGCAGTTCCGGCTCGCGGACTCCGACGGCGGACATGTCAGGTTGATCAACCGCCACAGCGGCAAGGCCGCGGAGGTGACCGGCCTGTCGACCGCGGACGGGGCGGCGGTCGTGCAGTACGGCGACTGGAACGGGGCCAACCAGCAGTGGCAGCTCGTCCGCGTGGGCGACACCGGGTCGTGCGGGCTCCCGTCGACCTACCGCTGGGCGTCGACGGGCGTGCTGGCGAACCCCAAGTCGGACTGGATCTCGCTCAAGGACTTCACCAACGTCGTCCACAACGGCAAGCACCTGGTCTACGGGTCGACGGTGGACAAGACGGGGCAGCACTACGGCTCGATGAACTTCGGGACGTTCACCAACTGGTCGGACATGGCCTCGGCCCCGCAGAACACCATGAACCTCGGCACGGTCGCGCCCACGTTGTTCTACTTCGCCCCGAAGAACGTCTGGGTGCTCGCCTACCAGTGGGGCCCGACCACCTTCAGCTACCGGACCACCAGCGATCCCACCAACGCCAACGGGTGGTCGGCGCCGCAGGAGCTCTTCTCGGGCAACATCCCCGGCGGCGGCGCCCTCGACCAGACGTTGATCGGCGACGGCACGAACATGTACATGTTCTTCGCCGGCGACAACGGCAACATCTACCGCTCGACCATGCCGATCGGGAACTTCCCCGGCAGCTTCGGCACCTCGTACACGACGATCATGAGCGACACGAGGGAGAACCTGTTCGAAGGCGTCGAGGTCTACAAGGTCAAGGACCAGAACCAGTACCTCATGCTCGTCGAGGCGATGGGGGCCAACGGACGCTACTTCCGCTCGTTCACGTCCAGCAGCCTGGGCGGTTCCTGGACCCCGCAGGCCGCCACCGAGGGCAACCCGTTCGCGGGCAAGGCCAACAGCGGCGCCACCTGGACCAACGACATCAGCCACGGCGACCTGGTGCGCACCAACCCCGACCAGACCAAGACCATCGACCCCTGCAACCTGCAACTCCTCTACCAGGGGCTTCCCCTCGGCACCGGCGGCGTCCCCTACAACTCCCTGCCCTGGCGGCCGGGCGTGCTGACGCTCCAGCGCTGATCGCCTGACACGGCCGCGTCGGCGACCTCATCCCTCACGGGTGGATGGGGTCGCCGACCCGCCTGTCACCGAGAGCCGTTTCGCGTCAGGCGTCTGCGACGGTGAACGTGAGTGCGGCGGTGTGCAACTGGCCGTTGTGCCGGAATTCCAGGAACAGCCGGTGGTCGCCGGCGTCGCCGAACCACACGTCGAACGTCAGGGTGCCTCGCAGGACCGGGATCCCCACCACCTCGACGGGGTGCAGGTGGGTGGTGGACAGCTGCTCGGTGTGGAACGCGGTGACGTGCCCGTAGGCGCCGAGGTGGGGTTCCAGCGCCTCCACCGGGGCACCCCCGGGATCGCTGATGGCCAACCGGATCTTCGCCGGGGCGCTCAACGGGAGGGCGAGCCCGTCCCGCACCGCGACCCGGTAGCCCGAGTCGGTGGTGGTCTCCACGCTCGGCGAGGGCAGCGCCGCCTTCGTCGCGTCACCGGGAATCTCGAACGGCGCGCCGAGCACGACCGGCTCGGGGTGCCGTTCCGTGCTGGGCGGGATGAACTCGGCGTACATGCGGAAGCGACCGGCGCCGGGCAGTGGGAGCGTGGTGCGCCAGGTGTCGCCGTCCGGCTCGGGGTGCACGTGCTGGTACACGCTGAGGTCGTCGCGAACGACGAAGAAGTGCAGCTGCTTGGTCATGTTGGGCTGGAACGAGGTGACGGGCCGCTGGTCGGGCCCGATGACCCGGAACGCGAACGGCAGGTCCGGGCCGTGCCGATCGGGGACCTCGACCGGTTCGAGCCGGTAGCCCTCGAACGAGTCGGACCGGCCCGCCCCCGGCGCCGCGCTCGGCACGGTGGCCGCCACGTGGCTCTGGTGCGTCGGCCGGGAGTCCTGCCCGAACACGACGAAGGCCGCCGCCACGAGGATCACCACGGCCAAGCCTGCGATGACGAACTCGGTGATGCGTGGCTTGCGCACGGTCGGTCCTCTCGAATCGGCGGACGCCCCGGCGGTCGCGGTAGCGCCGACGCTAGGCAACCCTTATGGCGGAGTCAATACAAAACGAGGACGCGACTGGACCGAAGTGTGGCGACTTCCTGCCAGACGCTCTGCCGCACCGATGATGGGGCGGGCCCAGGCGTCAGCGGCCGTAGATGGTTGAGCGCGGCGCCCGGTCAGGCGGCGGTGTGCGGTCGGGGCACGTCGTCCAGGTCGGGCAGGCGGCGCGGGCAGATGTCGCGGGCCTCGTCGGCGGGGATGCCGAACGGACGCCGGCCGACCGACGGGTCAGTGCCGGGCGAACTGCAGGGTCGTCGGCTGGATGACGTCGGCCTTGACCGGTAGCGGGTCGATGACCAGGCGCTCGCCGTAGATGTCGGTGACCGCGATGGCCCCGCCGCACCCGGCGCCGTTCTCCGATAGGAAGTAGTTGTAGTCGGTGCGCTGGAGCTGCTTCCACCCGCCGCTCGTGCGGACCTCCAGCCGGGCCACCGGGTTGCCGTGGTCGACCGCCTGGATGGCGCACCAGTACTGGGACGAGCCGACCTTGTAGCGGATCGACATCGGCTTCGACAGCGGGGGGTTCACCAGCTTCCAGGTGATCGGGATCTCCCCGAGGTTGCGCGGCAGCCCGAGGCGGTCGAACGCCTCCGGGTTCATGTCCAGCTGCCCGGTCCGGCACGGCAGCGGGCACAGGTTGGTGATCCGCACCGTCACGCTCCTGCCGTTGGCCGCCTGCACCAGGACGTAGGCGCCGCACGCCTTGGAGTCCTCGTAGTCCGCCCAGTTCATCGCCGCGTTCAACGGGTCGGGGCTCGGGTCGTACCCGCACGCACCGCTGCCGTCCGTGTCGTAGAACGTGGCCATCCCGGATCGGGTGACCCCCGGCTGGATCTTCCCGACGAGCGGCGCGGCAGCAGGCGCGGGCGCGGACGTGGTGGGCGCGACGGCAGAGGTCGTCGCGGTGGAAGAGGTGACGGCCGTCGTGCTCGCGGACGAACTCGGTGGCGGGCTCGCGGACGGGGTGGTGGCGGCGATGCCGATCAACTGGCCCTCGTCCGGGTCGACCGTCGCTTCAGGACCGCCGTTCGTCCGGTTCGACGCCACCGCGACGACGACCACCGTCACGGTCACGACCAGCAACGCCACAGCCGACGCGACCACCCAACGCTTGGGCACTGCACCTCCCGAACCGCGGCCGCCAGGCCGACCTTGGACATGACCACCGCCCGGGCCGCCCTGGTGCCGTGCACGCTAGGCGGCCACACGCGGGCGAGTCAACGCACGGCTGACCTTCTTGTGAGCGTTGACTCACCCGACACCTTCCAGCAATATCCCGAAGATCGGGCGCAACCCGCCGGGTCGGACGGTCAGGAGCGGATCAGCCGCCACTGCTGGTGACCGGCGCCGTTGTGGTCCCCCTGGGTGAGGACGGTGCCGTCCGAGGTGGACGCGCCGGGAACCTGCAACACCCGCTGGCTCAGCCGGTTGGTGAGGATGAAGTAGTCGCCACCGACCGGTGTGACGGCCCAGTGCTGCTGGTGGACGTTCGCGTCGCCCCAGATGTTCATGGTTGCGCCGTCGACCCGGGACATGCCGCCGACCTCCAGCAGCTTGCCGCTGTTCTGGTCGCGGACCTCGAAGTAGCCGTCCCCGGTGGAGACGAAGGTCCACTTCTGGTTGGCCTGGTTCAACCACGACCACTGGTGCACCGGGGTGTTGTCGGCCGTGCCGACGCCCCGCACGTCGAGCACCTTTCCGCTGGCGCGGGACTCGATGCGGTAGACGGTGTTCGCCACCGGGAAGCGCGAGACCAGCTGGGGACGGGCGCTGCGGCCGCCGACGTGCACCCCGTTGATGTTGACGTAGCCGCCGGTGGCGGCCGTGACGGTGATGCGCACGAAGCCCACGTTCCGGTTGGGCCACTCGGCGAGCTTGACCCGCCGGTCCGCGGCCCAGTTCACGGTGGCCACCGTGGTGAAGGCGACGCCGTCGGTGCTGGTGGCGATCGTGGCCGCGGTGATGTCGCCGTCGACGGAGTCGGACCGATTCCACTGCTTCGGCAGGTATTCGAGGGTGGAGACGTTGCTCCACACTCCCCCGAGGTCGATCGTGATGGTCTGGGGCAGCGTCCGGCCACCGCCCCAGGTCGACCAGCACGTCTCGAAGTTCACGTCACTGCGGTTGTCGATCGCGTGGTAGGCGAACTCGCCCGGGTTGTAGGACGACGCGTAGGCGGCCACCGCGTTCACTGGCCATTCGACCCGCAGCGGCTGCACCGGCAGCGGCGGGCGTGAGCTGTTCGGACTCCAGGCCGCGCCGACCTCCGCGAGCCGGTTGACGATGTTGGTGTCGAGCCTGCCGTTGCGGTTGGGCGGGCAGTTCAACAGGTACGTCGTGTACTTGGGCTCCAGGTCCCGCAGGTCGGCCAGGATCGCGTCACGGCCGCGCGGCGCGGTCGTGGGCGTGCTCGGGTGCCAGAACCAGCCGTTGCTGATCGTTTCGCCCTGGATGCCCGCGTACGTGTTCCCCGCGGGCGACCTGATGCCCAGGGGCGCCTCGAAGTAGATCGCGTCGCCCAGCCACGGTTGCGCCAGGCCGCCGTGGTCGACCATCACGCAGCCCGGTTGCAGCGACTTCACCAGGTTGCGGACCTCCTGGTAGGAGATCTGCTGCTGACCCATCTGCCAGGCGTAGCCGTCGGTGACGAACACGTCGATCGTGCCGTAGTTGGTCAACAGCTCCCGGATCTGGCCGAGCACCACGGTCATGTCACCCGGTTCGACGGATTGCTTGGGGTCACCGACGTGACCGCCGTACGCCTCGATCGTGTGCGTGCGGTCCCAGATCGAGTAGTACAGCCCCACCCGCAAGCCGCGGGCGCGGAAGGCGTCCACGTACTGGCGCACGACATCCTGGCGATAGCCCGAGTAGGCCACGTTCTGGGTGCCGAACGCCGTGGGCCACAGGGAGAAGCCGTCGTGGTGCTTGGTGGTGAGCACGCCGTAGCTCATCTTCGCCGCGGCGGCGGCCGCCGCCCACTGGCCGCAGTCCACCGAGGGCGGCGCGAACTTCAGCGGGCTCTGACCGCCGGCCGCCCACTCCTCGTCGGTGAACGTGCCGAGGTTGAAGTGGTTGAACATGCCGAAGCGGAGGTTGACCAGGTTCGACAGGTCGGTCTGGGTGTCCGCGGCGGCCTGCGGCGAGAGCCCCGCAAGACCCGGTGCCGCGACAGCGGCCGCCGCGATGCCGGAGGCCGCGAGGAAACTCCGGCGGGATACCTCTGATGTCGTCATCGACACTCCTGGACTCGACGCATGCGCGGTGCGGCATCCGGCCACTGCCGCGGTCGAAGGCCTTGTCGGTGAGTGACATGGCGACTCCTGCCGTGGCGGGCGCTCGGCAGGAGGCTAGCAATACATCCCATCTCTACGGAAGGGTCCGATCACCGCAGGTTCGAGCCGATTGATCCCCAACCGCACCTCGGCCTGCGACTTTGCGAACTTGCGGGCCACAGTCGGCCACCCGGCCGGACACCAGCACTCCGACCTTCGATGAATACATCCTACGTCTGACCCTGTTCCCAGACCGACGTGCCCGCGCTGACCTTCACCTCGTGTCCACTGGGGACACGTCGGAAATGGTTTGACCGCACCGTGCGGCGGTCGGCACCATGGCGGCACACACCGAGCGGAGGAGGGGCGATGACGAACACGCGTCGACGCCGTTCGGGCCGCCCGTGCTCCCCGCCGTGACCTGGTGACAGGTCCGGTCCAGGGAGCCGCCCGTCGGGGAACCGACCAGGGCGGCTTTTCTTCACCCCCGGCAATTGCCGCACCATTCCAGCCTCCATAGCTCAGCAGGACAGAGCGCGCCGCTACGAACGGCGAGGCCCCAGGTTCGAGTCCTGGTGGAGGCACCGCTGGAGCCTGTGCCACCGCGACCCGCCTGGACGAACCCGGCGGGGCGCGGTCTGTGGTTCCAGACCAGCAACGCCCTCGCGCGGCGGGCGATAATAGCCGCGAGGAGCATTCCCGGTTAGCCGGAATGGATGTTCGCCGACACATATGTGAACCACTCCGACTAATAGTCCGGCCACATATGTGAACCTCGGGCCCGAGGTGTCGCCGACCGTTGACAGGCCGGTGACATGCGCTACGGTGCGATCAGAGAGCGCTTTCCCGATAACTCCTGCACTCACCCCTCATACGGGAGAGGAAATAGCCATGCCCACACCTGTCGGGAACAGGCGCGCCCTGCTGAAGGTCGTCGTGGCCGTCGCACTCGCCACGACCGCGGTCGCGGTGCCGAGCGCCACGCCGGCGCTGGCCGCGACCACCGCGGACGGGTTCGCCTCGGTGCACGCACTGGGACAGAACGGCACCACCGGCGGCGCGGGCGGCGCCGTGGTCACCGCCACCACCACCGCCCAGTTCCTGACCTACATCGCCCGACCGGAACCGCTGGTCGTGCAGGTCAGGGGCACGATCACGCTGCCGACCGGCAGCACGGACGGCATGCACGACGTCGCCTCGGACAAGACCATCGTCGGCCTGGGCACGGACGCGCGGCTGGTCGGCGGCGGGCTGAACATCGGCCTGCCGGTGGACGACGACGTCACCGCTCCCCCGGCCGACGCCGTGCACAACATCATCATCCGCAACCTCGCGCTGACCGGCGCCACGGACGACCTGATCAACGTGCAGATGTTCAGCCACCACATCTGGATCGACCACAACGACTTCTCCAACGGCGACGACGGCGCGGTCGACATCAAAAGGGGCAGCGATTTCGTCACCGTCTCGTGGAACAGGTTCCACGAGCACGACAAGACGTTGCTGCTCGGCCACGACGACGACAACGGCGCGCAGGACATCGGCCGGTTGCGGGTGACCTACCACCACAACTACTTCGACGGCTCGGACCAGCGCAACCCGCGCGTCCGGTTCGGCGAGTCGGTGCACGTCTACAACAACTACTACCGCGACAACAGCTACGGCGTCGCCTCGGCGATGAACGCGGGCGTGGTGCTGGAGGGCAACTACTTCTTCAGCGTGAACAACCCCGGCCGGGTCGACTTCAGCGGCGACCTGGGCCGCATGGTCGCCCGCGACAACATCCTCGTGGAGTGCAACCACGAGATCGAGCTGCGCGGTTCCGTGGTCGAGCCGCGCACGTACTACGCCTACACCCCCAACCGCGCCGCCGAGGTCCCCGCGGTCGTGCCCGCCGGTGCGGGCACCGGTCGCATCTGACAGGAGCAGCCACGATGAGCGACATCAGCAGGCGCGCCCTCCTCACGGGCGCCGCCGCGACGGCCCTGACCGCCGTCGCCGCACGCCCGGCGGGCGCGAGCCCGGTCACCACCAACCCGGTGTGGGCGGCGCCGTTCCAGACCGCCGACGGGTTCGCCGGGACGAACACGCTCGGCCAGAACGGCACCACCGGCGGCGTGGGCGGACCCGTGGTCACGGTGCGGGACACGGACACGTTCCTCGACTACTGCGACCGCAACGAGCCCTACGTGATCCAGGTCGACGGGATCATGACGTTCAGCAGCAAGCAGGGCCTGCGCTCCAACAAGACCGTCATCGGCCTGCCCGGCGCGGAGATCCGCGGCGGCGGCCTGGACATGTACCGCAGGCAGAACGTCATCATCCGAAACCTGAGGTTCACCGGCGCGGACGACGACGCGATCAGCATCCAGCAGTCCTCGCACCACATCTGGATCGACCACTGCGACCTCAGCGGCGGCCTGGACGGCCTCATCGACATCGTCCGGGGCGCGGACTTCATCACCGTGTCGTGGAACAACTTCCACGACCACAGCAAGACCGCGCTGCTCGGCCACTCCGATTCCAACGCGAGCCAGGACACCGGCAAGCTGCGGGTGACGTTCCACCACAACTACTTCAACGGCACCGACCAGCGGCACCCCCGCGTCCGCTTCGGCGAGCCGATCCACGTCTACAACAACTACTTCCGCGACAACCGGCTCTACGGGGTGGCGTCCACGATGAACGCCGGTGTGCTGGTGGAGGCCAACTACTTCGAGAACGTGCCGCACCCGATCTACTCGGGCTACGACGCGAGCGGACCGGGGCGCGTGGTGCAGCGCAACAACATCTACGTCAACTCCGGCACCCCGCAGACCCTCGGCACGGTCGTCGAACCGCGCACCTACTACGCCTACACCCCGGACAGCCCGTCGACCTTGCCCAGCACCGTGCCGGCCGGCGCCGGCGTCGGCCGCGTCTGAGCCATAACAGCCAGGACAGCCAGGAGGACTTCCCATGAGCGCCATCAATCGCCGTCGGCTGCTCGCTGGCTCGGCGCTGGCCGCGTTCGCGGTCGCCGTCCCGCGCACGGCGTCGGCCGGCGTGTCACCGCTCGACGTCGCCGACGGGTTCGCGGGGGTGAACGCCCTCGGCCGCAACGGCACCACCGGCGGCGCGGGTGGCCAGGCCGTCACCGTGACGACGGCCGCCGCCCTCGCCGACTACGTCGGCCGCAAGGAGCCGTACGTCATCTCGGTGTCCGGCCGGATCCAGGTCGGTGACGAGATGCTGACCGTGGTCGCGGACAAGACCATCGTCGGTCTCGGCTCCACCGCCGAGATCACCGGCGGCGGGCTGCAACTCGGCTCGACCACGCGCCCCGGCCACAACGTGATCATCCGCAACCTGCGGTTCACCGACGCCGCGGACGACTCGATCAGCGTCACCAACTCCGCGCACCACGTGTGGATCGACCACTGCGACCTGTCCGACGGCTACGACGGCCTGCTGGACATCAAGCGCAACTCCGACTACGTCACGGTGTCGTGGAACCACTTCCACCACCACAGCAAGGCCGCGCTGCTCGGCCACTCCGACACCTACACCAGCGACAAGGGCAAGCTGCGCGTCACCTACCACCACAACTTCTTCGACGGCACGGACCAGCGCCACCCGCGGGTCCGGTTCGGCGAGCCGGTGCACGTCTACAACAACTACTACCGGGGCAACTCGCTCTACGGCGTCGCCTCGACCATGGACGCCGGTGTCGTGGTGGAGGGCAACTACTTCGAGAACGTCGCGTATCCCGTCCTGTCGGGTTACGACAAGAGCGGGCCGGGGCGGGTGATCGAGCGCAACAACATCTACGCGGGCTCCGGCGCGCCGGAAACGCTCGGCACCGTCGTGGAGCCGCGCACCTACTACAGCTACGCGGTGGACGACCCCGCGTCCGTGCCGCAGCTCGTCACGGCCGGCGCCGGTGTCGGCCGCGTCCCAGGGGCGGCGGGGTGACCAGGACGACCGCGGCGGGCTGAACCCCGGCGGTCGTCGGCACGGGCGGGGTCCAACGAGCGCGCTGCGACGAACGGCGGTATTCGAGACGCGGTCCTCGCCCCGGAGTGCGGATCAGGGCGGCCGACTTTATAGTTCGGCCGCCCTGATCCACATCCGGAGGGAACACGACCATGTCGAGACGATTAAGACGAGCGTTGCTCTCGTTGTCCGGTTGCGTGGCGCTGCTCGTCGCCGCGAACGGCACGGCTTCCGCGAGCGGTTCGGCGTGGCAGGCCATCGCCGCGGCCAACCCCGTCGTCGGCGCCCGGCTCCAGCCCCACGAGGGCCTGTTGAGCGTGCCGACCTCGATCACCACCCCGCTGCCCGCCGACCCGGCCGGCGCGCTGGCCACCGCCGTCTCCGCCCTGTCCGCCGGGGTCGGCCTGCCGCAGGACGCCGCCGGGGCCATCGGCTCCTCGGGCCTGTCCACCGAGGTCGCGGGCCGGGTGGCCAACCTGCTCACCGCGATGGCCACGTGCCAACAGGTCACCGAGACGCGCTTCGCCGCCATCCCGACCGGCCTGCTGCCGCTCGTGCTCAAGACCGGCGGCGCCCTCGACCCCCTGGCGCACGCCGGTATCCGCGCGTGCGCCGAGCCCGTCTGGCGGCGGACGGTCGAGCTGCAGCTCACGCTGGACGACCTGGCGTCCCAGCCCGCGGCCGCCTCGTGCGCCGTGCCCGGCACCGCCGACCTCGACCTCTGGCCCGTGCTGCGACTGGACGGCAGCACGTGCGGCGACAACACCTACGCGCACGACTACATGCTGATCATCGACGTCGGCGGCGACGACACCTACCGCAACAACGCCGGCGGCAACATGGTCGACCTGAACTTCTCCCCCGTCGGGTCCGCCGTCCCGGGCTTGCGCGGCACCGGCCCCGCGCGGGGCTGCCAGCGCGCCATCCCCGGCCTGACCGCGCTGGACTGCGTGCCCGCGGTCGGCGTGCTGCTCGACCTGGCGGGCCAGGACACCTACGGCGTCAAGGAAACCCCGGACCACGACACCGGCTGCACCACCGACCCGGTCGTGCGCCGGATGATGACCGGCGGCGCGGGTTTCCTCGGCGTGAGCGTCCTGCGCGACTCCGGCGGCACGGCCGACGCCTACACCGGCAAGACCGGCTCGCTCGGCGCGGGCCACATCTTCGGCGTCGGGCTGCTGTCGGACGACGGGGGTAACGACACCTACTCCGCCGTGCGCAACAGCCAGGGCTTCGCGCTGGTCGGCGGTTTCGGCCTGCTGCACGACCAGGCGGGCGCCGACACCTACGACTACTACATGCCCGCACCCGTCGACCCGTCCGCGCCCAACCAGACCGAGGGGGCGGGCGGCGTGCGGGACGACGAGGGCGAGGGCCTGTGCGACCGCATCCCGCGGTTCGTCCAGGGCACGGCCAACGTGCTGCCCGGCACCACCGGCATCCTGATCGACGACGCCGGCGCGGACAGCTACCACGGCGCGTTCGCCGGTGAGTTCGTCGGCCCGATCCAGAACCCGAGCACCAGGGCGGGCAGCCTCGGCTTCGGCAACAACCAGGGCCTCGGCGTGTTCCTCGACCGCGCGACCACCGACGACACCTACGTGGTGGACGGCGAGCCGACGGTCGTGGGCGTCCCGGCGCGCGGCGACAACGTGACCGTGCAGCCGGGCAACGACTCCTCCGGCGCCGGCTTCGGGCAGGGCCTGTTCATCGACCAGTGACACCGGACGGGTTCCGCGACCACCCGGACGGGGTGGGCGCGGAACCCGGCTCGCCTACTGGAAGATGACGTCGCTGCAGAAGTAGTACGACTGGTCGGAGTGGCTGGCCTGCCAGATCGCGTAGACGATGTGGCGGCCGGTGCGGCTGCCCGCGTTCACCGCGACCCGGTAGTGGTCCGACGGCGCGTAACGGCCGGTCGTCGCGACCAGGTCCAGGTGGTTCCAGCCCAACGCCGTCGTCGTCGCGTTGTAGCCCTGCTTGGTCACGTACACCCGGAGGTAGTCCGCGCCGTGCCGGGCCTGGTCCCAGATGTCGAGGGTGAACTGGCGCGGCTTGGTCACCGCCTTCCACTGACCGGGGTTGTCCAGCGCCGCGTAGCGCATGCCGCCGGTGCGCCCGCCGCTGCACAGCTGGCCGTTGGGGATGGCACCCTGGTGGTTGCCGGCCACGCCTTCGCGGTACAGGCCGTTCCAGTTCCACATCGCGTTGGTGTCGGCCTGCCAGGCCTGCCAGCACATGGGGTCCTGCTGGGCCATCGTCGGGTTCTGGAAGTCGTTGCCCCACCGCTGCCAGCAGCCGTAGTTGCGCGACGGCGGGTCGACGGTGGACCCGTGCGCCTGGGCGACGCCGGTCATCATGCTCGCCATGAGTCCGGCGACGACCGCGAGCGTCGCGAAGACCTTGACGAGCAGGCTCTTGTTCGCAGGAACGGTTATGAGCGCCACTCTCTCCTCCTCGTTGAGGACAGCCATGTTGGACAGAGACCACGGGCGGACTGGGAGCGCTCCCAAATCGCACTGTAACCATTCGTGCACGGAAAGGGGAAGTGTTGGGCGACAACGGATTCGCATTCGACGCGCGTTCGACCGCAATTCGACGAAACGCCCTCCCGACGACTGCCGGGAGGGCGTTTCGCGGTGAGTCGCCGGACTACAGCGCCGACAGGTCCACGGCTTCGGCCATCGCCCGGTACCCCGCATCGCCGGGGTGCAGGCGGTCACCGCTGTCGTAGGCGGGGAGCAACGCGTCCGGATCCGCCGGGTCGGCCAGCGCGCGGTCGAAGTCGACCACCGCGTCGAACTCGCCGGACGTGCGGATCCACGCGTTCACCTCGTCCCGCACCGCCTCACCCGCCTCGGTGTAGTACGCGGCGCCCTTGAACGGCAGCAGCGTGCCGCCCACGATCCGCACGCCCCGGGCGTGGGCCAGACCGATCAGCTCCCGGTAGCCGGCGATCAGCTCGGCCGCGGTGACCTCCGGGTTCGGCGTGGTGCACTCGATCGGGAACTGGCTGAACCCGATGTCGTTGATGCCCTCCAGCAGGATCACCGTGCGCACGTCGGGCTGTGCCAACGCGTCCCGCTCGAACCGCGACGTGGCCTTCTCGCCGAAGCACGTCGAGTCGTTGAGCACGCGGTTGCCGCCGATGCCCGCGTTCACCACACCGCGTCGCCCGCCGAGCCGTTCGGCCAGCTCGTCCGGGTAGCGGTTGTCGCCGTCCACAGTGGACCCCACACCGTCGGTGATGGAGTCGCCGAACGCCACCACGACCTCGCGCCGCGGCGCGAGGTCGACCACCTCGACCGCGTCGAGGTAGAACCACGACTGCGACGTCTCGGTGAACGCGTCGGCCGCCACGTCGGCCCGGTGGTCGCCGGACGCCCGCCAGCTCGTCGCGGTGGCGAACGTGTGCCCGGTGGCCGGACCGGTCTTCCCGGCCAGGAAGAGCGTCACCGTCACCCGGCTGAGCGGCGCCACGGGCAGCGCGACGAGGTCGCCGACCGCCTCACCGCCGACCGGCACGGTCACCGAGCGGTGGCCGCGGAAGGTCAGGTGCCGCACCGTGCCCGGCCGCACCTGCGCGCCCGCCCCGCTCCGCGCCACCGTCGCACCGGTCACCACGAGCGGTGCCGTGCCGTAGGCGTTGGACAGCCTGATCCGCACCGCCGCGCCGCCGTCGCTGATCCGCACGACCTGGCGGACGGTGTGGTCGTCGAACCCGGCCGGCCCCCAGTTGGGCCCGAAGACCTCGGTCGGGGCGTGCGGCGAGGCGGCCCACGTCGCGTTCCACCCGAGGCTCGAAGCCTGCGCCGAACCCGCCGCCGCGCCCGGGACCAGTGCCAGTCCCAGCACCGCGACCAGCGCTACCGCCGATCTCCTCATCTGCGTGACCCCCAGTCACATCGTCGACCGTTCGGCCACCACGCTAGCCGTCGACCCCGACAGAACTCTCCGACCAGCACCTACGGGCGGCAGTGGGTACTTGACGAAGTCTTGACGTTGGCACGGCGGGCGTCTTAAGGTCCGGCATCTCGAAAATTGCCGGATTCAAGACGAAACTTTCGAACGCCGCCGTCGCAGTCGTCCGAGAAAGCGAAGACCGCAATGAAGTCGATCCGCCTCGTCACCGCCGCGCTCACCGCGCTGGCGTTGACATCGCCGCTCGCCCTGGTCGCCGCAGCCACGCCCGACACGGGTGAGCTGTCGCCGGGCCACGCGAAGAAGGACACCCTCCGCTGGGCCGCACCGAAGGGCTTCTACATCGGCAGCGCCGCAGCCGGTGGCGGCCACCACGAGGAGCAGCCCTACCCGGACCCGTTCACCAAGGACCACGAGTACCGCTCCGTGCTGGCCAAGGAGTTCAGCTCGGTGTCCGCCGAGAACCAGATGAAGTGGGAGTACATCCACCCGGAGCGCAACCGCTACAACTTCGGGATGGCCGACGCCATCGCGAAGTTCGCGCAGCGCAACCGCCAGGTGGTGCGCGGGCACACCCTGCTGTGGCACAACCAGAACCCCGCGTGGCTGACGGAGGGCGACTTCACCGCGGCCGAGCTCCGCCAGATCCTGCGCGAGCACATCACCACCGTCGTCGGCCGCTACAAGGGCAAGATCCAGCAGTGGGACGTGGCCAACGAGATCTTCGACGACTCGGGCAACCTGCGCACCACCGAGAACATCTGGATCCGCGAGCTCGGCCCCGGCATCATCGCGGACGCGTTCCGCTGGGCGCACCAGGCCGACCCGAAGGCGGACCTGTACTTCAACGACTACAACGTCGAGGGCGTCAACGCCAAGAGCAACGCCTACCACGCGTTGATCAAGGACCTGCTGGCGCAGGGCGTGCCGGTGCACGGCTTCTCCGCCCAGGCGCACCTCAGCACCCGGTACGGCTTCCCCGGTGACCTGGAGACGAACCTGAAGCGGTTCGCCGACCTGGGCCTGGGCACCGCCATCACCGAGCTGGACGTGCGGATGGACCTGCCCGCGAACGGCGTGCCGACCGCCGAGATGCTGGCCAAGCAGGCCGACTACTACAACCGGACCCTGGTCGCGTGCCTGAACGTCAAGGGCTGTGACTCCTTCACGATCTGGGGCTTCACCGACAAGTACTCCTGGGTGCCGGTGTTCTTCGAGGGTGAGGGCGCGGCGACGGTGATGTGGGAGGACTTCACCCGCAAGCCCGCCTACCACGCCCTGCAGTGCACGCTGGCGAAGGAGTCGGTCAAGCGCGGCGAGCGCCACCCGCACCTGCCGGCCTGCGCGAAGTGATCCCGACGCACGCCTGATCGCGTTACCACGAGCCATCGGCCCCCGTCCGAGCCCCGGAGCTCGGGCGGGGGCCGATCGCCATCCCGGCCCACCGCCGTCCGCCGGTCACCGGTCGCCGTCGAGCCGTCGAGCCGTCGTTCAGCCGATCGCGATCACCGCGCAGGACGCCGCCAGCACCACGCACAGCGGCGAGTAGACGCGCAGGTCCAGCCGGGCGAACTCGGTCGACCGCCGCGACGACACGACGAACCCGCCCGCACCGCGCAGCAGGAACACCGCCGCCACGCCCGCCGTTCCCGCGACCGGGAGCCAGGACGGGCCCGGCACCCCGACCAGGTCCGCCCGACCGATCACCAGGTAGGCCGCCAGGCCGAGCGCCAGCGCCACGACGAGCGTCAGGCCCGCCGACGGCAGTCGCTCCGGCGGCACGTCCACCACCAGGCGGGCGTACTCCTCCCGTGACCGCAGGGGCCACGGCGAGAAGATCCACAGCACGTGCAGCGCGCCCACGAGCACGAGCACACCCGCCGTGAGCAGGGCCAACACCGCCATCCCACACCTCCGTACGCCTGCGTATGGTCGCTGACCGTACGGTACCGTACGGGTCGTTCGGCGAACTGAGACGCACGCCACGGCGGGACGGGAACACCGGCGGCCCCCGAGCCGTTGGAAGCTTCGGTCGGTGCGGTCCGTGTCCCCGGGCCTCACCAAGCGCCGTCGCGGAATACCGTCAGGCTGGAGCCGCGTCGAGCCACTCGCCGAGAGGCGACCGCCGCGCCGACCCCCAGCTTCCCGGTCGCGGACCGGAGCGGCTCACCGCGCGTCCAGGCGGACGAGCATCTTGCCGGTGTTGGCACCGCGCAACACCCCGATCAACGCCTCCGGTGCACGCTCCAGCCCGTCGTACACGGTCTCCTCGGTGCGCAGCCCGCCGTCCGCGAGCCACCCGGCGGCACGCCCGACGTACTCCGGGAACCGGTGCAGGTAGGAGGTCACCACCAGGCCGCGCAGGCTGAGCTGCTTGACCGCCGCCGGGTACAGATCCGGCCCGTGCACCGGCCCGGTCGCGTTGTACTGGCTGATCGCGCCGACCAGCGCGATCCGGCCGCCCTCGCGCATCGCGCCGATGGCCGCCTCCAGGTGGTCTCCGCCGACGTGGTCGAGGTAGACGTCGATGCCCTCCGGCGCGGCCGACGTCAGCTGTTCCGCGATCGGACCCGACCGGTGGTCGAGGGCGGCGTCGAAGCCGAAGTGGTCCAGCAGCTTCCTCGCCTTCACCGGACCGCCCGCCGAGCCGATCACCCGGGACGCGCCGAGCCGCTTGGCGATCTGCCCGGCGACGCTGCCGACCGCGCCCGCGGCGGCGGACACGAACACCACGTCGCCGGGCCGCACGGGCGCGACCTCGGTCAGGCTCACGTACGCGGTGAGCCCCGGCGTGCCCAGCACGCCCAGGTAGGCCTGCGGCGGTGCGATCGCGGTGTCCACGACGGTCACCGCCGACGCGGCCACCACGGCGTGCTCACGCCACCCGAGGAAGTGGACCACGGTCGCGCCCACCGGCACGGCGTCCGCCTTCGACGCGACGACCTCGCCGGCCGCCGCGCCCTCCAGGGCCGCGCCGACCCGGAACGGCGCGATGTAGGACTCCCCCTCGTCCATCCGCCCGCGCATGTACGGGTCGACCGACATCCACGTGTTGCGCACGAGCACCTGGCCGTCGGTCGGCTCGGGCAGGTCGGCGGTCGCGAGGGTGAAGTCGTCCGGGCCCGGCTCGCCGACCGGGCGCGCGGCCAGCCGGATCTCCCGGGTGGTGTTCGACATGGTGTTCCTCCCAGTGGGTCGTCTTTCGGAACCCACGGTGCCGACACCCTGTTCGGATCCTGTTCCGATCTTGTTCGGGTCGCCTCGACTACGGTTGGGCCATGCGTTTCGGGGTGCTGGGCCCGCTGGACGTGCGGACCGCGGACGGCACACCGGTGCGGGTGCCCGAGCGCAAGGTGCGCGTGCTGCTCGCCGCGCTGCTGGCCCACCGCGGCCGGCCGGTGTCGGCGGACCGGCTGGTCGCCGACCTGTGGGGCGACGACGGTCCCGGCAACCCGCTGCGGGCGTTGCACGCGAAGGTCTCGCAGTTGCGGCGTGCGCTGGCGGAAGCCGAGCCAGGCGGCCGTGACCTGGTCGAATCCCGCTCCCCCGGTTACCTCGTGCACGCCGACGACCTGGACGCCGACCGGTTCGCGGCGTTGACCGCACAGGCCCGCGAGGCCACCGATCCGGCGGCACGTGCGGCGTTGCTGACCGACGCGCTGGACCTGTGGCGCGGCCCGGCGTTCGCGGACTTCGCCGACCTCGACCTCACCCGGTCCGCGACCACCCGGCTCGAAGAGCAGCGGCTCGTCGCGCTGGAGGACCTGGCACTGGCGCGACTGGACCTCGGCGACCACGCGGCCGTGGCGTCCGAGCTCGCCGACGTCGTGGTCCGGCACCCGCTGCGGGAACGCCTGCGCGCGGTCCACCTGCGCGCCCTCTACCGGTCCGGTCGGCAGGGCGAGGCGCTGGCCGGTTACGACGACCTGCGCCGCCGGTTGGCGGGCGAGCTCGGTGTCGACCCGAGCCCTGAGCTGACCGCCCTGCACCGGGCGATGCTCAACCAGGACGCCGACCTCGCGCCGCCCGTGCGGCCGGGCGGCAACCTGCCGAACCCGCTCACCGAGCTGGTGGGCCGGGAGCGGGACGTGGCCGAGGTCCGTCGACTGCTGGCGGGGCACCGCCTGGTGACGTTGACCGGTCCCGGCGGGGTCGGCAAGACCAGGCTCGCGGTGGAGACCGCCGGGCGGCTGGTGGACGGGTTCCCGGACGGCGTGTGGCTCGTCGAGGTGTCCGCGCCGTCCTCGTTGCCCGACGTGGTGGCGGCGGCGCTGGACATCCGCGACGACGGCACGTGGGGCGGCGAGCAGGTGGACGCGGTCGACCGGCTGGCGAAGGCGTTGCGGGACAAGCGGATGCTGCTCGTGCTGGACAACTGCGAACCGATCATCGCGCAGGTGGCCGGGCTGACCGCGCACCTGCTGCGGACCGCGCCGCACCTGCGCGTGCTGGCGACGAGCCGGGAGCCGCTGTCGGTGGCGGGTGAGGTGCGCCACCCCGTGGCACCGCTGGCCGGGTCCGCCGCGGTCGAGCTGTTCGTCGCCCGCGCCACCGCCGCTGCGCCCGGGTCGACCATGGACGCCGACGCCGTGGCCGCGATCTGCCGCCGGTTGGACGGCATCCCGCTGGCGTTGGAGCTGGCCGCGACGAAGGTGCGGGCGCTGGGCGTGACCGGTGTGCTGTCCCGGCTGGACGACCGGTTCCGCGTGCTGGCGGGCGGGTACCGGGACGCGCCGCCGCGGCAGCGGACCCTGCGCGCGGTGATCGACTGGAGCTGGGAGCTGCTGGACGACGCGTCGCGCGTGGTGCTGCGCCGGCTGGCCGTGCACCAGGAGGGCTGCACGTTCGAGGCGGCCGAGGCGGTGTGCGGCGGTGACGACGTGCTGGAGGTGTTGACCGGCCTGGTCGACCGGTCCCTGGTGGTCGTGGTGGAAGGACCGGCGGGCAACCGGTACCGGTTGCTCGAATCCGTGGCGGCGTACTGCGTCGAGCGCCTGGCCGAGGCCGGCGAGCTGGACGAGGTGCGCGCACGGCACGTCGAGCACTACACCGACCTCGCCGAGCGGTCCCGGTTGCGCGGGCCGGACCAGCACGAGTGGTTGCGGCGGTTGGACGCCGACTCGGCGAACCTGCGCGGCGCGGTGGACCACGCCGTGCGCCGAGGCCTCACGTCGCAGGCGTTGCGGCTGGTCGACGCCCTGGCGTGGTACTGGGTGCTGCGCGGTCGGCTGGGTGAGGCGCGCCGTGCGTTCGAAGCCGTGCACGCGCTCGGTCGCACCGGCGCCACCACCGCGTGGCACGTCGGCATCGGCATCCTGACCGGTGAGTCCGCGGACCCGACCGGGCGGATCGAGGCCGCGTTGCGGTCCTGCCCGGAACCGCACGCCGCCTGGTTCCTCGGCCACGCCCTGTGCGAGATCGGCGACGTCGCCTCGGCGGAGGACCTGACCGCGCGGGCGTTGACGGGCTTCGCCGCGACCGGCGACCGGTGGGGCACGGCGGCGGCGCTCAGCACCCGCGCGTTCCAGCGCCTCCTGCGCGGCGACCTGGCGGCGGCGGCGCGGGACGGCGAGCGCAGCGTCGCCCTCTTCCGCGACCTCGGTGACACGTGGGGCAGGCTGCGCGGCATCCGTCCGCTCGCGGCGGTGGCCGAGGCGTTCGGCGACTACGACCAGGCGGCGGACCGGGTGCGCACGGGCCTGCGCCTGGCCGACCGACTGGGCCCGTGGCCCGAGGTGTCCGACCTGACGGCGGGCCTGGGCCGGATCGCCCTGCTCGCGGGTGACCACACGCGGGCACGCGAGCACCACGAGCGCGCCCTGCACCTGGCCGCGCAGCACGGTTTCCGGGCCGGCGAGGTCAACGCGCGGCTCGGCCTGGCGCTGGGCGCACGCCGTGAGGGCGATCTGGACACCGCCGAGACGCTCCTGGACACCGTGCTGGCCTGGCACGACGAGGTGGGGCTGACCAGCGCGAACGCGCTGGTGCTGGCGGAGCTGGGGTTCGTGGCCGAGCTGCGCGGAGACGCCACGACCGCGGCGGTCCGGCACCGGCAGAGCTACGCGGCGGCCGTCGACACCGGTGATCCGCGGGCTCTGGCCTTGGCGTTGGAGGGACTGGCCGGCGCCGCGGACCGCCCGGCGATCGCCGCGACGCTGTTGGGGGCGGCGGACGCGGCCCGACGGTCGCGTGGCGCTCCCCTGCCCCCGGCCGAACGCGGCGACGTCGACCGGATCACCGCACGCGTCACCGAAGCCCTGGGCTCGGCGGCGTTCGCCGGGCACTTCGCCCGCGGTGCGGCGCTCACGCCGGACCAGGCGCTGCACTCGGCCGACGCGAACGGGGAACTCGCGGGACCCGAGCGTTCGACTCGCGGGACCTGAGGGTTCGACTCGCGGGGTCAGGTGGGGTCGCGCTGGTCGCGTTCCTTCAGGTAGCGGGTGTGGTCGGCCTGCTGGTTGACGTCCGCCGCGTACACGCGCTCGGCCAGCCGGTGGGCCTCGTCCTCCAGCAGGGCGAGCTGGGTGACCAGCTCGTCGCCCGGGCTCGGCTCGCCGCCCGCCCGCTGCTTCACCGCGAACCACCACGGCAGGTTCAGGTACGTCTGCACGGACAGCGGCAGGTCGGTGCGCGCCAACCGGACCACGGTGTGCCGCAGGTCCGGGTTGGCGGCCAACGCGTCCGGCCGGGCCAGGAGATCGCCGAGCACGGCGCCGATCCGGCCCACGGCGGCGACGGCGGGCTCGGGCATCCGGGACGACTGCGCGGCCACCTCCCGCACCAGGCCGTCCAGTTCCGCCCGCAGGCGACCGGCCTCGGTGACCGCGTCCACCGGCACCAGCCGGACCTTCTCCGGCGGCGCGAGCAACGCGCCCACCGCGTACAGCCCGGCCACCACCAGCGGCCACACGCCGCCGACCACCCCGGTCAGGTGCAGCAGCACGCCGATCAGGCCGCCGACGCAGCCGACGAGGTTCTTGGTCGAACCGAGGTAGCGGATCATTGGTAACCGCGGATCTCCTGGAACACCTCGCCGAGTTCGGCGTTGCGCGCGTCGAACACCTTGCCGCCGGTCATGGTGGCCACCTGGCCCAGTTCCGCGCCGCTGCCCTCGCCGAACAGCACGGTGAACACCGGCACCTGCCGCAACTGCGCGGGCACCGAGCCGAACGCCGCCTGGAACTCGGCCAGGCCCGAGCCGTTCGCGTTCTCGCCGTCGGTCATCAGCACGATCGAGGTGAACCGGTCCGGGTCGGCCGCGACCAGCGGCTCCATCACCTCGTAGGCACGGGACAGGCTGTCGTAGATGGCCGTGCCGCCGCCTTCGGTCAGCCCTTCGGCGAACGCCTTGATCTGCGCGAGCTCCGCCCCCGGGTCGCCCTCGGGCAGGGTGAACGTCCGCGGCGTGCCGGGTGTGGTGTTGAACGGCAGCAAGGTCACCTCCTCCCGGCTGCGGAACCGGCGGAAGCGACCGGTGAGCGAGTCGTCCGCGCCGGTGAGGCCGACCAGCGCCGACCGCAGCGACGCGATCCGGCCACCGGCCATCGAGCCGGACGTGTCGAGCACGTACAGCGTCCGCGACGGCCGCCGGATCTCGTTGAAGTAGGCCGAGAGCAGCGCGTCGACCGAGTCGCGGGCGGCCGGGAACGGCAGTTCGACCAGGTCCCGGACCGCGAACCGGGAGTCCGGCTCGACACCCGGCACGACCGGTCGCCGGTGCGTGGTCTCCATGATCTTGCGCTGCACGTCCGGCGTGCGCAGGTGGTCGGTGAGGCGTTCGTGCGCGCCACGGGCGTCGTCACCGGCGTCGGCCAGCAGGGTCAGCGGGTAGTCCGCGGTGACCACGCCGTCGTCCGGGTAGACCAGCGCGAGCGGCTCGGGCAGGTTGCCGGCGGCGTTCATGGACAGCAGCACGGACTCGTAGTTGATCAGGCCGTCGACCTGCGCGCCGGGGTCCTGCCCGGTGGCGCGGCGCTGGTAGGCCTCCGACAGCCAGCCCGACGACCCGGCGGACAGCGCCTGCGCCGTGAAGAAGCTCTTGAGCCGCGGTGTCACGGCCGCGATCTGGCCGGCGTCCACGGCGTTGCCCGCGCCCGCCAACGCGGACGCCACGCCGACCAGCGCGGAGAAGCCGGAGTTCGACGCCGACGGGTCGGTCATGCCGTAGCTGAACGCCTTGCGCCCGGCCTGCTCGGCGATCTCGCCCCAGCCGACCCGCCGGTCGGCCCACCCCAGCCGCTTCGCCGAGGACGTGGACAGGCCGAGCACCACCGGCGAGCTCATGATCTTGACCTGGTTGCCGAGCCGTTTCGCGGCCTCCGGGATGCCCGCCGGGTAGCGGTTGGACGAGAACCAGACGGCGTCGTACTTGCCGTCGACCTCGCCCTTCGCCAACGCCTCGGCGCCTTCCAGCGTGCCGGTGAAGGTGAACTTCACCTCGACGCCGGTGGCCTTCGCGGCCTCGTCCAGCACCGGCTGCATGTCGGTGAGCTCGCTGCCCGCGAGCACCCGCAGCACACCGGGTTCCGGCGGACCCGCCGGCTGCGCCGGGTCCGGTTCCGGGCTCGCGGTGCACGCGGCGGCCGCCAGCACCGCGGCGAGCACGAACGCTGTTCTCATCGTTCCCCCTCGACCGCCGCCGCGTCGTGCGAACGGCGCAAGTGCTCTTCGGCGCGGCGGATCTCCCCCGACAGCGACTCGACCGTGGCGGCCATGGTGCGCACCGCGTCCGCCCGGTAGCCGTCGACCGCGTCGATCGCCGCGTAGATCCGGTCGAACGACGCCCGGATCGTCTCCACCGCCACGGCCGGGTCGCTGCTCGCCCGCCGGATCTCCGCGCCCTGCAGGTCCAGCAGTTCGGTGTTGGCGCGGATCAGGCCGTCCGTGGTGGCCTGCAACGCGGCGACCTCGTCCAGCACGTCGCGCTGGCTGGCCAGGGCGCCGCTGACCAGCAGGGCGATCCGCAACGCGGCCACGGTCGTGGTCACCGCGCGTTCCACGCCCCGGATCAGCTCGTCGTTGTTGCGCCGCACCAAATCCAGCGCCAGGTAGCCCTGGGCGCTCACGGCGAGCTGGGTGAGCAGGTCCTGGTGTCGTTGCCGGATCGGGTGCAGCACGTCGGCGCGCAACGCCCGCGCGCGTGCCGGGTCGGTCAGGTCGAACACCTCGGCCTGCCGGTCGATCGCGGCGTCCACCGCCTCGGCGAACGCGGCCGACTCGGCCAGCTTCCCCATGGCCCGCCACAACCGCTCCCGCTCGCCCTTGATGGCGGCGTTGTCGCGGCGCAGCCCGTCCTGGCGGGTGCGCAGGTCCACCACCAGCGCGTTCACCGGCTCGCCCGCCGCGCGGTAGCGGTCGAGGGCCTTCTTGGCGGCGTTCGCGGCGGGGAAGACCTTGAGCAGCTTGCGGCCGGTGATCGGCAGCTTGGCCGGGTCGAGCTCGGCGACCGTGCGGCGCAGACCGGTCAACGACGTGGTGACCCGGACCTGGGGCGAGTCGTCGCGCAACGCGCGGGCCGAGCGGTCCAGCATCGCGCCCGCCACGCCCGCCGCCGCACGCATGTCCGCCTCGCCGACGGCGAGCACGTCGTCCAGCACGGCGGTGAACTCCGGCGACCGGACGTCCAGCGCGCGCAGTCGTTCGGCGAACCGCTCGGCCCGCTCGTCGACGTCCGCGCGCACGTCGTCGCCGAGCGCGATCAGCCCGGCCGCGCGCTCCACCGGGACCGGCGCCACCGGCTCGGGCGGGGTGAGGGTGAACTCGTCGGTCACGGGGCGACCGCGTCGAGCAGGCGTTCCAGCGTCTCGAACGACGGCGGCTCGACCGCGTCCACCAGGTCCGCGGGCGCCTTGTCCCCCACCACGTCGGCGAACGCGCGCGCGTCGGACGTGCGGAAGCCGAAGGTGGCGGCGAGCTTGGCCAGCTCGGGGTCGGTGCTCAGCAGCCGGCCGACCTGGTCGCCGCGCTCGGACAACGGCACGAGCGTGTGCTTGGAGTAGACGGTGGGTGCGAGGTAGAGCAGGCGCATGTCCGGGCGGATCGAGCCGTCGGCGCGCAGCACCCGGTCGAGGTACTGGGACTCGTAGATCAGCGCCAGCGGCGTCTTGCCCATGCCGGCCGCGAGGTAGTCCTCGAACGGGCCCTCGGTGCTGTTCTGCGTGTAGCCCTGGTCGCGGAAGAGCCGGGCGACGTCGGGCAGCACGGCCGCCTCCTGCTCGGGCGTGCCGACCACGGTGTTGCCGTTGGCCACGAACGACACGATCGACAGGTACATCGCGGCGGAGTTCGACTCGGCCGGGTTGGTCGTGGTGACCAGCACGTTCTTGCGCGCCGGGTAGGCGGTGTTGCCGGGCAACTGGTCCCAGCGCGTGCCCGCCTTGGCCAACTCCAGGTACTTGGCCACGTCGAGCACCTGGTAGTCGCCCGCGCCCTTCTTCACCACTCCGGCCGCTTCCAGCAGCCGCACGATCGGCTCGAACGTGGCCACCGCCATGGGTGACTGGAACGGCGTGTGGGCGGCGGTCGTCTTGCGGTCGCGCTGGATCCGCTGCGCGGCGGGCGAGGACGACGGGAACGCGAACTCGTACTTGCCGAGGTCGACCGAGGTGGCGATCTGCCGCGAGCCGGCCGTGTCGACCTCGACGTCCAGGCCGTGCGCCGCGAACGCGGCCACCACCCGCTGGTCGCTGAAGAACGCCAGCTTCTCCGACCCGATGACGCCGCGCACGGTGGTCAACCCACCCTGCGCACCGCCTTCCGCGTCATCCGAACGGCCCCACACGACCACCGCCGCGACGGCGGCCAACAACACCACGGCCAAGCCGATGGACAACCGGCGCTTCACTTGACCCGCTCACCCCCGTGTTCACCGGCGATCATCTCGCCCGCTCGACTCGTTTGACGCGCGAAGCGGCGATCACCGGGCGAACGGTTGGTGAACGGATGGTGTCGATCCGGCCACGGGAGCCGCGGCGACCATGCCCGCGCACGCGGCGTAAGCGGTCGTGCGCGGTGAGGTGGCTTCGGCGTGCGAGCCCAGTAGGCCGTGAACTCGGCAGGCCGTGAACTCAGTAGGCCATGAAGAGGATCTCGTCGCGGGAGTAGTCGTGACCCGGGTGGTTCTCCTTCAGGTGCTGCTGGACCTTGGCCACCAGGTCGTCCTCGTCCTGACCGGTGATGGGCTCGCCGCAGGGGCAGGTGAGGTTCCGCTTCATGACAACCCTCCGCTGGTGATCTCACTCTCACGATCGACTGTACTGAAGGCGCGGAGGTTGTCGACCGTTCGAGTACGGGCCCGCCGGACCCCGCCGTCACCCCCGGCGTTGCGCCGCCGCGCGCAGCACGGCCGCGACCAGTCGGCGGTTCTCCGGCGCGCCACCGCCGCCACCGGCGACGAACCGACGCCGCGTGTAGCCGTAGGCGACACCGCTGCCCGGGTCGGCGAACGCCTGCGCGCCGACCGCGCCGCTGTGCCCGAACGCGTCCGCGCCCAGCTCCGGGTACCGCACGCCCTGCGCCTCGAAGCCGAGCAGGAAGTGGTCCCGCTCCCCCGTCACGAGGTCGACACCGGCGCTGTGCGGCCGGGTGAACTCGGCCAGGACGTCCGGCTTGAGCAACGGCGCCGGCCCGTCCACCGGGCCGATCGCCGCCGCGTACATCCGGGCCAGGCCGCGTGCGTTGCCCACGCTGCCCGCCGACGCCTGCCCGAGCGCGCGCACGCGCCGGGTGTTGGCGAACGCGACCAGGTCCAACGGGGTGTTGAACGCGAGCGCGGTCAGCCCTTCCGGCGCCGCCGGCGGCGGTGAGGTCGTCGGCCGCACCGGCGCGTACCGGGGTTCCAGCTCCGCCGGCAGGCCGAGGTGGAGGTCCAGCCCGTACGGCGCCCGCACCCGTTCCTCGTAGACCTCCTGCAACGTCCGCCCGGTCGCCCGCCGCACCACCTCACCGGTCAGCGCGCCGATGGTCAGCGCGTGGTAGCCGTAGCCGTCCGCCCACGCCGGACGCTCGCCGGCCAGTCGGGCGGCGATGAGCCGGTCGTCGGCCGATTCCTCCGCGTCGAACCCACCGGTCACGCCGACGAGACCGGCCCGGTGCGCGAGCAGGTCCCGCAGCGTCAACCGCTCCTTGCCCCCGGCCGCGAACTCGGGCCAGTACGACGCCACCGCGCGGTCCAGGTCGAGCACGCCGTCCTGCACCAGCAGCGCCACCACGAGGTGCGCCGCGCCCTTGCCCGAGGAGTACAGCGCGAGCAGCGCGTCCGGCGCCAACCCCGCCCAGAGGTCGACCACGGGCCGTCCGTGGTGGTACACGGCCAGTTGGGCGCCCGGGTCGGGCTCGGCGGCCACGACCGCCGCGAACTCCTCGCGCACGCCCTCGAAGCCGGGCGCGACGACGCCGTCGACCGGCATCACGCCGCGGCGATCGCGCGGGCGAACCGGACCACCCGCTCGGCCTGCACGCGGGCCGCCGCACGCACTGTGTCGTCCACCGCGGCCGTGCCGCCCGCGTCGTGGTGCGAGGTGCCGTAGGGGTTGCCGTCGGCGAACTTGTCCGGATGTGTGTAGCCGGGCGCGACCACGATGCCGCCGAAGTGGTGGAACGTGTTGGCCAACGCCAGCAGCGTCGACTCGTGGCCGCCGTGCAGCGTGCCGGTCGAGGTGAAGCCGCTGTAGACCTTGTCGGCCAGCAGCCCTTGCTGCCACGGGCCGCCGAGCGTGTCGAGGAACTGCTTGAGCTGCGCGGCGACGTTGCCGAACCGGGTCGGCGTGCCCATCACCACGGCGTCGGCCCAGATCAGGTCGTCGGCCACGGCGACCGGGACGTCGGCGGTCGCGGCGGCGTTGGCGGCCCACCCCGGGTTGGCGTCGATCGCGGACCGCGGCGCGAGTTCGGCGACCTTGCGCAGTCGGACCTCGGCGCCCGCCTTCTCCGCGGTCTCGGCGATCTCCTGGGCGATCTGGGCGATGTTGCCGGTGGCCGAGTAGTACACGATCGCGACCTTGACGGGGTTGTCCACGGAACCCTCCTCCTGCTTGATCATGGCTCGAACGATATAGTCATGAGCGGTGATCGTCAAATATGGTGACTATCACCTTTGGTGACCAAAGGAGTGGCATGCGACGGGGCGAACGCAAGCACACGGAGCCCGACCTGGGCGTTCTCACCGGCCGCCTGCTGTTCGCCGTGCAGGAGGAGTTGTTCGAGACCCTCGCCCGCGACGGCTACCCGGGCCTGCGCCCGCAGCACGGCGCGGTGCTCGCCTACCTGGACGAGGAGGGCACCCGGGCCACCGACCTGGCCCGCCGGTCCGGTCAGCACAAGCAGGTCGTGGGCAAGGTGCTGGACGAGCTGGAGGCGCTGGGTTACGTCACCAGGCAGCCGGACCCGGACGACCGGCGGGCGAAGCTCGTCGTGCCCACCGAACGCGGGTTGGCCCAGATGAGCCGGTCGGACGCGATCGTGGCAGCCATCGAGCGCCGCCTCGCCGAACGCGTCGGCGAGGACGCGTTCGGCGAGTTCAAGCGGCTGTTCCGGCGGATCGCCGAGGAGCAGCGGTCGTGGCGCGAGCAGTGAGCCGGGAGCGGTGGGCCCGGGAGGGCTAGCGCCGGCGCAGCACGCGCGGGTCGGCGTCGAGGTCGTCACCGAGGCGCAGGGTGATGAACTCGTTGTTGTCGGGCCGACCCGGCGTGCGGCCGGACGAGGACGGGAAGTTGTTGTCGTTGAGCACGCCGATGGTGCGGTCGTCGAGGATCACCACGTCCTCGATGGTGGTGAACGGGAAGGTGAACGTCTCGCCGGAGCCGCCGAGCCCGCGCGGGTCGGCGATGTCCAGCAGGTCGGCGACCAGCGTCTTGTCCAGCACGCCGTCCCGGTCGCGGTCCCGCTTGTCGACCAGGTAGACCCGCTTGACGCGGGCGTCCACGCCCTGCGCGCCGTCGCGTTCGATCACCAGCAGCCGGTTGCGGTCCACCGTGACGGCGTCGCCGATCGCGTGCTCCGGCCGGTCCAGCCGGTAGGTCCAGCGGACGCCGGTGTACCGGCCGCGTTCCAGGTCGAACTGGTTGAGGCGCAAGGTGCCGGGCTCGTCGCCGGCGACCGTGCCCTCCAGCAGCGCGTCCAGCGTGCGGCCGTCGGCGGACAGCGCCAGGCCCTCGTAGCCCTTGCTGCCGCCGAGGTTCGGCGTGCCCGCCGGGTGCTCCGGCGCGAAGACGCCCGGCAGCGGCACGGGCGGGGCGAGCAGCCGGCCCGCGCGGTCGAAGTGCAGCAGGTAGGGGCCGAACTCGTCGCCCATCCAGTAGCCGCCGTCGCCCGCGCGGGCGATCGACTCGACGTCGAAGTCCGCGCCGGTCAGCACCCGGTCCGGCCGCGTCAGCCCGAACGGCACGTGCCCGTTCGGGTCGGTCAGCGTGATGCCGCCGAGCACGTCCACCGCGCCGGTGGCGAAGTCCGGGCCGATCCGGTGCACGCGGAGGGTGAAGTCCGCGCTGTTGGCCTTGGTGCCGTACCCGTTGTCGGACAGCACGTCGAACGTGCCGTCGGCGTTGCGCAGCACACCGCTGAAACCCTGCACCGGCTGGTCGGCGAACGGCGGCACGATCCCGTTGACCGGGGCCGTGCCGAGGGCGGCGCCGGACGGCTCGCTGCCCGGCACGAACGTCACCGCGGGCAGTGCGGCGAACCCGGTCAACGTGGCGCGGCCGAAGTCGCGCCGGTCGCCGGGCGCGGCCGAGCCCGGCACCGCCGTCGACACCAGGACGAGCGCGGACAGACCGATGACCAGCGGTCTCCTCATGCGTGTTCCGTTCTGCCGTGGCGCGTCCACCCGGGACGCGCGCTGCGCCGAACGTTAGGCGGGCCGGGTTAACGGCGGATGCCGCCCCCAGGGGCCTCGATCTGTCGCGCGGGCGGTCTTCGGGCAACGCGGTCGCCCGGCGCCGTTGCCCGAAGACCGCCTTACCCGAAGACCCCCGCCGAGGCGTCAGCCCGCGTGCGCCTCGAACTCGCCGAGCTGGGCGGCGGGCCAGCCGGTGTTGCCGGTAACCGTCAGCCTCAGGTAGCGGTGGTTCGCCGAGACCGGGATGGTGACCTGGTTGCCCGACGCCGGGTCGAACCGGAACCCGGCCGACGCCACGAGTTGGCCGTAGGCGGCGCCGTCCGTGCTGGCGGACACGCTCAAGGTCTGCGTGCGGGCGGCCCACGCGGCGGCGGGCGGCAGCTTCAGCACGATCCGGTTCACCGCGATCCGGCTGCCCAGATCGACCGTGAACGCCTGCGGGAACGCGTTGTTCGGGCTCTCCCAGTACGTGGTGGCGTCGCCGTCCACCGCGTTGCCGCCCGGGAAACCGCCGGTGGCCGCGGCCTGGACCGGCTTGCCACGCGCCACGTTGCCGGTCGGTTGAGGCGTGGTGGTCGTCGTGGTGGTGGTCGACGCCGGGCCGGAGTAGACCTCCAGCTCGGACAGCTGGGCGGCGGGCCAGGCGGTGTTGCCGGTGAACGTCAGCCGCAGGTGGCGGTGGGTGCCGGAGACCGGGATGGTGACCTGGTTGCCCGACGCCGGGTCGAACCGGAACCCGGCCGACGCCACGAGTTGGCCGTA
Organism: Saccharothrix stipae; assembly: GCF_054781895.1. Taxonomy (NCBI): domain Bacteria; kingdom Bacillati; phylum Actinomycetota; class Actinomycetes; order Pseudonocardiales; family Pseudonocardiaceae; genus Saccharothrix; species Saccharothrix stipae. The sequence goes on along the minus strand of NZ_BAAGTN010000003.1, from coordinate 247,931 downwards.
GTTCGCGCCGTCCGTGCTGCCGGAGACGCTCAGCGTCTGCGTGCGCGCCTGCCACGCCGAGGGTGGCGGGAGTTTCAGCACCAGGCGGCCGACGTTCTCCGACCGTCCCAGGTCGACGGTCAACGACTGCGGGAACTGGTTGTTGGCGCTCTCCCAGTAGGTGTTGGCGTCACCGTCCACGGCGTGGCTCGCCGGGAAGCCGCCGTTGGCGGTGGAAGCGCTGACCGCCTTGCCCCTGGCCAGGTTGCCGCCCGGCGGAACGGTCGTGGTCGTCGTGGTCGTCGTCGTCGTGGTCGTGGTCGTGGTCGTGGTGGTGCTGGTCGGCGGGTTGGTCGGGTCGGTGTAGATCGGGTCCGGCCACGGGCCGCAGTACGACGGGCCGTCCCAGCCGGAGTTGCCCGCGCCCCTGGTGATCTGGAACGCGTTCTCGCCCAGGCAGCTGTAGATGCCCGCCCGGCCGAGGCCGGTGGCGGTGACGTTGGTGAACGACGCCGCGCCCGGCGATTGGAGCTGGATGCCGAACGTGCCGGCGCCGTTGATGCGCACGCCGTTGAAGTGGACGTTGGTGATCGTGCCGCTGATGAACTGGATGGCCTCGTAGTTGCTGTCGACCAGGTCGGTGTCGGTGACGTCGATCCGGCCGTTCATCGCGCCGTCGCGGGCGTCGAACCACAGCGCGCCCACGCCGAACTGCCAGTTGGAGTCGAGCACGCCCGCGCGCAGCGTGGTGTTCTTCGACAGGGTGGTCGTGCCGGACAGGGGCACCGAGGAGAAGCGGTTGCCGACGTGGAGGCCGCCGCCCTGGTCCTGGGTGTCGGCCACGACGTTCTCGGTGACGACGTTGTCCCGACCGCCGTAGATCGCGATGCCGTTGGCCTTCATCGGCACGACCACGGTGTTGCGGCGGATCGTGTTGCTGTGGTCGGCCTGCTGCTCCGACCAGAACGCGATGCCGTCGTCGCTGATGTTGCGGAACAGGTTGTTCTCGATCAGCACGTTGCTGATGCCGCGGTGCAGGTTCATGCCGTCGGCGAGCTGGTCGACGACCTTGTTGTCGCGGATGGTCAGGCCGGAGAACGGGCCGTCCAGCCACAGGCCGACCTTGGTGTGCTGGAGGAACATGCCGGAGATCACCGAGCCGCCGCCCAGCGCGCCGCCGATGGCGTTGGTCTGGTCGCAGTCGACCCGGTTGGTGACCTCGCCGATGATCGCGAAGTCGTGCAGGCCGACGCGGGTGCTCACGCCGGAGTTGCCCCCCTGGCCGCAGCTCGACGGCTCGCCCAGGCCGTAGAACCCGACCCGGTCACCGGTGACCACGCTGTGCCAGTGGCCCGCGCCGCGGACGGTGACCTGGTCGACGGTGACGTGCTTGGTGACGGTGAACCGCCCGGCCGGGATCCACACCTCGCGGCCGGAGGCCTTGGCGGCGGCGATCGCGGCGTCGAAGGCGGCGTTGTCGTTGGTGCCGTCGTTCGGGGTGGCGCCGTGCTCGGTGACGGAGACCGAGTTCGCGGGCCGGGTGGCGGGCGTGGCGACGAGTTCGAAGTCGGCCAGGTCGATCGTGTAGGACGGCGCGGTGTCGCCCGCGTCGATCTGGAGCTTCACCTTGGAGCCGGCCGGCAGCGTGCGGGGGAACAGGGCGCGGGTGGAGTCGTAGAGGTGGTGCGGCTTGCCCTGGTTCGGGTCGTTGGCGTAGGGGTAGCCGCCGTAGCGCCAGGCGTACTTCGAGGTGAGCGTGAGGCTGCCGGTCTTCGCGCCGTCGAGGTAGAGCGACAGCGGCGCGGTGATGCCGGCGCCGCCGTTGCCGTCGGGGACGCTGTAGCGGATGTCGATCGAGTTCGCGGGCTCGGTGAGGGTGAACTCGACGTACCTGCCCTGACCGGACAGGGTCACGGCCCGGCGACCGGAGGCCTCGCCCTCCAGCGTGCCCTGGCGGCGGCTGGGGCCGATCTTCGTGCCGTTGGTGGCGGCGTTCTCTGCCTCGTGCTCCACGAAGGGCACGTCGGCGCCCCGGCCGGGGATGTCGAACGGCGAGGTGGCCGCCGCCGCGGCGACCTGGGCCGCGACCTCGCCGGGTGCGGCGGCGATCGTCATCGTGGTCACCAGGGACGTGGCCACCACCGCCGCGCCGAGCGCCAGGGGACGCCGGAGGGTGGGGTCGACTCGCATGGGTTCAGCCCTTCGTTGGACGGGACCTCGGTCTGCAAGCAGGGACGTCAACGCAGTGTGGCGTGGCGCACACCATAAGCAGCCCCATCACGGGACCGCAAGATGTCTACTGAAAGACGCAAAAAGTTGACGACAGCCGAAGATGTGAGGTCACAAGGTCCACTTGCGGGCCGCTTGCGGAAACTTGCGTCGGCTTACGTGGCAGGATGACGCCCGTTGGGGGCGCTCAGTAAGTGCCGCTGAGCTTGCGGTGGTCCCACGACACCACCGAGGTCGGCGCGAACCGCAACCCGACCCGCTTCGCCGCCTGCGCAGCCACGAACGCGTCCAGCTCGGGTTCGCTGTGCCCGGAGTACCGCGCCGCGACCGCCGCGCCGATGCGCGCCACTTCCGCCTGCTCCTCGACCAGCCGCACGTCGCACTCCATGGTCACGCCGCGCAGCTGGTCGTAGGTCTGCCCCGCCTCCAGTTGCAGCGTGGCCTCCGGCTTGCGCCGCAGGTTCGCCACCTTCTGCGACGCCCGGTACGTCCAGCCGGCCAGTTCGCCGTCCTCCACCACGAACCACAGCGGCACGAGGTGCGGCCTGCCGCGGGGACCGATCGTGGCCACCGTGACCACGCGCTGCTCCTCCAGGAAGGCGCGCACCTCGTCCGTCGTCATCGTGATCAGGGCCCGGCGCGACATGGGCGTCAGGATAGGCGGCTGTTCTCCCGTGACGCGGTCGAGCCGGGTCCGGCGGTCAGGTCGCCGACGGTCCCGTTCTCCAGCAACTCCAGGAAGACGTCCACCAGGTGCGGGTCGAACCGCGCACCGCGCCCGGACCGCAGCTCGCGCACCGCCTGCTCGTGGGTCAACGCCCGCCGGTGCGGCCGGTCGGCGCGCATCGCCGCCCACGCGTCGCACACGGACAGGATCCGCGCTTCGACCCGGATGGAGTCACGGGTCAGGCCGGCGGGGTAGCCGGCGCCGTCCCACCGCTCGTGGTGCTGGCGGATGACCTCGGCCACCTCGCCGTGGTCGGGCAGCACGCCGACCATCCGGGCGCCGCTGTCGGGGTGCTCGTGCAGCAGGTGCCACTGCTGGTCGGTCAACGGGCCGGACTCGGTGAGCAGGTCGTCGGGCAGCACGATCATGCCGACGTCGAGCAGCCGTCCGGCGCGGTGCGCGTTGTGGATCTCGGCCGGGTCCCGCTTGAGGTGCTCGGCGACGGTCCGCGCCCACTCGGCGATGGCCAGACTGCGCCCGGGACTGGCCACGCGCAGGTCGACCAGGTCCGCGACCTGGTTCAGGTAGTCCACCGCGACGTCCTCCCGGTGTTCGGTGAGCGATGTGCCACCGGCGACCGCCCGGTCCCGACCCAGGTTCTTGGCCAGGTACAGCGCGCGGTCAGCCGCCGACACCAACGCGGACGCGGTGCCGTAGTGCGGCGCGAACGCGGCGGTGCCGGCGGAGAGCGTAACCGTCACCGAACGGCGACCGCTCACGGCGATCGGGTGGTGCGACACGCCGTGCCGCAACCGTTCCGCGAGCCGGCTCAGGTTCTCGGCGTCCACACCGGTCGCGATCAGCGCGAACTCCTCGCCGCCGTACCGGGCGAGCACCCGGTCCGGCCCGGCGACCGCCTGCAGCCGGTCGGCCACCTCGACCAGCACCCGGTCGCCCGCCGGGTGCCCGAACCGGTCGTTGATCGACTTGAACCGGTCGACGTCGAGGATCACCACGCCGAGCGGGCTGCCGGCGCGCCGGGCCCGTGCCACCTCGTCGGCCAGCCGTGCCTCGAAGTAGCGGCGGCTGCGCAACCGGGTGAGGCTGTCGGTGATGGCGAGCCTGCGCTGGTCCACCGCCAGGCCGGCGAGCCGGGTCGCGGTCAACGCGAACAGCACCGCGCAGCCCGCCGCGATGACCGGCACGTCGCGACGCACGCCCTGGGCGTTCTGCAGGAGCAGCAGCGCGGGCCCGATCAGCGCGCCGCAGGACAGGACCACCAGCCGCGGCCAGCTCAGCCGCAGGCCCGGCACGTCGACGGCCTGCGCCATCCGACGGGTCGACGGGTGCAGCGCGCACGCGCCGAACACCACCTTGCCGGCCAGCCAGATCGCGTCCAGGAAGTTGCCCGCCTCGAAGCTGCCGTCGAGGCGTTGCAGCACGTACACGGTGTCCGCGGTCAGCGTGGCGGCCAGCCAGAACGAGAGCAGCACGAACGACACGTCCCGCCGACCGTCGCCGAGCAGCAGCCGCAGCGACACCAGCAGCAGGACCAGGTCCATCACCGGGTAGGCCAGCGACACCATCTCGACCAGCACCGGCGTGCCGAGGCGGGTCTGCGGGCCGATCACGAAGACCCACGACAGCAGGCCCGCCGCCACGGTGAGCGACACCGCGTCGATCAGGCTGGGCAGGTCGCGGCCCGCTCGGCGGCGCCGGATCAGCATGAGCACGCCGGTCACGGCGATCGGGTAGTGGCCGAGGTAGAGGATGTCGGCGTAAGACGGGTAGCTCGTGTCGTTCAGCACGTAGTGCGAGGCGTAGAACGTGGCGTCGGCCAGGGCGGCGACCAGTTGTGCCAGCCCGAGGACGATCCACGGCGCGCGCACGCCGGGGGCGTCACGCCGTGCGGCCCACCAGGCGGCGAGCGCGGCGAGGACGCTCAGGCCGCAGTAGATGACCAACCGGACCGGCACCGCGCCCATGAATGGCGGCAGCAGGTAGTAGACGCCGACCATGAGCAGGCCGAAAGCCAGGAAACCGGTCCAGGCGAGGTGCTGCTTTTCGGTGGGGATTCCGCGGTTTTCGTCCGACGTGACTCCGGCGCGCAATCGCGGCTCTCCCCACTGCGGCTAACGCTGATGTCCTACCAGGGCTGGGTCATGACACCCGAACTACGGGTCTGCGTCAATCCCTGTTGCCGAGTCTTCATCCACCGAACAGACGCTTCCGTGCGTCCGCATGGCCTCGGACACTCGTTATAGGGTGCATATTGTCCGTGCCGCGGTCGATCGTGGCGCGTGGTGTTCGAGCGAGGGGGAACGATGGCGAACGACCTGCTGGAGCGGGTGCGGGAGGAGCTGAGGGGCGAGGGCGGGACGAACCGCCTGGTGCCGTTGATCGCCCGCGGTGCCGTGCCACCGGCCACGTTGGCGGCGTTGGCGGCCGAGGAGCACCGCATCGTGCGGAGCGACTGGCGGGCGTTCCTCACCTTGGCCGCGCAGTCCGCGGGGCCGGCGCAGCGCGAGTTCTTCGCGGCGGTCGCGGGTGGTGAGGGGTTGGCGTTGGTCAAACTGGGTGATTTCGCGGCGGCGTGCGGCCTGACGCCGGACGACGTGGCCGCGTACCGGCCGTTGCCGGGGTGCCAGGCTTATCCGTCGTACGTGGCCAGGCTGGCGTTGGACGGCAATCCGCATGACGCGCTCCTCGCGATTCTGGCGAACTTCGCGGAATGGGGTGGCTATTGCGCGACGATCGCCGCCGCGCTGCGTGAGCACTACGGTTTCGACGACGCCGGGTGCGCGTTCTTCGACTTCTTCGCCCAACCCGCGCCGGACTTGGACGCCCTGGGCCTGCGCGCCCTCGACGAAGTCCTGGCCACCGGCTGGACCCCCGAGACCGCCCTCCCCTCCGCCCACCTCCTGCACTCCTACGAACTGATGTTCTGGAACACCCTGGCCGACCTCCCCCACCCCCGAGAGTCCAACACCCAGCCCTCGTGAGTCCTACCTCCAACACGCGTGAGTCCAACGTCCAGCGCCCGAGAGTCCTACGTTCGCAGACCCCGAGTTCTACGTTCAGGCCCGCTGGGTTCTACGTCCGGGCGTCGCTGAGCGTTCAACTCGGGGTGCCTGAGCGTTGGACTCTCGCGTCGTGAACGTTGGACTCTCGCGTGCTGGGGGTTGGACTCTCGGGTCAGGGGGTGGTCGGTTGGGTGTCCCAGTTCTCGGCCAGGTCGGGGCGGCCGAACAGGTAGCCCTGGGCGTAGGCGCAGCCGGCCTTGCGCAGCCAGTCGGCCTGGGCCTGGGTCTCGATGCCCTCGGCGACGGTGTGCGCGCCCAGGACGTCGGCGAGGTCGATGATGCAGCGGACCACGCCTGCGGTGCGGCCGGTGTCGTTCAACGCGCCGATGAACGACTTGTCGATCTTCACCACGTCGAACGGGTACCGCTGCAGGTAGCTCAACGACGAGTACCCGGTGCCGAAGTCGTCCAACGCGACCCGCACCCCGGTCTCCCGCACCTCCATCAGTCCGCGCATCGCCGCGCCGTCGGCCCACACCGACTCGGTCACCTCGATGGTCAACCGCTCCGGCGGCAGCCCGGTCGTCTTCAACACCCGGTCCAACGACGGCAGGAACGTCGGCGCGGACAGCTGCCGGGTGGACACGTTCACCGTCACCCCGAGCGCCCGTCCCTGCTCACGCCACCGCATCGCCTGCTCGCACGCACCCGCCAGCACCTTGTTGCCCAGCGGCACGATGAGCCCGGTCTCCTCGGCCAGCCCGATGAACTCGCCCGGCCCGAGCAGCCCGTGCCCCGGCCGCTGCCACCGCACCAACGCCTCCGCACCCGCCGCCGTCGACGTCGCCAGGTCCACGATCGGCTGGTAGTGCAACACCAACTGCCCGTCGGACACCGCCGTGCGCAGGTCGGCCTTGTCGCGCTGCCGGGCCAGCACCCGCTCCCCCATCTCCGGCCGGAACAGTCGGATCCGCCCGCCGCCCTCCCGCTTCGCCACGTACATCGCGGTGTCCGCGTCGCGCAGCAGGTCCGCCGTCCCGACGCTGGCCGACGACACCGCGATGCCGACGCTGGCCCGGATCACCGTCTCGTGCCCCAACCCGGTCAGCGGCCGCGCCAGCTCGGACAGGATGCGGGTGGCCAGCCGCGCCGACTCGCGCACGTCGTGGCCGGGCGCGAGGACGGCGAACTCGTCGCCGCCCAGCCGCGCGGCGGTGGCGACGGGCCCGACGGCCCGGCTGATCCGCTCGGCGGCCGACACCAGGTACCAGTCGCCGGCCTCGTGCCCCTCGGCGTCGTTGACCTCCTTGAACCCGTCCAGGTCTATGACCAGCAGGCCGACCGCCTCACCGCCCCGCAGCGCCTCGTCCACCAGGTGCAGGAAGTGCGTGCGCCCCGCGAGCCCGGTCAGCTCGTCCCGCTCGGCACGGGTGCGCAGCGCGTCCTCCCACTCCCGGCGCTTGCTGACGTCCAGCGCGGTGACGACGGTGTGCTGCTCGGAGACGTGCTCGACCGGCACGGCGTGCACCGCGAGCACACCGGTCGTGCCGTCCGGGCGGGTGATGTCGACCTCGACCGCGTCCTCGGCGGAACGGCAACCGTCGGCGCACTGCGAGATGTCCGGACCGTGCGGGCACGGCACCCGCCCCGACGCGTCCGCGCGCAGGTCCAGCAGCTCACGCGCGCGGTCGTTGTGCAGTCGTGGGGCGCCGAAGGCGTCGAGCAGCACGAGCCCGATCGGGCTGGCCCGCACCACGGCCTCGACGGTGCGGTGCGCGTCCTCCATCAGCCGCACCGAGCGCACCGTCTCGTGCAGCGCCATGGCGGCGACCGCCATGCCCATCAACGGCATCACGACGGACGCGACGAGCGGACCCGTCACCACGACCGGCTTGAACGTGATCCACGCCAGGAAGCCGGACACGTATCCCAGCATCGCGGGCACCACCTTGACCGGGAACCGGTCCCGGCTGCCGAGCAGCGCGCGTCGCATCGTCACCGCGAACAGGAAGTTGATCACGGGCGCCGGGTTCGGGAGTACGAAGATCGCGCCGTGGACGATCACGCCTTCCGCCAGGGCGACGGCCCAGCCGCCCCGACCCCGCCGCAGTCGCCACGCCGCGAGCATGACCGGCACGAGCAGGATGGGCACCAGGCGTTCGGGCCCGGTGCCCGCGAAGAGCAGTGTCACCGTGAACATGGTGACACTGAGGTAGGCGTATGCCTCGGTCAGCCGCCGGATCCGGCGCAGCCCGGCCTGCCCTGGTGACGACAGCACGTCTTCCACCACGGAACGGGTTGGACGTGCCACGCCCCGTTACCCCCAAGTCAAGCGGTGATCGAGTGAACATCCCCTCACGGGGAGAACGCACTATCCATACCGGAGTTCCCGATATGCAACCGCCATTCGGGTGAGTCCATTATGGACCGGTCGGGACAGGGGGCGAAACCGAGCACGGGTCAGGATCCCGGGGTGGACTCCCGCGGCGGCTCGCTGTCGGGCAGCGGGTCCGGTGTCGCCTTGGCGAGGTCGGCCGCGATCACCTTGGCCTCGTCGATCTTCCGCTGCGTGTCGGCCAGTTGCTCGTCCTGCCGGGACGTGTCGACTCCTGGCACGCGTTCGTCGTGATCGGCCATGCGACCAGGGTTTCCGCCCACCGCACCGGCAAACTTGGACACCGGCCCGGCGGCGGGCTACCGTCGATAAGAGCCCGCTGGTTCGTAAAGCCGCCGAGGAGATCCGATGTCGAGCACGACGACCGCGCCGCCCCGCCCGTCCGCGCGGCGGCGCGTCACCTTCACGGCGGTGCTGCTGACGATCACCGCGCTGCTGTTCTGGGTGCCGTGGACGGGTCTGCTCGCGCCGGGCGCGCGGTGGCCGTGGCCGGTGCAGGCGGTCGGCACGGCGTTCTTCGTGGTGACGTCGGTGGCGTTCCCGCTGCTGCTGGTCCGGGCGCACGGCCGCGGGCACTCCGACCGGGCCGCCCGCGTCGCGCACCTGATGCTGGGCGTAGCGTGGGTGTTCTTCACTTGGACGCTGATCACCCACGTGGTGCGGCTGGTGCTGCTGGCGGCGGGCGTGGAGAACCCGTTCCGGGCCAGGTTCGTCGCGGTCACGCTGGTGGTCCTCGGCCTGGCCCTGGTCGGCTACGGCATCCGCGAGGCACGCCGGGTGCCCCGGATCAAGCGGACCGACGTGCCGCTCCCCCGGCTCGACAAGGCGTTCGACGGCCTCACCATCGCGGTGCTCGCGGACACCCACTACGGCGCGATCGACCGCACCCGGTGGTCCGAGGGCACGGTGGAAGCGGTCAACGCGCTCGACGCGGACGTCGTCGTCCACGTGGGCGACATCGCGGACGGCACGGTGGCACAGCGCCGCGGTCAGGCCGCCGCGCTGGGTGACGTGCGGGCGCGGCACCGGTTCTACGTGTCGGGCAACCATGAATACATCAGCAACGCGCAGGCGTGGCTGGACCACATGGCCGAGTTGGGTTGGACGAGCCTGCACAACCAGCACCGGGTGCTGGAGCGCGGTGGCGCCCGGCTGGTGTTCGCGGGCGTGGACGACGTCACCGGCGCGCACTCCGGCGAGGCCGGTCACGGTGCGGACCTCGACGCGGCGCTGGCAGGCACCCGCGCCGACGACCCGGTGGTGCTGCTGGCCCACCAGCCAAGCGAGATCGGCAAGGCGGTGGCGGCGGGCGTCGACCTCCAGCTGTCCGGGCACACGCACGGCGGCCAGATCTGGCCGTTCCACCTGCTGGTGCGGTTGCAGCAGCCGGTGCTGGCGGGGTTGAGCCGCCACGGCGAGCGCACCCGGCTCTACACGAGCCGGGGCGCCGGGTTCTGGGGTCCCCCGCTGCGCGTCTTCGCGCCGAGCGAGATCTCCCTGCTCACGTTGCGCGCCGCCTGAGCGGCACTGAGCGCTCCACCGGGGCCGGCGAGGTCGACCGGGGCACCTCTGACCCGAATGGCCCAACCTCTCGGCGGGGTCGGTCCAACCGAGACGCCAATGCCCACTTTCGGTGGGCCTCGACGAGCGTCCCATAACCCTTTGGCGGGAACCCGTCACACGTAAGTAGGACAGGCGTTGTTGACGGAACGCAGGAGTCGGACCCTGCCTACAAAGGGACGGTCCGCTCCCGTCGTCGAGGCGATGGGCAGGCCCTCGGCACCTACGTTCACGCCTAAGGACTCTCATGACCGAACTATCCCGCCGTGACGTCCTCCGCCGCGGCGCGACGGCCGCACTGGTCGCCGCCGCCACGGTCGGCTTCGTCACCGCGGCCCCGTCCAGCACGATGGCCGACCCCCACGGCCCCCGCGCCCAGGCGCCCGCCGACCCGCGCGACTTCGAGGAGAACTACAAGGGCAAGAAGATCAAGGGCGAGCACGACAAGGCCAACGGCAAGCACAAGGTGCACATCAACGGCAAGAAGCTCGGTGTCATGCAGATCGAGCTGCCGGTCGCCCCCGACTCGACCGAGACCTACACCGCCGTGGTCAGCACGCTCAACCACTTCGACCCCATCCCGCTCGACGAGGGGAACAACCGCGACGGCCTCAAGAAGTTGGCCAAGCTCGCCGTGGACCAGCTCGGGGATCAGGAACTCACCCACCACGCCGACCACACCCACCGGTGACCGGCGCCTGACCACCCCGAGAGGAGTCCCGACATGGGAACCCGCAAGAGCGCGGCCGTCCTGACGGCCACCGAGAAGTCGAACTTCGTGGCCGCGGTGAAGGCGTTGAAGGCGCAGGCCGGCGGCCGCAACTACGACTGGTTCGTGCGCACCCACATGGACTACTTCGGCACCGTCAACAGCCACAACTACGCGCACTGGTCGTCGTCGTTCCTGCCGTGGCACCGGCAGTACCTGCTGGAGCTGGAGAACGCCCTCAAGGCGTACAACGCGGCGGTCGACCTGCCCTACTGGAACTGGACGGCCAACCGCTCCACCACCGGCGCGCCGTTCACCTCGGACTTCATGGGCGGCAACGGCTCCGGCGGCAACGGCGCGGTCCTCAGCGGCCCGTTCGCCGGGTCCACGAGGTGGCGGATCAACGTCAGCGCCACCTCCTCGACGTCGTTGCGCCGGGCGATGACGTTGCGCGGCTCGCTGCCCACGTCGTCCGATGTGGACACCGTGATGGGCGTGTCCTCCTACGACGTGTCGCCGTGGAACTCGTCGTCCAGCGCCGGCATGCGCAACCGCATGGAGGGCGGCCTGTCCCCCGGGCTGCACGGGCGCGTGCACAACTGGGTGGGCGGGCACATGGCGCAGATCGACTCGCCGAACGACCCGGTGTTCTTCCTGCACCACTGCTACATCGACCGGCAGTGGTCGCGCTGGCAGGCGACCTGGGGCTTCGGCGCCGACCGGTACCAACCGGGCGGGGACGTGGCGGGGGTCGTCGACGTCGGCGAGGCGCTCGCCCCGTTCGGCGTCACGGTGGCCTCCACGCTGGACCACCGCGGCCTCTACACCTACGCCTGACGGGCTTCGCCGGGTTCGCCGCGCGTGCGGCTAGCGCGTGCGGCGGCCCTGCTGCGGCGGGTCGTAGTCGTAGTCGTCGTCCTCGGGCAGGTCGAACGGCAGCGGCCGGTTGGTCCAGGAGTCGATGAGCACCACGATCGCGGCGCAGACGATGACGGCCACGCCGACCCAGGCCAGGCCGCCCCAGACCAGGATGCCCGCGATCAGCACCAGCGGCAGGACCATGAACAGGCAGAACGGGTCCACCCGCCCGAAATGCCGTCGTCGTCCGGAACTCGCCATCTACGCCCTCCCAGTCAAGCGCCTCCCCGGGTGAACTTACGCGACGGGTTCCGGCCGGCGGTCAACCGGGCGTCACGCACGACCCGCCGGCAACCGGGAACACCCCTCGTGGCGGCCCTCCGGTCGACGAGGCTCGGCCCGGCGCACCCGGCGGGTCGGCGACGAAACGAAGATCAGTGTTCTCCGCAGGTGCGGAGTTACAATGCTCTACGTGCCGAATCTGCGGATTAGCGAGGCCGCTTCCCTGCTCGGGGTGAGCGACGACACCGTGCGCCGGTGGATCGAGCAGGGCCGGCTGTCGGAGGTGCAGCTCGACAGCGGGCGCAAGGGTGTCGACGGGCGGGAGCTGGCCGAGCTCGCCCAACGCCTGGCCGAGGCCCCGGAGGCCGGGGTGACGGTGGCGGCGTCGGCGCGCAACCGGATGCGCGGGATCGTCACGCGGGTGGTCAAGGACGGGGTGATGGCGCAGGTCGAGATGCAGGCCGGGCCGTTCCGGGTGGTGTCGCTGATGAGCCGTGACGCGGCCGACGAGCTGGCCCTGGAGGTCGGCGGCGTGGCGGTCGCGTCGATCAAGTCCACACACGTCGTGGTCGAGATCCCGGAGTCCTGATGCGGGCGTTCACGCTGGTCGCGTCGCTCGTCGTGGCCGGGTGCGCGGTGGTGGCCTGCGGCGCGGCGGAGCCCGGTGCGCGGGGTGGGGCGGTGTCGGGGCGGATCACGGTGTTCGCGGCGGCGTCGCTGACGGGGACGTTCACCCGGCTCGGCGAGGACTTCGAGGCGGCCAACCCCGGCGTCGAGGTGGTGTTCAACTTCGGCGGCAGCTCCGGGTTGGCGCAGCAGATCGGGCAGGGCGCGCCGGCGGACGTGTTCGCCTCGGCCTCGCCCGAGACCATGGCCCAGGTGGTCGACGCGGGCGGGACGGCCGCCGAGCCGGTCACGTTCGCGCGCAACAGGTTGGCGATCGCGGTGCCCCCGGGCAACCCGGCGGGCGTCACCGGGCTGGCGGACTTCGGCGACGCCGACGCCAAGATCGCGTTGTGCGCGGAGCAGGTGCCGTGCGGTGCGGCGGCGAAGCGGGCGTTCGAGGCGGCCGGGGTGACCGCCCGGCCGGACACGGTGGAGCAGGACGTGAAGGCCGTGCTGACCAAGGTGCGGCTCGGCGAGGTGGACGCGGGGCTGGTGTACCGGACGGACGTGCGGTCCGCGAGCGGGCAGGTCGAGGGCCTCGGGTTCCCGGAGGCCGACCGGACGGTCACCGACTACCCGGTCGCGCCGCTGGCGCGGGCGCGCAACCCGGCGGGCGCGCGGGCGTTCGTCGACCACGTGCGGTCCGAACGGGGGCGGGCGGTGCTCGCCGAGGCCGGGTTCGAGGCGCCGTGACGCCGACACCGGCCGGTCCGACGTCGGCCGGTCCGCGGTCGACCCGTCGGGAACCGACCCGTCGTCGGGCGGCGGGCCGGCTGCCGGTGGTGCTGCTGCTGCCCGCCGTGCTCGGGCTCGCGTTCCTGCTCGTCCCGCTGGTCGGCCTACTGGTCCGGGCGCCCTGGGAGGCGTTGCCTGAGCGGCTGTTCAGCGCGTCGGTCGGCGAGGCGCTGCGGTTGTCGCTGGTGTGCGCGAGCCTGGCGACGGTGGTGTGCCTGGTGCTCGGCGTGCCGTTGGCGTGGCTGCTGGCGCGCGGCGACGTGCCGGGGCGGGCGGTGCTGCGGGCGCTGGTGACGGTGCCGCTGGTGCTGCCGCCGGTGGTGGGCGGTGTGGCGCTGCTGTTCGTGCTGGGCAGGCGCGGGTTGGTCGGGCAGTACCTGGACGCGTGGTTCGGCGTCTCGCTGCCGTTCACCACCGCGGGGGTGGTGCTGGCGGAGGCGTTCGTGGCGATGCCGTTCCTGGTCATCTCGGTGGAGGGCGCGTTGCGCGCCGCCGACCCGCGCTACGAGGAGGCCGCCGCGACCCTGGGCGCCTCGCGCTGGTTGGTGTTCCGCCGGGTCACGCTGCCGTCGATCCTGCCGGGCGTGGTCGCGGGCACGGTGCTGTGCTGGGCGCGGGCGTTGGGCGAGTTCGGGGCGACGATCACGTTCGCGGGCAACTTCCCGGGCGAGACGACCACCATGCCGCTGGCGGTGTACCTGGCCCTGGAGACCGATCCGGACGCGGCGATCGTGCTCAGCGTGGTGCTGCTGCTGGTGTCCGTCGGTGTGCTGGCCGCCCTGCGCGACCGGTGGATCAGCGGGCCGTCATGACGTTGCACGCCGACCTGGGTGTCGACCGCGGGCGGTTCCGGCTGGCCGCGGAGTTGACGGTGGGGCGGGGCGAGGTGGTCGCCCTGCTCGGCCCGAACGGTGCGGGCAAGAGCACCGCGCTGCGCGCCCTGGCCGGGCTGCTGCCGTTGTCCGGCGGGCACATCCGGCTGGACGGGCAGACGTGGGACGAGCCGCCGAAGGTGTTCCGGCCCGCCGAGCGGCGACCGATCGGCGTGGTGTTCCAGGACTACCTGCTGTTCGCGCACCTGTCGGCGGTGGAGAACGTGGCCTTCGGCCTGCGTGCGCGCGGTGTGGGGCGTGCGGCGGCGCGGGCGGAAGCGGCGCGGTGGCTGGACCGCGTCGGGTTGGCGGCACACGCCAGGGCCAGGCCGCGCACGTTGTCCGGTGGGCAGGCGCAGCGCGTCGCCCTGGCCCGTGCCCTGGCGACCGGGCCGGAACTGCTGCTGCTCGACGAGCCGTTGGCCGCGCTGGACGCCGCCACGCGCCTGCACGTGCGCGCCGAACTCGGCCGGCACCTGCGCGACTTCCCGGGTCACACGCTGCTGGTCACGCACGACCCGTTGGACGCGATGGTGCTCGCCGACCGGCTGGTGGTGCTGGAGCACGGCGAGGTCGTGCAGCAGGGCACGCCGACCGAGGTGGCCCGCCGGCCGCGCACCGACTACGTCGCCGACCTGGTCGGCCTCAACCTCTACCGCGGCACCGCGCACGGCACGACCGTCGCGCTGGACGACGGCGGCACGCTCACCGTGGCGACGCCGGCGACCGGGCCGGTGCACGTGGTGTTCCCGCCGACGGCGGTCGGCCTGCACCCCGAGCACCCGACCGGCAGCCCGCGCAACGCGTGGCGCGTCACCGTGGCCGGGATCGAGCAGCACGCGCACACCACCCGCGTGCGGCTGGACGGCGTGCCGCCCGTGCTGGCCGACATCACCACCGCGACCCTCGCGGAGTTGCGGCTCCGGCCCGGCGACGAGCTGTGGGCCGCGGTCAAGGCCACCGAAGTGCACGCCTACCCGTCCTGACTGTGACTGACTAGCCACTACACGGAACTCCCTGCTCTCCTTGACAAAAGTTGACCAGGAGCGTTCACTCGGCCAAGTAATGAGTGACTGACCACTCACAGCTGGAGGAAGAGATGGCGCACTCCGCCGAACAGGTCCTGGAAGTCGTGCTGCCCGGTGTGGTCGAGCCCGACGGTCTGCGGTTGCGCCGCCGTGCACGGCCCGTCCCGGCGCGGGGCCAGGCGCTGGTCCGGGTCGAGGCGTCCGGGGTGTCGTTCGCCGAGCAGCAGATGCGCCGCGCCAAGTACTACGACCAGCCGGCGTTCCCGTTCGTGCCCGGTTACGACCTGGTCGGCACGGTCGCCGAGGTCGGGCCGGGGGTGGACGCGGCGCTGGTCGGCGGCAGGTTCGCCGCGTTGACCAAGGTCGGCGGCTGGGCCAGCCACGCGCTGGTGGAGGCGGCGGACCTGGTGCCGGTGCCCGCCGGCGTCGACCCGGCCGAGGCGGAGACGTTCGTGGTCAACGGCCTGACCGCGTGGCGGATGCTGCACGGCGTCGCGAAGGTCTCCGCCGGTCAGACGGTGCTGGTGCACGGCGCGAACGGCGGCGTCGGCTCGACCCTGGTGCAGCTGGCCCGGCTGGCCGGCGCACGGGTCGTCGGCACCGCGTCGCCCCGCCACCACGACGCGGTGCGCGCACTCGGCGCCACCCCGATCGACTACCGCGACGCCGACCTGCCCGCCAGGGTGCGCGAACTCGCCCCGGGCGGCGTCGACGCGGTGTTCGACCACGTCGGCGGCCCGGGCATCGTCGAGTCCTACCGGCTGCTCGCGCCGCGCGGCACGCTCGTCGCCTACGGCACCGCGTCCACCCGCGACCGGCGGGGCTCGTCACGGCTGCCGGTGCTGAAGCTGTTCGTCCGCCTGCTGTGGTGGGACGCGCTGCCCAACGGCCGCACGGCGAGGTTCTTCGACATCTGGGCGGGCAAGCGCGACGCGACGCGGTTCCGCGCCCGCCTGACCCGCGACCTGGGCGCGGTCCTCGCGCTGCTCGCCGACGGCTCGCTGCGCCCGCAGGTGGCCGCCCGGGTGCCGTTGGAGCAGGTCGCGGACGCGGTCCGGCTGGCCGAGTCGGGCACGGTCGCGGGCAAGGTCGTGTTGATCCCCTGACCCGCGCCGCGCCTTGACCTGGAGCGCGCTCCAGCCGTTAGCGTCGCGCCGTCGGTGGCCGAGCAGGTGGAGAACGGAGCGCGACGTGCGGCTGGGCGTGCACATCAACCGGTTCAACCAGGGTGCGGAGCGACTCGGTCCCGAGCTGGCGGCGGCCTGCGCGGCGGCCGAGGCGGCCGGGGTCGGGTGGCTGTCGGTCATGGACCACTACTTCCAGATGGAGCACAACGACGATCCCGAGGACCCGATGCTGGAGTGCTACACGACGCTGGGGTTCCTGGCCGCGCACACCTCCACGATCCGGCTCGGCGCGCTCGTCACGGGCGTCACCTACCGCCACCCGGGTCTGTTGGCCAAGATCGTCACCACGTTGGACGTGCTGTCGGGCGGTCGCACGACGTTGGGCATCGGCGCGGCCTGGTACGAGCGCGAGCACGACGGGCTGGGCGTGCCGTTCCCGCCGTTGGGCGAGCGCTTCGAACGGCTGGAGGAGGCGCTGCGGATCTGCTTGCGGATGTGGGATCCGCGCGACAACGGCCCGTTCGACGGTGTGCACTACCGGCTCGCCGAGACCCTCTGCGTGCCCGCGCCGTTGAGCACCCCGCACCCGGAGGTCATGATCGGCGGCAACGGCGAGCGGAAGACCCTGCGGCTGGCCGCCCGCTACGCCGACGCCTGCAACCTCCTGCTCCGGTCGCCCGCCGAGCTGCCGCACAAGCTCGACGTGCTGCGCCGCCACTGCGACGACCTGGGCCGTGACTACGACGCGATCCGCAAGACAGTGGTGCACCTCGCGGACGTGCCGGACGACGGCGACGGCCTGACCGGGGCCGTGGCCGGCTACGCCGACCTCGGTGTCGACACGGTGATCCTGCGCTCGCCGGACGGTGACCTGGCCGGCTGGATCGGGCGCGTGGTCGCCCCGGCCGCCGACCGCCTCGCGGGACTCGGCTGACGGAACCCGGCTAACGGGGTCGCCGCCGGTCCGGTGTGGACCGCCCCGCACCGCATCGGCCCGGGTCCGACATGTGGAGGTCGTCGGGCGCGTGATGATCGTCCCCCTGGGAGTCGGGGCCGGCGGGCCTGGAACAATCGCCTTTCGACGAAGGGGGATGTGTCAGGTGAGTGTCCACCACCAGGTTGTGCCGTCGCTGTCGGAACGGATCGCCGCGACCATGTCGGAGGCGATCGGCAGGGTCCGCGAGGACCTGGTGGGCGCGGACCCGGTGGTGCGACGATCCGATCGTGCCGACTTCCAGTGCAACGCCGCGTTGGCGCTGGCCAAGCGCGTCGGTGTCAGGCCGGCCGACCTGGCCGCGGACATCGTGGCCGGGCTCGACGTCGACGACCACGCGGTGATCGCCTCGGTGGAGCGGTCCGGGCCGGGTTTCCTCAACGTCACCGTGACCGGTGGCGCGGTGTGGGCGCAGGTGGCCGCCCGCCTGGCGGACCCGCGCCTGGGTGTCGGTGCGCACGAGCGGGGGCGCCGGGTCGTGGTGGACTACTCCGCGCCCAACATCGCCAAGGAGATGCACGTCGGGCACCTGCGCACGACGATCATCGGCGACAGCCTCGCCCGCGTGGTGGGGTTCCTCGGCGCGGACGTGCTGCGCCAGAACCACCTGGGCGACTTCGGCACGCAGTTCGGGATGTTGATCCAGTACCTCGACGAGCACCCCGAGGCGGCGTGGCACCAGGACGAGCTGGGCGAGGGCACCTCGGCGGTGTCGGCGCTGGACGCCCTGTACCGGGCGGCGCGCGCGAAGTTCGACGCGGACCCCGACTTCGCCGACCGGTCCCGGTCGCGGGTGGTCGCGTTGCAGGCCGGTGACCCGGCGACGGTCGCGGTCTGGCAGGACATCGTCGCCGAGTCCGAACGGTCGTTCAGCGCGATCTACGCGCGGTTGGCCGTGCTGCTGACGCCGGAGGACTCGGTCGGGGAGTCGTTCTACAACCCGATGCTGGGCGACACGGTCGAGGAGTTGGTCGAGGCCGGTCTCGCGGTAGAGAGCGACGGGGCGCTCGTCTTCTACTCCGACGAGGTGTCCGGCCCGGAGGGCAGGCCGGTCACGCTGATGGTCCGCAAGCGCGACGGCGGGTACGGCTACGACACCACCGACCTGGCCACGATCCGCTACCGCCTGCGCGACCTCAAGGCGAACCGGCTGATCTACGTCACGGACTCGCGTCAGGCGCTGCACTTCCAGCTGGTCTTCGAGGCGGCCCGGCGTGCCGGTTGGCTCACCGACGGCGTCACCGCCGAACACGCCGCCTACGGCACGATCCTCGGTCCGGACGGGACGCCGTTCAAGACCAGGGCGGGTGGCACGGTCCGCCTGATGGACCTGCTCGACGACGCGGTGTCGCGTGCGCGTGCGATCGTCGCCGAGAAGAATCCCGGCCTCGACGCGGCCGAGCTCGACCGGATCGCCGAGTCGGCGGGGATCGGCGCGGTCAAGTACGCCGACCTGTCGACCTCGCGGGTGAAGGACTACTCCTTCGACGTCGACCGCATGGTCTCCTTCACCGGCAACACCGGGGTGTACCTGCAGTACGCCCACGCCCGCATCCGGTCGATCCTGCGCAACGCGGGCGATCACGACACGACGGTCGACGACACCGTCGCGCCGCAGCCCGCCGAGCGGGACCTCGCCTTGGCCCTCGACGCCTACGGCGCGGTCGTCACGGAGGTCGCGGCCACCCTCGAACCGCACCGGCTGTGCGGCTACCTCTACGAACTGGCGCGTGCCTTCACCACGTTCTACGAAGCGTGCCCGGTGCTGAAGGCCGACGAACCCGTGCGCGGCAACCGGCTGGCCCTGTGCCGTCTGACGGCACGGACGCTCGGCGACGGTCTGGGTCTGTTGGGCATCGCGGCGCCGGAACGGATGTAGTCCGGCCGCACTCGTCACCCACGAGGGGAGGCCGGCCACGCCTCGGCGGGAACGTCCTATCGACGAGGCCCGCGGTGGAGCGGGTGTGTGTGCCGTACTACGGTCACGGTAACGCCCAGCTGTTCCGCGCCGGCTCGCATGGCCCTCGTCACGCGCTCGTGCTGTCCTTTGGGTGCGCGTCGGCGTGTCGGGAACGGAGTGGGTCGATGACGGATGTCCGGCGGTTGGCCCGGCGGTTGCAGGTGCTGGAGGCGATCACCGACAGCGCGCTGCGCGAACTGGACCTCGACAAGTTGTTCGAGGTGTTGTTGCAGCAGGTGAGGACGTTGTTCGCGGTCGACACCGCCACCGTGCTGCTGGCGGACCACAGCGGCGGGCAGTTGGTGGCCAGGGCGACCGCCGGTCTGGAGGAAGAGGTGCTCCAGGGCGTGCGGGTGCCGGTGGGCTCGGGTTTCGCCGGTACGGTCGCGCACCGTCGGGAGCCGGTGCAGATCGACCACGTCGACGCCTCCACCGTGGTCAACCCGCTGCTGTGGGAGCGCGGCCTGCGGGTCCTGCTCGGCGTGCCGATGGTCGCCGAGGACGACCTGATCGGTGTGCTCCACATCGGCAGCACGAGCTCGCGCCGGTTCACCGACGAGGACGTCGAGCTGCTCCAGCTCGCCGCCGACCGGTTGGCGACGGCGGCGCACCTGCACCGCTCGCGGTCCGAGCTGGCGGCGGCGGCCCTGTTGCAGGACAGCCTCCTGCCCGGCCTGCTGCCGACCACGGCCGACTGGGAGTTCGCGGCCCGGTACGTGCCGGGCGCGGGCAGCGGCGTGGGCGGCGACTGGTACGACGTGTTCGAGCTGCCCGGCGAGCGCATCGGCGTGGTCATCGGCGACGTGGTCGGCAGCGGTCTGCCCGCCGCCGTCATCATGGGTCGGCTGCGCAGCGCCCTGCGCGCCTACGCCCTGGAGTTCGCCGATCCGGCGGAGGTGCTGGGCAAGCTCGACCGCAAGGCCAGCCACTTCGAGCGCAGCACGATGGCGACGGTCGCCTACGCCGTGATCGACACCGCCACCGCCCGTGTGGACCTGGCGCTGGCCGGTCAGCTGCCGCCGGTGCTGGCCGTGCCCGGCGAAGCCGCGCACCTCGTCGACGCCCCGCTCGGGCCGCCCATCGGACGCGACCTCGCCGTCACCGGCCGCGAGGGCACGACCCTCGACCTGCCGCCCGGCGGGTTGCTGGCGTTCTACACCGACGGGCTGGTCGAACGCCGCGGGGACGACCTCGACCACCGACTGGACCAGCTGTGCCGGCAGGTGGTACCGGCCACCGCCGAGTCGGCGTGCGCCCGGATCATGGCGGACCTGGTCGGTAACCAACCCGCCACCGACGACATCGCACTGCTGGTGACCCGCCACCGGCCCGAACCCGCCTGACCGGTCGAGGCGGGGCGACGACACCTGCCCGGCACCCCCGGGTCGTGCCGACCGCGGAACGGTCCGCGGGCCGCCACCCCGGTCCGCCGGGCGAGGTGGGCCGTCCACCTCCGACGACCCACCTCGCCCGTCGATCCCCCCTTGCGCCCCCCGCTCACCCACTGTGCACGGTCGGGCGTGCAAGCCGGTTGCGGAATCCTGCAATCCGCAGGTCAACGGGGGTGCGCGGGCGGTGTGACCCGCGTTCGGCGGCTTCCGGTCGGGAGTCCGGGGGTGGTCACCGCGTGAAGACCAGCGCCTCCCACGGTCGCAGGTCCACCCGGCCGGGCGAGACCAGTGCTTCCTCGGTGTTCGCCAGGACGACGTGGGCGGCGGACCACTCGCGGTCCAGCTCGGCGGTCTGCGGTGTGCCGCTGAGGTTGGCCACGACGAGCAGGCGGGTGTCGTCCAGGGTGCGTTCGTAGGCGTAGACGTGCGGGTGGTCGGACAGCAGCATGCGGAAGTCGCCCAGGGCGACGACCGGGAGCCGGTGGCGCAGGTCGATGAGCCGGCGGTAGTGGTTGAACACCGAGCGGGGGTCGTCGTACTGGGCCTGGGCGTTGAGCCAGGTGTGGTTGGGGTTGACCGCGAGCCACGGCTCGCCGGTGGTGAACCCGGCGTTCGGGGTCGCGTCCCACTGCACGGGGGTGCGGGCGTTGTCGCGGCCCATCGCGCGCAGGCCGCGCATCACCGACTCGGGGTCGCCGCCGGCGGCGACGGCCTCGCGGTAGTGGTTGAGCGATTCGACGTCGCGCATCTCGTGCACGCCGGCGAACGGCGCGTTGGTCATCCCCAGTTCCTCGCCCTGGTAGACGAACGGGGTGCCGCGGTGCAGGTGCAGCACGGTGGCCAGCGCGGTCGCGGACTCGCGCCAGCACTCGCCGTCGTCGCCGAACCGGGACACCACGCGGGGTTGGTCGTGGTTGTTCCAGTACAGGCTGTTCCAGCCGACCTCGCCCAGCGCGGTCTGCCACCGGCCCAGCGACGCCTTCAGGTCGCGCAGGTCCAGCGGCTTCGGGTCGAACTTGCCGCCCGGCCCCTGGTCCAGCCAGACGTGCTCGAACTGGAACACCATGTCGAGTTCGCGCCGTGCCGGGTCGGTGAACAGCCTGGCCTGCTCCCACGTCACGCCCGGCATCTCCCCGACCGTCAGGAGCTCGCCGGGCCTGCCCTCGAACACCTCGCGGTGCATCTCCTGGAGGAAGTCGTGCACACCGGGGCGGGTGGCGACGTGCGGGAAGCCGTCGCCGAGGCCGCCGACGCCGGTGGTCGCGCCGTCGGGCAGGTCCGGGTCCTTGGAGATCAGGTTGATCACGTCCATCCGGAACCCGTCCACACCCCGGTCCAACCACCATCGCATCATCGCGTGCACCGCCTGCCGGACCTCCGGGTTCTCCCAGTTCAGGTCCGGCTGCTTGCGGTCGAACAGGTGCAGGTAGTACTCCCCCGTCGCCTCGTCCAGCGTCCAGGCGGATCCCGAGAAGAACGAACCCCAGTTCGTCGGCTCCGCACCCGGCTGCCCGGCCTCGAACCCCTCGCGCGGTGGACGCCACCAGTACCAGTCCCGCTTGGGGTTGTCCCGCGACGAGCGGGACTCCACGAACCACGGGTGCTCGTCGGAGGTGTGGTTGACCACCAGGTCCATCACCAACTTCATGCCCCGCGCGTGCACGGCCGCCAGCAACGCGTCGAAGTCGGCCAACGTGCCGAACACCGGGTCGATCGCCTGGTAGTCGGAGATGTCGTAACCGTTGTCCGCCTGCGGCGACGCGTACACCGGCGACAACCAGACCACGTCCACACCCAACCGCTCCAGGTGGTCCAACCGCGCCGCGACACCGTTGAGGTCGCCCACACCGTCGCCGTCGGAGTCGGCGAAGCTGCGCGGGTACACCTGGTACACCACCGCCGAGGTCCACCACGGCGCGGTCGTGGTCGGGGTGGTGGTCGGGGTCGTGCGGGTCTGGTCGAGAGCCATGTTCCATCCTCACCCGGTCGTCGGACGTCCTCCCAGTCCACCACTGCGCGCGCGGGGCCGCACCCGAGCGCCGGCCGCCGGGTTCGGCCCCGGCGGCCGGGACCCGGGAGTAGCGTCCTATGTGGACTGTCGGTGCGGTCGCCGGCGGGACCGCACGACCAGGGTGTCCCGCGGCACGCCGAACGACACCGGCAACGCGGGCCGGCGGCGTGATCGTGTCGGGGGCGTGATCGTGTCGGCTGGGTTGGAGCCGGCTGGGTCGGTGCCGGCGCCGACGACCTGGTTGAGCGGCGTCCACCCGTGGTCGCGGTAGGTGGCCGCAGGTACTACGTGGTTCCCACGGCCGGGTGAACCGGGTGGCCCGGTGGCGTGGTGTACGACCCGCCCCCGTCCCGGTGCCGGTCGGGGACCTGCGGCGACACCGGTCCGCGCCGGGTGGTCAGAGCGTGCCCGCGTCGACACGGTCGGCTAGCATCTTGCCGGCCGGTTGATACACCAGCCGCTCAGGTCATTGGCAACTGCGAGACCTGTCCGGTGCCGTGGACGTCGTCTCGCCTGTGACGCCGGGGAGGCGTGCGGACGTGGTCGAGTGGTCGGCACGACGGTTGTTCCCCGGTGACGACGCGACCAGCGCCGCGCACCGGGCGCACGACTGGGCGTCCACCCCGCTGGGGCCGGTGGAGCGCTGGCCGGTCGAGCTGCGCGCGGCGATCCGCACCGTGATGCCGTCGCGGGTGCCGATGCTGCTGTGGTGGGGGCCGCGGTTGGTGCAGATCTTCAACCACGCCTACACCCCCGTGCTGGGCGGGAAGTACCCGCGCGCGATCGGCCAGCCGGGAGCCGAGTGCTGGGCCGAGGTGTGGGACGAGCTGGTGCCGCTGGCGCGGCAGGCGTCGGCCGGCGTGTCGACGTACTCGGAGAACCAGCTGCTGTTCCTGCACCGGCACGGCTACCTGGAGGAGACGTACTGGACGTTCTCCTACAGCCCGGTGCACGCCGAGGACGGCTCGGTGGCGGGGATCTTCGTGGCGACCACGGACGTGACCGCGCGGGTGCTGGGCGAGCGCAGGCTGGAGACGTTGCGGCAGCTCGGCACCCTGTCGATCGCCGAGGCCGACACGGCCGCGGACGCCTGCCGCGCGGCGGTGAAGGTGTTGGCGGGCAGTTCGGCGGACCTGCCGCGGGTGGCCGCGTACCTGCGGGCCGGCGACGGTGAGCCGGCGCTGGTCGCGTCCACGGGTGACGGCGCGGACGCCCCGTCGGAGGCGGTGGGTCGGGTGGCCGCGGCCGGGCGGGCGGAGATGATCGGGTCGGACGGGACGCTGGTGCTGCCGTTGACGGCGGGCGCGGGTGGCACGCACGGCGCGCTGGTGGTGGGGTTGAGCCCGTTCCGGAGTTTCGACCAGCCGTACGCGTCGTTCGTGGACCTGGTGACCGCGGGCGTGGCCACGGCGGTGGACAACACGGTCGCCTTCGAGGCGCAGCGCGCCCGGGCGGCGGCGTTGGCGGAGTCGGACGCGGCGAAGACGCGGTTGTTCCAGAACATCAGTCACGAGTTCCGCACGCCGTTGACGCTGCTGCTCGCGCCGTTGAGCACGTTGTCGGAGGAGCACGCCGACGCGCTGCCCGCCGGTCAGCGGGAGGCGGTGTCGGCCGCGCACCGGGCGGCGCTGCGGCTGCGCCGCCTGGTCGACACGCTGCTCGACGTGGCCCGGGCCGACCACCTGCACCTGCGGTTGGAGCCGACCGACGTGGCCGCGTTGACCGCGGACTGCGCCGCGATGTTCCGCGCCGCGGCCGAGGAGCTGGGCCTGGACCTGGTGGTCGACGTGTCGGGTGACGTGGTGTGGCTGGACCAGGAGATGTGGGCGCGGATCGTGCTCAACCTGCTGTCCAACGCGGTCAAGTTCACCACCGAGGGGACCGTGGCGGTCACGTTGCGCACGACGGGCGAGGGCTGCGTGCTGACGGTCGCCGACACGGGCGTGGGCATCCCGGAGGCCGAGCAGGGCCGCGTGTTCGAGCGGTTCCACCGGGTCGACGGCGTCACCGGCCGCAGCCGTGAGGGCGTGGGCATCGGCCTGTCGCTGGTCGCGGACCTGGCGGCGGCGTTGGGCGGGGCCGTGACGGTGCGCAGCACACCGGGCCGGGGCAGCACGTTCACCGTCACCGTGCCGCGGGTGGGTGCCGCCGAGGCGGCCCGCCGGATGACGCCGCACGACCTGGGCGCGAGCTTCCTGGGCGAGGCCCGGCAGTGGGCGCCGGCGACGGCGCCCGAGCCGGTGGCCGGTGACGCGCGGCGGCGCATCCTGCTGGTCGAGGACAACGCCGACCTGCGCGACTACCTGACCCGGCTGCTGTCGGCGCAGCATTGGCTGGCGGACGCGGTCGGCGACGCCGAGACGGCGTTGGCGCACGCCCGCGCGGCGCGGCCGGACCTGGTGCTCAGCGACGTGATGCTGCCCGGCCGCGACGGTCTGGCGCTGCTGGGCGACCTGCGGTCCGACCCCGTGCTGTGCCGGGTGCCGGTGGTGCTGCTGACCGCCAGGGCGGGCACCGAGTCCGCGGTCGAAGGGCTGCGCCACGGCGCGGACGACTACGTGGTCAAGCCGTTCCACCCGGCCGAGCTGATCGCCCGCGCCAGGGTCCACCTGGAACTGTCGAGCTTCCGCGAGGCCCTGCTGGCCGAGGGCGAGCGCGAGGCGAGCACGTTGCGCGAGGCGTTGGCCAGCCGCAGCACGACCAGCCAGGCGGTGGGCCTGCTGATGGCGCTGCACCGCTGCGACGCCGACGCCGCGTTCCGGCGGATCACCGGGATGTCGCAGCGCCGCAACGTCAAGGCCCGCGACGTCGCGGCCGAGCTCGTCGCCCGGTTCGTGGCCGGCCTGCCGGAGGGTTGAGGCCCGGGGTCAGGCGCTCACGTTCACCGCGGCCGGCACGCGCAGCAGCGAGATGACGAACCGCGTGCGCAGCCGGAAGCCCAGCGACTCGTACAGCCGGATCGCGGAGGTGTTGGTGGCGGAGGCGTGCATCAGGGCCTGTTCGCCACGCGCCCGGATGCCCGCCGTCACCGCGAGCACCAGCCGGGTCGCCAGCCCGCCGCCCCGGTGGGCCGGATCGGTGCACACGGCGCTGATCTCGGTCCACCCCGGCGGGTGGAGGCGTTCGCCCGCCATCGCGACCAGCGCGCCGTCCCGCCGGATGCCGAGGTAGGTGCCCAGCTCCACGGTTCGCGGCCGGAACGGGCCCGGCTGGGTGCGCTCGACCAGCTCCAGCATCTCCGGCACGTCGGCGACGCCGAGCCGGACCGCCTCGGCGTCCTCGGCGACCCGCACGCCGTCGTCCACCAGCTGCACCGCGTCGAACCGCTCGACCACGTCCCAGTCGGCGGGCGGCGTGTGCGGCGTGGTGATCGGCACGATCGCGCCCGGCCCGGCCAGCGCGGCGACGTCGGACCACACGTCGGCGTCCGGCCGGTCGGGCAGCGCCGCGAACGTCGCCACGTCCGGGTCGTAGCGCAGCGCCTGCCCGTGCCGTTGCGCGAAGCGGGCGTGCGGCCCGGTCAACGACGTCCAGGCCGGGTTGTCCAACGGCGAGGCCATGCGCGGTTCCCCCAGGTCGTTCTCACGGTAGTTCGTGACCGACCGAATCATGCGTGCCGCCGGGCCGGTCTGTCCACCGCCCCACCACTACACCCCGTCCACTCCGAGCGGATCCCGTCCTGGGCTGAACCGGTGACGATCACGGTACCCCGGGAGGGTGTGCTCGCTACTGTGCGCCACCATGGCACGTCGACTGGGCCCCGACTTCACCAAGCTGTGGTTCGCCTCCGCGGTGTCCAACATCGGCGACGGCATGACCTTGGCCGCCGGTCCGCTGCTGCTGGCCTCGCTCACCGACGACCCCGCCCTGGTAGCGGGCGCGGTGTTCGCCCAGCAACTGCCGTGGCTGCTGTTCTCGCTGCTCAGCGGGGTGGTCGTGGACCGGTTCGACCGGCGCGGGTTGTCCGTCGCGGCGAACGTGGCCCGCGGCGCGGTCGTCGCCGGGCTCGCCGTCGCCATCTGGACCGGGCACGCCACGCTGCCGGTCGTCTACGCCTGCCTGTTCCTGCTCGGCGTGGGCGAGACGATCGCCGACAACGCCTCGTCGGCGCTGCTGCCCTCGGTCGTCGCCAAGGAGCACCTGCCGCGCGCCAACTCACGCCTGATGGCCACGCACATCCTCGGCAACCAACTCCTCGCGCCACCGGTCGGCGCGGCGTTGTTCGTGATCGCCGCCGCGGTGCCGTTCGGCCTGGACGCCGCCGGCTTCCTGATCGCCGCCGCGCTCCTCGCCACGCTGCGCGGTGTCCCGCAGCGGGCGCCGGTCGTGCGCCGCACGGTGCGCGCGGAGATCGGCGAAGGGCTGAGGTGGCTGTGGCGGCACGAGGTGTTGCGGACGCTCGCCCTGTGCCTGTGCCTGATGAACCTCACGCTCATGGGCGTGGTGTCGATCCTGGTGCTCTACTCCGGCGAACGGCTCGGCCTGGCTCCCACGTGGTTCGGCCTGCTCTTCAGCACGATCGCGGTCGGCGGCGTGCTCGGCACGGCGGTCGCGAGCCGGTTGATCGACCGGTTCGGTCCGACCGCGCTGCTGCGGACCGGCCTGGTGATCGAGGCGGGCACCCACCTGGGGTTGGCGTTGGCCCGCTCCGCCTGGGTGGCCGGCGCCGTCCTCGCGGTGTTCGGCGTGCACGCGGTGGTGTGGAGCGTGATCACGCAATCGGTGCGGCAGCGCGAGGTGCCCGACGAGCTGCGCGGCCGGGTCGGCAGCGCCTTCTTCCTGCTCAGCACCGGCGGGTCCGCGTTGGGCGCGCTGGTCGGCGGCGCGCTGGCCCGCCAGTTCGGCATCACCACGCCGTTCTGGTTCGCGGTCGTGGTGGTCGCGGGCGTGGCCGTGGTCGCGTGGCGGCCGTTCGCGGCGGCGACCGGGCTGCACCGCTCGGCCGCCACGAGCTGATCACGCCACCGCGTCGTCGGCACCGGCCGCCTACGCGTCGACCCGACCACGCCATGTGACCGGCGACACAGTCCCATTCCACTCCACTCGTGGGTTTGAGTCGTATAGACTCAAACTATGTTCACCAGGGACGAAGCGCTCGACAAGGTCGAACGGGCAGGCTCGGCAACCGACCTGTTCGGCCCAGTCGACCCGGCCCGGCACAAAGAAGCACAACGGCTCTACCGACACCTCGCCACCGCCCTGCACCCCGACCGCGTCGACGCGCACGACACCAGGGCACACGCCGCCTCCGCCGAACTGAACCGCCTCCACCACGAATGGCGGCACGGCACCCCCGTCGACCTCCACACCGACCGCGCCACCTACCGACTCACCCGGCGGCACGCCGTCGGCAGCGTCACCACCCTCTACCGCACCGACGGCCCGCACATCGTCAAGATCGTCCGCAACCCCGCCCTCAACCCCCTCCTGCACGCCGAGTGGGACGCCCTGCGCCGACTCGCCCGCTTCACCGACCACCACCACTGGCTCCGCCCCTACTACCCCCACCTGGTCGACACCTCCGGCGACGTCACCCGCGGCTCCCGCGCCTTCACCGTGCTCGCACCACTCGTCGACGGCTTCGTCACGTTCGCCGACATCCGCCGCGCCCACCCACGAGGCCTCGACGGCCGCGACTACGCGTGGATGCACCGCAGACTGCTCCGAGCGATCGCCGGCGCACACCGGACCGGCCTCGTGCACGGCGCAATCACCGCCGACAACGTCCTGGTCCACCCCCGGGAACACGGGATCGTGCTGACCGGCTGGACGTTCGCCGTCACCACCGGCGAACGACTCCTCGCCACCGACAAGACCACCCACTACCCACCGGAAGTCCACCGCGGACAACCGGTCACCCCCGCCACCGACATCCACATGGCACACACGCTGATGCTGGAACTGCTGGCGGACAACGAAACCGCACAACGCAGGTTCGCCCTCGGGTGCACGCAGGACGACCCCGACCGACGACCCGACGCCGTCGACCTGCTCACCGAGTACGACGACCTGCTCCACGAACTGCACGGCGAACGAACCTTCCGCCCCTTCGCAACACCGAGAACAGGAGCCTGACATGGGACACGGCAAGTGGGACGACAACGCCTACGCGGCAGCCAAGACCTTCCGCGCCGCCAAGGGCATCGACGACTTCGGCTACACCGCCACGATGCGCGCCCGCCCCTCCGGCGAGTGGAAGGCCGACCCCTCACTGGACCCCAAGCACGTCACCGCACGCGAGTGCCGCGACTCACCCGACCACGCCGACTCGACCCCCATCGCGGTCCTGTTCGACGTCACCGGCTCCATGGGCCGCGTACCCCAGATCATGCAGCGCAAGCTCGGCAAGCTCCACGGCCTGCTGCAACGCAAGGGCTACCTCACCGACCCCCAACTGATGTTCGGCGGCATCGGCGACGCCGACAGCGACCGCGTCCCACTCCAGATCGGACAGTTCGAATCCGACAACCGGATGGACGAACAACTGCGCACCATCTTCCTCGAAGGCAACGGCGGCGGCCAGAAGAGCGAGTCCTACGAACTCGCCGCCTACTTCGTGGCACGCCACGTCGTCACCGACGCCTGGCAGAAGCGCGGCCGCAAGGGCTACCTCTTCCTCATCGGCGACGAACTCAACAAGCCCCGACTCGAAGCACGCCACATCCGCCGCATCATCGGCGACGACATCCACCAGGACATCGACCCCGCCTCGATCTACCGCGAACTCAGCCGCAAGTGGCACGTCTACTTCGTCCTGCCCAACCAGTCCTCCTACTACAACGACCCGCAGATCGCCGACCACTGGCGCGACCTGCTCGGCCAGCACTTCCTCAAGCTCGACGACCCCGGCGCCGTCTGCGAACTCATCGCCGCCACCATCGGCATGGAAGAACGCGTCGTCGACCTCGACCAGGCCATGGTCGACCTCGCCGAGATCGGCTCGGTCACCGAGAGCGCGGCCGTCGGCAAGGCACTCGTCCACGTCGGGGGCAAGACGGTCGCCACCACCGCCACTCCCCCGCTGCTCGACGGCCCCGACGACGTCACCCTCACCTGATGACCGAGCACATCATCGTCGTCGGACTCGGATTCGGCGACGAGGGCAAAGGCGCCGTGGTCGACGCACTGTGCCACGACCGACCCGTCACCTCCGTCGTCCGGTTCAACGGCGGCGCACAAGCCGCCCACAACGTCGTCACCGGCGACCACCACCACACCTTCAGCCAATTCGGGTCCGGCACGCTCACCGGCGTGCCGACCCACCTCTCCCGACACGTCCTGGTCGAACCGATCGCCCTCGCCCGCGAATCACGCGACCTGGCCCGGCTCGGCATCACCGACCCGCTCCGACTGCTGTCCATCGACGCCGACGCCCTGCTCACCACCCCCGTCCACGTCGCCGCCAACCGCGCCCGGGAAGACGCCCGCGGAGCCGCCCGACACGGCTCCTGCGGCAAGGGAATCGGCGAGACCGCCTGGTACGGACTCCTCACCGACCGCGCCGCCGCACCCGGCGACGTGGTGGAGGACCAGCACGTCATCGGCACCCCCGGCCCACCACCGACCGTCGGCGACTGCGCCCACCCGACCACCCTGCGCGCCAAGCTCGACACCCTGGCCCGCTTCTACGAACCACTCATCGGCGACGGCACATCCGTGCACGACCTCGTCTCCCTCTACCGCGACTTCGCCGACGCCGTCCGGATCACGACCGGCGACGAGGTAGGCCGACTGGCCGACCGCGGACGCCTCGTGTTCGAAGGCGCCCAAGGCGTGCTGCTCGACCAACGGCACGGCTTCCACCCGCACACCACCTGGTCCACCGTCACCCCCGACAACGCCCGCGACCTGCTCGGACACCGCCGCGCCACGGTCATCGGCGTGACCCGGACCTACCACACCCGCCACGGCGCGGGCCCCTTCCCCACCGAGGACCACCAGGTGCTCGCCCGGTTCCCCGAACGCCACAACGGCACCGGCCACTACCAGGGCGCCTGGCGCGCGGGACACCTCGACGCCGTGCTGCTCCGCCACGCGATCACCGCGTGCGGCGGGGTGGACGCCCTGGCCGTGACGCACCTCGACGCAACCGACCTCCAGGTCGCCACCAGCTACGACGCACCGCTCCCGACAACCGACCTCACCGACTTCCTCACCCACCGCACACCGACCCTCACCGCCATGCCCGACCCCGTCGCCTGGCTGGAGGAACACCTCGACGTGCCGGTCCTCGTCACCGGCGCCGGACCCGACCGGGCCGACTACGCCCTGCGCGCACCGGCCCTGCGGTGAATGCGGGAGAATCGAGCCATGATCGAGTCGACCCCGGTGTCGGTGGACGTGCTGGCCCTGCGCTTCGACCCGACCGAGCGCACCGTGCTCCTCGGCATCGCACCCCGCGCGCTCGAACCGTTCGCGGGCGTGCTCGCCCTGCCCGGTGTGCTGCTGGGCAAGGGCGAACGCCTGCGCGACGCGGCCCGGCGGGCGGTGACCGGCAAGCTCGGCGTCCCCGAGCAGGCCATCTCCGCCTCCGGCCAGCTGACCACGTTCGACGAACCGTCCCGCGACCCGCGCGGGCCGACGCTGTCGATCGCCCTGTGGACCACCATCGACCCCGCCCGGCTCACCGGTGACGGCCCGACCTGGACCGCCCTCGACCGGGTGCCGCCGCTGGCGTTCGACCACGACCGCATCGTGCACGACTGCCGCCCGATCCTGGCCGGCCTCCTGTGGCGGGACACCGCGTTCACCGCCGGCCTGCTGGGCCGTGAGTTCACCACCGCGCAAGCCCTCGACGTCACCGAATCCCTCACCGGCGACCGGCCCTACCCCGCCAACCTCGGCCGCACCATGGAACGCGTGCCCGGTCTGGAACGCACCGCCGACCACGCCGCCGCCCTCCCCAAGGGCGGACGACCGCCGTCCGTCTGGCGCTGGACCTCGTAGCGCCTTGCGGTTCCGCGCCGTGCCCAGAAGATTCTTTTTGGTCAGCACTGAAGTCATCGAGTAGATCAAGGGCGTCTCGGCGGCGGTGCGAACGGGTACTCCCCGGTCGTCCACCCGACCAAGGAGGCCGAGATGCACCCGCTTCCCATCCCGTTCGTGCCGTGGGTGTGGCGCAACGTCGACGAGCTGCTCGACGGGCGCGACACCGACTCCCCCGAGGCCGACGAGGCGACCCGGTCCGCCGAGCGCCACGACCGCCCGGACATCGGCCTGCTCGGGTACGAGGTCGAGGCGCTCGACGGCGTGATCGGCGAGGTCGACCGGTCGAACGCCCGCGTGCCCGCCGACTGCCTGCTGGTCGACGCCGGTACCCGGTTGTCGCAGCTGAAGGTCGTGCTGCCGGTCGGCGCCGTCGCGAAGGTGGACCACGGGGCGAAGAGGGTCCACGTCGACCGCACCAAGGACCAGGTGCGGCAGGCGCCGGAGTACGACCCGGACACCTTCGACGCCGACGACTACCGGCAACGCCTCGGCGACTACTACACCGAGAGCTACCGCACCACACCGTCCGCCTAGCTCTGCCAGGGGCCCGACATCGCACCGGTCGCCACGTGCGCGCGGTGAGGTGTCGGGCCCTCTCACGTCGACCCCTCGTCCCCGTCGCGGCAAGGGAAGGGATGGCGAGTCGGACGACCATCCGCGCGATGAGGTTGCTATCCTTGCGGGGAGTTATCACAGCTCGCTAGGAGGCGGCGGTGAGCGGCAGACGCGACTACGGGCAGTTCTGCGGCATGGCCGCCGGCCTGAACATCATCGGCGAACGTTGGACCCTGCTCATCGTTCGCGAGCTGCTCATCGGTCCCGTCCGGTTCAATGAGATGATCGACAACCTGCCCGGGATCGGGCCGAACCTGCTCTCCGAACGACTGAGATCGCTATCAGATCATGGAGTTATCGAGCAGCTGCCCGTGCCGGGTGACGGCCGCGGCAAGCTCTACCAGCTGACCGATGCCGGCCGGGAGCTGCGCGGCCCGCTGCTGGCGTTGGCGCGGTGGGGCATGGCGTTCCTGGACGACCACGACGACGCCGACGCGATGCGCGCGGAGTGGGGTTTCCTCGCGGTCCAGGCCATGATCATCGAGGACCGCGTGCCGGACGTGGACGAGGTCTACGAGTTCCGCGTCGGCGACCAGGCGTTCGCGGTCGAGGTGGCGGACCGCAAGCTCGGCTTCAGCCGGGGCAGGGCGGACCGCCCGAACCTGCTCGTCACCTGCGCCCCCGACACGTTCATCCGCATCGGCGCCCGGCTCACCACGCCGTTCGAGGCCCTCGCGACGGGCGGGGTGAAGATCGAGGGCCCGACCGACGTGATCCAGCGTTGCGTGCGCATGCTCGGCCTGGCCGACCCGCCACCGCCCACCGGACGCGGATCGACGGCGAACGCGCGCTAGTGCCGGCTCGGGCGTTCATCGGTCAGCAGGGCGGCCAGTTCCTCGTCCAGGAGCCGCCGGACCTCCTCGGCCGGGAACTCCCGCGGGTACATCGCCGCCTGCAGCGTCAGCCCGTCGACGAACGTGTGCAGGCGCAGGGCCTGCCGGTCGAGGTGGGCGTCGCCGAGCGGGTCCCCGTTGCGCTCCGGAGGCGGGTGCCCGCAGAAGTACGCCACCGCGAGCCGGCAGATGTGCCGTTCGCCGGGTAGCCCCAACGCGTGCAGTTCGGCGAGCGACTCGTCGAAGCGCGAGCGCATCGTGCAGGCCAGCCACACGTCCACGTCCACCCGCCGGTCCGCGTCCAGCGGCAGCAGCTCCTCCAGCATCAGCCGGGCCCGCTCGCGACCGGGCAGGTCGCCGCGGAGGTGCCCGGCGATGCGGACGGTGACCTTCTCGGCCATCGCCTTCGCCGCGAAGAGGAGCAGGCCGCGCTGGCTGTCGAAGTAGTGCCGCAGCCCACCGACCGAGACACCGGCCTGTTCGGCGATCTTCCGCACCGTCACGCCCTCGATGCCGTCGCGGCTGATGACGTCCCAGACCACGCGGACCAGTTCCGCACGCCGTTGGTCATGGTCGACGAGCTTCGGCACGCCCCGGTTATAGCACACCTGTGCGGTCTCTTATACAGTACAACTGTGCTAAATAAGACTGGGTCGACAACGGCGGCCACGCGTCCTACCGGCTTGGTCGTGCTCGTCGTGGGACTGCTGCTGATCGCCGGATCGGCGCTGTGGTTCGTGCTGACCGGCCACACCGACGTCCGGTACTCCGCGGACCACGACGACACCGTCCCGATGTGGTTCCGCTGGATCCCGGCGGTCGTCGGCCTCGTGCTGGTGCGCTTGTTGCCGGTCGCCATCGCCGCGGCACCGTCGACGCAGCGCCAACCCCGCCTCGAAGCAGGAGTTCTCCTGGCAGCGGCCGCACTCTTCGCGGTGACGCTGCGACTGGCCGGTGGTGGCGAGCCCGCGCACACCCTGCTGAAGCTGGTACTGCTGCTCGGTGTTCCCCTAGCAATGTTCCGGTGCCTGCGGCGTAAGGGGACGGCCTGGGAGCCGGTAGGTGTGGAACCGATCGCGCGGCGGTGGTGGGTACCTGCGATCCCCGTCGCCGCGTGGCTCGTCCTCAGCCATGCGAGCCCCTTGGCCACGCCGCCCAGCGACTACGCCACGACCGTCGACCTGGTCACGCTGGTGGCGACGGTCGTCGTCGTGTTCCTCGTCAACAGCCTGCTGGAGGAGGTCTTCTACCGCCGCTGGCTGCAGTCCAGGTGGGAGGCGGTCCTCGGCCGGTGGCCGGCGATCGTGCTCGCGTCCCTGCTCTGGGCCGCCTGGCACGTCGGCATCCAGGGCAGCGGCGACCTGCCGGTGGACCTCGCGTCGACCTTCGTCAACCAGGGCGTTCTCGGACTGTTCCTCGGCTACCTCTGGAGCGAGTACCGCACCATGTGGCCCATCGTGACCGTCCACGGTGCCGTCAACGCCGTACCCGTCCTGATACCCCTGCTGTGACCGACCACCGGCCGAACCGTCCACGACCTCCGGCGGCGACGCGCGCTAGTCGAGCCGGATCGCCGCGGCGTGGTCGCGGCCGGCGGGCCAGTGCAACAGGCGCAGCAAGGCGTCCATGCCCGCGCGCAACGAGATCGGCGTCATCCCCATCCGCTTGGCCTGCGCGACCGCGCCGACCTCGTGCGCCATCCCGGCCCCGCTCCACAGCGACCACTCGGCGACCACGGTCGAGCAGTCCGGCAAGCGGGCCGCTGCCCGCAGCGCGGCCCGCCGCAGCAGTTCGTTGGCCAACCCGTACGCGCCCATCTGCCGGTGCGCGTCGTGGGCCGTGATCGAGCCGAACACCACCAGGTGTCGCAGGCGGTCGACCGGCAGCACGTCGAGCACCGTGCGCAGGCCGGTCACCTTGGCGGCCTGCGCACGGGCGAGGTCGGCCGGCGTGCACCGCCGCACCGCACCGGCCGCCAACGTCCCCGCGCAGTGCACCACCGCACCGATCGGCACGCCGACGTCCGCCAGCGCGCGTGACAGCTCACCACGGTCGGTGACGTCGGCCCGCACCACCACCCCACCGACCGACGCCAACCGCTCCCCCGCCCGGGCGTCCGGCCACGCGGCGTCCACGACCACCGGGCACCACCCGTGCACGTGGGCCAGCACCAGCGCCGCGCGCAACCCGAGACCGCGCGCCCCACCGGTGACCAGCACACCGGTCCCGGCCAACGGCCGCCGAGGCGGCAACGCCACCGCCCGCCCGGCAGGACGCGCGATCCGCCCCCGCTCGTCCACGAGGAGGTCCGGGTCCGCGGAGTCCACGGCCGTCACGGCGAGGTCGGCGACCTCTCGTGACGGCACCGCGGGCAACTCCACGACCCGCACGGCCAAGCGGGGGTCTTCCAGCGCGGCGACCCGCAGCAGGCTGCCGCCGCCCGCACCCAGGTGCGCCAGGACCAGCGGACCGCCGTGCCGCAGGGCGGACGCGACCCCCTCCAGCAGCAGCGCGTTGTCGGCCGGCCGGAACTCCGACCCGAGCAGCACGGCCGTGCCCGCCTCGCCGTCGTCGCGGCGCAAGCGCGTCGCCAGCGGGTGCGCGGTCGACCCGATCACGTGCCACCGGTGCGGCACCGCCGGGGCCGGCCGCACCGCCTCACCGACGACCATCGACGCCCTGACCACGACCGCCTACCCCCGCAGCACGGTCAACAGCGTCGGGATCGCCTCCGCCTGGAAGTCCACGTCCACGTCGAACTCGTTGATCATCCCTTCCAGCACCAACAGCGACACCAACGGGAACACGAACTCCGGCGCCGCCGAGATCCCCGACCGCCGCTGCGCGTCGAACAGGCGGGTGGCGAACGGCGCGAGGCGGAACCGGCCCGCGGTCTGCCCGTGCGCGGTGGTGACCAGGTCGACCACCGCGCGCCGGAAGCCCTCGACGTCGCTGCCCGGCGGCACGTGCTCGGCACTGCGCAGCACCACCTCCGCGCACTCCTCCGCCCGCCCCAACGCCATGGCCAGGAAGAACTCCGCGAACAACTGCCGCACCGCCGGCTCCAGCCGCACCACGAACCCGGCGTCCAACAGCACCACGTCACCCGCGCGGGTCAAGTAGAGGTTGCCGGGGTGCATGTCGCAGTGCACCTGACCGTCCACGAACAACATCCGGTAGACGCCGTGGAGCACCCGCCGCACGATCTCGCGACGCTCCTCCCTGGTGAAGTCGTGCGGCCCGAACCGGGTCAGCCCCTCGATGAACTCCATGACCAGCGCGCCGTCCCCGCTCGCCTCCGGGATCGGCCGGGGTATGACGAAGTACCGGTTCCCGTCGAGGTTGCGGCGCAGGGCGGCCAGCGCGTCGGCCTCCTGCACCAGGTCCAGCTGGCGGCGCACGGCGAACCCGACCTGGTCGACCATCCGCCGCGCCGGCACCTCGCGCAGCCACGGCAACCGCTCAAGCACTCCCGCGCCCAGGCTGAGCAACGCGAAGTCGGCGTGCATCCGCCGGTCGATACCCGGCCGGCGCAGTTTGACCGCGACCTCGCGCCCGTCCGCCAGCTCGGCCCGGTACACGCACGCGATGCTGCCGCTGGCGCACGGCGTGCGGTCGAACCGCGTGAACGGCCACCGGTCGGGGTACGCACGCGCGAGCGCGTCGGCGGCCTGCGCCCCGGTCATCGGGCGGACGCGGTCGTGCAGCCGCCCCAGGCGGTCGCACCAGGACGGCGGCAACACGTCCTTGCGGGTGCTGAGCAACTGGCCGCCCTTGACGAAGGTCGGCCCGAGCCCGGTCAACAGGCGACCCACGCGACGTGCCACCACCGCGCCGTCACGCCCGCCGCCACGCCGTCGGCCCGGCAACCGCTCGCCCATCCACTCCACCAATCCCGCCGCCGCGTGCCAGGACATCGCGCCCACCCACTGGGCGGACCGCAGGGCGAGGTGGTGCCACCGGACGTCGGGTGTGGCCTGACTGATCGTCACGCTGTCCCCCTTGGCGCAGAACGCTAAGTGAATGGCAAGTCGCATGTAGACCTCGATCCTGCTGCCGACGTCGACAATCCGGCCACCGCCGATCGAGTGAAGCGCAGAATGAGCACATCGAAGAACTATCTCACTTTTAGGTTCTATAGCGTGTTGTCGGTACAACCCACCTGACCCGGAGGGATGCCGCAATGGCTATCGACCTGTGCAACAAGTCCCCTGCCTCCTTGGCGGAGCGCGATCCCGGCGCCTGGAGCAAGGCGGTGCCCGAGGAGCCGGTGCTGCTCGACGACCTGGGCACCGAACAGCGCGACGCGCTGAACTTCGCCTACCGCACCACGTTGAGCAACGTCGACCCGCGGTTCGTCGCGGGTGACCCGGCCGCCTGGGCCAGCGACTTCGGCTACGCGCTCGACCGGGTCGCGATCCGACTGGACAACCGCACCAACGACGAGCTGCGCGAGCAGGCGCTCAACCACCCGGACCCGGCCATGCGCGAGCAGGCCCTGTACGAGTACGCCGACCGCGACCACGGTGACGCGATCGAACTGCTGGAGCAGGCGGCGCTGAACGACGACGACCGCGAGGTCCGGTGGGACGCCCTGTGGGCGATCGAGAAGCTCGGCGGGCCCACGGCCGTCGCGTCGCTGCGCAAGTTCCGGACCGACGCCGACCCGGAGATCGCCGAGTGGGCGAAGCTGTTCGGCAGCGAGCTGCAGAGCGGCGACCCCTCGTTCGACGGGCGCTCGGGCAGGTTCACGCCCGGCCGGACCTTCGACGAGACGATCCACCTGCTCATCCACTGCGACCTGTACGTGCGGCTGGACGACACCAACACCCACTGGGGCAAGATCTCGCTGGCGCCGCAGGGCCTGGCGCGGATCTACGGCCAGGCGCACGCCTGCCCCAACGTGTCCACCCGCGAGAAGCAGCTGGTGATCGCCAAGACGATCTCCGGGTTGCACAAGGACGGTTCGCCGCACTGCGACAACTACCTGTTCCGCGGCTTCACCGACCGCACCCGTCGCGACCGCGGCAACTTCTTCTTCGAGTCGCTGGTGCCCCGGACGTTCTTCAAGTCCGGCCGCGCCGACGACCCGAGCGCGGGCATCCGCCAGGCCAACATCGGGTTCGCCCGCTACGGCACGTGGCACCTCGACCCGAAGTTCCAGATCCGCGAGGAGGCGGCGATCCGCTACGTGCGCGGCCGGTTCCAGGGTTGGGGTTACGTCGACCTGAAGCGCATCGCGGGCAGGTCGCTGGAGGAGGTGCTGACCCCCGGCAACGGCGTGCTGTCCACGCTGCACGACCCGGAGGTCGGCCCGATGACCAACGCGTTCATCCTCGGCACGTTCAAGGGCAAGCTGAACGACTGGGACGGCGACGGCGTCATCGACATGAACTCCCGCGACGTCTACTCCACCGTGGACGGCGAGATCGACTCCGACCAGGACGGTGTCGCCGACCAGCCCGGTCTGACCTGCTGCGACCACACGACGCAACTCGTGTGACGAGTGACGAGCACGGAAAGGGGAAGATGATGACAACGTCCGCGCAGCAGCCGACCGTGGTCTACGGCCGCCCGGTCACCACAGACGGCGTG
Organism: Saccharothrix stipae; assembly: GCF_054781895.1. Lineage (NCBI taxonomy): Bacteria > Bacillati > Actinomycetota > Actinomycetes > Pseudonocardiales > Pseudonocardiaceae > Saccharothrix > Saccharothrix stipae. Next base: position 209,414 of record NZ_BAAGTN010000003.1, on the reverse strand, counting down.
CCCAACCTGTACGAGGGCACGAACGTCGTGCCGTGGACCCCGCCCGAGCGGGGCATCGACAACCTCGGCATCACCTCGGTCGACACGTTCGCCGTGCCGGGCGTCGGCGAGTACACCGTCGAGTTCGACGGTTACGTCCGCGTGGTGCGGTCGGAGCCGACGTCGAAGGAGTGGGCCAACGCCGAGGTCTACACCAACCTCATCGAGATGAAGATGGTCGGGCGGAGCGAGGAGCTCGGCGAGATCACCGTCACGCTCAACCCGGACGCCCTGTCCACCGGTCAGATCCGCACGCCGTTCGACCCGTACGCGGGCGAAGGTCCGTCGGCCAAGGCGTGCCGGATGGCCGTCGGCGCGATCTTCGACATGCCCAAGCTCGGGATGCGCCTGGTGAACAAGGAGCCGATCATCCTGACGATCGACGACGTGCGGCAGATCCCGCCGGCGGGTTCGCCCGGCAAGGGCCAGATCTACCGCATGCTGCCGCTGCACGACGAGCGCGACCTGCACGGCTCGCCGGTCGCGTACGTGACCAGCCTCCGGTTCCGGATGGGCGGCTACCTGGCCAAGGAAGCCATGTAGTCGACGAACCGGTCGGCAGGCGGACGCGGTGAGGGGTCGGCGGGACACCGGCCTCGCACCGCGTCCGCGCGCCCCGGGTACGGCCGAGGGCCGGCAGCAGGACGGCGGACTCCCCGGGTACGGCCGAGGGCTGGCAACAGCGGGACGGCGGACTCCCTAGGTGCGACCGAGGGCCAGCAGCAGCGGGACGGCGGGGACCACCGGCGGGTCGTACGGGCGGGCGCGGTGCAGCCGGACCTCGAACGGCTCCTCCGCCCGTCCGCCGCGCACCACCACCGGCGCCTCCGCCGAGCCGACGTGCTCCTGCGGATCGGCGCACAGCGCGCGCACGATCGTGGTCCGCTCGGCCAGGCACACCGCGAACGCCTGGTAGTCGCCGTCCTCCTGGACGGCGATGCCGACCCGGCGCCCGTCCTGCTCGGTGAGCGGCAGCACCGTGCACCCGACCGGCCTGCCGGCCGGGATACCCGCCGGGAACAGGCCGGTGACCAGCACGGCGGGGTGCGACGGTCCGCCGAGCACGACACCGCGCACGGCCGCGCGCGGGAACGGCGCGACCCGCGACACGTCCAGCAGGCTGCCGATCCGCCGGCCGCCCACCCGCGCCACCGCACGGCGGTAGGCGCTCGGCGACACCCCGACCAGCCGGCTGAACCGGGTGGTGAACGTGCCGAGGCTGGTGTACCCGACGCGGTCGCGGATCGCCGTCACCGACAGGTCGGTCTCGGTGAGCAGCCGCTTGGCCACGGCCATCCGGACGGCGGTCAGGAACTGCGCCGGCGTGGTGGCCGTGACCTCCCAGAAGGTGCGGCGGAAGTGCGACGGGCTGAGCATCGCGACCGCGGCCAGCTCGGCCAGCGGGTGCGGCGCGCCGGGTTCCTCGCGGATGTGGCGGACCACCCTCGTCACCGCATCGACGTGGAGTTGCGCCACCGGCGAGGGAGCTGTCATGACCACGAAGCGTAGCTATATGAAGTTGTATCTATAAAGTGGGCAACGTGAAAGTAGCAAGACGCGAGAAGAGTGGTGTGGCGGAACGGCCCTAGCATCCGAAGGGGACGAAGGTCACGGACGAGACGGGGTGTGCCATGGCTGAGGCGGGCAGCGTGGAGGCGACGAACAAGGAGTTGTTCCGGCGGTTCGTGGCATCCATGAACGGCGGTGACTTCCAGGCCGTGCTCTCGGTGTGGTCGCCGGACATGGTGCACCACGGGCGGTTCGGCGACTACGGCCGCGACGACGTGGCCCGGTTGATGGGCGGCTTCCGCAAGGCGTTCCCCGACCTCCGGTTCCACATCGAGGACCTCGCCGCCGACGGCGACCTGCTGTTCGCCCGGATGACGGCGACCTGCACGCACAAGGAGGACTTCCAGGGCATCCCGGCCACCGGCAAGCAGGTGCGCGTCCAGGTGATGGGCGAGCTGCGCATCGTGGACGGCCGGATCGTGGAGCACCGCAACGTCATGGACGAGCTGCACTTCCTCAACCAGCTCGGCCTGGTGGACGACGGGCTGCTCACCGCGATCCTGGCCTGACGTGCGCGTCGCGGTGATCGGCGCGGGACCGGCCGGGCTCGCGACCGCCCTGGCCCTGCTCCGCGCGGGCGCGTCGGTGCGCTGCTACGAGCGCTCCCCCGGGATCACCGCCGAGGGCACGGGATTGACGTTGTGGCCCAACGGGTTGGCCGCTCTGGACCGATTCGGTGCCGGTGACGTGGTGCGCTCGTGCGGCCTGCCCGCCGACGGCATCGCGATCCACGCCGCGGACGGGCGGGCGTTGCAGGTCGTCACGTCCGACGCGATGGAGTCCGTCGGCGGCAACGGCACCGCCGTGCACCGGGCCGAACTCGTCCACGCGCTGCACGGCCTGCTGCCGCCGGACACGGTCGACTTCGGGTGGGACTGCGTCGAGGCGCGCACCGACGGAGAACGGGCGACGGCCACGTTCCGCGACGGCAGAACCGTGACCGCCGACCTGGTGGTGGCGGCGGACGGCGTCGGATCGGTGGTGCGTGCGGCGTCCGGTTTGGACGCGGCGCGCCGCAGCGGGTTCAGGGTGTGGCGAGCGGTCGTGGACCACCGGCTGCCGCCGTGCGCCGGCCTGCTCACGATGGGCGGCGACTCGGCCGTCGGCGTCTGGCGGCTGCCCGGCGACCGCGTGTACTGGTTCGCCTCGGCGCCGCACGGCGGCCCCCGACCACCGGAGCACCTCACGAGCTGGCACGACCCGATACCGCGGCTGCTCGCCGCCACGCCCACCGACCGGATCGTGGTCACCGACGTGCGCGACGCGAAGCCGTTGCCCGCGTGGAGCCGCGGCCGGGTGGTGCTCGTCGGCGACGCCGCGCACCCGAGCCTGCCCAACATGGGCCAGGGCACGTCGCAGGCGTTCGAGGACGCGGCGGTGCTGGCCGACCGGGTGATGTCGGGCGTCGAACCGGCCGCCGCGCTCAAGTCCTATCAGGACGGTAGACGGGGCCGCGCGGACGCCGCGACGGCGCAGGCACGCGCGCTCGCGCGAATCGGCGCGTGGCGCAACCCGATCGCGTGCCGGGTGCGCGAGTTCATGATCTCGGCGATGCCGACGGCGGTGCAGTTGCGGCAACTGCGCGCGCTGTTCGCGCCGCCACGCTGACCGGCCCCCGTCGACATCGCAAGCTTCGAGAAGTTACCGCCGGCCACCCGTGCCAGTCTCGGACCATGACGACGACCGGCCAAGTACCCGCCGGCGGAGCGTTCGCCGGTATCCCAGCTCCCCCGTCCTTCGACCTCACCGCACGTGCGGCGGCGTTCACCCCGCTCGGCGGCTCCGCCTTCCCGATGGTGCAGGACCGGTGGGAACGCCTCGTGAGCACCGTGACGATCCCCGAGCCCGCCGACCGGGTGTGGGCCGCGTTGACCGATCCAGACCACCTCCGGGAGTGGTTGGCGGTCGCGCGCGGCTCCTGGGCCGCACGCGGCGGTGAGTCCACCTTGGACTTCGAGGACGGCGAGTTCTTCTACTGCTCCACCAGCCGCAGCACGCCGCCGATCGGCCTGCAACCGGGCGTGCTGGACCACCTGTGGCGCTGGAACGGGATCGGTCCAGCAACCGCCGTCACGTGGACCGTCGCCCCCGGCGCGGACGGCACCGCGGTCACGGTCACCGAGCAGGCGACCAACCCGCCGTCGGACTGGCGGTCGTGGAACGGCATGGGCTGGCCGGGCATCCTCGACCAGCTCGCCACCTACCTGCGCACCGGCTCGAACACCCGGTGGCCGTGGCGGCGGATGGGTCCGTACCTGCAGATACCGCTGCCGATGATGCCGTTCGAGGCCTGGGAGCTGCTGACCAGCCCGGGCGCGGTGAAGCACTGGCTCCAGCGTTCCGCCGGCTCGTTCGCGCCGGAAGACGAGCTGACGCTGGTGATGGGCGACGCGAGCGGCACGGTGCGGATGCGCGTCACCAGGGTGGTCGACAGCGGTCAGGAGTTCCCCTCCTACCTGCCGCACCTGGAGTTCGAGCTGCGCCGACCGTCGTGGGAGCGGGCGCTGGGCGGCCGGATCTGGATCGAGCCCGCCGGTCTCGGCCAGAGCCTGCTCCAGGTCTTCCACTTCGACTGGGAACGGCTGGACCTGGCCGACCCGGTGACCGAGCGCAGGCTGCTCACCAACTTCTGGATCAACGCGGCCGGCCGGGCGCAGATGCTGTGCGGGCCGAGGCAGGGGCCGGTCGGGCCGCACGGCTGGTCCGTCGGCGGCGGGCAGGCCGAGCAGCACGCCGAGCCGGCCTTCGACTTCGCCGCGGCGGCGGGGTTCGCCGGTCGGGTGATGGACGACCTCGGCGGCGCGATGACCGGGCTGCTCGGCGCGCTGGGCGTGCGGCTGGGGTTGTTCGGCGCCCTGGCCGGCGGCCCGGCGACGGCCGAGGAGCTCGCGGCGCGCACGGAGCTGTCCGAGCGGTACGTGCGCGAGTGGTCCTGGGGCATGGCGAACGCGGGCTACCTGGAGGTCGACGACGCGGACGGCCGGTTCCGGCTGCCCGCCGCGCACGCCGCGGTGCTGGCGTTCGAGAGCTCGCCCTTCCACCTCGGCGCGGGCTACGAGCTGCTCACGCCGATGGCCCGGATGGTCGAGGACGTCGCGGAGGCGTTCCGCACGGGTGAGGGCATCGCGCACGAGCGGTACCCGGACTCGTTGTCCGCCGCCATGGAACGGATGAGCGCGACCTGGTTGGACGGTCAGCTGGTCGACGCCTGGCTGCCCGCGGTGGACGGCGTGGTGGCCCGGCTCGACCGGGGTGGCGCGGCGGCCGACGTCGGCAGTGGCGGCGGTCGGGCGTTGATCGCGTTGGCGCGGAGGTTCGAGCACGCGCGGTTCGTCGGCTTCGACCTGCACGCGCCCAACGTGAAGCGGGCGGCGCAGGCCGCCGAGCAGGCCGGTGTCGGCGAGCGCGTGCGGTTCGAGAACGTCGACGCGGTGACCGGGCTGTCCGGCCCGCTCGACCTGGTGACGATGTTCGACGTGCTGCACGACGCGCCGGACCCGGCGGCGCTGCTGCGCGCCGCGCACGAGGCGTTGGCGCCCTCGGGCGGTGTGCTGCTGGTGCTGGAGAGCCGTGCCGCCGCCGACCCCCGCGACAACGCCGGTCCACTCGGGACGATCCTGGCCGCGACCAGCACGCTGTACTGCGTGCCGACCGCCTTGGCCGACGGCGGCCCGGCGCTGGGCACGCTCGGCCTGCCCTACCCCAGACTCGCCGAACTCGCGGCCGAGGCGGGATTCCACTCGGTGGTCGAGGTGCCGGTGCGGAGCCCGCAGAACTCGCTGTTCGCGTTGCGCCCCTGAGTCTCCGAGTCTCTGAGCCCGCGCCCGGAGCAGCGTCCTCTGGCGACCGAGCCCGCCCGGCCGACGACCGCCGTCGGTCGGGCCGGTCGCGTTCGGTGGTGATCCGGCCGAGTGCGATGTGCCGATTGTGTGGTTCGGGCTCCCCGACCTGACAGAGTCCGCACTTCGGGCGTAGATTACTTCATAAATATGTTGCGACATTGCGGGGAGGGCGTTGTGAGCGAGTCCGCGGTCCGGGTGCGGACGAGGGTCGAGCGGTCGGTCGAAGCGACCTGGCGCGCCCTCGTCGATCCGCTGGAGGTCACCAGGTGGTTCGGCGAGCTCGACCGGCCGTGGCAGGTCGGCCGGGAGAACCGCGTCGACTTCGGTGACGGCGACTTCTTCACCGCCACGGCGGTCGAGATCGTGGACCGGCGCCGGCTCGACTTCGAGTGGAGCTTCCTCGGCCTGGGGCCGGTCGCGCGGATCCGGTGGTCGGTCACCGTGCTGCCCGACGGCACCGAGGTCGAGGTGGTCGACCGGGAACCGGACCGCACGCCGGCCGAGTTCGACCAGATGGTGGCGGGCTGGACGGACTTCTTCGAGCGGCTGGAGCGCTACCTCAGGACCGGTGAGACCACGCGGTACGGGTGGCGGGAGGACATCGACGGCTCGATCGACCTGCCGCGGGCCGCGTTCCCCGTGCTGGCGGGCGACGAGCTGTACCGGTGGCTGCCCGTCGCGACCGACGGGTTCGAGCCGAGCTGGTTCTTCGTGGTGGACGACGAGGGACCCCGCCGGTTCCGGCTCACCGAGTGGCGGGCCGAACCTGATCGGGTGAACTTCGCGGTCGAGGTGCCAGGCGCGCGGCGGCCCACGTCGTGCACGGTCACCGTCGAGCACCTGGAGCACGCGGACCGGCTCGCGTTCAGCCACTCCGGCTGGGGCGCCACCGGCCTGCCCGACCGGCGCGCGCACGAGCTGCGCCGCCGCTTCGCCGCGTCCTGGACCGCCGCGCTCCGGAAGGCGGGCGACATCGCCCGGAACGGGCATGGCTGACCGCACAGCCGAGGTGCGCGGATCCTCCGCTCCTGGCGACCGGTCCACCCAAGACAACCCTTCGGCCCACGGCCACCACTCCGCTCACGGCAACCATTCCACCCGGGACAGCCACGCCACCCACGGCAGCTACTCCACCCGCGACCATTCCACTCGGGACGGCCACGCGCGCGACAGCCACTCCGCGCGGGAGGGCCATCCCACCCGTCCCGACACGGCCGGCGCCGACCGCACCGCCATCGACCAGACCGCCGCCGTGCTGCGCTCGATCCGGTCCATCGCCGACAACGTCGGCGCCGGGCACTCGCTGCGGGCGCTCGCCCGGGAGGCGCGGTTCAGCCCGTTCCACTTCCACCGGGTGTTCCGGGAGCTCACCTCGGCGACGCCGGCGCAGTTCCTGGCGGCGGCGCGGATGCTGGAGGCCAAGCGGCTGCTCGCGAACACCTCCCTCAGCGTCACCGAGATCTGCATGAGGGTCGGCTACACCAGCCTCGGCACGTTCACCACGCAGTTCACCCGGCTCGTCGGCGTGTCACCGCGCCGGTTCCGCAAGGTCTTCGCGAAGTTCGCGGACCAGTCGTTCGCCGCCCTGGTCGAGGAGATCCGACCGGTGGTGGCGGTGCCCGCCCACGTCCAGGTGACCGGCGTGGTGACCGGCGGATCACCGGCCGCGCCGGTCGTGACCGGCCTGTTCCGCTCCGGCGTGCCGCAGGAGCGGCCCGCCGCGTGCGCGATCATGGCGGCGCCCGGGGTGGCCGAGTTCGGCGGCCTCGACGACGGCGACTACCACCCGCTGGCGATGAGCTTCCACCCGCTGGCCACGGTCGCCGAGGCGTTGCTGGCCGACCGGCCCGACCGCTGCTACGTCGGCGCCAGTCGAACCCCGGTGGTCGTGCGCGACGGCGAGAACGCCGACACCGAGCCGTTCCACCTGGCGCTGGGCGCCCGCCGCGCGACCGATCCACCGCTGGTGCTCGCCCTGCCGCTGCTGATCGCCGCCGAGCTCCGGGCGACCGACCGCGGTTGACCTGGAGAAATGGGTGCCGCGGGACGGGTCAGCGGAACGAGTCGACGTTCTTGCGCGCCCACTGCTCGAACGACGTGGCGGGGTTGCCGGTGATCTCCTCCACCGACCGGTGCACCACGCCGTGGACACCGCTCTCGTCCGCCATGTGCCGCATGATCCCGGTGACCATGCCCTCCGGGTAACCCTCGTTCAGCCACTCGGCCTTCGCCACGTCCGGCGGGACGTTGATGGTCTTGAGCTCGCGCCCGAGGACGCCGGCCAGCACGGCCACCTGGTCCTCGATGCTGAGCGCCTCCGGACCGGACAGCGGGTAGGCCTTGCCCTCGTGCCCGGAGGACCGCAGCACGGTCACCGCCGTCGCCGCGATGTCCTCGGGGTCGATCGGCGCCTGCTTCACGTGCGCGAACGGCTCCCGCACGAAACCCTCGGTCTTGACCGTCTCGGCCCACGACAACGCGTTCGTCATGAACTGGCCGGGCCGCAGGAACGTCCACGGGATGCCCGAGTCGCGCACGGCCTGCTCGCCGTCGCGGTGGAAGCTGGTGTGCGCGTCCACGGCACCGTCGTCCTGCGTCGCGATCACCGACAGCCGCACGAGGTGCTTCACGCTGCCGCCCCGCGCCGCCTGCAACAGGTTCCGGTCGTAGGTCCGGGTTTCCGGGGCGCCGAAGGTCGGCAGGATCACGCACAGGCGCTCGGCACCGTCCACGGCGGGCTTCAGGGTCTCCGGGTCGGCCAGGTCGCCCTCCACCAACTCGACCTCCTCCGGCAGCCGCGCCTTCTTCGGGTCGCGCGTGAGCGCCCTCACCTGCTCGCCCGCCGCGACGAGTTGGGCCACCACGTGGCTGCCCACCGGTCCGGTGGCGCCCGTCACCAAGATCATGTCGTCCTCCTATCGCAAACAAACACGGCGAGTTCGCACGCCCTACGGAGCGCCGAGCGTAGTGACGCTTATGGACTGAGAGTTCTTCCAGATTGCTATTTGGGTTCCCGACGGCGTTTCACACTGTGCCGTTGTGACCCTTGTGGCATCCTGTACGCGAGTGGCGGCCGAATCGCGCCACGATTGTTCGGCGACCATTCGGACAGGTCACGGGTCCTCGCATCGGTGTGAATGGAGCGCGAAGCAGCATGCGGATGAACGTTGCGCAGATCGGCGTGTACGTCAGCGACCAGGACGCGGCACTGCGGTTCTACACGGAGCAGCTCGGCTTCGAGGTCCGTGACCTGCAGGAAGGCGGCGACTTCAAGTGGATCGAGGTGGCTCCGCCGGGTGCCACCACCACGCTGTCGCTGGCCACCGCCGACTTCCCGGTCGGTGACGCGTCGAAGGTGGGGCGCTACACCGACATCGCCTTTGAGACCGACGACATCCAGGAGTTGCACAAGACCTACCGCGAACGCGGCGTGCGGTTCACCAAGGAGCCCGAGCTGCAACCGTACGGCAAGTGGTTCGCCGCATTCCTCGATCAAGACGACAACGAGTTCTTCGTGTTCCAGCGCGCCTAGCCCGAGATGTCATAGAGCAATGTGAAAGAAGAAGGTGGTCGGTCCGCGTTCATAGGCTCGGTGGTCACCACCCGCGCGGGAAGGACCGAGCATGACGCGGACGACCACCGACATCGAAGAGCGCAACATGGACCTGGTGCGCGAATTCCAGGTCAAGTGCATGCACGCCCAGCGCATCGACCTCATGGGCGACTACGTGTCGCCGGACTTGAAGATCCACCTGCCGTCCGGGCTGATCGACCAGGGCGCGGAGAACGCGTTCTCCTGGTTCGCCGAGTGCACCGAGTGGTTCACCAGCACCGGCATCGAGGTCAAGATGATGATCGCCGACGGCGACACGGTGTTCCAATTGATCGAACTGCATTTCGACCACACCGGCGAGTACATGGGCATACCGCCGACGGGCAAGCACCTCGCGGTGCCCGGTCTGGCCGCGTTCAAGGTCCGCGACGGGCGGATCACCGACCACTGGGGCCTGTACGAGATGGACGTGATCCCCCGTCAGCTGGGCCTGCCCGTGACGGGGTCGCCGTGGGACGACTTCGCCGCGCCGGAACCGGAGCGGTTCGTGCCGGCGCAGGCGGACGTGACCGCGTTCTACGACCGGTCCGGACCGCTCATCACCACCCTCGCCGGCCGCAACTCGCACAGCGGTTACTGGACCTCGGCCGACGACGCGAGCTCGATCGCCGAGGCCACGGACGCGTTGACCGACCTGGTCATCGGCAAGCTGGGCGTCAAGGCGGGCGACCGGGTGCTCGACGTCGGTTCCGGGCTCGGCGGGCCGGCCGCCCGGCTCGCCCGCGCCACCGGCGCCCACGTGGTCGGCGTCGAGCACAGCGAGGCGCTGCTGGCGCAGGCGCGGCAGTGGGTCGAGGCCTCCGGGCTCGCCGACCGGGTCGGTTTCGTGCACGGCGACGTGCAGCGGGAGATCCCGGTCGAGCCGGGTTCGTGCGACGCCGCGCTGATCATCGAGACGTTCGTGCACCTGGCCGACCGGCAGGCCGCGCTGCACCGGGTCGCCCGGGCGCTGCGGCCCGGCGGCCGGGTCGTGCTCACCGATTTCTACCAGCGGGAGCCGCTGCGCGGTGAACGCGTGATGATGAACGAGATGTTCCGCCGGGCGATGCTCAACAGCCCGTTCCCCACGCTGGCGGAGCACGTGGAGATGTTCCGCGCCGCGGGTTTGGACCCGGTGGAGATCGTGGACGTGACCGATCACGTGAACCGGTACTACGCGGAGCTCGCGCGGGCGTTGCGGGACAACGCGGCCGATCTCGGCGGCGAGTACGGCGAAGAGGGCATCGCATTCCTGGAATCCGTGTGCCGCAACTGCGTCGCCACCGGCGAGCCGAACTACCTGGTCGTCACCGCCGTGCGCGCGGAGGACCACGACGCGGGCGAAGCGGGCGATCCGGGCCGGTCGTGATCGAAAACCGGCGTAGCAATCAGAGAGAAGTATCGGACGACCGGTTGGGCACACCATTGAGCACGTGAGAAGAAGTCTGCGGTGCAGGAAGAGGTGACCAGCGTGGAGTCAGCGCGCACGGCGCACACCCGGGACGTGGCGACCAGGTTCTTCGAGGCGTGCAACACCCATGACCTCGATCGGATCATGGGGTTCTTCCACCCCGACATCGTGCACCACGCGCGCCTCTCCGATTACCCCAAAGAGGGAATCGCGTTCGTGTACGAGTTGACGTTGCAGGCGTTTCCCGATTTGCGCTGGACGATAGTCGAGATGATCGCCGAGGGCGATCGGGTGGCCACGCTGATCCGGTACGAGGGCACCCACTCGGGTGACTACCTGGGTGTGTCGAACACCGGGAAGAAGGTCGACTTCTTCTCGATCAACATCGCCCGCGTGGTGGGTGACCAGTTCATCGAACACCGCGGCGTACTCGACGAACTGCACCTGCTGACCCAGATCGGCGCGCTGCCCGCGCCCTACCTCGCCCAGATGTCGTGACGAGTGCCGCGGGCACTCGCAATCCGTGAAGAAGGTGTTATCCACGATGACCCCAGTCCTGGCCGTCGAGCAACGGAACACGATCACCGCCGAGGACGTGCGCGGCGTGGTCGAAGACTTCATCCGAGCGGTCAACGACCGCGACCTGGACGCCGCCGTCGACCTGCTGGCCGCCGACGCGGTGCACCGGGGCCGGATCTCGAACTACCGCCCCGAAGGCGTCAAGGTGCTGCTGAACCTCCTCATCGGCGTGCTGCCCGACCTGCGCCTGGACGTGGTCGACATGCGCGTCGAGGGCGACCGGGCGGTGACCCGCGTCGTCGGCACCGGCACGCACACCGGTTCGTACCTGGGCAAGCGGCCGTCGGGCCGGCCGATCGCGTGGGAGTCGGTCGACATCGCCCGCGTGGGCGTGCGCGACGACGGCTCGGTGGCGATCCTCGATCGCTACTGGGACATCTACAGCGACGTCCGCGTGTGGCAGGAGATCGGTTTCATCCCCGCGATCATGTGCTGATCGCGGGCGGGGCGGGCTGACCGGCCCGCCCCGCGCCCGGCGTCACCGCCCGACCGGCGACGAGGAAGGCACCGACACCGATGCGCGCGACCGAGCCGAGGGACGCAGAGCCGAGCGAGGACGACTCCTACCTGCTGTGCGAACGGGTGCTGGTCGCCGTCACGGGATCACCCGCCGCCCTGACCATGCCCCAGACGGTCCTGCTGATGCGCCAGTCGCTGGCGCGCGAGGTGCGGGTGATGATGTCGCGCTCCGCCTGCCGCTTCCTGCCGCCCTACACCATGCGGCTGTTCGCGGGCAGCTGGGTGCACACCGAGACGCACCGGGCGAGCGACGACGCGCTCATCCCGCACCTCGACCTGACCGCGGACATCGACCTGCTGCTGGTGATGCCGGCGACCGCGAACGCGCTCGCCAAGGCGGCGCACGGCATCTGCGACGACCTGGTCTCCACCGCGATCGTCGCGAGCCCCGCGCCGGTGGTCCTGGTGCCCGCCATGAACGAGACCATGTGGCGCAGCGCCGCGGTGCGCCGCAACGTCGAGTCGGCGACGTCACTCGGCTACACCGTCGTCGACCCGACCATCGGCACCCAGCTGTCGGACCTGAACCCGGCCGTGGGTGTCATGCCCCCGCTCGAACACATCCTCGACCAGCTGGTCGCGGTCACGAAGGGCGCACGAGCGGGGCGTGAGCCGGCCGGTCCACTCGCGACGGCCGGCCGGCGTGCCACCGACGAGACGAGACGAGGCGCACGATGACCGCTGACGTGTCAGAACCCGCACAGTTCGACCCCTTCGGCGAGGAGATGACGAAGGACCCGCACTCGTACTACCGCAGGATGCGCGGTCAGTGCCCGGTCTTCGTCAGCGACTCCTCCTCCGACGAGTGGCTGGTGAGCGACGAGGCCGCGAAGGTCTTCGTCGTGACCACCTATGGCGACCTGGTCGACGTGCTCGAACACCCCGACCTCTACCCGTCCGGCAACAAGACCGGCCCGGAGGACCCGATCGAGGTCACGCGGGAGCTGGAGGCGGGCATCCCCAAGGCCAAGACCCTGTACGAGTCCGACCCGCCCGGCCACACCCGGCTGCGCTCGCTGATCCAGCAGGCGTGGTCGCCCGGCCGCATCAAGGACTCCGAGCCGAACATGCGGGCCGTGGCGAACGAGGTGGTCGACGGCTTCCTCGCTGACGGGCGGGCCGACCTGTTCGCCGACTTCTCCGACCGCTACGTCAACCGGGCCATCCTCGACTTCATCGGTGTGCCGCAGGAGGACCACGACAAGATCAAGTACTGGGACGGGTTGTGGGTGAAGGTGTTCATCCCCGGCCACCCGCTGGAGGACCAGGCCGCCGCCGCACGCGAGATCGTCGAGTACCAGCGCTACCTGGAGGCCCTGTTCGAGGACCGCCGGGCGAACCCGCGCGACGACCTGCTGTCCTCGCTCGTGCACGCCAGGACCGAGGACGGCGAGAGCCTCACCATGGGCGAGCTCGTCTGGGGCCTGATGGAGCTGTACGGCGCGGGCTACGGCAACACCACCGAGGCCATGGCCAACCTGGTCAACCTGCTGCTGGAGCAGCGGGAGCTGTGGGAGCGGCTGGTCGGCCGGCCGGACCTGGCCGAGCACGCGGTGGAGGAGGGCCTGCGCATGGACGGCCCGGTGCAGTGGCTGTCGCGCGAGGCGGCCCGGGACACCGAGCTGGCGGGCGTGGCGATCCCCAAGGGCTCCACGGTGATGGTGTCCTACGTGTCCGCCAACCGGGACCCCGCGCACTTCCCCGAGCCGGACCGGTTCGACATCGACCGGCGCGGTGCCACGACCAGCGGCGCGAAGCACGTGGCGCACGGCCGCGGCATCCACTACTGCGTGGGCGCCGGGTGGTCCCGGTCCGCGCTGCGCATCGGTCTGGAGGTGCTGCTGGAGCGCATCCCGTCGCTGCGGCTGGCGCCCGGTTTCACCGCCGAGTACCACCTGCCCGCGCCGATGATCCGGTGCGTCACCGAATTGCGCACGACGTGGGACGTGTGACCGGGGCCGGCCGCCCGTGAAAAAGGTGGCGTGCCCCTCACCGGAAGGGCACGCCACCTTTTCCGTGCCGGTGGTCGCGCACCGGCGGTATCGGGGCGGTCAGCTCGCACCGGGTGCTTCGAGGAGCGCGAACTGGTTCTTGTCGTCGTCGATGAACACCGCCGTCCGACCGAACGGCATCGCCATCGGCGGCTGGGTGAACGTCACACCGCGCGAACTCAACTCGGCGTGCGCCGCCTCGATGTCGGCGGTGACGAACTGCAGGCCGGTGAACTCGCGCATCAGGTCTTCCTGGTACACCGGGTTGTCCTTCGGGAACAACACGATGGAGGTGGGCGCTCCGGCCGGGGCCACCTCGACCCACCGGATGAAGCCGAACGAATCGTCCCGGCGCAGCTCCAGCCCCAGCTTCTTGGTGTAGAAATCGACCGCCCGGTCCTGGTCGGTCACGAAAATGGTCACGCTGCCCAAACCGTCGAGCACGACGACCTCCTCGGCAGAAGAATTCGTGGACTGCTCTCGGGAAAAAGCTACAAGCCATTCCCGGACGGAGTTTCTCCGAGATTGCGGTACGGGCTCGGCCGGGTCGATCGCCGAGCGGTACGCTGCGGGCGGACGCGCCACCGAGAACGCCCTGGCGAGGAGGTCGCGAGTGGGAACGCGGACTGGCGGTGTGGGCCGAAATGCGGCCGACGGTCGAGTCGAGGCGGTCGAACGCGCGGTGCAGCGGATGCGGGAAAACCTCAGCGACCCCCAGGTGCTCACCGATCACGCGCACGCCGGGCTGCTCAGCCCCTTTCACTTCCACCGCGTGTTCCGCGAGGTCACCCTGGCCACGCCGGCGCGCTTCCTGACCGCGTTGCGCATGTCCGAGGCGCAGCGCCTGCTGATCCACTCCGGGCTCCGGGTCAGCGACATCTGCGCCAGCGTGGGCTACCTGAGCTCCGGCACGTTCACCACGCAGTTCACCCGGCTCGTGGGTGTGTCGCCGCGCGAGTTCCGGCTCGTCGTCCAGCGGCACGGCGACCGCTCGCTGGTCGACTGCGTCCCCGGCCTGCCCGACCCGCACGGCCCGGCCGGTGACCACGCGGAGGCCGCCCCGGGCGGTCTCGACGGAGTGGTCGAGAGCGCCGCCGACGGCATCCTGTTCGTCGGTGCGTTCACCAACGGCATACCCCAGGGCACGCCGCTGACGTGCACCGTCACCGCCGGACCCGGCCCGGTGCGGCTGCCGCCCGCGCCCGACGGCGACCACCACGTGCTGTGCGTGCAGTTCACCTCCGGCGTGACGCTCGCCGAGTCCCTCGACCCCCGGCGATCGTGCCGCCTGGTCGGCTCGACGCCGGGCACCGTGCGGGTGCGGTGCGGCCGGGCGGCGCCGTTCCGGATCGTGCTGCGCGAGCCCCGGCCCACCGATCCGCCGGTCGTGCTGGCCCTGCCCGTGCCCGCGCGCCGACCCGCCGCGCGACGCCGGGCCGCGAGCGCCCCGGCGGTCCCGGCGGCCCGTCAACCGGCCGGGTGAGCGGCAGCCGGGTGAGAGCCGGGCGGTCCGCGTTGCCGTCCGTCACCGGCGTCACTAGCGTGGTGATCACCGAAAGGAGAGCACCCCATGGCGAAACGCGGCAAGCGCGAGATCCGCGGCTGGAAAGCCATGATGGACGAGGCCGCCGAGCGCTTGAAGGCGAAAACCGGCGCGTCCTTGGCTGAATGGAACAAGAAGGTGCGCGAGGAGGACCCCTCGGGTGAACCCGCGCTGCGCAAGTGGTTGACCGAACAGGGCGTCGGCGGTTATTCACAGGACCTGCTGGTGTACGAACGGCACGGCTACCCCGAGTTCATGCTCACCGACCCGGCCGAGCTGATCGACGCCCAGTACGCCGATCGGGAACAGCTGCGCCCCATTTGCGACGCCGTGCTCGACGCGGCGTACTCGGTCGGCGACACCGTCGTGCAGGCCCGCAAGACCTACGTCTCGCTCGTCTCGCCGAAACGCACTTTCGCCATCGTGAAAGCGACCACGAAGAGCCGGGTGGACGTCGGGCTGCACCTTCCGGGGCGCACGCCGGGCGGCCGACTGCTGTCGGCGAAGAGCCTCGACAAGGGCAACGTGCGCATCGCGCTGGAGTCACCGGACGAGGTGGACGCCGAATTCAAGCGGCTGCTCAAGGAGTGCTACCGCGAGAACAGCTGATCCACCCGGGGCACGCGCGGTCACCGCAATCTCGGAGAAGAAGCCCGGCCGGCACCGCCGATAGCGTTCGGCTGTCCGGCGACGGAGGTTTCCATGACCGAGACGACACTCGCGGAACTGCCGACCCCACCGATGATCAAAGGCTTGCCGCTGCTCGGCAGCCTGCTTGAGTGGAAGCGCGACCACCTCGGTGTTTTCCTGCGCGGGTACCGTGAATTCGGCCCGGTGTTCGGCATCCGGCTCGGCCCGCACCGCGGTGTGGTCCTGATCGGGCCGGAGCACCACGACTTCTACTTCAAGCAGGTCGACCGGACGCTGTCGGTGCCGGAGCTGTACCGGTTCGTGGTGCCCATGTTCGGCGACGTGATGATGGCGTCGACCGACGGTGACCGGCGCAGGCGGCACGTGTCGCTGTTGCAGTCGGCGTTCCAGGGCGGGCGGTTGCGGCACTACACCGACGTCATGTCCGCCGAGGTCGACGCGTGGCTGGACGGGCTCGGCGACCGGGGCGAGTTCGAGCTGTGGGACACGTTCGAGCCGCTGGTGATGCGGATCGCCGCCGCCGCGCTCATGGGGCCGGAGATCCACGCGCGGGTGGACGAGTTCCGGCCGCTGCTGGTCGACCTCGCCCGCGGCATGGAGTTCATCCTGCCGCCCAACCTGCCGCTGCCGAAGTTCCACCGCCGCGACCGGGCGAAGCGACTGCTCACCGAGATGCTCAGGCCGGTGCTGGCGGAGCGGCGGCGCCACCCCGGGCGGTACGACGACTTCCTCCAGACCCTGGTGGACGACCCGGACCTGCGCGCGGAGGGCGGCGAGGCGCAGGTCGGCATGGCGTTGTGCACCATCTTCACCGGGTACATCACCACCGCCGCCCAGGCCGCCTGGACGTTGGTCGACCTGCTGCGCCACCCCGTCCACCGGGACTCGGTCGTGTCCGAGCTGAAGGCCGGCGGCGGGCGCGGACCCGGGCCGCTGGACCGGGCGTTCAAGGAGTCCGTGCGGCTGCACCCGGTCATGAGCCACTACGCCCGGACCAACACCGTGGACTACGAGGTCGGCGGCTACCGGGCGCCGCGCGGCTGGCAGACGATCCTGTGCCCCGGCGTCTCGCACCGGCTGCCCGAGGTGTTCACCGACCCCGAGCGCTACGACCCGGACCGGTTCGCGCCCGACCGCGCCGAGGACAAGCGCCACCCGCACGCGATGATCGGGTTCAGCGGCGGCTTCTACCGCTGCCCCGGGCAGGCGTTCGGCACCAACGAGGTCAAGGTGCTCCTCGGCGCGCTGCTGCGGGAGTACGACCTCGACCCGCTGCCCCGCACGCCGCGCCCCGACTTCGACCTCGGCGTGACCAAACCCGCGTCGCCCTGCGTGATCCGCTACCGCCGCCGGCGATGACCTCGTCCAGGAGGGTTTCCCGTGACCGATGACAACCCGCGCGTGTCCGCGCCGCGCCTGGTCGCCCGCTCCGCGCGGATCTTCGCGACGGTCCTGTGCGCCGCGCTGCTCGCGGTGCCGATCGTCCTGTCCGGACTCGTCACCGGCGGCCGGGCGGGCATGCGCCGCAACGGCTACCGCCTGCTGGTGCGCACGCTGCAAGCGCTCGGACCCACGTTCGTGAAGTTCGGCCAGATCTCCAGCACCCGCCGCGACACGATGCCCGCCGAGCTGTGCGAGGAGATGGGACGGCTGCACGACCGGGTCCGCCCGCTGTCGCCGCGCCGGTCCCGCCGGGTGCTCCGGGACGCGGGCGTCGCGGCGTTGGCCGAGGTGGACACCACGCCACTGGCCAGTGGCAGCATCGCGTCGGTGTACCGGGGCTCGCTGCACGACGGCACGCCGGTCGCGGTGAAGGTGAAGCGGCCGGGCATCGACGCGGTGATGCGCGCCGACCTGGCGCTGCTGCGAGGCGTGGTCCGCCTCGCGCAGAAAGCGCCGAAGCTGCGCGGCATGCCGCTCGCGGACCTGGTCGGCTACATGAGCCGGGCGATCCTCGGCCAACTCGACTTCCGGCAGGAGGCGGCCAACGCGCGGACTCTGCGCGAGTGCCTGGCAGGCGTGCCGGAGATCGTGGTGCCGTCCGTCCACCACGAACTGTCCACGACGGACTGCCTGGTGTTCGAGTACGTGCCCGACCTCGACGCGAACACCCCCGCGCAACTGCCGCACGACACGCGGGTGCGGCTGGCCGGCCGGACGCTCACGGCGGTGCGCCAGATGTTCTTCACGCACGGCTTCGTGCACTGCGACCTGCACCCCGGCAACATCTACCTGACCCGGGACGAACGGGTCGTCGTGCTCGACGCCGGGTACTGCGTGCGGCTGCCCGACCGGGTGCGCGACCTGATCGGCGAGTTCTTCATGCGGCTGGTGTTCGGCGACGGCCGCCGGTGCGGCGAGATCGTGCTGGAGAGCGCGGTGGACACCTCGTCGGTCGACCGGGAGGCGTTCATCCAGGACATGGCCGACGTGGTCGCCGAGTTCGCCGGACCGGGCAACCGGCTGGACATGGCGGAGTTCGGCAACGCGGTGTTCGCGGTGCAGCAGCGGCACGGCATCTACGCCGCGTCGGACTTCGCGTTCCCGCTCATGTCGCTCAACGTGCTGGACGGCACGGTGCGGCGGTTCTCGGAGGAGGTGGACCTCCAGGAGGTCGGCCGGTCATCGACGCCGCCGCGCGCCGCCTGACCCGCCGTCCTCGTCCTCTTCCTCGGCCGCGTGTCCGGTCAACGTCAGGAACACGTCGTCGAGCGTGGGGCGGCGAAGGCCGATGTCGAGCACGTGCACCGACTCCGCGTCGAGCAGCCGGACCGCCTCGACCAGCACCTCCGCCCCACCGCTGACCGGGACCGTCAACCGCCGCGCCCGCTCGTCCACCACCGGCTCGCCGAGCGCGACCGGCACGAGGGCGGAGCGGGCGGTGGCCGTGTCGGCCGACGAGCCGACGGTGAGCTCCAGTCGTTCGCCGCCGACCTGGTCCTTCAACTCGTTCGCGGTGCCCAGGGCGATGACCCGGCCGTGGTCGATCACCGCGATCCGGTCCGCCAGCCGGTCGGCCTCCTCCAGGTACTGCGTGGTCAGCAGCAACGTCGTGCCACCCGCGACCAGCTCACCGATCACGTCCCACATCCCCAACCGGCTGCGCGGGTCCAACCCCGTGGTCGGCTCGTCCAGGAACAACACCCGCGGCTTCGCCACCAACGCCCCCGCCAGGTCCAACCGACGACGCATACCCCCCGAGTAACCCTTCACCGACCGGTCCGCCGCCTCCACCAGGTCGAACCGCTCCAACAACTCGTGCGCCCGCTCCCGACTCCGCTTCCTGCCCAGGTGGTACAACCGACCCACCATGTCCAGGTTCTCGAACCCCGTCAGGTTCTCGTCCACCGCCGCGTACTGACCGGACAACCCGATCCGACGACGCAGCTCCTTGGCATCGGCCACCACGTCCAACCCGGTGACCGTCGCCCGGCCGCGGTCCGGTTCGAGGAGCGTGCTCAGCACCCGCACGGCGGTCGTCTTGCCCGCGCCGTTGGGCCCGAGCAGGCCCATCACGGTGCCCTCGGCCACGGTCAGGTCGAAGCCGTCGAGGGCGACGACCTTCCCGTAGCGCTTGACGAGCCCTTCCACGACGATCGCGTCGGCCACGAAACCCAGTATGGTGCCGATCCCGGCGGCTGTGATCCCCCGCCGGGCTGACGCGTCAGGCCAGTTCCATGATCCGGGCCGCCACCTCGGCGGGTGCTTCCAGCGGCAGCATGTGACCCGCGTCCTCGACCACCACCGACTCCCCGCCCACCGCGGCGGCCAGCGCCTTGGCGTTGGACTCGGGCACGAGCCGGTCCTCGTCGCCCACCACGGCGATCACCGGGCGTTCGCCCGCGACGGTGAGCGCGGCCTCGCGGTCGTACCGGTCGACCGCCGGCCGGAACAACGCGATGGTCTCCGGCCAGTGCGACCACACCATGTCGGCGGTGAGGTCCACGTCCTCCTTGCGCGGCTCGTCGCCGAACAGCCACCAGCGCAACCCGGCCGTCTTGGCGGGTTCGATCTTCTCCCGCACCGCGCGCACGATCGGCCCGAACGCGCGTTCCAGCTCGCGGACCAGCTTGCCCAACGCCTTGGGCCAGGCCAACGACGTCTCCGCCAGCCCGGTGGCGGCGGTCGAGACGAACACCACGCCCGCCACCCGCTGCCGGTACAGGCGGGGACGGCGTTCGGCCATCGCCATCGCGGCCATGCCGCCCATCGAGTGACCCGCGATCACCACCCGCCCGGCGGGCACCAGCCGTTCGACCAGCTCGCCGAGGTCGTCGCCCAACTGCTCGATCGACGCGGTCTCCTTGTCGGCGGGCGACGACGCGCCGTGACCGCGGTGGTCATAGGCGATCACCTGCACGGTCGCGGGCAGCACCGCCACCACCCGGTGCCAGCTGCGTTGGTCCAGCGCGTAGCCGTGGGCGAGCACCACGGTCACCTCGGCGTCGGGCGGGCCGCTGCGTGCCACGTTCAGCTCCGTGCCGTCCTCCAGCCGCAACCGTTCGGTCGCCATGGCCGCTGCCCCTTCCGTCGTCGGACGTCTACTTGACCAACGAGTAACAAGGGCGGACGTCACGCGCCGCGCCGATCACCGCGACCAGTCGGGCAGGCGGAGCAGCCGCAGCCGCCGGTCGAGGAGCGCGGCGAAGTCGTGCGGGTGGCCGACGACCAGTTCGACGTCCCGGCCGTCGGCGCGCACCACGACCACCTCGCCTCCCGGCACGGCGCGCGTCTCGGCCACCCACACGTCGGTGACCCGGCGCAGCGGCAGCTCGCCGCCGGAGAGGTCCGGGGTGGACGGTCCGGTGGCCACGTGCCAGCGCACCAGCTCGCCGTCGAGGGTGGCGTGGGCGGGCACGGGGTGGCCGGTGGCGTTGCGCACCTGGCGCGACTCGCTGCGCACGCCGAGCGTCGTCCCGGCGATCGCGCCGCCGGCCACGTCCAGCAGCACGCCCTTGGCCTTGGTCACCAGCACGGCCGCGACCGCGGTGGCGATCACGGTCGGCAGGGCGAGCACCAGGTTCCAGGTGAGCAGGCCGACGCCGAGCGCCTGCGCCACGCCGGCGTACGCGACGAGCCCTGCCCACCAACCGGGCCGGTGCAGGTAGACCCGCCGGACCAGGAACGACATCGGTGCAGCCGTACCGACCAGCAGCAGGAACCACCCCGGCAGGACGGTGCCGGACCACGGGGCGAGGAGTGCGACCGCCAGGCTGACGAGCGGTGGCCCGAGGAACCCGAGCCACACCGACGGCCGCACCCTCGACCAGCGTCGCTCGAACTCGGCGCGCACCGAACTGTGCACGCCGAACGGCAGCCGCACCCCGCACCACCTCCGGAGATCAGCGTAACGTCACCATTCCCACCACACCCGGTGACGATCCGCCGCCCAGCCCTCACCTCCAGCCCACGCGGTCCCAGGGTGTTGTTCGATCGTCAGCACTCGAACCAGTAGCCGTCCCAACGCGGAATGACGTATTCCTGACACCAGAACTTGTCGCTGGATACCGTGTAGACCACGACTCTCCGGAACTTGATGTCCGGGTCCGGGTTCTCCAGGAACCGGAGGTAGGCGATGGAGTCGGCATAACCGCCGCCGGGCATCCGATGCCAACCGTCCGAGTTGGGCCAGGCGTGCCAGATCGTGCGGTCGGTGGCGATGCCGAAGCACTCGTCACTGGTGCTCGCCCAGTTCACGACGATGACATTGGTGCCGACCTTGAACGTACCGGTGTAGCCGTAACAGGTGACCCTGCCATTGGCGGGCACCGCGGTCACGCGATCGATGTCCGCAGGCCCGACCGCCGCCGCCCGGGTCTGCGCCGACGCCTGCCCGGCGCTGAGCAGGCTCCCCAGCAGAGTGCTGACAAGCGCCATTAGCAGCACCACCACGGTGCGCGATTGTGATCTCACATTTCCCCCTTGGAGTGGTCCCCCGAATCAGACCAACGGACGGATGTTATCGTTCCGTTACCGAGGGAGGCACGACCGAACGGGTGATCTTGCCCGGGTCAAGGGGCATCGGGATCCAACGCTCACTTTCGCCGGTGCGGCGCGGCCAGTGCGTCGCGCAGCAACGCGACGGCCGGCAGGATCTCGGTGTCGCCGATGTTGCCGTAACCGAGGACGAGCGCACGTCCCGGCGACCGCCTCGTGCGGTAGTCGTCGAGGTCCACCAGGCGCAGGCCGGCGGCGGCCGCGGCGCGGACCGCGTGGCGGGTGTCGGTGCCGTCGGGCAGGTGCAGCAGGACGTGCAGGCCGGCGGCGGTGCCGGCGACCCGGCCCTCCGGCACGAGCTCGGCCAGCGTGCGGACCAGCAGGTCGCGGCGGGTGCGGAAGCGGCGGCGGGACGCGCGCAGGTGGGCGTCGTACCAGCCGCGGTCGATGAACGTGGCCAGGGCGAGCTGGTCGAGCACCGGCGGCGCGGCGGCGACGAGGTTCGCCGCGCGCAGTGCCGGGGTGATCGCGGCGGGCGCGACCAGCCAGCCCAGCCCCAGGGCGGGCGACAGCGTCTTGCTGACCGAGCCGAGGAGGAAGACGCGGCCCGGGTCGAGCCCCTGCATCACGGCCACCGGGTGGTGGTCGTAGCGGAACTCGGCGTCGTAGTCGTCCTCGATCACGAAGCCGTCCACCTCGCGGGCCCAGCGCAGCAGCCCGGCCCGGCGCTCCGGCGAGAGCACCGCGCCGGTGGGGAACTGGTGTGCCGCGCCCACCACGACGGCCCGTGCGGGCGTGCGCGCCAGCTCGTCCACGCGCAGGCCGTCCTGGTCCACCGGGATCGGGTGCACGCGCAGGCCGGCGCTCGTCACCGCGTCCCGCAGCCGCCCCCACCCCGGGTGCTCCACGGCCACGTCGGTGATCCCTTCCACCGGCAGTGCGCGGCACGTGCGCACCAGGCCGTCGGTGACACCGGCGCACACGGACACGGACGCCGCTTGCACGTCCGCGCCGCGTGAGCGCCGCAGGTACTGCGCGATGGTCGTGCGCAGCACCGCGTGCCCGGCGGGGTCGGGGATGTCGAGGTCGTAGTGCACCGCCGAGCCGATGACCGCGCGCACCGCGTCGGCCCACCGGCGGCGCGGGAACGCCCGCAGGTCGGGCAGGCCGGGCGCGAGGTCGTACCGGATCGGCGGCCGTGCCGGTGCGCGGCGCTCGCGCGGTCTCGTCGGCGTGGGCTCCGGCGACCAGGAGACCCGCGTCGCCGAACCCACCCGGGCGGAGAGGTAGCCCTCGGCGATGAGCTGCCCGTACGCCTCCGTCACGACCCAGCGCGAGCAGCCGAGGTCCTCGGCCAACGCCCGGCTCGGCGGCACGGCGGCGCCCTCCGCGAGGCGACCGTCCCGGATCGCGGTGCGCAGCGCGTGCGCCACGCGGTCGTGCCGGCGGCCGCGCTCCGGCGCGCCGAGGTCCAACAACGTCGCCCACGCGAAATTGGTCCGGGAAACCGCCACGGGATTGGAGCGTAATGCCGATCCGCCTCCGCCTAGCGTGAACGCCATGATTGACAACCTGGCCCTGGGCGCGATGCTGTTCGGCACGGTCACCGACGAGCGCCGGTCGTTCGAGCTGCTGGACCGCTTCGTGGACGCGGGTGGCGAATGGATCGACACCGCGAACTGCTACTCGTTCTGGGAGGACCCGTCCGGTTTCGGCGGGCAGAGCGAGGCGTTGCTCGGCCGCTGGCTGGCCGCCCGGCCGGGGGTCCGCGACCGGGTGCGGATCAGCACCAAGGTGGGCTGCGAGCCGACCGAGGCGGGCCGGTTCCCGGAGACCGCCGAGGGCCTGTCCGCCGGGGTGGTGAAGAACGGGATCGAGGGCAGCCTCCGGCGGTTGGGCACCGACCACGTCGAGCTGTACTGGGCGCACAAGCCGGACCCGGTGACGCCGCTGGAGGAGACGGTCGGCGCGTTCGACGAGCTGGTGGCCGCGGGCGTGGTCGGTCGGCTGGGCTGCTCCAACTACCCCGTCTGGCAGGTCGAACGGGCCCGGCGGATCGCCCGGGACAGCGGCGGCGTCGGCTTCACCGCCGTGCAGCAGCACCACACGTACCTGCGCCCGTTGCCCGGCACGCAGCCCACCGTGGTGCACCGGTTCGGCGCGGTCGGTGACGAGGTGATCCACTACCTGGAGCACCACCCGGACATGGCGCTGTGGGCGTACACACCGCTGTTGAGCGGCCGGTACACCCGTGCCGACAAGCCGCTGCCCGAGGCGTACGACCACGCTGGGACCGCGCGACGCCTGGCCGTGCTGGACGAGGTCGCCGCCGAGACCGGCACGAACCGCAACCAGGTGGTGCTGGCCTGGCTGACCGGCGGCAACCCGGCCGCCACGCCGATCGTCGGCGTCAGCACGGTCGAGCAGCTGGACGACGCGATCGCCGGGGTGTCGCTCGCGCTGACCGACGAGCAGCGCCGACGCCTCGACGGCGCGGCGTGACGGAGCAGGAGACGAACGCGTGATCGACAACCTGGCCCTGGGCGCGATGTGGTTCGGCACGACCACCGACGAGCGCCGGTCGTTCGAGCTGCTGGACCGCTTCGTGGACGCCGGGGGCGGGTGGATCGACACCGCCGACTCCTACGCGTTCTGGGTCGACCCCTCCGGTGTCGGCGGGCAGAGCGAGACGGTGATCGGGCGCTGGCTCGCCGCCCGACCCGGGGTCCGCGACCGCGTCCGGATCAGCACCAAGGTCGGCGCCGCGCCGGGCGAGGGCGGACGGTCCGAAGGTCTGTCCGCCGGGGTGGTCGGGAGTGCGATCGAGGGCAGCCTCCGGCGGCTGGGCACCGACCACGTCGAGCTGTACTGGGCGCACGTCCCCGACCAGGACACGCCGTTGGAGGAGACGGTCACCGCCCTGGACCGGCTGGTGTCCGCGGGCCTGGCCGGCCGGCTCGGGTGTTCCAACTTCCCGGTCTGGCAGGTGGAACGGGCCCGGTGGATCGCACGGGCGAACGGCGGTGCCGGCTTCACCGCCGTGCAGCAGCACCACACGTACCTGCGGCCCCGGCCAGGAGTCCTGCCCACCGTGGTGAGGTTCGGCGCGGTCACCGACGAGGTGATCCACTACCTGGAGCACCACCCGGACATGGCGCTGTGGACGTACACACCGCTGTTGAGCGGCCGCTACACCCGCGCCGACAAGCCGCTGCCCGAGGCGTACGACCACGCCGGGACCGCGCGACGCCTGGCCGTGCTGGACGAGGTCGCCGCCGAGACCGGCACGAACCGCAACCAGGTGGTGCTGGCCTGGCTGACCGGCGGCAACCCGGCCGCCACCCCGATCGTCGGCGTCAGCACCGTCGAGCAGCTGGACGACGCGATCGCCGGGGTGTCGCTCGCGCTGACCAGCGATCAACGGGAACGCCTCGACGCCGCCGTGTGACCCCTGGTCCTCGGCGGCCCGGGATCACCGGAACGTGCTGAGCAGAGGCGTCGTTCACCCGGCGGTCACCTGGCCGTGACGTCCGAGGTCCACTGTGGACTTGCCGGGCCGGGCCGCCGGACCGGGCGTATTATGATCGTCCGATGGTCACCATCGCCGACGTCGCCCGGGCAGCGGGAGTCTCGCCCAGCACGGTCTCGTACGTGCTGTCGGGCAAGCGCTCGATCTCGGAGACGACCCGGCGTCGGGTGAACCACAGCATCCGGGCGCTCGGCTACCGCCCCAACGCGGGCGCGCGGGCGCTGGCGAGCAACCGCACCAACGTGCTGGCCCTCGTCGTGCCCCTGCGCACGGACTTGAACGTTCCGGTGGTCATGCAGTTCGTCGCGGCCACGGTCACCGAGGCCCGCGCCCACGACCACGACGTGCTGCTGCTGACCGCGGACGAAGGCGCGGAAGGCCTGCACCGGGTCGTGGCGTCCTCGCTCGCGGACGCGATCATCGTGATGGACGTCGAAGCGGCCGAGCCGAGGGTGCCCGTGCTGCGCGAGTTGGCCACGCCCGCGGTGCTGATCGGGGTGCCCGCCGACGCGCGGGAGTTGACCTGCGTCGACCTCGACTTCGCCGCCGCCGGGTCGGCGTGCGTCACGCACCTGGCCGACCTGGGCCACCGCGACATCGCGCTCATCGGCCCCTCCCCCGCCGTCTACGACCGCGGCACCAGCTACGCGGGCCGCTTCCTGGACGGGTTCCGGGAGACCGCCGCGCGGCGCGGTGTCGAGGCGGCCGCGCTGGCCTGCGTGCCCACCTACGACGGCCTGCGCGAGTGCCTGGACGGACTGCCCCCGGTCACCGGCCTGGTGGTGCACAACGAGGCCATCCTCGGCCCGCTGCTGTCCGAACTGGCCCGACGGCGCAAGCGGGTGCCGCAGGACGTCTCCGTGCTGGCGGTCTGCCCGCCCGACGTGGCGCAGGCGCAGGCCGTGTCGCTGTCCTCGGTCGACATCCCCGCGGTCGAGCTCGGGCGGCTGGCCGTCGAACTGGCGATGGGTCAGCTCGACGGCCAGGCCGAGCCCGAGGTCCGGCTGCTGGCGCCCCGGCTGACCGCCCGCGACAGCACCGGTCCGGTGGTGGCGGGCCGACGCCGTTGAGGTGCCGGCCCGTGTTCCAGCCCTTGACGAGGATCAGCACGCGGTAGCCGCGACCACCGGGGTGGTCGCGGCGAGCGTGCCCAACGCGACCGCTAACGGCCCCACCGGATCCCGCGCAGGGTCAGGGCGCCGCTCTCGGCGCTGACGAGCACCCCGTCGGGGTGCGAGCCGACCGAGCCGCCGTCCACGGCGTCGACCGCACCCGCGCCGACGAGCAGCAGCCGCCACCGCGACGGCGCGCCCTCGGCCTCGACCCGGATCTCGTCGCCCTGGCGACGCGTGCGGAAGGTCGTGTCGCCCACCACCGTCACGTGGTCGCCGTCGGACAACTGGTACGCCTGGAGCGTGACGCCCTCGGCGTAGTCGTAGTCGGGACGGTCGTCCACCGCGCCGACCGGCAGGACGGTGTCCGGGCGCACGAGCACCGGCGCGGTGAGGAAGTCGCAGCGGTCGCGGACCCACCGAGGGCCCTGCACGGTCTCACCGGTCAGCAGGTGGGTCCAGGAACCCTCGGGGACGTAGTACGACACGTCGCCCTCGTCGGAGAACACCGGCGCCACCAGCAGGTCGTCACCGAGCATGTACTGGCGTTCGAGGTGGGCGCAGCCGGGGTCGTCCGGGAACTCCACCACCATCGCCCGCATCATCGGCACGCCCTCGGCGGCGGCCTGCCGCGCCGCGCGGTCCAGGTACGGCATCAGCCGCAGCTTCAGCTTCGTGAAGTGCCGCAGCACGTCGACGGACTCCTCGTCGAACAGCCACGGCACGCGGTAGGACGAGCTGCCGTGCAACCTGCTGTGCGAGGACAGCAGGCCGAACGCGATCCACCGCTTGAACAACGCCGCCGACGGCGTGCCCTCGAAGCCGCCGATGTCGTGGCTCCAGTAGCCGAAGCCCGACAGGCCGAGCGACAGCCCGCCGCGCAGGCTCTCCGCCATCGACTCGTAGGTGGCCTCGCAGTCGCCGCCCCAGTGCACCGGGTACTGCTGGGAGCCGGCCGTGGCGGACCGGGCGAACACCACCGCCTCGCGGTCGCCGCGCCGCTTGCGCAGCACGTCGAACACCGTCTTGTTGTACAGGTGGGTGTAGTAGTTGTGCATCCGCTCCGGGTCCGAGCCGTCGTGGTAGACCACGTCGGTCGGGACGCGCTCGCCGAAGTCGGTCTTGAAGCAGTCCACGCCCTGGGCCAGCAGCGCGTCCAGCTTGGCCGCGTACCAGGCGCGGGCGGCCGGGTTGGTGAAGTCCACCAGCGCCATGCCCGGCTGCCACAGGTCCCACTGCCACACGTCGCCGTTGGGCCTGCGCAGCAGGTAGCCGTTCGCCTTGCCCTCGGCGAACAGCGGCGACCGCTGCGCGATGTACGGGTTGATCCACACCGAGATGCGCAGCCCTCGGGCGCGCAGCCGCTCCAGCATCCCGACCGGGTCCGGGAACGTGCGCGGGTCCCACTCGAAGTCGCACCAGTGGAACTCGCGCATCCAGAAGCAGTCGAAGTGGAACACGCTCAACGGCAGGTCGCGCTCCAGCATCCCGTCGATGAACCCGGACACGGTCTGCTCGTCGTAGGCCGTGGTGAACGACGTGGACAGCCACAGGCCGAACGACCACGCGGGCGGCAACGCGGGTCGACCCGTGAGCGCGGTGTACTTGCGCAGGATCTCCCGAGGCGTGGGCCCGTAGATCAGGAAGTACTCCAGTGACTCGCCCTCGACGCTGAACTGGACCTTCGACACCGCCTCGGAGCCGACCTCGAACGACACGTGCCCCGGGTGGTCGACGAAGATCCCGTACCCGGCGTTGGTCAGGTAGAACGGGACGTTCTTGTACGCCTGCTCGCTGCTCGTGCCGCCGTCGGCGTTCCAGATGTCCACGGTCTGGCCGTTCTTGACCAGCGGCCCGAACCGCTCGCCCAGCCCGTAGACGGTGTCGCCGACGCCCAGCGTCAACTGCTCGCGGACGTGGTGCGTGCCGTCCACCGTCATGAGGCCCATGCCCTTGACCCCGCTGCCGGTCAACGCACGGCCGTCGGCGGTGAAGTCCACCTGCCACTGCTCACCCCGGTGCACCCGGACCGACAACGCGCCCGAGGTCATCACCACCCCGGCGTCGTCCTCGACCACCTTCGCCTCGTGCGCGCTGTCGGTGGCGAGCTCGAACGCGGGCTCCTTCGCGACCTCCCCGGAGAAGTGGGTGATCCGCACGCCGATCACGTCCGCCATCGGCGAGGTGAGGCCCAGGGTGACCACCGGCCCCTTGAGCATGTCGCCGCGGCGCCGGATCGGACGGGTCGACGCGTGCACGACCACCTCCCCGGTCCCCGCGGTCACGTCGTGCACCTCGACCGGATAGGCGGCCTCGACCCCAGGACGCAGCAGCCAGTACCCGTTGCTGAACTTCACCCGAACTCCAATCGGTAGCGGCTGGTGCCTGCGGGGGATCCTCCGAGCCCGGGTACGTCACTTGACTGCCCCTGCCGTGATGCCGCGGGTCAACGCGCGCTGGAAGATGAGGAAGAAGACGATGGCCGGGATGACACCCAGCAGCGCCGAGGCGCTGGTCATCGTGGCGTCCATCATCCGTTGACCCTGGAGCACCCCGAGCGCCACCGGCACCGTCTGGTTCTCGTTCGAGATCAGCAGCACCAGCGGGAGGAAGAACTCGTTCCAGGTCCAGATGAAGAAGAAGACGAACAGCACGCCCAGGGTGGGCCTGCTGATCGGCACCACGATCCGCACCAACGTCTGCCACTTGTTCGCGCCGTCGATGCGGGCGGCCTCCAGCAGTTCACGCGGGAAGCCGCCCAACGTCGAGGTGAGCAGGTAGGTGCCGAACGCGGCCTGGACCACCGTGAAGATGATGATCACCGCGAGCTTGGTGTCGTACAGCCCGACCTCGTTGGCCAGGAAGTACAGCGGGTAGACCAGCGCCTCCTGCGGCAGGGTGTTCGCGATGAGGAACACCACCAGGATCCACAGCCTGCCGCGGACCCGGCCGATGCCCAGCGCGTAGGCGTTGAACACCGACACCACGACCGCGAGCACGGCCACCGATCCGCTGATCACCACGCTGTTGAGGAGCTTCTCGCCGAAGTCGACGCGTTCCCAGAAGGCGATGATGCCCTCCAGCGACACCCCGCTCGGCAGGGTGAGTGGCCCGCCGGTCGAGTACTCCTCCGGGGTCTTCACCGCGTTGAGCGCCACGATGAGGAACGGCGCCAGCATCACCAGCGCCAGCACGATCATCGACCACAGCACCGCGTGCCGCCGCATCAGCGCTCACCCCGGTTCTGCACGCGCAGGAACACCGTCGTGAGGACCAGGATCAGCACCGTGAGCACGGTCGCGATCGCCGCGCCGTAGCCGACCTGGGTCTTCTCGAAGAAGTTCTGGAACGAGTAGTACGACGGCACGTTGGTCGAGCCGCCCGGTCCGCCCCTGGTCAGCACGTAGATCGGCGCGAACACCTTCAACGCGGCGATCGTGCAGGTCAGCAGCACCACGAAGATCTCCGGCCGGATCTGCGGCACGGTGACGTGGAAGAACCGACCCCACCACGACGCGCCGTCGAGCTCCGCGGCCTCGTGCAACGACGGGTCGACCCGCTGCATCCCGGCCATGAAGATCACCACCGGGTAGCCGACCTGGATCCACAGCATCACGCCCATCACGGTCCACAGCGCCAGGTCCGGGTCGCCGAGCCAGTTCTGCGCGACCGAGTCCAGCCCGACGGCGCGCAGCACCTCGTTCAGCGCGCCGTCCTGCGGGGCCAGGATCCAGCTCCACACGATCCCGGCCACCGCGATGGGCAGCACCTGCGGCAGGTAGACGCACGCCCGCAGCACGGCGGCGTGGCGCGAGCCGAAGTGCTTGCCGATGAAGTCGAACAGGGACGCGGCGATGACGAGCCCCGCCAGGGTCGGCAGGATCGCCATCGCCACCACCAGGCCGACGTTGTGCCGGAACGACGCCCAGAACGTCCCGTCGGACATCAGCCGGGTGTAGTTGTCCAGGCCGATCCACTCCGGCTCGCCCGCGCCGGACCACTCCGTGAAGCTGATGCCGATGTTCATCCCGAACGGCACCAGGATCACCGCGAGCAGCAGCAGGCCGCCGGGGATGAGGAAGAGCAGGTACGAACCGCGGTCGCGGATCGAGGCGGGAACCAGGCTCATTTGCCGACGCTCGCCGTGTTCTCCTTGTAGTAGTCCGCCATCTCGGTGAGCGCCTCGTGCGCGCCGATCTGCCCGGTGATCACCTTCTGCACCGACGACACCTGCGCGTCGTAGAAGCCGGGCGCGGGCCAGTCGGGGTAGAACGCCAACCGGTCGGCGTCGACGAGCGCCTTGAAGTCGTCGTTGAGCTGCTTGACCTTCGGGTCGGTCGGCGGCGTGGCGCTCGGCGCGACCGGGATGCCACCGGCGTCGCGCAGCTTGTCCTGGATCTCCGGCGACATGGTGATCTCGATGAAGTCGTAGGCGTGCTGCTTGTTCTTCGACCCCTTCGGCACCACCCACAGGTTGCCGCTCGACCCGGAGGTCATGCCGGGCCACGGCACCGTCGCCCACTCGAAGTCCTTGACCTGGGCCTGCACCCGGCCGAACCACCAGCTACCGCTGATCATGATCGGGTTCTTGCCCTGCATGAAGGCCAGCCCCATGTCCTCGGCCTTCACGCCGGCGGAGTCCTTGGAGATGTAGCCCTCGCGCAGCCACTTGGCGAAGGTCTCCGCGCCGAAGACCCACGTGTTGTCGTGGAAGTCCACGTCACCGGTGTAGCGCTGGAACCGGTCCACCCAGTCGCGGTCGGCCTTGGTCAGCGCCAACTGGTACCAGATCTGGTGGGCCGGGTACTCCGCGCCGCCGACCGCGAGCGGCGTGGTGCCGGCGGCGGCGAACTTCGCCATCGCGGCGGTCAGCTCGTCCAGCGTCTTCGGCGCGGCCAGGCCCTGCTGGTCGAACATGGTCTTGTTGTAGTAGACCATCACGTACTCGGCGTAGTTGGGGATGCCGTACCACTTGCCGGAACCCATCACGCCGCGGTCGTCGTACTTGGCCGTGGTGTCGATGCCGGGGCCGAGCTTCTTGTCCCAGCCGCGCTTGGTCACCTCGTCGCTGATGTCGGTCAGCAGACCCTGCTTGGACAGCAGGCCGGTGGTCGCGTTGCCCTTGTTGTACAGCAGGATGTCCGGCGCGTCCTTGGAGTTGAGCACCATCGGCGCGGTCTTCTGGATCTGCTCGAAGCCCTTCTCCTCGAACTCGACCTTGACACCGGGGTGGGAGGCCTCGAACTGCTTGATCGCCTCGGCCCACGCCACCCCCATCGCGCTGTCCGGCCCTTCGAAGTGCCACAGCTTGAGGGTGTTGGGGTCGGAAGCCTCGTCCGAGCCACCGCAGCCCGCCACGGCCATCAGGGCCGCGAACGCGGCCACCAGGAATCGCTTGGCCATCAGGATGATCCCTTCACGGTGAGGTTGTCGATCCGGGCCTTCCCCGTGAAGACCAGGTACACGTCCTGTCGACCGGTCGCGTCGCGCAAGGGCGTCGAGACCTCGGTCCAGGAGTACTTGTCGGCCGTGGTCGGCACGGCGAGGGTGCCCACCAGCCTGCCGGTGGGACCACCCAGGCGCACCTCGGCGGTGGTCGGCGCGTCCGGGTTCGCCACCCGGGCCGTCAACGACCGGGAGCGCCGGCCGAGGTCCACGTCGTCGAACGAGATCCACTGCCCGGGTGCGGTCGACGCGACGGCGGTGCCGCGTTCCTTGGTGGTGTCCACCAGGGTCACGCCGGAGTAGTCGTCGAAGTTCTGCGCCGGGGTGGGCCGGCGCAGGTCGCGCGGCGGGATCGGCTCGCCGAACACGCTGACCGTGCGGCTCGACGAGCCGACCGTGAACTCGTGCTGCGCGGTCTCGACGACCCTCTTGTCCCGGGTGACGTCCCAGAAGGACAGGTCGGACACGGGCACCTTGAGCTCGACCGCCTTCGTCTCACCCGGCCGCAGCTCCACCCGGTCGAACGCGCGCAACTGCTTGACCGGCTGCTGGACCCGCGACTTCTTCTGGTGCGAGTACAACTGGACCACCTCGGCGCCCACCCGGTCACCCGTGTTCGTCACGTCCACCCGGACCTTCACCTCGCCGGAGGCGTGGACCACGGACCGGTCCACCTTCAGCTTGGAGTACTTGAACGACGTGTAGCTCAGCCCGTACCCGAACGGGTAGAGCGGCTTGCCCTGGAAGTACTGGTAGGTGTGGCCGGACTTGGAGATGTCGTACTGGAGGATGTCCGGCAGGTCCGCGTCGGACCGGTACCACGTCTGGGTCAGCCTGCCGCTCGGGTTGGTGTCGCCGAACAGCACGTCGGCCAGCGCACGACCGGTCTCCTGGCCCGCGTGCGTGGTCCAGAGGATCGCGGGCAGGTCCGCGGTGTCCCAGTCGCCCGAGTACGGGTAGCTGCTCTCCAGCACCACGATCGTGCGCGGGTTCGCCTTGCGCACCGCGTCGATCACCGCACGCTGACCGGCGGGCAGCACGGTGGTCTTGCGGTCGTCGTCCTCACGGCCGTTGATGAACGGCATGCTGCCTACCACGACGACGGCGGCATCGGCGTCCTTGGCCGCCGCCACGGCGCTCTCCACACCGCTGCGCACGACCTCGCGCCCGAACTTCGTGGCGTTGTCGACCGCGGCGGCGCCCAGGGTGAGCCTGCCGTCCGCGCCGACGACCACGTACCTGTTCGGGCCGAACCACGACTGGGTGACGTCGTTGCCCGCGTACTCCAGCACGAACGAGCCGTCGGCCTGCGCCACGAGCTTGAACTGCTGCTGGACGAACCAGCCGTTGGGCTGCACCGCGTTGTTGACCAGGCTGCGCCCGTCGCCCAGCGACACCGTCCGGCCGTTCGCGGCGGCCCGCAGCGTCACCGTGCCCTCGCCCCAGTCGAACACGTCGAGCCCGCTCGCGTCGGTCGGCGTCGCCTCGGTGGCGGTCAGCGCCGCACCGGCCTGCTCGGCGGACGCGGTCACGTACTTCCCGGTGGCCAGGTTGCGCAACCTGATCCGGTCGACGCCTTCGCTGCCCGTGACCGCCGCGCGTTCCGCCAGGCCCTGCACCGGCGTCATCCGGTAGGGCATGGTGCCGGAGTACCAGTCCTCGTACAGCGTGTCGGCGAGCTGGCCGACGACCGCGACCTTCTTGGTGTCCTTCGTGGACAGCGGCAGGGTCTTGTCGTCGTTGCGCAGCAGCACCATCTGCTCCGCAGCGGCTCTGCGCGCCAGTTCGCGGTGCTCCGGCGCGTCGATGACGTCCGGGGTGATGCTCGCGTACGGGTTGCGGCCCGCCGGGTCGAACTCGCCCAGCCGGAAGCGGATCGACAGCACGTGCCGCGCCGCGTCCTCAACCTCCGCCATGGTCAGCAGGCCCTGGCTCAGCGCGGTCTTGATCGCCGTCGTGGTGGGCTGCGAGTTCTCGTTGTCCTCGGTGAAGTTGTCCAATCCCGCCCGGACCGCCGCCGCGTTGCCCTCCGCCTTGGTGGCGTAGTACCGCTGCGCGCCGCTGACGTTCGACGCGCCCGCCGCGTCACCCACGATCATCAGGTCCTCGTCGGTCCACGACCGCACCACCTCGTCCAGGTCGCGCATGACGTGCGTCGGACGGCCGTTGACCAGGTTGTAGGAGGCCATCACACCGGTCGCGGCGTTCGCCGTGATGGCCGGCTTGAACGCGGCCTCGTCGTAGTCCTTCATGATCCGCGGCGGGACGATCGAGTCGACCGTGACGCGGTTGTCCTCGACGTTGTACGCCAGGTAGTGCTTCAGCGTCGGCGCGGCCTGGAGGTAGTCCGGGTGATCGCCCTGGATGCCCTGGCCGAACGCGGTCGAGATCGCGCCGGTCAGGTAGGGGTCCTCGGAGTAGCCCTCCTCGTTGCGCCCCCACCTCGGGTCGCGCAACAGGTTCACCACCGGCGCCCACAGGTTGAGGCCGTTGCGCGCGGGGTTGCGCGCGTGGAAGCCGCGGGCCTCCCGGCCGGTCACCGCACCGATCCGCTCGACCAGGTCGGGGTTCCAGGTGTTCGCCAGGCCGAGCGCCTGTGGGAAGATCGTCGACTCGCCGAGCCAGGCGACGCCGTGCAAGGCCTCCGTGCCGGTCTTGAACGCGCCGATCCCGAGCCTCGGGATCGGCGGTTGGTACTGGTGCAGCAGCGACACCTTCTCGTCCGCCGTCAACCTGCCCATCAGGTCGTCGATCCGCGCGGCGCGCGGCAGGTCGGGGTCGCGGAACGGCAACTCCTGGGCATGCGCCGGCAGCGGCGCCGAGAGCAGCAACACCACCAGCGATCCCAGGAGTGAGCGACGAGATCTCAACACGAACGGTCCCCTTCGGCGCAGAGCAATCGAAGCGCTTCGATTGGCACCGTAGAGGGCCGACCGCGACCGGCGCAACAGGCTGTTCCCAGGAGTTCGGCTACGCCCGATTCACTTGGCGGGCATGTCTTGACACACCGATGTCACGCGGGATACCACTGTGCCCCCCACCCGCACGTGAACTCCTTGTTTCGCCGAACACCGAATGTTAACGCTAACAGTCCGATCTCCACCGACCCGAGGACGGCCCATGCGCATCCGTTCCCTGCTCGCCGTCATGACCGGCGCGGTCGTCGTCGCGTTCGGCCTGGCCGGGCCCGCACCGGCCGCCCTCGCCGCCGGTCCCGTGCCGCACTACCTGATGACGGCGTTCACCAACAGCAGCGAGTCGAACATGTACGTCTACGACTCCGCCAACGCCACGAACTTCGACCTGGTCCGGTCCAACGCCTACACACCGCCGTCCGGTCTGATCCGCGACCCCAGCGTCATCCGGCACACCGACGGCTACTACTACATCGTCTACACCACCAACTGGACCGGCGACACCATCGGCTTCGCCCGCAGTGCCGACTACACGAACTGGACGTTCCTGCGGAACGTGACCGTGGGGCTGAACGGCGCGACTGGCAGCACCTGGGCACCGGAGTGGTTCAAGGACACCGACGGCAGCGTGCACGTCGTCTTCTCCGCCTCCACCACCGGCACGGCGGGCCAGTTCAGGCCCTACCGGATCACCGCGACCAACGGCTCCCTGTCCGCGTGGACCTCGCCGACGCCGCTGGGCATCCCGGCCAACTACATCGACAGCTTCATCATCAAGGTCGGCGGCACCTACCACAACTTCCTCAAGAACGAGACCACCAAGTACATCGAGCACGCCACCGCGACGTCCCTGAACGGACCGTGGCAGTTCGTCGGCACCGGCAACTGGGCCGGCTGGGGCTCGGGCCTCGAAGGGCCGGCGCTCGTGCAGCTGCCGGACGGCCGGTGGCGCATCTACTTCGACCAGTACGGCAACCGGCGCTACTACTACGCCGACAGCTCCGACCTGAGCACGTTCGGCGCGAAGGTGGAACTGGCGGGCCTGTCCGGCACCGCCCGGCACTTCACCGTCCTGCGGGAGAACGTCGGCGACAGCACCGCCGTGCCCACCGGCAGGCGCTCCCTGCGTTCGGCGAACTTCACCGACCGGTACGTGCGGCACCGCGACAACCTCGCCCGCATCGACCCGATCAGCACCGCGACCGACCGCGCCGACGCCACGTTCACCGTGGTCGCCGGGCTGGCCAACGCGAACTGCTACTCGTTCCAGTCGGTCAACTTCCCGAGCTACTACCTGCGGCACAACAACATGCGCCTGGCGCTGAACACCAACGACGGCTCGGCGGTGTTCCGCGCGGACGCGACGTTCTGCGGACGGGCCGGGCTCGCGGGCGCAGGCACCACGTCGTTCGAGTCGTTCAACTTCCCCGGCCGCTACCTGCGCCACTACAACTACGAGATGCGGCTGGACCCGCGCACGTCCGACGCCGCGTTCGTCGGCGACGCCTCCTTCACCGTCTCTTCTCCCCTGGGCTGACGGCCCGCGGACCCACCCGTGGCACACGACGGGTGGGTCCGCGGTCGCGATCAGGCGGTGAGCAGGGCCAGGCCGTAGGTGGACAGGATCTCGTTGACCGGCTGGAACCAGGTCCGGCCGCCGGACGAGCAGTTGCCGTAGCCGCCGGAGGTGACGCCCTGGGCCTGGTCGCCGGTGATGAACGAGCCGCCGGAGTCGCCGCCCTCGGCGCACACGCTGGTGCCCGCCATCTGGTGCACGTCACCCTGCGCGTAGTGGATGGTCTCGTTGCGGGACTGGATGACGCCGCAGTGCCAGCGGGTCGTGGAGCCGGAGCGGCAGACCGACGTGCCGACCGGCGCCTCCCAGGAGCCCCGCACCAGCGCGTCGGGCACCGTGCCCCAGCCGAGCACGACGGGCACGTTCCACCAACCGCCGCCGGTGCGGACCCACGCGTGGTCGTTGCCGGGGAACGAGGACCCGGCGAACTGGCCCTGCCAGGACCGGTCCCAGCCGTACACCTGCGCGCCGGTGCGGCCGCAGTGCCCGGCCGTCACGTACCCGCCGTGCACGGAGAAGCCGATGGAGCAGCGGACGTTGCCGGTGTAGTACGGGTCGCCGCCGACGGTGCCCGCGGCGAACGGCACGGGCGCGGTGACGCCCTCGGTGTTCACCTCGATCGGGCCGAACCCCCGTGCCTGTGCCAGGAACCGCGCGACCTCATCGGTCTGCACGCCGGGTTGGACGTCGACCACCACCGCGCCGGTGCGCGGGTCCGGGTGCCAACTGGTCACCGCGGCGGGCACCCCGCCCGCCGCGGACAGCGCGTCCACCCGGTCCTTGACCCGGTCGAGCGCCGCGGCGGTCCGCCCGACCAGGCGCGCCTCGACGCCGGTCGCCCGGACCCGCTCGGCCGCGCCGGCGTCGGTCACGCCGACCACGAGCACACCCTCGTCCTGGTCGAACCAGCTGCCGCCGAACGACGACCCGGCCGCGGCCCGCGCGGACGGCGCCCGTTCGGTGGCCTCGGCCTCCTGGGCGATCCTGGTCAGGGCCTGCCCTTCGGTCAGCCCGAACGCGGTCCGCATCGCGGACACCAGTCCCGGTGACAGCCGTTCCGCCGGCCCGGCGTGGGCGGCGGGTGCGACCACCAGGCCGCCGACCACCAGCGCGGCGGCCATCCCGACCCTTGTCAACGTTGTCATGCGCACGCGGTCCTCCTTGTCCACAGGGGGCGCGTGGTCGGTGCAGGCCGACAACGCGCCGGAGCAAGTCCTTGAGAGCGCTCTCACACTGGTACAGACCATGCCAACGTCGTCCCGTGCCGTCAATCCCCCGGTGCTCGTGGTCGGTCGCGGGTGATCGGCGCAAATCCACCCAGGACGGCTCGACCGCCACATACCCTTACCGGGCTCGAACCCGAAACGCAGGCACGAATCAAAGGGGGGTAAGGACTCATGCACCAGCACCGAAGACTCGGCGTCGCCCTGACGGCGGCCCTGACGGCCACCGCGGTCCTGACCGGCACCGCGCAAGCCGCCACCACGAGGACCGACCTGGGCTTGCTGCCGAGCGCGACCTTGGCCTATGCCACGGCGGTGAGCCACACGGGCGTGGTGGTCGGCCGGTCCGGCGGCGACGACTGGCAGCACGCGGTGAGGTGGGGCGCGCGTGGCGGCATCACCGACCTGGGCACGCTGCCCGGCGGGCGGTACAGCACCGCGAACGGGATCAACGGCGCCGGGGTGATCTCGGGCCACTCGGAGGTGGCCGGCGGGACGACTCGCGCGGTCCGGTTCAACCTCGACGGCACCCGCACCGACCTGGGCCTGGTGCCCGGCTACAGCGACACCTTCGGCCTGGGCATCGACGACGCGGACGGGGTCGCCGGCGAGGGTTGGGACCGGTTCGGGGCCGGCCGCCGCGCGGTGAGGTGGGATGCCAACGGCGTGCTGACCGCCTATCCCCTGCCGCCCGGGTACGTCAACAGCCTGCTGGGCGGTATCGCGCCCAACGGCATCGCGGCCGGCAGCGTGTTCGGCAGCGGCCTGCGCGAACTGGCCGTGCGGTGGAACCGGGACGGCACCGTCACCGTGCTGCCCACGCTGCCCAGCGGTGGCGACGCGAGGGCGAACGGGGTGAACCGGTACGGCCAGTCGGTCGGCTACGCGTTCAACAGGAACGGCACCCAGCACGCGGTGCGGTGGAGCCGCGACGGTTTGTCGATCTACGACCTCGGCGCCGCGACCCCGTACAACAGCACCGCGCGGGCCATCAACGACAACGGCGTCGCGGTCGGCGCGGCGCAGGACACCACCGGCGCGTACCGGCCGGTGCGGTGGAGCACGAGCGGCGCCGTCCTCGACCTCGGTCTGCCCGCGAACGTCTCCAGCGGGGACGCGTGGGCCATCAACCGGGCGGACGTGATCGTCGGCACGGCCGGCGGCTGGGGCGGCCCGAGCCGCGCCATCCGGTGGGTCGTCAGCTGATCCCGGCGGGTGCCGTCCGCCCGACGCGGACGGCACCCGGTGACCTCAGGAGTTGCGCAGGAACCGGTCCAGCACGCGGACGCCGAATCGCAGCGCGTCGATCGGCACCCGCTCGTCCACACCGTGGAACAGGCCGGAGAAGTCCAGATCGGCCGGCAGCTTCAACGGGGCGAAGCCGAAGTTGCGGATGCCCAGTTGCTGGAACGACTTGGCGTCCGTGCCGCCGGACAGCATGTACGGCAGCACCCTCGCGCCGGGGTCCTCGGCGGTGATCGAGGCCGTCATCGCGTCGACCAGCGCGCCGTCGAACGTCGTCTCGACCGGCGGCAGGCCGAGCCACTCGCGCTCCACGTCCGGGCCGAGCAGCTCGGCCAGCTCGCGGTCGAACGCCTCCTCGCGGCCCGGCAGGATGCGGCAGTCCACGGTGGCCTCGGCGAACGACGGGATGACGTTGGCCTTGTACCCGGCCGACAGCATGGTCGGGTTGGCCGTGTCGCGCAGCGTCGCCCCGATCATCCGCGACAGCGCGCCGAGCTTGCCGACCGAGCCTTCGAGGTCGTCCTCGGGGAACTCCAGCCCGGTGATCTCCGACACCCCGGCCAGGAACTCCCGCACGGACGGCGAGAGCACCAGCGGGAACCGGTGCTGCCCCAGCTTGGTGACCGCGGCCGCGAGCTTGGCCACCGCGTTGTCGTTGTGGATCATCGAGCCGTGGCCGGCGGTGCCGCGGACGCGCAGCTTGAGCCACCGGATGCCCTTCTCGGCGGTCTCCACCAGGTAGGCGCGGACGTCGTCCTTCAGCGTGATGGAGAACCCGCCGACCTCGCTGATCGCCTCGGTGACGCCCTCGAACAGCTCGGGCCGGTTGTCGACCAGCCACTTGGCGCCGAACAGGCCGCCCGCCTCCTCGTCGGCCAGGAACGCGAACACGATGTCGCGCGGCGGCACCACGCCGTCCCGCTTGAACCGGCGCGCGACGGCGAGCGTCATCGCGACCATGTCCTTCATGTCCACCGCGCCGCGGCCCCACACGTAGCCGTCCTGGACCGCGCCGGAGAACGGGTGCACGGACCACTCGGAGGCGTCGGCGGGCACCACGTCCAGGTGGCCGTGCACCAGCAGCGCGCCCCGCGACGGGTCGGCGCCGGCCAGGCGGGCGATCACGTTGCCGCGGCCCTTGGCCCCGGACTCGACGTAGGTGGTCTCGTAGCCGACCTCGGCCAGCTTCTCCGCGACCCACTCGGCCGCCGCGCGTTCCCCGACGAGGGTGGCCGCGTCCCCGGTGTTGGTCGTGTCGATCCTGATCAAGTCGCTGGCCAGCGACACGACCTCGTCCTGCGCGAGCCGCAGCCCGTCCCCGACATCCAAGTTGCTCACCCGGTCTTCCTACCACCGTTCACGCGGTGTCGTGGCGGGGTGTGTTCCGCGCCAAGCGGGAAGAGGGCCGTCGGGGGTGTCCGCAGTCCGGTGTGGACGGCGTCGTCACCCGGCGTCCGGGTGCCCGGACGCCCGCACGAGGGCCAACGGGCAGGGCGCGTGGTGCAGCATGGCGTGGCTGACCGAACCGAGCAGCGCGCGCCGCAGCGCCCCGTGCCCGTGAGTGCCCACGACCAGCAGCGCGGCGCCCTCGGCCTGCTCGACCAGGGCTTGGGCGGGCCGCGCGAGCGACACCGCCCGTTCCGCCCGCACCTCGGGGTGCCGGGCGAGCGGACCGGCGAGGCACTTGGCGACCAGGGCGTCCGCGGAGGTCCGGAGCTGGTCGAAGTCCAGGCCGAGCCCCAGCCCCTGCCCCCAGGCGCCGCCCGGCGCCATCG
Source organism: Saccharothrix stipae (assembly GCF_054781895.1). Taxonomy (NCBI): domain Bacteria; kingdom Bacillati; phylum Actinomycetota; class Actinomycetes; order Pseudonocardiales; family Pseudonocardiaceae; genus Saccharothrix; species Saccharothrix stipae. The sequence goes on along the minus strand of NZ_BAAGTN010000003.1, from coordinate 168,921 downwards.
CGTCCACCGGCAGCCCGGTGGTGGCGTGCACGCCGACCAGCACTCCCCCGTGCCTGGACACGTGGTCCACCGCGAAGTCGATCGCGCGGCCGCCCGGCTCGGAACCGTCCACCCCGACCACCACCCGCCCGTCGTCGGCGCCCGCGTCGCGGACCACCACGACCGGCCCGGCGAAGTGCTGCGCCAGGTCGGCCGTGACCGAGCCGGCGAACACCCTGGCCAGGCCCGTCGCGCCGGACGAGCCCACGACCAGGACCACCGCCTCCCGCGCGACCTCGGCCAGCACGGCAGCCGGGTGTCCTTCCAAGGCCTCGGTGCCCACCTCGACCCCCGGCGCGAGCTCCTCGCACTGCGCGGCGAGTTCGGCGAGGTGGTCATCGGTGTACGCGCGGACCGCCTCCTCACCGACCAGCTGGGGCAGCGGCATCGACACCGGCGTCACCACCACCTCGGGGAACGGCCCGCGCAGGACGGTCACGACCAGCAGGCGCACCCCTCGGCTCGCCGCCTCGCGCGCCGCCCAGTGCGCGGCCTGCCGCGACCGCTCGGAGCCGTCGAACCCGACGACCACCGCGCCGCGCCCGGTCGCGCTGTCCGCGGCTCCCAGGGTGTGCGAACCGGCCATCGCCCACCTCCGCTCTCGGCGTGCACCCGACCCCACGGGGATATCCGGAAAGTCGAGGGTGACACTCGAACGGCCGTTTCCGGTACCGCACCGCGCCTCGTACCAATCGCGTGAAACGGCAACGACCACCCCGGCGGCGCACTCGCCGCCGAATTCGCGAGCGGCAGGCGATGGCGCGAACGTGAATTCATTTCGGTCCGGGCGCGAGAGCGCCGGCGGACCACGAGGTCCCGCGGCCCTGCGCACCCCTCAACGTGTGCCGCCGTGGCGGAGGCGACGGCACAACCGCAGGGCCTGGTGACGGCCGGCGTCGTCACCCGGGATCTCGCTGTACCGCGCAGCCAGCCCTTCCGTTCCACTCCTGAGATGCCGTGGCACCTCGCCCCCAACACCAGTGGAACCGCCGCGATCAGGCTACTGGGGGGCCACCATGGAATCAACTGCGGTTGCGGAGTAGCTTTGACCTGCCACCCGCAGTGGAAGTGCTTGCGGGATGAAGCAGTCGTGCGTACGAGGGGTGACCATGACCGCGGGCGGCTCGCGTCTATTCGCCGACGTTCTCGATGAGTTGTGCCTGTGTCCCGGCGACCGGCCGCGCTACACGAATGTGGAACTGGCCGAGCGGATTCGCCTCGACGGCGGCGAGATCACGCACACCTACATCTCGCAGTTGCGCCGGGGTGACAAGGACAACCCCACGTGCCGCACGATCGAAGGCCTGGCCACCGCCCTGGGCGTGCACCCGGCGTGCTTCGTCGGCGGTCGCGCGCGGCTGCGCGAGGGCGAGCGCCCGGGGTGGCGGCGGGGCGCGGTGAAGCACCTGTTCGACACCGTGTACCCGGCCAACCGGGGGCCGTTCTCGCCGGAGGAGGTCGCCGCCCGGATCAGCTACGGCCCGTACGGGACCATCTCGGCCAACTACGTCCGCGAGCTCGTGGCCGGCACCAGCGACAACCCCAGGCTCAAGCACATCCTCGGGCTGGCCGAGGCGTTCGGCGCGGCGCCCGCCTACTTCTTCGACGACGAGCTGGCCGCCCGCGTCGACGAGCAGTTGGAGACCAGGCTGGCCATGGACAAGCTCGGCGTGAACACCGTCATCCTGCGCACCGCGGAGCAACCCCCGCCGCCGGGCGTGCGCAACAAGATCCTGCTCGCGCTGGTCCGCGCGCTGCACCCCGGTGTCCCGGCCGAGGACGCCATCAGGCGCGCGCTGGAACCGGACGGTTCGGCGGTGGCCGCCGATGACGAGCTCCGATGACGGGACCCGCTGACGACCCGGCCGCGACGATCGCCGGACGTGCCCGGGTGGTGACCGGATGAGGGCCAAAACCCTGCGCGAGCTCAGCGACGGGTTGATCCGCGAGCTCGACCTCGACGACTCCGCGACCACCCAGGCGGTGTGCGCGCGGCTGTGCGAGGTGATGGCCCGGCGGCTCCAGCGGGAGATCATCCTGCGGTTCGACGACCTCGGCGCGGGCGGCACGAGCGGGCTGTGGGCGGTCACCGAGGACGAGGTGCACGTCGTCATCGTCACCACGGCCCGCAGCTGGGTCCACCGGTTGCTCATCCTGCTGCACGAGATCGCGCACATGCTGTGCGGCCACCAGCCGCCGCAGCTCGACGCCGAGGAGGGTCGCCGGCTGCTCTACCCGGACCTGTCGCCGTCGATGCTGCGGATCCTGGCGGGCCGGACCGACATGTCCCGCAAGGAGGAACGCGAGGCCGACCGGGTGGCCGGCGTGCTCACCCGGGCGTTGATCGAGTGGGCGGGCCGGCAGCACCCCGAGCCGTCGCCGCCCGACGGCGACGACCTGGCGACGCGGGCCTGGTACTCGTTCGGGTACTCGCCCGAGCGGGGTGCCCGTGGCTGACGTCCAGTACCTGCTCAGCGCGTGCGGCGTGCTGGTGTTGCTGGCGCACAAGTACCGGGCGTTCCGGCAGGCGCCGCCCGAGCGCAGGCCCGCGGTGCTGCCGATCTGCCTGGCGTGCGTGACGGCCGTGCCCGCGTTCCTGTTCCTGGCGCCGGTGGTCGGGGTGACCTTCGACCGGCTCACCGGCGTCCCCAACCTGTCGGTGCTGCTGGTGTACGGCTTCGGCGTGGCGTTCGTCGCCGCGAACCAGGCCATGCTGCTGTACTGGCGGCACCCGCCCGCGCGGGCCTGGCGGACGACCCGGCGGGTGCTGGCCGCCTCCGCGCTGGTCCTGGCCACGATGGTGGTGCTGTTCGCGCTGGGCGCGCCGGCCGAGGAGCACCACGGCGACTTCCCGGCGGCGTTCGCGCGGACACCGCACCTCGCCGAGCTGCTGGTGCTCTACCACGTCACGTACCTGCTCGGGCTGCTCAACGTGGTCCGCCTGTGCTGGCTGTGGGCCGACGAGACGCCGGCGGACCGGCCGTGGCTGCGGCGCGGGCTGCGCATCAACGCCGTCGGCGTGCTGATCGGGTCGGCCTACGCGGCCATCGTGCTCGTCGCCGTCATCGGCAGCTGGTTCGGCGCGGAGCTGGACGCCTGGAGCATCGCGGCGCCAAGGTCGCTCACCCTCGCCGTGCCGGTGGTCGTCGTCGGCGCGAGCATCGCCGCGTGGGGTCCGCGCCTGACGCACTGGCGCGAGCGGCTCAGCCGGGCCAGGGACGCGATCGAGGACCACGTGCGGCTGCGTCCGCTGTGGCGTGAGCTGCGGGCGGTCGACCCCGCCATGCGGCACGTGCCCGCGACGCTGCGGGAGCGGTTCGACCCCGAGCACCGGTTGTTCTGGCGGGTCATCGAGATCAACGACTGGTTGCACCGGCTGCGACCGGGCCACGACCCGGCCGTCGCGGACGCGGTCGGACGGCGCGCCGCACCGCTGCGCCTCACCGAGGAGGAGGTCTCGGCGGTGGCCGAGGCCGCGCGGATCAAGGCCGCGCTGGTGGGCAGGGCCCGCGGGGTGGCGCCCGACGACGACGGACCCGCCGACCAGGACGGCTCCCTCCAGGCCAGGCACGCGTTCGCCAGTGAACGCACCCGGCTCGTGCTGGTGGCCGACGCGTTCAGCGGCCCGCTGGTGGCCGCGGCCCTGTCCGACGCCGGTCGCACGACCGGGACCACGACCCGTCGGTGATCCGGGAAGGAGACCCCGTGCCGAGCACGCACGCACTGGTCCTGGGCGGCAGCCTGGCGGGGATGCTCGCCGCGTCCGCCCTCTCCGCGCACGTGGACCGCGTCACGGTGGTCGACCGGGACCGCTTCGGCGGCGACGGCGACCGCAAGGGCGTGCCACACGCCCGGCACGCGCACGTGCTGATGGCGGGCGGCAGCCGTGCGCTGGACGAACTGCTGCCCGGCCTCACCGCGAGCCTGCTCGACGCGGGCGCGCAACACCTGGGGCTGCCGAACCGGTTGCTGGTGTTCACCCAGTCCGGCTGGCTGCCCCGGCTGGACGAGGTGCAGTTCGTGATCGGGTGCGGTCGGGCGCTGCTCGACCGGGTGGTGCGGCACCGGGTCCTGGCCGCCGGCCGGGTCGACGTGGTCGAGGGCGCCGACGTGGTCGGCCTGCTCGGCGACCGCACGAGGATCACCGGAGCGCGGCTGCGCGACCGCGACACCGGCGTGCGGCGCGAGGTCCACGCCGACTTCGTGGTCGACGCGACCGGTCGCGGGTCGAAAGTCGACCGCTGGCTCACCGAGCTCGGCCTGCCGCCGGTGCGCGAGGACCGCGTCGACTCCGGCATGGTCTACGCCACCTGCGTGTACCGGGTGCCCGCCGACGCGGGCGAGGACTACCCCGGCATCAGCATCCAGGGCGATCCGCGGTCGTCGCCGTTCGGCCAGGGCGGCGCGCTGGTGCCGATCGAGGACCGCCGGTGGATCCTCAGCCTCGGCGGCACGCGCGGCGGCGAGCCGGACGTGAGCCCGGAGGGGTTCCTCGCCTTCGCCCGCAATCTGCGCCACCCCGCCATCGCCGACCTCATCGGCGCGGCCGAGCCGCTCACCCGGCCGTTCGGGTTCCACGGCACCGTCAACCGCCGTCGCCGCTTCGAACGCCTCTCCCCCTGGCCGGGCGGGTTCGTCGTGATCGGGGACGCCGCCTGCACCTTCAACCCGGTGTACGGGCACGGGATGACCGTCGCGGCGCGGCAGGCGGTGGCGCTGCGGGACGGCCTGGCGCGGCACGGGCTCGACGGCCGTGCGGCCAAGCGCCTGCAACGGGAATTCGCGCGCGTCATGGACGACGCGTGGGACATGGCCGTCGCCCAGGACCTCCGCTACCCCGGCACGACCGGGGCGACGCGCGGCCAGCTCGCCCGGCTGCGGGAGCGGTACCTCGACCGGCTCGTCCTGACGGCCACCGGCCGGCCGTCCGTCACCCGGGCCCAGATCGACGCCTACACCCTGTCCACGCCACTGCGGAATCTCCTGCTGTCACCGCGTGTCGTCCTCGGCGCCCTGCTCGGGCCGGGCCGGCCACCGTCGACCGACGCGCCGTTCACCGAGGCCGAGTCCCGGCTGGCGACCCGCGTCCGGGATCCGCGCTGACGCCTCGCCCCGGCCGTGCGCCGCGTCGCTAGGATCCCTTGGCGAGCCTGCAAAACGTGTGGCCCGCTCTCGTTTTCCTCGGCGGAGGGATGAACGTGGCGCAGACGCTCAACGCGGTCGAGGTCGCCGGTCCCCACCGGTGGCGCTGGGTGCTCAGCGCCGGGTCAGGGCGGGTGCTGGCCGATCACCAGGTCGACCTCGACGTCGACACCGCCGAGTACGAGGCGTTCTGCGACCTGGTCGGGCACCTCGACCGGCACCGGCTGCCGCACGACCCGGTCGGGTCGGAGGCGGCGGCCGTCGACCGGGTCGCCGCGTGGATCAGCGAGTGCGTGTTCGGCGCGACCCTGCTGTCCCGGTTGTCCGGATCGGTGCGGGTCGTCGTGCCCCGCGGCGCGGAATTCCTGTTGTCCCGGCCGCTGGAACTGGCGCGGATCAACGGAGTCGCGTTGGCGCGCAAGCAGATCAGCCTGATCTACGAACCCGCCGACCTCGACCCGCCCGTCGACAAGGACGACGTGGTCGGCAGCGTCCGCGTGCTGGCGTTGTTCTCCATGCCCGCGCGCTCGTCGGTGCTCGCGCTGCGGCGGGAGCGCTACGAGCTGGCCCGGACGGTGCGGACGATCGCGGCGAAGTCGCGCAAGGCGATCGAGCTGCGGGTGTTGCAGTACGGGGTGACGCGGGAACGCCTGGCCGAGGCCGTCGAGGAGTACCCCGGGTGGGACGTGCTGCACGTGTCCGGGCACGGCGGGGTCGGCGCGCTGGTGCTGGAGCAGGCCAACGGCGAACCCGACGTGATCTCCACCGAGGAGCTGGTCGAGCTGCTCGGACCCGCGCGCCACCGGTTGAAGCTGGCCGTGCTGTCGGCGTGCCAGTCCGGCGCGGCGGAGGCGGCGACCACGCTGCACACGTTGGGGTTGGACGACCTGGCCGAGCAGGTCGCGCCGGACGACGGCGGCGCGGCCGACCAGGTGGGCCTGGCCCGGGGTCTGGTGCGGGAGCTGGGCATCACCGCGTTGGCGATGCGCTACCCGGTCGCCGACGGTTTCGCCGTCGCGCTGGCCGGTGAGCTGTACCCGAGGCTGTTCGGCGCGGGTCAGCCGGTCGACCGGGCGGTCGCGCTCGCCTTGCCCGGTGCGGTGGGCGAACGGCCGACCGCCGCCGTGCCCGCCGCGTCCATCGGCACGCCGATGCTGGTCGGCGCGGGCACGGTGGGCCTGCGGGTGGCGCCGCCGCCGGGACGCGCGGTCCTCGACCCCTACGCGGAGCGGATGGCGTGGTTCCCACCCGAACCCGAGCGCTTCGTCGGCCGCACCACGGCGTTGGTGGAGGCGAGCACCGCGTTGGCGCCGGAAAGCGGCCGCACGGGCGTGCTGTTCGTCGGCATGGTCGGCGCGGGCAAGTCCGCGTGCGCGTTGGAACTGGCGCACCAGCACCGCGGCCGGTTCGGCGCGCTGGCGTGGTGGCGGGCGCCGGACCAGCCCGACGAGTTCGGCCAGGCGCTGGTCGGCCTGGCCACCGCGCTGGAGACCCAGCTGGACCTCCCGGTGCTCGACGCGGTCGGCAGCGAGGCGGAGCTGCGCCGGTTCCTGCCCCGGTTGGCCGCGGTGCTGCGCGAGGAGGCCGTGCTCCTGGTCCTGGACAACGTCGACACGTTGCTGTCGGACGACGCGACGTGGCGCGATCCGTTGTGGGGCCTGCTCGTCGACGCCCTGCTCGGCCACGGCGGTCTGTCGCGGGTCGTGCTGACCAGCCGGGTGGTGCCCGTGGACCTCGACCGGGACCGCGTGGTGGTGCTGTCGACGCACGCGTTGTCGATCGCCGAGTCGGTGCTGCTGGCCCGCGAGCTGCCGCACCTGGGCCCGCTGCTGCGCGACGAGCCCACCGCCGAACGCGCCGCCGACGAGGCAGCCGACGACCTCGGGCTGGTCCGCCGCGTGCTCAACATGGCGCAGGGACACCCGAAGCTGCTCGAACTGGCCGACCTCGCGGCGGCCGAACCGGGCCGGCTCGCCGACGCGTTGGCCGCCGCCGAGGCGGCCGGTCGCGACGCGCCGGTCACCGCGTTCTTCACCACCGGGGCCAGCGCGCTCGACGGCGGCCAGTTCATCCGGCTGCTGTCCGCGTGGACCGGCTCGGCGTTGGCCGCGTTACCCGCGCCCTCCCGCGTGCTGGTGGAACTGCTGGCGCACCTGGAGGAGGACGAGCGGCGGCCGTGGGTGGTCCGGGTGGTGTGGCAGCTGGTCTGGCGGGAGCTGCACGGCCGCGACGCACCACCGCTGGCGTCGGCGCTGGAGCCGCTGGTGGCCGCGGTGATGGTGGAGGTCGCGGGCGACGACGCGGCGGAGCAGGTGTTCCGGCTGCACCCCGGCGTGGGCGAGGCGATCCGCGCGGGCACCGACCCGGCGTTCGGCGCGCTGGTCGCCGACAAGGCGGTCGAGTGCCTGGCGGCGGTGTACGAGCACGCGCACACCGAGGAGCGGGAGGGCCGGTCCGGTGAGGCGATCGTGTGGGCGGGCCTGGCCGCGACGCCGTACCTGCTGCGCACCGGGCGGCGCGCGCAGGCGGTCGACGTGCTGGCCACCGCGACCGACCGGGACCTGGCACCGGAGACCACCAACCGGGCGATGAGCTACCTGCGCCGGATGATCGCCCGCGACCAGGACGACGTCGAGCACCCCGCCGTGACCGCCCTGTACGCCAAACTGCTGTCCCGCAGCGATCCGCAGGCGGCGGCCGGGATGTTCACCGACCTGATGCGGGTCGGCGTGGACACCGGGCGGTTCGACATCGCGTCGGTGGCCGCGTCGGAGTGCGTGGAGATCCTCATCGACCACGGCGACCTCGAAGGCGCGCTCGACCTGGCCCGCGCGCTGCCGGCGTTCAGCGACCTGGCCGGGTACGGCCCGTGGACGCGGGTCGCCGACGCCTGCGTGGAGCTGTCCGTGCTGACGAGGATGGGGCAGCACCACGAGGCGGCGTCGCGGGCCGTCGAACTGGTCGACGTGGTGGACGGGCTGGACGACGACGGCGGCGAGCCCGAACGCGTCACGCCGGTCAGCACCCGCGGGGTGGTCCTCAGCACCGCGTTGGCAGCCGTCACGCACTTCGGCGACTGGGACGTGGCGTTGCGGCTGTGCGAACGGATCGACGCGCTGCACGTGCGGCGCGGCGCGACCGACCACGAACGGGCCCGGTTGCGGCTCAACACGGCCGTGGTGCTGCTGGCGCTCGGCCGCGTCGCCGAGGCCGAGGACGTGCTGCGGCACAGCCAGGCCGTGTTCGAGGACGCCGAGGACACCGTGCTGCTCGGCGAGGTGTTCCGGCTGCGGGCCAAGGTGCGCGACGCGCTGGGCCGACCCGACGACGCGCTCACCATGGCGCAGGCCGCGTTGCGGTACTCCTACGTCAACCCCGGCCCGGCCGTCCTGGCCCAGGGGCACGACCTGGTGGCCACTTGCCTGGCCGCCACCGGAGGGCCCGCGCGGGTGTGCGCGGCGCACCGGGCGGCGGCTTCCGTGCTGCGCGCCGCCACGTCCCACGCCGCCCGCGGCACCACCGTCGTGCAGCTGTCCGACCTGCTGGAGCACGGCCCGGACCTGTTCCCCCGCACGCTGGACGAGATGGTGGACACCGTCGAGCGGATGCCGGGCGTGCGGCTGGGCGTCGTGCTCGGCGCCCTGGTCCCGGACGACGACGAGCGTGCCGAGCTGTTCGACGAGGTCGTCTCCGTGCCCCGGGAGAACCTGCGGATCGGCGCGGAGGCCCTGGTCGACCACCGCGAGCAGCGCGACCTGCTCCAGGCCGCCATCCGGCAGGCCGAGGACGGTGAGCTCGACCCGGACCTGGTCGGCGAGCTGGACGAGGCGAGCCTGGAGATCTTCACCGCGGTCCGCGCCCTGCGCCACCGCGACGACCGGCGGCGTTCCCGGGCCACCCAACCGCCCGGCGAGCCGCGGCTGTTCGGCGCGCAGGTCGTGCCCGCCATGGGCGATCACCGCGGCGGCATCCACTTCACCGACTTCGTGGAGCTGGACGGGCGACCGGTCGCCGTCACCGCGGACGAGCAGGCCGTGCGGACCTGGGACCTGCGCACGCACCGGCAGGTCGGTGAGCCGCTCACCCGCCCCGGCCACCGGCTGTGGGCGGCGGCGGTGACCGTACTGGACGGGCGGCCGGTCGCGGTGACCAGCCACGGGCCCGGCCTCGACCTGTGGGACCTGACCACCGGTGGGCACCTCGTCGAGGTGGTGGCGCCGTACCGGTGGCGGGTCCGTGCCGCGATCTCCGCCGTGGCGTGCACGGTGTGGAACGGGCGGGCGTTGGCCGTGACCGGGTCCTACGACTCCACCGTGCGCCTGTGGGACCTGGACCGCCGTGAGCAGGTCGGCGCGCCGCTCACCGGCCACGAGGCGGTCGTCCGCGCGATCGCGTTCGGCGCCGTGGACGGGCGCCTGGTCGCGGTGAGCGGCAGCGAGGACACCACGGTCCGGGTCTGGGACGTGGCCCGGCACGAGCAGGTCGGCGTGCTGCTGGGCCACGACGACCACGTGGAGGCGGTCACCGCGGGAGAGCTGGACGGCACGCCCATCGCGATCAGCGGCAGCCGCGACGACACCATGCAGGTGTGGGACCTGCGGGAGCACCGCGAGCTGGGCGACTACTTCGACGGCCACGAGGACCCGGTGGACGCGGTCGCGTTCGGCGTGCTGCACGGCAGGCCGGTCGCGATCAGCGGTGGCGACGACGAGGCGGTCCGGCTGTGGGACCTGCGGACCCGTGAGCAGGTCGGCCCGGCGCTGACCGAGGGCCGGGTCGCCATGGGCATCACCGCGGTGGCGCTCGGCGAGTTGGACGGCCACCCGACCGTGCTGGCGGGCGACCGCGACGGGGTGCTCCGGGTGTGGAACCTCGACGTGCACCGGGAGATGGGCCTCGACGTGCCCGCCAGGTTCGCCGCCGAGCTGCCGTCCGAGTGGACCGACCCGGAGACGGGCGAGACCTACGACCTGACCGAACCGATCGTCGACGACGAGGGCTCGCCGTGGGTGCAGGTCGACTTCGACGGCTTCGAGCCGATCCTGGCCGAGCCGCGCAGCGTGGGCGTCACTCTCAACCTCCGCGACGTCGACGGCCGGTACGGCCTGGACAACATCGTCACCCCACCGCGTCAACCACCGTCCGGAGTGGACTGAAGCACGACCGCCTCCGCGGCGCCGATCCGCTCGAAGATCGCCAAGGCCTGGCGGAAGCAGTCGGCGGCGGTGTCGGGGTCGGACAGCGCCGTGGCGCAGTGGCCGAGTCCGTCGAGCGCCCGGGCCTGTTCGATCGGCACGCGGATCTCACGGGCTATGTCCAACGCGAGCGCGTGCCGGTCGCGTGCCTCGTGCGGCGCGGCCGTGGCGAGCAGGAGGACGCCCTGCTGGTTCAGGGTCTCGGCCACGCCGGCGCGGTGGCCGATCGCCCGGTAGACGTCCAGGGCGTGCTGGAGCGCCCGGGCGGCGGCCGGGAGGTCACCGGCGACGCGGTAGGCCGCACCCAGTCCGTTGAGGCCGACGGCCTGGCCGAGCCGGTCGCCCAGCGCGGCGCTGGCGCGCAGGGCGGACAGGTGGGTCTCGATCGCCTTGCCGGGATCGCCGGTCAGCCGCCACAGCGCGCCGAGGTTGTTCAGCGAGAACACCTCGTTGAAGGTGTCGCCCAGCTCGCGGAAGTCGGCGGCGGCCCGGGACAGCAGGTCCAGCGCGGCGGCGTGGTCGCCGGTGGCTCGCCGCACCAGACCGAGTTCGGCGAGCGCGTCGGCCTGGCCGTGGCGGTGGCCCAGCGCTTCGTAGAGCTCCAGCGCCCTGGTGTGCGCCTCGGCCGCGGCGGCGAGCTCGCCCTGTGCCTGCCGCACGATGCCGAGTTGGTTCAACGCCAAGGCCTCGTCCGCGCGGCTGCCCAGGACGCGGGCCAGTTCCAGCGCCTGTGCGTGCGATTCGGCCGCGCCCGCGTAGTCGTCCAGTTGACGCCGTGCGATACCCAGGCCGATCAGGGCGACGACCTGTCCCGGCAGGTGGCCGAGTTCGCGCTGGAGCCGCAGGCCCTCCCCCAGCGTGTCGATCGCCGCGCGGTAGTCGCCGGCCCGCTGCCGGAAGTGACCCAGGTGCACCAGCCCGGTCGCGGTGCGGGCGTCGTCGCCGAGCCGCCGCGCCGCCCGGACCGCGATCTCCTGGACCTGCACCGCCTTGTCCCACGGCCCGACCGTGTCCAGGATCGCGATCATCACGCCCGCCAGGTCCACCACGTGGCGGTGCTCGGCCCGGTTCGCCGGGTCGAGCAGGCAGGCGATCAGGTTCGAGTGCTCGGCCCGGATCCACGCCCACGCCTCGGCCGTGGTGGTCAGGTGCGAGTCGCCGGCGCCCAGCGGCCGGGGAGGCGGGATCCGCTGGGGGGTCGACCCGCCGTCGTCGCTGATCAGGTAGTCGGCGACGGCGGCGGTGCGGTGGTAGTAGGTGAGCAGTCGGTCCAGGGCCCGGCGGTTCTCGGCCTCGCCGTCGTCGCGGCCCAGGGCGCGCGAGTGCTCGCGGACCAGGTCGTGCATCCGGTAGCGGTCCCGGGACGGCTCCTCGACCAGGTGGTCGTCGTACAGGGCGCGCAGCAGCGCGCGGGCGTCGAACAGCGTGATGTCGGCCAGCGCGGCGGCGCTGTGCGCGTCCAGCTCGACGCCGGGGTGCAGGCCGAGGCGGCGGAACAGCAGGCGGCCGTCGGCGGAGAGGTTGCGGTAGGACAGGTCGAGCGCGGTGGCCACGGCGACGTTCTCGGCGCGGGTCTCGCCGAGCCGGTCGCGCGCCGTGCGCACGTCGTCCACCAGGTCTTCGACCGTCCACGACGGGTGGTGCCGCAGCCGGCCCGCGAGCAGCGAGATCGCCAGCGGCAGGTGGCCCGCCAGCCGCACCAGTTCCCCGACCGACGCCGCCGCGTCACCCCCGTCGGCGACGGCCGCGATGTCCTTGCGGCCGGACAGGCGGGCGAACAGCGCGGCGCCGTCGTGCGGCGGGAGGGTGCCCAGCGTCAACGTCGCGGCGTTGTCCAGCGAGGTCAACCGGCGGCGGCTGGTGATCAGCGCCAGGCACCCGCCGGTGGGCGGCAGCAGGTGCTCGACCTGTTCCGCGCTCGCCACGTCGTCCAGCACGAGCAGCACGCGCCTCCCGGACAGGTGGTCGCGCCACAGCGCCGCCCGGTCGTCCAGGTTGGTCGGCACGTGCTTGGCGTCGAACCCGACGCCGCTGAGCAGCGACGCGAGCGCCTCCGACGGATCACGGGGCTCGCGTCCGTCGGTGTGCGCGTGCAGGGGCAGGAACAGCCGGCCGTCGGGGAAGAGGCCGGCCATCCGGTGGGCCGCGTGGACGGCGAGCGCGGTCTTGCCGACGCCGGCCATGCCGTCGAGCGCGAGCACCGCGGGCTGGTCCCGATCCCGCGCGGCGGCCAGCAGCCACGCCACCTCGTCCGTGCGGCCGGTGAACGCGGTGGTGTCCCGTGGGAGCGTCCGCCGCACGCCCGGCCGTGCGTCCGCCTTCGGCTCGTCGCGCGGTGGTGCCGTCCTCGGTGGTGCCGTCCTCGGTGGCGCGGCGGCGGTGACGGGACGCGGGTCGTCGGGCAGGGTGATCCAGCCGACCGCCGAGGTTTCCTTGAGCTCCACGCTCACCGGTTCGAAGGACCGCGCGCCCACGGCGCTGTGCCGGACCACCTCGTCGTAGAACCACGACGACACGATCACCGCGAGCACACCGGACGAGCCCGCCAGCGCGGACCTCACCGGGTCCGAGTCGAGCAGCCGGAACGCGAGGTTGATCGCCGCCGCCGTCACCCCGTGGTCGTCGTAGCGGATCTCGCCCGCGTGCAACGCCATCCGCAGCCGGATCCGCTCCTCCGGCGCGTGGGCGGCGTTGTGCTCGCGCAGCGCACGGGCCAACTCCTCCGGCAGCCGTTCGACGAAACGGGCCTTGGGCACGTCCGGTGGTGCGAGGACGAACACGCCGTCGCCCCGGTCCTCGCGATCGCACCGCCGCCACGGGATCCCGGCCTTGCCGAACGCCCGCCGCAGGGCCCGGTACACGCCCGCGCGCACGGCCACCTGGTTGCGATCGGTCCGGTCGGGGTCGCCGAACATCTCGACGTCGACGACCAGGATCGTCCGGTGGACCGCGGATTCGATGCGCACCATCCACGCCACCTCGCCCGACGGGATCGGAGCAGTGTGCCTGCCGCGTCATTCGAAGATACCCGAATGCCTTGCGAGCCTGCCCCTGCCGCCGCGAGTCGACCCCGCACGTTTGCGGGCACGGTCGATCGGTGTCCGCGCGGTGTTCGTGCGCTCAGTCGTGGGCGGCCTGCTTGAGCCTGCTGTCCGCGAAGTGCAGCCAGTCCGACACCGCCACGGCGGACAACGCGGTCGCGGCGAGCCGGGTCGCTCGCGGCGCGAACACCAGACCGGCCGTGAGCGCCGTGGCGATCCACACGCCCGAGCAGAACGGGCAGGTCACCAGCTCGCCGGCCGCGTGCCGGACCCCGTCGCCGCGGACCGACTCGTTGACCTCCGCGGGCCCGGCCGGTCCGTCGAACCGGGCGAACGGCGCGCGCAGCACGCTCGTCACCGCGGCCTTCGTCAGCAGGCGGCTGGCCTTGTGGGTGGCCAGCGACAGGAGGGCCACGTCGCTGACGGCGACCCGTTCGGGCAGGCGCACACCGGCCCGGCGGCCGGCGACGGTGGCCCCGGCGACGAGCGCGCCGTACGAGCAGAGGGTCGCCAGGTATCCCCGCAGTGGACGCTGCTCGCCGGCGGAGTAGGCGGAGCTGATCCGCCGGAAGACGTCGGTCATCGCCATGGCCGAGGTGTAGCCGGGATCAGCCGGTTCAAACTCGTGCGGACGGGGCATGCGGCAGAGGTGGGTCGCCGGGCGCGCGATCCCTCCGACAAGGCTCGTCGATCAGATCGGAGTGGCCTGGGAGGTCGCGAACAGGTCGTCGAACACCCGGGCGCGGTCGAACGACATGGCGTGCGCCCTGGCCTGGTCCTCCATGAACCGCCGCTGTTCCGGTGACATCTCCAGCACCGCCCGGTCGATCGCGGCGGCGATGCCCGCGACGTCGCCGGCCTCCACGATGATCGCCGTGCCGCCGACCGCCTCACCGGTGCCGCCGGTGGTGGTCGTGATCACCGGCCCGCCGCCCGCGAGCATCTTCTCGGCCAACGCGATGCCGAACGTCTCCACGAAGTCCGGCTCGGGCTTGGTCGGCAACGCGTAGGCGGCGCAGCCGCGCATCAGCAACGGCTTCTCGTCGTCGTCCACGTCCGACAGCAGCACCACCCGCTCGTCGTCGCGCGTGAGCGCCCGGATGTCGTCCAGGGCCGGACCGTTCCCGGCCACGACCAGCTTCACCCGGTCACGGGCCCGCGACCGGGTGAACGCCGTCACCAGGTCGTGGACGCCCTTCGCCCGCGCCACCCGGGACAGGAACAGCACGTAGCCGTCGCGTTCGAGGCCGCGTCGCGCGAGGGCGGCGTCGACCCGCGCCGGGTCGAGGTCGAGGTAGGCCGAGGTGTCGATCGGCGGGTAGCTGACCGAGACCCGGGCGCGGCACTCGTCGGCGAGGCGGGTGCCGCAGTGCGCGTCGACGGCCTCGGCGGAGGCGATGATCTCCTGCCGGGTGTACTCCGACACCGCGATCACCTGGTCGTTGGCCAGGAACGTGGTGAACAGCGCCACCGCCGCGCCGAACCGGTTCTCGCGCAGGCACGAGCGGATCACGTTGGTGACGTCCGAACCCACCGCCTTCGCGATGGTGCGGACGTCGGGCGCGAACCCGGCCGCGCGCGCCGCCGCCACGGCCTCGCCCACGACCGCCGTGTGCGGCGCGAGGTACATCGACAGGCACGTGGTCGGCACCGGTTCGGCGAGCAGCTCGACCAGGCG
Organism: Saccharothrix stipae; assembly: GCF_054781895.1. Classification (NCBI taxonomy): domain Bacteria; kingdom Bacillati; phylum Actinomycetota; class Actinomycetes; order Pseudonocardiales; family Pseudonocardiaceae; genus Saccharothrix; species Saccharothrix stipae. The sequence goes on along the minus strand of NZ_BAAGTN010000003.1, from coordinate 153,826 downwards.
GCCGGTGAGCCCGGCCACGTACCGGCCGTCGGGCACCCGGTAGTCGCCCACCGGCTCGGGCCGCTCCACCGTGATGCCCGCGCTGTAGGGCATGATCCGGTCGAGCGGCTTGAGCGGCAGCCCCGCCGCCTGGAGGGCGGGTATGGGCCACGTCAGCAGCCGCACGTCGTCGAAGCCTCGGGTCAGGGCGGCCTCGGCCAGGTTGCGGGCCTCACCGGAGTGACCGCAGATCACCGGATCGGCCCGCACCACGATGACGAGGCGGCGGTTCGGCCTGCTCATGTGCTGGCTCCCGTCGCGGGTGAGTCGGACAGTGACGGTGGTCGGACTTCGCGGCCCCACGCCGACGGCTCGGGGCCGAGTTCGAGTTGCAGCCGCCCGCCCGCGTGGATGTCGGTGGCACGCAGGTGCGCGACGTCCAGCGGTCTGCCGTTGAGCCGGGCGGACTGCACGTACTGCGGTGGTGGCACCCGTTCCAGCCCGTCGGAGCTGACCGGTGTCTCCCGGTGACCCCTGGTCTCGACCACGAAGTCGCGGTCGCCGACGTGGACGGTGGCGCGCGCGAACGCGGGCGCGTTGACCAGGAACAGGTTCTGGCCGGCGATCGGGAACAGCCCGAGCGAGGCCCACACGTACCAGGAGCTCAGCCCGCCGGAGTCGTCGTTGCCCGGCAGCCCGCCGGGGCCGGTGCCGAACTGCCAGGTCAACGCGGCGTGCACGACCTCGGCCGTGCGGTCCGGGCGGCCCGCGTAGTGGTAGGACCAGGGCGCTTCCATGTCCGGTTCGTTGTTGAGGCCCTCGAACCGGTTCAACGCGTAGCCGACCGCCATCTCCGCCGGGTCGGGCAGCCTGCCCGGCTGGGTCACCGGCGCCGCGCCGTAGCCGAAGAACGCGTCCAGCATGGTGACGAACGCGTCGTCACCACCGGCCATCGCGATCCTGCCGGCCATGTCGTGCATGAGCCGGAACGAGTAGTTCCACTTGCCGCCCTCGTAGAACGACGAGTCGCGCAGCAGGCCGGTGGCCGGGTCGAACGCGTTGGTCCACAGCAGGCTGCGCGCGGCGAGGTCGTCGGCGAGCCGGCCGTCGTTCAGGGCCCGCGCGACGCCCGCGGTGCAGTGGTAGGCGTAGGCGAGGTCGAGGGTGTGCGAGATCGGGTGCACGACGCCGTGCTCGTAGAAGTCCTCGCCGTACAACCGGCGCAGGTCGGCTTCCATGTGCACCAGCGCCCAGTTCCAGTCCAGGTCGCCGAGGCCCAGCGCGTGCGCGTCGGCCAACGCGGTGTGCACCAGGGCGCTGGCCTGGCGGAAGAACCGGTCCGCGCCGCGCGCCATCCGGTACCCGATCGGGAAGTTGCCCTCCTCCTCGCACACCCGGATCAGCGACTCCAGCAGGTCGACCGCCCGGTCCGGCACGATCGCGGCGAGCAGCGGCACCTGGGTCTTGTAGATGTCCCACATCGTGCAGACGTCGAAGGCGAACGGCCCGGACGTCGGCCAGAACGGGCTCTCGTCGTCGGCGAAGCACGGTTTGACCAGCGAGTGGTACAGGGCGGTGGCGAACACCTGCCGCCGGGCCGGCGACCCGCCCTCGACCTCGACGCGGCCCACGTGGTCGCGCCACCGCTCCCTGGTCCCCGCCCGGATGACGTCGAACGCGGGAGGGCTCTCGCCGCACTCGCGGTGCAGGTTGCGCTCGGCCTGCTCGCAGCCGCGCAGCGAGAAGCCGATGCGCACCTCGACGCTCTGCCCGGCGTTGGTCGGGCCGATGAACAGCAGCCCGAACGGCCGCAGCGTGGTCTGCCGGATGCGGTCGAAGTCCAGCCGGGTGCCGCCCTCGATCAGCCGGCGGTCGTGCCAGAGCATCTGGCGCCACCCCGGCGAGTCGACCTCGATGTGCACCGAGAGCGGCACGCCCTCCACGACGACCGTGCCCTGCGCGCGGCCGTGCCCGAGGCTCTCCACGTGCGCCCGCAGCGGCACCGTGCGGCCGTGGTCGATGGCCAGCCCGCCGCACGACAGGTCGACCACGATCCGGGCGGCCCGGTGCTCGGGGAACGTGTACCGGTGGACCGCGACCTTGGCGCCGACGGTGATCTCGCAGCGGACGCCGGTGTCGAGCGTGGCCGCGTAGTACCCGGCTTCGGCGACCTCGTCGTGCAGCGGCCAAGCCTGACCGAGCGTGTCCAGCTGCTGCACCATCGGGGTCACCCGGACGTAGTTGTAGTACTTGCGGATCGCTCCGGTTCCGGACTGCTGGAAGTGGGTGAACCCGGAGGCCTGCGGCCGGTCGAACATCTCCTCCGGCAGGCCCTCGGTGTTCTTCGTGTACCGCCCGTAGCCCGTCGGGTAGGCGCCGGAGTAAGCGCAGGCGGAGACCATCCCGAGCGGGGAGGTCGCACCCGGGTGGGTGTTGCCGATCTGCGCTTTCGGCCACCACCAAGTAGCGGCGAGACCCTGCGCCGCGGGCAGGGAGGTCGCCGCCGTTCCGATGAAGGGATCGATCTCGTCGAGGATGACGAGACTCTAAATCGGCGCGAGACCGCCGATGGTTTCCGCGACGTGAACTCGGCGGGAACGCCGTGTCGATCACCCGGTCGGGGGGCGGGACGATCCGGGACGGCCGGGACCGGTCCCCGTCATGCGTGGTCCGGCAGTCGGCGGGCGACGTCGGCGGGCGACGGCATCCGGGCGATCTCCTCGGCGATGGCGCGGGCGGCGGCGGCGTGCTCACCGTCGCGCGCCAGGGTCCGCACGTGGTCGGCGATGGCGTCCGAGCCCAGTTCGCCCGGGAGCAGGCGCAGCCCGGCTCCGGCGGCGCTGACCGCGTCGGCGTTGGCGAACTGGTCGGCGCCCTGGGGCAGCATCAGCTGCGGCACGCCCGCGGCGAGCGCGCCGAGCGTGGTGCCGCTGCCGCCGTGGTGCACGACCACGTCCACGTGCGGCAACAACTCCGCCTGCGGCAGCCACGCGTGCACGGTGACGTTGTCCGGCACGTCGCCGAGCTGGTCGGGCCGCACCCGGCCGGTGGCGACCACCACCCGCGCGTCCAGCGCCGCCAACCCCTTGACCGCCGTGGCCAGCAGCTCCGCGGTGCCGAACGCCGTGCCGAGGGTCAGGTAGACCAGGGGTTGCGAGGCGCGCCGACCGTCCCACGCGGGCAGCGCGCCGGGGTCGGCGTACCCGACCGGGCGCAGCTCGATCCGGTGCTGGGTGGCCACGAAGTCCCTGTCCTGCAACGACGGCGGGCAGATGTCGACGTGCGGCAGGCCGGGCGCCTCGGCGTTGGTCGTCGGCAGTTCGAGGCCGATCCCGTCGGGGAACAGGCGGCCGAAGCCGTGCCAGAGCCCGGGGATGCCCGAACGGCGGGCGGCGACCGCGGCCCCCGGCACTCCCCACCCGTGCACCACGAGGTCGGGCCGCAAGCGCGCGAGGTCGGGCTCCAGGTCCTCGGGTACATCTCGTAGAACGTGTCCGCGGGGCGGAACGGACGCAGCCCGTTGGCGGCCAACGGCGCGTGCACCTCCTCGCCGACGGCGAAGTGCACCTCGTGCCCGGCCTCCCGGGCCGCGATCGCGAGCGGGATCAGCGGATAGGTGTGACCGACCGACGCGAGGGCGGCGAACAGTACGCGCATGGCGCCGAAACTACGCCGTCCGGGTGCCGCGGCTACCCCGTTTCGTCACGAACGCGCCCAGGGGTCGATCGGCACCACGTCGGTGATCCGGCCCGTTTCGTCGAGCAGGCAGCCCATCCGCTTGACCGCGCGCAAGGTCACCGCGCGATCGGTGAGGGTGAGCGCGGGCAGTCGCCTGGCGAGTTCGGCCTCCAGGCGTTGGATGTCGCCGAGGGAGCGCAGCCACAGCGTCATGACGAGGTTGTCGGCGCCGGTGACGGCCGCGCACAGGCGCACCTCGGGCAGTTCGGTCAACGCGGTCGCGGTCCGGTCCAGCTCGTCCGGCGGCACCCTGGCCCAGAACGTCGCGGCGATCGGCCACCCCGTGACCGGTTGGGCGACCTCGCACCGCAGCGACAGCAGCCTGCCGTCGACCATCTCGTTGAGCCACCGGCGCACGGTGGACCCGCTCTTGCCGGTGCGGGCCGCGATCTCGGCCGCGGGCATGCGCCCGTCGTCCAACGCGCGCAGCACCTCCCGGTGGTGGGGTTTCCAGACCGCACGGCCACCGGTCGGCTGGACCGGGTGGGCGGGCTGCGCGCGCCGCCGCGGTTCGAGCGCGCCGAGCCGCCAGCGGTTGCCCTCGCCGTAGACGGTGGTCACGGTGTGCGTCCTGGTCCGGCGCAGCCCAGGCAGCCCGTGCAGTTGGTGCAGCACGACGTGCGACAACGTGGTGAGGTCGGGGGTCAGCACGGTCAGGAACAGGTCCCGACCACTGCTGATGATCGAGATCGAGGCGATCTGCGGTACCCGCGACAGCACCTCGACCGCGTGCGGCCGGGCGGTCGGCTCCAGGTCGATCTCGATGAACGCGTTGCAGTGGTCCTTGGCCCACAGCCGCACGTCGGGGTAGGCGGTGACCCGCGCGGCACCCGCACCGACCAACTCCTGCCACCGCCGTGCCGCGGTGACCGGGTCGATGCCGAGCGACCGGCCGACGTCGTGCCAGGTGGCCCTCGGCGCGGCCTGGAGGGCGTGGACGAGCCTCAGGTCCGTCTCGTCGGGTGCGAACGAATCCTGCACTGGTGGCCATCCCCTGAGCGATCTCGGCAATTGTGGCGTCGAGCGTGACACCCGACGTGATCCTCGGGCAAGTACCCGCCCCGAAGCCGAGGAGAGCTCCATGACCGTGCACGAGGACGCCGTCGCCCTGCTGGACGAGATGGTGCGCTTGCGCCGACGACTGCACGCCGACCCCGAGATCGGCCTGGACTTACCGCGCACGCAGGAGAAGGTGCTCGCGGCGCTCGACGGGCTGCCCCTGGAGTTGTCGTCGGGAGACGCGCTGACGTCCGTGACGGGTGTGCTGCGCGGCGCCCGCCCGGGACCGGTGGTGCTCCTGCGCGCCGACATGGACGCGCTGCCGGTGCGGGAGCGCACGGGGCTGGACTTCGCGTCCCGTGTGGACGGTGCGATGCACGCGTGCGGCCACGACATGCACACCGCGATGCTGGTCGGCGCCGCGCACCTGCTGGCCGCCCGGCGGCACGAGTTGGCCGGGGACGTGGTCTTCATGTTCCAGCCCGGTGAGGAGGGGTGGGACGGCTCGGCCGCGATGATCGCCGAGGGCGTGCTGGACGCGGCGGGCCGCCGGGCGGCGGCCGCCTACGCGTTGCACGTGTTCAGCGCCGGTGTGCCGCACGGCGTGTTCTCGGCCCGGCCGGGCACCACGATGGCGGCGTCGGACGGGCTGGAGGTGACCGTCGTGGGTTCGGGCGGGCACGGCGCCCGGCCGCACCGCGCGCAGGACCCCATCCCGGTGGCGTGCGAGATCGTCACGGCGTTGCAGGCCCTGGTCACCCGCCAGTCCGACATCTTCGACCCGGTGGTCGTCACCGTGGGGTCGTTCCACGCGGGGACCAAGCGCAACGTCATCCCCGACACCGCGCGGTTCGAGGCGACCGTGCGCACGTTCTCCGCCGCGGCCAAGGCCCGGATCAAGGACGCGTCGGTCGAGCTGGCCCGGTCGATCGCGCGGGCGCACGGCCTGCGCGCCGACGTGACCTATGTGGACGGGTACCCCATGACGGTGAACAACCCCCGGGAGACCGCGTTCGTCGCGGACACGATCACCGAGCTCTTCGGCCACCGCTACCGGCCGCTGGCCAACCCCATGCCCGGGGGTGAGGACTTCTCCCGCGTCCTGCGCGAGGTCCCCGGCACCTTCATCCCGCTCGGCGCGGGCGACGGCACCACCGACAACCACTCCCCGCTCGCCCGGTTCGACGACGCGGTGCTGCCCGACGGCGCCACCGTCCTGGCCGAACTGGCCCTGCGCCGGGGCCGCGACGGGACGGACCGGTGAGCCCGCGCGCCGAGGGTCGGCCCGGTCCGACAACGACCCCGGCCCGCGATCCGTCGACCGGGGTCGGCGAGTCCGTCAGTTGGGTGGGAAGCCAAGGGCCGGGAGGAGTGCCTCGTCCACGATCGCGGCCACTTCGTCCGGGGTCGGGATGCGGGCCAGGTCGAGGGAGAGCTTGAAGACCATCGCCTCGCCGATCTGGGTGGTGATGGGGGTCAGCCGGCGGGGGTCCAGGCCGCCGTTGGCGGCGTAGTGGCGCAGGACCGTGCTGGTGAACGTGCCGCCCCTGGGGTCGAAGACCTCGGTGTAGAGGGCTTCCGCCAGCTCCGGGTAGCGGTGGCGCTCGGACATGATCGCCAGCACGGCGGTCGCCGCCGGGGTCCGCATCCAGTCGGTCAGCACGGTGAGCGCCGCGATCAGGTCGGTGCGCAGGTCATCCGCGGCCGCGGTGGGCACCTCCACCGGGTGGGCCTGGGCCACCGCGTCGACCAGCAGCTCGTGCGGGCTGGCCCAACGCCGGTAGAGGACGGTCTTGGCGGTGGACGCCCGGCGGGCGATGCCCTCCATGCCGAGCTGACCCAGCCCGACCTCGGCGAGTTCGGCGAGCGCGGCTTCGTGGATGGCGCGCACCAGTGCCTCGCCGCGCCGCCGCTCCGGCGCCCTGGCGACCGCTTTCTCCATGTCACTTCCATCTCAAGACACGGTGCCGTAGCTTATCCTCTCGATAAGCTACGATGCCGTATCCAATTGGGGTGTTCCGTTGTCCACATCTTCCGCCACGCTCCCCCGGCCGCTCACCGGCGGACGTGCCCTGGCGCCCGACCTGGCCCGCGGCGCGATGCTGCTGATGATCGCGCTGGCCCACGCGCACATGTACCTGTCCGGCCACCCGACCGGTTTCCGGGCATACGCGCTCGACGGTGGCACGCTCGACCGCGTCGTCACCGGGCTCCAGGTGGCGCTGGTCGACGGCCGGGCCATGCCGATGTTCGCCGCGCTGTTCGGCTACGGGTTCGTGCAGCTCGCCGGCAAGCAGACCGATGACTGGCGTGCCACGCGCAAGTTGTTGCGCAGGCGGAGCCGGTGGTTGCTGGTGTTCGGGTGCGGCCACGCCCTGCTGCTGTTCTTCGGCGACATCCTCGCCGCCTACGGGTTGGCCGGGCTGCTGATGGTCGGTGTGCTGCGGTGGCGTGACCGCGCGCTGCTCGTGCTCGCCGGCGCGTGGCTGCTCGTGCACGCCGGCGCGGCGCTGGTCAACGGGATGCGGATCGCCGAGTTCGGCGGCCCTTCGGGCATGGTCGCCGCGACCGACCCGGTGACCGCCCTCGGCGAGCGCGTGGCGTTGTGGGGTGCGCTGACGCCGATGCTGGTGGTGGAACTGGTGATCCCGTTCGTGCTCGGCGTGTGGGCCGCCCGCCGTCGCCTGCTGGACGAGCCGCACCAGCACGTCCCGGTCCTGCGCTTGACCGCTCTCGTCGGGATCGGCCTGGCCGTGCTCGGCGGGGTCCCGTTGGCGTTGCTGGACGCGGGGGTGTGGACGCAGGCGCCGGTCGCCTTGTCGGTGCTCGCGTACGTGCTGCACGGCGTCACCGGGCCGGCCGGAGGCGTGGGTTGCGCGGCGCTCGTGGGGCTGGTCGCGGCCCGCGTCACCCGGCCGGGTCGGGTGCTGACCGCCCTGGCCGCGTGCGGACGGCGATCCCTCACCTGCTACCTGTTGCAGTCCGTGGTGTTCGTGGCGGTCTTCGTGCCCTACGCGGGCGGGCTCGGCACCGAGTCGGGCACGGCGGCCGCGTCCGGGATCGCGGTCCTCACCTGGCCGGCCACCGTCGTCCTGGCCGACGTGCTGCGCCGCGTGGACCGCGGTGGTCCGGCCGAATGGCTGCTGCGGCGACTCACCTACGGCCGCCGTGGTTTCGAAAACTCTCGATAACCATTGCCCGACGCGCTCGGGCCCCACGATCGTGTGGCACCTCCGTGCCGAAAGGGGCTTCGAAGTGCGAAAACTCTTATCCGCGTCCTTGGCCTTGACCACCGCTGCCCTCACCGCGGCGGGCGTGCTGCTCCCGGTCGTGCCCGCCGCCGCGGCCGCCGACGCACCACCCGCCGCCACGCTCGCGGAGGCCGCGCAACGCACCGGCCGGTACTTCGGGGCGGGCGTCACGGCCTACAAGCTGTCCGACCCGACCTACACCGGCATCCTCGACCGCGAGTTCGGCGTGATCACGCCGGAGAACGAGATGAAGCTCGACGCGACCGAGCCGAGCCAGGGCAAGTTCACCTTCACCGCGGCCGACCGGATCGTGAACCACGCGGCGCAGCAGGGCAAGAGGGTGCGCGGGCACACCCTGCTCTGGCACGCCGGGCAGCCCGGCTGGCTCACGAACCTGTCGGGCGCGGCGCTGCGGCAGGCGATGCTCAACCACGTCACGCAGGTGATGGCCTACTACCGCGGCCGCATCCTCGCCTGGGACGTGGTCAACGAGGCGTTCTCCGACAGCCCGACCGGCACGCGGCGCGACTCCAACTTCCAGCGCACCGGCGACGACTGGATCGAGGCGGCGTTCCACGCGGCCCGGGCGGCCGACCCCGGCGCGAAGCTCTGCTACAACGACTACAACATCGAGAACTGGTCGCACGCCAAGACCCAGGCCGTGTACCGGATGGTGCGCGACTTCCGGTCCCGCGGCGTGCCCATCGACTGCGTCGGCCTCCAGTCGCACTTCAGCGCCAACCACCCGGTGCCGGCCGACTTCGTCACCACCCTGCGCAACTTCGCCGACCTCGGCGTGGACGTGCAGCTGACCGAGTTGGACGTCGAGGGGTCCGGCACGGCCCAGGCCGAGAGCTACCGGCGCGTCGTGCGGGCCTGCCTGGCGGTCGACCGCTGCACCGGCATCACGGTGTGGGGCATCCGCGACAGCGACTCCTGGCGGGCCTCCGCCACCCCCCTGCTGTTCACCTCCGCCGGCGCCAAGAAGCCCGCGTACACGGCCGTCCTCGACACCTTGAACAGCGCCCGGTGCGGCGCGGCGCGCTGAACCCGCCGCGTCCTGCGGCGAGGACAGCAGCATGGAAGTTGTCGGAACGGCGCGCCGCCCAGGACATTGAGTCGACCGAACTCCACACCCGACCGAAGCGAGGTGGACGCCCGTGGTCCATGCCCGGCCCGACATCGGGACCGATCGCACCACAGGATCAGGACGACTGATCTTCGGCAGCGTGATCGCCGGAGTACTGCTGTCCGTGCTGTGGTCCTACGAGTTCGTCGATCACGTGATCGGCGCGAACGTCGCCAACGCGCTGCTCGGCGAGGAAGCCGCTACCGCTTCGATCGCCGGCACCGCCGCCGGTCTGGCGTTCGCCTTCGTCTCCGGGCTCGCGGGCACGTTCACCGCGTGCAACATCGCGATGGCCGCCTCGATCGGCCCGATGAGCGAAGCCGGCGGGACCGCGCAGGGCACCATGAGATCCCTGTTGCGCCCCCTCGGCTACTTCACGGCGGGCATGGTGGGCGTCTCGGCGGTCTACGGCGCGATCGGCGTGCTGATCGGTCCGAGCCTGCCGCAGTTGTCCAGCGCGATGGTCGGCACCATGCCGGTGCGCCTGGTGCAGTCGGCCATCGTGTTCGGCATCGTCGGCCTGGCCATGGCCTACCTCGGCTTGGCCGCCCTCGGTGTCGTGCCCGACGTCTTCCGCGGCCGGCCGGTGGCCCGCGTGGTCGTGCTCGGCGCGCTGGTCGGTGCGTTCCTGATCGGTCGGCCCTACCCGATGTTCATCAAGTTGTTCCGCTCCGCGGTGGAGTCCGGGAACCCGCTCTTCGGCGCGGGCACCTTCGTGCTCCAGTCCATCGGCAACGTCCTGCTCGTCGTGATCGTGTTCGCGGCGCTGGCCCTGGGCACCAAGGGCCGGTTCCTGCGGTGGTTCAGCAGCCACTCGCGCCGCTCGACCCTGGTCAGCGCCTCGCTGCTGATCGCGCTCGGTGTCTTCCTGCTCGTGTACTGGGACGTGCGCGTCCCGTCGATCTTCGGGTTCGGCTGGTTCCCGACCATGCCCTACAACTGACAAGGAGCTGAACGTGACCGCGACACTCGCTGCCTCGACGTCGACGAGGTCGGATTCGCCCATCCGGAACGGGGCGATGGCCGGCCTCGCCGGCGGCCTCGTGTTCGGGCTGCTGATGGCCGGGGTCGACATGCTGCCCATGGTCGGCATGCTGATCGGCGTGGACAACGCCCTCGTCGGCTTCATCGTCCACATGATCATCTCGGCCATCGGGGGCGCCCTGTTCGGCTTCCTGACCCGCAACCTCGGCATGGTGCCGCCCGTCTACGCCGCGAGCATGGTCTACGGCGCGGTCCTGTGGGTGCTCGGCGCGCTGATCATCATGCCGCTGTGGTTGAGCGTGACCGCCGACCCGATGATGAGCGACATGGTGTTCGTGGTCGGCGGCCCCCAGTGGGTCAGCCTGTTCGGCCACGTCGTCGCCTACGGCATCACCACCGGCGCCGTGCTGCTCGCGCTGCGCGGCCACGCCAAGTAACGCCACCGCACCGGTCCCGCCGCGCCCCTCGCGGCGGGACCGCGCACCGCACTGCGGATTCACGCAGTCCGGGCCGTCACCGGCCACCCCCCGAGTGGCCGGTGACGGTTAGCGTGACCGGCATGGCGCACATCGATCTCGGCTTGGACGAGACCATCCACCCCGGCATCACCGGCCCGATGCGGTACCGGCCGGAGACGGCCAAGCCGCTCAACGAACTGGCCGAAGTCCTCCTCCGCGCACCGCACTCCATGCCGCCCGGCGAACGCGAGCTCATCGCGTCCTACGTGTCCGCTCTCAACGAGTGCACGTTCTGCCACAACTCCCACTCGGCGTTCGCCGCCGCCCAGCTGGACGAGGGCATGACCCTGGTGCAGCAGGTGAAGGCGGACCTCGACACCGCACCGGTGTCGGAGAAGCTGCGCGCGCTGCTGCGGATCGCCGCCGCCGTGCAGGACTCCGGCCGCAAGGTCACCACCGAACTGGTGGACCGGGCGCGGGCCGAGGGCGCCACCGACGTCGAGATCCACGACACCGTGCTGATCGCGGCGGCGTTCTGCATGTACAACCGGTACGTCGACGGCCTCGGCACGTTCGCGCCGACGGACCCGGCGGCGTACGACGAGTCCGCCAAGCGCATCGTCGAGCAGGGCTACCTGAGCTCGGTCTGAGCCTCGGCCGCCTCCACCCGCTGGTCGGCCGACCGCTCCTCTGCCGACCGCTCCTCTGCCAACCGTGCCCGGGCCGACCGGCGGCGGCGCACCAGCGGGTAGGACAGCAGCACCAGCGCCACGAACGGCACACCGACCTGCCACGCCGGCCCGAACGCCTCGGTGAACGCCGTCGCCACCAACACCAGCACGACGTACAGCAGGCTCAGCACGGCGGTCACCGCCCCACCTCGCAGCCGGACCGGCGACGGCGGCAGGTGCCGGCGGGCCCGCCGGAACGCCAGGTGGCTGATGAAGATCAGCAGCCAGGCCGTCATGCCGCTGAACAACGCGATGCCCAGCAGCACCGGGAACGCCGCGTCCGGTGAGACGGCGGCGGCCACCGCCGCCGCGGCCAGGCCCGCGGTCGACGCGAGCACCGCGTTCACCGGGCTGCCGTGCCGGGTCACGGCAGCCAGCGCGGGCGGGGCGTAGCGGTCCAGGGCCAGTGAGTGCATCGTGCGGGACGCCAGGTACAGCGTGGTGTTCGCGGCGGACAGCGCGGCGGTGAGGATGACGAGGTTCATCACGCCCGCGGCCGCCGGGATGCCGATCGAGGTGAACAGCGTCACGAACGGGCTCTCCGCCACGCCGTCGACCGCGGCGGCCTGCGTCCACGGCACGATCGCCACGATGATCGCGGTGGCCGGCACGTAGAACAGGGTCAGGCGCACCACCACCCGCCGGGCCGCGCGCGGGATGTCCCGGGCCGGGCTGCGCGACTCGGCGGCGGTCATCGCCACCGACTCCACGCCGCCGTAGCTGAAGGTCGCCACGGTGATCGCCAGGAGCACGCCGACCAGGCCGTGGGGCGCGAACCCGCCGTGGGCGGTCCACGCCGACAGCCCCGCCGCGTCCTGCCCCGGCGGCCCGAGCACGATGTAGAACGCGCCGAGCACCAGGAACACGACCAGCGCGGTCACCTTGATCATCGCGAACCAGTACTCGACCTCGCCGAACAGCCGCACGGCCGCGAAGTTGACCGCCAGGATTGCCACCGAGAACACGCACACCGCCGCCCACAGCGGCACCTGCGGCCACCAGTACCGCACGTAGAGGCCGGCCGCGACCACCTCGCCGCCGACGGTGATCACCTGGGTCGCCCAGTAGCACCAGCGCTGGACGTACCCGGCCAACGGCCCGGCGTACCGCGCCGCGACCGCGCCGAAACCACCCGCCTCCGGGTGCACGACGACCATCTCGGCCACCGCGTAGGCCACCGCCACCGCCGCCAGCGCCCCGACCAGGTAGGCCACCACCACGGCCGGCCCGGCCATGGAGATCGCGAGGCTGGAGCCGAGGAACAGCCCGGTGCCGATCGTGCCGCCGAGCGAGATCATGCCGATCTGACGGCTGGTCAACTGCCGGCGCAGCCCACCGTTCGCGTCCTCCGCCAAGGCGTCCTCCGAGGTCGATCCGTGCGCGGGCAGCGCGACAGTGCCAGGCACGCCCGGATCGCGCCATCACCTCGGACGCCGCCGCTACGGCCGGCCGAAGTGCCCGGTCCTCAGTGGACGCCGTCCAGCCGCTCGTACCGGAACGGGGCCAGGGCGTCGCTCCGGTCCTCCCCCAGCGCCTCCGCCGCCACGAGGTCGCCCGCGTGCAGGCTCAACGTCGCGCCGCTGTGCGAGACGGCGAAGTGGAAGTTCGGCAGGTCCACCACCCGCCCCAGCACCGGCAGCCCGTCGCCGGGGATGGGCCGTTCACCGACCCGGACGCTCGCCGCGGTCGCGGCGCGGATGCCCGGGTAGAGCGCACGGCTCGCCGCGACCACCTCGTCCACCGCCGACGGGTCCACGCCGATGTCACCGGTGTCGGACACGGTGGCCGCGTGGTCGATCTCCGGCGTGTGCAGCAACAGCCGTCCCGCGCCGTCCGGGCGCAGGTGGACGTGCGGGGCGTGGACGACCCGGGACACCGCCACCGCGACCGGCGAGGTGCGGACGAGCACGCCCCGGGTGTTGCGCATCGGCAGCGCGAGGCCCGCCAGCCCGGCGACCCGCGCCGCCTGCGGCCCCGCGCAGTCGACCACCGCGTCCACGACGAGCCGCCTGCCCGAGGCGAGCCGGACCGCGCGCACGGCACCGGCGGTCACCTCCAGGGCGGTCACCGCGTCGTCGCCGACCACCTCCGCGCCACCGGCGACCGCCGTCACCAGCAGGTGGCCGATCAGCCGGATCGGCTCCACCCAGCCCTCGCGGGGGAAGTAGGCGATCCCCTCGTCGGGCAGGACCGCGGGGTCCAGGTCGGGTTCGAGGGCCAACGCCTCCGCCCGGCTGAGCCACCGCGCCTCGTACCCGTAGTCGAGCACGCCCGCGACCTTCGCGCGCAGCTCGTCGCCCTCGGCGTCGGTACCGGCCCACTCCAGGTTGCCGGTCTCGTGGTACCAGTCGCCGTGCGGCACGTCGGCCGCCAGTCGCCGGTGTGCTTGCATGCCCTGGACGCTCAGGTCGTGGTAGGACCGCGGTTGCTTGCCGCACGAGTTGGTCCACGAGAACGTCGCACCGGACGTGCCGCCGCCGGGTGCGCCGGCGTCCACCACGGTCACCCGTGCGCCGCGGCGGGTCAGCGAGGCGGCCACCGCCGCGCCGTAGACGCCCGCGCCGATGACGACGACGTGCGCCACCATGCCGATCCGCCTCCGATCAGGGGAACCCGTTCCCGTTGCGGCACGTCGAATCCTTTGCCCGCGAAGATATGCGAAGAAGGCCGGATCGCCCACGTGTTCTCGCAGCCAATCGAATCCCGTCACGTCGCCGTGGCGTGAACCGGATCGCGCCGAACGCCCTGACAGCAGGGGAAACCGCAATTCTGCGGCAATGCCGGATCCGCGGCGCTGCTGCACTGATCGAGTGAACGTCGTCCTTTCCGGCGACCATCCCGTTTCCAACCGGCTCTCATGGAGTCCGACCGCCTCGGCCACCGAAACTGCTCGTGCGACTCGGCTCGACTTCGATGGGATGGCGATGGTGGAACTGGTGACGCGCCCGCAGGGGGTGTGGTGAGCGACTCGACCAGGTCCGGGCTCGATGACGCCTCGACCCCACAGCTTTACCGGCGCAACGCGTTCCGGATCACCGGGCTGCCGACCGACGCGGACCGGCCGGCGGTGCGGCGGCGCAGGCACAAGGTGAACACCGCGCTGGAGGTGGGCGCGGACGTCGACCTGGGGCACGACCTCCCGGTCGACCCGTCGGACGTGGCCCGGGCGTTCGACCTGATCCTCGGCGACCCGCGGCGGCGCCTGGTGGACGAGCTGTTCTGGCTGTGGGACACCCCGACCGCGACCTGCGGGTGCGCCGAGTCGGTGCACCGCGACCACGACGCCGCCGTGCGGGCGCACAGCCGGGCGCTCGACTACGAGGCCCGCGACCAGGAGCTGACCGACGCGGAGCTCGACGAGCTCGACGAGCTGTGGACGCAGGCCGGGCAGCTGTGGGGCCGCTCCCTGCGCCGGGCCGCGTTCTGGGACCACGTCCGGCACCGCGTCGCCGTGCTGGACGACCGGCAGCTGGACGAGTCCGTGGTCGACCTGCTCCGCGACGAGGTGCCGGTGGCGCTGGTCAAGCCGTTGGTCCAGCTGGCCACGGCGTCCGCGTCCGATCCGGGTTGGCTGGCCGACCGGGCCCGCGACTGGCCCGCGCCGGCCGGCACGGTCAACGACCTGCTGGAGCAGGCCGCCGAACCCGCCTACGAGGAGGTCCGCGCCGGTCTCAAGAAGGCCGCGGACAAGCTGGCGAACGGCTACCCTGTGGACGCCGCGACGATCGTGTACGACGACGTGCTCGACGTGCTGGACCGGTTGGACGACCTGGTGCCGCCCGACTTTCACCGGCGCACCGCCAGTATCCGCGACGACACCGCCGTGGCCCTCAACAACTGCGCGACCAAGCTGGTCGACAACGAGGGGTCGCAGGCCGAGGAGGAGGCCCTCCGGTGGCTGCGGTCCGCCGCGGAACTGGCGAGCGACCCGCACACGGTCTCGTTGATCGAGCGCAACCAGGCCGCGATCGCCGAGCTGGCCGCCGCCATGGCGACGATCCGCCGGCAGGTCCAGGAGCTCGTCGCCCTGGGCCGCCGGGACGTGGCCCGGAGGATGCTGCGGTCGATGCGTGCGCGGGCCGCCGGCATGGCGGGCGCCGAGGAGATCGACCAGATGCTCCGCGACCTCGGCGTGCACGTGCCCGCGCCGAGGCAGCCGCAGCCGCAGTACGGGACCGCGCCGACGTACCGCTACGGCTGGGAGGACGTGAAACGGCTCTTCGTCGGCTTGTGGCGGGTGGTCGCGTTGCTGCTGCTGACGGTGCTCGTGCTGGCCGGTGTCCGCTGGGTCTTCGCCGACGACGAGGAACCCGACCCCGGCCTGGTCCGGACCTTCTCCGACACCGCCTCGGCGAACGCACCGGTGGGCACGTGCATCACCACCGCGGACGGCTGGCGGGCCGACAAGCACCGGGTGCCGTCCGTGCCCTGCGACCACGAGCACTGGGGTGAGCTCCTGGCCTTCGTCCCGGTCGGCGGGAACCCGTCGCCGCACCCCGGTGACGAGGTGGTCGCGCAGCACGCCCGCTACGAGTGCGCGTGGCGGCAGGCCCGGCAGAACCTGCCCTTCGACACCTACACCACGACCTCCGCCTACCGCGGCAAGGACTCCTGGAACGACGGCGGGAAGAACGTCGAGAACTACGCCACGTGCGTGGTGCACCGGATCGACGACAAGCCGTTGCCCCCGCACAACCTGGTCGACGCCGACCGCAAGGTGCCCGACGACCTCACCCTCGTCCGGGACATGTACGGCCTGGACATCGCGTCGAACCCGCCGGCGGGGGCTTGCATCGCGACCCAGAAGAGCCTGGACGACGACCCGCACCAGGTCGCGTTCGCCCAGTGCGACCGGCCGCACTGGGGCGAGGTCCTCGGCTACCCGGTGCTCTACCAACCCGACGTCGGGTGGCCGGGCGACGGCGCGGTCTTCGCGGCGGCCGACGCGGCCTGCAAGCAGCTGGCCGTCGACCGGGGGCTGGACGCCGCGTACCACTACCACACCACGTGGCCGGGTGGGAGCTGGTGGACCGACACGCCGGACAAGCCGAAGTACGCGGCGTGCGCCGCGAGCAGGGCCGACGGCAACCCGTTGCAAGGGAGCCTGCGATGAGGTTCCCATCCGGTTTCCAACCCGTTGCCATGGTCCGGCCGCGCACGAGCCGGGCACAGTCGGGTCGAGGAGAGGAGTCGTGATGGTTCGGGCGATGACACTGCGGATCAGCTCGCCGGACGGCGAGCGCAGCGGTGTCGAACTCGACGGCGGTCCGGTCACCATCGGGCGCGCCGCGCCCGACCACGCCCCGGACGTGGCCCTCGGGCCCGACCCGCAGCGGTGGGTCGGTCGGCTGCACTGCACGCTGGACTTCGCCGACGGCATGTGGTCGGTGACCGACAACGCCAGCGTCAACGGCACCCTGCTGCGGCACGGCGAGGTCACCGAACGCCTCCAGGGGCGCAAGCGGATCCAGCACGGCGACACCCTGCTGATCCTGGGCGACATGGCCGGGGACGGCAGCCCGCTCTACTGGGAGCTGACCTTCCTCGACCCGCACACCACGCGCCCGGCGCCGTTCGGGTCCGCCGCGGACGTCCGCCACACCGGGCCCGCCCTGCGCTACGACTGGGTCGCCGCACGGGCGTACCGGCGGGAGAACGGCGTCGAGACCCCGATCAGCGGCCTGCGCCCGCAGGGGCACCAGCTGCTGCGCTACATGGCCGGGCGCAGCACCGACGGCGCGGCCGTGGCGTGCGAGCACGCCGAGCTGATCACCGCGCTGTGGGGCTCGCGCGAGGAGTGGGCGCCGCACCGCTCGTACAACCGGATGGACATCGCCGGTGTCGTGCGCGCCGTGCGCCGCTGCATCGAGGTCGACCCGTCCAACCCGCGCATCCTGGAGACCATCACCGGCATCGGGTACCGGCTCAACGTCGACGCCGGGGACTCGTCGTGATCACGTGCGCCGCGCGGACGCGGACCGGCCGGATGCACGACGAGAACCAGGACCGCCTGGTCGCGCACCCGGAGCGCGGCACGTTCATGGTGGTCGACGGCATGGGCGGGTTGGCGGACGCGGCGGCCACGGCCCAGGTGGTGGTGGACCTCTTCCCGCGCGAGGCCCGCGAGCGGGTCACCGCGTTGCGCGGCCCGGACGTCGTGCGCGACGTGACCGAGGCGTTGGCCGAGCTGAACGAGCGCGTGCGCGACACCGCCCGGACCGGGCCCGGCACGACCGGGGCCGCGATCGCGCTGCTGCTGGTGCGCGACGGTCTCGCGCTGGTCGTGCACCTGGGCGACAGCCGCGTCTACCTGGCCAGGGCCGGCCGGGTCCGGCGGCTCACCGAGGACCACTCCTGCAACGGTCAGCTGACCCGGTTCGTCGGCATGCCCGGCGCGGTCGTCCCCGGTGTCTCGGTGCACGAGCTCGCCGCCGGCGACCGGATCCTGCTGTGCACGGACGGTCTCACCAACAGCGTCGACGACCACGCGCTCGGTGCGGTGCTCACGTCCGCCGTCGGCCTGGACGCCGCCTGTGCGCGACTGGTCGACACCGCGACCGGCTCGGGCGCGGTGGACGACATCTCGGTGATCGCGGTCGAGTTCGGTGCGAGGGGGTCGGCATGACGCTGCTCAACGCCGGTGACCGGGTCAGCGACACGCTGGTCATCGACCGCCTGCTCGGCGAGGGCGCGTTCGCCGAGGTGCACCGGGTGCGGCACGAGTACCTCGGCTGGCAGGCGATGAAGCTGTTCAAGAAGGTCGCGTCCAAGGCCGAGACCCGCGCCATGCTCGGCGAGGCCAGGCTCCTGTCGACCCTGGGCCACCCCAACATCATCCGGTTCTTCGAGGCGAGCACCGTGCAGACGCCCGAAGGGCTGCGCGGGTTCTTCACCATGGAGTACGTGCCCGGCGGCAACCTCGAACGGCTCGCCGCCGCGCACCGGCCCGCCGTGCCGACGGACCTGGTGTCGGAGGTGATGGCCCAGATCGCCGCGGGCCTGGCCGTCGCGCACGACCAGGACCCGCCGATCGTGCACCGCGACCTGACCCTGGCCAACATCCTGGTCGGCTACGACGGCGCGGGCATGCGGGTGCGGGTCAGCGACTTCGGCCTGGCCAAGCGCGCGGACCCGTTCACGCACCTGGCCAGCGCGCAGGGCACGTACGCGTTCATGGCGCCGGAGGTGCTGCGCAACAAGGGCTACTCGTGCGCGAGCGACGTGTGGTCGGTCGGCACGATCGCGTACCTGCTGCTCACCAACCACGTCCCGTTCGACGACGGCCAGCCGTTCGCCTCCTACTCGTTGGCCCGGTTCACCAAGCCGCTGCTGCCGCCGTCCAGCTACAACGACACGGTCGACCGCGAGCTGGACCGGATCGTGATGGCCACGCTGGAGGTCGACCCGGCGAACCGCCCGGCCACCGCGCTGGTCCTGGGCGAGGCGTTGCGGGAACGCCGCCGCAGGCTGGACCGCCGGCCAGCCGAGCCGGTCCGGCACGACACCGCGCCCGCCCGGCCGGCGACCGGGCGCGCGCGACGGCTGGCCGACGAAGCGCTCGCGCTGGCCCGCGTCCCCGGCGAGCTGGACCGCGCCGCGGACCTGCTGGAGGAAGCGGTCACCCTCTCGTCCCACATCCGTGAACTGCACCTGCACAGGCTCATCCTGTGGCGCCGAGGAGTGATGATGTGAGCCGATTAGCGAAGCTGCGCACGGAGTTGCGCGCGGAGTTGCGGCAGCGCCGCCACCACCGGGCGTTCCGCATCCCGCCACCGGTCGCCGACGAGGGGCTGCGCGACCGGGTGGCACGGCTGATCGCCGAGGTCCGCGAGCCCGTCGAGGACGCCCGCCCCCGGCAGTTGGACGACAAGCTGCTCGCCGACGCCGCCACCTACCTGTGGCGCGCGCAGCGCAGGCTGGCCCGCGCCGACGAGCCGTCCACCGCGCGGGACCGCCAGGCCGCCCGCCTGCTGACCACGTGCCGCGACGCGTTGACCGAGGCCGGGGTGCTCATCCAGGACCACGACGGCGACGCCTTCCACTCCGGCCGCTCGATCGAGGTGCTGGTCTTCGAGACCGACCCGGCACGGCCCGCGGAGGTGGTCGTGGAGACCGTCCGGCCCACGGTCTACCTGCACGACCGGCGCATCCAGATGGGTCAGGTGATCGTCGCGGGACCGCCGTCCGACGACCCGACCCCGTCCATCCAGCCGAGGGACCAGGTGAACAACGACCATGCGTGACAACGACAGCGACACCATCGACTACGGCATCGACCTCGGCACGACCAACAGCGCCATCTCGGTGGTCGAGGGCGACGACATCGTGACGATCAAGAACAACGACGGGTGGGACACCACGCCGTCGGCGGTCTGGCTGCCCAAGCCGGACGTCGTGCACGTGGGGCGTCGGGCGCGTGAGCGGGTCGAGATCGACCCGGAGAACACGGCCGCGGAGTTCAAGCTGGAGATGGGGTTGGCGTCGACCGAGGCCCGGCGCAGGTTCGTCAAGGCGGGTCGCGAGCTGACGCCGCCGCAGCTGTCCGCCGAGGTGCTCAAGTCGCTGCGCGAGGACGCCGCGCACCACCGGGGCACCGCGCCGGACTTCGCGGTGATCACCGTGCCCGCGGCGTTCACCCTGAACCAGAACAAGGCGACCACCGAGGCCGCCGAGCTCGCGGGGTTCGACCCGTCCTGCCCCCTGGTGCAGGAACCGACCGCGGCGGCGTTCGCCTACGGCTTCCGCGACGCCGCCGACCGCGGTTACTGGATGGTGTTCGACTTCGGCGGCGGCACGTTCGACGCGGCCGTGGTCAGCAAGCGCGACGGCGACCTGCGCGTGCTCAACCACGCCGGGGACTCCTACCTGGGCGGCA
This sequence comes from Saccharothrix stipae, assembly GCF_054781895.1. Taxonomy (NCBI): domain Bacteria; kingdom Bacillati; phylum Actinomycetota; class Actinomycetes; order Pseudonocardiales; family Pseudonocardiaceae; genus Saccharothrix; species Saccharothrix stipae. The sequence continues at coordinate 133,682 of NZ_BAAGTN010000003.1, read as the reverse complement.
AGCTCATCGACTGGGCGCTGGTCGACCGGGTGCTGGCCCCGGCGGTGGCCCGCGACCTCGGCCTGCGCGAGTTCCGGCGGGACAACCCGAAGTGGCGGCGCCAGTTCGCGATCCTCAAGGCCAGGGCGGAGGAGGCGAAGATCTCGCTGTCCCGCCACGAGTCGACCGAACTGATCATCGACCTGCCCGACGGCGACGGCGGCACGGAGGGCTTCGAGTACGAGTTGCGCCGCGACGAGCTCGACTCGGTCGCCGAGCCGTTCTACGCCAGGGCGATCAACCTGTGCCGATCGGCGTTGCGGGAGGCCTCGCTCGACGTCGACGACATCGACCGGATGGTGCTCGTCGGCGGTGTCACCCTCGCGCCCGGGCTGCGGGAGCGGCTGGCCGACCCGGACGACGGCATCGGCATCCAGCTCGACACCAGCCTCGACCCGACCACGGTGGTCGCCCGCGGCGCGGCGCTGTTCGCCAGCACGATCCGCCGCCCGCGGACCACCACGATCGCGTCGGTCGCGCCGGGCGAGTTCGTGGTCGAACTGGCCTACGAGCCCAGCGTCACCACGACCACCCCCACCGTGGCCGGTCGGCTGAGGAGCTCGGCGACCGTGGACTGGACCGAGCACTCGGTGACGCTGAGCAACCCGGACGCGCACCCGCCGTTCCGGTCCGCCCAGATCAAGCTGAACGCCAACGGCGCCTTCACCACCGACGTGGACATCGACCCGCACAAGACCTCCCGGTTCACCGTGGAGCTGACCGACGGCACGGGCACCCGGCGCAGGCTGACCCCGGACACGTTGTCGATCACGCACCGGGACGTCGAGTTCGGCGGCGTGCGGCTGGCCCACTCGCTGGGCATCCAGCTCGCCGACCGGGCGTTCGCGCCGATGCTGCGCAAGGGCGCGACCCTGCCCACGCGGGTGCGCGAGGTGTTCCAGACGACCGCCGCGTTGCACCGCGGCGACTCCGAGGCGGTCGTGCGCATCCCGATCGTGCAGGGCGAGCGCAACCGCGCCGACCGCAACCGCGCGGTCGGGGTGCTGGAGATCCGGCCGCGCGACGTGCGGATCGACCTGCCCGCCGGCACCGACGTCGAGGTCACCTTCGACGTGGACGCCTCCAGCGTGGTGACCGTGGTGGCGGACGTGCCGCTGGTGCAGGCGCAGTTCGACGCGGAGATCAACCTCAGCGACCTGCGACCGGTGGCGCCGGAGGTGCTGCGGGAGCAGCTGGACGGGATGGAGAGCAGGCTCGACTCGTTGCGCGAGAAGGCGACGACCTCGTCGTCCGCGGAGGCCCAGCAGCAGCTGGACCGGCTGGACGACGAGAGCGCCGTCATGACCGCGCGCGACCAGGTCGACGCGGCCAAGGTGGACGCCGGTGCGGCGGCCGCGGCCGAGGAGCGCCTGCGCCACCTGCAAGCGGAGTTGGACGACGTCGAGGACGCGTTGGAGCTGCCCACGCTGAGCCACCAGTTGCAGGCCATGCTCGAAGAGGCGTCGGCGCTGGCCGACCAGAGCGGGACGCCCGCCGACCGCCAGGAGGTCGTGGAGCTGCGCCGCCGGGCGCGCGACGCGATCGACTCGCGCGACCTGGCCGCGGTCCGGGCGCAGATCGAACGGGTCGGCACGTTCCTGGTCGAGCTGGAACGGCGCGGTCCGGACTGGCCCGTGAAGCTGTTCTACGCCCTCCAGGACATGGTGCCGCCGTCCGGCCAGGCCACCGCGCTGGTGCGGGAGGGCAGCCGGGCGCTGGCCGCGCGCGACTCGCGGACGTTGGACGCGGTGAACCAGCGGCTGATCAGGCTGCTCCCGCAGGCCGAGCAGGACAAGGTCATCGGATTGAGGAAGGCATGACGGCATCGCTGCGCTCCGCGCTGAGCCACCACCTGACGCTCGACCGCGCCCACACCGCCGCCCACGCGGGCGACCTCGACCTGGCGGCACGCCTGCTGGACGAGCTGGACGCCGCCGGCGCGGCCACGCCCACCTCGCTGGACCTGCGCGCCCGCGTGCACGCCCAACGGGGCGAGCTGGCCGAGGCGGACCGGTGCTGGGCCAGGGTGCTGCTGCTGGTCCCGGACGACGAGGGCGCCACGGCGGGCCGCGACACCATCGCCCGCGTGCGCGCCGGTCACCGCGCCCGGCCGCTGGTCCACGCGGGTGCGGCGACGGCCGCCGTGGCGGTGGTGCTGGGTGTGGCCCTGGTCGGCGGCGCCGTCTGGGCCACTTCGGGCGACGGCCCCTCCGCGCCACCGGTCGCGGCCGCGCCCGCGCCGGCCGGCGATCAGGGGGCCGAGGTGCGCCGGCTGGAGCAGGAGCTGGCGGCCGCGACGGGCGCGCGGCAGCAGGCCGTCGACCAGCGGTCCCGCGACCTCGACGCCATCGCCGCCGCGTTCGCGATGCCGGGGGTGCTGGTGGAGCGCCGGACCGAGGACGTCCGGCTGGTGTTCGAGGAGGGGGTCTTCCGGTCGGACGCGGAGCTGGCGCCGGGGTCGTGGCCGTTGCTGGCGGAGGTGGGCCGCAGGCTCGCGGGCACCCGTGCGGCCACCACCGTGGTGGGGCACGTGGTCGCCGTCGCGGGCGGGCCCACCAGCGGTGGCTCCACCGTGGCGTGGTGGCGCGCCCAGGTCGCCGCAGAGGTGCTCGCCGAAGGCGGCGGTCTGCCGCTGACGGCGTTCACCCTGACGACCGCCGACCAGTCGGACGGCCCGTTCGCCGACGCGCCGCGCAACCGCACCGTCACGGTGGTCCTGCGTCCCACCGGCTGACCCGACCCACGACGTGGGTCGCCGGTCGGGTGCTCACGCGGACAGCGCGGCCGGGGCCGTGCGAGCGTTCCAAAGCGCCCACCCGAACGTGACCCCGGCAACCGCGAAGAGGGCGATGGGCGGTGCCGGCAGGAGCAACGACGACAGGCCGAGCACGACCAGCGACGCGGCCAGGCACAGGCCGCTGAGCGACCGCGACCGGGTGACCAGGTCGGGTGCGGACCGCGCCACGAGCAGGCACACCGCCCCGCCGAAGATCAGCGCCGCGGCCATGACCAGCGACATGCCCTGGTCGAGGTCGCGCAGGCTGCGCCGGACGCCCGCGATCTCGGTGTGGTACTCCCGCATGGCCGCGAGCGCACGGGCCGCCGCGGGTTCCTGCGGCCGCAGCGCGAGCGCCACCGAGATCGCCAGGTGGCCCACCCCGGTGACGACCCACGCCCACGCGCCGATCCGGAACGCCGTCAACGCTCGACGCGACATGGCTCCGACCGCCCTCCCAGTTGACCATACACACGCGCATGTTCAATCCATACACTTGTGTATGTCAATGCCGAGCGGCCTGTCGCACCACGGTCATCTGCTCGATGAGGTGCTTCAACGCCGCCCGCCCGCGCGGGCCGTCCGCCGCGACCTCGGGCACCACGCCGGCGGCCACCCGCCGCAGGTCCGCCCAACCGAGGTAGGCGGCGTAGGCGACGACCGCCTGCCGCCGCGCCACCGCCGGGGTGAGGCCCAGTTCGGCGTAGACCTCGGCGAGGTAGGCGATGCGCCGTTCGATCACCCGGGTCAGCACCGGGGCGATCGCGGGGTAGTCGGCGTGCGCGACGAGAGCCGGTTCCAGGCCGGCGACGACCTCCGTGCCGAGCGCCGCCCGGAACCCCTCGCCCAGCTTGTCCACCGGGTCGTCGATGGCGGTGAGCCGGGTGATGAGGTCGGCGGTGGCGCGTTGTTCCCAGAACTCCACCGCGGCCACGAGCAACGCCTCGCGATCCTTGAAGTGCCAGTAGAAGCTGCCACGGGTGATGTCGAGCTCACCGGCGAGCCCGTCCACGGACACGGCCGCCACGCCGCCGCGGGCCAGTGCCCGCAACGCCGCCATCGTCCAGTCCTCGCGGGTGACCCGTCCTCTCGTCATGGTCCGAACAGTAGTGTCCGGGCCACGTCCGACCGGCTCGCGCGGCGACCGCCCGACCGTCGAGCCGAACCGTCGAGCCGGCGCGGCCGGGTCGGCCCGGCCGGCTAGCATGCCCCGATGAGCGATTCCGGTTTCGCCTTGCGCCGGCGCGAAACGGCCTTGTCCGGCGGACCCGCCTCGCTCGTCGAGATCACCGCGCGCAGCGGCGCCACTCACCCGTTCGAGATGTTCCGCGAGCTGGTGGAGCTGTTCGTCGGCCGCGACGGCGCGGTGCTCCTGGCCGGCCGGGTCGACTGGCGCGAGCCACCCGGACGACCGGCCGACGCGGACGCGACGCGACTGCGGCAGCGGTGCCGGCCCGCGGACCTGGCCCACTCGCTCGGACCGCGGTTCGCCTGCGTCCGCCTGGACGACCTGGTCCGCGAGGGACACGAGGACTTCGTCACGGTGGACCAGCACGGCGCGGTCGTCCCCCGTGCCCAACGCCTCCTGCGATTACCTCAGCAGCGCCCGCTGCTCATCCGCTTCCCCGAGAACTCGCCAGTGCTCATCGGTTCGGCCGAGACCGTCGGCCGCCTGGCCGCCGCCGCGCCCGGCGAACCGCCGCCCGCGGTCCACCGGGCACCGGACACCCCCGTGGACCACGCCGCGTTCCACCACCTCTGGCACGGCCCGCCGGCGGCGGAGTACTTCAGCGTCGAAAGGCTGCTGGCCACGCCGGAGAAGTGGCCCGACCTCTTCCTGGCGTGCGGAATCGGAAAAACGCTCGGCTCATCGCACGCGAAAGCGATCCTGACCGGCGGCGCGACACCGGCGAACTTCGTCGGCACGATGTTGGACGACGCCACGCCGATCGACCACGAGAACAGGATCGTCCTGCTCACCGAACCGACGGACGCGCAATGCGCCGCCGACATCCGGCCGCTGCTGCCGACGATGGACCGCGCCCGGTGGCTCGCGTTCCGGGCGGGCTACCTGTGCCGCAGGCCCGCCGGCCAACGGGTGTTCGACCTGGTGGAACGCGGCGAAGCGACCGGCCGGGCGCGGGCGGCGGGCGACCGCGACCGGCCCCGCGCGACCGACCCGCCGGCCATCCGCGAGGACGAGCTGGCGCTGAACTTCGCCCGCGCACTGGCCCTGACCGGGCACGACGACGCAGCGGCCGCCCTGCACCGGCGGGTGGTGTCCGAGCGCACCGCGCGCCTGGGCGCGGACCACCCGGACACCCTGGACGCACTGGCCGCGCCGGTGGCCGGTGACGTCGCACACCGAACCGGCACCGCGCGCCGGAAACGCCGGTGGTGGCGCCCCGACCGGTGAAATCGCGGAAATCATGGAAATGTGATCGACAATCACGCTGCGCAAAACGTGGTCGTCCACGCACGTTCCGTGGAACGGATATCCTGTCCCCGATGCCCTGGACGCGAAATGTGAACGTGACCTCGGTTGCGCCGCGGTTGCGGTGGCCGGAGAACACCCGCACGATGGCGGTGACCGCCGCTCACGGCGACTCGTCGCCGATCGGGTGAAGACGTGGGAGTGAGCACAGTGCACCTGGCGCACGCGTCGGACGACGGAACCGGGCGGAAGTGAAGCGCACCGGTCGCCGGAGAGCCGGCACGTCGACGCTGCTGCTCTTCGTCGCGCTCGGCGCCCTCGTCGCCGCCTCGTTCGCCGTGGTGACGTCGGTGCCGGGCGGAGACCGGTCGACCCAACCCGCTGCGCTGCGGTCCTCGTCACCGGCGCCGTCCTCGTCCGCGCAGACCTCGTCGGCACCGCCCTCGTCCGCCTCGGCCGAGCCACCCGCACCGGCCGCGGACCCGTGCGCGGACGACGTCGCCGCCCTGCCGCTACGGGCCAGGCTCGCCCAGCTGCTGGTCGTGGGCGTCGACCCGCGCGGGCCCGCCGACGCCCTCACCGCGGTCCAGGGCGAGCAGGTGGGCGGCATCTTCATCGGCGGCGACGACGTCGGCCTGCTCAGCGCCGGCGCGCTGGCGCCCGTGCACGCCGCGGCCGCGTTGCCCCTCACCGTCGCCGTGGACGACGAAGGCGGCCGGGTGCAGCGGCTCGAAGCGCTCGCCGGCTCACTGCCCAGCGCCCGCCAGATGGCGGCCGCCATGTCACCGGACGAGGTCCGCGCCGTGGCCCAGGACCGGGGGCTCGCGCTGCGCGACCGCGGCGTCACCACCGACCTGGCCCCGGTGCTCGACACCAGCGGCCAGCCCGACCGCACGGTCATCGGCGACCGGTCGTTCAGCGCCGACCCGGCCACCGCCCTCGGCTACGCGCTCGCGTTCGCCGAAGGGCTGCACGACGCGGGCGTCACGCCGGTGGTCAAGCACTTCCCGGGGCACGGCAACACCACCGGCGACTCCCACCTGGGCGCGGTGACCTCTCCCCCGCTCGACGCGCTGCGGGGTGCCGACCTGGTCCCGTACCGGCACCTGGCCCGGTTCGGCGACGTCGTGGTGATGCTGGGGCACATCGACGTGCCCGGCCTGACCGGCGGCGTGCCCGCGACCCTGAGCCCGGCGGCCTACGCGCTGCTGCGCGGCGAGTTCGGCTTCACCGGTCCGGCGATGACCGACGACCTGGGCGCGATGCGCGCGGTGACCGACCGGGTCGGCCTGCCCGACGCGGTCACGCAGGCCTTGGCCGCGGGCGCCGACATCGCGTTGTGGTCCTCGGGCGGCCGGGTCCGCGAGGTGCTCGACCACCTCGAAGGCGCGGTGGCCTCGGGCGCGCTGCCGGCGGCCCGCGTCGACGAGGCGGCCCACCGCGTGCTGGCCGCGAAGCAGGTGTGCTGAGTCACGTCGCGGCGCCTCATATGCTGGGTCGAGGTTCCGGCTGGGGAGGCATCTGCAGTGCGATACGTGGCCATCGGCGACAGCTTCACCGAAGGGGTGGGCGACGAGCTCCCCGACGGCTCGCCCAGGGGGTGGGCCGACCTGGTGGCGGCGGGACTCGCCGTCGGGCTCGGTGAGACCGTGCACTACGCCAACCTCGCGGTCCGGGGACGGCTGCTCGAACCGATCGCGACCGGCCAGCTCGACACGGCGCTCGCCCTGACGCCCGCGCCCACCATGGTGACGCTCAACGGCGGCGGCAACGACATGATGCGCCCCGGTGTCGACCTGGCGCGGCTGGTCGAGCTGACCGAACGGGCGGTTCGCCGGTGCGTGGCGGCCGGGGTGCGGTTGGTGCTGCTCAGCGGGGCGAACCCGGCGCAGCGGCTGCCGTTCGGCCGCATGATCCACCGCCGGGGCGAGGTGCTGACGGCGGCGATCGCCGAGCTGGCCGCGCGGCACGACATCCTGTTCGTCGACGCGTTCAACGACGTGGAGGTCCGCCGGGCCGAGTACTGGTCACCGGACCGGCTGCACCTCAACGCCGCGGGCCACCAGCGGGTCGCGTCCCTGGTCCTCAACGCGCTGGGCCACACCACCGAGGCGCACGCGGTCGACCCGACCCCCGCCGCCCGCCGCAGCGTGCTGGCCGAGGCCCGCTACTACCGCGAGCACGTGCTGCCCTGGGTGAACCGCCGCCTGCGCGGCATCTCGTCCGGTGACGACGCGACCGGCAAGCACCCCGACTGGATCCCGGTGGCCGCCAACCCGCGCGTCTGACCCGGACCGTAGCCGACCGGACACCGACCGTTGCCCCGACCGACGAGTGCCGCCATGATGGCGGTTCGTCAGTACTCGACCAACAATGGTGGTGGTCTGGTGAAGAAGTACCGAATGGTGCTCGTCGGGATCGCCGCGGCGCTCGTCGCGGCCGTGGCCCCCGCGCTGCCCGCACAGGCGGCGACGACGTTGCCGGCGTCGAACTTCCGCCTCAAGGCCACCGCCTACTCCGGTCTGATCGACGACCTGGACGCGGCGCTGCCGAACGTGAGCGTGCCGAACGTCGTCGGCGACGGCAACCGGGCCGCCACCTCCTGCTCGCCGGCCGCGGCCAACCGGCTCGCCGCGTTCTGCTGGAACAGCGGGGACGACGACGTCATGTACTGGATGCCGCAGGGGATCACGACGACCGCGGACGCGTACGGCGAGGCGACCTACGAGGGTTCGACCGCGATCCTGGTCAGCTGGTACGACAACGGCACCGACGGGATCGACCGGGGCATCCGGGTCTCGTTCGTCGACTACGCCACCCCGTCCGCCCCCACCTACCGCCACGTGCTGCTGGTCGAGCCGTACACCACGACCGCGGGCCACGCGTCGTTCCGGCCGGTCAACCTGCACGCGGGCGGCATGTTCTGGTACGGCCACCTGCTGTACGTGGCCGCCACGAGCAGTGGCTTCCGGGTCTTCGACCTGCGGCACCTATGGCAGACCAGCACCGCGGACGGCTCTGCGATCGGCCGCCAGTCCGACGGCAGCTACCAGGCCTACGGCTACAAGTACGTGGCACCGCAGGTGTTCGCCTACAACCAGTCGACCACCAACGGGCACGCGCCCATCCGGTTCTCGTTCGCGTCGCTGGACCGCACGAGCACCCCGGACAGCGTCATCGTGGGCGAGTACGCCAACCCCGGCGCGGGCAGCCGGTTGTTCCGCTTCCCCATCGACCACACCACCCGGATGCTCACCACGTCGTCGGACGGCTACGCCCGCGCGAGCGAGGCCTACGAGGTGTCCGTGCAGAGCATGCAGGGCGCCACCGCGGTCGGCGGCAAGTTCTACCTGTCCACCAGCGACGGCAGCGGCAACACCGGGGACCTGGCCACGTTCAAGCCGGGCGGGTCCGTGGTGATGCACCACGACGTGCTGCCGATCGGGCCGGAGGATCTCTCGTACTGGCCCGCCAAGGGGCAGCTCTGGTCGCTGACCGAGTACGCGGGCAGCCGTTCGGTGTTCGCCGTGCGCGCCGCCGCGTACTGACGTCGGCGAGGGTCAGGGGCGCATGGCTCCGGGCACGGACCACAGCCACTCCTCGTAGGACGCCACCCGGGTGTAGATCCCGCCGTCGCCGCACGGGCGCAGGGAGGAGGCCGTGGCCCGGGACGTCGCACCGGCGAGGAACCACTGCTGCCCCGACCCCACGTACGCGGGCCCGCCGCTGTCGCCGTTGCAGCTGTCCCGGTCGAGGAACGGCGCACCGGCCACGAACTCGGTGTCCGCGTCCGCGCCGTAGCGGGGGTCGTCGCTCGCGATCGGCACGTCGACCATGCGCCTGCGCCCGTAGCCGCTGGTGCCGTGCACGTCGGTGTTGCCGTAGCCCGCGAGCCGCACGAACGCGGCGTCCGCGAGCTGGTCCCGGGTGGCGAGCGGCCGCGGCGGCACCGAAACCGGGCGTTCCAGCACCAGGACCGCGATGTCGCCGGTCGGCCGGGGCGGGCGGTAGTCGGGGTGCGCGAACGCGGTCCGCACGCCGATCACCTCGCCGTCCTGGGGGAAGTTCACGTCCTTGCCGGTGAACACGCGCGACGCGCAACCGCCGTCCACGCAGTGCCCGGCGGTGACCACGACGTTCGGCGAGACGAGCGTGCCCGAGCAGCACCACCCGTCGGAGCTGCCGACCGCGACACAGTCCGGGAAGTCCGACGTCGGCACGCCGCCGATGATGCGTGCGCGGTCGGCGACCACGGCGCGCATGTTGGCCAGGTACACCGGGTCGGTGTAGATGCTGTCGGTCGGCGCCTGCGCGCCCGCGCCGACGGCCGACCTCGTCAGGGGCGACACGCCGCGGCGCAGCAGCGAGCGGGCCAGCCGGTAGCTCTCGGCGCCGTCACCGGTGAGGAAGCCGTCCACCTGGTTGGCGAAAGCGTGGTACACCAGCACGAACCGCTGTTCGTCGTCGCCCGCGATCATCCGGGCGAGGTTCTCCACGGCGGCCATGGGGTCTTGCGGTCGGTCAGTCGTGGTGGTCATGGTGCGCCTCCGAAATCATCTTGTCCATCAGGTCGTAGAGCTCCGCGCCGGCGGCCCGGTCGTCCACCGCGGGCGCCCGCCCGCCCTCGTCGGCGCGTGAGCCGTCCCCGACGGCCTTCGCGACCTTGTCGAGGATCAGGTCCTGGGCGTTGACCTCGCCGGGCGGCGGCGGGGCGAACAGGGCCGGTTGCCGGTCGAACGCCAGGCGCGCGGCCGCGACCAGGGACCGGACGTCGCTGGTCTCCGGCCGCTGGTGGTCCACCAGCCCGTCGGCGGCGGTGACGGCGTTGGCCTGCTGGTCGGCGGTGAAGGAGATCACCGCGCGCAGCGGGCGGTCCCCAAGACCCGGGTAACGGCCGTCGAGCAGCGCGGTCGTCATGGGTGCGATGTCGGCCTCGTACGGCCCGCAGGCCGTCGGCCACGATCGCCGCACCTCGTCCGCCGCCGCGGTGAACCCCGTCGCCGCCAGGGCCGTCGCGGTCAGCGCGAGCCGGACCGGAGCAGGCGGGTGGACCAGCACCGGCGCCCCGGCGGCGACCTCCGCCACCATCCGCGCCGGTTCCACGACGAGCAGGTCGGCCAGCGCCGACACGAACGCCGGACCGGCGGCGAGCACCGCGTACAGGTCGGCGAAGACCTCGGGCAGCCACGTGTCCCAGGCGTCGCGCCTGGCTTCGGGCATGGTGGTGAACGCCGGCCGGGTCAGCGCGCGCACCGTCCCGAGCAACCCGAAGTCGCGCTCCACCGCGTGGCCGACCTCGTGCGCGATCACCGCCGCGTCGGGCAGGTGCACGAGCTGGTACCAGGGCAGGCCGATGATCGGGATAGGCAGCCTGGTGACCACGCCGAGGAAGTCGGTGGTGTCCAGGGCGTCCGGGACGTCCTCGACCGCGAACGGCGTCTCCCGCAGGTGCGTGAACGGGCTGAACTCCCCGCTCAGGTGCACCAGCGGCGCCTCCCGGTCGCTGCCGGCCGCCGCGGGCGCGTAGCAGAGCCAGGCGAACTCGTCCACGGCGGTGAGGAACGGCCGGTACCAGTCCACGTACCGCAGGTTCAGCTTCGAGCGGTAGAAGTCCCACAGCCGGTGCACTTCGAGCATCCGCAGCTGGAGCCGGCGGCACTCCCGCAGCACGTCGTCGCCGCCGCTCGCGACGGCGTCCAGCTCCGCGCCGATCCGCTCGACCACCCCGCCCAGCCGGTCGGTGAGCCGGACGACCTGCGTCCGGTGCTTGCGCAGGGTCCGGCCCGGTTCGGTCTCGTCGCGCCAGCGGGCGAAGTCCGCGTCGATGCCCGCGAGCTTGTGCCGCAGCTCGGCGACCTTGCGGTCGACGCTGGTCATGGCCGTCCTCCCGATCCGGGCACCAGCCGCAGCCACGGCAGGTGCGTGTGCAGGGCGACACCGGCGGACGGCAACACCCGGTCCAGTCCGGTCGCACCGTGCGCGGGCGAGCGCAGGCCGGTGGCCACCTCGCCGAGCGTGCGGCCGGCCGCGATCGACCCGATCATGGCGTCGCACAGCTCGTACCCGTCGTCGCCGGCCAGGCCCGTGCCCAGCACGCCGGCGCAGCGGCCCAGGGCGAACAGGTCGCCCGCGAACGCGTTGCGCAGCAGCAGGTAGGAGATCGCGTCCCCCGCGCCCCACGGGCGGTTCACGTCGAGCACCACGAGCGGCCGGAACTCCTCGCGCGGCACGGCCGCGAGGACCCGGTTGAGCGCCGTCACCGGGATCTCCTCGGCGGTGGGGGTGGCGCTGAAGGCCTCCTTCGCCCAGCCACCGGCGAGGAAGGTGAGCGCGACGCCGCCACCGGACTCGCGCAGCCCGCCCGCCAGGTGCACCACCGCCGGTGTCCGTCCGCTGTGGACCGCACGGTCGACCGCGCCGGCCAGCCGGTCCAGCGTCGGGTTGTCGACCGACTCCACGGCGAAGCCGTGCCTGCGGTACATCCGCGCCAGGTCGACCCCCGAGCCGAGGTGCCCCCGGGTCGAGTTGATCTGCAACGACCCGCTCGGCTGGGCCAGGACCACCAACGGCGCGGCGGGTTCGGCGAGCTCGCGCTGCAACCGGTCCAGCAGGTCGACGTCGAGGTCGGCGTCCCGGGTGAGCCCGCGGGCGTCCTGGTACCGCAGCACCGCGTCCCGCGTGTGCGGGCCGAGGTCGCCGTCGGCCGCCAGGTCCGCGCCGAGCACCCGGTTGAGGCCGACCTGGGCGAACCTGATCTCGTCGCGGTACGCGGCCTCCCGCGAGACGGCCCGGTAGAACGTGGCGACCGCCGGGTCGAGCACGACCGGTCGCCGCACGTCCGGCCGCAGCGCCAGCTCCCACGGCACCGCGCCGAGCGCGCGGTCCTCGACGTCGCACCGGAGGTCGAACGCGCTCGCGTGCGGCGAGTCCAGCGCCCGGAGCGCGTCGGCCGGCAGCACCAGCGACCCGAGCCACGCGCACGTCGCCCGCCAGTCGGCCCGCAGCCGCTCGGCGAGGGGGCCGGGCCGTGCGTCGGCCAGGGCGCCGTCGTGGTGGGCGGTCGTCTCCCCGTCGGGTGGGATGGAGGTCTGCACGACCAGGTCACGGCCCGCGGCGGTCAGCCGGATGCGCCCGCGCGACCGCTTCAACGTGGTGCCGGTCCGACCCCTGGTGAACCGGGCGGCGACGGCCGCGCGCCGGGTGTCGCCCAGCGCCGCGAAGGCCGCGCCCGCGCGGACCAGCTCCGGTTCCGGTTCCCGGCTCGACCGCTCGGCGACCACGCTGTCGGCGTAGTGCAGCCGGGCGTGCCACTGGGTCTCCCGCTCCCCCGCGGCGTCGAGCAGCGGAGCCGCCCGGCGCAGCGACGCGTCCGCCTCGGTCAGGTCGTCCAGCCCGATGAACGCCTCCGCGCGTTCCACCAGGAAGGCCGCGCACAGCATCGGGTGCGCCGTGAACCGGGACAGGAACGCTTCGACGTCGTCCCGGGCGGGACGGTGACCGACGCCCAGCCGGTCCGCGGCCCGCGCCCACTCCCTCAAGAGGAACGTGCCGCCGGGGTGCGCCGCGGCCAGCTTGCGCCGCGCCGCCACCGGGTTGCCGGTCAGCCGGTCGAGCTCCGCGAGCGTCAGGTCAAGCAGGGCCCGGTCCGCCGCGCGCATCCGTTCCGCCGACGTGTCCACCAGCGGCAGGACCTGCCGCCAGGTGTCGCGTGCGGCGTCGTCGTGCGGATCGGGCACCCGGCCGAGCTCGGCCAGCACCACCACCCGCGCGGACGCCGGGGTGATCTCGCCCAGCCGGCCCACCAGTTCGCCTGTCAACCAACGGAAACCGTCCGGCAGGCCGATCGCGAGCCCCTCCACCGCGGCCCGCGCCACCAGGTGCGGCGGGCGCGACCGCCCGTGCAGCTCGCCGATCACGGCGGAGACCGCGTCCCACGCCTCGTGCGGCCGTGCGGCCAGGCCGAGCAGCTCCACGCGGGCCAGCTCGACCCGGCACCACGCGTCGCTGCCCGGTGTGGTCAGGTCGGCGGCCGCGGCCAGGTGGTGCTCGGCCAGGGTGAGGTTGCCGATCTCGCGCATGAGCAGCAGCGCGGAGTGCGCGTGGCAGCGCGCGACGGCCGAGCGGTCGCCTTCGCGGTGCCACCGGGACCGCGCGGTTTCCAGCGCGTGCAGGGCTTTGCCGTGGTGCGCGACCATGCCCTCGGCGAGCCCGGCCAGCTCACGCGTCAGCGCGGTCCCGGGCGCGGCGGCCGGGTCGGTCGTGCCCCGGGCGGCGCGCTCGGCGCGGTGCGCCAGGTCGAGCGCGAGCAGCGGTTCGCGCGCGGCCAGCGCGACCCTCGCCCCGGCGGCTTGCCCCTCCCAGTCGCCGTCGTGCGCGGCCACCCGTCGTGCGTGGTAGGCGGCCCACGCCAGCCGGTTGACGCCCAGGCCCAGCTCGACCGCGAGCAGACCGGACCGGCGCTGCTGCTCGGCGTTCAGCGGCGCGCCGCGCCGGGCGGCGGTCAACTCGCGCACCGCTTCGCGCAGGCGACCGAAGTGCCGGTACGCCCGCACGATCCGCAGCCGGATCGGCGGCTCCCACCGGCGCGCGCCCACCCGCACGGCCGCCTCCGCCGCACGGCGGTACTCGTCGGGGGCCTGCCGGTCGCCCACGAGCATCAGCACGTCGCCGAGCAGGATGCGCAGCCGGACGTCGTCCTTGGTGCCCGCGGCCTGCGGCAACGCCCGCTTCAGCTCCTGCTCGGCGGTGGACGTGTCACCGGACTTCACCGCGAGCGCGGCGCGCACGTACGCCAGGCGCCAGTCGGGCACGACCTCCGCACCGGGGCCGTCCCGGTCCTGCACGACGGCGGCGAAGTTCTCCTCCGCCCGGCTCCACAGCTGGTCCGCCGCCTCGACGTCGCCCACCCTGGCCATCTGCGTGAGCGCTGCGGCCAGCTCGTAGCGCGCCTCCACCACCGTTTCCCGGGTGACGATCGGCGTGTGCCCGTGCCACCGGCGCGGTTCGCCGTCGGCGTCGACGTAGTCCGGCCCCAGCACCTCCTCGGCCAGCGCCGCACGCCGGTGCGCCTCGCCGAGCTCGACCTCGTCCAGGGCGGCGCGCCAGTAGTCCACCGCCGCGGGCCCGACCAGCCGGAACCGGTGGTAGACCGCCTCCCGCGTCCACCGGTCCCACCGGTCGGGGTCGGCGTCCGCCTTGCGCTCGAAGAAGGCCACCGCGTCCGCGTGCAGCAGGTCGTGCACGCGGTGGCGGCGGATCAGCCGGCGCATCGGCTCGACCACCGTGCCACCGAACCGCAGCGAGTCCGGTTCGCCCGCCACCGGCACGACCCACGACGTGGTGCCCGCGTACCCCTTCAGCCGCGCCCACAGCGCGTCGACGTCGATGTCCACGCAGGTCGGGAACAGGGGCTCGGACGCGTCGCCGGGCAGCATGTCCTCGCTCGGGTCGTCCAGGTCGACGTCACCGGACGTGGCCGCGCGCAGGTGCGGTTCGAGCACGGCGTGGACGAAGTCCAGGCTCAGCGTCCGCGGCACCATCCCGTAGCGCAGCAGCCACCGCAGCCCCGGGTCGGCGATCGGCCGCAGCACCTGGAGGACGAGGGCGGTCAGGTCGGCCTGGTGCTCCCTGATCTCCGCCGGGGTGATGTCGGGCCGCTGCTGCACGAGGTCGGCCAGGCGGGCCAGCACCACCGGCTCACCGCCCGCCTTGTCCACGATCGCCTGTCGCAGGTCGAGCCGCTTGATGCCGCGCAGGGCGCCCAGGTAGCGGAGGGCGTCGGCGTGCTTGAACGGGGCCAGGCGCCGTTCCACCACGGCCGGTCCGGCCCCGATCTCGACCGGGTAGCGCCCGGCCAGCACGAACCGCACCGCCGCGCAGTCGTGGTGCAGCCGGAGCAGCTGCCGCAGCAGGCCGTCGAGCTCCTCCCGCGGCCGGTTCGCGTGCACCTTGTCCAGCGCGTCGAGCACCATCACGGCGGGGCCGCCCGCGGTCGCCTCGTCGAGGGTCCGCACGAAGTCGCGGGTCACGCTCGCGCCGAGTTGCTCGTGCCGGTCGCCCAGGCGCCTGCTGGCGGCGGCCACCCGGCTCGGGTCGGCGACCTCGCGGCGCGACAGCAGGCCGGTCCACGCGTACCGCTCCAGGAACTCGGTGAACGGCGCGGCGGCCAGCTGCTGGTCCAGCTGCGCCGCCGCCTCCACCAGCAGCAGCCACGGGTAACGCGCGACGTTGACCGGGTCGAGCACGTCGAAGTCGCCCAGCGCGCACGGGACGCGGCCCGGCACCAGCACCCGTGACACCAGCCAGCGCAGCTCCGTGGTCTTGCCGCGCCCCGACGGGCCGTGCAGCACCACGATCCGCGGCCCGTCGCCCCGGACCAGCCGCTGGTAGGTGGCCTTCGTGCCGGCCGTCTCCAGGAACGTGGCGGACTGGAGGTACTCGGTGGACCACAGGCCCCTGGTGCGCAGGTAGGCGGCCCGGTCGTGGCGCAACGCGATCAGCTCGGGTCCGATCAGCCGCGCCCGGTCCTCGGCGCTGAGCACGTCGAGCAGTTCCTGGCACAGCGACAGGTCGTGCCGGTGGTCGGCCTTCGCGTACAGCCGGACGAACAGCTCGGCGGCGGCGCGGTGGTCGATGAGCACCAGCTGTTCGAGCAGGTCCACGTGCTTGTGCGCGGCGCGGTAGTGCCGCGCCAGGCGGGTGGTCACCGCACGCAGGTCGTCGGGCACGGCGCGCGGGTCGGTCCCGTCGGGCCACCAGCCGTTCCAGTAGCGGGACTTCGCGCCGGGCCGCAGCCGGTACCCGCCCGGCGCGCCCGGGATCGGCTCGACCTCCGGCGCGGTGACGACCTCGTCGAACGACGGCGCGCCCTCGACGTCGGAGACGAGCACCTTCTCGTACAGCTCCCGGTCGAACGCGCGGACGGTGGCGCACCGCCGCAGCACGTCGGCCTGCGGCGCGGGTTGCAGGGCGGCGAGGACGTCCTCCAGCGAGTCGCCCTTGGCCAGCCGGCGCAACAGCTCGGCGTCGAGGTGGGTCATCGCATCCGCCTCACGAGGTTCTCCAGGTCGCCGAGGACGGCCGGGCTCCACTTGCCGGTGGCGACGCCCTCGCCGATGGCCTCGATCAGCTGCACGTGCCGCTGCCCGATCGCGCGGCCCACCGCCAGCACCACGTCCTCGGCCAGCGCGGGGAACTCCTCGGCCTCGATGCAGTCCAGGTCGACGCGCTTGCCGCCGCCGCGTTCGGGCCAGTGCGTGGCGACCTGCTCGTTCGTCATCACGACCACGAGGCTCAGGTTGGGCAGCTCGCCGTCGGCGACGTGCCGGATGAGGTGGTCGTAGAGCTGTTGCCGGAACGCCGAGTCCAGCACGTTCCCGACGTGGTCGAAGACCAGCAGCAGCGGCTCGGGTTGCGCGGCACGGCCCAGGCACGCCCGGAAGGACTCGAACGTCGCCGCGACGTGGTGCGACGTGCCGCCGGTCAGCCGCGGCCACCTCGTCGGTTCCGGCGTCGGCACGGGCGGGTCCGGCGGGAGCCTGCCCTCGGCCAGGTGCACGACGTCGTGGTTGAACCGGTCGAACGCGCCGGCCACGCCCTCCGGCGGGTTCGGCAGGTCCTCCGCCACGTCCCGGATCGCGTACAGCACCTCCAGGAAGTCGAACCGGGTCGGGCGGTCGCCCGGACCACGCACGTCCAGCGGGTTGGGGCGGTCGAAGCTGACGTACTTCACCCGCCGCCCGCGCACCGCGCACCGCCGCCGCAGCCAGTTCAGCAGCCGCGTCTTGCCCACCTGCGACTCGCCGACCACGAGCAGCAGCGGTTCGAGCGGCTCGCCCGCGCCCGGGTCGACGCCCTTGAGGAGCGTGTGGCGCTCGTGCACGCGGTTGACGAACGCGCCGACCTCCTTCTCGAACTGCTGCTCGATGCGGGCCGCCCGCGCACCGGTCGCGGACAGGTCCGGGAGCACGTCGTCGGGACGGACCCGCAACGTCAGGCTCGGCAGGATCCAGTCCCGGGCGCCGTCGTTCACGCCGGCCGTGTACACGGCCTCGCGGGCCGTCGCGACGGCGCGGTCGACCGGCTCGTTGTCCAGCAGGCTCCGGTACAGCGAGCCGCCGAACAGGGCCGCCGCCGTGCCGCGGATGTCGCTCTGCATGCCGACGACCGCACCGGCGCCGCTCTGCAGGAACACGTCGGTCAGCGCGACCGCGTCCGCGGTCTCACCGGAGCGGCAGGCGTTGAGGATGGCCAGGCGCGGCGCGGGACGGCTGAGCAGGTCCGCGATGTAGGTCGCGGTGAGCAACCAGGCCTCACGACCGGGCGGGACGATCCGCAGCGCCGGTTCCTTGGTGCTCGCCTTGCGCGTGCCGTGCCCGATGAAGTGGAGCACGTGCGGCATGACCCGCTTGTAGGCCGCTTTGAGGTCCGCTTCGGTCGGCCGGGACAGGAACTCCGCCTCGATCCGGCCCGGCGCGCCGCCGACCACCCTCTTGATCTCCCGGATCTCGTCGCGGGCGCCGATGTCGTCATCGTCGTCGCCGCGCACGACCAGCACCCGGATCGGCAGCGAGTCGGCGACCGGGTCGTCGCGCACCGCGCGCTCGTGCACCCTGGTGAACGGGTGCTCGGAGTCGAGGAACAACGCGTGCGCGGCCCTGGCCGCCTCCCACGGCAGGCGGCGCAACCCGGGTTCCACGCTCAGGAACGTCCGCTTCACCCCGGCACGCGACCAGTGCTCCCGCACGTTCGGCGGCAGCAGCAGCCCGCCGAGGTGCAGCCCGACCTGGGCAAAGGTCTGCGACTCCGGGTTCTGGTGCAGGAAACCGACGACCGCCTCCGGGACCGCGGCCCCGGCCAACGCCGCGGGCAGCGCCCCGGCCCCCAGGTCGGCCGCGACGGTGTCGGAGGCCGTCGGCTCGGGCGGCCACACCCCGTCGTCACCGACGTAGAGGTCGACCCGGTAGTCGGCCCCCTGGCCGCTCCGCGTGATTTCGATCAACGCGTCCACATGGGTTCACCCACTCGTTCCGGACACGGCACCTCCCGGCCGGCCGTCTATCCCTGAAGTCGCCTGCCCGCCAGGTGGGGTTACGAATTGTCACCCGTTAGCGCTAATCCGTACGGCCGTCGAGAGCAGGGGGTAGTCGATCGTGCACGGAACGCGTCGTCGATCACGAGCCGGGTCTCACCGCCGCGGTCGGCCCGCGGGCCGCACGGCCGGCTCAGTCGTGAATGGACGGTGCGAGGCGACACCCCGTACACCGGAGAAGTCGCACCCGCCGTGGACCCGGTTAGCCGGGTGCCGTCCGATTCAACGTTCCGGGTGAAGATCCGGGCGGCAGGTCACTCCATGGCCCGGCGGGCCTGGTTCGTCTCGTGGAGGACCGCCCACGCGTCCGCCACCGGGCCCACGTGCCGGAGCTTGTCGGGGTTGAGCACCGTGCGGATCGTCCGGACCTGCCCGTCGAGGACCTCCAGCGCCCAGGTGCCGACGACCTTGCCGTCGCGGTCGCGGAACACCGCGCCCGGCTCGCCGTTCACCGCCCGCGGCTCCACCACGCCGCCGATCCGCACGAACGGCGGCACGAGCGTCGCCAGCACCCGGGCCACGTTCTCGGCGCCGACGAAGCGGGTGGCCCACTGGGGCGCCTTGCCGCCGCCGTCACCGACCAACTGCACGTCGGCGGCGAGGAGCTCCCGCAGCCCGTCGAGGTCCCCTTCCCGGAAGGCGCCGAAGAACCGCTCGGCGAGTTCCGCGCGCTCGCGCCGGTCGGCCTCGAACCGGGGCCGACCCGCGTCCACGTGCCGGCGCGCCCGCACCGCGAGCTGGCGGCACGCCGCCTCCGAGCGACCCACGGCCGATGCGACCTCGGGGAAGCCGAACCCGAACACCTCCCGCAGCACGAAGACCGCGCGCTCCAGCGGCGTGAGCCGTTCCAGCAGCACCAGGGCCGCCATCGACAGCGAGTCTGCCAGCTCCGCCGAGCGCTCCGGGTCCTGGTACGGGTCGGTGAGCAGCGGCTCGGGGAACCACGGCCCGACGTAGGACTCCCGCCGGACGCGGGCCGAGCGCAGCACGTCGATCGCGATGCGGGTCACCACGGCCGAGAGGTACGACTTGGTCGACGTGGGCCGGGTCGGGGAGGCCGCGTGGCGCAGCCAGGTCTCCTGGACCGCGTCCTCGGCCTCACCCACGCTGCCGAGGATCCGGTAGGCGATCGAGAACAGCAGTGGCCGCAGCTCTTCGAACTCCTCGGTGCGCGTCACGCCTGCTCCTCCGTTGCCACCCGCCGGGTGAACCGCCATCACCAGGGCACCGGGCCGTCCGCGTCGAAGAACCCGCCGGTCGGCCCGTCCGCGCCGAGCGTGGCCAGGCGCACCACGACCTCGGCGCCCTGCGCCGGGGTGAGGTGGCCGGTGTGGTTGTTGCTGTCGGTGTCGACGAAGCCGGGCGCGACGGCGTTGACCAGGATGCCGTCCTTGCGCAGCTCGTTGGCGTACTGCACGGTCAACGAGTTCAGCGCGGCCTTGGAGGGCGTGTACGCGGCCGACGGCAGCAGGCTCGCGAACGGGCCGTCCGGGTCGCCGGTCAACGTCAGCGACGCGGCGTGGCTGCTGACGTTGACGATGCGGGGCGCCGGCGACCGCCGCAGCAGCGGGAGCACCGCGTTGGTGACCGCGATCACCCCGAAGACGTTGGTCTCGAACACCGCGCGGACCATCTCCGGGTCGACCGAGCTGGGCACCTGGTCGACCGCGTCCTGGGGCGAGACCTGCCCCGAGCCGGTGATGCCCGCGTTGTTGACCAGCACGTCGAGGCGGCCGAAACGCTCCTCGACCTGCCGCGCGACCGCCCGCGCGGTGGTGGCGTCGGTGACATCCAGGGTGACCGCGTGCGCGTCACCACCGGACTCCCGCAGCACCGCCGCCACTTCCTCCCCGCGCCGCACGTCCCTGGCACCGACCAGGACCGTCGTCCCCAGCTCGGCCAACCGCTCAGCCACCGCCCGCCCGATCCCCTTGTTCGCCCCGGTAACCAACGCAACCCTCCGCCGCGTGTCGTGCTCGCCCATGATCGAGTCTCCTCACTCGGGGTCGCGGGTCGATTCCCGGACCCTTGTCGTTCCCCGAGACGAGACAGCCCTGGTCGTTGTGACATGCCACCACGCCGACGACCCGTACCAGGCTGGGGGTCAGCCCCACCGCCGGCGGTAGCGTCGTGCGCCGTGGACCTTCTGCCGTTCGACGAGTACGCGGCCTCGCTGAGCCGCAAGCGCGCCGCCGCAGGCGTCCTCTTCCGGGACGAGGCGGGCCGTGTGCTCCTGGTGGAGACCTCCTACAAGAAGACGTGGGAGATCCCCGGAGGGTCCGTGGACGCCGGGGAGGCACCCTGGCGAACCGCCGTTCGAGAGGTCGCGGAGGAAATCGGCATCGACCGCCCTCTGGGGCGACTGCTGCTGATCGACCACATCCCCACCGACGAACCGATGCCCGAGGGCTTGGCGTTCGTCTTCGACGGCGGAGTGATCACCGAGGACGACGTGAACGCGATCGAACTCACGGATCCCGAAATCCGCTCGGTCAGCCTCTTCACCTTGGACGACGTCCGCGATCTGGTGAAACCAACCCTGGCGCGCCGGATCGACGCCGCCCTCAACGCCGTCGCGACGGGCCGGCTGGCCCTCTGCGAGTCGGGCTACGCCGTCAGCTGACCATCAGGCGAGAATGTACAGACCTGTTTGCCGATCGACATCAACCAAGCTCTATCCAACCAGAGGTTGTAGGTTGATAGTGTCTCACGGCGGGACGTTCTCTCTGAGACACCGTGCCGTGAGGTTGGGTGGCGCACCTTCCGGTACACCACCCAACAGATCACCTGATCAGGTCGCTGATTTCAGCAATCAACGCGACGACCTGAACCAGGACACCGAGAAGGACGATGGCCTGGTCAGAGCGGTACCTCTGGCCGGACCGGCGTTCCTCGCCATGCTCGGGATCGTCATCCTCCGCTTGATCGTTTCCTTCCAACTCGCACCTCCATGTGATCACCTCACGACGAGGTGAGCCGGCTTGCCCGGCTCACGTGACGCCGGTAAGCCCGCGAAGGCGCCGTCAACCCTGTTGATCTTCTTTCAGTCGGCCCACTTCACGTAGTGCCGCACTCCCGGGAATGTATCCAGTCGTACGATTCACGTGAATTGGGTTGACCCGAAATGTTCAGGCAGACAGCTAGAGACGAGCATTGCCCGGGCGCCTGTTGCCACTGGTCGCCCTCGATGACGTGCCTCGTCGACCAGGCGACAAGGGTATGCAGTCGCTACAACCGGTCACACAGGCCGTAGTTTCTGTGTTCGCGAGTCATCCTGTCCTGCGCCGTCGCAACACTGTGGACGTCCTCGCCTCGCCAGACGGCCCCTCAGGACGCGACTGCCGGTTGTCACCGGCGGTGATCGGGTGGAACCATGCGCCATGGCCCTGTTACCGAAGTACTCGGTCTACCACTCCGCCGTCCTCGACGCCGACGCCGACGAGGTGTGGGGGCAGGTGCGGGACATGATGGTGTTGCTGGACATCGTGTTCGGCGACGGCGTCGAGAACGCCCACTGGACACACGGCGGCTCGGTCAAGAAGGTGCCCTCCTCCTTCGAGTTCACCCTCCTGCCGAACCACGACCTGGCGCGGGAGGAGGTCGTGGGGCGCTCGGAGACCGACCGCTCGCTGACCTACCGCTCGGTGGCGCAGGTGCTGTTCATCGTCGACTACGTGGCGACCTACCGGGTCCGGCCGGTGACGGACGAGCCCGGCCGCAGCTTCATCGACTGGCAGCGCGAGTTCCGCGTCGTCCCCGGCGTACCGGACGGTTCCGTGGCCGACCTCGAAGCCCTCTTCGCGCAGGAGATCGCGAGCGTCAAGGCCCACTTCGCGGCCTGACGGCCGTTGTTACCGTGGGGCATGACCAGCGAATCCCCCGCAGTGGCACGACGGCGTCGCGAGCAGCTCCGCGACTTCCTGCGCGCCTGCCGGGCCCGCCTCACGCCCGACGACGTCGGCGTGGTGGCGACCGGCAGGCGGCGGACGCCCGGTCTGCGGCGCGAGGAGGTCGCCGCGCTGGCCGGGGTCGGCGTGTCCTGGTACACCTGGCTCGAACAGGGCCGTGACATCAACGTCTCCACCGAGGTGCTGGACGCGATCGGCCGGGCGTTGCGGCTGACCGAACCCGAGCGCACGCACCTGTACCTGCTGGCCGGTCTCAACCCGCCCCGACCGGCCGGTGTGGACGGTGGCGCGGTCACCCCGGAGCTGCGGCAGCTGCTGGACGCGTGGAACCCGCGGCCCGCGATCCTCCGCGACCGGTACTGGAACCTGCTGGCGGTCAACGACGCGACGCGCGCGGTGTTCGGCTACGACGACACCGACCACAACTGCCTGGTCTCCTTCTTCACCAACGCCCGGTACCGCAGCGTGCACGTGCACTGGGAGTCGGTCGCGTCGACCGTGGTCGCCGCCTTCCGCGCCGCCATCGCGCACCGCCCCGACGACCCGGGGTTCGCCCGCGTCGTCGACCGCCTCGGCGCCGTGAGCCCCGAGTTCGCCGAGCTGTGGGCGCGCCACGAGGTGGCCGTGCCCGGCCAGGCGGTGAAGGCGGTGCGCCACCCGGAGGCCGGTGAGCTGGTCTTCGACATGACGACGCTGACCGTGACCGACCACCCGGACTGGCACGTGGAGCTGTACAACCCGCGGCCCGGGACCGGGGAACGGGTGGCGGCGCTGCTGCCCGTCCGGCTCGCCGCACCGGCCTGACCAGGGTGGTGGTGCCACTCCCAGGTTGACCGCGCCCTGGTCGCGGCACGCGCCGATCGGCACGCTGGACCGCATGGAGCACCGCACTTCCCCCCTTTCACACAGCCGTTTCGACGGCCGGATCGCACTCGTCACCGGCGGCACCAGCGGCATGGGACTGGCCACCGCGCGCAGGCTGCTCGCCGAGGGCGCGCACGTCGTCATCACCGGGCGCGACAAGACCCGGTTGGACGTCGCCGCCGAAGCCCTGGGCGGCGGCGACCGCGTCCTCGCGGTGCGCGGCGACGTGGCGAACCCCGCCGACCTCGACGCCGTGGTGGACGCGATCCGCGACCGGCACGGCAGGCTGGACGTGGTGTTCGCCAACGCGGGCGTCGCGTCGTTCCAGCCGAACGGCGAGGTCACCGAGGCCGAGTTCGACCGGGTCGTGGACATCAACTTCAAAGGCGTGTTCTTCACCGTCCAGAAGACCCTCCCGCTGCTGTCCGACCACGCGGCGATCGTGATCAACGCGTCGTGGACGCTGCACCGCGGCCTGCCCGGCGGCTCCCTGTACGCGGCGACCAAGGCGGCCGTGCACAACCTGGCGCGCACCCTCGCCGCCGAGCTGGCGACCAGGGGTATCCGGGTCAACTCCGTCAGCCCCGGCTACATCGAGACGCCGATGTTCCACGACAACGTGCCCACCGAGGCGCAAGGCGCCGTCGTCGCCGCGGTGCCCGCGGGTCGCTTGGGCACCGCCGACGACGTCGCGGACGCGGTCGCCTTCCTCGCCTCCGGCGAGGCGTCCTACGTCAACGGGCAGGACCTGGTGATCGACGGCGGCCTCGTCGCGGTCGCGGGCGTCGGGTGACAGGGCCGCCACTCCGCGCGACAATCGGCGGCGGTGGTCGCGGGGTCCTACGCGGGAGGCGACGTGGTGGAGCTGGACGCGCACATCCGGGCACGGCTGGCCGCGCCGAACTTCTGGCACCTGGCCACGGTGAACCCGGACGGCTCACCGCAGGTCACGCCGATGTGGGTGGACGTGGCGGGCGACCACGTCGTGTTCAACACCTCGCTCGGTCGCGTCAAGGAGGAGAACCTGCGCCGCGACCCGAGGCTGTCCCTGTCGTGCGTGGACCCGGACAACCCGTACGACCGGGTGGAGATCAGGGGTCGCGCGGTCCGCTTCATCGAGGGTGACGAGGCGGAGCGCGGCATGGACCGGCTGGCGAAGAAGTACGTCGGGACCGACCGCTACGAGTGGCTGGTCCCCGGTGAACGGCGGGTGATGGTGCTGGTCGAGCCGACCCGCGTCCGCCACGTCGTCGGCGTCGAGCCGTTCCGGCCGGGCGTGCTGCCGGGGAGCTGACCGGGCTCTCCGTTAACCTTTCGGGTGATCCACACGCCGTCTCGTGGGAGAGGTGGACACCCTTCGTGACCTACGCAGCCGAGATCAGTCGCGCCAACCCGTCGTGCTTCGTGTTCCTGGTCGACCAGTCGGCGTCGATGGAGAACCCGATCGGCGGCGGCCGGCAGCGCAAGTCGGAGGTGGTCGCCGACGCCCTCAACCGGCTGCTCGCCGAGCTGAGCGTGAAGTGCGCGAAGGAGGAGGGCGTCCGCGACTACTTCCACGTCGCCGTCATCGGCTACGGGCACGGGGTCGGCTCGGCGTTCACCGGGCCGCTCGCGGGCCGGGAGCTGGTGCCGCTCAGCCAGGTCGCCGAGAAGCCGGCGCGGGTGGAGAAGCGGGTCAAGGAGGTGCCCGACGGCGCGGGCGGGCTGGTGGAGACGACCACCCGGTTCCCGGTCTGGGTCGACCCGGTCGCCCACGGCGCGACACCGATGTGCCGGGCGCTGTCCCTGGCCGAGTCGCTGGTGTCGGACTGGGTGGTCCGGCACCCGGACGGCTTCCCGCCGATCGTGCTCAACCTGACCGACGGCGAGTCCACCGACGGCGACCCGGCCGGCGCCGCGTGGGCGGTGCAGACGCACGTGACCGCCGACGGCGCGGCGTTGCTGTTCAACCTGCACGTCTCGGCCACCGACGCGGTGCCGGTGGCGTTCCCCGACACCGACACCGCGCTGCCCGACGCCTACGCGCGCACGCTGTTCGGCATGTCCAGCCCGCTGCCGCCGCACATGCGCTTCTACGCGATGCAGCAGGGCGTGGCGGCGGGTGACCAGACGCGCGGGTTCGTCTACAACGCCGACATCACCTCGCTCGTGCAGTTCCTGGACATCGGAACGCGTGCCACGGACCTGCGCTGAGCAGCGGCGTGTTCACCTCTTCCCTCCGCGTGCCCAAGCACGGCCACACGCCGCGTGAGTGCGAGGACGCCGCCCACGTCCTGCCCGCCGCCGGCGAGGGGACGTGGCTCGCCGCGGCCGTCGCCGACGGAGCGTCGGAGAGCCTGCTCGCGGGCCCGTGGGCCGACCTGTTGACCAGGACCGTCACCGACGCCGTGCGCGACGACGACCGCGTGCTGCGGGACGTGGACCGCTTCGCGGCGGCCCTCATGGGCGCCGGGCAGGCGTGGCTCGGGTGGCTCGCCGACTACGTGGCCGAACGCGAGGCCGCGGGCCGCCCGATCGCCTGGTACGAGCAGCCCAAGCTGGACCGCGGGCCGCACGCCACGGTGCTCGCGGCGCGGTTCGACACCGGGCCGTCGGCGACCCGGTGGGAGGTCGCCGCCCTGGGTGACAGCTGCCTGTTCCACACCCGCGACGACCGGCTCCTGCGCGCGTTCCCGCTGGAGTCGGCGGCGGCGTTCGACAACTCGCCGGGGCTGGTCAACGCGTTCGACCGGGACGGCGCGCTGCTGGCACGGCACGTGCGGACGGCGTCGGGCGTCGCGGAGCCGGGCGACCGGTTCTTCCTCTGCACCGACGCGCTCGCCGCGTGGTTCCTGGGTGCGGCCGAACGCGGTGACCGACCGTGGCACGTGCTGGACGAGTTCACGCGGTCGGGTGATCTCGACGGGTTCACGGCGTGGTTGACCACGACCCGCGCGGAAGGGTTGATGCGCAATGACGACGTCACCGTCGTTCACCTCACCCTCGGGTGAGCCCACCCGCGCGTTCCCGTCCGGCGCGACCTACGTCGAGGCGCTCCAGGACACCGCGCTGTGCTTCCGCGGCACCGACCTGGCCGGGGCCGAGGTGCGCGTCGACGCGTTGGGCCGACCCCGCGCGATCTCGGGCAACTTCGCCGGCGTCTTCTCGGTGACCGTCGCCGACGGCACCCGGTACGCGATCAAGTGCTTCACCCGCGAGGCGCCGGAGCAGGCGACTCGCTACCGCGCCATCGGCGAGCACCTGGCAGGCCTGGACGACGGCTGGACCGTCGGCTTCGACTACCTCGACCAGGGCATCCTCGTGGAGGGCGCCTGGTACCCCGCGCTGCGGATGGAGTGGGTGGAGGCGGTCAACCTCCTGCGCTGGGTCGACCGGCACGTCGACGACCCGGCGGCGCTGTGGCGGGTCGCCGACCGGTTCGCGCGCCTGGTCGCCGACCTCGCCGCGGCCCGCGTCGGGCACGGCGACCTCCAGCACGGCAACCTCCTGGTCACCGACGACGGCTCGGTGAGGCTGGTCGACTACGACGCCATGTACGTGCCCGCGCTCGCCGGCCTGCCCGCCGCCGAGACCGGCCACCGCAACTACCAGTCGCCCGACCGCACCCCGGCGGACTTCGGCCCGGAGGTCGACCGGTTCTCGTCCTGGGTCGTCTACCTGTCGCTGGTGGCGGTGGCGACCGATCCCGCGCTGTGGCGGCAGCTGCGCGACGAGGACGCCGAGCACCTGCTCCTGGCCGAGTCCGACTTCACCGACCCGGCGGGCTCGTTCCGGCTCGCCACCCTGACCGGTCACCCCGACCCGCGCCTGCGCGGGCTCGCCGAGCGCTTCCACGACATCCTGCTGCACCACCGCGCCGCTCCCCCACCGCTCGAACCCGTCGCCGGCGTGGAGCCGGTCGGCGACCCGGCCGCGCCCGACACCCCGCTCGCGGCCGCCACCGCCCTGCCGTCGTGGGTGGCCGAACGCCTCCAGCCGCGCATGCCCGCCCCACCGCCCTTGGTGCGGTTCAGCCGGCGTGCCCCGGCCCTGGCCGTGCTGACCTGGCTGCTGGTGGTGCTGCTGCCGTTCGGCGTGCCGGCGGCGATCGTCGTGGACGAGGCGGTGGCGGTCGCGGACGTGGCGGCGCTGCTGGCGTGGGCGGCGTTCACGGCCGCCGGCTACCGCCGCCAACCCGAGCACGCACGGGCCCGTGCCGCACGTGCCGAGCGCAAACGGCTGGTCGACGACCGGTCGGCCGCCGCCGCCCGGACCGCCCGGGTCGACCAGGAGACCCGGCGGATCGCCGAGGCGACCGAGAGGTCCAGGGCGGAGCAGGACCAGCGGCGCCGGATGCTGCGGCACCGGCACGACGAGCGCCTGCGCGCTCACCAGCGGACCGTCAAGCAGCACCTCGACCGGATCGACCGCGACCGGCAGGCGTCGGCGGCCCGGATGCACCTGGAGGAGCAGCGGCTGCTGGTCCGGCGGCAGAAGGCGCACCTGCGCGCGGGGCTGGCGGGTTTCCGCCTCGCGACCGCGGGCATCGAGGGCGTCGGGCCCGCGCTGACCGCCAACCTGGAAGCGGTCGGCGTCCGCACCGCCGGTGACTTCGTCGGCGTCCGCTACGAGGTCGACGGTCCCGACCGGGTGGCGGTCTTCGTCCTGGTCGACGGCCGCGGTGTGAGCGCGGCCGGTGTCGGCGAGGTCGCGGCGGGGCTCGTCGACCGGTGGCGCGCACGCCTCACCGCCGAGGTCTCGGCCGACCGGCCGACGTCGTTGACGCCCGTGGAGCACCAGGCGCTAAAGATTCGGTCCGCCGTTGAGCGGGCCGCGCTGGACGCCGAGCACCAGCGGGTGCTGGCCGAGGCCGAGGCGAAGGTCGTGGAGCTGCGGGCGGAGCTGCGTGCCGACCAGGTCGCCCTCGCCGACGAGATGAAGAGCGCCAACACGGCCACCGCACGCGCCCGGGTCGACCACGACCGCACGGTCGCCGAAGCCGCCGTGCGCCTCGAACGCGCACGACAAGCCGCAGCCGAGGGCATCACGCGGGCCGACGCGTTCCGGCCGATCAGCTACCGCCGGTACCTCCGATTCCTCCTGACGGGCCGGAACTGAGCCCCTTCACCCGTCAGGCTCCAACTGAGACCGCGAGCTGAACCGACGCGCCGGTATTCATTGACACGTTTCGACCTCCTGATCGAAACTTTAGGTCATCGACCGGTGATCTTCCGCTTCGTCGCCGCTCCACCACCCTGTCTCAAAGGAGAGCCCTGGTGATCAAGAGTTCGGGCCGCCCGCGGATCCGCTCGGCGGCCGTCATGTTCGCGATAGCCGCGCTCGCGCTGGCCGGCACACTGACGGCGGTGGCGAGGTCGACCACCGCGACCGCCGCGGCCGGTGGTGTCGTGGCGCCGGCGGGGGTCGAGGACGAGGGCGCCGACTGCGCGGTGTCGCCGCCGGGGTCGTTCCCGGCCAACTCCCGGCTGCCCGACCCGTTCACGAAGCTCAACGGCCAGCGGATCACGTCCAAGTCCGACTGGCGGTGCCGACGGGCCGAGATCCGGGAGCTGGCCGAGCGCCACGTCTACGGCGACAAGCCGGCCAAGCCTGCCAGCGTCACCGGCACCGTCTCCAGCAGCAGCATCACGGTCAACGTCTCCCACAACGGCCGCAGCTCCAGCTTCTCGGCGAGCGTGCAGCTGCCGTCGGGCACGGGTCCGTTCCCGGCGGTGATCGTCTACGGCGGGTTCGGCGGCGACACCGCCACCATCCGGGCCGCCGGCGCCGCGACCATCAGCTTCGACCCCTACTCGGTCGGCCGCGAGGGCACGCCGCGCAACAACAAGCAGGGCGCGTTCTACAGCGTCTACGGCAACACCAGCCCCACCGGCCTGCTCATGGCGTGGGCCTGGGGCGTGTCCCGCATCATCGACGTCGTGGAGCATTCCGGCGGGAACGTCCTGCGCGCCGACATCGGCGTCACCGGCTGCTCGCGCTTCGGCAAGGGCGCCTTCGCCGCCGGCGTGTTCGACCAGCGCGTCGCCCTGACCATGCCGATCGAGTCCGGCACCGCCGGCCTGCCCATCTACCGCGGCGTCAACGCCGAAGGCGGCCAGACCCTGTCCAGCGCCTACGGCGAGCAGCCGTGGTTCGGCGACGCCTTCAGCTCCTACACCGGCAACCCCAACGCCGCGCCCATCGACACCCACTCCCTGGTGGCCATGGTCGCGCCACGCGGCCTGTTCGTCATGGACAACCCCCACATCGCCAACCTCGGCCCCCGTTCCGCGAGCGTGGCCGCGCTGGGCGGCGCCGAGGTCTACAAAGCCCTCGGCGCGGGCAGCAACCTGCTGTACCACTCCAACGTCACCGACGGCAACCACTGCGCCAACCGGTCCGAGTGGCGCACCCCGCTGACGCAGGCCATCGGCAAGTTCCTGCGCAACACCGGCAGCTTCACCGGCGGCGTGCAGATGCACAGCAAGGCCACCGGCAACCTGTCCCAGTGGCGCGACTGGACCACCCCGACCCTGACCGACGGCCCCACCAGCACGACCACCTCCACCTCCACGACCACATCGACTTCCACGTCCACCTCTACGTCGACCACGACCTCCACGACCACGACGACGACCACCACCACCACCTCGCAGCAGCCCGGCGGCTGCACGGCGACGGTGTCGCTCAACCAGTGGACGGGCGGCTTCGTGGCCACGGTGAAGGTCACCGCCGGCTCCACGCCGCTCAACGGCTGGACCGTCACCATGACCCTGCCGTCGGGCGCCACCGTGACCAACGCGTGGAACACCACCCGCAGCGGCAACACCGGCACGGTCGACTTCCGCAACGTCGGCTTCAACGGCAACCTCGCGGCCGGCCAGTCGACCGAGTTCGGCTACCAGGCGACCGGCACCGGCGCGGGGATGACACCCACCTGCGCGGCCGGCTAGTCGTACCGACCTGTGTGGGCGGGG
Source organism: Saccharothrix stipae (assembly GCF_054781895.1). NCBI lineage: Bacteria > Bacillati > Actinomycetota > Actinomycetes > Pseudonocardiales > Pseudonocardiaceae > Saccharothrix > Saccharothrix stipae. The sequence goes on along the minus strand of NZ_BAAGTN010000003.1, from coordinate 103,615 downwards.
ACCCGGCGTGGAGGCTTGGGGCCTCCACGCCGGGGCTCGGAGCCGTGGATCACAGCGGGGCCGGGGATGACAGCGGGGCGTGGGAGCGTTCACCCTGGTGCACACCGATCGGACCGAGGAGCGGAGCGACCACATGGCAACCGTGACCGAGAAGGCCGTCCTCGCGGGCGGCTGTTTCTGGGGCATGCAGGATCTGTTCCGCCGCCACCCGGGCGTCGTCTCCACGCGCGTCGGCTACACCGGCGGCGACGTGGCGAACGCGACCTACTACAACCACGCCGGCCACGCCGAGGCGATCGAGATCGTCTTCGACCCGGCGCAGCTGAGCTACCGGCAGATCCTGGAGTTCTTCTTCCAGATCCACGACCCGACGACGCGCGACCGCCAGGGCAACGACATCGGCACCAGCTACCGCTCGGCGATCTTCTACACCGACGACGGGCAGAAGCAGGTGGCGGAGGCGACGATCGCCGACGTCGACGCGTCCGGCAAGTGGCCGGCCAAGGTCGTCACCGAGGTCACCCAGGCGGGTGACTTCTGGGAGGCCGAGCCGGAGCACCAGGACTACCTGGAGCGCTTCCCCAACGGCTACACCTGCCACTACGTGCGGCCGGAATGGCAGCTCGGCGAGCGCTGAGCACCACCGTCGAGGTGGTGGCGCTGCACGTGTCACCCGTGCACGCCTACGAGGGACGTCCCGGCGACGGACCACGACCCGATCCCGAGCCGGTCTCGCGCGATCACGTCGTGGTCCGGGCGGGCCTGGGCCTGGTCGGCGACCGCTACTTCAACCGACCCGCGCACCGCACGGCCGCCGTCACCGTCTTCGCCGTCGAGGCGCTGGAGGACGTCACCGACGGGCTCGGCCTGACCACCGCGCCGAGCCCGCTGGTCGTGCGGCGCAACATCGTGCTGCGCGGGTTCGACGTGGACCGGCTCGCCCGGCACGACGTGTTCAGCCTGGATTCCGGCGACGGCCCGGTGCGGTTCGAGACCCACCGCCCCGCGAACCCGTGCGCGTGGATGAACGCGGTGATCGCCCCGGGAGCGTTCCGGGCGCTGCGCGGCCGCAGCGGGAAGCGCTGCGTCCCGCTCGACGACGGCCTGCTCCGGCTCGGCCCGGCGACCCTGACCACGTGAGGTGTCGGCAGGCGCGCGCGGCGCCTGCCGACCGGACCGGCACTCATGCCGGTCTTCCTCCCCCTTGCCCCCTCGGGCGCCGACGGTCACCCCGTCGGCACGACCGTGCTCACCCCTCGTGCGGCCCGCCGACCGACGGCCCGGCGACGGCGGCCCAGGTAACCGCCCAAGAAGCCGCCGGCCGCGAGCACCACGCCACCGGCCCTGGCCAGGCCGACGCCCACCCGGTGCCTGCCGGTCACGCGGGCGGCCAACGAGGCGGCGAAGACGACCGTGGCCACGCCGTTGGCGGCGGCGTGCACGATGCCCACGCGCCGCGCGCCCCGGCCGGTTGCCGCCCAGTCGGCAAGCCCCGTGACCATCGCGGGCGCCGCGCCGAGCAGCCCGAGGGCCACCAGGCGGGTGGCCGCGCGCCGTGACCCCTCGTCCGGGAACCAGTCCAGGAACTGGGCCATGAACCAGGCGGCGAACGGCGTGTCCTTGGCGATCACGTGCAGCGGGACGCCGGTCGCCTCGCCGTGCAGGAAGCGGCGCAGCGGTTCGCGGGCCACCAGCCGCCGGGCCAGCGGGTCCGCCGCCCCGATCACGCCGTCCAGCGCCTCCGAGCTCTCCACCCGCTCCAACAATCGCAGGTATGCGTGGGTCTTTCGGGTCTCCTCCACGATGCTCACGCCCTTTCGGAGTGCGTCCACCCACGGTACTACGTTCATAGTGTCAAGTCACTATGGATATAGTGATCGAGTGACGCCCACCAGACAGCGAGCCCTGGACGCCGGCATCGAACTCGTCGGGACCCAGGGCCTGCGCGCGCTCACCCACGCCCGCGTCGACGACCACGCCGGCCTGGCCAGGGGTTCGACGTCGAACTACTTCCGCACCCGCCGGGCGCTGCTCGCCGGCGTGGTCGGCCGGCTCGCCGAGATCGACCTGGCGCAGGTCGAGGACGCCTTCATCCCCACCACGGCCGACGAGCTGGTGGACGCGCTGTGCCGGACGTTCGAGCACATGACGGGCGCGGGCCGCACGGCGACCGCGGCCCGGCTGATCCTGTTCATGGAAGCGAGCCACACACCGGAGCTGCGACCAGCACTGGCACGCGGCCGCGAGGCCATGGAAGCGGTCGGCGTCGTCGCACTGGCCCGGCTCGGCGCACCCGACCCCCAAGCCACCGCCACCGCGCTGGCCGCCTGCTTCGAGGGCCACGTCCTGCACCGCATCGCCCGCCACGACCACACCGATCCCCGCCCCACGTTCGACCTGGTCGTGAAGACCGCGTTGCGAGATCGGGCAGACCGGTGACGCCCTCGACCTCTCCGTTCGAGTGATCCCGCCGCCGCGTCGCTCACGGCTACCCGCCGTCTCCGGCGCAGGTCGGCAGGCATCGACACCGCGACGACCGGGGTGCCCGCCCTGTTCGTGCCGCGCACACCGGCCCGTGTCCGACCATGGGGAGGGAGGTGCCCGAAAGGCATTCCCGGCTCTCGCTTTGAGATGCGTTTCCGCTGATGGGCGACGTCACGCGCGATGTGCGAAGGTGGGGATCATGGTCGCCGCCGCTCGTTCGCCGCTGCTGTCCTGGACGACGATCGCGCCGCTGCTCGCCGTCATGGTGCTCGCCGTGACGTGGGGCCGTGCCCCCGGCGGCCTCCTCGTGGCACTCGTGGCCGTCGTACTCGCCACCACGGTGCTCGCCGCGGTGCACCACGCGGAGATCGTGGCACTGCGCGTGGGTGAGCCGTTCGGCTCGCTGGTGCTCGCGGTCGCGGTGACCGTGATCGAGGTGGCGCTCATCGTCACGCTGATGGCGTCCGGCGGGCCCGAGGCCGCGTCGCTGGCCCGCGACACCGTGTTCGCGGCGGTCATGATCACGACCAACGGCATCGTCGGCATCTCGTTGCTGCTCGGTGCTTTGCGCTACGGCGTCGCGCTGTTCAACCCCGAGGGCAGCGGTGCCGCGCTCGCCACCGTGGCCACGCTCGCGACGCTGAGCCTCGTGCTGCCGACGTTCACCACGAGCCGGCCAGGGCCGGAGTTCTCAGCCCCGCAGCTCGCGTTCGCCGCACTCGCATCGCTTGCTCTGTACGGGCTCTTCGTGTTCACCCAGACCGTCCGGCACCGCGACTTCTTCCTCCCCGTGACCCCCGACGGCGTGGTGGAGTCCGAAGAACACGCCACGGTGCCGAGCGGTCGCGCGACGCTGGTGAGTCTCGCGCTGCTCCTCGTCGCGCTGGTGGCCGTGGTGGGCCTGGCGAAGGTCGAGTCACCGGCGATCGAGGCGGGCGTGCGGGCCGCCGGGTTCCCGCCGTCGTTCGTCGGTGTCGTCATCGCGCTGTTGGTGCTGCTGCCGGAGACCATCGCCGCCGCACGCGCCGCGCTGCGCGAACGCGTCCAGACCAGCCTCAACCTCGGCTACGGCTCCGCGATGGCGAGCATCGGCCTCACCATCCCCACGATCGCGCTCGCCACCATCTGGCTGGACGGCCCGCTGGTGCTCGGCCTCGGGGCGACGCAGACGGTGCTGCTGGTGCTCACCGTCGTGGTGAGCGTGCTGACCGTCGTGCCAGGGCGGGCCACCCGGCTCCAGGGCGGCGTGCACCTGGCGCTGCTCGCCGCATTCCTGTTCCTCGCCATCAACCCGTGATGCCCGAGCTCCCGACTCCAACTTGCCGGTCATGCCGACTCTCGCCGGCGTCGGGTCAGGTGACGGCGAGGAACGTCTCGTACAACGCGACATCGCCCCTGGTGCGTCGGTCAGCATCGGCTTCCAGGCCGCCCACACCGGCAACACCGGCAACACCGCTGAACCCACCTCGTTCACCCCCAACGGGGCGACCTGCGGCGTCCACCTGACCCGCCACGCGCACGCGGGGTGGAACCGGACCGGGCTGATGCGCCGTCCACCACTGTGCCGGAACCACACCCGCGTGGTCGAAGCGGACGAACGTGTAATGGTGCCGGCATGGTAAGCGTTTACCTGAGGAATCCGCGCTTCCCGACACCGCGTCCAGCGACCGAGCGGCAGTTCCGGGCAAGCCCGGCGGGACCGGGCGCGGCACGAGGATCGACGCGGTACCGCACACCGTGCGGTGGAGGCGACCCGCGTTCCACCGCGTAGGAGGGGAATTGCCATGCGACGAGCGAGGAACTCCCGCCGCGCCTTGATCGGGACGGCTACCGCGGCGTTGTTGTGCACCGGGCTGGTGACCGGGACCGCCTCGGCGACACCGGTCGTGGCGGAACTGCACTACACGTGCGCGGTCCCGTCCGGGCCCGAGTCGGTGGTCGACGCCGACGTCACGCTCGTGCTGCCGGACGAGGGGATGGGGGGCGGCGACGTCCCCTACTCCGAGCCCGCGTTCATCGACGTCGACCTGGCGCTCGGCGGTGACCGGGCGGGATTGGCGGCACGCGGCGGGATGCGCCTGGACGGCGACAGCACCGCGACGCTCGCGGCGAGCTTCGCCGGTCCCGTCACCCTGGACAGCGCGGCCACGTTGACGTTCGCGCCGACGTGGATCACCGCGTCCGGCGGCGCGCTGCCGCTGACCGCGGCCGGTGGGTTCCCCCTACTGCACTTCCAGCGTGCCGGTGACTACGCCATCCACCTGGGCGAGCTGAAGCTGTCGCTGCGCCCCGAGCGGGCGGACGGCACGCCGCTGGGGACGATCACCGCCACGTGCACGCCCGACCCCGGTCAAGCCCCGGTCGGCACGCTGACGTCCGAGTCGAGCATCATCGAGCACCCGGTGCGGCCGTCCCAGCTGCGGGTGACCTCACTGACGCCCACCAGCGCCTCGCTGGCGTGGCACGCGGTCCCGTGGTGGTTCGAGACCTGGGGTTACGAGGTCTACCTCGACGGCGCGCTGGTCTCGTTCGTCACCGACAAGCAGGCGACGATCACCGGCCTGGCGCCCGACAGCCAGCACCGCGTCAAGATCGTGACGCGGGACATGCGCAGCTTCTCCTCACCGCCGAGCCAGGGCCTCGTGTTCGCCACCCCACCGGCACTCGGCTGATCGCACGACACGGCCCCTCTCGGCGACGCGGCACACCGTGGTGACACACGATCGGATGGAAACTGTCGTCGACCGGGATGGCCTCTGTGCCGGGCCGCCGAGCGTTTCCAGGTCTCGCCGCACACCGATGTCGTCCTCCTCGCACTCGCAGCGTCGAGTAGGACCGGTCGTGTGTCACGCGCAGGCATGGGAGACAGTGCATGGATCACCGGAGGCCGTGAAGAAACTCACGGCCTCCGGTGGAATGCATCGTCAGCCCGAAACATGTCGATCGCCTCCCCGCGCCCGCCCCGTTCCGACCGGGGTGCCGCAGCACGCGCCGGCGGCCGGTGAGCAATGCGAAACCGCGTCCGCCGGGGCCACGCAACACGACGTTGCAGGTGCGATTCGTCGCGCGGGTTCGACGTGGACCGGCTCGCCCGGCACGACGTGTTCAGCCTGGACTCCGGCGACGGCCCGGTGCGGTTCGAGACCCACCGCCCCGCGAACCCGTGCGCGTGGATGAACGCGGTGATCGCCCCGGGAGCGTTCCGGGCGCTGCGCGGCCGCGGCGGGAAGCACTGCGTCCCGCTCGACGACGGCCTGCTCCGGCTCGGCCCGGCAACCCCGATCGCCTGAGCGCACCGGGACAGTCACGCCGCCGTCACCGGTCAGCGCACCATCCGGAAGAAGGTGCGCAGTTCCTCGGCGAACAGGGCGGGCTGCTCCCACGCGGCGAAGTGGCCGCCGCGGGCCGGTTCACCCCAGTGGCGGATGTCGGTGTAGCGGTGGGCGGCCCAGCGGCGGGACGGGCGTGGCATCTCCCCGGGGAAGACGGTGCAGCCGGTGGGAACGGTGACGGTGTCGTCGGTCGCGGTGCTGAACCACTCGCCGACCTGGCGGAAGCTCTCCCAGTACAGCCGGGCCGACGAGGCCGCGGTGCGGGTGAACCAGTACAGGGCGATGTCGTCGAGCATCTCGTCGCGGGTGAGCACGGTCTCCGGGTCGCCACCGCTGTCGGTCCAGGAGGCGAACTTCTCGACGATCCAGGCGCACAGGCCGGCGGGGGAATCGGTGAGGGCGTAGCCGACCGTCTGGGGCTTCGTGGTCATCTGCTCGGCGTAGCCGGATTCGTGGGCCTGCGCGTGGCGCAGGTCGGCGAGTGCCGTCCGCTCCGCCGCGGTGAGGTCGTCGAACGTGGCCGGGTCGGGTGCGGCGATCGGGGGCATCACGTGGATGCCGGCGAGTTGGCCGGTGTCCTGCTGGCCCATGCTGGTGGTGATGCTGGTGCCCCAGTCGCTGCCCTGCGCGCCGTAGCGCCGGTAGCCGAGCCGGGCCATCAGCTCCCGCCAGGCCGCGGCGATGCGCCGCACGCCCCAGCCGGGTCCGGCGGGCCGGTCGCTGAAGCCGTAGCCGGGCAGTGACGGGATCACCAGGTGGAAGGCGTCGGCCGGGTCGGCGGGCTCGGTCAGCAGCGGGACGGCCTTCTCGAACTCCAGCACCGAGCCGGGCCAGCCGTGGGTGAGGACCAGCGGCAACGCCTGCTCGTGCGGCGAGCGGACGTGCAGGAAGTGGATGCCGGTCCCGTCGACCTCCGTGCGGTACTGGGGAAGTGCGTTCAGGCGCCGTTCGGTGGCACGCCAGTCGTACTCGGTGGCCCAGTAATGGCACAGCTCGCGCAGGTACGCGAGCGGCACGCCCTGCGACCAGTCGGCGACCGCCTCCTCGTCCGGCCAACGCGTGCGCAGCAGCCGCTGCCGCAGGTCGGCCAGCTCGTGGTCCGGTACGGCGATGTGGAACGGGATCACCGGTCGATCCTCCCTCTTCGTGATCATCTGACGATTTTCCCAATCGGCACGTGACTTCTCACCAAAACTGGTAGGCATGTGGTGATGCACACCACACCGGCGTGCATGACAGGGGGGAACGATGTTGAGCAGAACCATGCTCGGAATACCCGTGGTGGCGGCGTTGGCGATGGGGACGCTGACCGCGACCGCCCACGCCGAGCCGGAGGTCCTGCACGTGCCGGGCGAGGTCCACCTGGCCACCTTCGGCAGCCCGGGTGCGACAGGGGTGGCGCACACGGTCCGCCGCGGCGACGGCAACTGGCACCGTTTCGGCTACCTGGGCACGTCCCACTCGCAGCGCCAACTGGTGTCGGCCATCGTCGACGGCGAGGAGCACCTGCTCTACGAGGACTACTCCGGCCTGCCCTACCGGCCGTGGCTGCACCACCGGATCCGCCACGCCGACGGTTCGTGGTCGGAGGTGGCCGGCGCTCCCGACACCCCCGGGTCCACCACCGACCTGGCCGTGGCGGCCGTCGCGGGCGAGCTGCACCGGGTGCGGCGCAACAGCGGCGACGACACCCTGCGGCACAACGTGCGCCACGCCGACGGCACGTGGTCGGAGACGGTCGAGGTCCCGGCCCTGAGCTCGCCGACCAGCAACGTCGCGATCGCGGGCGTCGGCGCGGAACTGCGCCTGCTGGTAGACGGCATCGGCAGCGACACGGTCATCGTGTCCTACGTCCGGCACGCCGACGGCACGTGGGAGCAGACGCCCGACGTGCCGTTCGCCCCGCCGGTGGCCGGGGTGACAGCCGTCAACGTCGAGGTCGCGCAGGTCGGCGCGGAGCTGCACGCCGCGGTCACCGGCAGCGACGGCCGCCTGTACCACGCCCTGCAGCGGTCGAACGGCGCCTGGACCGCCTTCCACGACATCGCGTCGCAGACGGGCGCACCGCGCGGCACGGTCACCAGCGCCGCGATCACCGCCGCACGCGGCGCGCTGCACGTGGCCGTCAACACCAGCGAAGGCCGGATCCTCCACACGATCCGCTCCGCCGACGGCCGCTGGCGACCGTTCGGCGACGTGCTGGAGGCCACCGGATCGCCGAGCCTCACGCCGAACGGCCTCACCATCGCGGGCAGCTGACCCGGCCCGCCCCGACCGGCCGGAATCGTGCCCGGTCGCCGCACCGCTGGTCCACGTATTGACGCGCGCCCACACAGGGCTGCGTGAAAAAAAGGGGGAAACACAATGTTGAGGAGAACCACGCTCCAAATACCGATCATCGCCGCACTGGCCATGGCGTCACTCACGGCCACCGCACCCGCCCAGGCCGAACCGGACGTCCTGCACGTGCCGGGAGAGGTGCACCTCGCCGCACTCGGGTTCGCCGGGGCGATGGGCGTGGTGCACGTGACCCGCCACGCCGACGGCACCTGGTCCGGGTTCGACTACCTGGGCACGAACCACTCGCCCCAACAGCTGGTCCTGACCGTCGCCGGCGGCCAGGAGCACCTGATGTTCGTCGACTACTCCGGGTTGCCCAACCGACCTGCCCTGCACCACTTGGTCCGCCAGGCCGACGGTGCGTGGACGAACGTGGACGGTCCCGCCGACAACATCGGGTCGACCGCGGAGCTCGTCGCGGCGGACGTCGCGGGTGAGCTGCACCGGATCGGGCGCAACGGTGCAGACGGCGTCTACCGGCACAACGTGCGGCACGCCGACGGCACGTGGTCGAGCACGGTCGACGTCCCGGTGCCGAGCTCGTCGACCACCAGCATCAGCATCGCGGGTGTCGGTGGGGCCCTGCACCTGGTGGTGAGGGGTGGCGCGACCCTGCCGACCTACGTCCGGCACGCCGACGGCACGTGGGCGCGGACGTCCGACGTGCCGTTCGCCCCACCATCCGGCGCGACGGCCACCGGGCTCGACACCGCCGGGGTCGGACCGGACCTGCACGCCGCCGCGGTCGGCAACGACGGCCGCCTCTACCACGCCGTGCAGCGGTCGAACGGCGCCTGGACCACCTTCCACGACGTCGCGTCCCAGACCGGCGCCCCGGGTGGCACGGTGACCAGCACCGCGATCACCGGTTCCGGCGACACGCTGCACCTGACGGCAACCACGAGCGAGGGCCGGCTGCTCCACACGATCCGGCTCGGCAACGGGCGCTGGCTGCCGTTCGGCGACGTGCAGCAGGTGACCGGATCACCGACGTTCGGTCAGCGTGGGGTGGCCATCGCCGGCAGCTGACCCGGCCCGCGGCGACCGGGGTCGTGCCCGGTCGCCGCACCGCCGGTCAGTGCAATGACTCGCGCCCACACAGGGCTGCGTGCAAAGAGGGGGAACGCAATGTTGAGGAGAACCGCGCTCCAAATACCGATCATCGCCGCACTGACCATGACATCGCTCACGGCCACCGCACCCGCCCAGGCCGTCGAACCGGACGTCCTGCACGTGCCGGGGGAAGTGCACTTCGCCATGACGGCGGACGGGGCCGAGGTGCTGCACACCGTCCGCCGCCGTGATGGCAACTGGTACCCGTTCAACTTCGTGCCGAACGCACCGGTCGGTCACAGTCCGCTTACGGTGGCCTCGGCCATCGTCGGCAGCGAAGAGCACGTGATGACCTACTACAGCCACGGGATCGGTCCACAGACCTCGACGTGGTACGTCATCCGCCGCGCCAGCGGCTCGTGGGCCACGCAGGTCTCACCTCCCGGTGGCGGCACGACCGCCACGTTCGCCCTGGCCGCGGTGGGGGGCGAGCTGCACCGGGTGGGACGGGACCGCACCGGTGACGGGTCCCTGCAACACGCGCTGCGGCGCTCCGACGGCACGTGGTCGAGCCTGTCGGCCGTGCCGGTCCAGTCCACCTCCGACGACGAGTTCACCATCGCGGGCTCCGGCGGCAACCTGCACCTGCTGGTCAACAACGTCGGGCTGAACACGGCCTTCTCGTCCTTCGTCCGGCACGCCGACGGCGGGTGGGAGCAACTGCCCGACGTGCCGTTCACCCCGCCCAGCGGCACGAGGGCCGTCACCGTCGTGATCGCCCAGGTCGGCACGGAGCTGCACGCCGTGGTGACCGGCGGCGACGGCCGGCTCTACCACGCCGTGCAACGGTCGAACGGCACCTGGACCACCTTCCACGACGTCGCGTCGCAGACCGGTGATCCGGGCAGCGCGGTGCGCCAGGCGACCATCACCGCCGCGAACGGCGCGCTGCACCTGGCGATCGCGACCGACGAACAGCGACTGCTGCACACGATCCGCTTCGGCGACGGCCGCTGGCTGCGGTACGGCGACGTCGAGCAGGCCACGGGGTGGCAGGGCGACCCGGGCCGGATCAGCATCGCCGGCAGCTGATCCGCTGATCCGCGGTGCGGCGATCGGACCGATCGCGCCGATCGCCGCACCGCCTCTCGCCGACCGTTTCACGCAGTGGCGCGCGCCGCACGGGCGTGCGCGGAGAAACGTCGCCGTCGCGGGCGTCGGGGAGGACCTGCGCATGGTGGTCGACAACATCATCGGCGGCGCGGCCCTGTCCTCTTACATCCGGCCTACATCCGGCACGCGGACGGCACGTGGGCGCGGACCCCCGACGTCCCGTTCGCCCCGCCGTCCGGCGCGACGGCGACCAGGGTGGAGATCGCGCAGGTCGGCTCGGACCTGCATGCCGCCGTGATGGGCAGCGACGGCGGCGCCCACCACGCCGACCCGGCCGGACGACGTCCGTCGCCACCGACACCCCGCAGTCGGCACGTGGCCAGCCGCCGACTGGTTGGATGGGAGTTCGTCGGCCGGGAGGAGCCGGGTGCGGGGGCGTCGGTGGTGGCGGATCGGGTTGCTGGTCGTGGCGTTCGCCGTCGCCGCGGTGGCCGCGACGGTGGTGTCAGTCGCGGTGAACGTGGCGACCGGCAGCAGCAGTCCGTGGTTGCCTGCGGTCGAGGCGCGGCCGCTGTGGTGGGTGGTCGGGGCGACGGCGGCGGTGGCCGGCGCGGGCCTGCTGGGGTGGTGGGCGCAGCGACCGACCGACGACACCGCGTCGACGACTGGCGGCACCACCCGCGCGATCTCACCGGAGTCCTGGGGCGACAGCGGCACCGACGAGACCCCGTTCACCGAGGACGCGCTGCTGGCTCGGCGTTTCACCACCGACAAGGGGATCGAGTTCGCACTGGTGGTCGGCGGCGTTCGCCCCTGTGACCAGGCGGCATCCGGCGACGGCCCGCTGGTCGCCAACGACGTGGTCACCGAGCTCACCAGCCGCGGCTGCACGCGCGTGGTGGCGGGGGTGTACCTGGAGCAACCCGGCCCCGAGACCACCGCCGACATCCCCATCCTGGTCTCGGTCACCATCTTCGCCCTCGCGAACCAAGTCGCGGCCAGGGCCGTGTACGACTACCTCAACGGCCCCGCGCGCTGGAACCTCACCACCTGGTGCACCCCGAGCGGCCCCGGCAGCACACCGTGGATCCCCGGCCGGGACCACGGCTACCGCCACCAGTACAACCGCATCCACCACCGCTACGTCATCGCGGCGGTCGCCCACCGCACCGACTTCTCCAAGTACGGCGGCCTGCAACCCTGGCTCACCTCCGCCGCCGTCGGGGCCGCGCACGCCAGTGGGCCGCAGAACCACCTCAGCTGACCGATCGACCGCGCACGTCCCAGCGTGTGCTCCCCCAACCTGCGGACGAGCAGTCGGCCGGGGAGTCGAGCGCCCCGGCACCCCCTGTCCCGATCAGCGGAGCTGGCCCGGCGGACGGGCGGGCAAGTAGCTTCTGGCTGTGTCGGAACGGGACGAGGTCATCGCCGGGCGGTATCGGCTGGTGGAGTTGGTCGGGCGTGGCGCCGCCGGGGTGGTCTGGCGGGCGCGCGACGAGCGGCTGGGGCGAGCCGTCGCGGTCAAGCTCCTCGGGGCGGGTGGCTCGCCCGTCGCGGTGGAGCGGATGGTGCGGGAAGGGAGGGTCGCGGCCCGGTTGCGGCACCCGCACGCGGTCACCGTGCACGACGTCGTGGAGCACGACGGCAAGCCGTGCCTGGTCATGGAGTACCTGCCGTCGCGGACGTTGGCCGAGCTGGTCGACGAGCGCGGACCGCTGCCCGAGGAGCTGGTGGCGGGCGTCGGGTGGCAGGTGGCGTCGGCGCTGGCCGCCGCGCACGCGGCCGGGATCGTGCACCGGGACGTCTCCACCTTCAACATCCTGCTGGCCGAGGACGGCACCGCGAAGATCGCCGACTTCGGCATCGCGCGGGCGATCGGCGAGAACACCGTGACCGACGCCCGGGTCGTCGTCGGCACGCCCGCGTTCCTCGCCCCCGAGGTGGCCGCGGGGCAGGACGCGGTGTTCGCCTCCGACGTCTACTCCCTGGGCGCGACGCTGTACGCGGCGCTGGAGGGCCACCCGCCGTTCGGGACGACCGACAACCCGTACGCGCTGCTGCGCCGCGTCGCCGAGGGCGAGGTGCAACCGCTGCGGTTCCCCGGCCCGCTGGGTGACGTGCTGGAACGGGTGTTGCGCCGCGACCCGGCGCAACGGCCGACGATGGCCGAGACGCACGCCCTGCTGGGCGCGGTCGTGGAGGGCCGGTCGGTGCCGGGCGCGGTGCGGTCCGGTGACACGCGACCGCTGACCGCACCGCACCGCGTGCCGTGGCGGCGGATCGCCCTCGTCACCGGCGCCGTGGTGCTGGTCGCGGGCGGCATCGTGATCGGCAACTCGCTGGCCCGCCACGACTCGACCGGCAACGCCCAGCCCGCCGCGACCTCGACCACCGCGACCACGACCTCGGCCACCACCGCCGTGACCACCACCGCCGTGACCACAGGCACCTCGACCAGTACGACGACACCCGCCACCACGACCACCGCGACGGCCAGGCCGACGTCCGGCTGCACTGCCCGGTTCGAGATCACCAACTCCTGGCCCGGCGGTTACCAGGCCCACGTGACCGTGCGCAACGCGACCGGGCAACCGCTCACCGGGTGGACCGTGACCTGGCCCCGACCGGACGGCCACGCGATCAGCAACCTGTGGAACGGCACCCTCACCGTGGACGAGGACTCGATGACCGTCACCAACGCCGCGCACAACGCCAAGCTGCCCGCGGACGGCTCCACCACGTTCGGCTTCACCGCCAACGGCCCGTCCGTGCCGGACCCGGACCTCGACTGCACGTCGGGCGGCTGAAAGGAGGTCGGACCGGCACGGAGGCTGGTTTGCTCAACCTTCCGCGCCAGTCCGACCCGGCCGACCGGAGCCGGCCTACCGTGTTGGAACGCGTGCACACGGCCAGCCTGGGCTACCCCGGACGGCTCACGGGCACACGTAAGATCACGAGCACGACGTTCACAGCAACGGATTCCACTGATCGGAATCGCCGCGCACCGGGAGCCGAACACCTCCACCATGCGACTGACCATCGAGACCCACGTCGTCGCCGATCGCACGAGCGGCCCGTACGGGATCACCACCGGCCCGGACGGCGCGCTGTGGTACACCCTGGTCGGCGCCGCCCGGATCGGACGGCTGGTACCCGGCGGGCAGCCGACGAGCCATCGACTCACGCCCGGCTGCGGGCCCACCGTCATCGTCGCGGGCACGGACGGCGCGCTCTGGTTCACCGAGTTCCAGGCGCACCGCATCGGCCGGATCACCACCGACGGCGAGGTCACCGAGTTCACGCCACCCACGCCCGAGTGCGGTCCGTACGGGCTGGCCGTGGGGCACGACGGCGCGTTGTGGTTCACCGAGATCAACGCCGACCGCATCGGCCGGATCACCACGAGCGGCGAGATCACCGAGTTCCCGCTGCCCTCGGCCGGCGCGTTCCCGTCGGCGATCACCGCCGGCCCGGACGGCGCGATGTGGTTCACCCTGAACCAGGCCGGCGCGATCGGCCGGATCGACCCCGACGGCACGGTCACCGTCCACCGGCTGCCCGCGGAGGCGGCCGGACCGGTCGGCATCTGCGCCGGCGCGGACGACGCCGTCTGGTTCGTCGAGATCGCGGCGGGCCAGGTCGGCCGGATGACCGCCGACGGGAAGGTCACCGAGTTCCCGCTCGCCGACCGCGCCGCCCGGCCGCACGCGATCGTCGCCGACGACCGCGGCGACCACTGGTTCACCGAGTGGGGCGCCAACCGGATCGGGGTGGTCACCGCGGACGGCTCCGTCGAGTCGCACCCGCTGCCCGCGTCGCACGCGGAACCCCACGGCATCGCCGTCGGACCGGACGGCGCGCTGTGGGTCGCGCTGGAGACCGGCGCCCTGGCCAGGATCACCCGCGGCTGAGGGCGCGGGCGCCGCTCAGGCCGGGCCCGTGTCCTGCTGGAGGGCGGCCAGGCCGTGCAGCAGCGGCAGGTAGACGTCGTCCACCAGCGACGCCACGGTCTCGTCGGTCAACGGGCCGCCGCAGAAGGTCATGGACTCGCTGCGGACCAGGTCCAGCGGCAGGCGCTTCACCCGGTCGGGCAGCTCGACCGGGGGCAGCTCGGCGCGGGCCGCGGCCTTGCCGACGATCGCCTCCACCGCGTCGGTCAGCGGCGCCGGGTGCGCCAGGCGTTCGGTGAGCAGGGCCGCGACCTCGGGGTGGCGGAAGGCCTCCCCCATGACGCCGGCGACCATCTCGTTCATCATCGAGTCGGCCCGGCGGGCGATCCGGGAGAACAGGACGCGCAGGTCGCCGTCCAGCGAGCCGGTGTCGGGCACGTCCGGTTCCACCGGGATGTTGCGGAACCACGCAGCCAGCACCAGCTCCGCCCGACCGGCCCAGCGGCGGTAGATGACGGGTTTACTCGTTCCCGCCCGCGCGGCCACAGCCTCTATGGTGAGCCGGGCGTAGCCGACGTCGCGCAGCTCGTCCCAGGCCGCGTCGAGGATGGCGTGCTCCAGCTCCGCGCCTCGCCGGCGTGACTTGGTCCCGGTCACCCTGCCCCTTTACCCAGCCTTTAGATACTTTGCGTTTCTTATCCTGCGGGTCTACCTTGCATGGTAGACACGATCCGTTTCTTCTGGGGGAGCATCGTTGCTGAGCCGCTTGCTGATCACCCACCTGCGGCCGTACAGACGTGAGCTGACGGCCGTGCTCGTGCTCCAGCTGATCGGCACCATCGCCTCGCTGTACCTGCCGAGCCTCAACGCCGACATCATCGACTTCGGCATCGCCGCGGGCGACACCGGTTACATCCTGTCCACCGGCGGCTGGATGGTCGTCGTGTCGGTCGTCCAGATCCTGTCGTCGGTCGGTGCGGTCTACTACAGCGCCCGCGTCGCGATGAGCTTCGGCCGCGACGTCCGCGCGGCCGTGTTCCACCGCGTCGGCGCGTTCTCCGCGCGCGAGGTCGCCACGCTCGGGCCGTCGTCGCTGATCACCCGCACCACCAACGACGTGCAGCAGGTCCAACTGCTGGTCGTGATGGGCTGCACGATGCTGGTCAACGCGCCGATCATGTGCGTGGCGGGCGTCGTGATGGCGCTGCGGGAGGACGTCGGCCTGTCGTGGCTGCTCGTGGTCTGCATACCCGCGCTGGCGATCTCGATCGGCCTCATCGTCGTCCGCATGGTCCCGCAGTTCCGGCTGATGCAGGAGCGCATCGACGAGGTCAACCGCGTGCTGCGCGAGCAGCTGTCCGGCATCCGCGTGGTGCGGGCGTTCGTCCGGGAACGCGCGGAGACCCGGCGCTTCGCCGACGTCAACGACGCGCTCACGGACACGGCGCTGCGGGTCGGCCGGCTCCAGGCGTTGATCTTCCCGGTGGTGATGCTGCTGCTCAACGCCTCCAGCGTGGCCGTCCTGTGGTTCGGCGCGTACCGGGTGGACACCGGCGAGATGCAGATCGGCGCGCTGACCGCGTTCCTGAGCTACCTGATGCAGATCCTGATGGCGGTCATGTTCGCCACGTTCATCTCGATGATGATCCCGCGCGCCTCGGTGAGCGCCGAGCGGATCAACGAGGTGCTGGAGACCGAGTCCTCGGTGCAGCCGCCGACCGCGCCGCTGCTCGACCTGCCCCGGCAGGCCTCGATCGAGTTCCGCGGCGCCGAGTTCCGCTACCCCGGCGCGGACGAACCGGTGCTGCGCGACATCGCCTTCCGGGCCGAGGCCGGTCAGCGCACCGCGATCATCGGCAGCACGGGCACCGGCAAGACGACCCTGCTCAACCTCGTGCCGCGGCTGATCGACGTGACCGGCGGCGGTGTCCTGGTCAACGGCACCGACGTCCGCGAGATCGACATCGACGCCCTGTGCACGCGGATCGGGCTGGTGCCGCAGCGGCCGTACCTGTTCACCGGCACGGTCGCGTCCAACCTGCGCTACGGCAAGCCCGACGCCACCGACGAGGAGTTGTGGGAGGCGTTGGAGATCGCGCAGGCGCGCGACTTCGTGGCCGACATGCCGGGCGGGCTCGACGCGGAGATCGCCCAGGGCGGCACGAACGTCTCCGGCGGCCAGCGGCAACGGCTGTCCATCGCCCGGGCGTTGGTGCGCAAACCGGACATCTACCTGTTCGACGACGCGTTCTCGGCGCTCGACTTGTCCACGGACGCCCGGCTGCGCGCGGCACTGCGACCGCACACGCGCGACGCCGTCGTCGTGATCGTCGCGCAGCGCGTGTCCACGATCCTGGACGCCGACCGGATCGTGGTGCTGGACGACGGCACCGTCGTCGGCATCGGCACCCACCACGAACTGCTGGACTCCTGCCCCACCTACGTGGAGATCGTGGAGTCGCAGCTGACCTCGGAGCAGGCGGCATGAGCGCACCCACCACCACCCGGTCCGCCCCACCCCCTCGGATGGGCGGCGGCCTGCCCGGCATGGGGATGCCGATGGGCAAGGCGGAGAACTTCGGCCCGTCCGCCCGGCGACTCGTCCAGCGGATGCGGACCGAACGGCTCGCGCTGCTGGTCGTGGTCGCGCTCGGCGTCATCAGCGTGGCGTTCGCGGTGGCCGGCCCGAAGATCCTGGGCTACGCCACCGACATCATCTTCGAGGGCGTCCTGGGCCGGATGCGCGGCACGCCCGGCGCGGGCATCGACTTCGCCGCGCTCGCCGCGGTGCTGATGTGGGTGATGGGCCTGTACCTCATCTCGTCGCTGTTCGCCTGGTGGCAGGGCCGCGTGCTGAACAACGTGGTGCAGCGCTTCGTGTTCCGGCTGCGCTCCGACGTCGAGGACAAGATCCACCGGCTGCCGCTGCGCTACTTCGACGGCCAGCCGCGCGGTGAGCTGCTGTCCCGCGTCACCAACGACATCGACAACGTGTCGACCACGTTGCAGCAGACGCTGAGCCAGCTGCTCACCTCGTTGCTGACCGTCATCGGCGTGCTGGTGATGATGCTGACCATCTCGCCGTTGCTCACGCTGATCGCGTTGCTGCTGATCCCGATCTCGGTGGTGGCGACCGGGCGGATCCGCAAGCGGTCGCAGGCGTTGTTCGTGGCGCAGTGGAAGCACACCGGCGCGTTGAACGCGCACATCGAGGAGGCGTTCACCGGCCACCAGCTGGTGAAGGTCTTCGGCCGCCGGCGTGAGTCGGAGCAGGAGTTCGAGCGCCGCAACGACGAGCTGCTCGGCTCCGCGATGGGCGCGCAGTTCGTGTCCGGGCTGATCATGCCGATGATGATGTTCCTGTCGAACGTCAGCTACGTCGCGGTCGCGGTGGTGGGCGGCCTGCGCATCACGTCGGGGTCGATGACCCTGGGCGAGGTGCAGGCGTTCATCCACTACTCGCGCCAGTTCACCCAGCCGCTGACCCAGGTGGCGTCGATGGCGAACCTCATGCAGTCCGGTGTCGCCTCGGCCGAGCGGGTGTTCGAACTGCTCGACGCCGAGGAGCAGGAGCCGGACCCGGCGGAGGCGTCGTTGCCCGCCGAGCGCCGCGGTCGGGTGGAGTTCGAGCACGTGAGCTTCTCCTACCGGCCCGAGCAGCCGCTGATCGAGGACCTGTCGCTGGTGGCCGAGCCGGGGCAGACGGTCGCGATCGTCGGTCCGACCGGCGCGGGCAAGACCACGCTGGTGAACCTGATCATGCGGTTCTACGAGCTGGACGCGGGCCGCATCACGTTGGACGGCGTGGACATCACCGCGCTGAAGCGGGAGGACCTGCGCGCGCAGACCGGCATGGTGCTCCAGGACACCTGGCTGTTCGGCGGGACGATCCGGGACAACATCGCCTACGGCAACTCCTCGGCGTCCGAGGAGGAGATCATCGCCGCTGCCCGGGCCACCTACGTGGACCGGTTCGTGCGGACGCTGCCGGACGGGTACGACACCGTCATCAACGAGGAGGCGACGAACGTCAGCGCCGGTGAGAAGCAGTTGCTGACCATCGCGCGGGCGTTCCTGGCCAACCCCTCGCTGCTGATCCTGGACGAGGCGACCAGCTCGGTGGACACCCGCACGGAGTCGTTGGTGCAGCACGCCATGGCGGCCCTGCGGTCGTCGCGGACGAGCTTCGTCATCGCGCACCGGCTGTCGACCATCCGCGACGCCGACGTGATCCTGGTGATGGAGTCCGGTCGGATCGTCGAACAGGGCAGCCACGACGAGCTGATGGCCGCCGAGGGCGCGTACCACCGGCTCTACGCCGCCCAGTTCGCCGCGGCGGTCTGACCTGCCTGCCCCGGCGGCGGCCCGGACGGGTCGCCGCCGAGGCAGGCGTCGCACCGACCGGTCGTGCCACCGGCGACGGGCGGGTCTCAGCCGTACCGCTGGACGAGTGCGTTGCCGATCGAGGCCAGGTGGTCCCGCACACCCGCGGGGCCGGTCACCTCAAGCCATTCGACCAGCCAGGCGAGCTCGCCGGCGAGCGCGTACTCGTTGTAGCCGCGGATCACGACCTCGACGCGGCCGTCGGTCGTGGCGCCCCCGACCTCCAGCCGGTCGCCGAGCACCATCCGGAGCCGGGCCATCCCGTCGGGTGCGCAGGTCGCCTGGACTTCGAGGGGCATCCGCCTGCGGTCGATCTCGTCGGCGATCTCGCGCCAGCTCTCGGCCAGGTCGAACCCGTCGGGTCGGTGCACGGGATCGCCGGTCGGGTCGGCGGACGACACGCGGTCGATCCGGAAGGTCCGCCGGCCCGCGTCGGTGTTGCCGACGAGGTACCACCACTGGCCTTTGGCGACGATGCCCAGCGGGTGGACGGTTCTCTCGGTTTCGGCGCCGCTGCTGTCGACGTAGCCGAGCCGCACCTGGACACCGCGGATCACGGCGTCCTGGAGTTCGTCGAGGAAGCGAGGCGGCGGCCGGTGCACGACCCGGCCCGTCCCCCACCGCTGCGGGTCCATGACCAACGACGCCGCCGCCGCCTCGGCCTGCCCCCGGAAAGGCTCCGGGAGGGCACGGACGAGCTTGCGCAGCGCTGCCTTCACAGCCGGTGTCGCGGCCGAGGCCGGGCCGGCGACCAGGAACAGGGCGCGCGCCTCGCCCGCGGTCAGCCCGGACAGGTCGGTGCGGGCGCCGCCCACGAGACGCCAGCCGCCGCCCCGGCCCTGGATGGAGTAGACGGGCACGCCGGCCATGGCCAGGGCGTCGAAGTCACGGCGGGCGGTGCGCTCGGACACCTCCAGCTCCCGGGCGACGTCCGCCGCGGTGAGCTGCTCGCGCTGTTGCAGCAGCAGGAGGATGGCCATCAGCCGGTCGGCTCGCACACCGCGAACACTCCCACAGCAAACCGGTCACGGGATGACCTGTTTCGGTCGGCACGATGGCGGCGTTACCGCATCGGCCGTCAGCTGCGCCGACGCCGACGCCCCAAAACGACCGACAGGACGTGCGATGTTCAATCCGACCGACTTCCCCGAACCCGCCCTCGTCTCCGTCAACGGAGTGGAACTGGAGGTCTTCGAAGCGGGTCGGGAGAATGCCGGAAGGCCCATCGTGCTCTGTCACGGCTGGCCGGAGCACGCCTTCTCCTGGCGCTACCAAGTGCCGGCCCTGGCCGCGGCGGGCTACCACGTCATCGTCCCGAACCAGCGGGGCTACGGCAACTCGTCCCGGCCGACCGAGGTGACGGACTACGACATCGAGCACCTGTCGGGTGACCTCGTCGCACTCCTCGACCACTACGGCTACGAGGACGCCACCTTCGTCGGCCACGACTGGGGCGCGTTCGTCGTCTGGGCCCTGACCCTGCTGCACCCGAACCGGGTGAACGGCGTGGTGGCGCTGAGCCTGCCCTACCAAGAGCGCGGAGAGGCGCCCTGGATCGAGTCCATGGAGGCCGTGCTCGGCCCCGACTTCTACTTCGTCCACTTCAACCGGCAGCCGGGCGTCGCGGACGCCGTGCTCGACGAGCACCCGGCCCGGTTCCTGCGCAACCTGTTCCGGAAGAACCAGCCCCCGAAACCGCCACAGCCGGGTATGGCGATGATCGATCTGGCCAGGGCGGAGACACCCCTCGGCGAACCCGTCATGAGCGACGGCGAACTGGCCGTCTTCATCTCCGCCTTCACGTCGACGGGTTTCACGAGCAGCATCAACTGGTACCGCAACCTCGACCGCAACTGGCGCCTGCTGGCCGACGTGGACCCGGTCATCCGGCAACCCGCACTCATGATCTACGGCGACCGTGACGCGATCCTGAGGTCGGAACGACTGACGGAGTTCGTCCCCAACGTGGACGTGGTCGGCCTGGACTGCGGTCACTGGATCCAGCAGGAGAAGCCGGACGAGACGAACCAGGCGATCCTGACGTGGCTGGACCAACGGGCCGCCGACCAGGGCGTGTCGGGTAAGGGGGTCGAAGCCATTCGTTGACCGCTCCCCCGAACGTCTACATTCGACAGTCGACGGCCGCATCCCGCCATCGCGTACCACCGGCCCTACGCGGCCCGGTTCGCCGCGGCGGTCCGACCTGCCTGCCTCGGCGGCGGCCCGAACGGGCCGCCGCCGAGGGCGGCGTTGCACCGACTGGTCGTGCTACACGTTGGTTTCCCCGGGGTCAGTCGAGGAAGTAGCCCAGGCTGCCCTCGGTGATCTGGCCCTCGCAGTTCGAGTCGTAGGACTCCATGTGGTCACCGCTGCCCCGCACCAGGCAGCGGTAGATCGGGTGGCTGCCCGCGACCGCGCCGTCGTGGGCGTAGCCGAGCAGGCCGACGCGGGACTGGCCCTCGCAGTTCGAGTCGTAGGAGGTGAAGTTGTCCCAGCCGATCACGCAGCGGTACAGCGGGTGCGTGCCCGGTGCCTGGGCGGTCAGCAGCCGGCCCAGGCCGCTTTCGAGCACGTAGCCGGACGGGGCGCCGGTGACCGACGTGAGGTGGTCGCCCCGGCCGTAGTAGCGGACCGCCGTGACGGTCGACGGGCCACCGTTCGTGGCACCGGTGTAGAGCAACCGGTTCGGCGAACCCGCGCCCGGGTTGGTGATCTTGTTCGGGGTCGAGGCGTTGACCAGCGCGGCCTGCACGGTCGCGGGCGCGTCACCGGCGTGCGTGGCCAGGTACAGCGCCGCCGCGCCGGCCACGTGCGGCGCGGCCATGGAGGTGCCGCTGATGGTGTTGGTGGCGGCGTCGCCGGTGTGCCACGACGACGTGATGTTCTGACCGGGCGCGAAGATGTCGCTGCACGTGCCGAAGTTGGAGAACGACGCCCGCGCGTCGGTGTTGGTCGAGGCGTTGACCGTGATCGCCTCGCGCACCAGCGCCGGGCTGAACCCGCACGCGTCGGAGTTGGAGTTGCCGGACGCCAAGGCGTACGTGACGCCGGAGGCGATGGAGCCGCGCACGGCCGTCTCCAGCGGCGCGGTGGCCGCCGAGGCCGAGGCGCCGAGGCTCATGTTCGCGACCGCGGGCTTGACGGCGTTCGCGGTCACCCACTCGACGCCGCTGATCACCTGGGCGAACGTGCCGGAACCCGCGCAGTTGAGCACCCGGACGGCGACCAGCTGCACGCCCTTGGCCACGCCGTAGTGGCTGCCGCCGACGGTGCCCGCCACGTGCGTGCCGTGGCCGTTGCAGTCGGTGTTGGTGCCGTCCACGGCGTCGTAGCCCCACGACGCCCGACCACCGAACGTCGAGTGGGTGGTCCGGATGCCGGTGTCGAGGATGTACGCGCGCACGTTCGACGCGGTCGTGTCGTAGCTGTAGGACGAGTTCAGCGGCAGGTCGCGCTGGTCGATGCGGTCCAAGCCCCACGACGGCGGGTTCGGCTGCGTGTCGACCGCCTGGACCAGGCCGTC
The DNA here is from genome assembly GCF_054781895.1 of Saccharothrix stipae. Taxonomy (NCBI): domain Bacteria; kingdom Bacillati; phylum Actinomycetota; class Actinomycetes; order Pseudonocardiales; family Pseudonocardiaceae; genus Saccharothrix; species Saccharothrix stipae. The sequence goes on along the minus strand of NZ_BAAGTN010000003.1, from coordinate 81,497 downwards.
CTCGCTGACGGACCGCACCGCGGGGTCCGCGGCCAGCCTTCTCGCCTCCCGTTCACTGGCGCTGACGGCGAAGCCGCGTAACGCGTGCCGCCACGTCGTCGTGACCGTGCCGCCGTGCTTGGCGGTGAGTTCGGTCGCCTGGGCGGTCACATCGTCCTTCAGCACCACCACGTAGTGACCCGGCACGGCGGTGCCGGCGGCGGCGAGCTTGATGTCGCCGTCCGCCGCACCCGCCGGTGGCGCACCGACCAGGAGGCCGGTGGTGAGCGCCAGCGCGCCCAACACCCCGTTCACCACAACACTCTTGCGCTTCATCGAAACCTCCGCAGGGTTGAGATCCGACCACCGAGAGTGACACGTCGGTCGCGGTGGCGGGCCAGACCGGTGCGGCAGCCCGAAGGCCGGAGGTGCGGGGAGCGCGTCCCGAGGCCGAGTCCGTCGCCTACGGGTTGTGCGAGACGGTGACCGGGAACTGCTGCAACTGCGCGAGGACCTGGTCGGGCGAGCCCACCGGCGCCAGGTCGACCGGCTCCTGCAGTTGGTACACATCGCCCTGCGGTGGGAAATTGGTCAACCTCGGGCTCACCAGCGCCGCGGTCTTGGTGTTCGACAGCACCAGCGGCCCGTCCCCGACCGGCGGCTTCTCCACGGTGATCGTGAAGTCGAGGAACATCGTCTGCCGGTACACCGGCGGGTTGCTCCCGATGGTCTCCAACAGGCTCAGCGGGGTCACGTCGACGTCGGCCTGGGAGATCGTGACCCTGCCGAAGACCGGGGAGTCGGCACTCACCTCGTGGCCGATCACCTTCAGCCGGACACCACCGAGCCCGGCACCGATGTTCCCCTCGACCCTGACCCTGATACCACCCTTGAAATCCAGGGTGACCAGGCCGAAACCGTCCACGCGCAACGGCGTGTCGGCCGCGTGGCAACTACACGGGATCTCCAGTCCGATCGACGGCAGGTAGCGACTTCCGGGAATGGTCACGGAGGGGCCTTTCCGTTGTGCGGCAACGAACTCGCTCAACCTATCCAGCCGGTTGCCGTTCGGATAAGGCCCGACAGGGCGTTACCCTCCGTCACTCATACGGTCCCATTTGATCACCGTCCGTCAGAGTCGACGTGAGGGCGAAACCCGTCCGGCCGCACCGCGTGGCACGGCCGGACGTGATCGGTCAGCCGACCAGCAGCAGCGGGGCCGGCGAGGACGTCGCCGCCTCCTCGGCCGCCGCCGGGAAGTCGTGCAGGTCGAGGGAGTCGGCCACCCCCGCCGCGTGCAGGACCTGACGGACCAACGGCGTCACGACCACGTGCAGCCGGACCCGACGCCCCGCCGACGACAGCACCGCCGCCCCCGCCGACGAGAAGAACGACACCTCGCCGAGGTCCACCACCACACCACCCGGGCCGCCCGACACCGAGTCCAGGTGGTCCCGCAGCACCCGGACCGTCCCGGCATCGACACAGCCCCGCACTACCAGCACCGAGACCGGCCCCAGCCGCTTCAACGACACGGCCACGTCGTCACCGGCAATGTGCAGACTCATTCCGCCCCCTCACGGCAGTCCACCCGCAGATCGGATCACCGACGGTCGCCGGCCTCGTACCGGTTCCCTGATTCGTCGCTCGGCAAACCTTCGTGATCGGACCGCTCCCACCACCCCTCTGGCCTGCGGCATCGGGAAGGGGACGGCGATTCTCACCTGTCCGTGACGACGGTGACGAGTGGCGCGCGTGTTGACCGGCGCTGGACGATCTCGCACGTTCGGGCAATGTGATCGGGGCCGTCGGTATCTAAGGGGGTGAACAGGGAGGACAGATGACCCCAGAGCACGAGCGGGAGTTCCGCGAGTTCGTGATCAGCCGGTCGCCGTCGTTGTTGCGCACGGCGTACCTGCTGACCGGCGACGTGCACCACGCCCAGGACCTGCTGCAATCCGCGCTGCTGGGAACCGCCAGGCGGTGGTCCAGGATCCACCGCCGCGACCAACCCGACGCGTACGTGCGGCGCGCGATGTACAACCAGCAGGCCCGGTGGTGGCGGCTGCGGGCCGCACGGCCCGAGTCGCCGATGGCCGACCCGCCCCACCAGGCCGCCGCCGACGACCACGCCCAGCAGATCGCCGACCGGGACGGGCTCATGGGAGCCCTGCGCCGGCTGCCGCCCCGGCAGCGGGCCGTGGTGGTGCTCCGGTACTACGAAGACCGCTCCGAGGCCGAGGTCGCCGCACTGCTGCGCGTCTCGTTGGGCACGGTCCGCAGCCAGGCGTCCAAAGCGCTGGCCAAGCTCCGGGCGCTCGAACCCTCCCTCACCGCAGCACACATCCCGCAGGAGGCGCGCTCGTGAACACCGACGAACTCCGTGACCGGCTGCACGACCTGCCCACGCCGGCCGCGCTCGCTCCGTCACCCGACCTGGCCGACGACGTGCTCACCGCGGTACGACGCAGGCGCCGCACCGGACGGATAGCGGTGGGAACAGCAGCCGTGGTCGCACTGGGTCTGGGTGCGCCGTACCTCCTGCGGTCGGATCCGGCAGTGCCTCAGCAGCAGGCCGCGGCCAGTTCCTCGATCACGATCACCACGGGCACGGTCCCGCCGGCGACCACGGCACGGCTGGTACCCGGACCGACCTCGTCCCCCGGCACGTTTCCGTTCACGCCTGGACGGCCGCACAACTACACCCTCGGGGTCCAAGGGTTCGGCAGCAAGCTGCACTCCACCAGCAACGCCGCCCACGTCCCCTCCGGACCCGACGTCCACGTCACCGCCGACCCCACCATGCCCACCGACGGCCCGGTGATCGACAAGACCACCACCACCGTCCGCGGCATGCCCGCCGAGGTGATCCGGATGGCGTCGAAGGTGAAGGTCGTCTGGCAGGAACAGCCCGGCCAGTGGGTCGTGGTGGAGTCACCCACCTTGGCGGAGGCCGAAGTCCTCCGCTACGCCCAAGACCTGCGGCCGGAACCACAGCCGATCCCCATGCCGTTGAACTTCGCCTGGCTGCCGGCAGGCATGTCGGTCGTCGTCACCTCCGACGGAGCCACGGACGAGACGGTGGTGTTCGCCCCGACCTCCGACGACGGAACCAAGACCATCACCATCAGCCGCACGGGCAACGAGGTCGGCAAGGTCGGCACACCGATCCGGGTAGGCGATCGCACCGGCCTGCTCAGCACCATGAACAGCGTCACGACCCTGTGGGTGCCGCTGCCCGGCCACGGCAACCTCAGCGTCTCCGTACCCGACGCCGTGGGCCTCACCCAGGAGGACCTGGTCCGGTTCACCGAGGGCATCACCAACAACTGAGCGCGAGTCGCGGCGGCGCGGTCACCGCGCCGCCGCACTGGCCCGACCGTCCTACCCGCTGCTGTTCGACCACCCGACCGACCCGGCCCAAACGCCCAGGGATCACGCACCGAAACGCCGCCGCAATCCAGACCTCTACGACGTCCCACAGCTCCACTTCGGCTGACACCACTGCGATTCGTGACAGCGAGTGGGGTCGCTACCGGACCAGACGGAACCGCACGTCGTCGGTCCCGAACAGGCCCGGGTTCTGTACGGGGCCGGTTGTGACCGGACCAGCATGATTGCCCGAACCGCCGCCACGGCGGTCGCGGCGGCCCCTTGGGGCCACCGCCGACCACCGCGCTCAGACCAGCGTGATCGCGTACACCTCCACCCGCCGGTCGTCGGGCAGCGTCACGGAGTGCACGGCCTTGGCCGGGTCGAGCGGCAGGGACAGGCCGAACAGGCGCACCGGCGGGCCGTCCAGGCCCTGCCGGGCCTTGATCCGGTGCGACATCTCCAGCACCACCGCGCCACCGGAGCCCGCCCAGTCGCCGACCGTCATCGGCACCTCGGCGGTGCTGCCGTCGGCGTACCGGACGGTCACGGCCGCGGTCACCGGGCCGTTGTGCGAGGCCGCCACCAGCCGCAGCGCGCCGTGCTTCCCGGCGGGCAGCAACATCGCCTGCCCGCGCGCCTCCACGAAGTTCGCCGCCGTCCCGGTCGCGTCCGGGGCCTGGTAGGTCACGCCGCCCCACGCCACCAGGCCCGCGGCGGGCAGCAACGCGGCGTCGTAGCTCCAACCCTGGCCGTCGAAGTCGCCCTCGCCGGACGCCGCGACCGTCGCCGTGCCGTCGTGGTTCAGCTCGCCGGTGAGGTCCACCGCGCACTGCTCCCCCGCCACCGCGCACGTCGCTGCCCGCCGCACCTCGACCACGGCCTCGCGCACGACGGTGTTCGGCCCGGCCGCGGTCACCCGCACCGGGTAGCGGCCGATCGGCGTGCCCGCGGGCACCGTCACCACCACCTGGACCGTCCGCTGGGTCGGCAGCCGACCGGACTGGACCACCAGCTGCCGCGTCGTCGTGACCGACCAGCCGGCCGGCGCGGTCGCCGACAGCGCGACGGGCACCGCGCCCGGCGCCTGGACGAGCACGTCCAGGGCCAGCGTCACGGTCTGCGGCGCGTCCGCCGTCGGCACGACCGCCGACGACTGCCGCAGGGACGCGTCGACGTGCCGCCGCCCGTCGGCCTGCGCGCGGTTGATCGACGGCGGCTCGGCGCCGGGCTCGGTGCCCCAGGACGACGGCGCGTCACCGAGCTGGTGCGCCAACGTGCCGCCGCCCGCGACGGTGTCCCAGTCCAGCCACGTCCGGCGCACGTCACGGCCGTCGAACGCGACCCGCTGCACGTACCGGTTGGTGTCGCTCGCGCCCGGCGCGGTGATGGTGAGCGTGCCGGAGCCGGTGCGGACCGTCGCGCCCGGGAACTGCGGGCTCGACAACGCCAGGAAGTCGCCGCCGCTCATCGTCGGGTACAGGCCCAGCGACGAGAACACGTACCAGGCCGACATGGTGCCCAGGTCGTCGTTGCCGGTCATGCCGTCCGGACCGGTGGTGAACAACGTCATCGCCGCGCGCACCACGGTCGCGGTCTTCGCGGGCGTGCTGGTCGACAGGTAGAAGTACGGCGCGAGCAGGTCGGGCTCGTTGTTCGGGTTGTACGTGGGCTTGCCGTAGTAGTCGTAGGGCTGGGTGATCCAGTCCTCGCGCACGGTCCGGGCCGGGTCGGCGAGCAGCTTGTCGTAGGCGAAGAACGCGTCCAGCCGCTGCTCGGTCGCCTGTCGACCGCCCATGAGCCGCACCAGCCCGTTCGGGTCCTGCGGCACCAGCCACTGGTACTGGAAGGCGCCGCCCTCGTGGAACTGGTGGCCCGCGTCGACCGGGTCGTACGGCGTCACCCACGTGCCCTCGACCGTGCGGGGGCGGAAGTGGCCGGTCGAGGCGTCCCACAGGTTGCGGTACCACTGCCCCCGGTCGGCGAACACCCGTGCGTCGTCGTGCCGGCCCAGGCCGCGGGCCATGACCGCGAGCGCCGCGTCCGCCGCCGCGTACTCCAACGTGGCCGACGCCGGGTGCACGCAGTCGTTGTCACCGCCCTTGTGCGCGCAGTCCACGCCGAGCTCCAAGCCGGACGGGACGTACCCGCGGTCGAGGTAGAAACCGACGCCGGAACGGCCGTTGTACGGCGAGTCGGCGGGCGGCACGGTGGTGGCGTTGCGCTTGAGCAGCTCGTACGCCTCCTCCTCGTGCCCGGCGAGCAGGCCCTTCGACCACGCCTCGACCAGGAACGGGGTCACCGGGTCACCGGTCATGATGTTGGTCTCGCTGTTGGCCAGCGCCCAGCGCGGCAGCCACCCGCCATCCCGGCCGCTCGCCACGACCGACAGCGCGACGTCGCGGGCCACCTCGGGTTCGAGCAGCTCCAGCAGCTGGTTCTGCGGCCGGTAGGTGTCCCACAGCGACAGGTTCTGGTACGGCGTGAAGCCCTGGGCGACATGCGGCTGCCCGTCGAAGCCCATGTAGCGGCCGTCCACGTCGCCGGCGAGGTTCGGGTGCAGCAGCGAGTGGTAGAGCGCGGTGTAGAACGCGGTCCGCCGTTCCGGCGTGCCACCGTCGATCCGGATCGAGTCCAGCCGCTCCACCCACGCCCGGTGCGCCCGCGCCCTGGTGGCGTCGAAGTCGTAGGAGTCGGCGGTCTCGGCGGCGAGGTTCTTCCGCGCGCCCTCCAGCCCGGTGTAGGACAGGCCGACCTTGAGCACCACGTCCCGGTCGGCCGTCGCGTCGAAGCTCACCCACGCGCCGTTGCCGCCCTCGCCCGCCGCGTCCGGCACACCCGGCGAACGGGTCGTGCCGCGCCACGTGCCGAAGCTCGCGAACGGGCGGTCGAAGGTCGCGGTGAAGTACACGGTGTGCTCGTCGCGCCCGGCGCAGAACCGCCCGGCGCGGACCCGGCCCTCGACGGTCCGGTCGCCGACGACGTGCACCTCGGAGTCCAGCACCTGCTGGTTCGCCTTGCCGGTGTTGAACAGCACGTTCGCCTGCGCGCCCGCCGGGAACGAGTGGCGTTGCCAGCCGGTGCGCGGAGTGGCGGTCAGCTCGGCGTCCACGCCGTAGCGGGACAGGCCGACGCGGTAGTAGCCCGGCCGCGCCTCCTCGTCGGCGTGCGAGTACCTCGACCGGTACCCGGCCGTGTCAACGTTGTCCACCGGGCCGGTCGTCGGCATGATCGGCAGTTCGCCCGCGACGCCGCAGCCGACGCCGGACAGGTGCGTCTGGCTGAAGCCGTGGATCTCCTGTTGCTGGTAGTCGTAGCCGCCCTGGCCGCCGGTGTCCGGGCTGACCTGCACCATGCCGAACGGCATGCTCGCGCCGGGGAACGTGTTGCCGAAGTTCTGCGTGCCGACGAACGGGTTCACCAGGGTGGTCGGGTCCACCGCCTGGGGCGCCTCGGGCGCGGCGACCGCCGGCGTCCCCACGATGACCAGTGCGGCGGCCAACAGGAGCGTGTTGCCTCGTCTGAGCGGCATCGGCAAGGGACCCTCTCTGGGTGACAACGTTGTCAGGTGATCCGCGTGCCCGATCACCGCCTCGACTCTCGCGCACGACTCCCCCGCTCGTCCAGCCCCGACCGTCACCCTGACCGGTCAGACCTCGCGGCGGTAGGTTGGTCCGGTGGCCGAGGACCGGTGGGACTTCTTCATCGCTTACGCCGGTCCGGACCGGGAAGCCGCGGCAGCCCTGCACGACCTGCTCAGCCCGCTGTTCCGGGTCTTCCTCGACCGCCGGAGCCTGCTGCCGGGCGACGACTGGGGTCACCGGCTCTCCGCCGCACAGGAGCGGGCCACCGTCACGCTGGTGCTGATCTCGCCGCGCACCGACGCCGCGCACTACCAGCGCGAGGAGATCGCCAGGGCACTCGACCTCGCCCGCCGGGAGCACGACCCGCACCGGGTCGTACCGATCCTGCTGGACGAGCCGGGCCGCGCGGTCGACCTGCCGTACGGCCTGCGGCTCAAGCACGGCGTCTCGGTCACCGACGCGGGCGGTCTCCCGGGCGTCGCCGATCGCCTCAAACACACGCTGCGCTCCCGGATGGCCATGTCCGCCGCGGAGATCCGGTCGCGTCACGCCGGCCGCGCGCCGGTCCGGCGAGCCGTCCGCCTGGTGCCGAGCACGAGCCTCGACCACCGCGGCTCGCTCGGATCGCCCGATCGCGCGTACGTGTTCGTCGGCGACCACGACGAACAACGGCACCGCACGCTGCGGCAGGTCCTGGCCAACCTCTGGATCGGCGACGCCTTCGAACGGGTCGAGAACTCCAACGTCCCGTGGACGGCCCTCACGTTCGAGCTCGGCGACCTCAACCGGCGGAAGCTGGACCTGCTGCCGGCGACCTGGAAAGCCGCGTTCCGGATCATGTCGGACCCGAAGCGCGCCGCGTGCTTCACCGCGACGAAGCAGGAACTCGCCGACCTCGGCCGACGGCCGCGCGACTACTGCTCCCCAGACCAGGACCTGTGGTACGAGAGGTGCACCACCAGCGTCCACCGGCACGCCGGGCAGGGCACGGAGCACTTCATGACCCGATTGCTGGGCATCGACTGGCTCTGCTTCGACGGCAGCGGCATCACGACGTCGGCCGAGACGCCGTCCCGGGTCTTCTTCGTGCGCAACGTGCCGCTGTCGGCCATCACCTACCGCGTCCAGCACCTCGGGACGCCGGACGACGACATCGCCCTGGACTGATCCGCCCGCCGTCCCGCGGACCTCGTCGTCCCGACCGGACGGTCCACAGTGGACGTGTTTGCCGGACGGCGGGCCGGGAACCCGGAATGATCACGTACTGGAGGGAAGGGGTCGGCGTGTCGGGACTTCGGCGATCGGCACTGGTCGGTGCGCTGCTGGTGGCACTCGGCGCGTGCACCGGCGGCCCCGGCCCGACCACCCCGGATCCCACGTCCACGACCGGCGGCGCGCCGGCCGGCGAACGCGTGTACGTCTCGTTGGGCGACTCCTACGCGACCGGCTACCGGCCCGCCGACGCGGGCGCACCCGCCGGTGCCGACCGGGCCGGCTTCGCCTACCTCGTCGCCGAGCGGTCGGAGCTGCGGTTGATCAACCTCGCGTGCAGCGGCGCCACGTCCGCGCAGCTGCGGGCCGAGCCGGGTTGCGCGCCCGGCAACCGCGGTCCCGACGCGCCAGACTTGGCGGGACGCACCCAGCTCGACGCGGCCGTGCAGGTGCTGCGCGAACACCGGGGACGGGTCGGTTTGGTGACCGTCGTGATCGGCGGCAACGACCTGGCGCCGTGCGCCCGCGCGGGTGACCCGTTGACCTGCGCCTCCCAGGCCGTGGCCGCGGTCCGGGCGAACCTGGCCACCACCCTGCCCGCCCTGCGCGAGGCCGCGGGCGATGCCCCGATCGTGGGCTTGACCTACCCGGACGTGTTCCTCGGCGCGTGGGTGTCCCCCGCGTTCCCGAACGGCCAGGACCTCGCCCGCCTGTCGGTCTCGCTGTTCCGCGACTTCTTCAACGCCGCCCTCAAGGCCGAGTACGAGAAGGTCGGGGCGAAGTTCGCCGACGTCACCGCCACGACCGGCGGCTACGGGTCGCTGACGGAGCTGACCCAGGACCCGGCCTACGGCCCGATCCCGACGCCGGTGGCGAAGGTGTGCGCCCTGACCTACTTCTGCGAGCACACCGACGTGCACCCGACGCCCGCCGGTCACGAGGCCATCGCGTCCGCCGTCCTCAGCGCCGCCGGCCGTTAGTCACGACGTCCGAACGCACCGCGCAGCTGGCCGCGGACCCGCCGCCCGGCCAACCGCACCGGTTCGACCACCGAGACGCGCACCCAGCGGGCCGGAGCCACCACCGCCGCCCGCCACACCCGCCCGATCAGCCGACCGGCCGGCGCGAGCACCACGCGGTGGACCCACCTGACCGGGGTGACGACCAGCGTGCGGACCACGCGCACGACCAACCGCCACAACGGCACCGCCACCCGCCGCCAAGCCCACACCACCGCGTCCCGCACCACCCGGCCCAGCACCGCCAGCGCCCGCCCCACCAGCCGGAACGCCCACAGCAGGGCCGCGCCGAAGAGCCGCGCCACCCACCGGAACCCCAGGCCGACCGCACGCACACCCCGCACGACCACGTCCCGCCACAGCCACCGCAACGGACGCACGACGAGGTTGCGCCAGACCCACCCCAGGGGCTCGACTACCACCACGCGCAACCCACGTCCCACCGCCGCCACCACCCGACGCAGCACACCCCCGACCGCCCCACCCGCCCCGCGCAACCACCGCCCGACCGGCACGAGCACGCGACGCAGCCCCCGCCCCGCCGGCCGCATCACGAACCGCGCCACCGCCCCGAACCCGCGACGCACCACGTCGGCGACCGCACCGACCCCGCGACCGACCAGCCGGGCCGACGCCCGCAGCCCCACCCCGACAGGCCTGAGCACGTACCGCAGCACCACCCGGCCACACCGACGCAACCCCGAGCCAACCGCACCCGCCACCCACCGCACGCCCACGCCGACCGGCCTGAACAGGTACCGCACCACCACCGCGCCGCACCAGCGCAGCCCGGCTCCGACCGCCTCGGCCACCCACCTCACACCCGCCCAGACCGGCGCGAGCACCCACCGCCACACCGCGCGAACGGCGATCCCGACCCGCCTCAGCACCACCGCCAGGGGGCGCAGCACGAACCGCCGCACGGCCCGTCCGGCGACCTTGACCCACTCCCACGCCACCCGCACCGGCAGCACGACCACCAGGGCCACGACACGCGCGACCCACACCGCCCAGCGCGGCGGCTGCGGCTCCTCCACCACGACATTCCCCCCCGTTCAGCATCAACCACCACCTCATCAGAACACCGGGAGTCGTCACCGGTGGGCCACGCGTCAAGCCGCGAAGCCGACGACCGGTCCCGGCCGGTCGCGGCCTCTCGGCGGGCCGATCACCAACGCACCCGGCGCGGGCACCAGGTGCGCGTCGAAACCGCCGGGGAGCCCGTCGATCGGCGCGACTGCGGCGGTGACCGGCGGGCCGCCGTCGAGCCCTTGCGCGGACACGACCAGCTCGCCGGACGCGGTCGCGCACAAACGCACGAGGCGGGTGCGGGTGGTGACGGCCGCGCGGTCCAGCGGACAGCTCGCCGTGTCGAGCGGGACGGCCCGCCCGGTGGCGGTGTCGACCCCGTACCCGGGCGCGCCGGGGCGGCGGTCGGGCGTCCCGTCGCGACGTCCAGCAGCACGTCCGTGAGGGCGTCCGCGGGCAGTCCGTCGCCGCGCATCCGCACGTGCGCCACGCGTTCGCGCTCACGCGGCACGAACAACGACACCGAGGCGCGCCCGGCACCCGCGAGGACCACGTACCGCAACACACCACTGCGACGCGACCGCACCACGGCGCGTTCCACGACGTCAGGACGTGCGAGCGTGCGGCGGGCCCGTCAACGGGCTGCGGTCGCCGATCCTGACCACAGTGGACAGCCGCACGCGAGGTCGCCGCCGAACCCGGCCGATCACCCCTGCCGATCACCCACGGAAGACCGCGCCGGGCCGGCCACCAGGACCGGCGGCAGGGCCGCGGGCAGGACAGCCGCCGGGCGATCGGACCCGGCTGAGCGGAGCGACTAGGGTGGGTGGTCGGACCAGTGACGAGGATCGGCACAGCATGGCGCACCCACCCCAGCCGTCCCGACCGGTCCGCGCGATCCTGGTGGAGGACCACCACCTGGTCGCCGAGGCGATCAGGCTGGCCTGGGAGGACTCGGGCGACGTCGAGGTCGTGGCCACGGTCGGCTCGGTGGCCGCCGCGCTGGCCGAGGTCCGGCTCCACCGACCCGACGTGGTGCTGCTGGACCGCCGACTGCCCGACGGGGACGGCCTGGACGCGATCGCCGGCTTCGAGGCGTGCGGCGCGCGGGTGCTGGTGCTGACCGGCGAGGCGAACGTGTCCGTCGCCGCGCGGGCGGCCGAGTCCGGCGCGGCGGGACTGGTGCACAAGTCGGCCCGGTTGGAGGAGCTGACCGACGCCGTGCTGCGGGTCGCGGCCGGTGAGGTCGTGTTCGACGGCGGGTTGCTCGCGGGCGTGCTGGACAAGCTCACCGGGCGGAACAAAGACGGCGTGGCGCTCACGATCCGCGAACGCGAGGCGTTGCTCCTCATGGCCGAGGGCACGAGCACGGAGGAGATCGGCGTGCGCATGGGCGTGACGCGCAACACCGTGCGCAACCACGTGCAGCGGGTGCTGGAGAAGCTGGGCGCCAGGTCGAAGCTGGAGGCGGTGGCGATCGCCCGCCGCGCCGGCCTGCTCGACTAGTGCGGATGCACCAGTCGCAGCGGTGACGCTGCGTCTGGGCACCGACCGCCCGATGCCGCAGAGTACGAACGTGGATCTCTCCGTGTCCGGCCCGGTCGCGGAGTTCAGCGCGCCGATCGACCGGGGCGCGGCGGGGCTGGCCCGCGTCTTCGTCCGCAAGACCCTGGCCGACCTGGGGTACCTCGGCGACCACAGCGACGCCGTGCTCGTCGTCTCCGAACTCGTGACCAACGCCCTGCGGCACACGACCACCATCCCGGTGATCCGGCTGGCCGGCACCGTGCACAAGCTCCGGATCGAGGTCGAGGACGGCAGCCCGGTCCTGCCCCGCGCGCGGCTGTCGGCGGCCGTCGGCGGGTGGGGCCTGCAACTCGTCCAGCGGTTGAGCACGGCGTGGGGTGCGCGTCCCCAGCACGGCGGCAAGGTCGTGTGGTGCGAGATGGCCGCCGACGGCGCGGGCCTGCCCTGACACCCCGACGCCTGCCCGTGGCACCCCGGCAGGGCGTCGTGCACAGTGACGCCATGGCCGACGATCACCCCGCCGTCCCGGACGTCGAACCGCCGACCGAGGACGCGTACCGACTGCTCGTGACGAGCGTGGTCGACTACGCGATCTTCCTGCTGGACCCGAGCGGCCGGGTGATCAGCTGGAACGCGGGCGCGGAGCGGATCAAGGGCTACTCGGCCGCCGACATCCTCGGCCGGCACTTCTCCGAGTTCTACCCGCCCGACGACCTGGCCGCGCGCAAGCCGTGGCACGAGTTGGAGGTCGCCGCACGGGTGGGTCGGTTCGAGGACGAGGGTTGGCGGCTGCGCAAGGACGGCACCCGGTTCTGGGCCAACGTCGTCATCACCGCCCTGTTCGACGACACCGGCGGCTTGCGCGGCTTCGCCAAGGTCACCCGCGACATGACCGAACGCCGGCGGGTCGAGGATGCGCTCAGGTCGAGCGAGGAGCGGTTCCGGCTGCTCGTGCAGGGCGTGCTGGACTACGCGATCTTCATGCTGGACCCGAACGGGCGCGTGATCAGCTGGAACGCGGGCGCCGAGCGGATCAAGGGCTACTCGGCCGCCGACATCCTCGGCGAGCACTTCTCCAAGTTCTACCCGCCCGAGGACCTGGTGGCGCGCAAGCCGTGGCGCGAGCTCGAAGTGGCCATCGACGTGGGCCGGTTCGAGGACGAGGGCTGGCGGCTGCGCAAGGACGGCACCCGGTTCTGGGCCAACGTCGTCATCACCGCCCTGTTCGACGACACCGGCCGCCTGCGCGGCTTCGCCAAGGTCACCCGCGACATGACCGAACGCCGACGGGTCGAGCAGACGTTGACCGAACAGCGCAGGCTCGTCGGGCACCTCGTGGAGGCGCAGGAACTGGAGCGCCGCCGCCTCGCCTGGGACGTGCACGACGACTCGATCCAGTCCATGGTCGCCGTCGGCATGCGGTTGCAGCTGCTGGCCAACCGGCTGCCGGAGCAGGAGGCCGCCGTCGTGCGCCGGCTCGACGAGGCGGTGCGGGCGTCCATCGGGCGGCTGCGCGACCTGGTGTACCGGTTGCGCCCGCCGGAGCTCGACCGGCACAGCCTGGTCGAGGCCCTGAACCACTACCTCGCCGACGTCACCGGTTCGTGGGGCATCACCTACCGGCTGCGGCACTCGCTGGACCCCGAGCCGCAGGCCGAGTCCGCGGTCACGATCTTCCGCATCTGCCAGGAGGCGCTGGCCAACATCGGCAAGCACGCGCAGGCGTCCTCGGTCGAGCTGTCCCTGACCTCGGTCGACGGCGGCACGCTGGTGGAGGTCGCCGACGACGGCGTCGGTGTCGGTGTCGGCACCGGCCTCGGTGTCGCCACCCCGTCCGACCGCGCGGCGTTCGACCACTTCGGCATGGTCGAGATGCGCGAGCGCGCGGAGACCGCGGGCGGCTGGTGGTCGGTGAACGAAGGCCCCGGCGGTGGCGCGGTGGTGCGGTTCTGGATCCCGACGTCGAACGGGGTCGACCCGTGACGAACGCCGAGCCCGGGACGAACCCCAAGCTCAGGGTGGTGATCTCGGACGACGACCCGATGATCCGCGACGCGCTGCGCGAGGTGCTCGACGCCGAGCCGGACTTCGAGGTCGTCGCGGTGGCCCGGGACGCGGACGAGGCGATCGCGCTGGTCGAACGCCACACGCCCGCCGTCGTCGTGCTCGACGTCCGCATGCCCGGTGGCGGCGGCGGTCGGGCCGCCCGCGAGATCAGGCTCCGCTCGCCCGGGACCTGCATCCTGGCGCTGTCGGCCTCCACCGACCACGAGGCGTTCCACGAGATCCGGTCGGCGGGGGTCGGCGAACACCTCGTCAAGGGCGTGTCGAACAACGACATCATCGCGGCCGTCCGCCGGTTGGGAGGCACCGGGCGCGGGTGAACCGGGGTGGTGCGCCCGAGTCCTCCAGGCCGTAGCGTCGGCCTGGTACAACTGTGGTTCGACAACGCATCGCAGCGGGGAGACGTCGTGGCCGAGCCGATGGGGCAACCCTCACCGATCCTCGACATCCGTGTCACCCGAAGGGGCGACGTCCTGGTCGTCGGCGTGGTGGGCGAGCTGGACGTCGACACCGTTCCCGAGGTCCGCGCCATGCTCGCGTCACACCTGCCGGAGAGCGCGCCGACGCTGGTCCTCGACCTGTCCGACGTGGTGTTCTTCAGCTCCGCGGGCCTGTCGCTGCTCCTGGAGCTCCGCCGCCGCGTCGACGTCTTCGCGCTCGTGGCGACCCGGCGCGCGGTGTTGAGGCCGATCCAGCTGACCGCCGTGTCGTCCCTGCTTGACGTGCACCCCTCGGTCGACGACGCGCTGGCGTCGATCTCCTCGGCGCAGCACGCCCACCAGACGGACTGACCACGCGGTGGTGACGGCCGCGGGCGCGGTCGCCGACGGCCGGTAGGGCAACCGCCCGAACGCCGCATCCCGGGCCTCCGATCCGCGCCGCCGGTTGGCATGAACGGGCCAACCTCCGCCGAACCGCTCCCCCTGGCCCACCCGGACGGTTTCCTGGACGTCCGCACACCAGGGGGAAACCATGGAGAAGCGTTCATCCGGCGTGCTCGCGGTCGGGGTGGCCGTCGCGCTGGTGCTGGGCGGTCAACCCGCCGCGACCGCGCAGCCGCGGGCCGTCCCGATGATCCAGCCGGACCCGCTGCTGATGTTCCCGGCGGACCGGTCGACCACCGACCTGGTCGCGGTGGCCCGCGACCGCGAGGCGAAGGCGCGGACGCGGTCGGCACGGCCGCGCGCAGGCGCCCAGGCGGCCCTGCCGTACCGGGAGGAGGAAGCGCCCGGCGTGAGCGGCGACAACGACAGCCCGGCGACGGCCGAGCACATCGCCGGTTTCGGCACCCGCCGCACGGCCCACCCGAAGGTCGCGCTGACCGGCGACGTCAAGCCCGACGACACCGTCCCGACGCTGCCGCCGTTCGCCGAGACCAACGACGCGATCGGTCTCGCCGGCGAACTCGACCTCTCCGCCGCCCGCCGGTCGGTGCGCACCGGCGGCACCATCGGCGACGGCCCGCACGGCAGTGCCGGCGACGGCACCGGCGACGTCGACTTCTACCGGCTCGGCGGCGGTGTCGGCGGCACCACGATCACGGCGCGGACCTCGACCCCGACCGGCGACCTCGACACGGTCCTCGCGCTGTGGGACGCCGACGGCGGCCTGTGGGCGGTCAGCGGCGACTCGGGTGGTTCGACCGACTCGGCCATCACGCTCACGATCCCGCCGAACCGGGACCTCTACCTGATGGTGGGCTCGGACCCGTTCGGGTTGCCGCTCGACCCGAAGACACCGGGCACCGGCCCGGGCGTCGCCACGGAGGGTCCGTACGAGCTGGGCATCAGCAGCGGCAAGAAGGGCGGCGACCTCGACTACTACTCCTTCGACCTGCGCGCCGGCGACGTGCTCGGCGCGGCCGTCGCGGGCGGCGGTACCCGGCTCGCGGTGTACGACCCGGCCGGCCGCGAGGTGTTCGGCTCCTCGCAGGACCTGACCAACTACTTCGCCGTCGACTCGCCGATGCCCGGCGGCGGCAACGCCGTGGTGGACTTCGTCGCCCCGGCCGACGGCCGCTACTCGCTCGGGATCGAGGCGGGCGGAGGTCCGTACGACGTCAAGCTCGAAGCGTTCCGCCCCGGCACGGAGACCGCCGCGCGCGGCTCCGTGCACACGGTCTTCCTGGACTTCGACGGCGCCAGGGTGAACACCTCGATCTACGGCACCGGCGGGGGCCTGCGCGACCTCTCCCCGCTGTCCCGGTTCCTGCCGGGGTGGGGCCTCACCGCGGCCGACGAACGGGCCCTGATCACCGCGATCACCGAGACCGTGCGGGAGAACCTGGAACGGGACCTGCTCGCCCGGGGCGTCAACCCGCGGTTCGCGCTGCGCGTCCTCACCAGCCGCGACCACGCCGACCCGTGGGGTCGGCCGAACGTCAGCCGGGTCGTGGTCGGCGGCACCGTCGCCGAGACCGGGATCTCGACCGTCGGCATCGCCCAGTCCATCGACGCGGGCAACTTCGGCAAGGAGGAGACCGCGCTGGTGCTGCTCGACGAGCTCAGCGCACCCGCCGGGCCGGCGTGGTCGTTGAACAGCCACGTCCGGCCGGAGAGCGACAGGATCGCGTTCATCGGCCGCGCGGTCGGCAACATCACCAGCCACGAGGTCGGGCACATGTCCGGCAGTTGGCACACCGACCTGCGCAACGACGTGCACGGCATCATGGACCCCGGCGGCGACCCGGCCGTGATGTTCGCGGTCGGCCCGGACGGCGCGGGCGGCACGGCCGACGACCCGGACCTCGACCTCACCGTCGACGAACTCAGCCCGGCGGAGGGCTTCACCGGCGTCGAGGACACCGTCACCCGCACCGCGTGGGCGTTCGTCCGCGGCACCGGTTGACCGGCGCGCCACGCCGGCGGCCGCGGTTCGGCCCGCGTCCGAAACCTTTCACCGCCACCCGGGCGACCGATCCGCCGACATCGCCGCCACCAGGACCGGAGCCAATGAGACGCGTGATCGCCGAACGGAATTTCGCAAGTATTCCGAGAAGGTTTTCGCAACATTACGAGAATCGTTGACAGCGCGCCGGAATCAGCCGAACACTGTCTGCATCGACGGACCCTGAACCACTGTCGGTCGGGTCACCCAGTGTACGCACCGGAACACCCGGGTGGCCCCTCGCTGGCCTCAACGAGGAGGAAGCACACATATGGACGACAACGCCCCTGCGCACCCGATCAGCCGCAGGATGTTCATCGGCGGCGCCGGAGCCTTGGCGCTCGGCTCCGGGCTGATCGTGCCCGGCACCGCGCACGCCCAGACCGTCACCACGAACCAGACCGGCTACCACAACGGTTACTACTTCTCGTTCTGGACCGATGCCCAGAACACGGTCTCCATGACCATGGGATCGGGCGGGCAGTACAGCACCTCGTGGCGCAACACCGGCAACTTCGTGTGTGGCAAGGGATGGGGCAACGGCGGCCGCCGGACCGTGCGCTACTCGGGCAGCTTCAACCCGTCCGGCAACGGGTACCTGTGCCTCTACGGTTGGACCTCGAACCCGCTCGTCGAGTACTACATCGTGGACAGCTGGGGCAACTACCGGCCCACCGGCCAGCACCGGGGCACGGTCACCAGCGACGGCGGCACGTACGACATCTACCACACGATGCGGTACAACGCGCCGTCCGTCGAGGGCAACAAGACGTTCCCCCAGTTCTGGAGCGTCCGGCAGCAGAAGAAGGTCGGCGGCACCATCACCACCGGCAACCACTTCGACGCGTGGTCGCGCGCCAACATGCGGCTGGGCAACTTCAGCTACTACATGATCATGGCGACCGAGGGCTACCAGAGCAGTGGCAACTCGAACATCTCCGTGAGCGGCTGACCGGACCCGATCACAGCGCCCAGTGGCGCGGCGGCGACGAAGCCGCCGCGCCACACCGCTGTCAGTCGCCGATTTCGGCCCCGGTGAACGTGATCCGTCGGTATGGTCGTCGGCATGACCGTGCCCGGTGACTTATTCGGCGGCGACCCGGCCGCCGTCGAACGCGGCTTGGACGAGTGGGTCGCCGGGTTCGAGCGCAAGGCCGAGCGGTACCAGGAGTTGCAGCAGCGGGTCGAGGGTGTGCGGATCACCGCGACCAGTCCGAACGGCGTCGTCACGGTCACCGTGGACGCCGACGGGTCGTTGGTCGACGCGAGGTTCACCGACCAGGTCGCCCGCAGCGCGCCGGACGAGGTCGGCCGGCAGTTGATGGCCGCGATCAACCAGGCCAAGGCGCAGATCACCGCACGCGTCCGCGAGGTCGCCGGCGACACCCTCGGCGAGGACGGCGCCGAGCGGATCGCCGGGTACTACGCGCAGAAGTTCGCGGATCCCGGGGAACCCGACCCGTCGACGACGCGCACCACCACCGCCACCACCGCCGCCACCACACGGCGGCCCGCGCCACCCGTGCAAGACGACTCCGATGACGTCTCCGTCTTCGACGACCGCTGAGCGAGGGGGATCATGGCCGGCTTCGAGGTGACCGGCGGCGACCTGCGTGCCCACGCGGGCAAGGTCGACGCCCACGCGGCGAGCCTGGGCACCGCGGCCGACGCCGCCGGCCAGGTGACGCCCGACGGTGCGTACGGCTACATCTGCCAGTTCCTGCCACCGTTGTTCAACGACGTCGAGAAGGCCGCGCAGGAGGCGCTCCAAGCCGCGCGCGGCGGGCTGGAGGCGGTGGCGCGGAACCTGCTCGACACGGCCGACGACTACGACTCCGAGGACCTGGCCGCCGTGCACGGCTTCGCCCGCATCGAAGGTGGCATGCGATGACCGGAAACCCCTTGGTCGCGCCGGTGCAGGACTCCACCAAGGCGTACACGGGCATCGGCATCGCCGAGGCGGTCGGCGACCTGGTGGAGGGCATCCGGGGTGGGAGCTGGGTCGACACCGGGCTCGGCGCCGCGTCCACAGGGCTGGAGGCGCTGAGCATCGTGGTGGACCCGTTCGGGTCGATCGCGTCCAGCGTCGTCGCGTTCGTCATGGAGCACGTCGGCCCGTTGCGGGAGTCGCTCGACAAGCTCGCCGGCAACGCCGCGGCGGTGTCCGCGCAGTCCCGGACGTGGCACAACGTCGCGACCGCGGTCGGCAAGGTGCACACCGCCTACGCCACCGAGCACACCGCGGACACCGCCGGGTGGACCGGCAAGGCGGCCGACGCCTACCGCGCCCGCGCCGCCGACGTCGCGGCCGTGATCGGCGCGGCGGCGGAGGCCGCGTCCGGCCTGGGCAGCGCGGTCGAGATGGCGGGCGTGGTCGTCGGCGCGGTCCGCGAGACGGTCCGGGACCTGATCGCCGAATTCGTGGGACGCCTCACGGTGTGGGCCCTGGAGGCGCTGACCATCATCGGCCTGCCCGCCGCGGCCACCCAGGCCTCGGCCGCCGCGGCCAAGTGGGCGGCCCGGATCGCCCAGCTGGTCAAGCGGCTGGTCGGCACCATGCAGAAGTTGGCGCCCCTGCTGCGCCGCCTGGGCGAGTTGTTCCGCCGGATCCGCAAGAAGATGGACGACCTGCGGTCGCGCGGCGGCGGCGACAAGAAGCCGCCCGACGACACCGGCAAGAAGCCGAAGCCGAACGGGGACGGATCCACCGGCCCCTCCCGCGACCCGGACCCGAACGCCCAGCCGAGCGGCGAGCGCACCAAGATCAATCCGAAGAACGACGCGGACACCAAGCGCTCCCTGCAACGGGAGAACGAGTCGGCGACCACCCTCGCCAGGGCCGGGTACGACATCGAGCAGAACCCGACCGTCCCCGGTGGCAAGAACCCGGACTACCGGATCGAGGGTCGGATCTTCGACGCCATCGCGCCCATCACCCCCCTCCCGCGCAGCATCGCGAGCCGGATCAAGAACAAGATCGACCTCGGCCAGGCCGACCGGTTCGTGGTCAACCTCGTCGACAGCCCGGTCGACGCGGCCGCGTTGCGCAAGCAGCTGCACGACTGGCCGATCCCGGGTCTCAAGGAAGTCATCGTCATCGACAAGAGCGGCAACGTGCTTCACTTGTACCCGTAGCCCCGCGATCAAGGAATGCCAGTGTCCATTTCGTACAGTCTCGCGCTCGCCACACCGCTTCCGGCGGCGGAGGTCGCCGACGCGCTGCGCGAGGTCGGTGTGGCCGCCGGGCTGCTCGACCCGGCGACCGACGCCGCCCGGCTGCTCGGCGAGAACGCGGCCACGACCCGCGGCACGTGGCTGCGCGTCGTGGCGGACGAGCCGGAGCCGTGGAACCCGCTGCCGGACGTCCTGGGCGCCACGCCCACCGTGCTGGTGGTCTTCGGCCTGGCCAAGACCGACATCGGCGACCAGCAGGACGACGTCGTGCGGCTGGTGGCCGGTGTGCTGGCGAAGGTCCCGGACGACGCGGTGCTGCACCACGACTACGAGGTCGTCTGGCTGGTGCGACGCGCCGGCGCGCTGCTGCTCAACGAGCGCGACGACCTCTGGCCGTCCCACCGCCTCGCCCTGCTCCACCAGCCCTACCGGCGCGAGACCCAGTCGTTCCCGGAGGACTGAACCGCGTCCTCGGCGGTCGGGAACAGGCCCGTGATGCCCAAGCCGCCCGTCGGACGCGCGGCGTTGAGCAGCCGGCCGCCGTGCGCGTGCACGACCGCCCGCACGATGGACAGGCCGAGGCCCGCGCCGTCGGTCCGGCTGCGCGTCGCCGCTCCCCTGACGAACGGTTCGAACAGCTCCTCCACCTCGTCCGGTGCGACGCACGGGCCGGTGTTGACCACGCGCAGCCGCGCCTGGCCGGCGGCCGTGCCGGTGGTCAGGGTGACGTGCCCGCCGGTCCGGTTGTAGCGCAGGGCGTTGTCGACCAGGTTGCCGACCATGCGGTCGAGCAGCACCGGGTCGCCGGTGACCGGGGCCGGGCGCAGGTCGGTGCGCAGCTCGACGCCGTGCGGCTCGGCGCGCACCCGGACGATCCCGGTCACCACGTCCGCCAGGTCGATCGTGGCGTGCCTGGTGGGACCGGTGTGGCAGCGGGCCAGGGTGAGCAGGCCGTCCAGGGTGCGTTGGCTGTGCACGATCGCGGTGGTTGTGGTTGCGCCTCGCGCCCGTCGAGCGCCGAACCGCCGTTCCCGCTGGTGGGCCGCACATCGACAGAAGCGCGAAGTTCACGCCCTGCCGGCGCGCGATCAGGGCGGCGACGCACGAGGCTGATGGCCGCCTTGTTCGGGTATGTCGGAGTGGTCGAGTGCATCAAGCTGTCCTTGAATGCGCTCGGCGTCTTCGTCGCGGCCTTGTTGCCGGTACAGCCGCACCGCTTCGCGCCATTCCACCCGAGCCTGGTCATGCTGCCCGATGGTGGTGTGTGTCTGGCCGATCCAATCCAGAGCCAGAGCCTCGTTGTAGACGTCTCCTGCCTCTCGTAGGAGGGCAAGCGATCGCTGATAGTAACCAAAGGCGTGACCATACTGACCGGAGTGATGGGCGATGTAGCCCAGATTGCCCAGCGCCATGGCCTCGCCGGCGATGTCGTGGTGGCGCTGATGCAGGGTGAGGGCGCCTGGCAGTGGGCGCGCGCGGTGTCGTACTCGCCGACGCGGGCGGCATACCAACCCACCTGGTTGAGTGCCTCGGCTTCCCATCCCTGTTGGTCAAGGTCGCGGTAGAGGTTCAAGGCTCGGCCGGCGTGATCCAAGGCCCGCCGGTAGTCCCCCCGCCGATCCCACGCCCATGCAAGCGATTGGTGTGCGTGTGCCTGTTGGGTCGGGTCATGGTGGTAGTCGGCCAGGGCAAGGGCCAAGTGCAGATACTCGGTCGCCTCCTCATGGCGCCCTAGATCGGCGTAGACGCGTCCGAGATGCAGGTGCGCACGGGTGCGAGTGGTGAGGTCGGGCAGGTGCGCACTGGCGTCCACCGCAGCCCGCCAGACAGCCAGCTGGTCGTGGAGGTTCCCCCGCCGGTCGTGGAACGTGGCCAGGGTCCACGCCAGCTGCCACACGACCTCATGCAAACGGTAGCCGGCGGCAATGCGCTGGGCGGCCAGCAGATTGGCGTGTTCGACGTCGAACCAAGCCATCGCCGCCGGGTCGTCGGACAACGGGTGTGAATGAGTGCCGGGCATGGGCACGGCGAGCTGGACGGGCTGGCGATGGGGTAGTAGGAGACGGTCGCCGGTGTGGGCGGTATGGACGTAGAAATCCAGCACGCGCCGCAGCGCCGCCTCCCGCACGCCTTCAGTCAAGTCGCGGTCGGCGGTAGCGGCGGCGTAGCCGCGGATGAGGTCGTGCATGGAATAGCGGCCGTGTGCCTGCCGGTCCAGCAGGGAGACCTCCTCCAGGACGCGCAGCGCCCTGCTTGCCCGAGGCACAGAGAGGCCGGCGAGGCTGGCGGCGGCAGTGAGCCCGATGTCGGGACCAGGAGCGATACCCAGCAGCCCGAACACGGTGCGATGTTCGGCGTTCAGGCTGCGCAGTGACCAGGACAGCACGGCAGGCAAGCCGGCAGCAGCCTCGGTGTCGTCGAGCGCGTCCAGGCCGGCCTCGCTGAGCTCGGCGGCGAACTCGGAGAGCGGGATGTGTGGCCGGCTGTGAGCACGTCCGGCGACCAGCCCCAACGCCAGCGGGAATCCGCCGCACAACCGGACCAGTTCGTCCACCGCCTGCCCCTCGGCGGCCACGCGGTCCGCACCCAGCCGCCGTACCAGCAGGGCATGAGCCTCGGCGTCGGTGAGGGTGTCCAGGCGTAGCGGACGGGCGCCGTGCCGGGTAATGAGGACTGCCAGCCGGTTGCGACTGGTCACCACCACCGTGCACGACCCAGTGCCTGGCAACAGCGGCGTGACCTGTTCGACCGTGGCGGCGTTGTCCAGCACGATCAGCATCCGCTTGTCCGCGACCAGGCTGCGGTACAGCGCCGCCTGGTCGTCCAACTCGATCGGGATCCGGCCGGGGTCGACGCCGAGGGCGTCGAGGAACCCGCGCACCGCCACCTCCGGTGCCATCGGCCCGCCGACCGGGCTGAAACCACGCAGGTCCGCGAACAGTTGCCCGTCCGGGAACCGCTGGACGTGGCGATTCGCCCACGTCAGCGCCAGCCAGGTCTTGCCGATCCCACCCGCTCCGCCGATCGCTGAGATCACCACCGTCGTCCCAGCTCCGGACGACTCCTCGGAGATGGAGGCCGGGTCCAGAGTCCGGTCCAACTCGGCCAGCTCCGCCACCCGCCCGGCGAACAGATCCGACGCCGCGGGAAGTTGGCGTGGCACGACAGGAGCGGGCGCCGGGTGAAAGTGCAAGTCGCCGTGCACCACACCGGCCTGTACCACCCCGCCCGACACAGCGGCGGACACCTCGTTGCGCACCTGCAACCCGCCGGCGTCATCTTCAACAGGCTCGGTCTCGTCCAGCCGCTCCGGCTCGGGCGTCGCCACCAGGGACCTCCACCGATCGTGCTCAGCACCAGCCGATCCAGCGTCCACCCGACCCCGCTCCGCACCCGTCAGGCGGCACGCGAATTCACCCAGACGCCCGAGCCGCACTCCGCAGAAACGCGTCAGAGGTTCGTCCCCGGCACCCGGCACGCCTACAGCAACGACGGGTACTTCCGCCGACCTGCTCGCCTTCGCCCGCGCGCTCACGGCGGCCGACTGCTCAGCCCGGCGTTCACCGACCTGGTCACCGGCGGCAAGGTCCCCCTGCCACCCGCCGACCTGCCCGGCCAGGCCGACTTCCACGGCGCGGAACGTGCCCCCGCTCGGCGGAACTCACGACGGTCACGAACGATCACGGGCGGTCACCCCGAAGTCCGCGAACAGCCCGTCGAGGACTGCCGCGAACACCCCGGGCCGGACCAGCGGGCCCAGGTGGTCCAGCCCCGGCACGTCCCGCAGCCGCCCGGCGGGCAGTGCGGCACACGCCGCCGCGAGCGATTCCCGGGTCACCACGGCGGATTCGCCGCCGCGCAGGAACACCGTCGGGCACCGCACCAGCGGCAGCGCGTCCCGCCACGGGCAGGAGATCGCCGTCCGGAACAGCTGGGCCTCCACGTCCGGCGAGCACCGCAGCCGCACCCGGCCGTCCGGTTGCTCGGCCAGGCCGGACTCGACGTAGTCGGCGAGGACCTCCGGCGCGAGGTCCGCCAGCGGCGGCCGGGCCGACCACCGGGCGAGCGCGTCGGCGCGTGACGGGAACACCGCCCGGCGCCGGGCCGCCGCCTCGGCGAAGGCCGGGTCGTGGCGGGTCGCCAGGATCGGTTCGAAGCAGACCAGCAGGTCGAACGTGCCCGGCGCCCGTGCCTCGGCCAGCAGCAGCGACGTCCCGCCCAACGAGTGGCCCACGCCGATCAGGGGCCCGGGGCCGAGCGCACGGGCCGCGTCGAGGACGTCGTCGGCGAACACGCCCCAGTCGGCGTCCTCGGCCAGGGGCGGCGCGCAGCCGTGGCCGCGGAAATCGGGCGCGACCGCGCGCAAGGGCGTCCGCAGGTTATTCACACAAGAACGCCAAAGCAGGCCGGTAAAGCCCGCCGCATGGCAGAACAATGCCGTCCGAATGGACTCGTCCGGTTGTTCCCGATCTTCCGGGGAGTACCGCCCGTAGTGAAATCCGGTGACATCGGCGACGTCGTCCACGATTTCCCTTCGGAAGTCCGATTCCGGTCTGGCGCCCCCGGCGGACAACCTCTACGATCAGCGCCGGTAACGATCCAGTTCGCCGGGAGGCGGGTTGGCGGCACCGGTTTTCCGAACCCACGGGTGCACCGCGGTCGATCCCCACCGTAGTGGATTGGACGACCGATGAGGCGGTCGGCGGCGACGCCACCGCTGCGCGCGGGCACCACCCCACCCCATGTCGTGCTCGACCGGCGCGGCGACGTGCCGACTCGCGGACGATCCCCTTCGGTGAAGGGCGCAGTGTGAACCCGACCCCGGTACCGGGCCTGGTCTCGGTCGTGATGTTGGTCCGCAACCGCCTGGCGTACACGCGCCGGGCACTCGCGTCCCTGGCCCGCGCGTCCGGCGACTTCGAGGTCGTCGTGGTGGACAACGGCTCCGACGACGGCACCACCCAGTACCTGGCCGCGCTCGACCACCCGCGCCCCCTGACGGTCCTGCGCCACGAGGACGACCGCGGCGGCAGCGAACGGCGCAACGTCGGCGCGGCGGTGGCACGCGGCGAGTTCCTGTTCTTCCTCGACAACGACGTGCTCGTGGACGACACCGACGTCGTGGAGGTGCTCGCCGCCGAACTGATCGCCGACCGGGCGCTGGGCGCGGTGTCGCCGTTGCTGCTCTACCCCGGCGACGACGCCGTGGTGCAGTGCGCGGGCGGCGCGTCGACCGCCGACGGCCGGATCGGTCCCGTGGGACGCGGCCGGCGGCTCGACGCGCGGCACCGCGAACACCGCGAGCAGTCGTGGGCGCCCACCGCCGCGCTGATGGTGCGGCACAGCTCGTTCCGCCGGGTCGGCGGGTTCGACGAGTCGTTCGACCCGGTCTCGCTGTGCGAGGACGTCGACCTGTGCTGCCGCCTGCGTGCCGACGGCGAACGGCTGCGCCACATCGGGTCGGTGGCGATGCGTCACTTCGAGGGCACCACGTTCAACCACGTCGGCCACGACAAGCTGCCCGTCTGGAAGCGCCACATGCGCGTGATCCGCCGCCGTTGGGCGGACGTCTTCGTCGCCGGGCCCACGCACCCGGCCGCGGACCTGGAGTGGGTGCCGGTGGCCAAGGACTACGCCGACCTGGACCGGCCGCGGGTCTCGGTGCCCGCCGAGCCCGACCCGGCCTCGGCCGACCTGAGCTTCTTCGCCAGCGACCGCGTGCTGGCCACCGCCGAGCCGGCCGACGTGCGGGTCGTGGTCGTCGGCGCGGACCCCGTGCCGGTGGTGCGCGGCGTGCGGGTGGTCGGCGTGGCCGATCCCGACGTGCGCGCCGTGCTGCCCGCCGCACGCGCCCACGGCGCGCCCTGGGCGCTCCGGGACGGCACGCGCCTGGTGGAGACGGTGCCCGCCGAGGGCGTCGTGGTGCAGGCGCCGGACATCGCGGCCACGCTGACCGCGTTGCGCCAGGGGCTGCACGTGCTGCTGGGCAAGCGGGCCGTGGACGACCTGGCCCGCCTGGTCGAGGCCGCCCGGCTGGCGCCCGGCCGGTGTTCGGTCGACCTGCCCTGGGCGCACCACCCGGAGCTGGTCGAGGCGGCCAAGACCGTCACCGAGGGCCGCGCCGAGGGCTTCACCGTGCGCCTGGACCAGCCCGAGGGCCACGACGTCGTCGCCGAACTCGGCCCGGACGCGCTGGACGCGGTCGAACGGGTGCTCGGGGTGCCCGTGACCGACGTGCGGACGGTGGCGGCGACCCGCTCCCGGGTGCGGGCCGCGGCGGTGGCGGGCGGCATCACCGGGACGATCGAGCTGGGCTGGGGCGAACCCCGGTTCCACTTCGCGGTCACCGGCGCCGCCCTGGCCGCGGACCTCGTCGCGCCACCGGTGAGCGGCGCGTACGCGGACTTCGTCGGCGCGCTGCGCGGCGGGCCGACGCCGTTGACGGACCTCGACGCCGTCGCCGGCCTGTTCGACGTGGTGCTGGAGTGGCGCGCGGAAGTGGCCGGGCTGGTGAGCCCGTGACGCGCCCCGCCCCCTGGCGGGCCCGAGCAGGAAGAGCCCTGGGATGAACCTGGTCGACGTGCTGCGTGCCGGAGCCGACGCCGGAGGGTGGCTGGACCGCCCGGCCTACGAGGTCGACGGCGCCATGCTGACGCACGCCGACGTGTACGACGGGGCGGCCCGCGTGGCCGGGGCGCTGGTCGCCGCGGGCGTGCGGCCCGGCGACCGGGTCGCGCTCGTGCTCGACGACGGGCCGGACTTCGTCCTGACGTTCCTGGGCGCCGCGCACGCGGGCGGGGTGGCCGTCCCGGTCAACCCCCGGCTGCACGCCGACGAACTGCGCCAGGTGCTGCGCGCCGCCCGGCCCGTGCTGGTCGTGCGCCGCACCGGCGACGGGCCCGCCGACTCCCGCACGACCACCTTCGCCGAACTCGAAGGCGCACAACCGATCCCCGTCACGCCACGCGCCGTCACCGACCAGGTGTACGCGACGTTCACCTCGGGCACCACCGGCGTGCCCCGGCTGGTCCCGCAGCTGCACGGCGACCCGGTCGTCCACCACCGCTCGTTCGCCGTGCCCGCGCTCGAACTCGGCCCCGACGACGTCGTCCACTCGGTGTCCAAGATGTACTTCGCCTACGGGCTGAGCAACTCCCTGTTCTTCCCGCTGATGAGTGGCAGCCGCGTGGTGCTGAACCCGGACGCGCCGCTGGTGGACGACGTGCTGGCCATCGTGGACAAGTACACCGTCACCGCGCTGTTCGCCGTGCCGACCTTCTACGGCAGGCTCATAGCCCACCCTGGCAGCGACCGGCTGGCCACCCTGCGCATCGCCGCCACCGGGGGCGAGGTCCTCTCCCCCGCGCTGGAGGAACGGCTGACACGGGTCCTCGGCGACCGCCTGCTCAACGGCATCGGCAGCACCGAGGTCGGCCAGGCGTTCACCCACAACACCCGGACCGCACGCCGTTTCGGCACCGTCGGTCGCGCGCTGCCGCCGTACGAGGTGCGCGTGGTGGCCGATGACGGCGCCGTCGTCGGACCGGACGTGACCGGCCGACTGGAGGTGCGCGGCCCGACGATCACGCTCGGCGTGTCCGACGACGGCACGGCCAAGCGCACCGACGACTGGTACGGCACCGGGGACCTCGCCTCGGTGGACGCCGACGGCTACGTGCGCGTCACCGGTCGGCTGGACGACATCGAGAACGTCGGCGGCATCAAGGTCCACCCGCTGGAGGTCGAACACCTCCTGGCCGGTCACACCCTGGTGCGCGAGGCCGCGGTCTGCGCGGTCGCCGACGACGACGGTCCGGTCCAGCTGCGGGCGTACGTGGTGCGTGCCGACGGTCCGCTCGAGGACCACGACCTGGCCGCGGACCTGATCGCCCTGGCCAGGCGTCACCTGACGGCCTACAAGGTGCCGCGCACGGTCGTGTTCGTGCCGTCCCTGCCGCGCACCGGCTCCGGCAAGCTGCGCCGCCACGTGGTGCGGACCTGGCGGCCCTGACCCCGGTCCCGGTGTCACGTTCGTCGCCCTCGTGACGACCAATCACGTGTACACCCGGAACAGAGAGGTCGGCGGCCCATGACCCGAACCAGTGGCGACGTGCACGAGCTGAGCGGCATCCCGCCCACGGTCGCCGACGTCGACCGGATCGCCGCCCACGCCGACCCGGTCGTCCGCAACCTCATGATCACCCACTGCTACCACGAGCTGTCCCGCGCGGTGGCCGACCGCACCGGCGGGTCGGCGAACTGGTGCACGTTCGCGGTGTGGGCGTCCAAGCAGGTCGGTCAGACCATCCGGCAGGAGGACCCGGCCCGGCTGCTGGAGCGGATGGTCGAGTCCTCCCCCGAGACCGCCGCCGCGGTCGACCTGCTGGTGGGCGCGCTGCGGCGGGCCGTCCCCGGCCAAGCCCTCGACCACGTCGAACGGTCGGTGCGCCGGACCGTGATGACGGCCGCGCGGCTCGACGTGGCCGCCGACGCGTCGGCGCGGGGCAACCTCAAGGTCTTCGAGGAGATCGCCCGCGAGTTCGCCCGCTTCCTGGCCGAGCTCGCGCCGGACCGGGGGATCGAGGGGTTCCGCGACGCGCTGCGCCCCGGCGAGCCGCCCGAGGGGCAGCGCTACCTGCGCCAGGCGTTCACCCACTACCACCAGGCCGCGTCCACCGACGACCCGAAGGACCGCGCCGAACTCCTGCTCCTGGCCAACGTCGAGATCGGCCTGCACGAGCAGACCCGCCTCCAACCGGAGATCACCGCCGCCCTGGAGACGCCCGTCGTCGACCCCCGCGACCTCGAACGCCGCCTCTTCGAGCTGCTCCTGCCGGGCAACCGCGTGGTCAGGTGGCTGCGGCTGGTGCTGCTGACCGTGCTCGGCCGGCGCACCCCCGTGCGCCGGGCCGCCGAGCGGCTGGCCGACCACGCCCGTGCCCTGGCCCGTCGGGCGGTCACCGAGCACCTGATGACGTTGGCGCTGCCCGGCGGTGAGGTGCTCGACCTGAGCCGGGACCTGCCCGCCGAGTTCCCGCCGCTGCTCGCCCGGCTGTCCCACCCCGAACTGCTCGCCCTGCTCCGGACCGTCGACCCCACCGCGGACAGCCTGCTCGACACCGCCGCACGGGACTGGTCCGACCTGCCCGACCGGATGCACTACATCGCCGACATGTTCCGCTGCCACGGCCACCGCGGCGACCTGCTCGACCCGCCGTTCACGCCCGACCAGGTGGCGGCCCTCGCCGACGGGTGTCGCCCGACCGGCCGCCTCTGAGCCTCCCCCGCGCGGTGCGCCGGCGTCACGAGCCCCAACCGCCCGTGACGCCGGCGAGCCGCTACCGGACGACGGGCCTGCCGCCGAAGGCGACGAGCAGGCGGCCGTCCGAGGCGTAGGACCACGTGAGGGCGCCGCTGTAGGAAGCGCAGCGGGAGCCGTTCGTGCCGGTCCAGAACTGGTTGGTGCCGTCGACGTTGCCGACGGTCTTGTCGTTGGTGCCGCTGCCGCTGCGGCACGACGTGTTGTTGCGGAACACCGACGACCCGCCGTCGAACGAGAAGTTGCGCTCGGTGTTGTCGGTGCTGATGTTGTCCGAAACGGTCATGGTGCCGAGGTTGCGGTTGTAGGTGAAGCCGTGCTTGCCGTTGTCGTGGGCGATGTTGCGGCGGATGACGTGGTTGACGCCGATGTCCTCGCCGCCGAGCTTGTAGCCGTTGCGGTCGCCGTTGCCGGCCTGGCCGCCGTTGCTCAGGGTGCCGTTCCCGTAGGCCAGGGAGTCCTCGATGGTCACCACGCCGATGGGGCCGGTGTCGGTCTTGGTGTAGAGGTCCCAGCCGTCGTCGATGTTGTTGTGCGCCACGGCGTAGCGGAAGACGTTGCCGGGTCCGGAGGTGAGCTTGGCGGCGAACCCGTCGGCGTCCTCGCCGTCGGAGTCGGCGTTGTCGTGCGACTCGGCGCTGAGGATCAGGTTGTTCGCGGGCCACTGCTCCCTGGGTGTGGTGGACAGCATCCGCGACAGCTGCAACCCGGTGTCGCGGTTGAACCGCGTCACGGTGCGCTCGAAGATGTTGTTGCTGCCGCCGACGAAGATGCCGTTGTCGCCCGCCCGCTCGACCACGACGCCGTGGACGTGCCAGTAGTCGCCGTTGACCGCGAGGCCGCGGTTGGCGGGGTCCTCGGCCTGTGCGGAGAAGTTCAGCACCGGGGTCTCACCGGGGTGGGCGCTGAGCTTCTTGCGGGCGCCGGAAGTGCCGTTGTTGCCCTGGGGGATGGTGACGGTCTGCGAGAACGCGTACGTCCCGCCACGCAGGTAGATCGTGCCGCCCGCGGTGATGCGGCCGATGGCCGAGGTGAGCGTCGTCGGGTCGGCCTGCGTGCCGGACGCGGTGTCCCGGCCGTGGGGCGCCACGTACAGCGTGCCCGTGGGCGGGTTCGTGGTCGTGGTGGACGTCGTGGTGCTGGTGGACGTCGTGGTGGTCGACGTCGGGCCGCCGTCGCTCGGGGTGAACGTCCACTGCTTGGTGGCGACGCCGTCGCACGAGTTCGTCTGCACCAGCGCACCGGCCGCGGTGGAGTTGTCCTTGGTGTTCATGCACTTGCCGCCGTTGGCGTTGACCACCCGGTAGTTGCCGCCGCTCGCGGTCAACGCCCAGGTCTGGCTGGTGGCACCGGTGCACGCCTGCTGCTGGACGGCCTTGCCCGCCGAGGTCGACGCGTCCTGGACGCCCAGGCACAGGCCGTTGGCGACCGAGGTGATCCGGAACCCGCCGCCGACCGCGGTCAGCGTCCACTGCTGACCGCCGTCGCCCGCGCAGGTCGCCTGCCGCACCTGCGCGCCGGCGATCGTGCCGGAGGCGGGTACCGCGAGGCACAGCCCGCTGCCCGCGTTCTTCACCGTGTACGTGCCCGCGCCGACGGCGGCGTTCGCGGGCGTGGCCGCCGGCCAGGCGGCGAGGCCGACGGCCAGCGCCACCGCACCCGCGCCGGCCAGCAGGCTCAGCCGCCACCGCGCACCGCGTGGCCGCTCGGCCGGCGGGCGTTCCTGTGTGCTCATGACAAGCTCCAATTCACCTGGCCACCTAAATCGGGGCGGGGAATGCGGTTCGGCGGCGGCGGAAAATCGGCGGCGCGGCGGATGTTAAGCGGACGCGAACCGCGCGGTCAACGACGACAGCCGCGCGGATTCGACGGGCGAACGTCGAATGACCGTCGAACACCCAGGTCGACGCAATCGAATTGATCAACGAAGAATAGCGGGACCAATGCGGTCGGTCATACTCGTGAACAACACCGAGTACACACTTGTGAACCGCACCCCTTTATTCCACCGCCCGATATCCCGACCGCCGGCCACTCCGGCCGCAGCGGGAAGGAGAAGGCCTTCCCGATCCGGCCGTGGCACGCGTGGTGACGGGGTCACTCGATCGGGGGGAGTCGGCGTCGGCCCAGGCGAGGGCCTTTTGCGCGGGTACCGGGCCGGACCTACCGTGATTGGGCCATGCCGGATTCTGTGCTGGACGACCACCGGCCGCGGGTGCCGCGACCGGGGATCCCCGTGCCGGAGCACCCATGACCCGCTCCGGCAGCCACCGGCACGTCCGCGCTCCGTCCCTGGTGGACGCGATCGTGCCGCTGGTCGCCTTGGTGGTCCTGATCGGTGGTTCGCTGGCCCTGTTCGGACTGGCCGCGCTCGACGGCCCCATCCAGGTAGCCCTGGTGCTCTGCGCGATGGTCGCCGCTCTCATCGTGCTCAAGAACGGCCACCGCTGGGAGGAGGTCCAGGCCGCCGGCCAGCGGGCGCTCACCTCCATCACCAGCGCGCTGTTCATCCTGCTGGCGGTCGGCGCGCTGATCGGCACGTGGAACATGTCGGGCACGATCCCGACGCTGGTCTACTACGGGCTCCAGGTGCTCGCACCCACCTGGTACTACGCGGCGACCGCGTTGATCTGCGGCGTCGTCGCGATGTCGATCGGCAGCTCGTGGACCACGGCGGGCACGATCGGCGTCGGCCTGGTCGGCATCGCGCTGATGCTCGGCCTGTCGCCGGGGATCACGGCCGGAGCGGTGATCTCGGGCGCCTACCTGGGTGACAAGCTCTCCCCGCTGTCGGAGACGACCGTGCTCACCGCGCAACTGGCCAAGGTCGACGTCTACGAGCACATCAAACGCCAGGCGTGGACGTCGCTGCCCGCCTTCGGCCTCGCCTTCGTCCTGTTCGGCCTGATCGGGTTGTTCTGGGGCCCCGCGCCGACCGACGCGGGCGACACACCCTCCGAGCTGCACGCCCTCGGCGACCTCTACTGGATCACCCCGCTCAACCTGCTCCCGCTGCTGCTGCTCGTGGTGCTCTCGGTCCGCAAGGTCCCCGCGTCGCTCGCGCTGATGACCTCGGCGCTGTTCGCCGGGCTCGTCGGGGTGTTCCTCCAGCACGACGTCGTGCGCGCGTTCGTCGGCGACCCCGGCCTGGACCCGGTGCGGACCGGCCTGCGGGCCGTGTGGCAGGCGCTGGCCACCGGGTTCACCATGGACTCCGGGCTCGCCGACGTCGACCGGCTGCTGTCGCGCGGCGGCATGGACAGCATGCTGCTCACCCTGTGGCTGATCATCGGCGCGGTCACGTTCGGCACGATCATCGAGGAGTTCGGCCTGATCGACCGCCTGATCCAGCCGATGATCCGCGCGGCGAAGGGCACCGGCCGGTTGTTCGCCGCGGTGTTCGCCACCGCGTTCGGGCTCAACGTCGTGGCGGGCGACCAGTACATCGCGCTCGTGCTGCCGTCCAAGGTGTTCCGGGCGGAGTTCGCCAACCGGGGGCTCGCGCCGACCAACCTGTCCCGGCTCGCCGCGGACAGCGGCACGGTCACCTCGCCGTTGGTGCCGTGGAACTCGTGCGGCGCCTTCATGGGCGCGGTGCTGGGCGTGTCGACGCTGGTGTACCTGCCGTTCTGCTTCTTCAACATCGCCAGCCCGCTGCTGAGCGTGGGGTACGGGTTCACCGGCTTCCGGATCGAGAGGGCACGACCGGCCGGCGCCGAGCCGGCCGACGCGTGAACAGGTGACGACGATGACGGTGACCGAGGCCAAGAAGTCCCAGCAGATGCCGCTGCTGACGCTGACCGCGATGGTGGTCGGCTCGATGGTCGGCGCGGGCGTGTTCTCCCTGCCCCGCAACTTCGCCCAGGCCACCGGCGTGATGGGCGCGGTCGTCGCCTGGGTCGTCGCGGGCGTCGGCATGCTCATGCTCGCCTTCGTGTTCCAGACCCTCGCGGTGCGCAAGCCCGAGCTCGACGCCGGGGTGTACGCCTACGCCAAGGCCGGGTTCGGCGAGTTCCCCGGCTTCTTCTCCGCGTTCGGCTACTGGGCCAGCGCGTGCGTCGGCAACGTGAGCTACTGGGTGCTGATCAAGTCGACGCTCGGCACGGTGGTACCGGGGCTGGGCGAGGGGAACACCGTGCTCGCGGTGGCGATCTCGGCCGTGGGCGTGTGGGCCTTCCACTACATGATCACGCGCGGGATCAAGGAGGCGGCGGCGATCAACCGGATCGTCACGGTCGCCAAGCTCGTCCCGATCCTGGTGTTCGTGGTGATCCTCGCCGTGACGCTGAAGGCCGACGTGTTCGCCGCGAACGTCTGGGGCGGCTCGGAGCCGTCGGCGGGCGCGCTGTTCGAGCAGGTCCGGTCGACGATGCTGGTCACGGTGTTCGTCTTCCTCGGCGTCGAGGGCGCGAGCGTCTACTCCCGATACGCCCGCAAGCGCACCGACGTCGGCCGGGCGACGGTGCTCGGCTTCCTCAGCGTGCTGGCGCTGTTCGCGTCGGTGACGCTGCTGTCGTACGGCTCGTTGGGCAAGGACGACCTCGCCGGGCTGCGGCAGCCGTCGATGATGGGCGTGCTGGAGTCGGTCGTGGGCGCGTGGGGCTCGGCGTTCATCGGTCTCGGCCTGATCGTCTCCGTGCTCGGCGCCTACCTGGCGTGGACGCTGATGGCCGCCGAGGTGCTGTTCGTCGCCGCGAAGGACGACGACATGCCGCGCTTCCTCAAGCGCGAGAACCGCCAGGGCGTGCCGGTGGCGGCGCTGGTGATGACGAGCACGCTCATCACGGCGGTGCTGGTCGTGACCCTGTTCTCCGACGACGCCTTCACCTTCACGCTCAAGCTGTGCAGCTCGCTGTCGCTCATCCCGTACCTGCTGGCCGCCGGGTACGCGTTGCGCATCGGGATCCGCGGCGAGACCTACGAGCACGACCGCGGTGCGCGCGGCAAGGAGGTGACGTTCGCGGCCGTCGCCGTCCTCTACACCGCGTTCCTGGTCTTCGCGGCGGGCATCGAGTTCCTGCTGCTGTCGTTCATCATCTACGCGCCGGGGACGATCCTGTTCGTGATGGCGCGCCGGGAACAACACCGGCGCGTGTTCTCCGCCGCCGAGCTGGCGCTGTTCGTGCTCGCGGTCGTCCTGGCCGTGCTCGGCGTGCTCGGCCTCGCCACCGGTCTGATCGTCATCTAGCGAGAGGGACAAGGACATGACCGACACGGCCCAGCGCCCGTCCGCGGCGTACGGCGTGCACTCCGAAGTCGGCGAGCTGCGCAAGGTGCTCGTGTGCGCGCCCGGCCTGGCCCACGCCAGGCTGACCCCGACCAACGCCGACGCCCTGCTGTTCGACGACGTGATGTGGGTGCAGAACGCCCGCCGCGACCACTTCGACTTCATGGCGAAGATGCGGGAGCGCGGGGTCGACGTGGTGGAGCTGCACAACGTGCTGACCGAGACCCTCGACGTGCCGGGGGCGAAGGCCTGGCTGCTCGACCGCAAGATCGTCGCCGACGAGGTCGGGATCGGCCTGGTGGAGGACACCCGGGCGTTCCTGGAGGGGCTGGAGCACCGCAGGCTGGCGGAGTTCCTGATCGGCGGGCTGTCCACCGCGGACCTGCCGCCGGACTTCCGGCCCGGCTACGTCGCGCTCGCCCGCGAGTCGACGGGCGTGCCCGAGTACCTGATGCCGCCGTTGCCCAACATGCTCTACACCCGCGACACCACGTGCTGGCTCTACGGCGGCGTGACGCTGAACCCCCTGTACTGGCCCGCGCGGCACGACGAGACGTTGCTGATGAAGGCCGTCTACGAGTTCCACCCGGACTTCGTCGGCTCGACCGTCTGGTGGGGCGACCCCGAACGGCACTGGGGGCTGTCCACGCTGGAGGGTGGCGACGTGATGCCGGTGGGCAACGGCGTGGTGCTGGTCGGCATGAGCGAGCGGTCGTCCCGCCAGGCCATCACCCAGCTGGCCGCGGCCCTGTTCGAGCGGGGCGCCGCCGACCGCGTGATCGTCGCCGGGATGCCGAAGCTGCGCGCGGCCATGCACCTGGACACCATCTTCACCTTCGCCGACCGCGACTGCGTGACGACGTTCCCGGACATCGTCGACGGCATCCACCCGTTCACCCTGCGCCCCGGCGACCCGGTCGAGGTGACCGAGGAGAAGCAGTCCTTCGTGGACGTGGTGGCGGACGCGCTGAACCTGCCGGAGCTGCGCGTCGTGGAGACCGGTGGCGACGCCTACGCCGCCGAACGCGGCCAGTGGGACAGCGGCAACAACCTGGTCGCGCTGGCACCAGGCGTGGTCGTCGCCTACGACCGCAACACCCACACCAACTCCCTGCTGCGCAAGGCGGGCATCGAGGTGATCACCATCGTCGGCGCCGAGCTGGGCCGCGGCCGCGGCGGTGGGCACTGCATGACCTGCCCCATCGCCCGCGACCCCGTCGACTACTGACCCGCGCCCGCCGCGTCGGGGTCACCGGCTGCGGTAGACGATGTAGGGGCGGGTCAGGTAGCCCAACGGCATCGAGAACACGTGCACCAAGCGGCTGAACGGCCAGAACGCGAACAACGCCCACGCCGACAGGGCGTGCAGGCGGAAGCCGAGGGGCGCGTCCGCCATCAGCTCCGGCCGCGGCTGGAGGGAGAAGATCGAGCGGAACCACGGTGAGACGGACTCGCGGTAGTCGTGCGGGTCGTCGGTGAGGTTGCCCAGCACGGTCGTGCCCAGGCCCAGCACCAGCGTGGCCAGCAGCAGCACGTACATGACCTTGTCGTTGCGGGTCGTCGCGGAGAACACCGGGCCGACGGTGCGGCGGCGGTAGACCAGGATCGCGGCGCCCACGAGCGTGCACAACCCGGCCAGGGCACCGAGACCGACGGCGACGGCGTGGTAGGCGGTCTCGCTCACGCCGACGGCTTCGGTCCACGACTTGGGGATCAGCAGGCCGCCCACGTGGCCCAGCACCACCAGCAGGATGCCGAAGTGGAACAGCGGGCTGCCCAGCCGCAGCAGCCGGTTCTCGTAGAGCTGGGACGACCTCGTGGTCCAGCCGAACTTGTCGTACCGGTACCGCCACACGTGCCCGACCACGAACACCGCGATGGCCGCGTACGGCACGGCCGCGTACAGCAGGATGTCCAGCCCGGTCATCGGCGGCCTCCCGGCATGAACTCGGGCGGGGCGAACGGCGCCAGGCCGACCTCCTCCTCGGGCGGCCCCTGGGCGGCGAGGCGGGCCACGGCCTCGTGGTCGCGCCCGCCCATCGGCGGCAGGGTGGCCGACACCGACTCCAGCACCCCGGCCCACGGCGAACCGGCCTCGCGCAGCCCCAGCCGCATCAGCTCCACCCCCGCCCGGTGCTCCAGCAGCAGCCGGCGGCCGACCCGCTCGTCGGCGGTCGCGGCGAACTCCAGCACCACGGCGAGGTGGTCGGGCAGTTCCCCGTCGTCCGGTTCCAGTCCGGCGGCGCGGTAGGCGTGCTTGAAGCGCAGCAACGCCATGCCGCGCTTGCGCGTGTCACCGTAGGCGAAGTACGTCAGGTACGGGCTGAACCTCTTGCGGTGGTCGAAGGTCGCCACGTAGTCGGCGGCCAGCGCCGTGAGCGGCGTCGCCTCCACGTGGTCGAAGAACGGCCGCAGCGGCGCGGCGACCGGTTCGGGCACCGTCCGGGTGACGGCGCGCAGCAGCGGGACCCGTGCCACCAGGTCGGGGTCCGGGTATCCCATCGACAACGACTGGACCTGCCAGGCGACGGCGTTCATCACGGCTCCCGGCGCGGCGGGAACAGCCCTTCGGGCCTGCCCTTGCCGTCCCAGTTGAGCAGGTTGACGCGACTGCCCTTGTCCGCGGGCGCGGCGGAGGTGTCGGAGGTCTGCCGGTCGCGCAGCATCCGGAAGTTCTCCACGGCGATCGGCGACGCACCGCCCGAGCTCTCGCCGAACGGCCCGGACCCGCCCATCCCCGGCCCGCCCTCGTAGTCCAGGCTGCACTCGGTGGCCAGCTCTTCCAAGCCGTGCGCCTGTTCGGCGTGCGCCGGCGGGATGACGTACCGCTCGTCGTACTTCGCCAGCGCCAGCAGCCGGTACATGTCGTAGACCTGCTCGCCGGTCATCCCGACGCCGGCGGCGATCTCCTCGCGCGGCTCGCGGCCGAGGTTGATGTCGCGCATGTAGGACCGCATGGCCGCGAGTCGGCGCAGCACCGCGTCCACCGGCCGCACGTCGCCGGCGGTGAACAGGTTCGCCAGGTACTCCACCGGGATCCGCAGCGCGTCGACGGCGGCGAACAGGTTGCCCTGGTCCTCGGCGTCGTGCCCGGTGTCCCGCAGGACGTCCACGACGGGCGACAGCGGTGGGATGTACCAGACCATCGGCATGGTCCGGTACTCCGGGTGCAGCGGGAGCGCGACCCGGTAGGTGTTGATCAGCGCGTGCACCGGCGACCGCTGCGCGGCCTGCACCCAGTCGCGCGGGATGCCCGCGCGTTCGGCCTCCCGGACCACCTCGGGGTCGTGCGGGTCGAGGAACACCCGTCGCTGCGCCTCGTACAGGTCCCGGGGGTCGGGCGTGGACGCGGCCTCCAGCACGCGGTCGACGTCGTAGAGGACCAGGCCGATGTAGCGCAACCGGCCGACGCAGGTCTCCGCGCACACGGTCGGGAGGCCGACCTCCACGCGCGGGAAGCAGAACGTGCACTTCTCGGCCTTGCCGGTGCGGTGGTTGAAGTACACCTTCTTGTACGGGCAGCCCGACACACACATCCGCCAGCCCCGGCACCGGTCCTGGTCGACCAGCACGATGCCGTCCTCGCTGCGCTTGTAGATCGCCCCGGAGGGGCACGACGCCGCGCACGACGGGTTGAGGCAGTGCTCGCAGATCCGGGGCAGGTAGAACATGAACGTCCGCTCGAACTCGAACCGGACCTTGTCCTCGATGCCCTTGAGCATCGGGTCCCGCGCGCCGTGGTCGGGCGCACCGCCGAGGTTGTCGTCCCAGTTCGCCGACCACGTGATCTTCGTCGGCTCGCCGCTGAGCAACGAGCGCGGCCGCGCGACCGGCATGTGCTCCTGCCGCGGCGCGGTGGTGAGGGTGTCGTAGTCGTAGGTCCACGGCTCGTAGTAGTCGTCGATGCCCGGCAGCTTGGGGTTGCTGAAGATGGTGAGCAGCTTGCGCAACCGCCCGCCGCCCTTGAGCCTCAACCGCCCGCGCCGCCCCAGCGCCCACCCGCCGCGCCACCGCTCCTGGTCCTCGTAGGTGCGCGGGTACCCCTGCCCCGGGCGGGTCTCGACGTTGTTGAACCACACGTACTCGACGCCCGACCGGTTGGTCCACGTCTGCTTGCAGGTCACCGAGCACGTGTGGCAGCCGATGCACTTGTCGAGGTTCATCACCATCGCCATCTGGGCCATGACGCGCATCAGTAGGTCACCTCCTGGCGGCGCCGCCGGATCACGGTCACCTCGTCGCGCTGGTTGCCGGTCGGGCCGAGGTAGTTGAACGCGAAGGTCAGCTGGGCGTAGCCGCCGATCAGGTGCGACGGCTTGATCAGCAGCCGGGTCAGCGAGTTGTGGATGCCGCCGCGCCGCCCGGACGCCTCGGCGATCGGCACGTCGATCAGCCGGTCCTGCGCGTGGTGCAGGTAGACGGTGCCCTCGGGCATCCGGTGCGACACCACGGCCCGCGCGACGACCACGCCGTTGCGGTTGACGGCCTCGATCCAGTCGTTGTCGGCCACGCCGATCCTGCGCGCGTCCTCCTGCGACAGCCACATCGCCGGCCCGCCCCGGGAGAGGCTGAGCATGAGCAGGTTGTCCTGGTACTCGGAGTGGATGGACCACTTGGAGTGCGGCGTGAGGTAGCGGACGGTCAGGCCGTGCTCGCCCAGCTCGCCGAGGCGCGGTTCGGCGAACAGGGCGGTCATGTCCAGCGGCGGGCGGAACACCGGCAGCTGCTCGCCCAGCTCCGCCATCCAGTCGTGGTCGAGGTAGAAGTGCTGGCGCCCGGTCAGGGTGTGCCAGGGTTTGAGGCGCTCGACGTTGATGGTGAACGGCGAGTACCGCCGACCGCCGCTCTCGCTGCCCGACCACTCCGGCGAGGTGATCACCGGCACCGGCGCGGCCTGCGTGTCGGCGAACGTGATCCGCTTGCCCTCGTGCTCGGCGGCCAGGTCCGCCAGCCGGGTGCCGGTCCGCCGCTCCAGGGTGCGGAAGCCCTGCGTCGCGAGGCGACCGTTGGTGGTGCCGGACAGGGCCAGGATCGCCTCGCACGCGTGCAGGTCGCGCACCAGCGACGGCCTCCCGTCGGCCGGCCCGCCGCGGATGGCGCCGTTCTTGCGGCGCAGGTGGTCGACCTCGGGGCCGAGCTCGTAGGTGATGCCCTTGGTGGTGGCGCCGAGCTCCTCGGCCAACGGACCCAGCGCGGCCATCTTCGCCGCGACGGCCGGGTAGTCGCGCTCGACGACGGTCAGCCGGGGCATGGTGACGCCGGGGACCGGGTCGCACTCCCCCGCCCGCCAGTCCCGCACCCGGCCGTGCGGGGTGGCCAGTTCGTCCGGTGTGTCGTGGGTCAGCGCGGTGGCCACGACGTCCTGGCGCACGCCCAGGTGCCGCTCCGCCAAGGCGCTGAACGCCCGCGCGATCGTCTGGAAGGCGTCCCAGTCGGTGCGGGTCTGCCACGGCGGTGCGATGGCCGGGTTGAACGAGTGCACGAACGGGTGCATGTCCGTGGTGTTCAGGTCGTGCTTCTCGTACCAGGTCGCGGCCGGCAGCACGACGTCGGAGCACAACGTGGTGCTGGTCATCCGGAAGTCCAGGGTCAGCAGCAGGTCCAGCTTGCCGACCGGCGCCTCGTCCCGCCAGACGACCTCGCGCGGCCGGATGGACGCCTCCTCGGCGCGCAGCGACGAGTCCGTGCCGAGCAGGTGCTTGAGGAAGTACTCGTCGCCCTTGGCGGAGGACCCCAGCAGGTTGGCGCGCCAGACGCTCAGCACGCGCGGGAAGTTCTCCGGCGCGTCCGGGTCCTCGCAGGCGAACCGCAGCCGTCGCGCGCGCAGTTCGCGCACCACGTGGTCCGCCGGGGCCGAACCCGAGGCCGCCGCCTCGTCGGCCAGGTCGAGCGGGTTGCGGTCGAACGTCGGGTAGGACGGCATCCACCCCAGGCGCGTGGCCAGCGCGATCACGTCCGCGGTGGTGCGGCCCGCGAACGTGCCGCCGCCCGTGGTCGCCGAGAGGGTGTCCGCGCCGAACGGGTCGTAGCGGAACTGGTCGGTGTGCAGGTACCAGAACGCGGTCTGGATCATCTGGCGCGGCGGGCGCGACCAGTCCAGCGCGAACGCCAGCTGCGTCCACCCCGTGACCGGGCGGCACTTCTCCTGCCCGACGTAGTGCGCCCAGCCGCCGCCGTTGACGCCCTGGCAGCCGGTCAGCGTGGTGAGGGCGAGGAACGCGCGGTAGATCGTGTCGGAGTGGAACCAGTGGTTCGCCCCCGCACCCATGATGATCATGGATCGGCCGCGGGTCTCCTCGGCGTTCGCGGCGAACTCGCGGGCGATGCGCGCGGCGGCCGCGGCGGGCACGCCCGTGATCGCCTCCTGCCACGCGGGCGTGCCCGGTTCCTGCGCGTCGTCGTAGCCGGTCGGCCACGTGCCGGGCAGTCCCGGGCGGCCGACCGCGTACCGCGCCAGCAGCAGGTCGAACACCGTCGTCACCAGGTGCCCGCCGACCCGCCGCACCGGCACGCCGCGGCGCACCGCACCGGTCACGTCGAACCGCGGCAGCTCGATCTCCACCGCCTCGTCGCCCGCCACCGACAGCAGCGGGTCGACATCGCCGAGGTCGAGGTTCCACCGCCCGGCGCCGGACTCGCCGTAGCGGAACCCGAGCGATCCGCCCGGCACCACGGGTTCACCCGATCGAGCGTCGAGCAACACCGTCTTGAACGCGGCGTGCTCGACGTCGGCGTGCCCGTCGAGGTCGGCGGCGGTGAGGAACTTGCCCGGCACGTGGACACCGCCGCGCTCCTCCAGGCGCACCAGGAACGGCAGGTCGGTGAACCGCTTGACGTAGTCGGTGAAGTACGGGACCCGGCGGTCCACGAAGAACTCCCGCAGCACGACGTGCCCCATGGCCGTGGCCAGCGCGCCGTCGGTGCCGGGACGGGCGGGCAGCCACTCGTCGGCGAACTTCACGTTGTCGGCGTAGTCCGGGGCGACCGCGACCACCTTCTGGCCCCGGTAGCGCGCCTCGGCCATCCAGTGCGCGTCGGGCGTGCGGGTGACCGGGACGTTGGAGCCCCACATGATCAGGTACCCGGCGTCCCACCAGTCGCCGGACTCCGGCACGTCGGTCTGGTCGCCGAACACCTGCGGGCTCGCCACCGGCAGGTCGGCGTACCAGTCGTAGAACGACAGCATCGTGCCGCCGAGCAGGGAGACGAACCGCGCGCCGGACGCGTGCGACACCATCGACATGGCCGGGATCGGCGAGAAGCCCGCCACCCGGTCCGGCCCGTACCGCTTGATCGTGTGCACGTGGGCGGCGGCGACCATCTCCGTAGCCTCGTCCCAGGACGCCCGCACCAGCCCGCCCTTGCCCCGGGCCGACTTGTACGCCCGGGCCCGTTCCGGGTCCTCTACGACCGCCGCCCACGCCAGGACCGGGTCGCCGGTGCGCGCCTTGGCCTCGCGGTACATCTCCAGCAGCACGCCGCGCACGTACGGGTAGCGCACCCTGGTCGGCGAGTAGGTGTACCAGGAGAACGCGGCGCCACGCGGGCAGCCGCGCGGCTCGTACTCCGGGCGGTCGGGGCCGACGGACGGGTAGTCGGTCTGCTGCGTCTCCCAGGTGATGATGCCGTCCTTGACGTACACCTTCCAGGAGCACGACCCCGTGCAGTTCACGCCGTGCGTCGAGCGGACGACCTTGTCGTGGCTCCAGCGGTCCCGGTAGAACTCGTCGGCGTCGCGACCGCCGATCCGGTGCAGCGTGCGCAGGTCGTCCGACACCTCGGCGCGGGTGAAGAAGCGGCGGGTCCGGACCAGCGCGTCGGTCAGCTCGGAATCGAGACCGGGCTCGGGGCTCACGGTGCGGTTCCTCCAGAGGCGGTCAGGCCACGGCCGGGCGGGCGGTGGCCCGCCGCACCGCGGTCGTGGTGAAGATCAGGGACGCCGTCGCGACCGCGGCGAGCGCGGCCAGCCCCAGCGCGTACGACTCGAACACCCCGTAGAGGGCGCCCATGAACAGCGGCGGGACGAACCCGCCCAGCCCGCCGGACGCGCCGACGACGCCGGTCACCGACCCGACCCGGTCGGCCGGCGCGAGCTGCGCGACCAGCGCGAACACCGCTCCGCTGCCCGCGCCGAGCGCGGCGGCCATGGCCAGGAACGCGGTCGTGCCCACCGGCATCAGTTCCGGCGTGAACGCCTGCACCACCGCGCACACCGCCGTCACGCCCAACGCCCAGGTCAGCACGCCCACCGCGCCCACCCGGTCGGACAGCCACCCGCCCACGGGCCGCAGCACGACCGCCAGCAGCACGAACCCGGCCGTGCGGTTCGCCGCGTCGGTCTGGCCGAGGTGGTAGGCGGTCTGCAGGTAGGCGGGCAGGTACACGGAGAACGCCACGTACCCGCCGAACGCCACCGCGTACAGCGCCGAGGCCTGCCACGTCACCGGCAACCGGACCGTGTCGCGCAGCCGCCGCGCGGTGGACTCGGCGGGCGGCGACCAGCCCGGCGCGTCGCGCAGCACCAGGTACGCCACCACGGCGTACACCGCCAGCACCGCGGCCGTCACCACGAACGGCGTCGGCACACCCCCGGCGTCGACCAGCTGGACCGTCGTCAACGCGCTGATCGCGGTGCCGCCCATGCCCGCGCCGAACACCCCGATCGCGGTGCCGCGGCGGTGCGGCGGGAACCAGGCGTTGACGAACGGCACGCCCACGGCGAACGACGACCCGCCGAGCCCGAGGACGAAGCCGCCGACCAGCAGCCCGGCCAGCGAACCGTGCCCGACCAGGCCGAGGAACAGCACCGGGACGATCGTGGCCGCGGAGATCAGCGGGAACATCAGCCGCCCGCCGTACCGGTCGGTCAACGCGCCCACCGGGATGCGCCCGAGCGACCCCACCACCACCGGCACGGCCACCAGCAGGGCCTGCTGGAACGAGCTGAGCCCCAGCGACTCCTTGAACAGCGGTCCGAGCGGGCTCAGCAGCGCCCACGCCCAGAAGTTCACCGCGAACCCGACGGTGGCGACACCCAGCATCAGGTACGGCGTGGTCCCGACACGTCCTTCGCTCATCACCGGCCCGTCGGTCGTCCCTGATCGGCTGCGCGCGACGAACGTAAGCAGAGGAACCGGATCCCGCAGCGCGAAGCGCACGCCACCACCGGCAGGGCCAGGCGGCAGGTGCGGTGGGCGCCACCCCCGATTGCGACTGTTCGATACCTAGCTCTACTATGCCTAACACTTCTAGGGCACGGTGGAGGGTCAGTGAAAGTCACCAAGGATCTCGTGGCCGCCTCGGCGACGCCGATGGTGCTGGGCATCCTCGCCGAGGCGGACAGCTACGGCTACGCCATCCTCCGGCGGATCAGCGAGCTGTCCGGCGGTGAGCTGGACTGGACCGAGGGGCTGCTCTACCCGCTGCTGCACCGGCTCGAACGCCTCGGGCACGTGGAGTCGAGCTGGCGGTCGGTCGCCGGGGAGCGGCGGCGCAAGTACTACCGCATCACCGCGGGCGGGCTGGCCGAGCTCGCCGAGCAACGCCGCCAGTGGGACACGGTGGTGGGCGCGCTCAAGGAGGTCTGGCACGGTCGCGGCGACGCCCGGCCGTTGTTCGCGAACCCGGTGGGGAGCCACGCATGACCGACGACGGGCACGACCTGGAGGCCCAGTTCGCCCAGTGGCGCGACTACGTGCAGCGCCGCCCGGAGCTGCGGGGGACCGACGTCGAGGAGCTCGAGGACCACCTGCGCGGTTCGGTGGACAAGCTCGTCGGCGTCGGCCTGCACGCCGACGAGGCGTTCCTGGTCGCGGTCAAGCGCATGGGCAGCCTGGACGAGCTGTCCCGCGAGTTCGCCCGCGAGCACTCCGAGCGGCTGTGGAAGCAGTTGGTGCTGACCGGGGAGACCGACAGCACGGCGAAGGTCAAGCGGTCCCGGCGTGAGCTGCTCGTGATGGTGCTGTGCGCGGCGGGCGCGGCCGCGTCCATCAAGGCACCGG
Source organism: Saccharothrix stipae (assembly GCF_054781895.1). Classification (NCBI taxonomy): domain Bacteria; kingdom Bacillati; phylum Actinomycetota; class Actinomycetes; order Pseudonocardiales; family Pseudonocardiaceae; genus Saccharothrix; species Saccharothrix stipae. The sequence goes on along the minus strand of NZ_BAAGTN010000003.1, from coordinate 37,104 downwards.
AGCTGTTCGGCTTGAGCTTCGAGCGGGACGGCGCGTTCTACGGGCCCAACGCCGGCCTGTTCGCGCTGCCCTGGCTGGCGGGGTTCCTGGCCTGGCGACGGCGTGCCGCGACCGGGCTGGTCGGTGTGCTGCTGGCGTTGTTCGCGCTCGGCGCCGTGGCGGCCAACGCCTACCCCCTCGCCGAGGACTCGCAATCGGTCGTCCTGACCGCCATCCACCTCCCCATCGCCCTGTGGTTCGTGGTCGGCTTGGCCTACGTGTCCGACGACCTGCGCTCGCCGCGCCGTCGGATGGACTTCGTCCGGTTCACCGGCGAGTGGTTCGTCTACTACGTGCTCATCGCCCTCGGCGGCGGTGTGCTGGTGGCGTTCGTGTTCGGCACGTTCGAGGCCATCGGCATCTCGCCGGAGGTCTTCATCGGGCAGTGGCTCGTCCCCTGCGGCGCGGCGGCCGCGGTGGTCGTGGCCGGGTGGCTGGTCGAGGCGAAGCAGAGCGTGGTGGAGAACATCGCCCCGGTGCTCACCCGGCTGTTCACCCCGCTGTTCACCGCGGTGCTGCTGGCCTTCCTGGTCACCCTCGGCGTGACCAGCTCCGGCATCGACGTCGAGCGGGAGGCGCTGATCCTGTTCGACCTCCTGCTGGTCGTGGTGCTGGCACTGCTGCTCTACTCGATCTCGGCCCGCGACCCGCTCGCGCCTGCCGGCCTGTTCGACCGGCTCCAACTGGCGCTGGTGGTCAGCGCGCTGGTCATCGACGTGCTGGTGCTGCTGGAGATCACCGGGCGCATCACCGAGTACGGCACCACGCCCAACAAGGCGGCCGCGCTCGGGGAGAACGTCATCCTGCTGGCCAACCTCGCCTGGTCGGCGTGGCTGCTGCTCGGCCTGGCCCGCGGGCGAGTGCCGTTCGCGAAGCTCGAACGCTGGCAGACCGCCTACCTCCCGGTGTTCGCGGTGTGGGCCTGGGTCGTGGTGCTGCTCTTCCCGCCGCTGTTCGGCTACCTCTGAGCAGGGCCACCTCCTGCTCCGCCGGTCACGGCTTGACCTTGACACCGTGACAAGGTGTGCACTGGGTGCAGGAGGTGGTCCCGATCACTACGACGAACGCGAGTCCACAAAGCACTCGCTTGACCAACCCCCTGAGCGCCCCCGACTCGTCGGTCCGGCTCCAGGCGGCCTTGGCGGCCGGCTCGAACCCCGACCCCGGTCTCCTGGAGCCGCTCGTCGAGCGGTGCGCGGTCGAGCCGGACTTCTTCGTGCGGGACATGCTGTCCTGGGCGCTCACCCGCCTCCCACCGGAGCTCACCCTGCCCCGGATCCGCCGGGAACTCGACTCCGTGCACGCTCAGGCCCGCAGCCAGGCGTTGCACACGCTCTCCAAGATCGGCGACAGGGGGGCGTGGGCCTGGATCACGCGCGAGTTGCTGCGTGACGCCGACGACGAGGTCGCGCGGACCGCGTGGCGCGTCGCGGTCGCCCTCGTGCCCGAGGACCGGAAGGAAGACCTGGTGGACGAACTGGTCGTGCAGCTCGGCCGCGGCGACCGCGACGTGCGGCTGAGCCTGAGCCGTGCCCTGGTGGACCTCGGCGACGTGATCGAGCCCGCGTTGGCGGAGGCGGCGGCGAACCCCGACCCGGCGGTGGCCACGCACGCCCGTGCCACCGAACTGCTCCTGCGCGACCCGGAGACCGGTTTCGACGCGGCCGTCGAGGAGGCGAGGCGGGTCGTCACGCTCGGCCCGGAACGAGCCGCCGCCCTGGCCGGGTCGGGAGACGCCGGCACCGCGTCCGTCGGCGCCCCCGAGGTCTCGGAGGACACGGCGTGCTGATCGGCGACGTGGCCCGCCACTCGGGCGTGAGCACCCGGATGCTGCGGCACTACGACGCCCTCGGGCTGGTGCGGCCGACCGGTCGCACCGTCGGCGGCTACCGCGAGTACTCCGCCGAGGACGTCCGCAGGATCTTCCACGTGGAGGGCCTGCGGTCCCTCGGGCTCACGCTCAAGCAGATCGGACGTGCGCTGGACGACCCGGCGTTCGTGCCGTCCGACCTGGTCGGCGACCTGATCCGGTGGACGGAGGACCGCCTGGAGCGGGAGCACGAGCTGCTCGAACGGCTCCGCGCGGTCGATGCCTCGTCACCCACCGGTTGGCAGGACGTCCTGCGCATGGTCGACCTCATGCAGGGTCTCCACTCGGCCAGCGCCGCACGCAGGCAGCAGGCCGTCCTGGCCCCGCCGGAGGGCGTGCCGGTCCCCGCCGACCTGCTGGCCGCGGCGGTGCTGGCCGAGTCCGACCCCCACGTCGCGGGCGCCCTGCGCTGGGCGCTCGCCCGATCGGACGACGACGGCATGGCGACGCTGACCGCGGGCGTGCGCTCGGAGGACGCCGACGTCCGGCGACGCGCCGTGCTGGCGATCGCCGGGATGCCCGAGGCCCCCGGTACGACCGCGGTGCTCGCGGAGGCGCTCGACGACCCGGACACGACGGTGCGCGGGCACGCCGCCCTGGCACTGGGCAGGCGTGGCGTGACCGCCGCCGTGCCGACGCTCGTCGGCATGGTGGTCGAGGGCGCCAACGACGTCGACGCGGCGGAGGTCCTGGGCACGCTGTCCCAGGACTCGGGGTGCGCGCACCGGATCACGACCGCACTGGTCGAGGAACTCGCCGCGCCCACCGCGGACACCGCGACGCGGATACGCCTCACCCAGGCGTTGGTCGAGCTGTCCGGGACCGCCGCGCGCGACGTCCTGCGCCGGCTGTCCCACGACGACGACCGTGCCGTCGCCCTCGTCGCCTCCGCCTTCATCGGAATTCTCGAAGGGCGGTCAGGCCCCGAGGGTTCCTGAAAGCGCGCGACGAGCCCGCCGGCGCTTCGGCTACTCCCCCGCGACGGCCGCACCGTCGTGAAGCCGTCGAGGACCCCGCAGCTCGTCGGCCGCGGCGCTCACGAGCCGCCAGGCGCTGTCGATGTGGCCCGCGGTGGTGGTCGGGCCGCCGGTGGCCATGCGCAGGGTGTGCCGGCCGTGCACCTCGGTGTGGCTGAGCAGGATCCGACCGGAGGCGTTGAGGCGTCGCAGGAGTTCGGCGTTGGTGGTGTCGTCGGCGCGCAGGCGGAAGCAGACCAGGCCGAACGGGTGCGGTGCGGCGATCTCGAAGCGGTCGTCGGCGCGAACGTGGGCGGCGAAGCGCTCGGCGAGGGCGATGCCGCGGCGGATGTGGGCCCGCAGTCCTTCGGCGCCGTACCAGCGCAGCACGAACCACAGCTTCAGGGCACGGGAGCGGTGGCCGAGCGGGAGCTGCCGGTCGCGGAAGTCCACCGCACCCGCATCGCCGGTGGTCCCCCGCAGGTAGGGCGGTGCGGTGGTCATCGCGGCGGTGAGCGCGGTCTGGTCGGTGACCCACATGGCGCTGCAATCCAAGCCGGTGAGCAGCCACTTGTGCGGGTTGACGCAGTAGCTGTCGACCGACTCCACGCCCCGGTTGATCCACCGCAGCTCCGGGCAGACGGCCGCCACACCGGCGTAGGCGGCGTCGACGTGCGACCAGATCCCGTGCTCCCGGCACAGCGCACCGATCTCGGCGACCGGGTCCACGGCGGTGGTGGAGGTGGTGCCGACCGTGGCGGCGACCAGCACCGGCACGCGCCCGTCGGCCAGGTCCGCCTCGACCAGTTCACGCAGGTGGTCCACGCGCATGGCGAGGGTGCCCGGGTCGGTCTCGACCAGTCGCAGCGCGGCTTCGCCCACCCCGGCCACGCGCACGGCCTTGGTGATGGAGCAGTTGCCCTCGGCGGAGGTGTAGACGGTGGCGCGGAAGTCCGTGCCGCGTTGCCGCCAGTCGTGGCCGCCACGCCGCCACAGCGCCGCGGCCAGGGCGACCAGCACCCCCGAGGAGGCGGTGTCGCCCAGCACCCCGTTGCCGCGGAACGCGGCCGGCAGGCCGAGCAGGGCAGCCAGCCAGTCGCAGACCACGCCCTCCAGCTCCACCAGGGCCGGGTTGGCCGACCACAGCATCGCCTGCGGGTTCAGGCCCGCGGTCATGAGCTCGCCCAGCACCGAGGGTGCGGAGTTGGTCATGGGGAAGTGGCCCAGGAACATCGGGTGCTGCCACTGCGCCATCCCGGGCACGAGCACCCGTTCGACGTCGGCCAGCAGCGCTTCGAACGGCTCGCCGTGCTCGGGCGCTTCGCCCGGCAGCCAGGCCGCGACCTGACCGGGCCGCACGTCCGGGGTCACCGGTCGGTGTTCGAGCGTGGTCCAGTGGCGGGCCAGCCAGTCCACCACCGCGTAGCCCTGCCGGCGGAACTCCTCGACGTCCATGTGCGGCAACGGTTCGGGCGGTTCACGGTGTCGCATCGGCGGCTCCCGGGAACGCCGCCCGGTAGGCGGCCACGTGCCGGGGGTCGGTGCTCAGGAACGGCAGGTCGGAGGCGACCATGCGGCGCACCGCCAGCAGCGGCACCGGGCTGCGCAGCGGCCGGAACGCCGGGTTGCGGACGCCTCCGGCCGCGGGCGGGCCGCCGTGGAACTCGCCGATCATCAGCCCGGCGCGGACGAAGGCGGTCTTGCAGCGCCGCTGCGCCTGCTCGATCAACCCGACCCGGTCCGGGCGCAGGCCGGGGAACACGACCAGCAACGCCTGCCGGACGTCCCCCGGGTCGGTGGTGGCGGTGAACCAGTCCCGGTACCAACCCATCGTCGCGACCAGGTCGTCGACGTGGTCGGGACGACGGGTGACCACGACCGTCCACAGTGACCTCGCGGCCACGGCCGCGGGCACGTACGGGCACACCGGTCCCGGTCGCCCCAGCTGCGGGTGCGGCCGGCACAGGTAGTCCCGTACCCACTCGACCGGCACCCCGCCGGGCACCAGCCCGTCCCACGCCGCGGGGACCGGCGGCGCCCCCGGCCGCGTCGCCGGAGCGGTCCTCACGCCTGGTCGAACTCGTGCCCGGCGCCGTTCCCGGTGTAGAAGGCCACCGCCGTGGCCAGCACCTCCGCCACGCTGACCGCGCCGTCGCCGTCGGTGTCCACCGCGGCCGCCTGCTCGGCCGCACGCTGCGGCGTGGCGCCCATGGCCACCAGCACCCGCTGCCACTCGTGCAGGCCGACGCTGCCGTCGCCGTCGGTGTCCGCCACCGCCACCACCGCCTCCGCCCACGGGCGGGCGATCCCGGTGAAGCCCTCGACGTCGCCACGCATCCGGTCCTGGGCCGCCGTGACGAACTCCGCCTCGGTGATCTCCGCGTCGTCGTCGACATCGGCGACCCGGGCCAAACCGGCGAAGAACGTCCGCGCGCCCTCCAGCAACCGCTGCCCCTCGGACGACTCCACCGGCCGGCCGCAGGCGATCAGGACCGCCACGGCCATCTCCTCGAAGTCCGTCACGCTCACCCGACCGTCGTGGTCGCGGTCGAGCGTGGCGAACCGGGCGGTCATCTTGGCGGTGTAAGGGTCCTGGACGACGGTCACGGGACAACTCCTCGCTGGTGTCGGGATGGCGGGAACGCACGCGGGAGGCCTGGATCGGCCCGGCACCCTGGATCCCACCAGCCCTGACCGCACCGCACTCGCCCGACGGCACGACATCATCCGGTCGAGTGGCGGGCTCTCGCCGAACCGGCCACACCCGCGGCCGTTCCGCTTGCATTCATGTGAGTGAACCGACCGTGCTTTTGTCACACCCCGGCAGGCGCGCTATTTTCGCGATCCCCGCAGCACACAATCGTTCATGACCGTGAATTTTATTGCCTGTTCCACAATGTTGCGCAATGCTCCCCGGGAGCGTTCCCCGTCATTGTTCACACTGTTGAACCGCGTAGTCCGCAGGTGAGCGCCCGGAAAAGCCCACCGCCCGCCATTTCCGTCCTTCGAAGACGCAGGAGACGAAGTGAAACGATCAGCAGCACGGCGGATCTCCGCCGTCGTGGCCGCGTTGGCCGTCGCGACCTCGACCAGTGCCGTCCTGGCGATGTCGCCGGCGTCGGCGGCGGCCGGCACCGCGACCGGCTACGCGTCCCAGAACGGCGGGACCACCGGCGGTCAGGGCGGGGCGACGGTTCGGGCCACCACGGGAACCCAGATCCACCAGGCCCTGTGCGGTCGGGCGGCGAGCAGCACCCCGATCACCATCGAGGTCGAGGGCACGATCAACCACGGCAACACCGCCAAGGTCTCGGGCAACAGCTGCGAGACCGCCGCCGGCGTGATCGAGCTCAAGCGGATCAGCAACGTCACGATCATCGGCGTCGGCGGCGGGGCCGTCTTCGACCAGCTGGGCATCCACATCCGCGAGTCGCGCAACATCGTCATCCGCAACGTGACCGTCCGGAACGTCAAGAAGTCGGGCTCTCCCACCTCCAACGGCGGCGACGCCATCGGAATGGAGAGCAACGTCCGCAACGTGTGGGTCGACCACGTCGACCTGCTGGCGTCGGGCGGGGAGTCCGAGGGCTACGACGGCCTGTTCGACATGAAGAACAACACCCAGTACGTGACCCTGTCCTACAGCACCCTGCGCAACTCCGGCCGCGGCGGGCTGGTCGGGTCAAGCGAGAGCGACCGCTCGAACGGGTTCATCACCTACCACCACAACCTGTACGAGAACATCGACTCCCGCGCACCCCTGCTGCGGGGCGGCATCGCCCACATGTACAACAACCACTACGTGAGCCTGAACGAGTCCGGCATCAACTCCCGAGCCGGTGCCAAGGCCAAGGTGGACAACAACTACTTCAAGAACTCCCGTGACGTCCTCGGCACGTTCTACACCGACGAGGCCGGCTACTGGCAGGTCGGCGGCAACATCTTCGACAACGTCACCTGGTCCGCCCGCGGCAGCGAGCACAACCCCGCCGGCCCCGACGTCAAGTCCACCACCACGGTCGACGTGCCCTACGGCTTCACGCTCGACCAGACCGGCTGCGTCCCGAACATCGTGGGCCGCACGGCGGGCGCCGACAAGGGCCTGAAGGAGTCGACCGGCGCCTGCTAGCAGCGCTTGCGCGACCACCGCGGTGACACGGTCCCCCGGTCATCGCGCCGACCAAGCCCCGCGGCCCTGCCCCGGCGACGATCACCGCCGGGGCAGGGCCGTGAACGCGGCGGAGACCTGGGCGAGGAACGCCGTGTCGTCGGCGAGGTCCGTCCCGCCGGCGACCGGGCCCGCCGGGGACGTGGCGGTCTCGGCCTGCCGGGACCGCACGAGCGCCTCCGCGACGATCTCGGCCTCCACGGCGGCTTCCAGGGCCCGACCGGTCAACCCCGACGCGACAGCCCGTGCCCGTGCGGACGAGGCGACCTCGGGACTGCGGTGCGGGCGCAGCGCCAGCAGACCGTCCCGGATCTCGATCACCCGCCGGTACACGCGCAACCTCAGGTGCCGCAACACCACGACGTCCGGCACCGACGGCGGGTCCAGGGCGAACCTCGGATCGGCCTGGTACAGCGCCCGCCACAGCGGACCCAGCCCGCGGTGCAGCCGGTAGTGGCGCAGCCAGCTCACCGCCGCCGGCAGCGCCGCGCCGACCAGCACGAGCACGTACGCCGTGGTCGGCAGGACCTTCGCGGGCAGCACCGACCGGCCGAACGGGAACTCGAACCCGGCCCGCGGCGCGACCGCCAGGACCGACTTGTCCACCAGGTACAGCAGTCCCAGCACGGTGCCGGCCGCGATCAGCCGCAGGCTCACCCGCAACGTCCGGTCCTGGGCGTGGCGCACCCCGAGGCCGATCACCGCGACCAGCGCGGGCACCTGCGCGACGGCGTAGACCAGGCAGTACTCCATCACCCACGGCGACTGCGGGCGCAGGTCGGGCAGGGCGGCGAACAGCACGCACATCAGCCCGAACGCGCCCGCCGCCCACCACGCCTGCCACCGGGGGCCGCGCGGCGACCCGTTCATGCACGCCACGAACTCCTGCGCCGCCCACGCGGTGAAGACCATGCCGGCGTGGCTGACCAACCGTCCCGCGTCCCGCACCCCGGAGACCTCGCCGACCAGCGCGGACACGGCGGGGATCTGCGCGGTCAGCGAGCACGCCAGACCCACCAGCACCCACCGCACGCGCCGCCGCGCGGCGCCACCGGGGCCTCGGGAGAGGACCAGCGCCCACGCCAGCGCCGCTGGCCCCCACTGGCGCAACGCCTCACCCATACCGCCAACCGTCCAACGCGCTGCGCAGGGACCCGGTCAACGTCCGGTCCGGCACGTCCCGCTGGCGGATCAACGACGCCAGCAGTTCGGCTTCCCGCTCCTCCGCGGTCGAGTAGGAGGCCCGCCCGAGCACCCGTCGCACCATGTCCGGGTCGAGGTCGGGCAGCAGCACGGCGGCGCGGTCGGCCATCGACATCGACGCCGGGTAGTGGTCGCACAGCAGGTGCGCCACCTCGTGCAGGATGATGTGGTCGCGGTGCGGCGGGGTGGTGTCGGCCTCGTGGAAGACCAGGTCCTCGACGTCGGTGGCGACCCACATGCCGCAGAGGTCCCCGAGCCCGGTCACCGGGATGAGCCGGATCGACCGGCCGCGGCGCTCGGCGAGTCCCTCGCACAGCGCGCGGACGTCGAACGGCACCGGTGCGGGCAGGTCGCGCAGCAGGGCCGCGTGCCGCTTGCGCGTTCGGAGCCCGGTCACGTCTCGACGCTCGGCGGAGCGGACGCGGGCAACCCTTCCAGCTCACGGACGCGGTCGACCATCTCGGCAATGGCCTGCAGGCTCTTCGCGGACAGGCCGTTGGCGCGCAGGGCGATCTGCCGCACGGGCGCGTCCCGCAGCGCGGTCAGCAGCACCAGCTCGGCGTCGATGCGCTCGGCCTCGGCGTCGTCGAAGAAGTACGCGGGCGGCACGCCGAAGAACCCGGCCAGCGCTTCCAGGTGACGCTTGGTGGGGTTGTCGCGGATGCCCTTGCGCAGCTGCCACAGGTAGGTCGCGGAGATCGTCGGCCCGTTCTTGGCGCGGATAGCCGCGGCGACCTCCTCGAACGAGTACTCGCCGCCGTCGCGCGGGCGCACGGTCCGGAACAGGCGGTCCACCTTGGCGGCGAGGGATCCGGCCTCGTCGGGCATGGGCCTCACCCTACGCCGGCGGCAACTGGCGTGAACCCCGAAGGGTTCACCCGCCTGCCCGGGTTGACGGCGATTTCATGTCGGCTTACGGTGACCACCACTTCATCAACTGGGGTGAAGGGCCGACCGCGAGTGAGGGGTCTCGCGGTCGGACGCCGGGGGGCACGATCGCAGGACGCTGCGCTCGGCTTGGTAGACGACGAACGTCCGCATCGGGATGGTGCGTCGACGCGATCGGGAACAGTGGGGGGAACACGATGAGCACCACACGTCGACGACTGCTCACCGCGGGAGCGCTGGCCGTGGGGTCCACGTTCCTGACGGCGGAGCCGGCGTTCGCCGACGACTACGGCTCCGGTGAGCTCGGCCCTTGGGAAGGTTCGTCCAAGGCCATCTCCACCGCCGCCACCATCAGGCAGGTGCGGGACGCGGACGGCCTGTTCATGTTCGGCGACAGCATCGCCGTGCAGGACGGTTACGCGCTGGCACTGCGCCTGCGGGACCGCACCGGGGACCTGCTGGCCGTGCACAACTGGTCCGGCCGCCCGACCGCGCCCGCGGTCGACGCGCTGGCCGAGTGGGCGCGGACCTACGGCCTGCCGCGTCGGCTGCTGATGGCCACCGGCTCCAACGACATCTTCACGCCGCCGGTGTTCGCCGCCCAGGTCGACCGGGCACTAGCCGTCGCCGGCCCCACCAGGACCGTGTACTGGGTGAACACCCAGGTGTCGCGCAGGCGCTACAGCGAAGCCATCCAGCTGGCCGACCAGCGCAACAGCGCCTGGGTCAACCTCCAGTTGGCGGACGCGCAACGCCGGCACCCGAACCTGCGCATCGTCCGGTGGGCCGAGTTCCTGGCCGCCAAGCCGACCCGGCTGACGGCCTACCTGAGCGACGGCGTCCACACCACCGAACCACTGGGCCAGGACGCGCGCAACGAGCTGATCGTCCAGGCGGTCGAGGCCGGATGAGGCAGGCGACCACCGTCCTGCCCGGCGACGCGCACCCGTCCCACCTGCGGTCGCTGGTACACGCGATCAGCGGGTGGCGGCACGGGTGAGCTCCAGGACGGGGATCGTCCGGATCCCGGCGGTCACCCGTTCGTAGTCGGCGAAGCTCGGGAAGCGGCGGGCCTGCTCGCCGTATCGCCGGTCGCGTTCGGCCCCGGTGAGTTCGCGGACGTGGACGGGGTAGGTCTCGGAGCCGCGCTCGACGGTGGCATGGCCCGCCGCGGCGAGGTTGTAGTACCAGTCGGGGTTCTCCGGTGCGCCTCCCTTGGAGGCGAAGACGTAGATGGTGTCCTCGTCGGTCTCGTGCGCCAGGTACATCATGGGCGTGAGGCGTTCGAGCCCGGACCTGCGGCCGCGGTGGTGGACGAGCACCACGGGGGCTCCGGCGACGGGGCCACCGGGGCGCCCTCCGGTCGCCCGGAACTCCTCGATGATCTTCGCGTTCCAGTCGATCACGGGTTGTCCCGCCTTTCCGATTTCGTGGACGATCGATGATAACGATCTTCGCGGCAAGGTGGCCGGGCGCGCCACCGGCGACCGGGCCGGTGGCGCCCCCTCATGCACGTCCGGCGCTGCCGTAGTCGGCCGGACGACGGCGCGGCGCCAGCGGCCGGGGGTCGAACAGGCGGACTGCCCGCCGTCCCCACGGTGACGCGGCACGCAGCTGTTCCCGGAGTTCGTCACGCAGCCCTGCGGCGGTCACTGCCATCTCCTCGGTCACCTCGTCCGGCCCGTACGCGGCACGGTCCACCAAGTCCGCGAACGGGTGGAGCACCGGTCCGCAACCGGCCGGCGCCGCCTCGACGACCTGTCCGGTCGTCTGGTGTTCGTTCACGACGGCCCCGGCGGCGCGCAGAGCGACCACGGCCTCCCCCCACGCCTGCAGAACCCGCCGCCGGGTCGAACCCCGCCTGCGTCGACGCACGCGCACGGTGTTGAGCAACGGCACCAAGAGCACCAGCAGGAGTCCCGCACCGACCACGATCGGCGTGACGACCGACGTGGACGGCGGCGGGGGTGCGGCGACGGGAAACGCGGCCACGTCCGGTTCCGCCGGGGGTGCGGGGTCGTGGGCCGGAGGGAGCTGGACCGTGCCGGTGTCGGGTCGGTCCGGTTGCCCGGCCGGGTCCTCCCCCGCACGGGGCGCGTTCCGGGTCGGGCTGGGATCGATCGGCAGCCAGCCCAACCGGTCGAACCGGACCTCGGTCCAGGCGTGGACGTCCCGGCCCTCCACGACCAGGGTGTCGTCGTCCCAGCGGGGCCGGAAGCCCAGCACGACACGGGCGTCCCACCCGAGTTCCCGGCACAGCACGGCGAACGCGGAGGCGTACTGCTCGCTGGTTCCCCGGTGGTTCTTGAGCAACGCGGAGATCTGGTAGACGCCGTTCCCGCTCGGAGCCTCGTCGGAGGAGTCGTGGTGGAACGGCTCGGCGCGCAGGTTGTGGTAGAGGCCGAGGAACCGGTCCAGCTCGGTGTGACGCCCGGCGGTGGCGGTGTCGACGAAGGCCAGCACGTCCGGTGGCAGCACGGAGTCGGGGCGGTCGCCACGCGGCGCGGGTTGGTCGGTGCGCAGCAGGTCGGGTGGCACGACCGGCTCGTCCGACTCGATCCGGTACCGCGCGGGTGTGTCCTTGTCCGCGGGCACCACCAGGTCCCCGGTGTCGGGTGCGAAGCCGAGGTCGGTGACGCTGATCTGCCGCGGCCATCCCGACTTGGGCAGCCAGCCGATGCTGTCGGGGGTGAGCACCCCCAGGTCGAGGGTGACCTGACGGCGCGGCGCCGTGCCCTGCGGCGGGGCGGGCAACTGGTGGGCCGCACGGCGGTAGGTCGATCCCGGTGCCCACACCCGGCCGTCGAACTCGGTCAACGTGACCATGCCCAACCGTTCGACGCGCGCGGAGGCCGTGCCGTCGATCCGCAGCACGAGCTTCTCGTCCCGCAGCGCCAGGTACTGGGCCATCGGGTTGGTGTGCGGCTTGGGTTGCACCGGCGCGTCCACGAGCGCCTGTGCGCTCGCCGGCGGCTGCGACACCGCGGGGTCGACCAGCCCGAGGACCAGGGCCGCGACGACCGCGGGCACGACCGCCACCACACCCATCACGAGACGAACACGGGTGCCGGGACCGCCGTGGACCAGCACGGGCACGATCCCGACCAGCACGAACACGGGCACGTACCAGGCAGGCAGCGGGCCGACCGCGGCGCTGAGCGACAGTCCCAGTCCGAGGCTCGGCAGCGCCGGCAGCAGCGGCAGCAGGGGGTTCCTGCCGACCGCCTGGACCGCGGCCAACGCCGTCAGGCCCGACAGCACCGACACAGAGGCCAACTGGGGTGGGGCCGCGTCGGTGGGCAACGCCGAGGTCAACAGCCGGAACGGCCCTTCCAGGGCGGCGGACCCGGGCCGGGTGACCGCGCCGGCGGCGACGACCACCCACAGCAGTGCCAGGGCCGTGCCCACGCCCTCGGCCAGTCGCTTGAGCAGTGACGCGGTGAGCAGCTCCCACACCACGACGACCGCGGCGGGCACCACGACGGCCCAGGTGACGGCGAGCGTCGCACCGGAGTCGAACGCCGGTCGGAACGACCACGCGGCCAGCGCGCCGAGAGCGGCGGCCGACAGCACGCGCACGGCGCGCATCAGCCGACCACCCCGCCCAGCGCGAGGTGGTTCCACGCGGCGACACCCTCGATCGCGGTGCGCGCGCTGAACACCGTCATCCCCTGCCGGTGGTGCGGCGAGACGTCCGGTTGGTGCTCCCCCACCACCTGGATCACCACGATCGGCGCGAACCTCCTGCGTCGGTCCGCCAGCAGGGTGACCACGGTGTCCTCCCCCGCTCCGGTCACGACGATCAGCGCTCCCCCGGCCCGTGCCCGGTCCACCTCGTCCAGCAGCCGCACCGGGTCGGCGTCCGCGACCCGCTCGGCCGCGGCCAACCGGTCCAGCACCGTCACCGCGTCGGGCGAACCGCCGCCTTCTCCGACGACGTGCAGGGTGACGGGCCGCCCGTCGTCCACGGAGGACTGCGCGATCGAGGCCGTGATCTCGACCGCGTGCTCGAACGCGGAGGCGTCGAGCACCGCTTCGCGGGTGTCCAGGACGACCGCGGCGGTGGGTTCCGTGGTGTCCACGGACTCGCGCACCACGAGCTTGCCGACGCGCGCGGTGGAGCGCCAGTGGATGCGTCGCGGGTCGTCGCCCGGCACGTAGTCGCGCAGGGAGGAGAAGCTCGCCGTGCCGGCTCTCGACGCCTCCGCACGTCCCTCGTAGTCCGGCACGGTGCCGACGGGGATCTGCTGCGCGCGGTGCACCCTCGGGTGCACCCACAGCACGTCGACACCGCCCTGCGGCTGCACGCGCCGGAACAGGCCGAGCGGATCACGACGTCCGACCAGCAACGGGCCGACCGGCAATCGACCCCGACGCCCGGTGGGCAGCGAGTACGGCACCGGACGCAGGCCGCCGGGTGCCGTGGCGGGCACCGCCACCTCCACCGCCTGGGCGCCCACCCGGTCGACGACCAGCAGCTCGGGTGCGGGCAGCCGGCCCGGGTTGCGCACGATCAGCCGGGCCATCGCGGGACGACCGACCGACACCCGTTCCGACGAGATCTCCCGGGTCATCCGCACCCGCGGTCGCACCACGACCATCGCCCCACCGGTGGCCACCAGCACGCACGCCGTGCCGGCCAGGGACACCAGCACCGGGTAGCCGAGCAGGGTCCCGGCCGCCGCCAGCACGACCACGCCCGACACCACCGCCCAGCCCGCCGCGGTGAGCGGACCCCGGCTGCTCACGCCGGCACCGCCTGCGTGGGGGCGGGCACCGAGCCCAGCACCTCAGCCAGGACGGCGGCGGCTGTCGCGCCGCGGACCTGGGCCTGCGCGGTGAGCACCAGCCGGTGCGCCACGACCGGTCCCGCGACGGCCCGCACGTCGTCGGGCACGACGAAGTGGCGGCCGTGACCGAGCGCGTGCGCCTGGGCGGCCCGCAGCAGGGCGAGGCTGCCCCGCGTGCTCAACCCCAGCCGCAGGTGCGGGTGCTCTCGGGTCGCCCTGGCCAGCAGCGCGACGTAGCGGGCGAGCTCGGGCGCGGTGTGGATGCCGGTGACGGTCCGGCGCATCCACGCCACCTCCTCCAACGTGGTCACCGGACGCGATTCCGGTGGCGCGGCGGAGGCGCGGTTGATCAGGATCGCGGTCTCGTCCTCCAGGTCCGGGTGGCCGAGCGAGATGCGCATGAGGAAGCGGTCCAGCTGCGCTTCGGGGAGCTTGTAGGTGCCGTCGAGGTCGATCGGGTTCTGCGTCGCGACCACGAGGAAGGGGTCGGGCACCGGGTGTGCCACGCCTTCCACGGTCACCTGCGCCTCCTCCATGACCTCCAGCAGCGCCGACTGGGTCTTGGGCCCGGCGCGGTTGATCTCGTCCGCCAGGACGACGTTGGCGAACACGGGCCCGCCGCGGAAGCGGAAGTCGCGGTCCCGTTCGTCCCAGATGGACACACCGGTGATGTCGCCGGGCAGCAGGTCCGGGGTGAACTGGATGCGGTGCCAGCTACCGGAGATCCCGGTGGCCAACGCCTTGGCCAGCGATGTCTTGCCGGTGCCCGGCACGTCCTCGATCAGCAGGTGGCCGCCGCCGAACACGCACGCCAGCGCGAGCCGGATCGCCGTCGGCTTCCCCTTGATCGCCCGCTCGACCTCGGCGAGGAGGGTGTCGTGCGTCGCCTGGAACCGCAGCGCCCGGTCACGGGGATCGGCGGTGGTGTGAGTGGTCAAGGTCGTGGTCCCTCGTGGTGGTGTCAGCGTGTCGGGCAGGCGGGTTGGGGAGCCGGGTCGGGCGGCGGAGCCGTGGTACCCAGCGCGATCACGTAGTAGCAGCCGGATTCGCGGGGTTCGGGGTCGCGGTAGGTGGTGGTGGCGGGGTCCACTTCGGCGCGCAGGCTGGTGCCCTGCATGACGACGAAGCGGTCGAGGCCGGGCAGGGTCGTGGCCTCGGCGGGCCACGACAGGGTCACCGCGCCGTCCGCGTCGACTACCGCGTCGACCCGCACCCGGTGGACGGTGCTCGTCGGCGGGCTCGACGGGGTGGTCTCGTCGGTGGCGACGATGTTCGCGACCAGGATCCCGACGCCGTATCCCGACGCCACGACCGCCACCGCGGCCGCGGCGACCGTCGCGACCACTCGCGGGTACCGGCGACGCGGCCGGGTCTCCGCCGCGGGCGGGGCCGGTTCCGGTCGGCGAGCGCTGGTCCGGGTGAGGTCCGCGTCCGGCACCTCGTCGCTCCCGACGTGGCGGTGGCTCGTGCGCGTCGGCTCCTCGGCGCCGGCGGGCGCGTCGGCGGGCTGGGCCGGGGTGAGGGTGACGTCGCGGACCAGGTCGTGCAGGACATCCGCCGCCTCGGCCGCGCCGGGACGTGCGCGGGGATCCTTGTCCAGGCACGCCAGCAGGAAGTGCCACGCCGGGTCCGGCAGCCCGGCGGGCCGGTCGGGCCGCCGGGTCTGGTGCTGGTGGAGCACCTCGTCGGTGGTCGCGCCGGGGAACGGCCGTCGCCCGGCCAGCACCTCGTACGCCGTCACGCCCAGCGCGTACACGTCCGCCTCGGGTGTCGGCACCCCCGAGGTGATCAGTTCGGGCGCCAGGTAGGACGGGGTGCCCAGCAGCAGGCCCACCCTGGTGAGGTCCGGCGCGCCCAGCGGCTTGGCCAGGCCGAAGTCGGTGAGCAGCGCCCTGCGGCGGTCGCCGGCGGTCCGGACGAGGATGTTGGCGGGCTTGACGTCGCGGTGGATGATGCGGCGCTCGTGCAGGTGCGCCAGTCCGGAGGCGACCTCGGCCAGGAACCGGACGCCCTCGCTGCGGTCGACCTGCCCGGCCCGGAGCAGTTCGCGCAGGTCGGCGCCGCGGACGAACTCCATGACCAGCGCCGCCCGGCCGCGGTCGACCACGAGGTCGACGACCTTGACGAGGTGCGGGTGGTCCAGCCCGCGCAACGTGGCGTGCTCGCGGACGAGTCGGGTGAGGGCCGTGCCGTCGGTGTCGGCCTCCGCGGTGAGCTCCTTGACCGCCACCTCGCGGCCGTCACTGCGGCGCAGCGCGCGCCAGACCGTGCCCGTGCTGCCCGAACCCAGCTGCGACAACAGCTCGTAGTCGGTGCCCATGGTCCGCCGCGTGCCCGTGGTCCGCTGCGGTGCTGTCGTCGGGTGCGGTGCTGTCGTCGGGTGCGGTGCTGTCGTCGGGTGCGCGGCCGGGTCGCCCGGGGATTCGGACATCCCGTCGCGCAGCCGCACGGCCAGGGACGCCGGCGAGCGCGGCCGGTCCTCGGGTCTTCGCTCCAGCGCCTCCCGCAGCACGTCGGCCAGGTGCGGGGACAGTTGTGGTGGCGCGACGGGCGGTGGGGCGGTGTCGTCGAGCAGGTGCAGCAGGCGTTCGGCCCACGACCCGGTGACCGGTGGCCTGCCGGTCAGCAGCGTCCACACGGTCGAGGCGAACGCGTACACCTCCGCCTCGGGCGTCCAGTCACCTCCGTTGAGCACTTCGAGCGGTTCGTGCCCGGTGCCGGAGGCGGAGGTGGCGGCGATCTCGGCGAGCACCGGCACGACCGGGACGTCCAGCAGCACGCGCCCGCCGGGTTGGCGGATCAGCGCCGCGGGACCGAGGCCCCGGTGCGGCACGCCGGCCTCGTGCAGCGACACCAGCGCCGGCGCCGTGGTCAGGACCACCCGCAGCACCTCGTCGACGGGCAGCGGTCCGCGCTGGGCCAGCTCGTCGGCGAACGACGTGCCGATGCCCTCGGTGACCAGGAACGGGCGCGCGTCGGCGGTCTGGCCGTGGTCGACCAGCGGCACGATCCACGGGTTGCGCAGCTCTTCCAGCACGGTGGCGGTGGCGGAGACCTCGGTGCGGAAGCGGCGCAGCGTGGCGCGGTCGAGCGGCTCCACGACCACGCGCACCGCCACGTCCGCGCCGTCGGACTCCCGCACCGCCGGTGCGACGGCGCACGGACCGGAGCGCACCGGTGTGCCCGTCACCCGGTAGCCGGGTAATCGCCCGATGGGGACCACGCTCGCACCTCCGCCGCCGACCGGGTCCGGCTTCGCGCAAGCCGCCACGGGATCGCGGGCCAACATAGTCATCGGTCGTCGCCTCCCTCAGCCGGCCTCGACAGGTGAACGCCCGTCACGTCCGCCCTGAGGTGTGCCGAACGCCGCCACGGCGGTGGTCACCACCGGGACGGTCGAGTCGACCTCCACCCGCGTCGTGCCGGTCGAGCGGCCCAGCTCGGTGATCAGGCGTGGTGCGACCCGCTGTCCAGATGTGGTCCGGTGCACGGGTGCGTCGCCCGGCAGGGAGATCGACGCGAGCGCGAGGGCCAGGCGGGTCGCGTGCTCGGCCGGCACGCCGTCCACCAGCACGTCCGTCACCGGCGGCTGGTCGCGACGCCGCAGGACGGCGCGGCTGCCGGTGTCACTCGACGCGGCCAGCACCGCGCCGCACGCGGGCGGCAGCGCGTGCGGGTCCTCCTCCAGGCAGAGCGTCACGACCCCGCCGGCCGGTCCACCGGTCAACACCTCGGTCACGCCGGGCAGCCCGGACAGGCGACGCACCCCGTCCAGGACGACCAGCACCCACGACGGCGGTCGGCCGCGCCGGGTCGCCGTCAGTTCCCGCAGTTCACCCAGCCGGGCCCGCGCCTGGGTGTCGTCCGTGGCGACCAGTCGCGCGCAGTCGAACACCGCGGACCGCGGGCGGGTGTGCGGCAACCAGCTCACCCAGTCCCACGCCTCGGCGTGCTCCGGCCTGGTGACGAGCACGATCGCCAGTTCGTCCGGTGGGCACAGCACGGCGGCCCGCGCGACGGTCGCCCGCGCCAACGCCAACAGCGCGCCGCGCGGACCGGCCAGGCCGAGGACGCCGATGTCGGCCAGGTCGACCACGACCGGCACCGCGCGCAGCACCGGGGCCGGTTCGTCGAACGGCATCCGCGGCTCGGTGGGCCGGTCGTGCAGCCCGAGCCGCAGGCGCAGGAAGTCCGGATCGGTGACACGCCGTTCCCACAGGCGCGACGACGGCGCGCACGCGACGCCGATCAGCCGGGTCGGGTCCGGATCGCGCGAGCGCGCCGAACGCTCCGGGGAGTCCGCGGCCGGCGCCGCCCGTCCGGGCGGGCGGTGGAACACGCGCGTGCCGAATTCCCTGGTCAGCTCCGCGTCCGCGGCGACCACCCCGCGCACGCCGAGCACCGTCTCCCCCAGCTCCACCACGTCACCCGACGCGAGGTCGACCGGTTCCGCGACCACCTGTCCCCGCCACCGGACGCCGTTGTGGGAGCCGACGTCCTCCACCCGCACGCCGTCGTCCACCGCGGAGACCACCAGGCGGGCGTGCCGCCTGCTCACCTCGGCGTCGGCCAGCACGAGGTCGGCGTCGGCGGCGCGCCCGACGGTCATGACGCCGACCGGGTAGAGCGTCGTGCGCGAGCCGCCGACCAGGCCGCCGACGGCCGCCACCTCGCGGGAGCCGCCACCGACCGCCGATCCGACGGGCACGGGCGGCGGCGCGTCGATCCCGAGCACGCAACCCCGCACGACGTCGGTCCGGTGCACCGGCAACCACCCCGGCAGCGCCACCGCCCCCAGGTAGAGGGCCTCGCGGCAGCCGAGCGACCGCGCCAGGTGCGCGACCGGCTCGTCCGGTTCGACGTCGACCACCACCGCGCGTCGGGCCCCGTCACGCCCGACGCACACCAGCTCCAGTTCCACCGCCCGCGACTCCCGCCTCGACACCCGCTCGGCCGGGACGTTAGGGACGTCGTCCGGCCTTCGGAATCGGGAGCACTTCCCAACCGCTACAACCCGATGAGGCGCAGGTCCTTCTCGGTGATGAGCTTGTTCCACAGCACGAACTCGGCGAGTTTGAGCAATGCGTGAGGACCGTTCAGGTTCGGCACCCCCGCTTTGGTCAACCTGGTGCGCAGGTACTCGACCTTGCGCAACAGCGTCGTGCGGGGCCAGTCCAACCTCTTGGCCGCGGCGTCGTAAGTGCGGGGATAGGGGTCGTGGAACTCCCCTTTGCGCAGGTAGCCCGCGAACAACGCGATCAACGCCAGCCTCTCCTCGTGGGTGAGCACGACATCGTCACCGTTGACGGTCGGTTCACCCACCGGCGACGACCGCAATTCGGCGGGGTCGAATTCGTCGGCGTCGATCTCCACCACGTGCGGCCGAGCACCGCTGCCCGGCACATGGACGCGCACCGATCCCTGCAGCACGTGCCGCTTGCCCGGTCCCACCACGTTGCGCAGCCCTTGGTCGTCGACCAGGTCGAACCCGTTGCGGGTGCTGGTGTTGACCACGAACCAGATGCCGTTGTCCGAGGTGATGACCCCGGCCCGACGTGAGACCGCGGCGTCGTCGCCGCCCAGGCAGACCGTGCACTCGCGCGACCGGCCGAACGTGAACGCCTCACCCGCGACCACGGTGTAGGTCCGATCGCCGACGCGCACCGACAACTGTCCGCTCACCCGCACCCCAATCCCATTGGGAAGCACTCCCCACTCCCCTCTCGCGAGCACTTTTGTACGCTGCCCGAGCACACGACACCATTCCCGTGACCGCGTTGCGCCGATCGTCGTACTGGAGAACTCAAGTGGACGAACCGACTTCACGCCGCAAAAGCAGGTCGCGAATGCTGGTGCTGATCGGCGCCGTGCCCGCCGTCGTGTTCGCCGCCTCCGTCGGCGCCGGTTACAGCATGACGGAGACGGAACTGAGCAATGCTCAGGCAATCGTCCAGCACGGTGACGGCGTGGTCGTGGTCAACACCGAGAACGAACGGGTCGAAGCCGAGGCGCGCGCGCTGGCGACGGGCAAGCAGGAGTTGGAGCTGGTGCGCCTCGCCGACGGCCGCGTGGCCTCGGTCAACCGCACCACCAAGCAGGTCACCGTGCTCAACGAGGACATGAGCACCGAGCACACCTCGGTCGGCACGGCCGCCGCCCCGGACCGGGGCCCCGACGAGGTGCCGGTCGTCGTCGCCGCGGCCTCGGCCGCCTACCTGGTGCGGCCCGGTGACGACGTGGTCGAGCTGATCGACCCGGACGGCACACCGCAGACACCCGTCGCGGTGCCCGGCGCCACGCCCACCGCGGTCGGCGACGGCGAGGCCGGGCTGTGGGTGCTGACCGACGACGGCACCGTGGCGCACGTGGTCCGCGGCGCGGTCGAGGACGTCGTGCGGGCTCCCGCGCCGATCAGGCACCTGACCGTGGCCGACGGCCGCCCGATCGGCATCACCGAGGCGGGCGAGGCGCTGGACGTCGCCGCGTCGCCGCTGAAGTCCGTGAGCCACGAGCCCGTGCCGCACGGCAGCACCGTCGTCGTGCCCTCGCCCAAGGGCGCCGGGCGGTACCTGCTCGTCCTCGACCGCCGCGGCACGCTGGTGTCGGTCGACCCCCGCACCGGCCGGCGGCACGAGTTCGACGTGCCCAAGGGCGCCGACCACAACCTGGGCGCGCCCGTCGTGCTGGACGGTCGGGCCTACGTCCCCGACTACGCCCAGCACGAGCTGCGCTCGTTCGACCTGGGCGCCGGCACGACCGCCGCGGCGGTCGAGGTGCCGGGCACGTCGCCGGAGTTCACCGTGGAGGTGCAGGACCGGCGGGTGGTGGCCAACGACCGCGCTGACCGCCGCACGGTGGCGGTGGACCCGGACGGGCGGCGGTCGGTGATCGACAAGGGCCAGGCGTCAGGGGTCGACACCGACACCGAGAACCCGAACCCGACCTCGTCCTCGCAACCGCCGACCACGTCGACCACACCGAGCACCCCGATCACGACCCCGCCGCCCGCACCGCCCACGACATCCCGGACGACGACCACGGCTCCCCCGGCGGCGCCTCAGGTGACGGTTCCCCCGATCCCACCCGGTACCGCGCGGCAGCAGGCGTGCGACGCGGTGGACGCGGTCGGGCTCGTGTGCCGGCCGGTGGAGGTCGGCCCCGGCGGCGCGACCGGGACCGTGCGCGACACCGATCCGCGTGGCGGCGCGCGAGTGCCCGAAGGCTCCACCGTCGTCGTCCACGTCTACGGCGAGAACGCCCGCGTGCCCGATGTCGTCGGCAGGCGGTTGGCCGCGGCGTGCGACTCGGTCAACACCATCGTGGCCCGTCCCGGGACCGACGCGTGCGCCGAGCAGCCGTTGACGGCGGCAGGCCCGAACTGGCAGTCCCTCGGCTTGGTCGCGGAGCAGTCGCCGGCGGCGGGCGGGTACGTCGCCCTCGGCACCGAGGTTTCGGTCCGGTACTGGGACTTCGTGCCGATGCCCGACCTGCGCGGCGGGACGCACGCCGGTGACGCCGCCTGCAACGCCATCATCGCCGAGACCGCCAACCAGGTGCCGTGCCAGGTGGTGCAGGGCAGCGAGGGCGGCGGTCCCAAGGGAACGGTCGAGTTCTCGACGCCCGATCCGGGCCAGCCGGTCCGGATCGGGCAGCCCGTGGTGCTGACGGTGTTCCGCCAAGCCGCACCACCGCCGACCGTCGACCCCCTGATCGGCCGGACCTGGCAAGACGCGTGCGACGCCGTGCGGGCCAAGGGCTGGGTCTGCGACGCGCGACCGGACGGGGTGCACCACCAGGCCGTGGTCGCCGCGCAGGAACCGCCGGCGGGCACGCTGCACCCCGTCGGCTCGGTGGTGGTCGTGCACTACTCGCAGTACGCATCCGAGCCCCTGCACCGGTTCCACAGCAACGACAGGAGCCGGAAGGTCTACCTGATCCGCTTCGCCGGCACGGTCGAGGCGGGCTACACGCAGGGCGAGTACCTCGGGCACGCGTACCGCGTCGGCGCGATACCGGACGGCCCTACGGCCTATACGGTGCGGGACTTCATGTGCACCGCGAGCGATGCCGCCTGTGGTGGAGCGGCTCCGAACCACTACTTCACGCTGAACACCATCACCGACAAACCGAACTGGTCCCTGCTGCGGGAGGTGGGCTTGACGCTCAAGCCGGTGAGCGGCCAGTGCGGCTCCGGACAGGTGATGATCTACCGCTACCTGGTGCGGGAGGGGTCACGCGAGTGGTACACGGTCGACCACGTCGGGGAAGCACCCCCGCACACCGTCTACCCGGAGCCCTTGGGCTGCGTGTGGCGCGTCGGTTGACGACCGCGGTTGGGAAACCCTTCCCATACCGCGGTTGTCGTGAGCTGACGACACTCGAAGCATGTCGAACAGCTCGCCGAAACGCCGACCGGTCAACCTGTCACTGCTCGCGCTGATCCTGCTCTGCCTGGCTTTCCCGTTCACGGCGGTGTCCTGCGAGACGCCCATGGCGAGTGTGGACATCACCTACACCGGGTGGGACGCGACCTTCGGCGGTGAACCGACGGTCACGGGCGTCGACCAGGACAAGGACGCGCCCCGGATCGCCGAACGCAGCGCCATCCCCGCGCAACCGCTGATGATCGTCGCGGTGCTCGTCGCCGTCACCGGTCTGGTGCTGCTGTCGCGGTCCAAGGCTGGACATTGGCTCGCCGTCGGTGTCGGTGCCGCCGTGGCGTTCTTCCTCATCGTCGGCCAAGTGTCCTTACAGGACGCGTTGGTCTCGGCGGCGACGGAGAGCAACGAGTTCGAGGGCGGCACCGCGGCGGAGATGGTCGAGACGCGGTTCGGCTTCTGGGCCACCGTCCTGCTCGCGGTGACCGTGACCGCGTACAACGCCATCGGCCTGGTCCGACGCTCTCGGACGACTCCGGTCCCGCCGTCGTCCTGACCCGTCTCCCCCACCGGCACACGGAGTCCTCATGTCAGCCCGCACCGCTGCCTTCCTGTCGTTGCTCGCGCTCTTGGCCGCCTGTGGCGACGACCGGCCCGGCACCACCACGTCACGCGCGTCGGCCACAGCCACGAGCACACCGGCATCCAGCGCCGCACCCACCTTCGACCCGCCGAAAGCGTTCTCCGCCGAGCCGGTCAGCGTCACACCGGACGAGAGCGCGCTCGTCGGTCACGGCCTGGCCTACACCTCGATGGCCGAGGGGCAGGATTCGATCGGACGCGGTGACCCGACGTTGACCATCCACGCCATCTCGCTCGGCGACGGCCAGGAGCGTTGGCAGGCGTCGACCCCCATCGCGAGCGGGACGCGCCTGCGGGTGGACAACGGCTTCTTCCGACTCGCCGACAGCGGCCCGGCCCGCCTGGTGTGGGCGGGCATCCACCGCACCGAGGGCAGCGGCACGCAGCAGGACCGGTTCGAGCTGGTCGCCGGTGCGGTCGACGCGACGACCGGTCGGCAGGTGTGGTCGACGCGGCAACCGTTCACCGGAAGCGGCGCGCCCGAGGACGCGAGCGTCCGAGTCGTCGGCGCCAACGAGGCCCACGCGGTGCTTTCGATCGCGTATCCCGGCGGGATTGTCACCGGTGCCGTGGTGGACGCACGGGCGAACAAGGTCGTCGACACGCCACCGGGCTTCACGCCGATCGGACTCGCGGGCGGAACCGTCGTCGGTATCCGCGAGACGGTGTCCAGCGGGACGGTCGCGCAAGGGATCGACGCGGGATCAGGACAGGTCCGCTGGACCGGTGACGAGCGCGTGGACGACGTCGGGGCGGCCGTGGTCACCGACGACGTGGTCCGGTTCGGGTCGACTTCCTTCTTCGACGCCCGAACCCTGTTGATCGGCACCTCCGACGGGGCGGTCAGGTCGACCCTGCCCGACCGCAACGAGTGCGCGGCCGCCACGCCGGACGTGGTGGTGTGCTTCAGCCACCAACGGGTCCACGCCCTGGACACCACCGGCAAACCACTGTGGTCACTGCCCGACGAGGTCGCGGGCCGCGTCGCACCCGACGTCACGGCCGTCCACAACGGCCTGGTCTACGCCCGGGCCAACAGCGGGGTCGTCCTCGACGCCCGCACCGGCCGGGACGTCGTCACCGACCTCGACTGGACACCGGACGCCGTCGTGCCCGGTTACGGCGTCGAGCGGAACCAGGCCGACGGCCTGCTGGCACGCCGCACCACCGCCTGAAGACCTCCGCACACCGCGATTCCCGGTTTTCTCATCGACCCGAAAGGAACACTGATGAACCGACACCCCGGCCGCACACGGCGCGCGGCTGCCTCCATCCTGGGCGCCGCGGCACTCATGACGACCCTGTCCGCAGTTGCCCAAGCCGCACCGCCGGGTGCGCTCCCCGCCGACGCGGGCAGTGCAGCGAGGAAGTGGCAGCCCGCCTTCGACTACGACGGCGACGGCTGCTACCCGACCCCGGCCGTGGGTCGGGACGGCACGGTCGCCCCGGGCCTGAACCCCTCCGGCGCGGTCAACGGCAACTGCCGCGACCGCTCCGACCTCGACAACACCAACTCCTACGTCCGCTCGAAGTGCGACCACGGGTGGTGCGCCTACGTGTACGCCCTGTACTTCGAGAAGGACCAGCTGAGCCCCCTGGGCGGCGGGCACAAGCACGACTTCGAGCACGTCGTCGTGTGGGTCTGGCACGACCAGGCCCGCTACGTCTCGGTCTCCGCGCACGGCGACTACACAACCCGCGCCGCCACCGCCGTCGAGTGGTCCGGAACGCACGCCCGAGTCGTCTACCACAAGGGCGCCACCCACAGCTTCCGATTCGCCAAGCCGGGCGAACGCCCCGAGAACCACTACGGCGCCTGGCAGTACCCCACCCTGGTGGGCTGGAACGGCTTCCCTCCCGGGATCCGCCGCAAGCTTGTCACCGCCGACTTCAGCCCCGCCTCCCTCGGGATCAAGGACACCACCTTCGCCGGCGAACTGACCAAGGCCAAGCCCGCCGGCGTGCCGTTCAACCCCCACGCCTGAGTCCGTCCTCAAACCGACCGCAGCCGATCCTCACTCATATCGAGCCGTTGTCCCGCCCTCGCGGTGACAAGGACATCGTGCGCTCCCATCAACCCACCGCCGCGCCCGCCGCACGACCGTGCCCACAGGGACCAGATCGTGCGGCGGGCGCGCGCCATCAACTGCCAAGGTTCAGCTGAGCACCAATGGTGATGTACTGAGGCATCACCATTCGCGCACTTCACACAACAATTCCCAAACACATTCGGCAGAATGCCCTAGCCGCCCGGCCCTCAATCCGCCCGCACCCAGGCCAAAGACCACACGCAAGAGCCAGCACCTCGATCAACCCGCGCACCGACCCCACCTGCTCCATGATCCCATCCAGCGCCTCACCCGCAGCTCTCGACACCCGCTACCCCCGCACCCACCACACCCCTCCCACCACCAGCCCACCCCACCCCATAACCACCCACCTCTGACCTGCGCAAACGCCAACGCCCACCCAACCACCCACCCCGATTTGGACCACGAAAGACGATCATGTAATCTATGCTCACACCACGGCGCAAGCCGAGGAGTCCGGGTGGCGGAATGGCAGACGCGCTAGCTTGAGGTGCTAGTCCCCGAAAGGGGGTGGGGGTTCAAGTCCCCCCTCGGACACAAGATCGTGTGTTGGATCCCCGTCCAATAACACCAGTTCAGGTACCCGATCGCAACTGTCGGTCGGGTGTTCAAGTGGTCCGCACGGCCTCTCACCGCTTCAGGCGGTGGCGGCCGTGACCGACAAGATCATCACCGGTCTTCTACCGGGCACCCCTTCCCGTCGACACCGTTCCGGGAATCCAGGCGGTGTATCGGGCGTGCCGAACGGCACGCCCGAATCGGCCGAGGGCGGGCAATCCTCCCCGCCGGTTTCACGGCGCCGGGTTCTGGACCGGCGGCGCACGCCCGCGCCTTCGGTTCGGGAGCTGGGGCCGTTGAGTGTGCGGGATCGTCCGCGTTATGCCCTGGCGCGGTTCGACGACCGCGGCCGGTTGGCCAACCAGCCGTTGCTGGCGCTGCTGCGGTGGGCACCGCGGCAGCGCCTGGACATCCGTATCTACAGGGCCTCGCTGGTGCTCCAGCGCAATCCCCGGGGTGTGTTCGCGCTGAGCAGGCGCGGATTGATCCAGATTCCTCCGACCGTGCGGCGGTGGTGGTCCTTCGAGACCGGTGATCCGGTCCTGCTGGTCGCGGTCCCGGAGCGCTCGGCGATGGTGATCCACAGTCTGGTGGTGCTGGACAAGGCCCTTCCCGATCCGCGTCAGGTGGTGGTGGCGTCGCGGCCGTTCGACGCCGGGGGCGCCGCGTCCGACCCCGGTCCGGCACAGGAGCACGACGGGGAGTCCGGCGACGGTGCGACGGACGGTGTTTCGTGACGACCCGGGCCGAGCCGGATACGGAGGAACTGGAGAAGGCGCGTCAGGTGCTGGCGCTGATGGGGGTGTCGCCGGAGGCGTTGGTGGCCTCGCGGCCGGCCGCGCCGCCGCGGGAGGTGCCCACGATCGCCGAGTGGGTGCCGGTGGTGTCGGGGTTGGTCGGCGAGGGCACGCGCAAGCTGTACAGCACCTACTGGAACAGGTTGGTGGCGCTGTGGCCCGAGCGCAGACTCCACGAGCTGCCCGCCTCGGACCTGACGTGGTTGTTCGGCCACATCCGGCAGACCGCGGTGCGGCGGCGTAACTGGCGGGGTGGGCACAGCGCGGCCGAGCACATGTTCAGCGCCACCCGGTGCCTGTACAGGTTCGCCGTCGACGACGAGTTGATCTCGGCCAGGCAGGATCCGACGCGGAAGGTGAAGAAGCCCAAGCGGGCGATACCGACCCGGCGGGGGCTGAACAACACGGTGCTGGAGGCGGTCACCGAGGCGGCCTCCACGACGGGTGACGACCCGGCGCTGGACGCGCTGTTGATCCGGTTCCACATCGAGACCGCCGCCCGCCGCGGCGGTGCGCTGGCGCTGGAGCTCGACGGCCTGGACCAGGGGCAGTGTCTGGTGCTGTTGCACGAGAAGGGAGAGGAGAGCCGCTGGCAGCCGGTGTCGCCGACGCTGATGACGCACCTGGTGGACCACGCCCACCATCGCGGGGCGCGCGAGCCGACCAGCAAGGTGCTGCGCTACCACAACGGCAGACCGTTGACCTACCGGCGCTACGACGGACTGTGGGACCGGCTGCGCGACCACGTCGAGCCGGTACGGACCGAGAACATCTCCACACACTGGTTGCGGCACACCACGCTGAAGTGGGTGGAACGCAACTTCGGCGAGGCGATGGCCCGCGCCTATGCCGGTCACCGGCCCGGCGGCGACGCCAAGCCCGGCGCGATCGCGGTCTACACGAAAGCCGACCTGGAGGAGATCGCCACCGCGCTGGCCGCGCTGACCGGCGAGCCACATCCACTGGCCCTCAACAGACCGACCGGCTTGGTCGACAACGACAACCGATAGCCCTCGTGTGGTCTGGGGCGGCGGTTTCGCCGCCCCAGACCATGCTGTCCGACTGTTCGTCGTCACACCCGCCCCGGCACATCGCCGGGCGGTCTCGTACGTCTCCGCCAAGGGGCTACTTGCCGCGTTGGACGCGGGCGTGGTGCTTCTGGCTGAGGCGGGATTCGGGCTGGACACCCAAGCGGTCCCCGGCGGCCTGGAGGGCGCCGCGGCGGGGGTGGTCGAATTCGAGCATGTCGACCGCCCAAGCGGCTTTCACGACGCTGACGGCGGTGAGGTAGAGCCAGTGGGTGGCCTCGCCCACGCGCCGCGGCTCAAGGCTGACTTCCAGCGGATCGGCCGCCATGTAGTGGTCGGCGAGCAGCGCGCCTGCGTGGGACAACGACGAGAGGATGCGGTAGATCGCATAGGCTTCGTCGCCGCCCGGCTCCAGCTCGTTGCACAACTGCCCGAAGTTGCCGGCCGGACCGTCCGCCCGTGATGACCGCCGCTCCTCCTGCTCCAGCCTGTCGGCGAGTTCCTTCGCGCCGGACCAGCCCGCTTTCGCGATGGTGTCCACGGCCAGCCTGCGCTGCTGGTCATACCGGTTGACGAACCCGATCACCGCCTCGTCGTACTGGGCGAGCCACATCGCCGTGAGCGAGTGTTCGTAGGCCGACCTCACCAGCGGCACGGCTTCGAGGCGGAGGTCTTCGCCGTACAGGACGAGGACGCCGCGGGCGACCCGGTGTGTGTGCGCCGCGAGGGCCAACACCGTAACGAACTGCGCCATGCTGACTCCGGGGGCCTTGCGAGCCTGGTCCGACCTGTCCTGCCAGGCGCTGATCCGGGCGGCCAGGAGGTCGTGTGTCTCCTCGTGCGTCATGGCCGTGAACTCCTTCATCGCAGCACCGTAGGCGGCAGCGGGCCAGAGTCGCCGGCGGAATGCACAGAGTGTCGGCGCGTCCCGCCGTACCCTCCCTTCACTCGAAGACGCCTCGGGCCGGCTCGACGAGACGAGAGGGCTGGGTGGATGCGGGCGACAACGCCAGGGGTGTTCGTGGCCAATCTGGACAGGCAGTGCCGGTGGAGATTTGTGTTAGCCACCGTCAAGGCATTGGCCCGATAGATGATCACTGCTAGGTGTTCGGGCCGAGTATGGGGCGGCAGCGAGGGCAGGGCATGAGCACACCGGCGCCGTCGTCGACGTAGCGCTCGTGTGGGGCTGGACCGTCACAGCGGCCGCACCATTGGGGCCAGTCGACTTCTGAGGGTTGCCGAGAGTGTCGTCGCCCCGTTTGAAGTGGTCGGGGTGTCGTTGTCCTGCGGGTAGCCGGTGGTGGAGGCGTGCTGCGGGGTGCTGATCGCTGCTGCCCGGTGTTCGGAAACCGGAGGATGGCGTATCTATTGCGGCGCCGTCCGCCGCCGGGCTCGATAGCGATGTCGCCCCGGCCGTGCAATCGTTTGAGTCGACGTTGCACCGTGCGCTCGTCCAGCCTGGTTTTGCGGGCCAGATCCGCCACCGATGGCCAGGCGTTGCGTCCCTGATCGTCGGCGGCATCGGCGATGGCCAACAACAGCAGTAGGTCCGTGCCCGCGACCTCGGCGTGCTCCCACACCCAGGTCATCACGCGGATGCTCATCCGACCTCACCGGGACGGCGTGCCGCCAGCGGATCCACCATCGTTCTGCAGCGCGCACTCCGTCATCGTCATCGACTCCATTCTCGTGCGCATGGGAGGCCATGCTGTCGTCTTCGCCGCGGAATGCAGTCGCCTTGATTGATCATCCGATCCGCTGCCCCTGGTTCGCTTCGCTCGTGCATCGTCACATCGACCGCAGCGGGAAGTCAAAGGTTTCAAGGAACGGAATTCGTGACGACCCGACAAACGTATTGCTATTTCAATAGGAGGAACCATGACCGAGGTGCCGCAGCATCGGGACGGATCGCGACGCCCGGTCTTGCTCATCGGTTATCCACAGCCCCGGCAGGTTGCCACCCCCGGCAGGTTGTCACCGGTGGCGCGGCTGTGTCGGGGGTGGGGCGGCACAGCCGTGACACCGCACCCCCGACACAGCTGTGCCGCCCGTTACGTCCTATCCCGTCCTATCCCGTAGGCCGGGCTGGCACCTTGGACCGATGACGACCACCCGCGGAGTGGTGCCGTACACCACCGCGTCTGGGGTAGCCGGGCGCGGCTCGACATCCCCGCGCGGCCGGGCACCACACGCGGATGGCCATCCCGGCGTTCGGAGCGCTGCCTCGATCGGCGACCATGCTCGCGCGGCAGCGGCCCATCGGACCGAGAGCCGATGGGAGCCGCCTACGGTCACGACCAGGCATCATCGATAGATGAGATCCGCTGACGTCATGGATCGATGTTCGAGCGAGTCGCATTCGGGCTACGCGAAAGTTCATGCACCATCACTTCAGGCCTGCGTGGTCTCCAGTTGGGTGCGGAGGTCGCGTACCTGTTGGGCGGCGTGGTCGTCGGTGCCGATGAGCAGCGCAAGTGCGCGGTTGAACCGCCGGTGTGCCGCGGCTCGTTGGCCGGACAGCCACAGTGCCCGGCCCAGCAGGGTCAGGCACCCCGCCCGCTCGGCCTTGGCCGGTTTGGTGGTGTGGGGCAGTTTCTCGAGCAGTGTGTCGGCGCGGGTGAGGTAGTTGGCGGCGGAGTCGAACCGGCCGGCCTCGATCATCAGCGAGCCGAGGTGTACCAGCGCCCGGGCCACGCGTTGCGGATCGTTGCCCTGTAGGTGCACTTCGAGTACTTCGTCGGCGCAGCCGACCACTTTGTGCAGCCGGCCCTGGGCGCGGTAGGTCGAGGCCAGGTCGTGCAGCGCGGCGGTGGTGGTGTCCGGGTCGTCGTCGCGCAGCCGGTGGATCGCCAGCTCGCGCATGCCCGCGACCGCCGCCGCCCGCAGTGCCCCCTGCTCACGCAGGGACGTCGCGGCGCGGCGGAAGGCGGTGGCCAGCAGCAGGGAGGTCGGCAGCGCGACGGCGAGGTCGGCCCCGAGGTCGAGCAGCTCCTGTGACCACGCCTCGTCGACGTCGGCGGGGATCACCGGCCACACGTCGGCGAACAGCGCGGCCGCCGTCTCCGGCTCGTCCGACGCGCCGCGCAACGTCGTCAGGATGTCGTCGCGGTGGGCGTCGAACCACACCCGGCCGGGAACGCGGCCGGCGTCCGCGAGGTCCTGACGTAACCGCGTGACCGTATGCCGCAGGTCTTGGCTCACCGGGCGCTCCGCACCGACCGGGTTTCGTCGCGGCGGGCGGGGGTTGCCCGTCGTCGGAGGGCGGCGGTGGTGTGGTGCACGGTGAGTGCGATGCGGTCCAGGTCGGCGAGCATGGCCTGGTAGAGGGCGGGGGCGTCGTCGGTGAAGGCGGTGGCGTCGACGATTTCGGTGTAGGCCAGGGGCCGGATCGGGTCGGGGAAGGTGAGCAGGGTGAAGGGTTGGCCTAGCGCCGGGTGGCGCAGGGCGTCGCCGACCCTGTCGGGGACGAGCCGGACGCGGAGGCCGGGCGCGGTGGTGGTGTTGACCGTGGCCAGCCGCAGGCACTGTTCACGCAGGACCCGGTCGCCCGCGGCACCGGCCAGCGCGCGTTCGTGGACGTAGAAGGTTCCTCGGCACGGTGCTCGGTGGTGGTCGCCGAGTCGGTGTTGCCGCGCTACACGTGTGCGTACGGCGGCGTCGACGTCGTGGGTGTGGGCCAGGGCGGCGCGGGCGTAGTCCTCGGTCTGCAGCAAGGCGGGCACCACCAGCGGGTCGTAGGAGGTGACCGTGACCGCCATCGTCTCGTGCACGGTCAGCATGGGCAGGTCGTCGGGCGCGCGCCCGGGGTGCGGTCGGGCGTGGCTGCCGGTGGCGGGTTCCCGCACCAACCGTTCGATCCGGTTGCGGGTGTCGAGGTCGACGCCGAGGGCACCGAGCAGGGTGGCGACGTTCCATGGGCTGGTGGTGCGTGCGCCGTTCTCGATTTTGGCCAGCATGGCCGGTGACCACTGCAGTGGCAGGGTCGCCTGGTCGAGGCTGAGTCGGCGCCGGTGGCGTAGCCGGCGCAGCTCCTCCCCCAGTTCCCGGGTCTGGGCGGTTCCCGCCGAGCGTGGGTTCGGGGTGGTCTCTGGTTCCACCGTGGTGGCCTCTCTGTGCGATCCGCAGGTGCGGGCGTGCCCGGCTGTCGGACGTGGTGGATGTCGGGGGCTGTGGTCCGGGGAGGGCCGCATGTCGGCCCGCGTTGCTCGACGTGTGCCGGAGGGCCGTCGTGCCACCGGCGGGTACGGCTGCGTGTGTCGCGGTGTGTGGTGGCCGGTGTTCACCCGGTCCGGTCCCAGTCACCCTGTCGGGGTCGGCCGGTGACCGGGTCGGCTCGCCGGAACAGCTCGGCGGCGCTCTCGTGCGGGGTGAGGGCGACACGGTCCAGGTCCGCCAGCATGGCGTGGTGGGTGCCGTGGTCGATCTCGGTGAACACGGTGGCCTCGACGGCCTCGGTGTAGGCCAGGGGCCGGATCGGGTCGGTGAAGGTCATGACGGTGAAGGGCAGCCGCATCGCCGGGCGCCGCACGGCGTCGTCCACGCCGTGGGGAACGAGCCGGACCACACTCCCGGGTTCGCCGGTCGTTGCCGTGATCGCCAAGGCCATCAACTGCTCGTGCCCGACCTCGTCCGCGGGCGCGGGCAGCGCACACTCGTGGACGAAGAACGTGCCGCCGCACCACGGCCCGCGTTCGTGGAAGCGGCGTTGCCGCAGGACACGCGTCCGCACCGCGAGGTCGACGTCGCGGGTGTGGGCCAGGGCGATACGGGCGTAGTCCTCGGTCTGCAACAACGCGGGCACCACCAGCGGGTCGTAGCAGGTGACGGTCGCGGCGATGTGCTCGTGCCTGGCCAGCATGGCCAGGTCGTCGG
The DNA here is from genome assembly GCF_054781895.1 of Saccharothrix stipae. NCBI lineage: Bacteria > Bacillati > Actinomycetota > Actinomycetes > Pseudonocardiales > Pseudonocardiaceae > Saccharothrix > Saccharothrix stipae. The sequence continues at coordinate 4,825 of NZ_BAAGTN010000003.1, read as the reverse complement.
GCACCCACCCCGGATGCGCACGGACGTAGCCGCCGGTCGCGGGCTCCTCGAGCAACCGTTGAACACGGTCGAGGGTGGCGTCGTCGGCACCCAGGGCACCGGCGTAGGCGGCCAACTCCCACCCACCCGTACCGCGCGTACCGCCCTCCAATTTGGACAGTCTTCCCACCGTCCACCCGACGTGCCCCACCGCGTCCACGAGTGTCACCCCGTGCCGCAGACGGAGGCGACGCAACTCCTCCCCCAACTCCCTGCCCTTGGTGGTTCCGGCCGAACGGTGGCCCAGGGCGACGTGCGACTCCAACGTGCAAACCTTCCCGATACTCGAACCTCACGTCCAGGCCGCGGTCGACGACCCGGTAAACCTGCCGCGCACCCGCCGTGCGGGGCCGCGGCTCGCGGCGGTGAAGGGAGTGCAGGTAGGTGGACCGTCGCGTGACCCGGCCCGCACCACGCCACCGGTCGCCTGTCCGCTCGTGCAGTTGATCGTGATGCTCATCGCCGCTCCGCGTCCTGCTCCCCTGCTACCGGGCGGCCTGCGGGCACCGCTGTGCCGTTGGTGGCGGTGGCGGTGGCGGTGACGGCCAGGTGTTCGCGGATCCGGTCGGCGTGCGGCGAGCCGACCGACTCGTACAGAGCCATGGCCTCGACGAGGCGCGATCACGCGGGCCACGGGAGGTCGATGCGGGGAAGGTCCACGCGCGCTGCTCCGGGACCGCAACCTCGGCAACCACCGGGAGGCGTCTTGCGGTCCGGGCGTTGGCGCCGACCAGGTGCACGAGACGGCGGGACACCCCCACCGCACGGACGGACGGCCCCGCCACCACCTCGGCCGTCACCGCTGTCCCGGACCGTGGCCTTTGGCCAGTCTCGGCGCGAGCCGAGACCCAGGATGCGGAAGCAACAACAGCTCCTGCACAACCTCGGCGAGCGAACCCGTGCACTCCCACGTGATACGGGCGTCGCGGTCCATGCGCAACCCCAACGCGTCGCCCACGTCACGGAACCGGACGCCGTCGCGCCACCCACCCGGCCACAGGCGAAACCCGTCGATCTGCTCCCGGCCCGACTCGACCGGCAGGAACCGCCACCCGCCGTCCACCAGATCGAACAGATACCGAAGGGGCGGGTACAGCACGACGATCGCCGCCTCGGCGGCACCGGGGACTATCAGCTTCACCGCGCCGCCCCCGTAACGCCGGCATGTGGGCCGACAGTGACGGTCAGGGCGCGGTCAACGGCCGCCTCGACCGGAGTCGAGGACGGAGGGCACGGCAGCTCGTCCGCGCCGCAGCGCTTCCACAGCCCGGTGACCGTCGCGCGGGGTTCGAGGACGACGCGCACGCGGGCGACCCGGCGGCGGCGCAGCACCTCGCGATAGACGTGGAGGGCGAGCCACCACACGACCCCGAACGCTACGGATCCCACCACGACGAGCACCCACACCATGACCGACTCCCTACCGTTCCTCCGACCAGTACTGGTGGTCCGGAACGGTAGGAGTGATCAACAGGCGGGGATTAACCGCTTGTTAACCGAGCGCGGGGTTCACCCGGTCGGGGCCACACCCATGCGCCACGCGAGGCCGCACAGCTCCCGGCCGGCCGCGTCGCGCTAGGCACGCCGCAGCAGGTCGGCGACGGCCTCGCGCACGAACACGTCGTTGCGCACCCGCTGCGGCGCGATGGACTCCGCCGTGACCAACGCCTGGACGCCCTTGTCGACGGTGGCGCGCTCCCGGCCGCAGCACCGTGTTCAGGTGGATCACCCGATCGCGCAGCTCCGGCCACGATGCGGGCCGCACGCCCGGATCCACGCCGAGATCGACGGCCGACAGCACGGTCTCCACCTCGCGGATCGCGGCGTGCGCCTCCGCCCCGCGCGCATCGGTCGGCGCGAACGGCGAACCGGTCAACTCGGTCGGGGCGACCTGGAGGGCGTTCGCGAGCGCTTCCAGCACCGACCGTTTCGTCACCGGCCGCAAACCCCGCTCGATCATGCTGAGATAGGCCGGGGTGATCCCGGCCAGCCCGGCGACAGCGGTCAGCGAGAGACGCCGCCACGAACGGACCTCCCGCAGGGCGGCGGCCGATGTGACTGTCGTCGACATGGGCGACAACCGCGCCCGCAAAAAACCTCGACCGCCACCCCAGCTACATCCTCGCCGCTACATGGCCTTAGCAAGCTGAACCCACCACACGGTCATGCCAACGAGCGGGCGGTAAGGGCCTGAGGGTGCCGATCGCCGCGTGGTGGCCGCAGGGGATGACAGTTGTGAGGCCGGAGTCGACAACTACGGATCAGCCGGGAGCGTCAGACCGTCTTCGAGTTGTAGACCTCGACTAGTGCCTTCACCGCTGTCTCGGCTACCGGCGGTAGAGCCGTCCGGTCGAGGATGTCATGGAGCGGTTCTGCTGCTTTGGCGCCCGACTCACCGCGGTACGGCGCCTTCAGCCGTTGTAGGCCGTGGTTTGCGGCTTCGACGGCTCCGTCCACGTCACCGGTGAAGGCGCGTGCATCCGCGAGGTCGAACCACTTCCACGGATCATCGTCGCCCTTCGTCCTTGCCTTGTATCTGGCTAGGGGTTCCAGTGTTTCGGCGTTGTCCACGGCAGCTCGGACCTTTACATCGTCGTCACCTGCGAGCACGAGGTCCAGCCGAACGACGTTCATCAGCGGGTAGGTGTCGTCGTCGTCGATCGCGCCTGCCTTCGCGTAGGCGTCCCGCGCCTGTTGCAACTTCGCCTGGTCGTATTGCCCGGTGGTAGCGCGTAGCGTCCGAGCCTGGCGACGGAAGATGCCGCCCAGCACCGAAAGCGCCTCGGTGTCCTGTGGGTCGAGCGCAATGGCGCGCTCAACGGCCACGGCAGCCGCGTCGAGCTGTTCGTTCCTGCTGTAGGCCGTGCCAAGCCCACGCCAAGCTCGGCCGGACGAGGGGGTCAAGGCCGTCGCTTCGACCAGGTGAGTGATGGCCGTGGGATAGTCCCCGGACGCGAGCGCCGTCTCGCCCAGCTCGAGATGGGCGTCGACATTCGCCGGGTTGAACTCCAGTACCTGCAGCAGCAGGGCGACGCGCCTGTCGTGATCGGCAAGCCGGGCGGCGGCCACCAGATCATCGCCGCGCTGCTCGATAAGTCTGGTGTTCTCCGCGCGGAGCCGAGCGACCGTGCCAGCATGCTCGGTGACGAGGTCCAGACTCTGGCGAACCAGGCTGTCGACGTACGCGGGGTTGCGTAGCCCGTCGACGACCATCTTCACGATTCGCTGGCTGGCCGCCTCCAGCAGATCGGGGTCCCCACCGTATTCCACCGCTTTGCTCGGCTGCACGTTGAATGCCAAGTCGTCCTTCAGACTCTGGCAGGTGACCACCGTGACGTTGTCGCGGACCGCCCACCTGACGCCGAGTTCCAGGTAGACGTTGGCGTTGAGGCCGGTCAGGTCGGCGATATACACGGGCGCGTGCAGCGCCGCGCCGAACATCGACTGGTGAATGTTGCCTGGGCGGTATTCATCCACCTCCACCCGCACCCTGTAGTCGACACCCATCGCGCTGCTGACGTCACGAGCGATTCGCTCATACAGGTGTCTTTTGATCTGCGCTACGTCCCGCCACTTGGCGTTCTCGCCACGGATCACGCCCGGCATCGCCACGAAAATGACGTTCCGGTCTTCACTCGCACTCGCCAGGTCATCGCTCAGCGCCACGGTCCGTATTCTCCGTCCTCCGCTACTTCACCACAAGCTTGATCGCACGCGACACTTGCGACGTTGCAGAGTTCGGACGACCATGCTGACCTCCTCGACGCCACTTCAGCCGAGTTCTCCGCCACACGGGCGAGAACCGATCGGCGTGCAACTCCGCGAATCTGGCGGCCAACGTGGACTTACCCACCCCCACCCAGGCCGTGCACCGCCGCCATCACCACCGCCCGGCCACTCGACCCCGCCAGCGCGGCCCTCCAACCTCGCCAACTCACCCGAACGATCCACGAACACACCCGAACCCACCGGAACACGACCCACACCCGGTACCGACGACAACGACTCCACCCGCGGGCCCTGCACCGTCATATCCCGCCCCGCCTGATACAGGCTCGACCCACCCGAGACCGTCCCGGCCTGCGTCACCGAACCTGGCACACCATCAGCGTCAGAACCGACCAACCCCCACCCCCGAACCTCAACGGCAGGCCCGTTCCCCGGCCCACTGCCGCCACCACAGCCCACCCACCGCCCGCCACAATGCACAAATGCGGACACCGATTCGAGACAAGCCGAACATCCGATCATGCCGCAGAGGGCACGCTACGACATCACCTCCGCAGGTACGCCCCATTTGCTCATCGGTAACCCCGGTCCATTGTCAATCGCCCGGTGGTGTCATCGTCACCGTGAATCGAGCGGGGCGCGAGCGGAGGAAAGGTCGGCCAGGTCAGGCCTGGGCCGTACGGCTGGCGACCACGGCAGCCCAGACCGGGGTTGGCTGTCGTGAACGATCTTCAGAAACTACCTCCACACCCGAACTACCTCCACATCCGAGGGACCACTGCGACACGCGACCTACGGCCTCGGACCACGGCAAGAGCACGCCGACCGTCCCGACGTCAAGCCGTCGTGGCACAGGTCGACCGGGTCGGACACGTACCGGCCGACTGGCTCCCGCTCGTCACCGGTCTGCCCCGGCCGCCGCGGTGGGCCTCGGGTCAGAACGGTTCCTCCTCGAACTTCGACAGTCGACGCGTCACGGCGCCTTCCGGCAGCAGATGTCGCATCCGGATCGGGCCCAGTCCCGAGTCGGTCTCGAACTGGTACGACACGAGGGCCA